>CAWJDO010000001.1:0-29228 GCA_963841635.1 Bryobacterales bacterium
AGAAGCGTCGAGGCTCCTTTCCGCTCGATGAACGCTGGCTGCTGCGTCGCCCCCGGCTGGCCAGACGTCGACGTCGTGTTGCGGACGAACACGAGTGACGATTTCTTCAGTGCCTCGGAATCATCGGCGGGCGGCAGAGGAACCGGGGTTGGCGCTGCCGGAACCGAGGTGTAGGTGACCTCATTCTGGCGCCGATATGCGTTCAGGGCGGGGTCGTTCACTGTGGGCGCGTTGCTCAGCGCGTACTGGTTCCCCTTGCGTGAGGTCGCCAGAATGTCGTCAGGGCTCAACTGATCCCAGGTCGGCATCACCGTCTGACTGGTCGGCGCTGAGGAGGGGAACATCCGAGGTCGACCGACCGCCTCGCCGTCCCGCGGCCTCGGGCCTTCCCAGGTTCGGCTTGGTCCGTCTCTCCTGCGCCCGCTTCTCCGCGCCGGATGTGGAGAATAGAGCGAGAAACGCAAAGCCGGCCAGAACAACCGTAGTCGCAAGCACCAGGAAAGCCTTGCTGCGATCCATGTTGTTCCGGCCGCGGGGCGTGACTTCGACCCGCTTCGGGCGATTGCGCTCCTCCTGGATTCGCCTCCAGATCTGTTGCACGATCCCACCCGCAGGGCGCGGCTGCTCTTCAGGCTGCGCCTCGACAGGCTCGTCTCATCGTCCGTCATGGGCGACCTCCCGAAAGGTCGGAAGACCACCACGCCGTCGCGATCGTTCGCCCGGCCCTAAACGGCGCCGGCTCAGACGGAAGTCCGTCACCGGCAGTTGTTCGGACGTCGACCAGCGTGACCTGCGGATGAGCTTGCTCCGCTTCCTCAACCCGCCCAGTTGAATCTGCGGCGGCATGAGTTCCACCGCATGGTTCTCCGCGTTCACCACCGAGAAGAGCACGACCACCTCGGTCCTCTTCATCGATGACCTCGCTTACGCCGGTCTTGATAAGCTCCTTCGCGGGCGGCGAGATGCCGGGTTTCTGGCCGTACAGAACGGGCAGCGGCGCCCGGCGCTGACGCTCAAGAAGATCATCGAGCGCGGTCCGTTCCGCTCGCCTCGGGCTAGCGGGTGCCGCCGGCGCACTGGCAAGCGTCGCTGTTTGCGGGACAGTCGCCGAAGGGATGTCGGCGGGCTGCACGATAAACTGTTCCGTTGGCTTTTACCGCATCAGGAAATCGACTTCCGCCTGCTGGTCCGCCTTCGGCTCGCCGCGGCTCACCAGCAGAAGACTCACCTGCGCCCCTCGAGTCGTTGAAATGAGCAGATTAGTTTGCGCCGGCTTGGTCGTGATGGGTTTGACGAACACAAGTTGCGGCTCACGATCCGAATACTCCGCCGAAAACGACGCAGGGTCGCCCACAACCACCGAGTTGACCGGCTCCGGCATGCGGATCGCTGTCGTATAGCGCGGAGCAAGAAAAACCGTGGTCACCTGGCCGTCGCGGATTTGCTGGCCGACAACCTGAGGCTGTACCTGCCCCGCCAAGTTCAACGCTGGGATGGCCAGCAGGAGTGCTTTGAAGACCCTCATGGCGAACCACCTTTCAACCGCTTCGCGCGGTACAACGCTGTCACCTTGGTCACGTATGCAAAGACTCCGGCATTCGAGTATGCCAGTCCGGCCGAAAGAACCCGCTCTTCGCCAGCTATATACGCCGCCGCGACCAAGCGCACGTCCCCCTGGAACAACCTCAGAAGGTGCGACAGGTACGCGACGCCGCCCCGGATGTTCTGCGCAATCTCGAAGCGGTTCGTCACGCCGAACGTCGCCGCTGTTGCGGGCATGAGCTGCATAAGCCCGGCGGCGCCCTTGCTCGATACCGCGCGCGGCTGCCAGCCGGATTCCACCTCGATGATCGAGTGGACCAGTTCGCGTGGAACTCGGTACGAAGCTGCGTAGTAGTCGGCCCATCGCATCGCGACTGCGCGTTCGTCGGCCTGTCCGAGACCGGCAACCGCGCCGGCCACGAACAGACATGCCAGTCTCAAGCCAACCGTCATGATTCCACCGCCGCTTCGGCGTACCTGTGCGAATCGAAAACGAGTGAGGCGAAGCCGTCCCGTAGCAGCAGCCGCTTTCGATCGGAGTCCGTCTTTGCCACCAGGGGCAGGAGCACGTCTCGCATCTCAGGCGTGATGTCGTCAAAGCCCAGGATCTCCAAGGCCTGGGCCAACTCGAGCATCTCAGCGATAGACACCGGCTTTTCCATCTGCCACCCTCGAAGGGCGTGGGCGAGACCGGCGATCGTGCGCCTCAGTTCTGGATTGGCCGTCGTGCGGCGAACATGCAGAATCTCGACCTCCCTTTCTACGGTTGGGAACTCGATCCGGAGGTAGAAGCAACGGCGCCGCAATGGGTCGCCGAGCCGGCGAACCTCGTTTGAAGTGAGGATCACGAACGGGACCGTGCGGTGCTTGATGGTGCCCATCTTCGGGATCGTGATCTGCCATTCGGAGAGAATTTCCAGCAGCAGCGCTTCGAATCCCTCATCCACCTTGTCGACCTCATCGATCAGCAGTACACAGGGCTTCTCGTGGAGAAGGGATCGAAGCAGTGGGCCCTGGACGAAGAAATCGAGGGTGTGCAGGCTGCCCCTGATCACCTCCCACTCCTTCTGCAGCCGATCCGCCTGCATCTCCAGGAACAGCTTTTGAAGGGCGGTGTCGAACTTGCCGATCGCCTTCTCCTCGTTGATGCCTTCATAGCACTGCAGTCGTTCGATGACGGTGTCGGCCGCATTCGCGACCGCCTGTGCCAAAGCCGTTTTGCCGCAGCCCGGCGGACCCTCGACGATGATCGGCTTCTGCATGTGCGCCGCCAGGAACACCACCTGCAGCGCGACGGGATCGATGACGTACTTCGCCGCCACCAAACGCCTGCCGAGATCCTCGATCGACGAGAACACCGACTTTCCTCTGGCCCGATTCTATGGGAACGATCTCGCCGTTCCAAGTTCTTCCCGTCATGGGTGAGCCGCGTGTGCACTCCGGCGGTCCGCGGGTTCCGGCGCGCTCCAGGCGACCTGAAGAATGTTCGCAGAGCTATCGGCCCGGCGAACGAGGTCCGTCGAGGCTGAAAAACATTTCCTGCACCAGTCCGAGATCGTGCTCAGGTTTCGGCTCCTGAAAAATGTTCGTTGAGCTATCGACCGTCAATCCGAGGATCGCTTGTTCAACTCGAAAAATGTTCTCGGTGCTATCGGGCGCCCCCAAGTCCGAGACCGATCCCCGGGCGCACCTGGGCCTCGGTGGCCGAAAAATGCTCTTGGCGCTATCGACCGAAAATCCGGCCAATTGCCTCAACTCGGAAAAAGTTCTCGGCGATATCCGTCGTGCCCCGTGATCGAGACGCCACACTACAGTCGAGCAAGGTGATGTCCCACCGCTCCCGCATCGTCGGCACGCATCGTCGGCGGGGACATTGGAGTTTTGACAGCGCCTGAGATTCCGTTTACTACTGAGATGTCGCACGGAGCGTCATCAGTGGCGGGAATGCGTCGGAGGATGGAAAAAGCCGCTAGAGGCGGGACGACTCCTGGGCACGAACCGGAGGGCTACGGCCTCCTGGCGACCGAGACCTCGCGGCCTACAAGATCAGGGATGTATCGAACCTCAGGGAGGAATCGAAATGGGTGAACAACAACTGGCGACAATCGAGGAGGCCAACCGACGTGACAGTCTCGCGGCACGCGATAGGCGGTCTTCAGATACCGCGACACCGCCTAGGATCCCATCGCTCGCGGACGGTGATCGCTTGCTGAAGGCCTCGCAGGTGCAGGCGAAGCTGGGCTTGAGCCGCGCCAAGGTGTATCGGTTGATGCACGACGGCGTACTGCCGATCGTTAGGATCGGTGGCTCCGTTCGCGTTCCGTCTCGCGCCTTGGAGGAATGGATCGGTCGAAACACGCGGCCTGGGAGGAACGCGGCGTAGAGTTGGCGGGAGTTCCGAGGAAGCCGGCTTTCCCGCTCACTACCTACTCTCGAACATACTGATTATTTGCTGACAAAGGTCTGGTATGGTTCCTAAAGAGGCGGTTCTGGTGAAGGCCTTCAAAGTCCAACGTGGTGGCGAACAGTATTTCCGGGTTGACCTGCCGCGCGACCGCTTTCCAGACGGCAAGCGGCGTTCAGTCGTAGCCAAAACCAAGCGTGAAGCACTGGAGAAGGCTGAAGAAAAGCTCCAAAGCTCAGAACACCGCGTTGATCCCGATGCTGGTGCGCAGACTCTTGAGGCCTTCCTCCGAGGTTTCCTAGACTTCTACAAGACGGAAGGCGGCATTTCTCCTTCGACTTGGCAGGACTATCGCTATCACATTGATAGTAATATAGTTCCTGCCATTGGATCGGCGCGTCTGGATTGCTTGGAGCCGCGCATTGTAGATCAGTTCCTCAAAACGCTACGTGCCAGAGGACTCGCCAACAGAACAATTGAGTACGCGCTCGCAGTCTTGCGGCGGGCGCTCCAGTTCGCCGTGGATTGGCGGTTCATTGTGGCCAATCCCGCTTCCTCGCGAATGCGGGCGGCCAAGAGGCGCAAAGCCCGAGAGAACTCGAAGATAGGATTCCTCAGCCCAGATCAGGCGAAGCATTTCCTAGAGGCCGTCCGTGGAGATCGCTACGAAGCTTTGTACGTGCTTGCGCTTACAAGCGGCATGCGGCAAGGGGAGCTGTTCGGACTGCAGTGGCCCGACATCGATTTTGCCCGCGGCAAACTGACGATTCAACGTGCCCTGCAGCGGAGCAAGCGGCGCCGCTCAGAGCGCGAGACCCAGGAAGCCTATTCATTGCAGCCACCGAAGACTGCGGCGAGCCGCCGCACAATCGAGATCCCGCCGGTAACGGTGACCGCCCTCTGCCAGCAGCGGCAGCGCCAGGAAGAAGCGAAAGCGCTGGCCGACGATGAATGGCGCGAGGGCGGCTTTGTCTTCACCTCGGGCCGAGGAACGCCGCTCGATACTTCAAATGTTCTCCATCACTTCCATGAGATCCTGGCGGACGCGAAAATGCCGAAGATCCGATTCTACGATCTGCGCCACACGCACGCCTCGCTTCTGATCGCGGAGGGTGTGCATCCCAAGAAGATCGCGGAGCGACTGGGACACTCCTCCATCAAGTTGACCATGGACACCTACGGTCACCTCTTCGAGGGCTCCGACCAGGAGTCGTCGGAGCGGATGGAGCGCCTGTTTGGCAATCGGGTGGAAGAGCCGAAGGCCGCAGTGGACTCGAACGTCATCCGGATCGATCAAAGGGGAGCCAGCTCCGGTAAGAGGGGCCGGGCCCGCAACCGAACGGCCGCTGACAAAAGCGACCTCGCGGGCTAATGGGGCAAAGTCGACATGGGGACGAGAGTCTGTTCGTAAAATTCACTTGTTTCGATTATTTCGTATATGGTAGGATCGTGTTGAGGGCAGCCATGGAACGAATGCTGACTGAACCGATCTCGGTACCGCAAGCGCAGGAGAGGCAGATCCGCGATCTCCGCCGGCTGATTCAGGGCGGCCAAGCCAGCCTGGTCGGACCAGATGGACACCAGGTTGCCATTCCAGAGCCGGTCCACGACCTCCTCCTTCTGATCCTGAAGAACTTGCAGTCTGGAAGAGCGATTTCGATTGTGCCGGAGCATCAACAGCTCACCACACAACGAGCCGCCAACATCCTGGGCGTTTCGCGCCCCTTCCTCGTAAAGCGGGTTGAGAGTGGCGACATTCCCTTCCACATGGTTGGCTCTCACCGCCGGATCTATCTCCGGGATCTGCTGGACTACAAGCGCAGGCGCGATACCGCCCGGCACGCGGCGATCAACAACATGGCCCGCACCGAAATGGAATCGGGAACCTATGATCGCGTGCTCCTTCCCGAAGGGTCCGAGGACGAGTGACCGCGGATTTCCTCGTGGTCCTGGACGCGTGCGTCCTGATCCCGGCGCCACTCCGTGACACGCTCCTGCGGCTCGCCGAGCATCCTCGCCTCTATGTGCCTCGCTGGTCCGAGACGATCATCAGCGAAGTTGTTCGTAATCTCGAGGGCCGGATTGGGCTGTCGGCCGAAAAAACCGCATACCTCGTCGCGCAGTTGCGCGAGCACTTCGGTGATTCCTGGGTTACGGGGCACGAGCCTCTGATCGATCGGATGACCAATGACCTGGGCGACGGCCATGTGCTGGCCGCCGCGGTGAAGTGCGGCTCCCCCTTGATCGTCACCTACAACAAGCGGCACTTCCCAGCCGCTGCTACCGAGCCTTGGGACATTGAGGTTCAGGGGCCGAGTGCGTTTCTGAAGTCCCAATATGACCTCAACCCGTCGGTGGTGATCGACAAGCTCCACGCGCAAGCCAGGAACCTCGGCCGAACACTCCCGGAGCAACTGGCCGTCCTGAGGAAGGCCGTGCCTTCCTTCGTGGACGCAGTCTGTCAGGATCTGGGCACCGGCACGCCATAGCGCCGATCCGAGGGGGGTGAACTGTGCCCCGGAAGGCGGGACTGATTTTTTGCTGACAAGAAAACGGCCCGCTGCTGCCCAAACCCACGCCAGTCTGCTGACAAAACTGCTGACAAAACGCGGTTTTGGGGCTGGGCTGAAAATGCTAAGTGCTTTGTTTTCTGTGGTGAGCGCGGAAGGAATCGAACCTTCAACCTACTGATTAAGAGTCAGTTGCTCTGCCAATTGAGCTACGCGCCCGTTACCGTGTGGACCTCAACCTTTATAGCATGATGCGCACCGTCACCGCCAACCCTCCTCCTTGACTTCCACTCGCCTTCGCCGCACAATATAAATAGGCGAACAAAAGGCGAATAACGGACCCCCATGAAATCCTCCGCTCTCCTCCGCGCCGATCTCGAGTCTGTCCTGGGCGGCCGATTCAGCGCCGAACTCAACTGGCGCACCCGCCCTGCCCGCGAGTCCGTCTCGACAGGCATCCCCACTCTCGACGCCCTTACCGGCGGCTTGCCGCGCGGCGCCATCACCGAGATACACGGCCCGGCTTCGAGCGGACGCACTAGCCTGATGGCTTCCATGCTGTCGGCCGCGGCCGCGCGCGAAGAAATCTGTGCGCTCGCCGATGCCGGCGACACATTCGATCCCGCATCGGCCCAAGCCCTGGGCGTTGACCTTTCACGCCTGCTCTGGGTGCGGTGCGGCGGCAATCCCGAACACGCCCTCAAAGCTGCCGACATGCTGGTGCAAGCCGGCGGATTCGGTCTGGTGACGCTGGATTTGGGCGACGTGACGCCAGGCGTCGCGCGGCGCATCCCACTGGCGACGTGGTATCGCTTGCGGCGCGCCATCGAAGATACTCCCACCGTCATGCTGCTGGTCGAGCGCGAGCAGACGCTGAAATCCTGCGCGTCCCTGGTTCTGGAGATGCGCCGCGAAACCGTAGCCTGGTCCGGCATCGCCGGCTGCTCCCGATTGCTGCGGAGCGCGCGGTTCCGGGCGGCGTCGGCGGGGACTTCGGTTCCCATCGGGCTGGCGGGGTGAGTCATGTTCGCGGCGGTCGATTCCCCATCCGGGCCGGACCTCGCTTTGCTGGTCCAATGCGCGGCGGACTTCTCGCCCTACGTCGAAGAGACTTCGCCCTCTACCGCCCTCATCTCGATTGACGGCCTGACGCATCTGTTCGGCTCGCCGCGGGAAATTGCCGATGCCATCGCACACCGCGCGGCTGACCTGGGCCTGGCGGTGAACGTCGCCGTAGCGGACAATCCCGACCTTGCGGTCCACGGCGCGCGCGGTTTCACCGGCGTCACCGTGATGGAGCCGGGGCGGGAGGCCGCCCTTCCCGTTGCGCTTCTCGATCCGCACGAAGAGATCGCGCTCACGCTCGCGCTGTGGGGCATACGCACGTTTGGCGAGTTTGCCGCGCTCCCAGAGGACGGCGTCGCCGAGCGGCTCGGCGAGGAGGGCGTGCATTTGCAGAGGCTGGCGCGCGGCGCGGGCAGCCGTCCTCTTGTGCCTTCGAACCCGGCGCCGCCTTTTGCGGAGTCGATCGAGCTGGAGCATTCGCTCACGCTGCTCGAGCCGCTCGCGTTTCTCCTCGGCCGGCTGCTTCACGATCTCTGCGCGCGCCTGGAGTCGCGCGGACTCGCGGCCCACGAATTAAAGCTGAGTTTGTCGCTCGCGGGCGCCGCTCCCCATGAGCGTGTGCTGCGCCTTCCCTATCCCATGCGGTCCGCCGTGACCTTTCTGAAACTGCTCTCTCTCGATCTGGAAATGCATCCGCCCGGCGCGCCTGTCACGGCAGTCGCGCTTTCGGCAGAGGCGGTGAATCCGCGCGTGGTGCAGCACGGCCTGTTCATCCCGCTGGCGCCGGAGCCGCAAAAGCTGGAGCTGACGCTGGCGCGCATTGCGAAGCTGGTCGGCGAGGGTAACGCCGGATCGCCCGACTTGATGGACACACACCGCCCGCGCAGCTTCCGCGTGGTGCGCTTTGGGGCTGCGGGAAATTTGGGACAGAGTACGCTGTCCCCGGTATTGCGCCTGTTCCGGCCTGCGCTGCGGGCCAAGGTCGAGGCGCCGGACGGGCGGCCGGCGCGGGTGGTCGCGGCCGGCGTGCACGGGCGGGTGCTAGAATCCGCCGGGCCGTGGCGCACCTCGGGCGACTGGTGGATCAAGGACGCCTGGTCGCGCGACGAGTGGGATGTCGCCCTCTCCGACGGAGCGCTCTATCTGCTTTACCGCGACCGCTACGACGGCGCCTGGTTCGTCGAGGGGACGTATGACTAGGCCCTCGTGGCGCAGGCTCCAGCCTGCCGCGTCGGCTCTCCAGCCGACGCTTGGCCCCAGGAGTCGGTGCTAATGCGGCCTAGCTACGTCGAGCTCCACGCCCGCTCGGCCTTCAGCTTCCTGCGCGCCGCTTCGCTTCCCGAAGAGCTTGCGGGCGCGGCCGCGGAAATGGGTTTCTCCGCCATGGCGCTGGTTGATCGCGACGGACTCTACGGCGCGCCTCGATTCCATTTCGCGGCGAAGAAGGCGGAGGTGCGCGCGCACATCGGCGCCGAAGTCACCTGCGCCGACGGCACGGTATACCCGCTGCTGGTCCGCACACGGGTCGGTTACCGCAACCTGTGCCACCTCATCACCCGCATGAAGCTGCGCGCGAAGAAGTACGAAGGCGCGGCCACGCGCGAGGAGATCGCCGAACACGCGGAGGGTCTGGTCTGCCTGGCCGGCCTGGACCACGATCTCCCCTGGCTCCTCGACGCCTTCGCCCCCGGCGACGTCTATGCCGAAATCCAGCGCCACATGGATCGGGAAGAGGAGGCGCGCAACCAGGCGCTGGTGGAGCGGGCCCGCTCCCTGCGCGTTCCGCTCCTGGCCACCAACGGCGTCTGCCACGCCACGGCCGCCGAGCGCGAGACCTTCGACGTTCTCACCGCGGTCCGCAACAAGACCACGCTCGACGCGGCGGGCCGCCTGCTCGCCAGAAACTCCGAGCGTCACCTGAAGCCGGCCCTCGAAATGGCGCGCCTTTTCGCGGACCATCCCGATGCCATCGCCAACACGGTGGAGCTTTCCTCGCGGCTGGAATTCGTCCTCACCGATCTCGGCTACGAGTTTCCGAAATACCAGGTGCCCGAAGGCGAGACCATGAATTCGTTCCTCGCACGGCGCACCGACGAGGGCGCCCGCCGCCGCTACCAGCCGTATCACGAGCGCGCGCGCCGGCAGATCGAGCGCGAGCTGGCGCTCATCGGTAAGCTCGGCCTCGCCGGCTACTTCCTCATCGTCTGGGACCTCGTGCAGTTCTGCCGGAACAACGGCATCCTGGCGCAGGGCCGCGGCTCGGCGGCCAACAGCGCGGTCTGCTACTCGCTGGGGATCACGGCGGTGGACCCGGTCGGCATGGACCTGCTGTTCGAGCGGTTCCTGTCCGAAGAGCGCGGCGAGTGGCCGGATATCGACCTCGATCTGCCCAGCGGCGATCAGCGCGAGCGCGTGATTCAATATGTCTACCATCGCTACGGCCGCCGCGGCGCCGCCATGACCGCCAACGTCATCACCTACCGCGGCCGCTCCGCCGCGCGCGAGGTCGGCAAGGTGCTGGGGTTTCCCGAAGACGTGCTCGGACGCCTCTCCGCCCTGGCGCGCGCGTGGGAATGGAAGGACCCGCAATACACCGCCGAGCGCCAGTTCCGCGATGCGGGTCTGGATCCTGCGAATCCGCGCATACGCAAATTCCTCGAGCTGTACCTCGGCGTGCAGGATCTGCCGCGGCACCTCGGCCAGCACTCCGGCGGAATGGTCATTTGCGAGGGCCAACTCGATTCCGTGGTGCCGCTCGAGCCGGCCACCATGCCGGGCCGCGTCGTGGTCCAGTGGGATAAAGACGATTGCGCCGACCTCGGCCTGGTCAAGGTGGACCTGCTCGGCCTGGGCATGATGGCGGTGCTCGAAGAGACTCTGGCGCGCATACGCGAGTCCTACCATGAGGAGGTCGATCTGGCGCAACTGCCGCCGGACGATCCCGAAACCTACTCCGCGCTGCAGCGTGCCGATACGATCGGTATGTTTCAGGTGGAGAGCCGCGCCCAGCAGGCGGTGTTGCCGCGCATGCGGCCCGAGCGCTTCTACGACATCGTGGTGCAGGTGGGTATCATCCGTCCCGGCCCGATCGTGGGCAAGATGGTGCATCCTTATTTGAAGCGGCGGCAGGGGCGCGAGGCTGCCGAATGCCTGCACCCTTCGCTCGAGCGCGTGCTGCGCCGCACTCTGGGCGTGCCGCTTTTCCAGGAGCAGTTGCTGCGCATGGCGATGATCGCCTCGAACTTCAGCGGCGGCGAGGCCGAGGAACTGCGGCGCGCCTTCAGCCACAAGCGCTCGGAAGCGAAGATGCAGGAGATCGAAGTCCGGCTGCGCGCCGGCATGGAACGTAACGGGATCACCGGCCCGGTGCAGGATACCATCGTGCAGGCGATCGCGTCCTTCGCGCTTTACGGCTTCCCCGAATCGCACGCGGCCAGCTTCGCTCTGCTGGCCTATGCCAGCGCGTATCTGAAGACCCACTACCTGACCGCCTTCACCGCCGCGATGCTGAACAACCAGCCGATGGGCTTCTATCATCCCTCCACCCTCATCAAAGACGCGCAACGGCACGGGCTGAGAGTGAAGCCGGTGGATGTGGCGGTTTCCGGCTGGCTCTGCACGCTCGAGATGCCCGCCCTGCGCCTGGGCCTGCGCTATGTGCGCGGACTGCGGGAGGAAGCGGGGCAAGCCATCGTGCGCCGGCGCCCCTTCGCAAGCATCGACGACCTGGTGCGCCGCGTTCCCGAACTACGCAAGGACGAGCTGACCAAGCTGGCCGCTGTCGGCGCGTTGAACTCTCTGGAGGCGGCCGGCCGCCGCGGTGCGATGTGGGAATCGGCCAGAGCGATCCAGGCCATCGGCCCGCTGCTGGAGACCCCCTCAGCACCGAACCGCGACCGTGAGGGAGCGGACGGCATACCCTTAAAACCCATGACCCCCGAGGAACGCCTGCGCGCCGATTACCTAGGCACCGGCGTCACCATCGGACGCCATCCCATGGCCTGGCGCCGCGCCGAGATGAACGAGCGCAGAGCCACTCCCGCCGCCCAGCTTCACCGGATGCGGAACGGCCGCCCCGTGAGTGTGGGCGGCGCGGTCATCGTGCGCCAGCGCCCCGGCACGGCGCACGGTTTCGTCTTTCTCAGCCTCGAGGACGAAACCGGAATCGCGAACATCATCGTCACCCCGGACGTGTTCGAGCAATACCGCCTGACGCTGGTGGGCGCGCCATTCCTGTTCATCGAGGGCGCGCTCCAGAACGTAGACGGCGTGGTCTCGGTGAAGGCCAGCCATATCGAAGCGCTGCCTGCATGGACGACTGAGCCGGTGTCGCACGATTTCCGTTAGGTGCCGATCAGGACGATTGTCCTCTTGTCGGTGCTCCGTCACTCACCCGGCCGCTCGCGCCATGCTCCCGAAGAACGCGAGCAGATCGGCGTTGATCTGATCCTTGGCGGTAGAGCACATGCCGTGCGGCAAGCCCGGATACACCTTCAGAGTCGCGCCCTTCACTATCTTGGACGACTGCAGCGCCGCGGCGCCGATGGGAACGATCTGGTCGTCGTCGCCGTGGAGGATGAGCGTCGGCACGTCCATCTTCTTTAGATCCTCCGTGAAGTCGGTCTCGGAGAACTGCTTGATGCACTCATAGGAGGCAGGGTAGCCGCATTGCATCCCTTGCATCCAGAAGGAGTCCCGCAGGCCTTGCGAGACCTTCGCTCCGGGCCGGTTGGCGCCGTAGAACGGTGCGCTCAGGTCCTTCCAGAACTGCGAGCGGTCGGCTGCGACAGCCGCGCGGAGCTGGTCGAATGCCTCCATCTGCATTCCCGCGGGATTGGCCGCGGTCTTCAGCATCAGCGGCGGCACAGCACTGATCAGCACCGCCTTGGACACTCGCTTTGTGCCGTGACGGCCGATGTAGCGCGCGACCTCGCCGCCGCCAGTGGAATGGCCCACGTGGATCGCGTTCTTCAGGTTGAGTTTTTCGACCAGAGCCGCCAGGTCGTCGGCGTAGGTGTCCATATCGTTGCCGTTCCAGGGCTGGCTTGACCGGCCATGGCCGCGGCGGTCGTGCGCGATGCAACGGTACCCGCGCGCGGCCAGAAACACCATCTGGTCCTCGAAAGCGTCGGCGCTCAGGGGCCAGCCGTGGCTGAAGACCACGGGTTGGCCAGTGCCCCAGTCCTTGTAGTAAATCTCCGTGCCGTCTTTGGTGACAATTGTGCTCACGGTGACACCTCCTGGATCGCGTTAAAATACAGATGACACGAGGGGCTCCGCACCTGTACCATCCTTCTCTGATTCAAGCCCAAACGGAGCGGCGGGGAAATGGGCGCAACTGACAGAGTTCGGGGCAGAACTGACAACGAAGACCTCGCCGAGATCGGGTTGCTTGTCTATCCGGGCGCGCAGACCGCCGCAATCGACGGCCTTACCGACCTCTTCACGGTCGCCAATCGTTTGAGCGCGGAGCGTGGCGGGACGGCCTCACGAGCCCTGAGGATCAGTCACTGGCAATCGAACCCCGAGAGCGGACAACTCGAACGCGTTCTCGACACGCACCGCGCCGGGCATGAACCGCTGGCCGCCGTAATCGTGCCGCCCAGTCTCGATTCCGAGCCGTGCGGCGACGCATTCGCATCCCATGCGCGGTGGATCGTGGCCCAACACGCTCGGGGCACGGTCCTCTGCTCCATCTGCTCCGGAGCCTTTCTTCTTGCCGGCGCCGGGCTGCTCAACGGACGAACCGCCACCACTCACTGGATTCACGCGGACCGGCTGGCTCAGCGATTCCCGGAGATCCGCGTCAATCGCGACAAGCTGATTGTCGATGACGGCGACATTATCACCACCGGTGGGGTCATGGCGTGGGTCGATCTCGGACTCCGGTTGATTTACCGGTGGCTGGGTCCCAGCGTCATGCTGGCCACCGCGCGCTTCTTTGTCGTCGATGCGGCGGGCCGCGAGCAGCGTTTCTATTCCAGCTTCGCTCCCCGATTGCATCATGGGGATGACGCCATTCTCCAGATCCAACACTGGCTTCAGCTCAACTATGCCGGGAGCCTGACCGTGGCGGCACTCGCCTCCTGCGCGAAACTGGGCGAGCGGACGTTTCTTCGCCGGTTCCGGCAGGCCACCGGGCTCAAGCCGGTCGAATACGTGCAGCACCTGCGCATCGACAAGGCGCGCGAGGCGCTGGAGTTCTCGGCGCTGACGATCAACGAGATCGCCTGGGCGGTCGGCTATGAGGACCAGGGCGCGTTCCGTAAGGTCTTCCGCCGCATCCTGGGGCTCTCGCCGGGAGAGTATCGCCGCCGCTTTGGGATCGCCGACACATCCAGCCGGGCCACCGCCGCCTGACCTCCAGTTCTGAACAACCACCATGGCGGTCCGCACCTCAAAGACAGGGGGCCGTGGGCTGCTGGCTGCGGGTTTCGAATTCCTCTTTCCGGAATGGCCGGTCGCGGCCCGTGAACTGGTCTACTCTTCTTGCTCCCGCAGTGCGCGCTCGTAGCAGGGGATGCAGAACTTGGCCCAGGGGACGGCTTCCAGGCGCTTTTCCGAAATGGGCTCGCCGCAGCCCGCGCAGACGCCGAACGTGCCGCGGTCGATGCGTCGCAGTGCCGCTTCGAGCTCGCGAAGCTCGGCGGTCTCGAGCCGGTTCTGGTTCACGAAAAGCCATTCGTCGTGGCTCTTCTGACACCAGTCGCCGAAGTCGAGCGGCTCTTCGGGCCGCTGCACGAATTCGGCCGCCCGCCTGGCGGATAGCCCCTGGCGAACGTCGTGTATCTTGCTCAGGATCTGCCGCTGGTATTGCTCCGTCTTCGCGGGCGCGAGCGCCTCTTTCACCGTGCCGGGCATCTTCCCCTCCCTTTGGGCCACACTACGGTAGCACGATTCTGGAGAATCGGACACCATACTTTGGTAAAAATGTTTGGGATGAAGTGGGGGCGGAGCCGCGCCAGTGCGGGGTGTCGGTGTCGCTGACACGCTGACTCGCCTGACCTGCCTGAGGCATCCTGGCAGAGTGCGAAAATCGGAGCATGGAGAATCGGGAGATCGCGCGCTTGCTCTCCGAGACCGCGGATCTCATGGAGATCGCCGCGGAGGACTCGTTCCGCATCCGCAGTTACCGCAACGGCGCCTCCGTCATCGAGAGCTACCCCGAGCGCATCGAAGACGTCACCAAAGACGAGAAGCGCAAGCTCACCGAAATCCCGGGCATCGGAAAGGGCCTCGCCGGCGCCATCGACGAGATCGTCAAGCGCGGTTCGTTCGAACGCCGCGACCTGCTGCTCACCAAGTACCCGCCCACCGCGCTCGAGCTCCTGAAGATCCAGGGACTGGGCCCCAAGACCATCGCGCTGCTCTGGAACCATTACCGCGTCAGCACCATCGACGACCTCGAGCGCATCTGCCAGGAACAGAAGCTGCGGTTGCTGCCGCGCCTGGGCGCCAAGCTCGAAGAGAAGGTGCTTCGCTCCATCGCCCAATACCGCCGCCGCAGCGGCCGCTTCCTGCTCAGTTTCGCGGACGATCTCGCAGGCGAACTGGCAGCCTACCTCGCCGACACTCCCGGCGTGGACAAGGTGACGCCCGCCGGCAGCCTGCGGCGCGGGAAGGAGACGGTGGGCGACCTCGATCTGCTGGTCACCGGCGCCGCACCCGAAGCCGCGCTAGACCGGTTCGTGGCCTATCCGCGCGTCGGCGAGGTGCTCGGAAGGGGAGTGAACAAGGCCAGCGCCAAGGTAGGGCTGCAATCGATCCAGGTGGATGTGCGCGCGCTGCCGGCCGACACCTTCGGCGCCGCGATGCTCTACTTCACCGGTAGCAAGGAACACAACATCACGCTCCGCGGCCGCTGCCTCAAGATGGGCTACACACTGAGCGAATACGGCCTGTTCCAACTCGAAGGCGGGGCCAAGGTGGCCGGGGAGACCGAGGAGGAGATCTACCGGAAACTCGGGCTGGCGTGGATTCCGCCCGAGCTGCGCGAGAACCAGGGCGAGATCGATGCCGCCGCGGAGGGCCGCCTGCCGCACCTTGTGGAGCGGTCCGATATCCGCGGCGACCTGCACATGCACACCACCGAGACGGACGGCCGCGCCACGCTCGAAGAAATGGCCGCGGCGGCCCGCGAGCTCGGCTACGAATACATCGCCGTCACCGACCATTCCCAGGCGCTGGCCATGGCCAACGGCCTCGACGAGGCCCGCGTCGTCGCCTTCGCCCGCCGTGTGCGCGAGATGGACCAGAGCGGTCTCGGGTTACGCGTGTTCTCCGGCATTGAATGCGACATCCGCAAGGACGGCACGATGGACCTGACCGACGATGCCCTGGCCGAACTCGATTTCGTCATCGGCAGCGTGCACAGCTACATGAACCAGGAGGCGGCCGAGATGACCGACCGCCTGTTGCGCGCGCTCGAATGCCCGCACATACGCGCGCTCGGGCACCCCACCGGTCGCCTGCTGCTGGTGCGCGACGCGTTCCCCTTCGACTTCGAACGCGTGGCCGCCGAAGCCGCGCGGCGCAAGGTCGCGATGGAGATCAACGCCAGCCCCGAGCGGCTCGATCTGCATGACACGCTGCTGCGTCAGGCCAAGGCCCGCGGCGTGCGCTTCGTCATCTCGACGGACGCGCACCACCCCAAGCATCTGCTCAACATGCGCTACGGTGTCACCATGGCGCGCCGTGGCTGGCTCGAAGCGTCCGATGTAATCAATACGCTACGATTAAAAGAGTTCCAGCAGCTTCTGGGACGATGAGAAGCTCTGCCGGGGTCATTCGCTATGAGAATTCTATTCTTCTACCTGGCCGCGTTGTGCGTGGCCGCCGCTGTCTCGGGTGCGTCCGAGTTCCGCATCCCGATTGAGAAATACAAGCTGAAAAACGGACTGCGCGTCATCCTGTCGCCGGACAGTTCCGTACCCGTGGTCACGGTTTACATCGTGTACGGCGTGGGCGCGCGCGTGGAGGAGAAGGGCCGCACCGGCTTCGCCCATCTCTTCGAACACATGATGTTTCAGGGGTCGGAGAACGCCCCCAAGGGAACGCATTTCCGCCTGGTGGAATCGAATGGCGGATCGCTGAACGGTTCGACACACCCCGACTACACCGATTACTTTGAGGTTCTGCCGTCGAACAAGCTGGCGGTCGGGCTGTGGCTGGAATCGGACCGCATGCGGGCGCTGGCCATCAACAAGGACAACCTCGACAACCAGAAGGAAGCGGTGAAGCAGGAGCGGCGGCTATCTTTCGACAACCAGCCCTACGCGACGGCAATCGTCGATCGCTGGCCCGAAATCTCGTACCGCAACTGGCAGAACTCGCATTCGCTGATCGGCTCGTTCGAAGACCTGAACGCCTCCACGGTGGAAGACGTCGCCCGCTTCTTTCATAGCCACTATGTGCCGAACAACGCGGTGCTGGTGCTCTCGGGAGACATACAGGCAGCCGACGCGAAGAAGCTGGTGGAAGAGTATTTCGGCGACATGCCCGCCAAGCCGCTGCCCATGGTGCCCGATATGACCGAGCCTCCGCAGACCGCGCCGCGCGCTGAGGAGTACAAGGACAAGCTGGCCCGTGTTCCCGCTGTCCTGATCGGCTATCCCGGGCCCGGCCGGCGCACGCCCGACTACAACGCGCTTGTGATGCTCGACTTTCTGCTCACCGGCGGCGACAGTTCGCGCTTCCAGCTCAACCTGGTCAAAGGGAAGAAGTCGGTGATCCAGTACGAGGCCAATCTGGGCTGGCCGTTCGCCAGCGCCACCGATTACATGGACCCCGGGCAGTACGCCATGATGATGCTCTACAACCCCGCCTTCAAGGGCGACCAAATCGTCGGGCAGGTCGAGGAGGAGATCGGGAAGATCGTGCGCGACGGCGTCGATCCGAAGGAGCTGGAACGCGCCCGTACGTATTTCCGGTCGGCGCGCCTGAGGCAGCTGCAGAGCTCGCACAATCGCGCCACGCTGCTCGGCAAGTTCGAGCTGCTGGACGGGAATCCGGACTACATCAACACCGAGATGGACGAGTTCCTCGCGGTCACGCCCGCCCAGATTCAGGCCGTCGCGAAGAAGTATCTCGATCCGTCGAAGCGGACCGTGCTCGACATCGTGCCCTCGGGCGACGATCGCGCGCCCGCTAACGGCGGCCCTGGCGCGGACGGGGAGAACTAACGTGCGCGGCTCCCTGATGGTTGCGGGCGCGATTTTGTTGCTGGCGGAGATTCAAGGTCAGACCATGGATAGAACGAAGCCTCCTCAGACTCCCGAATTGCCGGTCTTCAAGCTTCCTCCCGTTTTCGAGACCCGGCTGCCGAATGGATTGACCATCCTGTTGGTCGAAGACAAACGCTTCCCGATGGTGACCGCCCGCCTGGGCTTCGAGGCTGGGGCGAAGTACGATCCGGCGGAGCTGCGCGGCCTCTCCGAGACCGCCGGCGCGCTGCTCACCGAAGGAACCACCCATCGCACCTCGCGGCAGATCGCCGAGGAGGCCGCCTCCATTGGCGGAAGCGTGCACGCCGACTCCTCCGCGGATTCGATGGTGCTCGCCGCCAGCGCGCTCTCGGAGAACCTGCCGCGCATGCTCGACCTGATGGCCGACGTCGCGCGCAACGCCAGCTTCCCCGAGGACGAGGTGGCCCTGCGCAAGCAGAACCGCAAGCAGGAACTGCTCGCGCAGCGGGCCGACGCCGGCTACCTCGCGGACGAGAAGTTCTCCGAGATCGTCTTCAGCCCGCATCCCTACTCGCGGCAGGACCCCACGCCGGAATCCATCGACCGTCTGGATCGCACCGCCCTGGCGGGCTTCCGCGACCGGTACCTGGCTCCGGCCAACGCGGTGCTGGTCCTGCTGGGCGCGCTTCCGGAACGCAAACAGACGCTCGACCTGATCCAGGCGCGCTTCGGCGACTGGGCCCGCAAGGAAACGCCAGCGGCTCCGGCGGCGAAGTTCCCGGCGCCCGGCAAGTCGATTACGCTGGTGGATCGGCCCGGATCGGTGCAGGCCGATCTGCGCATCGGCCGGCTGGCCGTCACCCGCACCGACAAGGACTATTTCCCGTTGCTGGTGGCCAACACCATCCTCGGCGGCGGCGCCAGTTCCCGCATCTTCGCCAACATCCGCGAGAAGATGGGCTACGCGTACGACGTGCACAGCGCGGCCCAGCCGCTGAAGGATTCCGGCACGTTCTCGGTGGCCACGCAGGTGCGCAACGAGGTGCTGGTTCCCGCCATCCAGGCCCTGCTGGCCGAGATGCGGGAGATCGCCGCCAAGGACGTCTCGGCCGACGAACTGGCCACCGCGAAGAACTACCTCAGCGGCGTGTTTGTCATCCGCCTCGAGACCCAGGACGGCCTCGCGAGCCAGCTGGCCGCCATCAAACTGCTGGGGTTGCCGCTGGATTATCTGGAGAAATACACCGCGCATGTGCGGGCCGTCGATGCGGCTGCCATCCGCGCCGCCGCGGCCAGGTACATCAGCCCCGACGCCGTTGCGGTGGTCGCCGTCGGCGACGCCTCGAAGATCTCGAAGCAGCTCGAGACCTTCGGCAAAGTATCCATCGTGAAGGCGGACTGATGAAACTGCTGTCTTCAAGAACCCGTTACAGGAACTCGATCTTCTCGGTCAACGAGGAGCAGGCGCTCGAGCCGGGCGGCCTGCGGATCAAGCGCGCCATCGTACGCCACGGCCCTTCGGCGGTGATGATGCCTGTCGACGAGAAAGCCCGCATCCTGCTGGTGCGGCAGTTCCGGCTGGCGGCGGGCGCATCGCTGTGGGAGCTCCCGGCCGGGCGTGTGGACGAAGGCGAAACGGTGATCGCCGCCGCCAGGCGTGAGTTGAGCGAAGAGACCGGCTACCGGGCGCGCACGTGGCGGAAGCTGGTCACTTACTATGCGAGCCCGGGGTATGTCTCCGAGACCATGACCATTTATCTGGCTACCGGACTTACCGCTGGCCAGGCGACTCCCATGGAGGACGAGCGAATCGAGTGCCGCTGGTTCACCAAGAAGGACCTGGATCGCATGATCCAGGCCCGCCGCATCATCGACGGGAAGACGCTGATCGGCTATCTGCTGTGGCGCCGGGGCTGAAAAAGTGGGGCAGGACTCCAGCCCTGCAGCGGGTCTCCAGACCCGCCTCCGTCCGAGCCCGGCCTACTTCGACGGCGTCGCGGGCTTAGGTGCCGGCGTCGCTGGCTTCGCCGCAGGTGCCGCGGCCTTCGGTGCCGGCGCGGCCGCTGCCGGGGCGGCGCTCTGGGCCTGATCGTACAGCGTGACGATCTCGCGCGTGATATCGATCGAGTTGGAAGCGAAGAGAACCGGCGTCTGGGGCGAACTCACGTCCAGGATGATCGCGAAGCCGTGCTCGCCCGCATAGCGATCCACAACTACCATGATTTTCTGGCCGAGTGACTGCAGCACCCGGTCCTGGTCCTGCTGCAGTTCCGCCTGCGCGTCGTCGGTGTCGCGCTGCAACTGCTTGCGGCGCTGTTCGATGTCCCGCGCCAGTTTCTGCCGCGCCTCGTCCGACATGGTGTTGGTGCCGGAGCGGTATTGCTGCTCGAGTTGCGACACCTCGGCCTGCTTCTGCTCCAGTTCCTTCTTCTTCGGCTCGTACTTGGTGGTGAGCTCGCCAGCGGCCTTCTGCCCGTCTTTAGTCTGGGCGATCGCTTGCTGAATATTTAGAATGCCAACCTTGGTGGGCGGCGCGGCTACTGCCTGGCCGAAGGCCAGAACTCCGAAACCCAGCGCCAGCAGGGGCGCTCGAAACACGCTTTTCGTCACGGAATCAACTCCTTCAAAGTCTTGATGTTAGCACAGCGTCACTTCTGGTTGTATGTCCGCTCCCTGACGGTCGCGGTTCGGTGCAGAGCACACTAGAACGTCCGTCCGATGGTGAAGCGGAACTGCGTCCGCCGGTCCGGGTAGTTGTATCCCTGGCCTATGGTGCCTACCGCATTGGCGTAGCTGGCCGAATTCGGGAACATCGAGCGGTCAACCACGATCGGCTGCTGTACTGGCCCGTTGTAGATGCTCGGGTTGTACGCGTAGTAGATGCGGAACGGCGCGTTGACCACCGGCAGGACTACCTGGAGCTCGAGGCCGGTTGAGGTCCGAAGCTTCTGCGTGCCCGGTGCGATCTTGATTTCGTTGGTGAACCCCGCCCACGGAAACTCCTGGTTCAATTGCTGCAGGCGCGAATCGGCTATGGTGAGCTGCGAGGGCAAAGTCACCCGGTCCCACCCCGCATCGAAGAAGGCCGCAATCGTTACCGGTCCGAAGATCGGGATGCGGTACTCGAAGTTGCTGATGGCCTGGGTATCGCCGCCGATAGCAATCGCCTGATAGACCGGGATGGTCATGGTGGCGTTCGTGTAGGTCACGTTGCCGCCCGGACCGAAGGACTTCTGCACGCGCTGGGAACCGTCGGCGTTCAAGACGTTGACCGTGGCCGAGCTGGGGATGAAGGCGATCGGGCTTATGCCCCAGATCTCGAACCCGCGCACGTCCTGCTCGCCGCCGATGTAGTAGCGGTTGAAGGGCGGCGCCGACTTGCCGCCGTAGCCCGAAATCATAGTGCCCAGAAAACGCATTCCGAACACGTGGCCTTTCTTCAGGGCGGGGTGGAAGTAGGTGAACTGAATCGACGGCTGGAACGTGTTCACGTTGCCGCCCAGATAGGTCCCGGCAATGGAGCCCGAGATCGACAGGCTGTGGCCGTGCGACGGCGTCATGGGATTGTCCACCGAGTTGTAGGAGTACGAAGGCGTGATCGCACTCGTCCGGATGCCCGTCAGCTGGTTCGGTCCGCTCAGTGTGCCAGAGAACGTCGAATAGGTGAAATACGTCGTGGCCGCGGTGGTGAGAGGCGTGTAGGAACTCACGCTGTACCCGTAGCTGATCCCCAGACGGGAGAAGCTGCGCCGCAGGGGGTAACTCGCAAATACCGTGAAACCTACCGTGTCGGACGTGTAATTCAGCAGGTTCTGCGAACCCTCCGCCTGGAACAGCGGTATCAGGTTCTGCCCGTACAGGATCGACGCTTCGCGGCCCTGGTCGTAATTGAACCGCTGTATCGTGACGGTGAAGCCCGTCTGAATTGGCCGATCAAGGAAGTATGGCTCGGTGAAGCCGAACGTCACGTTCCGGATGCGCGTTCCCAACTGCGACTCGACGGAGAGCATCTCGCCCAGGCCGAGGAAGTTATTGGTCGAGTAATTGAGCCCGACGAAGCTTCCCGCAATGCCCGACACGCCTCCCGTCAGGCCTATGGTGTTCTTGCCGCGCTCCCTTACCTTCAGCGTGAGATCGACGGTGTTCGACTGCGGGTTGCGCGTAATCTGCGCCGCGTCCTCTTTCTTGAGGACCTCGAAATACCCCAACTGGTTGAGGCGCAGGATGCTCATCTCCCACATCTTGGAGTTGAACAGATCTCCCTCGTCGATCAGAATCTCGCGGCGGATCACTTTGTCGCGGGTGGTGGTGTTGCCCTGGAAATCGATGCGCCTGACGTAGAACTGCTTGCCCTCGTCGGCGGTGATGGTCAGATCGATCTGGTTGGTGCCCGCCACGGTCTCGGGAAGGGGTTCGGGGACGAAGTCGATGTAGCCGAAGCTTCCGTAAAGGTCGCGCATGTTCTCCATGCCTTTGCGCAGCTTGTCGGTGGAAAACACATCGCCCGCCTTCATCTTGAACATCGGCCCGGTCAGGCTTTCGGGCACCCGGAACAGCTTCACGCCCACGTAGTTCACATTGCGCAGACGGTAGAGCTGGCCCTCCTCGATCGGCAGGTTGAGGTCGGCGTCGATCCCCGGCTTCGGCTTGTAGATAAACGGTATCTGGAACCAGCCCGGCTTGGTGTTGCGCAGGGTCACTTTCTGCTCCAGCATGCGGGCGGCGAAGTACCCCTTGGTCTGATAGAAGTCCTGAATACGGGACTTGTCCTCTTCCAGCTTAGCGAGGTCGTAGGTCTTCGCGAACAGGTTCTCGAACAGGATGGAATGGGGAATCCCGATCGGCCGCAGGTTCTTCATGACGCGCACCAGTTGGCGATGGCTGAAGACCTTGTTGCCGGTGAACTCGATGGTGCCCACCTTTACCTTGGCGCCTTCGTTCACCACGAACGTCAACTCGATCGACGAGGGCGGGATCTGGCGCAGTTCCGGAGTCACCTCCGCATACTGGCGGCCCCGCTCGGCCTCGTACTCTTTGATGACGACGACGGCGCGCTGAATCTTGTTGGGGTCGTACTGGGACTCGACGGTCAGGCCCACCTTGCGCTCTTTGTAGCGGTCCAGCAACTCCGACAGGGTCACCGATTTCATTCCCTCGTACTTGATCGAGCGGATCACCTGCCGCTCGACCAGCACGAAGCGGACGATGACACCGGTGGTGCCCTGGTCGGTCTCGATCCGGATGTCGTCGAAACGGCCGGTATTCCAGAGGGCCATGAAGTCGCGGCGCAGAGACTCGGGATCGTAACGGTCGCCCTTCCGGCTGAAGATCATCGCCTTCAGGGTGTCCTGCGGGACGCGGCGCGCGCCGCGGAACTCGATGGCTTCGATGACATTCGAACTCGGAGGGGCCGGCGGGGCCGCCTCCTTGGGCGTTTCGAACGGCGCTTTCTGGCCTTTCTGGCCTTCTGGAGCGGGAGTCTTCTGCGCCGGCGCGGGCGCCTTTTCCCCCGCCTGGGGCACCGTTTCGAAGGGACTCTGCTGCTGCGGCGGCTGCTGCTGTTGCTGCTGTGGGTCGGGCTTCTGTGGCGGAGACGGCTGCGACTGCGCCTTAGCGGTCAGGCAGCATGCGCAAACGAAGAGTACCCACAGGCACCCGTCGGGCCTGTCAAACCTCATCGAGACTCAGTTCCTCTCCACTCTGCGCGCCTATTCAGACGTGTCGCCAGCTTACGGCGTTTCACCTGACGGTCGCCATCCTGCGCAGATTGAATCATTTATTCTAGCACTTCGACTTCTGGGGACCGCTTGGTGATGCTTACTATTCGATGATGCTTCCTATTCGACGGCATCCGGGGTCGCATCCGTTTCAGGCATCTGGGCGGCCGCCTCCCCGAGGAAGGTCCGGGTCACCGAACGAAGCCCGCTGGGAAACCAGCCCAGCACCAGCCCGTACGTCAGGTGCGCCAGCAGCAAGGTCCTCGGCGGACTGTACAAAGTGACGAATACCACCAGCTTTCTCTGAAACAGGGCCTGGGAAAAATAGAACCAGACCAGCCCGGTCAGCATCCCCAGCAAGGTCACCCGAAGACGCCTTGCGGTGTTGCCCACCAGCAGGCCGAATGTCATCCCGACCAAGCCCGAGACCGTGAGATGCAGGCCCAGGCCCAAGACCGTTGCCCAGCCGAAACCGCGCTGGAGCGTCGCCTGCCCGCTTAGTGTCGAACCCAGCAGGTTCGGCGCGGTCCAGATCGAACGAAAGTCCAGGAGCGCACTGAGGGCCAGCCATCCAAACATGGCCACGCCCCCTAACACCCCGGTCTCGATTCCGGCCAACGCTCTCGCGATCGGAGCCGAGACCCGGCCGTAATTTTCCGGACCCATCAAAAGAGCCTATACTAGCACGCCTGGGATGGGTGCGCGACGTCGGAGGGCAGGCTTCAGCCCGCGTGGGTCTCCAGAAGAACTTGCGAAATTGACCCGCCAGACTGAAGGCCCCGCTGAAAAACCGTGACTGGCTCCGCTGTCCCAAGCGACACGCCCGCCTGGTCAATGGGATAGGTCTCGAGCGCGCGTGGCGAGCGGTGCCTGTCGCCGCTGTTCAGCCCTTTCAACCTCAGCCCGCGCGGAACTGGGCGCCGGATCGCGCGATAATCGGGAGACAATGACACGTATCCTGCCGATACTGGCGCTCGCGGTAGCTACGGCGGCCGCCGCCGAACCGGTTCGCATCATCTTCGACACCGACATGGGCAATGACGTGGACGACGCCATCGCCCTGGCGACACTCCACGCTCTCGAAACCCGCGGCGAGGCCCGGATCCTGGCCGTCACCATCACCAAGGACAACCGCTGGGCGGCGCCGTTCGTCGATCTCCTGAACACCTACTACGGGCGGCCCGGAATTCCCATCGGCATGGTGCGCCACGGCGTGACTCCGGAGGACGGGAACTACACCGCGGTCGTCGCCGGCAAGCAGCGTCCCGGCGGAGCTTTGCTCTACCCGCGGACAGTGACGCCCGAGAGCGCGGTGCCAGACGCTCAAACCGTACTGCGTCAGACACTCGACCGGCAGCCGGACGCGAGCGTGGTGATCGTTCAGGTGGGCTTCAGCACCAACCTGGCGCGTCTGCTCGATACGCCCGCGGGCGGGATCAGCCCGTTCTCCGGCCGCGACCTGGTGAAGCAGAAGGTCCGCCTGCTGGTGGTGATGGCGGGCCGGTTCAACGATGGGGAGCTCGAGTACAACATCGAGAAGGACATCCCGGCCGCCCAGAAGCTGTTTGCCGAGTGGCCCACGCCGATCGTCGTGAGCCCTTTCGAACTCGGCGCCCAAACGACTTATCCCGCCGCCCGCATCGACCGCGACTTCCACTACGTGCCGGACCACCCCCTGGCCGACGCGTATCGCGCCTACCAGAAGATGCCTTACGACGAGCCGCTGTGGGACCCCACGGCCGCCCTCTACGCCGTCTGGCCGGACGCGGGCTACTTCACCCTGTCTCCGGAAGGCCGCATCAGCGTCAACGAAAAGGGGGTGACGACGTTTTCCGCCGGGGGCGGCCAGCACCGGATTCTGAGCGCGAAGCCGGAGCAGCGGGCGCGGATTGTCGAAGCCGTGGCGGCCCTGGCCAGCCAGCCGCCGGAACGATGTCGTTAGTGTAGTGCGTCGCAGATTCCGCCGAGTATCGGAATTGGCCGCAGACCCGGGACTGGCTCGAATCTCGGCGCCTTTGCGAAATTCGTGCCTGTCCCACCATTGGTCCTCTGTCAGCTATACTGCTCGATATTTGCGACGCACTACGCTAACAAGGAGACAGGAGACAGCCATGCTGCCGGAAGAGCTTGAGTTGAGGATTCGGGCGTTTCAGGAGAGCCGGATTCTCCTGACGGCCATCGAACTGGACCTGTTCGAAGCGCTCGGCGCGGGCGCGGCGGCGGCCGATGTCGCCCGGACTCTCGGAGCCGACCCGCGGGCCACCGACATGCTTTTGAACGCACTGGCCGCGCTGGGGCTGGTCGAAAAGCGCGCCGGCGTGTTCCGCAACACGCCTGAAACGGCGCAGCATTTCACCAGGCGGTCGCCGGACGATGTGCGGATGGCCATGATGCACACCGTGCATCTGTGGGAGACCTGGTCCACGTTGACGGAATGCGTGCGTAAGGGCACCACGCTGGGCCGGCGCTCCGCGGGCACGGACGACTGGACCGGGGCGTTCATCGCCGCCATGCACGCCAACGCTTCGCGGCGCGCTACGGCCGTGGTGGAAGCGGTGGATGTGGCGGGCGCACGGAAGATGCTCGATGTCGGCGGGGGCTCCGGGGCGTACTCCATCGCTTTCGCGCAGGCCAATCCGGCGCTCAGCGCCGAGATCCTTGACGTTGGCGGCGTGGTGCCGATTGCGCGGGGCCACATCGCGGAGGCCGGGCTCGAGGATCGGGTCACGGTGCGGGAGGGCGACCTTCGAACCAGCGACTTCGGCGCGGGCCTCGACCTGGTGCTGATTTCCGCCATCTGCCACATGCTCGGCGAAGACGAGAACCGCGCCCTGGTGGCCAAGACGTACGCCGCGCTGGGGGCCGGCGGGCGCATCGTGATTTCGGATTTCATCCTCGATCCCGACCGGGCCGGGCCGCGCATGGCGGCGATGTTCGCGCTCAACATGCTCGTCGGCACGCCTCACGGGAACACGTATACCCAGGAGGAGTACGCGGCCTGGATGCGCGAGGCGGGCTTCGGCGCGATCCGCCGTGTGGCGCTCCCCGGTCCCGCTCATTTGATGATCGGCACCGTGAGTTGAACCCGCCCGTGGGGCAGGACTCCAGTCCTGCAGCGGGTCTCCAGATCCGCCTCCGCACGTCCAGCCGCTTTTCAGCCCTTTCACCTCTCGCCGCGGACGCGACGAGCTGAATTCCGCAAGTCCCTCTCCAGTCCTGCAGCGGGCGTCCAGGCCCGCCCCCCCCCGCGCCCGGCCCACAGGTGGCCGCTGAGCCACGCTATCCTGGACAGTCAGGCTACGTGGGCGTAACGCAATTCCGTCGTGCCGCGTCAAGGCTGAATACTGTCCGAATCCGTGGGAGAGGCAAGCGATGAGGAAGAGTGTTGGGATAGGCCTAGGACTTCTGGTGACCGGCGGGACGGTCTGGGCGCAGTATCTGATTTCGACCGTCGCGGGGGGCGGGGTACCGCCTACCGCGTCCGCGGCCATGAGTGCGCCACTTCCTCGGCCAACGTCGGTGGCGGCCGATGGGCTCGGCAATCTCTATTTCTCCGCGGCCAACGCCGTGTACAAGGTCGATGCGGCGGGCGTTCTCACGCGCGTCGCGGGCCAGAGCGCGGCCGGCTACTCGGGCGACGGCGGTCCGGCCGCCAACGCCCAGCTCAATGTCGCGGAGGGAGTGGCGGTGGATGGCGCGGGCAACGTCTACATCGCGGACAGCGGGAACAGCCGTATCCGCAAGGTGGGCACCGACGGCAACATCACCACCGTGGCGGGCACCGGAGTCCCGGGCTACTTCGGCAACCCCGCTCCGGCCACCACCGCGCAACTCAAGAATCCTCGCGGCGTGGCGTTGGACAGCGCCGGCAACATCTACATCGCGGACACCAATAACAACCGGGTTCGCAAGGTGACTGTGGCCACCGGCGTCATCACCACCCTGGCCGGCTCTGCCTTCGTCGGCCTCTTTGGCGACGGAGGTGCGGCCATCACCGCCTCGCTGGACCATCCCGCGGGCGTGGCGGTGGACTCGAACGGCAATGCCTACATCGCGGACACCAATGACCACGCGATCCGCAAGGTGACTCTGGCCACCGGCATCATCTCCTCCGTCGCCGGAACGGGCACGGCTGGATCTACGGGCGACGGCGGCCCGGCCACCACGGCATTGCTCAATAGTCCTTACACCGTGGCTGTGGACGCCGCCGGGAACCTCTACATTGCGGACAGCGGCAACGACCGGATCCGCATGGTGGGGGCTGCCAGCGGCTCTATCATCACCGTGGCCGGCAACGGCGCCTATGGTTATTCCGGCGACGGCGGCCCGGCTACCAGCGCCGAACTCCGGTCGGCGAACGGCGTCGCTGTCGATGCCGCCGGCAACTTCTACATCGCCGACACGGGCTCCAATGTAATCCGCAAGGTGTCGGGAGGCAACATTGCCACAGTGGCGGGGAACGGCAATCTAAGTTCGGGCGACGGCGGGCCCGCCACCGGCGCCTTACTCGGCTACGTCGATGACGCGGCGGTGGATGCCGCCGGCAACCTGTACCTGGCGGACAGCGGCAACAACCGGGTCCGCAAGGTGGCGACCGACGGCACCATCACCACCGTGGCGGGCACTGGAACCGCGGGCTACACGGGCGACGGGGCCGCGGCCACCGCCGCCGAACTCAACGCGCCAAGCGGCGTGGCAGTGGATGGCAACGGCAACGTATTCATCGGAGATACCAACAATAACGTGGTCCGCAAAGTGACGGCGGCTACCGGTGTCATCAGCACCGTGGCCGGCAACGGCACGCTTGGCTATAGCGGCAACGGCGGACCGGCTACCAGCGCCCAGCTTCAGTACCCTTACGGGGTGGCGGTGGATACCTCCGGAAACCTGTACATCGCCGACACCTTTAACGCGGTGATCCGAAAAGTCGCAACCAACGGCACCATCTCGACGGTGGCCGGCAGCAACATCCCCGGCTACACGGGCGACGGCAGCACGGCCACCCTGGCCGAACTGAACTATCCCTATGGCGTGGCGGTGGACTCTTCCGGCACCCTCTTCATCGCCGACACCGGAAACAGCGCCATCCGCCGGGTGGCCAACTTTAACATCACGACGGTGGCCGGCGTGATCAACTCTTCCGGGTATGCGGGGGATGGCGGAGCGGCGACCAGCGCGACACTTCAGAACCCCCAGGGAGTTGCCGTAGACGCCTCCGGCAACCTCTTCATCGCGGACACGGGGAACGTGGTCATTCGCGAAGTATCCGGCGGCAACATCAGCACCGTGGTAAACACCGGTCGAAACTACGGTTACGGCGGCGACGGCGGAGTCGCCACGAACGCCCAGCTCAATTCCCCGTACGACACGGCGGTGGACAGTAGCGGCAACGTGTACATCACGGACGGGGGCGTAATCCGTATGCTGGTGCCGCAGTCCGGAACCCGCGCCCTGCTGAGCGCTAGCGAAGGGCTGCCCCCGAGCGCCACGCCCGGACAGAACGGAGCTTTCTTCCTGGTCAATGTGTCCAACAACCCCACCGCGGGACCAACCAGCGGCACGGTGACGGTAACCGAGAGTTTCTCCGCCGGCATAGCGCTGGTTTCGATGTCGGGCACGGGCTGGACCTGCTCCGCCAACATCTGCACGCGCGGCGACGTGCTAAGCCCGGGCAGCAACTATCCTTCGATCACCGTTACCGTGAATATCTCCGCGAATGCGGGTTCGCAGGTGACCAACCAGGTGATGGTGTCGGGCGGCAACTCAGCGGCGACCAGCGCCAGCGGCGCGATCGCGATTCTGGGCG
>CAWJDO010000003.1:0-1589493 GCA_963841635.1 Bryobacterales bacterium
CGACACGGTCGCGGCGGTCGCCCGGGCCGCCGCGCGTGGCACGATCGTCCAGCGACGACGACGACCCGAAGCGGGTCTTCCTCGTGCTGCTCGCGGACCTGCTGACTACCTCCGACGGGTCTGCCGCCGCCGCCGATCCCCATCCGGGCCGATCTCGTCGCCGCGCTTCACCAGGCGATCCAGCGTGGGGGCAACAGCACCCCACCGCGACCCAGGCTGTGGCCGATCTGACCGCGCTGACCGACGCCGTGACCGCGGTCGGCCGGAGGGCGCGGTCGTGCGGATCACCGTGTCCGGTGCTGCCTTTGCCGACGCCTACGGGGACGACGTCGCCGCCAAGGCGTACCGCGGCGTGGTGGTCGCGTCGGCCTCCCCGCCGCCCGGCGGCACGGTGGCCCGGATGACCGACGTCGCCGCGGCGCAGGCGTACGACGGACGACGTGCTTGCCTTGTCTGGGGACCTACCACGCCGCGCGCCTCGACGAGGTGCCGGACGCCCCCGGCCCGCTCGGGGACACCGACCGGGTGGCGGGCGCCGTCCTGACCGGGATGTCGCCGAGCCGGATGCGTGTACCGGCGGGTCACTGCCGCGCTGCCGGGACTGGCCGACCACCTCGCCGGCGCAGGCCCGGATCGCGCAGCGGCGACTGCGGCCGGTGCTGGCCTACCCGACGTTCGACGACCCAATGGTCGAGGCCCTGCAGGCCCTGTCGCAGGACTACATCCTGCCCAACATCGCGGCTCTGCCCACGGACACCCTCACCCTGATGGAGCCGAACCGGCGGTTCATCGAGGCGTTCCTCGCGGGCCTGAACACCGAATGGCCCGCGAATTGCTGTGGCGGGAGTACCCGACGGACCAGCGCGGCAGTTACTTCCGCGTCTTCTGGGACCGGCGGGACGCCCACCCTGACGCCCCCGCGGCGCAGGCGTCGACATCCCGCCGCTGCCGGAGTGGACTCTCGGCGCTCGGCGCGAACGTGCCGCCGGACGTCGCCGGCACGGCGGCAGCGGCACCGCTCGTCCTGGTGATCCGCAGCGACCTGCTGCACCGGTTCCCCAACACGGTGGTTACCGCGCAGCGCGCCGCCTGGACGACGAGCCGACCGGCCCAGGGCAACCGCACGCTGGACGCCGCGGCGGCACCGCTGCTGCCGCTGTTCACCGCGTCCCTGGAGCCGGACGTCGCGCTGTTCGCGTTCGCGCTGTCCAAGGCCGCCGCGCGCGGGCACGTGCCGACCGGCCCGGTGATCCCGAGCCCGCCGATCCCGGGTTCTTCTTCGTGCTGTCCGAACGTCCCGGCCAGCCCCGCTTCGGCCTCGACCTGACCGCCGGCAGCGACAACGCCGGTGGTGGTGGTGGTGACTTCGACACCTGGGACGATCTGTCCTGGAGGCGCCGGCTCGTGGCCCCCGGCGCGCAACCACCGTCGTACGTGGACACCTCGGCGAACGTGCCGGCACCGGCGGACCCGGACGGGGCCGACCTGGGCCGCGACCTCCGCGGACCTCGCGTCGGTCCTGCTCCGCAGCCCGGTCATGTACGCGCGTCACGCCGACGACGTACTACCGCGCGACGACGCCCAGCCGATCGGTGCCGAAGGGGGCCCAGCGTGAGGCTCGACGTCCCGGACCTGTCCGACGCCGCCGTCCTCGGACGGCTCACCACCCGACCGGACCTCGTGACGGCGATCCGGACGTCGACCGGCGCTCGCAGCAGCGACGTCCCGTTCCTGCTGCTGCCAATGCGGATCGAGACTAGGTTCGCTCAGGCCGAGGTTCCGGCAGCGCCGTCCCTGACCGGGCAGTCCACCGGCGAGGCCCTCGCCGACACCGTCGCCGGTGCGGCGGCCCGGCTGGAGGGGATAGCGGGCGGGGACCACGCCACCGTGCTCCCCGCCAACTGGAAGGCCCGCAAGCAGTTCAAGCGCGAGGTGGACCCGATCGTCGCCGCGGCGCAGGCGGATCTGGCCGCCGTCGCGCAGCAGGCGGTCGGCGAGGACGGCCAGGGCCTGCTGCGCGACCTTGCGGGCGGAAGTCCCGGGGACGCCGCCGCTGTAGCGGAGGCGGTGGCGCGGCTGGTCCGCGCGCTTCTCGGCGCGAGGACGGCGCTGAGTCGGCTGCGCTCGGACTACCACCGGCGGCGGCTCCTGGCCCTCCTGGACGAGGTGACCGGACCCGCCACCCGCCTGGCTGCCCAGGCTCCGGCGCGGGCGAGGGCAGCCGCTGCGCTCGGCGGGGCCGCCCTGGACGGCGTGCCGGGGCACAGGCTGACCGACTCGGCACTGGCCTACGACAAGCTCGACGCGCTGCTGGCCGACCCTCGCGCGCTCACGGCCGCGCCGGGGCGGCTCGCCCGGGCCCGGCAACTGTGCACCGAGATCGCCGCCGTTCCGCCGCAGTGGAAGGCCCGGCTCCTGGTCGACGCGGCAGTCGGCGGGGCTCCGGCCGAGCTGACCGAGGCCATCGAGGCGCTGGCCACCACGTCCGAATCGGCCGGTGCGGCTGTGCGCGCGGGCCTGACCCGGGTGGTCGACCAGCTCAAGGTGCGCGTCTTCCTGAACGACGTCGCCGTCCAGACCCACGAGAAGGATCTCACTCAGGACGAGCTCGAGGCCGGCGCGGCGTTCTGGTCGGCGCGGGCGTCCCACGGCGGGGACGAGACCGCCGCCCGCGCGGCCTGGCGAGCATTGTGCGCCAAGCACGACCCGAACAGGGCCGCCTGGATCGCCCGGCAGACCGAGCCGAAGGCCCCGGAGGGCGGCGGCGCTCGGGACGCCGCGGTCACGGCCGTCCTGGAGGCGCTCAAACGCCTCCGGCTGCGCTTGAACAGGTCGCCCGCACGCCGGCAGGCGGGAGAGCGCGCTGGCCAAAGCGGTCGAGCAGGCCCGCGACACGCTACGGGCACTGAACCGTGCCCCGGCAGGGGCGATCGAGCGAATCCGCGCGGAGGTCGCCACACTGCTGCCGCAACTGCGAGGTGTCATCGAGGCGTCCCCGGTGGTCGATCCCGGCGTGCTGGCCGGACTGCGGGAGGCGGCGGACGCGATCGAAGTCGCGGAACGCCGTCCCGGTCCGGCCGGTTCGGCCAGTCCGGCTGGCGATGTGGACGACGCCGCCACGTGCCCGGCTGCTGCCGGACCGGTTCGTCGTTGTGACGGTGGCACCGGACGGGAGGGTCAGCCACATCGCCGTCGGTAACCAGGTGCCCGCGGACCTGCCGCTGGGCCTGGACCCGGACGAGCAGCCGCCCGCCGACGGCGGCCTGCCGGTGGCGCTGCGCTGGATGACCGACTACGCCGTCGCCGAGAGCAACGGCATGGCGGTCACGCTGGAGATCACTCCTCAGGAGGCGCGCGAGGGTTTCGCCCGCGTCTACGTGCTGGGCTTGGCGCCTGGCGACGACCCCGCCACGGCGGCCACGGAGTTGGCCGCCCTGCTCGACGGGCACCACTCCGGGCCCACCGGCCTGGCGTTCGTGCAGGTCGGGACGCCGACAAATGCTACCGAGCAGCGGCCAAGCGGGTACCGCAGCCGGCGCGACCCGGACGCGGCCTACGACGTCGAGCAGGCGGGCAGGCTGGTCACGCCGGGGCTGGCCACCGGCGACGGCGCCCGGCTGGCCCGCGCGCTCGGCGTCCCCGCGGACGTGTTCGACCGCGTCGCCGGGGCCGACGACACCAGGGCATCGACGCCGCCGTGGCCGCCAGCACCGCGCTGTGGCCGGCCACCATGGGCTATGCCCTGGCCGAGGAGCTGGCTGCGCTGGTCCGGCGTTGGATCGCGGGAACGCCTGCGCCGCAGAGCCGTGCGCTACGCCCTCGGCCGCCGGAGCTCCGTCGATCCGGGTTGGGAGCCAGCCCTACGGCGGCGTGACTGACGACGGCGTTCAGCCGGTGAGCAGGTGCCGTAAGGACCCGGCCGGGGTAGCTCGGCGAGGCCGAGGAGCGGGTGCTCCCGGACGTCCTGACGACTGGCGGGTTGTGGACGGACTGGACCGCCGCTGCGCGACGCTGCCGTGCCGCACACTCACTCCGAGCACGTCGCCGACCCGCAGCAGCACGTGCTGCAGGTGCTCGGCCTGGAAGCTACGGCGGCGTCGTTCGAGCAGCAGTTCACGTTCAACGCGGGCCGTCGCGGGGCCGGGATCGCCCAGACCACCCTGCACATCGGCCTGCCGCCGGACGGCAGCGCGGGTCCGTCCGCCGGTGCGTACGCCCTGCTCGACCGGTTCGCCGACGTCCTGCGCCGGGCCGGGAAGGGCTCAGGGCCGCTGCGGGTGATCGGCCCGAACGGCAAGCAAGGGGCGGTCGCCGCGCCGTGGCGGTATCTACGATCGGCTGGAGACTTCCCGCGGCTACGAGGTCCGGCTGCTGCGGGACACCGTGCCGCTGAAGATCGCCGAGGCGCCCCGGCCGACCTGCCGGCCCGGGTGGCCGACCTGGTGGCGGCGCCCCTGGTGGACCTCGCCCAGCGCCCGGCCCTCGGCGCGTGCAAGCAGCCGCTCGTGCTGCTCCTGCTCCGGCAGGCGCTGCTCGCGCAGGCGCGGGAGGTGGCGCTGCAGATCGCCGTCGCCGAGCGGCTGCTCGACGCCAACCTGCTCGCCAGGCTCGGCTCGGGGACCTGTTTCGGTTCGTCACCCGCTCCGGCGACGTCCGGCTGAGCCGGTGGTCGGTGCTGCTGGCCGAGCTGGCCCGGGTGCTGTCGGTGCTGCCCGCGCCCCCGGCCGGTGGTCCGCTGATCCTCGCCAGCCCCCTGCCCGCCTACCTGACCGGCTCGCACCGGGACCGGCTGGCTGACTACGTTCGCCCGGCGCGGGGACAACCCCCTGGCCACTAACTTCCCGACCCCCGGCGCCCGCAAGCACGCCGCCCTCTTCGCCCCCGCCGTCGAGCACGCGACGGCGGTCAGCGCGCTGGCGGCGCTGCCACCGGCGCGGGTCGACCAGCTCATCACCGAGCACCTCGACGTCTGCTCCCACCGGCTCGACGCGTGGCTGCTGTCGCTGCCCGCGGCCCGCCTCGACGCAATGCGCACCGCGCAGCCCCAGCCGGGGATCCACGCCGGGGCATTCGGCTGGGTCGAGGACCTCAGGCCCCGCCCGACGCTGCCCGCCGCCTCCGCTGTCCCGCCGGTGCTCAACACCGATCCACCGGCCGCCGATCCGCTTCGATCAGGCCAACCAGGGGTTCGTGCACGCACCGTCCCTGAACCATGCGGTGACGGCGGCCGTGCTGCGCAGCGGCTACGGCGCCGAGCAGGCCGCGGGCGCGGCGGCTGGGTCGACGACGCCGCGGCAACTGGCGGTCAACCTGTCCTCCCGGCGCACCCGGGCCGCGCTCGACGTCCTCGACGGCATCGCCGCGGGCAACGAGCTCGGCGCTTTGCTCGGCTACCAGTTCGAGCGGGACCTGCATGAGGCCCCCGGCGGCGGGATCGGACTCGATGCGTACTTGCCGCGGCTGCGGCGGGCGTTTCCTACCGCCGTCCCCGTGCTCGGCCCGGACGGCACGATGGTCGCCGGAAGCGGCTGCACAGGGCAGGCAGGCAGCAGGGACAGCGACCAGCGGGCCGAGCGCCTCGTCGTCGACGGGCTGCGTCTGCTGCAGGCGGTGCTGCACCCGATCACCCGCGGCGAGGGGATTCTGCTCAGCGACCTGCGCGCCGGCTCGTACGCCGCCTGGCCGTACGGCCTGGCCGACACCGCCGGCCCGATGCTCCCGGACCGCACGCAAAGCGCCGCGCTCGAGGCCGTGCTCACCGCGATTGACCACCTCGCGGACACTGTCAACGCCGTCGGGGACCTCGTCCTCACCGAGGGCGTTTACCAGCTCGTCCAGGGCAACCACGTGCGCGCCGCAGCCGCGCTGTCGGCGCTGGCCGAGGGCAAGGCCCCGCCGCGGCCGGAGGTGGTGGACGCGCCCGTGCCCGGCCGCCGCGTGGAGCACCGTCTGCTGCTCCAGCTGCCCGGTCGCGGACCCGGCGTCCCCGGACGCCGTGGCCCCTGGCTGGGACCTTGTGCCGCTCACCCCGCGCGCCGCGGCCGAGCCGACGCTCAACCGGTGGCTCGGCACGCTCATCGGCCCGCCGGGGGCCACCAGGATCCGCCTCGTGGACGCCGACGGCCGCCGGGCGCGGGAGGTCGCGCTGACCGCGCTCGGCTGGCAGCCGGTTGACCTGCTCGCATGCGTCCAGGACGGGTTCGAGGACGGCCTTGCCGAGCTGGCTGCGCGGGCGCTCAACGCCGTCCGGCCGGTGGACGTGCGCGACGGCGAGCCTGCACCGGTGTTCCAGGTCGACCTGGAGATGCCGCACGACGCGGGTGACGGCGGGGTCTGGCCGGACAGCGTACGCAGCCTGCCCGAGACGGCCGGGCTGCTGGAGCAGGTGGCCGCCACCCTGGTGGCGGGACGGCCCGCCGACGCCGGCGACTTCCTGCTCGCCGACACTGCGCCGGCGTTCGTCGCGGCGGTTCGAACCGCCGGAGCCGGGGGCATCGACACCGGCCAGCTCGCCGCGCGGGCGGTCGCGGCCGTCGAGGCGCTGGAGGCACTCGGCGTCCGGCTGCTCGGCCTGCTCAGCGACAATGCCACCGGAAACGCGGCCGACCTGGCCGCCGACCCGGTCACCACGGTCGAGACCTACCGGGACACCTACCGCGGCGGTGCGGCCCGAGGCGAGCACCTCGCCCGGCTCGACGCCCTCTGGCTGCGCCGCGCCGACCTGCGGGACGCTATCCTGGCGGCCGGGTCCTTCGGGATCCGCGGCGTCACCCCGCCGACGCGCTGGCTGTCCCGCGACCAGTCGGCGACCGAGCTGCTCGAGGCGGCAGAGGGTGCATACTTCGCGGTGGTCACCCGGCTGACCGCGGCCTGCGGCGCCGGCAAGCCCCGCGACGTCCTGCGTCAGGTGTTCGGCGACAGCCTGCCCGTGCTGCCGCTGTTCACCCCGCGAAACCCCGAGGAGCTCACCGCCGGCCTAGCCGCGTCGGTCACCGCCGACCCGCCCGGCGTGGCCGTCTCCCGCTGGCTGGCTGGCGTCGCCGAAGTGCGGGAGGCCGCCGGCATGTCGCTGTCGACCGCGCTCGTGCTCGGCGATGCCTTCGGCACCCCGCCACCGAGCGGGCGCCCGGTCCAGCTGCCGGTCGTCCCCGGCGACGCCTGGCTCGGCGAGACGTTCGCGGCGACCCAGCCGCCCGGCGACCGGCTGTCCCTCGTCGTACTCGGTGCCGAGTGGCTTGACCCGGCTGGGTCCTGCGCCGCCGTGCTCGTCGACTCCTGGAGCGAGGTCATCCCGACCGGCACCGTCACCACGGGCCTGACCTTCCACTACGACAGCCCGGACGCTGCGCCGCCGCAGGCGCTGCTGCTGGCGGTCCCGCCGGTCGCGGGCCAGTGGCGCTGGGAAGACCTGCTGCTCGACTCTTCACGAGACCCTCGAGCTGGCCAAGAACCGGGCCGTCGAGCCGGAGCACCTGCAGGAACCTCGTTTACGGCCAGTTGCTTCCCGGCCTGCTGGGCGAGGTCCCGTCGTCGGGAGCGGACGGCGATCTCCCGTCCAGCGGGCGCCCTGGCATCGGCGCCTGCGGGCACCGCGTCGTCCTCGACTTCGCCGACGCCCGAGCGGCCAGGGGGGGCTCGTGAGCTATGTCGGCTGCGAGCCGGTGCGGGTGTGGAACCGGCTGGAGGTCCGGCCCCGCCAGGTGGAGCTCGACCAGGTGCTGCAGGCCCGCCTGCACGACCCGCTGTGGCTGCTGACCCGGCAGTGGCAGTTCGGGGAGTTCCACGCCGAAGACTCCGGCTCGCCCGTACTGGCGACGATCGCGCGGCGCGCCCACCCGGTCGACCGGGTGCGGCTGGGCTCGGCGCCGCCGCAGCCGTACTCCGCCGCCGAAGCCCCCATCGAGCCCCTGGTCGAGACCCTGCCAGCTGCGCGCGCTCCGGCGTCGCGGGCCCAGGCCGGGACCCACCTCCTGACCCTGCTCGGCGAACGCCTGTCGTCGGCCGGCGTAGCGCGCCAGGCGGCGGACGACCTCGTCGCGGCGTTCCGGGCGGCGCTGAAGCGGCTGTACCCGCTGACCCGGCTCGATCTCGACCCGGCCCGGGAGGATCACGCGCTTTCCGTCGCCCGGCGCCGCTCCTCGGCACGCTCCGACCGGGTACTGCTTGCCCTGAGCCGCGGCAACGCGATCGACGGCGTTGCCTTCGCCCAGGCACTGCCCGACGGACGCCCCCTGACCTGGAACGACGTGCCCGGGGAGCTCGCCGTCGCCGTCCCCGCCGAGCACGCCACCACCGTCGTGGGAGTGCTGGCCGAGTTCCGGGACAGCGTTGCCGCCCAGCAGGTGACCCCGGAGGGGAGAGGAACCGGCGGGCCGACGGCGGGTGCCTGGGACTTCGACACGCTGGAGTACGTGCACGGATGCCGGGTCGCGCGGGGGTCTGGCGGCGTGGACCTGCTCGGGGCGCCGTCGTCCAGCGGGCGCGTGGACTGGTACTCCTACGACGTGGCCCCCGGCCCGGCCACGGCGCCCGCCTCCGGGGCCACGCCCTGGGACTTCACCATCGCCATACCAACCCCGGCCGCCTTCGCCGGGATGCCGTCCCCGCGATGGTGGCAATTCGAGGACGGCGCCGTTAGCCTGTCCGGGATGCAGGCGGATGCCGGCGACCTGGCCAAGCTGCTCGTGCAGAACTTCGCCCTTGTCTACGGCAACAACTGGCTGCTCGTGCCGCACGAGCAGCCAGTCGGGACGCTTTGCGAGGTCGGCGGGATCGTCGTGGACGACGTGTTCGGGGTCCGCACGCTCGTCACCGCGGCGACCGGGGCGGCGGGCGGCGACTGGGACTGCTGGGACCTGTTCGAGCTTGTCCCCGCGCAATGCGGGCGCGGCGGCGCACCCGGCGCTGGGCCAGCACCTCTTCCTGCCGCCAGCGCTGCCGGGACTGGTCGAAGGGCCGGTGCTGGAGGAGGTCAGCTTCGTCCGGGACGAGATGTCGAACATGGTCTGGGCGGTCGAGACCCGCGTACTGGACGGGCTGCACGGGTCGCGGGACGGCGCAAATGCGGCCCGCTCGTTCACGGCCACCCTCGCCGTCCTGGAGCAGGCGCTGCACCTGGACCGAGCCGACGGTGCCGGGGGAGTCGGCGGGGCGAAAGGGGCGGGCCTGACGTACGTGCTCGGGACCGGCGTGCCCGGCAACTGGATCCCGTTCCTGCCGGTGCACCGGCCTTCGTCCACGCACGCGATCCGGCTGACAGCGGGCCTCGATGCCGCAGTTCTTCCCGGCCGGGCGCGCCGCGGGTGCGCCCGGTGACGTCCATCCTGCGCGAGGGCATGGCCGACCAGGGATCCCGGGCCGGGCGCTACCCGGATGTGCTCGACGGCGGCGACGCCGCACCGTCGCCGGGCGTTGTAACGAGGAGGAGGTACCCCGCTCCGGGGTCGTCGTCGGGGGACGCATGCAGCGTGGCAGGTGGATCGGCGGGACGACGGTGAGCTGTACGGGCGCGAGGTGACCACCGGTGGGGCGGCGAGGGCAGCAGCGGGTCTGCTGTTCGACGTCGTCCCGAGCCGGGGCAGGGATAAGATGCCCCTACCATTGCTGCGTACGCAGGTCCGCTCTTTAACCGGATGTCAACCGAAATGGAAGTCCAGTGGGAGTCCTCCCGGGGCGTCGGTAGGCATCGAAACCGCGGTGGATTCCGCGCGCTCCATGCTGAAATCCCCCGGGGGGCGCTGGCCGGGCCCGGCTCGGCACGGTCGTCTTGACCGGGCTGTCCGGCACCGGCAAGAGCGCGGCGCTGGCCGAGCTGGCCGCGGCCGGGGTAGCAGGTGCTGGACCTGCAGGCCCTGGCGTGCCACCGCGGGTCGGCGTTCGGCGCCTTCGGGATGCCGGAGCAGCCGACCCACAAGGTGTTCCAGGCCACCGTGCGGGACGTGCTCGCCGCCCGAGACCCCGCACGGGCGCTTGGGTGGTAGTACTGTCCCCGTTACCTCGGATCGGTCGGCTTGCCCGAGGAGTTGCTCGAGGCCATGGCGGCCGCGCCGACCTTCAGGTTGTCGCGGCTCGCGACCGGAGCGGATCGCGGCGATCGTGGCAGACTACGGCGGCGTCGGGCTTGACCAGTGGCGAGCCGCGCTGCGCCGGATCTCGTCCCGGCTGGGCCTGGCCTCACCACCGCCGTCCAGGCCGCCCTGGACGCCGCCGACCTCCTCGCCGCCGTCGATGTCCTGCTCACCTATTACGACGCTAATTACCTTGCGTTGGAGCGTGATCAGGCCGCCCTGAAGGCATGCATGACGCTCATAGCTGACGAGCTGGATGAGGCGCGAACAGACCCTTTACCCGGCCAGGGCCACCACCGGCACCAGGCTCGCCGACACAGATTCGGGTCGCTAAACGTCGCGTGAATCTTGGTCAGGTCATGCCGCAATCGCACTTGCGGGGTGTCCTCCCGGTCCGGGATCTGGAAGCGTCAGCAACTCCCACCAGCCGAGTTCAGAGGGCACCGCTCGCATCGACACGCCCGTAAGAACCCCTATTTACGCGGTGGATCCGGGTTAAGGGTAGCGAGTTGCACAGCCAGGGCGCCAATTCATTAATCATTACTGTATTCGGCGAAGAAGAACAGCCCGGTGACGGCTGCAAGCATGCTCTCGAACTTGTCGATCGGGCAGCGGTAGCGGCCTCCTTCCCTGCTGAGCATCCGCCATGTCTTCACCTTTGCCACGGCGTGCTCCACGGCGGCGCGGATCTTGCTGAAGATCGTGTTGAATTCACGCTGCCAGTCGAGGAGTTCCGCCCCGCTGAGCCGCTTGAATGGCACGATCCCGATGCCGTCGACTCCGATGTAGCCGAGGTCGGCGCCAGTATTGCCTGCGGTCATAGATTTCTCCAGCATTCCCTTGAGGCCTGAGGCATCGAACGCGTGGGCATCGTGCCGGGCGCCGTGCACGGGAATCGGGCCGATAGCGGCCACGCCGCCCTTGAGATTGCACGCGACCTGCACGTTCATTCCCGGGTACTTCGCCTTCCCGGAATAGAGGTCCTGGATCGCGTCCCAGTCCCACACCGGGCAGACGGTGCCGTCGACCAGGGCTGTTCCCTCGCGGCCGAGTACCTGGACGGGGTCGGGGACATAAGGGCCGAGCACCTTGCCGATTACCGGGCGCAGCAGGTCCCACCGCCGGCTGACCGTCGGCTGGCTGCAATGGAAATGCGCTGCGGCGGCAGCCTGGGTTGCATTGCGGCGCATCAGCATGACGACCATGACCACCGAGTCGAGCAGTCCGACCGCCGGCGGCTTTTTCGCGCTGGCCTTGACCAGCGAGCCGATCTCCTGCATGACCAGGAGGCCCAGCTTGTGCAGTTGCCCGGTGGTCAGCCCGTGAGAGCATAGTACTCCAACGGTTCCTCCTTGTGATCCTTTCGGTCTTGTTAACCATCGATCGAAAAAGGTAGGGGCCGTTGCCATGTCCAGGGTTTCCCGTCGTTCTCAGGAAACGTTCATCTTTGCCTGTGGAATTGTGGAGAGCTTTTCGCCATGCTTATGACCACGTTTTGGTAGCCGCCGGGGACCTTTTCATCGCCGACACCGGCAACGGCAGGATTCGCAAGATCGCGGCGGCAACCGGCATCATCACGACGGCGACCGCCAGTGCCGGAGGCCCTGCCGTGGCCGTGGATGCCGCAGGCAACCTTTACGTTGCGAGCTATTGGCTTCGCTTTGCCCCAGTACGTGGAGGTGGCGGCGACGACTGGCAACGCCACGTATGTGGCTCCCTGCGCCGGGCCCGGGTTGGGCTTTGGTCCTCCGCCGTCCCCGCCCAGTTTTGTGGCCGTTGATGGCTCCGGCAACATCTTCACGACCGATTGCGCCTTCTTCTACTCGGCGATTTACATGCAGGCGGGTGCGACTGGCACCTCCACGACCGTAGCAGGGGGTGAGCCCCTCGGTGGCTATTCCGGCGACGGAGGGCTGGCCACAAACGCCGGTATTTCCTACCCCAAGGGTGCCGCGACGGATGCCGCGGGCGATGTCTACTTCGCGGACAGTGGCGACAACAGGATCCGCGTACTTGTGCCCGCAACCCACGCTCTGCTGAGTATTGCGAGCAGCCATCCCGGCAACTTCCTAGAGGGACAGACGGGCGCAACCTACTCGGTTGTGGTGAGCAATAACGCCCTGGCCGGGCCGTCGAGCGGCACGGTAACGGTGGCCGAGACGATGCCTGGCGGGTTGACGCTGGTGTCGATGTCGGGCTCGGGCTGGAGTTGCTCCGGCACCACCTGCACGCGTAGCGATGCGCTCAGCCCGGGCGCCACTTATCCGTCCATCACGGTGACGGTGAACGTGGCGGCGAACGCGCCCATATCGGTGAGCAACGGAGTTGGCGTTTCCGGAGGCGGCTCGATAGCGACCAGCGCAAGCGACTTGACCGTAATTCCCACCGGGCCGCCCCCGGCGGCGGTCCTGGTTTCTCCGGCTAACGGAACCTCGGCTGTCTTACTCGAGGCGGGTTTGACCTGGAATCCCGCGTTCGGAGCCACATCCTACGACGTCTACTTCGGCACCTTGTCCACGCCGCCTTTGGTGACGCACACGACCGGAACGAGTTACACTCCGCCGGCCCTGCTGAGCCCGCAGACCACCTACTATTGGCAAATCGTGGTGCAGAACGGTGTTGGTTCCGCGGGCTCGGCAATCTGGTCGTTTACCACTGGCACCGCGGTGGCGCCTCTGCTGTTCGTCCCGGTAACTCCGTGCCGTGTGGCAGACACGCGGAATTCCGGCGGGCAGTTCGGGGCCCCGGCCTGGCTGGCGGTTCTACGCGCTCGTTCGCCATTCCGCAGAGCGGGTGCGGCATACCGGCTACGGCGCAGGCCTACTCGTTGAACGTAACCGTAGTGCCCCAGGGGCCACTCAGCTACCTGACGCTGTGGCCTGCCAGCCAGCCCCGGCCTGTGGTTTCCACCCTGAACTCGCTCGGCGGCATCGTGGTGGCGAACGCGGCCATCGTGCATTACGGCGCAGGCGGGGCGGTGAGTGTCTATGCCACCGATCCCACCGATGTCATCCTGGACATTGACGGCTACTTCGACTCTGCCTCGACGCCCAATTCACTCGGGTTCTATCCGGTTCAGCCCTGCCGTGTCGTGGACACCCGAAGCCCGACTGGTCAGTTTGGCGGGCCCTCCATGTTCGCCGGCCAGACCAGAGACTTTCTCATTTTCAGGCAGTTCGGCTGCGATATTCCTTACTACGCGTTCGCCTACTCGCTCAACGTCACGGCGGCGCCGACGACGGACTTCCCCGGCTATCTGACCACATGGCCGACAGGCCTGGCTCGGCCGCTGGTTTCCACCCTGAATTCGTGGACCGGCAAAGTGGTGGCCAATGCCGCCCTGGTTCCGTCCGACGCCAACGGATCGATTTCCGTGTTTGTCACGGACCCGACTGACGTGATCCTGGATGCCAACGGATACTTCTATCGGCCCGGGTACGCGGGTGGCTCGTCATTCTATCCGGTGACGCCGTGCCGCGTGGTGGACACGCGGAATCCCGATGGCCCGTTCGGCGGCCCGGAAATGGAGCCGGGGGCAACGCGCTCGTTCACGATTCCGGCGAGTGCGTGCTACATCCCCCCGACGGCCGTTGCCTATTCGCTGAATGTCACGGTGGTGCCGGACGGGAAGTTGTCGTACCTGACGGCGTGGCCGACGGGGGTGCCGCAGCCGTATGTCTCCACACTGAACTCGTTTGACGGGTCGGTGGTGGCGAACGCGGCGATCGTTCCGGCGGGGACGAACGGCGCGGTCAATGTTTTTGTGACCGACCGGACGCACGTGATCCTGGACATCAACGGGTATTTCGCTCCGTAGCGGGCTGTGCCACAATGTCAGGATCGTGAAGCTACTCGTCTTCTCGGACATTCACGGCGACTTCCAGGCGCTCGAGCGGCACATGGCCGCGGAGGCCGACTACTACTTTTCGGCGGGCGATTTGAGCAGCTGGGGCCGGGGCCTGGATCGTTGCGGCGAGATTCTCGCGCGCCGCGCCGGGCGCGTCTATCTGCTGCCGGGCAACCACGAATCGGAGCGCCAGAACGCGGATCTGGCTGCGCGCTTCGGGCTCATTGACTTTCACGGCCAGAGCTTCGAGGCGGGCGGGTACCACATTGCCGGATTGGGCTGCTCGACGCCTACTCCGTTCAACACGCCGGGCGAGTACAGCGAAGCGGAAATGGCTCAGCGCCTGGCGCCCTTCGCGGGATTGAAGCCGCTGATCCTGATCTGCCATTGCCCGCCGCTGGGGACGGACCTCGACCGGGTCCACAAGGGCATGCACGCGGGCAGCAGCTCGGTGCGCGAGTTCATCGAGAAGCAGCGGCCGGTGGCGTTCTTCTGCGGCCACATACACGAGGCCGAAGGCGTGCGGCTGCGCCTGGGCGACACCCTGTGCATCAACGCCGGCAGGCGGGGATTTTTGCTCGACTCTGATACACTTGAGTGATGAACGAGGAACTCGACCGAGAGTACTCAACGCTCCGCCAGCAAGCCGAGGCTGTGCGGAGCTATCTTTGACGCCCCCAAACGAAAATCTCAGCTAGCCAAAATTGAAGAGCGCGTTTCCGCGCCCGAATTCTGGAGCCAGCCCGATCAACACCTGTTGCGCGAGCGCAAGCGCCTGGAAGAGACGCTGGCGGACGATGCCCAGGTTCTGCTCACCATGTCCGACCTCGAAACGCTGTTCGAGCTGCAGCACGAGGGCGAGGACGTCTCGGGCGAGATCCGCAAGGAGCTGCAAAAATTCTCCGAGCGGCTGGAGAAGCTCGAGACGCAGATGCTGCTGGCGGGCGAGAACGATTTCCGCGACGCCATCGTCGAAATCCATCCCGGCGCGGGCGGCACCGAGAGCCAGGACTGGGCGGAGATGCTGCTGCGCCTGTACCTGCGCTGGGCCGAGCGCATGGGCTTCTCGACCGTGGTCACCGACCGGCAGGAGGGCGAGGCGGCCGGCATCAAGTCCGTCACCTTCGAGGTGAACGGCGAAAACGCGTACGGGCTGCTGCAATCCGAGGTGGGAGTGCACCGGCTGGTGAGGATTTCTCCTTACGACGCCAACGCGCGGCGCCACACGTCCTTCGCATCGGTCTACGTCTATCCGCAGATCGACGACGAGATCAAGATCGAGATCAAGCCCGAGGACCTGCGCGTCGATACTTTTCGCGCCGGCGGCAAGGGCGGGCAGCACGTCAACCGCACGGACTCGGCAGTGCGCATGGTGCACCTGCCCACCAACATCGTGGTGCAGTGCCAGAACGAGCGCTCGCAGCACAAGAACCGCGACATGGCGATGAAACAACTGCGCGCTCGGTTGTACGAGCACGAACTGGCCATCCGGAACGCGGCGGAGCAGAAGATCGAGGACAGCAAGGCCGCCATCAACTTCGGCAGCCAGATCCGCAGCTACGTGCTGGCGCCGTACCGGCTGATCAAGGACCACCGGACCAAGCTGGGCATCGGAGACGTGGACCGCGTTCTCGACGGGGACATGGAGCCTTTCATGCATGCCTGGCTGGTGTGGAAGCGCACCGGAAGAATCGCCGGGGCGGACGGCAAGGAGGACTTGCCCGAGTCGTGATCTCGCTAGACCAGATTCAGGCGGCGGCGGCGCTGATCCGGCGGGGGAGGCTGGTGGCCTTTCCCACCGAGACAGTCTACGGGCTGGGCGCGAACGCGCTCGACGCGGCGGCGGTGGCGCGGATCTACGAGGCGAAGGGCAGGCCGGCGACCAGTCCGCTGATCGTCCATGTGGGGTCGGCGGAAATGGCGCGAGAGGTGGCGGCGGAGTGGCCCGAGGCAGCGGGGATGCTGGCGGACCGCTACTGGCCGGGTCCGTTGACGCTGGTGCTGCCGAAGCAGCCTTGCGTGCCGGACATCGTGACCGCGGGTCTGGGGACGGTGGGCGTTCGCGTTCCCGCCCACCCGGTGGCGCTGGCGCTGATACGCCTCGCGGGGGTTCCGATCGCGGCGCCGAGCGCGAACCGGTTCAGCGGCCTTTCCCCCACCACGGCCGAACACGTGCGGGAGAGCCTGGGAGGGAAGGTGGACCTGATCCTGGACGGCGGCCAGACCGATGTAGGGATTGAATCGACGGTGCTGTCGCTGGCCGGGGCGCGGCCCGTGTTGCTGCGGCCGGGCATGGTTTCCGGGCAGGAGATCGAGGAGCTTGTCGGTCCGATCGAGGTCGCGGCGGCGGTGGGGGACGGTCCCCATGCCTCGCCGGGGATGCATCGAAAGCACTACAGTCCCAGGACCAGACTGATTTTGGTACAGGGGGGAGCCGTGCCGGAGCGGGGCCAGGGGGCCTATGCGGGGCTCGGCGGGGAACCGGCGGGGCCGGTTGCGCGCCTGGTCCGGCTGCCTCTGGACCCTGCCAGCTACGCGGCGGTGCTCTATGAAACGCTGCACCGGCTGGACCGCGAGGGGCTGGATTGGATTGCGGTGGAGCGGCCGCCGGAGGGACCCGAGTGGGCCGCCATTCTGGACCGTCTGGAGCGCGCGGCCAAATAGCGGTTTCATTTAGCGGCTTTCACTTCAGATTCCCCATCGCCTTGCCGATATAAGCTCTGTGAGCACATCGCTGGCATCGGCGGCTGGTGCGCAAAGGCCCTGGGTTCTGCGGAACCTGCATCCTCTGCCGGTGGTCGCCGTTCGCCTGATGCGGATGGTTTCGACCGACGATGTGGTATTCCGCCGCGTTTCGGAGCTGATCCGGGTGGATGCGGCCTTTTCCGCCGAGGTGCTGAGGCTTGCGAATTCGCCTCTGCTGGGATGCCGGCAGGAAGTGCGTGGGATACTGAACGCGCTGGCTGTTCTCGGGCTGGACCGTCTGAAAGGTCTGGTGATGACGGTGGCGTTGCGGAACTTCCTGGCCTCCACGCTGGATGTTCCGGTGCTGTTGCGTTGCTGGCGCCACTCGCTGGCCTGCGCCCTGCTCGCGGAACTATTGGCGGAGGCGTGCTGGCTGGACAAGGATCCCTGCTACACGGCGGGCCTGCTGCACGACCTGGGGAGGCTCTCGCTGCTGGAGACGTATCCGGGCGAGTACGCCGGTCTGCTCGACACGGTGGACGAGGACCAGGGGGACGCCACCAGCCTGATGGAATACGAGCGCGAGATGTTCGATGCCGACCACTGTCAGATCGGCGGCTGGCTGGCAGAGGACTGGGGCCTTCCGCCCGAGCTGAGAGAGACCATCGGCCGGCACCACGAGCCCCCGGAACACGGACGCCTGGATCAGCACACGATCATCCACATTTCGTGCCGGCTTGCGGACATGCTCGGCTTCCAGGCCGCCGGTCCGGCACGCCTGGACAGCCAGGAGGATTTGAAGCGGGAGTTTCCCCAGTGTGGCTGGGATCGCTTGAAGTCCGATCGCGAATTGCTGCTGGCCGTGGCCGGAAAGATCAACGCCCTGGAGTGCAGCCTTTTTGCATCGTGACAGGTCGGGGCAACCGGCCTGAGGCAACACACCGCCAACACCTTCCGGCTTGATTGTCGGGCGTTCTGACTACAGGCCGCGGCGCCGGGTGAGAATGGCGGCTCCGGAGGCGAGACCCGCGGAGCTGCCGAACTCGGTGGCGTGCCAGTCCACTTGCAGGGTGTCGTCGGCGAGCAGTTTGAGGCGGATCTGGCCGGAGGCGCCTTCCGAGCCGGTCCAGGCCAGGACAACAGCCCCCTCCTGCGGGCGCCCTTCAAAAGAGAAGTTGATGTCTCCGGAGATGGGCCGGTCCCCGACTTTGTAACGCGCGCGGTATCGTCCGTGAATGGATCCCGCCGATTCGGTGATAAACGCTTCGATGAACTCCGGCGGATACAGCAGTGTGGTTCCTGGCAAGGTCTTCGGCGCAGCGTAGAACCAAGCTCCGGCGATGCTGGCGGCGGGCTCCTCCGCGGGCTGGGCCAGAGGGGCAGGCGGGAGATCCGGAGTAGGTGGCGGATCGGAACTGGTGGCGGGGATCTCGGGTGGCGGTTCCACCGGGACCAGTAGGGCCGTCGCGGGGGCAGGCTCCGGCTGGCGCTCGAAGGGCGCCGGAGCATCGGCAGGGCGGGCGGCGCGGCGGCCGGCGTGGCGCCGGACAGGTGTGGGCGTGGAGACCGCCGCTGCGACGGCAAGGGGTTCGCGGGAGGCTGTCCGCAGCGGGGTGCGCCGGGGGTAGAGTACAGCGGCCGCGACGACAATGACGGCCAGCGCGGCGGCCAGCATCCAGTTTGGGCGGACCCCAGCTCGCGGGGGGGGCGGCGGCAAAGCGACGAGCAGGGACCGGTCGTAGCGCAGGCGCTCCACCGGGTTGGTGAGCACTGCGCAGATCTCGTTCAGCCGCTTCATCTGCTTTTCCGCGAGCAGGCGCAGACCTTCCTCCTGCTGTTGATCGGGATGGAGCAGGCGCGCCAGGTTGCGCCAGGCCCGGCGGATCTCCTCCACTTCGGCCACGCGGTGCACGCCGAGCTCTTCGTAGTAGTCCATCGCCTCTCGCTCTATCGGCGGGCCGAAGACGGAACTTCAGGCTGCCTGGGGAGACAGGAGAGAGGGGGCAGGAGACGGGAACGGAATTGGGCTCGTTTTGTTTCGGGCGGGGGTCTGCGGGTCGGGGGTCTTGCGGAGGTTGGTCAGCGTCCGGAGGGCGCCGAAGTACTCGGCATTGAGCATGTTCTCGTAGCGCGCGAGCCGGGCGAAGGCGTCCATGCCGCTGTTCTTCTGAAAGAGAACGCCGAGGAGGCGGGTGACTTCCTCATCTTCGGAGAGGTCGCGCCTGCGCCTGGGCGGGACGGGTTCGGACCAGCTGTTACGGGGATGTTCCTCTTCGTGTTTGACTTCGTCGATGCCGGCCATGAGGAAGCCCGTCTCCATGCGGGCCGTTCGCAGGAGGCGCCACTGGGCGGAGGCCATCTGCCGAACGAGGAAGGCTTCGAGGGGGCCTTGCGGACGGAACTCGGCTTTGAGGGAGGCGAGGAGGTCGAGGTACGCCCGGTGGTCCTCCTGCGGCAGGACGGCGCTGCGGGCGGAGAGGCCGTGCCGTACGGCGTTGAGGCTGGATCGAGCCTTGCCGAGAGCGGTGATGGGCCCGGTGCTGCGGCGGGCGTTTTCGCGATTCGCTTTGATCTGACGGTCGGATGCCATTGGGTCTCCTTGTCGGCTCCATGAGAGCACGGGCCGTCAAGGAGGCGGCGAGGCGATTTTGGCGAAGTGGTTGGGTCGATGGGAGAAAAACTCGCGTGAAACCGGTGATCGCGCGTTGCCTCTCACCCTTTCACGTAGGCGAGCCTGGATGCGACTCTTCCTTCGGCGGCCTTGCTCTCGATCCGGCGGCCGTCCGGCGTGGCCGGTGGATCGGCAGTCGGCGGCGCCGTGGAACACACGTGACGGCAAGCAGCTGGCTTTTGGGCGGCAGTTGGGGCAGTTGGTCACAATTTGTTTACATCTTTGATGCCCGGGAGCAGAACATTTCCGGAAACGCTTCGTCTTTCTAGGTACGCCACCCGGCACGAGCCGGGGTGAGCAGGAGGGGAAAATGAAGACACGAGTTTTGGGTCTCGCGCTGCTGGCGCTTTCGGCGGCCGTCGCGAAGGACTTCACGATTACGCTGTATCAGCCGGCGGTGGTGGCGGGCAAGAGCCTGGCGGCGGGCGACTACAAAGTCGCGGTACACGGCGATACGGCCATCATCTCGCACGGGAAAGACAAGGTGGAGAGTCCCGTGAAGGTAGTCGAATCCGATCGCAAGTACAGCAGCACGACCGTGAAGTGTGAGGCGGAAAACGGGCGCAACACTGTCCAGGAGATCCAGGTTTCGGGCACGAAGACACGGTTGGTGTTCGAAGGCACGGAGGCTCCGATGGCCGGTGGAGAGAGCGCGCACGCAACTCCGTAGTCGTTCGGTCCCGCACTTTTGAGCCCTCCGCGTGAAGACACGGCGTCTCGCCGGAGGGCTCGCCTAGTCGACCGCCTTGTCGCGCTCAGGCCCGGCATGCGCCGCCAGCACATCGGCAACCTTGGATGCTGCCGCGAGCCTCGGGCCAAAACACGCTCGGCCAGTTTCGTTTTCTGCGCCCGAGTTCGGTATGCATCCTTTGGACCTGCACGTGGTCGATGCGTTCGCCGTCCAAAACGCCGGATGAATCCGGGGCGGCCAAAGGTGTAAAGGTGCACCTCGTCGTACGCGGCGCGAACCGGATCCACCGGCTCAGACGTGCCGATCGACGAGGATCGGGTTTCCATCGGGGTCCACGGCGATGAAGCTGGCCGGGCCCGTGGTGGTCTCGTCGGCGTCCTGCACCAAGGGCACGCCTTGCGCCTTCAACTGGCGCTGCAACTCGCGCACGTCGGTGAAAGAGGCGAGGGGCTCGGTTTCAGCAACCTCTGAAGCGTACGCCACACTGAGTTTGACGCGCCAAACCGGATAGAATCGAAGCCAGGGGCGGCGTATTCTCGGGGTATGAACGAACAGCAGATGCGGAGAGCCGATGGCCGCCCCCTTACGGTCGCGGTTCGGGGCGGTATGAACGAGAAACAACTGTGGCGGGCGGTGGAGACGCGCGATGCGCGGTGGGACGGGAAGTTCGTCTTCGCGGTCGAATCCACCGGCGTGTACTGCAGGCCGTCGTGCCCGGCGCGGCGGCCGCGGCAGGCGAACGTTCGGTACTTCCCTGCCCCGGATGCCGCCGAGCGGGCGGGATTTCGCGCCTGCCGCCGCTGCAAGCCGCGGGAGGATTCCGGACTCGCGCTGGTCGAGCGCGCGTGCCGGAAAATGGAGACGGGAACGGCGCGCCTGGATGCGCTGGCGACCGATCTCGGCGTCACGGCGCAGCGCCTCGTGCGCCTGTTCCGCAGGCACCTGGGGATCACACCGCGGCAGTACGCCGAAGCCCGGCGCATCGACACATTCCGCTCCGAGGTGCGCAACGGGCGCTCTGTCACGGACGCGCTCTACGAGGCGGGCTACGGGTCGGGAAGCCGGCTCTACGAGCGCGCGTCGGCGGAGCTGGGGATGACGCCGGCGACCTACCTGCGCGGCGGCGCGGGCGTCCATATTTCCTACTCGGTTGTCGAGTGCGGGCTGGGGCGGCTGCTGGTGGCGGGGACCGAGCGCGGCATCGCGGCGGTGGAACTGGGGAATGCCGAGGCGGGCCTGGAAGCGGCGCTGTTCCTGCAGTTCCCCGGAGCGGAGATCGAGCGCGACGACGACCGGCTGCGCGGATGGACGAGCGCGCTGGTGAGGCAGCTCGAGGGACGGGAACCGTCGGCGGAGTTGCCGCTCGACGTGCGGGCGACGGGCTTCCAGCGGCGCGTGTGGGAGGAACTGCGGAAGATTCCGTGGGGCCAGACGCGCACCTACGGCGAGGTCGCGCGGGCGGTGGGGCAGCCGACGGCGGCACGGGCGGTGGCTCGGGCGTGCGCGACGAATCCAGCGGCGCTGGTGATCCCGTGCCACCGCGTGGTGCCGGCGGGCGGCGGCTTCGGCGGGTACCGTTGGGGCGCGGCGCGGAAAGCGCGGCTGCTCAAAGCGGAGGCGGCGTGTTCGCCCAAAAGCTGAGAGTGACGCTGGTAGCGGGAGGGGTCGAGATCCCGGCGCCGCAGGCGTGGCTGGACCAGTTTTTCATGAGGGACTTCACGGGTTCGAGCGCGTTCGATGAGACGCTGGTGAGGGGCGAGGGGGAGATGGAGGCGGGCTTCGGGGTCGAGCCCGCCGAGGCCAAGGCACAGTTTGAGAGGTGGCTGCGGGGGCGGAAGATGATTGCGGCGGAGGCTGAGGTGGTGGTGGAGAAAGGCAAAACATTGGGGCCCGCCGAGGAGCGCGGATAAGAAGCGGACGCGGCCAGTGACACGTCCATGCTGATTCAGCGGACTGCGGTGACCTTCAGGTCGCCGTTCCGCGGGCTGAAGCCACGGGCCACATACACGACGCTACCGCAGCAGGTCCTCGAGCTGGATCTTGGAGTCGGTGCGGGCATCGCGGTACTTCACGATCACGGGAGTGTAAAGGGAGATGCCCCAGTCCTTGCCCCGGCCCTGCTGGATGGCGCGGGCTCCGGCGACTACCACGGCTTCTTCGGGGATCACCAGGGGCTCGGCGTCGGTGGCCGTGTAGACTTCGCCGCGCACCAGGTCGTAGACCGGCGTCGAACGATTCAGGACCGTGCCGGTCGCGAGGACGGCGCGCCGTTTCACCACGGTGCCTTCGTAGATTCCGCAGTTGCCGCCTACCAGCACCTCGTCTTCGACGATGACCGGCAACGCTCCCACCGGCTCGAGCACTCCGCCGATCTGCGCCGCCGCCGAGATGTGGCAATTGCGGCCCACCTGGGCGCAGCTGCCCACCAGCGCGTGCGAATCCACCAGCGTGCCTTCGCCTACGTACGCGCCCACGTTGATGTACATGGGCGGCATGCAGGTGACGCCGCGGCCTACGAAGCAGCCGTCGCGGATGCTCGATCCGCCGGGGACCATGCGCACGGCGTCGGCGACCGCGAGGCGCTTCACGGGATAAGTGGCTTTGTCGAAGAAGGGCTGGCGCACGGGGTCCACGGACATGTCGACCAGCGCCCCCATGCGGAATCCGAGCAGCACGCCTTTCTTGACCCAGGCGTTCACGCGCCAGCCGCTCACGGCCGTGGCGTCCGGCTCGGCGGCGCGCACCTCGGCGCGGTTGAGCGCTTCCTTGAAGGTATCGAACAGGCGGAAGTGCTCGTCGGTGTACGTCTCCGGCTTGTGGTCGAACAACGCCTCGATGTCAGCTTGCAGCATGAACGGGGATCAGTCCTAGGGCTGCGAGAACCTTCTCGATGCGAGCCTGGCTCTCGGGCTTGGGCGGGACCAGAGGCAGCCGCCAGACCGGCTCGAGCAGGCCCATCAGCGCCATCGCCGCTTTGACCGGGATGGGATTCGATTCGATGAAGTTGACCTCGATCAGCGGCAGGTAACGGCGCAAGATCTGGCGGGCGGTGACGAGGTCGCCGCGGCGCGAGGTGTCCACCAGCTCCGCCATCTCCGCGGGAATTTCGTTCGAGGTGGTGGAGATCAGGCCGCGGCCGCCGAGGGCGATCACGGGCAGCGCGACCGCGTCGTCGCCCGAGAGAACGTTGAAGCGGTCGGGCACCTGCGCGAGTATCGAGGCCACCTGCGCCAGGTTTCCCGAGGCCTCCTTCACACCCACGATGTTGTCGATTTCGGCCAGGCGCTTCATGGTGGCGGGTTCGATGTTGACCGCGGTGCGGCTCTGCACGCTATAGACGACCATAGGGATGGAAACAGCCGCGGCGATGGCCTTGAAGTGCTGGTAGAGGCCTTCCTGCGAGGGCTTGCTGTAGTAGGGCGTGACGGAAAGGATACCGTCGGCGCCCTCGGACTTTATTTCTTTGGCCAACTCGATGACCTCGGCGGTGTTGTAGCCGCCCGCGCCCGCGAGCACCGGGATGTGGTCCTTGCGAGCTTCGTCGACGGTGATCCCGACCAGGCGCAGGTGGTCGAGGCGCGTCAGCGTCGGGTTTTCGCCGGTGGTGCCGCAGGGCACCAGGAAGTTGATGCCGGCGTCGATCTGCCGCCGCACCAGCCGGCGCACGGCGTCTTCGTCCAGTGATTGATCTTTTCGGAAGGGCGTCACCAGCGCCGTTCCGCAGCCTGTGAACATGGTCAACACCTCTTGGGTGGGCAGGCGAAAACATCTGCCCCACAGCACAGAATACCAGGAGACTCAGGACACCTTGTCTACGGTGTAGTCCACGGTGATCGAGCCGTCCTCCGACGCGGCGTGGAGCTTGATCTGGTTGTCCTTGACCACGCCGGTGTAGTGCAGCTTGACGTCGACGCCCTGGATGGTAAAGGCGATGTTGAACTCGATCTTGTCGCCGTCGATCTTGCCGTCGGAAATTGTGGACTTGCCGCTCATCGAACTCGTCGTCTCGCCGGTGAGCTTGTTGCCGTCGGCCTTGAGCACGAAGGTCCTCTCGACCTTGCCCATTTGTGTTTCGGCGGTTCCCTTCCAGGTCCCAGTTACGTCGGCGGCCAGCGCCACCAACGCGAATGCAGCAGTCAGCAAAAGCAGACGCTTCATGTTGCCTCCCCCTCTGTCTACCTTATAACTTCTACCCGAATGGTCAAACTTCCCAGGCGGACGCCGTGCAATTCTTTCCAGCGGCGATCCGCCGTGACCGCCACTGCTCCCAGCCACGCGGCTACGGTCAGGCACACACAATCTCCCAGGGACAGCCCGAGATCCCGGCGCGTCCCCAGCAGAGTGCCGCAACGCTCGGCCTGCGCGATCCCGAATTCTTCATCCACTTCAAGGTAGATGCCGCGCAGCGTGGCCGCGGCCCGGTCGGCCGGCATCCCGGATCTCACCAGCCGCCCTAGCACCTCGGCGAGATTCACCGCATGGATGCGGGAGCGGTCGACGATCTGATGGACACGTTCGTGGCCCGGCTCTTCGAGCAGGATGCTCAACACCGCGGAGGCATCGAGCACAAACTCGTCTCTCACGGGCGAGTTGCCTTTTTATCCTCGCGCTGAGCTTCCGCGCGGCGGTCCTGAATCAACTCCTCCACCAGACTCCGGCCGGCCGGGATGTACTTCCGGATCTCCTCGCGCGCCTTGGCCAGCGCCTGAGATCGCGACGTCACCCGGATCGCACCGGATTTCTCGACCTTGACAATGACTTGAGAACCCTCGGAGAGGCCCAGTTGCCGCCGGATGGCCGATGGGATCAGTATCCTGCCCGATTTCTCGAGCCGTGCCGTGTAGCTCTCCATAGCGGTAGTATACCTCAGAATACGGCAGAACTCAGCACCTGCCGTTTTCTGCGTTTTGCCGTATCAACTCCCAAATAGTACCTCACCGAACTCGTGCATTCCCTTTTTGCCCGCGATCCAGTGAGCGGCGCGGAGGGCTCCGCGGGCTAAACCTTCGCGGCTGCGGGCGGTGTGCCGGAGAGTGATGGTGTCGGCTGCCGAATCGAAACCGATTTCGTGGGCTCCGGGGTGGCGGCCGGCGCGGCTCGAAGAGGTGTCGATGGGCAGCGTGTAGCCGGCCTTTTTCATGTCGGCCACCAACTTCAGCAGCGTTCCGGAGGGGGCATCCTTCTTGGTGGCGTGATGGATCTCCCAGGCCCAGGCGCCGTAGTCCTGCTCGCCGGCCATCAGGCGCGCAGCCTCCGCCACAATCCGCGAAAACACGTTGGCGCCGATGGAGAAATTCGGGCTCCAGACCAGGCCGATGCCGTGGCGCTCGACGGCCGCCCTCACCTCGTCCATGTGACCGGTCCAGCCGGTGGTGCCGATCACCAGGTTCACTCCCAGGGCCGCGATGCGCTCGACGTTGGCCACAACGGCGGAGGGAATGGAGAACTCCACAGCCACGTCGACGCCGCGGAAGTTCTCGGCGGTGAGGCCCGCGAAGTCGACGTTGTTGAATTCGTCGAGGGTGAGCGAGACCGTCGCTCCGTACTCGGGCGCCAGTTCGGCGATCAGGTGGCCCATCTTGCCGTAACCGACGATGGCTAGGTTCATAGGGACCGCCCGGCTGAAGAGCCCGAAAATGAAATTCCTGGCCGCCGATGAACCCCGACGAAGGCAGATAACGCAATTCTCTTCGATCGGCGTTTATCGGCGTTCATCGGCGGCCAGCAATGGGTTCTGGCTGTCATGTCAGTCGAACACGGCGGGATCGAGATCGGCGAAGAACTCGCCGTGCAGGAGCCGCACCGCCTCCTTGAGGCTCTCCCCCGCGATCACGATGCTGAAGTTCCACTGGGAGCCGCCCTGGGAAATCATGAGCACGTTTACCCTTTCGAGGACGCGGAAGATCCTGGCCCCGATACCGGGAGTGTAGCGAATATTCTCCCCCACCAGGGCGATGATGGCGCGGTCGTGCTCCACGGCCACCTCCGCAATTTCCTCGAGCTCGGCGCGGATCTCGTCGAGCCGCTTCGTGTTGTCGATGGTGGCCGAGACGCTGACCTCGGAGGTGGCCACCATGTCCACCGGCGTTTCGTAGCGGTCGAAGACCTCGAAGATGCGGTGCAGAAATCCGTGGGCCATCAGCATGCGCGTGGAGTGAATGTGGACCACCGTGATGGGCCGCTTCGAAGCGATCGACTTCACCGGGTTGGAGCAGGGCACGCTCTCGCGCACCACGCGCGTGCCGGGAACCTCCGGGCGGCGCGAGTTGAGAATCAGCACCGGAATATTCAGCTCGACCGCCGGGAGCACGGTGGAGGGATGCAGCACCTTGGCGCCGAAATAGGCCAGCTCGGCGGCCTCGGCGAAGGAGATCACCTTGAGCCGGCGCGCGCCGGGCACGGTGTTGGGATCGGCCGTGAGCATGCCATCCACATCGGTCCAGATCTGGATCTCTTCGGCAGCCATCGCCGCGCCCACGATGGAGGCGGAGAAATCGGAGCCGCCGCGGCCAAGCGTGGTGGTCACTCCATCCTCGGTGGCCCCGATGAAGCCCCCCATGACGACCACTTTTCCGGCCTGGATCAGCGGCGTCACATGGGCGCACATGCGGGCGCGGGTCGCATCGAGCAGAGGCGCGGCCTGCGTGTGGCGGCGGTCGGTCACCAGCACACGGCGGGCGTCCACGTGAACCGCGTCCAGGCCCAGCTTACGAAAACCCGCTGTGACGATGCGGCTCGAAATGCGCTCGCCGTAGCTTGAAATCGCGTCCACCGAGCGCGGCGTGAGCTCGCCCAGGACGGCCAGGCCCTTGACCAGCTCGCCCAGTTCCTGAAAATGCTTGTCGAGCATCCGCTCGACTTCGACTTCGTCGGACTCCAACGCGAGCTGCAGCGCGTTCTCGAAGTGGTACTCGCGCAGGGTGCGGAGCTGCTCCAGGGCTTCGTCGCGGCGGCCGGCGACGGCGTCGGCCGCGAGGGCCAGCAGGCGATTGGTGGTCTTGCCCATGGCCGACACGACGACCACGGGCCCGCGCGCTACGCGCGCTCCCACGATGCCGGCGACCCTCTCGATGGCGGCGGCCGATTCGACCGAAGTCCCGCCGAATTTCATTACGATCATTAGTCCAGGAATCCTTCCGAACACATCAGCTCGGCGTTGAGGACGGCGGCGCCGGCCGCGCCCCGGACCGTATTGTGGCCCATGGCGACGAACTTCCAGTCGAGGGCCGGGCAAGCGCGCAGGCGGCCCACGAAGGTGCTCATGCCGTTCTCGCGCTCCACGTCGCGGCGCGGCTGCGGGCGGTCCGGCTGCTCCATGAAGATGACCGGGTGGGGCGGCGCGCTGGGCAGCTTTCTTTCCTGGGGCAGCGCGGTGAACGAGGACAGGGCGTCCAGGATCTCCTCGCGCGAGGGCTTCGCGGAGAGCTCGATGGAGACCGTTTCGGTGTGGCCGTCGATGACCGGCACGCGGTTGCAGTGCGCGCTGACACGCGCGGTGAGCGGGTCAATGTGGTCGCCGCAGTAGTCTCCCAGGATCTTCTGCGTCTCCTGCTGCATCTTCTCCTCTTCGCCGCCGATGAAGGGAATGACGTTGCCGATGATGTCCAGGCTGGGGACGCCCGGGTAGCCTGCGCCGGAGACGGCCTGCATGGTGGTCACGATCACGCGGGCGATTCCGAATCGCTTCAGGGGCGCGAGGGCGAGCGCCAGCACGGCGGTGGAGCAGTTGGGATTGGTGACGATCTGCCCCTTCCATCCGCGGTTGCGCTGCTGCACGGGGATGAGCTTCAAGTGCTCGGGATTCGCCTCGGGCACCAGCAGAGGAACGTCCGGCTCCATGCGGTGGTTGCGCGAGTTCGAGACCACGATGTGGCCGGCCGAGGCGAAGGCGCGCTCGATGTCGGTGGCCACCGAGGCATCCATGGCGGAGAACAGCAGCTTCGGCGCATTGCCCGGCTTCGACTCTTCGACCGTGAGGTCTCTCACCTCGAGCGGCATCACGCCGTCCAGACGCCAGCTCGTGGCGTCGCTATACTTCTTGCCCGCCGAGCGGTCGCTCGCACCCGCCCACTTCATTTCGAACCAGGGATGATTCTGCAAGAAACTGACGAATTCCTGGCCCACCATCCCGGTGGCGCCGAGAACGCCCACTTCGATTTTGTTCATGCCAGCAGCCTTTCCACCATCGTGCGATAGATGTCGACAGCTTCGAGAAGCTGCCGCTTCGATACTTTTTCGTCCAGCGTGTGCGCCACCAGAATGCTGCCCGGACCGATCAGGAAGGGCTCGCCCCAGGCGCGGCCGAGAGCCGGGATGTCGGTGGTAAACGAGACCACCGTCGTGGGCAGGTCCGGAACCGAGTTGAGGCGGATGGCGGGTATGCACATCACCTCGCTCGCTTCGACGCGTCCGGCCGCCGCTTCCTGGATGGCGGCGCGGATGGGGCCGGCGTCCGCGACCAGTCGGATCAGCAGCTCGGCCCGCGCTTTGTCGGGGATCACGTTGGGCGCGCGGCCGCCGCTGATGGTGCCGATGTTCAGGCTGCCGCCGCCGAGCACGGGGTCCTGGGGCATGGGGATGCGGCGGATCTTTTCGAGCACGTCGAGGAGCTTCTCGATGGCCGAATCGCCCAGTTCGGGATAGGCCGAGTGCGCCATACGCCCGCGCGCGATGATCTCGTAACGCAGGGCGCCCTTGGAGCCCAGGGCGAGCTGATTTTCGGTGGGCTCGCCGTTGATCACGTAGCGCGAGCCGTGCCCGCTGCGCGCCGCGGCAAATGCTCCGGCGCTGTTGCGCTCCTCGCCCACCACGAACAGGAGCGCGAATCCGCGACGGCCGGCGGCCAGCAGCTTTTCGGCGGCTCCCGTCATGGCGGCGATGATGCCCTTGGCGTCGCAGGCGCCGCGGCCGTAGATGTAGCCGTCGTCCTCGTGCGAGGGGAAGAAGGGCGGGACCACGTCCAGGTGCGTGGTGAGGGTGACCTGCGGCTCGCCCCAGGAGGCGAAGACGTTGAAGCGGCCCGGCTCGACCTCCATGCGCTCGACGGCGCCGCCGGTGGTCGCCGCCAGTCCCAAAAGATAGTCGGACAGCCAGGCGCCGACCTCGCCCTCGTTGTTGGTGATGGACTCGATATCCACCAGCGCTCGCGTCAGTTCGAATACGTTCATGGCTGTGATCCTGGGCGGAAGCGAAAAGAAGGGAGGGAAGACACGCTGTCCCTTCGATAGCGCTCCACTCGGTTCTGAAACCCGAATGACAGTGGGCGGGATTTAGCCCGGCCCCCCAGCCGGCGCGCGGAGGGCCCTCGCGGCGGCTTCGGCGGAGATTGCGAACCCCTTTCGCGCGGGCCTTCCGGAACTCCCCGGAACCGCGACCCGCCTACTGATGGCCTCCGCGCCTCTATCGAAACAAACTTCAGGATATAGGGTTGCGGGCCGCGCGGTCAAATGCGGGGGCGGGGGACAGCGGACCGAAGGCGGGCTGGGGCAATACCCCTTGAGAGAGCCGGGGATTCGGTTGCACTAGTCTTGTTGGACTAGAGCGGCACCCCTGCGTGCAGTGATGCGAAATGGCGGCTTCAAGCTGGACCTCGAAGACACGATCGTGCTGAAGGGCATCGCCATCCTGGCGATCGTGCTGCACAATTACTTCCACCTCCTCATACCGGTCCACGAAAACGAGTTCAGTTACGATCCCGCCCGGCTGGCCGCTTTCCTCCAGGCGATGCGCGATCCCCGGCTGGCCGTGCCGGCCCTGTTCTCCTACTGGGGACACTATGGCGTCCAGGTCTTTATCTTCCTTTCGGCCTATGGACTCGCGACTCGGTATTGGGACCGGCCGATGGGCTGGGGGAAATTCGTCTGGTCCAGGGTCAAGAAGATCTACCCGACATTTCTCCTCGCAGTGTTGCTGTGGGCTCTGTTCATCGGAGTCATGGTCGGCATTGTGGGTCCGCTCGGCTCGATTCGGAAGAACGCGGCCGCGCTCCTGCTGACGTTGCTGGGCGTCGAGAATCTCGCGCCCGGATTCGGCCTGCCTCCGGTGGGACCCTGGTGGTTCCTGCCTTTCATCATGCAGGTCTATTGCGCGTGGCCGGCCCTGAGACGGTTTGGAACGCGATTCGGAGTCAGGGGATTGATCCTGCTCTGCTGCGCGTCGGTGGCGGTGGTGGACCTGGCCAACCCCGTTCTGGACGGACGCTGGCAGATCAATCTCTTCGAGACGCCACTCGGCCATGTCCCGGAACTCTGCCTGGGCATCGCCGCGGCCCGATACGGGATGTTGTCGAAGCGCTGGGCAGGCGTGGCTGGAGCGATCGTCTTTGCGGCCGCCATGTCCATCGAGCCGTTGCGGCCGCTCCGGTTCGTGGGCGTCCTCACCTTCTCGCTGTGGCTTTACATGCTGGCGCGCGACCACGCGAGGCACTGCCGTCCCCTGGTCTATCTGGGCGGCTGCTCGATGGCCCTCTTCTTTGTAAACGGCTTCACGCGGTATCCCTTCCTAGTCCTGGCCATGGAGCTGAACACCTGGTTCTGGGGCTTACTGCTGGGATTTGTCAGCGCGGGGTTCGCGGTCATTCTGGCTCAGATTGTGACCGGGACGGAGAAGAAGTTGCGGGCCGTCTAGCGGGAGAGGTCCGCTCGCTCATGCTCCCGGTTCGGCGCTCCGGCACTAGGGCTGGCCGACGGGAGCTTCGGGCCGCTGTCCCGCGGGCGCTCTAGCGTAGTGCGCCGTAAATTCCGTCGCCCACCGGAACAAACCCGGGACTGGCTCGAATTTCGCCGCACTTGCGAAATTCGTGCCTGTCCCACCGTTGGTCTCCTGTCAGTCATACCGCTCGAACTTTGCGACGCACGACACTAGCGGGGGGTGCTCCGGCACTAGGGCCGGCCGACGGGAGCTTCGGGCCGCTGTCCCGCGGGCGCCTTGGCGTGCCGCGATCGCAGAAACTCGAGGAAAACCGGGATGAGCGAGACAAAGATGATCAGGAGAATCACCTTGTCGAAATATCGCCGCACGAAGGGCACGCCCCCCAGAGTGTGGCCCAGCATGGTGATCGAAAAGACCCAGGCCACCACGCCGCCCACGCTGTAGGCCAGAAAGCGGCCGTAGTTCATCTCCGCCACTCCCGCCAGAAAGGGAGCGAAGGTGCGGATGATGGGGACAAACTTGGCGTAGGCGATGGTCTTGCCGCCGTAGCGATCGTAGAACTGCTTCGAGCGGATGAGGTGCTCGCGGCGGAAGAGGCGCGAGTTGGGTCGATTGAAGATATGCGGACCGGTGCGGCGGCCCAGCCAATACCCGGTGCTGTCGCCCGCGATGGCCGCGGCCATAAGGAGCGGGAGCACGATGCGGATGTCGAGGCCGGCGGCGGCCACCACCACCCCGATCGTGAACAGGAACGAATCCCCCGGCAGAAAGAACCCGGTGAGAAGGCCGGTCTCCGCGAAGACCACGCCGAACAGGAGGCCGTAACCAAGCCACCCCGTCAGCACGACCGTGAGCAGATGAATCAACCGCTCCGGCGTGGTCAGCGTCCGCAGGAACTCGAGCAGACTACCCACGAGCGGCCGCTACCATCCGATCGAAGACCTGCTGGTGGATCTTGATCTTGCCGGAGCGAATCAGCGCGGAGCGCACGGAATCGATGAACAGGTCCACCTGCTGGCGAGCCTTGCTCTCCTTGAGCGTGGCCTGGAGGTCGGCCTTCTGGGCCTCGAAGAGGCTCATGTCGGCCGGCACCTTCTCCACCACCTTGCAGATGAATTCCTTGCCGTCGATCACGACCGGACCGAACACGCTGCCTACGGGATGATCGAAGGCGGGCGTGAGCATGCTGGCCGAACCGATGCCGTCAGCGGCGCCATCCGGGCCAAACGGCTGCGTGGTCTTGACCTCGAGGCCCATCTGTTTGGCGGCCTGGGCGAGGTCGGCGCCGCCCTTAACCTTGGCGAAAAGGTCGTCGGCCGATTGCTTGACAGCAGTGGAGGTCTTGAGTTTTGTGAGAGCGGCTCGAACCTGGTCCTCCACTTCGGAAAGCTGTGCCGGACGCGAAGGGGTGATGCCCATGAGGACGGCCACCGCGAGTCTGTCGCCCGGCGCTTGCATGACGGGCGTCACGCCGCCCACCGTGAGGGCCGAGATGGCGTCGCTGAAATCGGGATTCGGACCAAAGACCGGGACCGGCCGCCCGGCAATGGAGTCGGTCACATTGATGCCGGGGATGTTGAGCTGCCGGGCTATCTCGCCCGCCGACTGCGGGTGCTTGACCAACTCGTCGTGAGCCTGGTCCGCTAGTTGCTGCATGGTGTCGTAGGACAAGGCCTTCTTGCGCTCCTGCGCGAGCTGGTCCTTGACCTCTTCGAACGGCTTGAGGTGGGCGTCCTGCTTTTCGAGAACCTGGATGATGTGGAAGCCGTACTCGGTCTTGATCACTCCGCTGAGCTCGTTGGGCTTCAGCGAGAACGCGGCGTTCTCGAAGGCCTTCACGGTCTGATCGCGGACAATCCAGCCGAGGTCTCCGCCCTTGGCGGCGGAGCCAGGATCTTCGGAGTACTTGCGCGCCAGGTCGGCGAAATTGGCGCCGGCCTTGATCTGCTTGAGCAGATCCTGAGCCTTGGCCTCGACCGCGCCGACCTGGGCGGGCGCCTTGTCGGTGGTCTTGAGCAGGATGTGGCGGACGTGGACCCGCTCAGGAGTGCGGAACTGGTCCTTGTTCTGATCGTAGTAGTGGCGCAACTGGTCGTCGGTGAGGTTGACTCTCTGGCTGACCTGCGCGGCGTCGATCACCAGCATCTGGAAGCTGCGCTTCTCCGGAATGCGGTACTGGCTCTGGAAGGCGTTGAAGTAAGTCTTCATCTCCTCCGGTGTGATGCTGATCTGGGAGCTGACTTTGGCCGGAACCACTTCGACGTAGTCGAGCTTGACCCTCTGCTGTTTGTGCTGATAGTCGCGGACCACTTCCTCGGGCGTCACCACCACGTTATCGATGATGAGGCCGGTAATCCGGTTGAGCACCAGCTCGCGGCGCACGTCTGCCTCGAACTCCGGGATGGTCAGGTTCTGCTGCGCGAGCACGGAGGCGTAGATTTCCTTCGAGGGTACCTGGCCGTTGGGAAACAGCTGCGGCAGGCGGCTACGGATGGACGCGGCGACGTCGGCGTCGGTGATGACGATGCCCAGGCGCTGCTGGGCCTCATATTGCAGGGCTTCGGCGGCGATCATCTGATCGAGCATCTGCTGGGCGAACATGGGGCCGGCGCCGGGCGGGATAGCCTTATTCCGCTGGGCGATTTCCATGCGCTGCTGAAAGTCGGCGACGGTCAAAGGTTGCTTGCCGATTTCGGCGATCACCATGTCCTGTCCGCTCTGGTTGCTGAAGCCGCCTGGGATGAGGTAGGTCACCATGGAAGCCGCGATGAGCAGCATCATCGCACCGAGAACGATGCGCACAACTTTGTCCCGGCGCCGAAACACGTCAAACATACGGAGAGCTCCTAAGGGGAATATCCGACACTCCAGTATAGCGAAGCGCGGGGCGGGGGCGTTTTGAGAGGGGGGATACCCGGCACCGAACCGCGACCGTGAGGGAGCGGAATTCCATGGAAGCGCACACGTCCGCTTGCTGACGCGCGCGGTTCGGTGCTGGGCAGCGCTACAGCCCCCGCAGGAAGTAGTTGAACTGCCTCTCGCGCGCGATGGTGGTCGAGTCGCCGTGCCCGGGAATCACCAGCGTCTCGTCCGGAAGCGGGAGAAGCTTGTCGCGGATCGAGGCCAGGATCCGCCGGCCGTCGCCTCCCGGCAGGTCGGTGCGGCCGATGCTGTCGCGGAACAGCGTGTCGCCCGAGAGCAGCTTCTTTTCGGCCGGGATCCAGAGGCTGATGCTGCCCGGCGTGTGGCCCGGCGTGTCGAGCACCTCGATGCCGGTCGACCCGACCCGGAGCCGGTCGCCCTCCCGCGCCGGCGTGTCGATCTCGGCACGCTCCGGCGTGGGAATCCCCAACCACCCGGCCTGCATGTCGAGCTGATCGTAGAGCGGCAGATCGTTCTGGTTCATGATGACCGCGGCGCCGGTGGCCGCCTTCAGTTTCTGCGCGCCGCCGATATGGTCGATGTGCGCGTGCGTCACCACGATGGTGGTGATGCGCAGGCCGTGGCGCTTCACGATCTCGAGGATCGCGGCCACGTCGCCGCCGGGATCGACGACAATTCCCTCGCGGGTTTGTTCGTCGCCCAGGATCGAGCAGTTGCAGGCCAGCGGGCCGACGGGCAGGATTTCGTGGATCATCTTATACTTCCATTATGGTGTGGATGACGGAGGTGGTCGGGATCCTGATGCGCTGGGCCCACATCGCTTCGGCCGCCGTGCTGATCGGGGGCCTGGTCTACGCGCGGTTTGTGGTGGCGCCGTTGCTGGCGGAGTCGTCACCCGAGGAGCGCAGCGAGGCTCTGGACGGCCTCGGCAAGCGGTTCCGCCCGTTGGTGTATTCGGCCATCGGGGGCCTGCTCGTCTCCGGACTGTACAACTTCCTGACGCACCCGCGACATACGCCCCTCTACCACGCCTGGTTCGGGGTGAAGGTCCTGCTGGCGCTGCATGTGTTCGCCGCGGCGGCGCTGGCCGTGCGGTCCTCGCGCGCGCCGAACGAAGAGCAAGCGCGCCGGCTACGACGGATGAGCGGGGCCATCCTGACGGGGATGCTGGCAATCCTGATCGGCGCCTACCTGCGGCTGATTTAACTGAGTGGGGCGGACCCCCTGGTCCGCGGCCCACGCCCCCGTCGGCCTGGTCGTTGGCGACAAGGCGGGTCCAGGGGGACCCGCGCGGACCAGTGGGTCCGCCCCACAAACGGGAAGCTACTATGACTGGCTACCAGGCTCTTCGCGAAGGCTGCGGCTGGCTCGACCTCTCCGCGCGCGGCCGTATCCGGGCGGTAGGCGAGGACAGGGTCCGCCTGCTGCATGCCATGTGCTCGAACCACATTGAGCAGCTCCGCTCCGGGGAGGGCTGCTACGCGTTCTTCCTGAACCCGCAGGGCCGGATCCTGGCCGACGCCGTCATCCTCGCGCTTCCCGATGCGCTGCTGATCGCGACCGAACCGGAAACGCGGGAGAGCCTCTACGCTCACCTGGACAAATACATCATCGCCGACGATGTTTCGCTCGAAGACACCACGGCGGAAACGGTGGCTATCGGCGTCGAAGGTCCGGGGGCGGCGGAGGTGGAATCGCGGCTGGGCCTCGCGCTGCCCGCGCCGCCCTATTCTCACGTAGCCTGGGGCAACCGGCTCGCGGTCCGCTCCAGTGTCACGGGGCAGCCCGGCTTCTCGATCGTCGCGCCGGCGGCCGATGGCGAGGCTTTGATCCGCGAGATCGAGACGGCGGGCGCGGTGCCTGCCTCGGAGCAGGATGCGCGCGTGGTGCGCCTCGAACTCGGCCACCCGCGCTACGGCGAGGACATCACCGATCAGTACCTGCCTCACGAAACGCAGATCCTTGACGCGCTGCACTTCAGCAAGGGATGCTACATCGGCCAGGAGATCGTGGAGCGCGTCCGATCCCGGGGCGGCGTACACCGCTTCCTCGTGCCGCTCGAGATCGAAGGGGACACGCCGATCGAGGCCGGGGCCGTCATCTCCGCGGACGGCAAGCCTCTAGGGGCGATCACATCGGCAGCCTGGTCGCCCGCGCGCGGGCGGATGGTCGCGCTCGGCTACCTCAGGCTGGGAGAGATTCCGCGGGGCGCGGCTCTGCTTTCGGCCGGCCGCCCGGTCCACCTGGCTGACCGTCGTCAGGCGCCGGCGTCGGATGGCTGAGGGCCGGCGTCAGACCTGCAGGTGAAATTCGAAGGTGCCGGCCGCTCCGCTCCAGAGCCTTTCAGGTAGACTCCGCGCTGTCCGCTGGGCAGAATGGTGTCCTGTCCCGTCCAGGCCTTTCCCATCTGCTGTGAAGTCAATTCCCGCGCGCCGGCCAGGTTTGCGCCGCGAAAATCGGTGCCTGTCAGCGTCGCCAGGCCGAACCGCGCGCCGTACAGCACCGCGGCGTTGAACTCCGTTCCGCGCACCGTACTCTCGCGAAAATCGCAATGGGCCAGCGCCGCCCAGGCAAACGTGCCGCCGACCACACTTGCCTTCACGAACTTGCTTTTGATCAGCTGGGCTTTCCGGAAGTCCGAGTTCTCGATCGCGGCGTAGCTGAAGACGGCCCCCTCGCCTTTGGCTTCCTTGAACCGGCAGATCCGCACGCGGGCGTGGTTGAACAGCCCGCCCTCCAGGTTCGCCTCACTGAGATCGCAGTCGAACAGCCGGGCGTGCTGGAGAACCGTGCCCTTCAGAACCGCGTTTCCGAAGTTGCATTGGTTGATGCGCGCGTCCAGAAACCGCGCCGCGGACAGGTTGGTTCCGAGAAACATGCTGGTGACCAGAGTGGTCTCCGAGAAATTCGCCCGCGAGAGATCGGCGCGGTCGAAGTTGGCATCCTTCACCTCGGCTCCGGTCAGATCGGCTTCCGCCAGCCGCGCCTCGCGCAGGTCCGTGCCGTTGAGCACGGCGCCGGTCAGGACGGCGCCCTCCAGGTTCGCTCCCGCCAGACAGGTCGCTTTCAGCAGCGCCCCACGCAGGTCGCGACCGTGGAAATCGATGCCTCTGAGGGCGGCGCCGGATAGGTCCAGGCGCGCGCCGTCGGACTGTCCTTCGAGCCAGGCTCGATGTGCGTCGAGAGCGCGTGCCAGTTCCCTCGTTACGGTCGCTATTTGTTCCATCGCTGAACCCGGTCGCCGGGCTACCCCGTATATCGGCGCGGGTGGATGGGTACTTTAGCTCCCGCTGAAGGTGGGCGGACGTACAACAGACGGTGGCCAGGAGGCGGACATGGAAGCAAGGACACTCGCGTTCGTATGGAAGGGGCGGGACCGAGCACGGAGACATCCTGAATACGGAAGCCGAGACCGAAAAGTTATTTGCCCGGACCTGTCGCGGGCAGATCGTACGGAATGTAGTTCTCCCACCGCCACGGTAGACCCACATTGCCCATCAATTTGTCAATGATCGCCTTGTAAATCCCTTCCGCTCTGTCGCTGTTCGACAACAGAAGGATACATGCCTTTCGAGGCTGAATGCACAGGGCGTAGTTGCCGGTACCGTCGTCATGGCCCTCTTTGAAGAACGCCGCGCCGTAAGGACTATCGAAGACCCCCCATCCGATTCCGTAGCCGAGATGTATGCTCTGGTAGATGTCCGTGGTTGCGTGAGATAGAGTCGGAAACTCCTGGACGCTGTCAATCGGGATCTGCCGGCGAATCATCTCGGCCTTTCCCCGGGCGCTCAGGAACTTCCCGTTCACGACCGCGGCAAGGAAGCGCAACCAGTCCCGCGCCGTGGTGTCCATCGATCCCGCGGCCCCCGGTTTTGTATGGCGATTGTGTTTTTCTGCGTCGCCTTTGGCCACGAAGACGTCGGCGTCGTCGTTCACGAGATCTTCTCGCCAGATCATTGACGTTCGGCTCATGTTGAGTCGACTGAATACCCGCCGCTGCATTTCTTTCCTCAGGTCCAGACCCAGGCCTTTTTCTAGTACGAACTGCGCGAGTTGCAGCCCCTCACCGGAATAGTCGAACCGGATTCCCGGATCCCGATGGAACCGCAGCTTCCTGTCGGGCTCGAGCCAACGGAAATTGGCGAAACCGGTTGTGTGATTGAGGAGAATGCGAAAAGTCAGCTTCCGCCAACGCTGGTCATTCGAGAGGTCGTTGTATTCCGGATAGTCTGGCAGAGGCTTCGGAAGATAGTCGGCTATCGAGCGGTCGAGATCGATTTTGTCTTCATCCACGAGTTGCATCACCATGTAGGCGAAGGTAGCTTTTGTGAGAGAAGCAGCGTACATCACGCTGTCTGGCGTCAGCGGATCGCCTTTCGCGTTGCGGATTCCGAAAGAGTGAAGGTAGACGACGCGCCCATTGCGAATCAGCGCGACCGCGAGGCCCTTAACGTCGTCGGCGCGCATCAGGGTTTCGACGGTCGCCTCGATGGCGGCGGTCGTCAAAGCCCTTCCATCAAGGGTCCTGACAGGCTGAGCCGTGGAAATGGTCGGAAGCGCCAAGCAAGCACACAGCGTGGCGAGGGAAGCCGGTGCACTACTCATCGCCCTGAAGTACGCAAATGTCTTCCCGGAAGTTCAAAGGAGTGAAAACTCATCACGACTCGATGCCACAGCACCGAAAAGCTGCCCGAACCGGAGTCCACTCACCCTTTTACGACGGGGAGTAGGACTTCCTACAGGCTTCGGACTCCCAGGGCCACTACGTCATCCACCTGCATCGTCTCTTTGACCACGAAGGGTTCCCCGTAGCGCACCCCGATGAGATTGCCGTAGAAGCGCGCCACGGCGGCCAGCCGCTCGCGGATCTCCGCCGGGTCGGGAAAGATGTCGCTCGCCGCGCCGCCTGCGCCGTACTGCGACTGGTAGGCGAGCAGCGCCTCCATGCGGCGGTCGAACTGGCCCGAAATATCGACCACGAAGGAGGGAGTGACGTTGGCGTAGAGCGATGCGTACAGGATCTTGAACGGCCGGTGCGGCTCCGAGTACGGATCGAGCTTCCGGAGTCCCGCCAGGAAACAGGCCTCGAAGCCGATTTCCCCTGTGCGGGTGTGGTCCGGGTGCCGCGCCTGCCAGTAGGGAAGGATCACCACTCGCGGCTTCAGCCGCCGGATCTCCGCGGCCACCGAGAGGCGCGCCGCTAGAGTGTTCTCCAGGCGCGCATCGGGCATTCCTAGGTTGCCGCGCCAGGCCAGAAGCATATGCCGGGCGGCCACTTCGGCCTCCTGAACGCGCAACTCGGGAGTGCCGCGCGTGCCCATGTCGGCCGCCGTCAGGTCGAGAACGCCGGTGCGGTATCCCGCCTCCGCCGCGCGGATCAGGGTTCCGCCGCACGTCTGCTCGATGTCATCCGGGTGGGCGGCGATGGCCAGAACGTCGAGTTCGGAAACGGCGCCCTCGCCCGCCATCACCAGTGGATCTCCGTGCGCCCACGGTAGGGCTGCGAAGTGGGCAGGATCTTCACCAGCACGATCCCGGCGATGAACCCGCCCACGTGCGCGAACCACGCCACTCCCTGGCCCGCGCGGGCGTTTTCGAGCGAACCCGCGCCGCTGAATATCTGCAGGACGAACCAGTACAGCAGAAACCACGCCGCCGGCAGTTCCACCGTCGTGAACAGGATAAAGATGAAGACCAGCGCCCGAATGCGCGCGTGCGGAAGCTTCACCAGGTACGCCCCCATCACGCCCGCAATGGCCCCGCTGGCGCCGATGGTGGGAACCCACGAATCCGGGCTGAGGGCAACCTGCGTGGCCGCGGCCGCAAAGCCGCACACCAGATAGAACAGCAGGTACTGCACGTGGCCCAGAATGTCTTCGATGTTGTCGCCGAAGATCCACAGGAACCACATGTTCCCGATGATGTGCAGCCAGCCGCCGTGCAGAAACATGGAGGTCAGGAACGAGACCAGGTGAAGCCGCGCCGGCACCAGGCCGTAGGTGGCCATCAGCTGGTTGCGCGACCACGGGTCCAGCGACAGCTCAAAAAGGAACACGGCGGCATTCACCGCGATGAGCAGGATGGTGACGACCGGGGTCGAGTAACTACGCTGGGTGTCCCGTAGTGGAATCATGCGAGCGTTTGGACATCAGCATAGCAGAAAGGCCTGCGGCGCAAGCTCTATGTGCGCCTGAAAAAGCCAGGAAAGACAATTGGCCACGAATGCACACGAATGAACACGAATGCACACGAATAAAACCTCCATTTCAGATTCGTGTTGATTCGTGTTCATCCGTGGCCCAAAGGCGTTTCGGCCCCTACCGCCCTTAGCTCTTGTGCGGCGGCATGATGTATTCGTAGATCTTGTGCGCCCGGCCGGAGACCACCACTTCGTCCACGCGGTCCGGCTTCCAGCCGCGAATCTTGAAGTCGTGCGAGACCACGCGCGCGCCAGGGTGGAGCGACCTCTCGAACAGGGGCTTCAACTGATCGTTGGCCTCGGTCAGCAGATAGACGGTGACCACATCGGCCGGCCGCAGATCGGCCTTCAGCAGGTCGCCCTGGACGATCGATACCCGGTTCTCCAGTCCCAGCCTCTTCGCCTGGTCGCGCCCCTGCTTGACCAGCGGGTCCGACAGCTCCACGCCCACGGCCTTGGCGCGAAACTCACGCGCCGCCGCAAAGAGGATGCGGCCATCCCCGCACCCCAGGTCGTAGACCGTCTCGCCCGGCTTCAGGTCCGCGATTTCCAGCATCCGCTCGACCACGGTTTGCGGGGAAGGCACGAAGGGCGCCAGCCGCTCGGCCTGCTGCGCGAACACGGGAACCAGCAAAGCCACAACTGCCAGGATCAGAATGCAAAAACGATTACGCATATTCTTAATGTGACGCCAGGCTCGCGGCCTTCCGAACTTCGTGGAACTTCACGATCCTGGCAACCATGTCCGACATGGCCGCCCCCAGGTCTCTCGGCCGGGTGATCGTGAATTCGTAACCTCGAAAGTATTTTACCGCTCGTCCTATCGCGTCCCTCCATGGAACGTCCTGCGGGTGCAGGTTGAAATTCAAGTAGAAGACCGGATACTCCAGCTCGCCCACGCCTTTGAGCGTATCTCGCGGGACGTTCTCTTCCACGAGCGCCTTCGGGCCGGCGAAAACCAGCGCGTCCGGGTGGTCGTCCTTCCCCACTACCTGTTGGATGAGGTTAGAGAGGAAATCCGTTTCCCCATTCTTGTTCTCCAGACGCTTTAAGTCAACCGTGCCCAGCTTCAGAGTCTGGAGCGCCTTGCCCAGGGAAGGAAAATCGATCTCCTTGCCGTCGGACTGGCTATATAAGACCCTTTGTTCCTGTAGGTTAAAGGCAATCAGCGAGAACCGGCCGATCTGCGGTTCGCGGTCGATGCCCCTCAGGATAGACACCAGGGTCGCAATCTCCTCGGGGGGAAATGCAATGGAATGTTCGTGTTGCGGTGCGAAGTTGACCAACACTTTGACCTTGAGCGGGGGCTGGCCGAGGACCCGTCTCACCGGCGGCTCCTCTTTGAACTCTTCAGTCTCGGCCGCGTCGGCCGTCCCCGGCGCCAGAATCACGTTCAGCGGCTTGTCCTTGGCGGCCAGTTGCGCGTCGAGATCCCAATAGGACGAACAGACCCGGTCCGAGCGGTCCCGCATCAGCCAGTCCACGTGGTAACGGCCCTCGCCCAGGTCGAAGAGCCCTTCAAGGTAGGCAGAGCCCGGCGCGTCCTCCGCGATTGGCGGCACGTGAACCCGCTGGGAGAAGTAGAAACGGTGGTGCTTCCTGCCCTCCGGAGTCACCCGGAAAATCATGGTCAACTGGTTTTCGTCGCCGGCCAGCTCTTTGAGCGGGACGCTGACCTCGTAACCGGAGTGGAAACGGAGATCGAAGCCGACGGCGGGCTTGACAGGGTCGACCGAACAGGGCAGGTCCGTGCGGGCCTCCTGGGTCTCGAGCACCGACCAATCGGTGGGCAGCATCCTGGCAGCGCCGCCCGGGCCCTCCCCGGGAAGCACCGTTTGTGCCTTCAGAATCAGGCAGTTAACAAGCAGCAGGCCTACCGCGTAACTTGCCAACCGTACGTCTACGCTCGTGCCACCCATCGCGCTCTTCGCCCGAAGCCGTTCTGAGTCTATTCTATCTGAGGTTGGTTCCGGCGCAAGGAGGGCTTTGTCAATCTTCGCTCGTCGCCCGTCGATCCCCGGGCAGTTGCGACGGGCGACGGGCGACAAGCGACGAGCGCCAAAACGTGATACATTTCAAGGCATCATGGCTTCCAGAAGCGTCAACAAGGTCATTTTGATCGGGCATTTGGGCAAGGATGCCGAGACCAAGTTCACACCGAGCGGCGTCGCCCGGACCATCTTCTCCGTCGCCACGAACCGGCGCTGGAAAGACCAGCAGACCGGCGAGTGGAAAGAGGAGACCGACTGGCACAACGTCGTCATGTGGCGTCAGGAGGGTGTGTCCACCTACCTGACCAAGGGCAAGCAGATCTACCTCGAAGGCCGGCTGCAAACGCGCAGCTACGACGACAAGGACGGCCGCAAGGTCTACGTCACCGAGGTCGTGGCCGACGATGTGATCCTGCTCAGCGGCCGAGGCGAAGGCGGCGAGGCGCCGCAAGGCTCCGCACCGTCCCGAGGTCCGCAGCGGGTCGCGACTCCGGCCGCCCCAGCCGCCCCAGCGGAATCGCCCGACGCCGGCGGCGTCACGGACGACGACGTACCGTTCTAGGCCGCGCTTGCGCTGACCAGCACCGAATTCGTCAGACAGTGTCTGACGAATTCGGTCTCACTGACTGCCCAGCCTGAGAAGGAACGTCGTCTCCACGATGCTCTTACGGGCTCAGTCGGCCCGTTTTCCGGTTGCTGACGCTACCCGCTGCTCCATAGCCTTGATCAGCGGCTGGCGGAACCGCGGCTCGACGGTTCGTGCCAGCAGCAGCGCCTTCTGGTAGAAAGGGAGCGCTTCCCGCCCGCGGCCGATCGCGTCGAGCGCTGTGCCCAGGATGGCGTTGACGGTGGCCGAATCTGGTGCCAGAGCCTCGGCTTGCCGCGCTTCCGCCAAAGCTTCCGGAAGCATCCCCCGCGCTAGCAGCAAGCCCCCTTTTTGCCCATGGCTCAGAGCGGCGGCGAGGGGAATGTCGAAGTGCCCCTGGTAGACGAAGACGCCGTAGTCGATCACCGCCGCGGGCCCGAGCCGCTTGAACTGTTCGTAAGGATTCAGCGCGCCGGGGCCGAACTCGAAGCCGGCCAGGACACCGGCGCTCATGAACACCGGGCCATCGATCGACGGCGGCACATCGCGCGGGCCATCGAAGTGAAGCGAATCGGCTGTGATCAGGGGCTTGCAGGGAATGCCGTAGTAGCTGTAGTCCACAACCCCCTGACCTAAGTAGGCAAACCAGCAATTCCTGATGCCGTGCTCGTCGGTGTAGCGCTTCACGGCCTTCAGTTGCTGACCCCAATCGGAACTGGAGTCGCTGAGCAGATTGTGGACGGCCGAAGGACCTCCTGCCGCTTCGTTGGCATAGGAGATGTAAGCCGGGAAAGCGTGCACCACGGAAACAGCCTGGAACACCAGCAGCACGACGACCGCGTACAGCCAGCGACGATTTCCCTGGACGAGCTTCCATGCCGCGCCGGCAATCAGGACCGAGAGGAAGACGTAGATGGGCAGGACGTGCCGGACACCGATGTTCATGCCTCCCGCCATGGCGAAGGCCATGTAAACCGCGGCCGGCAGGGCCATGTAGAGAATCTCGCGGCGGGCGCGAAGCCTGCCCGTTGCGATCGCCCACACGGTGATCGCGAAAAGGATCAGAAACGTGAGGGTGGACTTGATGACCATGGCGACGGGGAAATAGAACCAGACCGGGTGCGGGTAGATTGTGCCCAGCAGGAAGCTGGTGAACGCCTTCGACTGAACCAGGACGTGTGCGAAGCCGTAGAGATAGGACTCCGGAAGCAGGTGCAGCTTTGCTACGGCGGCCAGCACCACTCCCGCGGCATGGCTGGGGACGCGCGCGAACTGCGCACCGACGGCCGGGTTGAGTTGCAGTCCGTCGATCCTGGCGGCGTAGCGGAAGTCGTACGACGCCCAGAGAACCCAGACAGAGAGAAGCGCTATGGCCGTGAGCGCGCCGGCGAAGCGAAGAGAGCGCTTGCGCCGCGGAGCAGCAGTCCAGGCCACTTCGACAATGCTCAACAAAAGCAGCATGGGAAACAGTAGGACACTGCTGTGCTTTGAAGCCAGCGCCAACCCGGCCGCCAGCCCAACCAGCGCCAGCCTCGTTTTGGATGGCGAGCCGGCATAGCGGTAGAACGCATAAACCGAGGCGAACAGGAAGCAGGCACCTCCGGCGTCGGTGGTCATGAGCGCGGAATGCGCGAGCAGCGTGGGATCGAAGGCAATGAGCCCGAGAGCGATGAGACCGGCGCCCGTGCCGAACATCTCCTGCGCGGCCAGGAACACAAGCAAGGCCAGCAGGATCGTGATCGACGAAGTCGCAAGACGAACCCGGAACAGGATCGCGTCGGCGTCATTGCCGAACAGGAATTCCCTGCCCCCGACCGCTTCTTCAAGCCGGTAAGGGCGGCCCTGGAGCGGCGGCATCTTGAATTGCATGTGGAGCAGGGGAAGGGCGCCAAGGAATTTGATCAGCGGCGGGTGCTCGGGATTGAGACCGAAGTCGCCATGCTTCGCCTGCATGTAGGCGGAGTAGATGTGATCCGGCTCGTCCCAGGTGGCGGAGTTCCTCGTCGCCATCAGCGCGAGCTGCAGAAAGATGACCGCAAGCAAGGCGGCGAAGGCACAGGGAAGCAGGAAACGGCGGAGCCTCTGTCTGTCCATGGACCCCACAATTATGTCACCGGCGCCGGGCCAGCCCTCCTCCTCCTCCTCCTCCTCCTGCTGCTGCTACCTTGACTCCATGTGCCGCAATATCCGGCCTCTGTTCAACTTCGACCCTACGGTAACCGACTCCGAGATCCGCGCCGCCTCGCTCCAATTCGTCCGTAAGATCAGCGGATTCACCAAGCCCTCGAAAACCAACGAAGCGGTGTTCCAACACGCGGTCGACGAAATCGCTTCCATTGCCGCCGGACTCATCGCGTCGCTCGAAACCACGGCCCTGCCCAAGAACCGCGAAACCGAAGCCGCCAAAGCCAAGGCGCGCAGTCTTCGCCACTTCGCGACGCAATAGGCACTGGCGGGTAGTGGACTCGGGCCACCAACTCCAGACCGCAGACCCTACTCCCACCGCAGCGCCGTGATCGGATCGACGCGCGTGGCGCGGCGCGCCGGAATGTAGCAGGCCACCGCAGCCACTGCGGAGAGGATCGCAGCTACCGCGATGAATGTCGCCGAATCCGTGGCCTTCACGCCGTACAGCAGGCTCGCCATTAGGCGCGTGAGGACGAGCGATGCTGCCAGGCCGATGCTAACGCCAATGCCCGCAAGCAATAAACCGTGGCTGATCACCAGCCGCAGCAACTGTGCCGTGGTCGCGCCCAAGGCGATGCGGATTCCCATCTCATTGGTCCGCTGCCCGACCGTGAACGACATCACGCCGTAAATGCCGATCGCCGCGAGCAGCAGCGCGATCCCGCCGAAAATGCCCAGCAGGATCATGTTGAAGTTCTGGCGGGCCATCGATTTTGCGAGCAGGCGGTCCATGCTCATCACGCGCGCAACGGGCAGGTCGGGATCGACACGCAGCATTTCCTGTTGCACGGCCCGGGCCAGCGCGGCCGGATCGCCGGCTCCCCGCACCGCCCAGGAGGACGGCAGAATCCGGTTCCCCAAGGCGATCATTCCGTTCGGAACCTGGCCGACCGGGACATACATCGTGGGCGGCGGCTCCTGATCCACGCCGGCTTCGTGCACGTCGCCAACGACTCCAATCACCTGGCGGGGACGGTCCGCCAGCTCCGGAGCGAGCCCCTTGGCGATGGTCACCGTCGCGCCAACCGGGTCCTCCTTGGGCCAGAACTTTTTCGCCATGGCTTCGTTGATGATGAGCGACCAGGCGCCGGAGCTGCTGTCGCGTTCGTCGAACAGCCGCCCGCGCCGCAGCGGAATGCCGAGCGTCTGAAAGTAGTGCCAGCTGACAGGGCGATAGTCCACATCGCCGTTGAACGGCCCGCCGTCGCGCGTGGGCTTTCCGGCGATCGCAAAGGGCATATCCGGACCGAGTTGCAGGGGCAGGCAGAGGGCGTAGGTGGAGGACTGCACGCCGGGCAGCGACTCCAGCCGGCGCGTCAGTTCGGTGGACAGCCGCTCCACGGCCGCCGCGGTTTCGTATTTCTGGCCGGCCAGGGAGCTGCTCAAGGTGAGCACGGAAGCCGTTTGAAAGCCCGGCTGCACGTCGCGCAGGGCGAGGAACGTCCGGATCATCAGGGCCGCGCCCACCAGCAGGACAAGAGAAAGCGCGATCTCGGCAACCACCAGGGTGCTGCGTGTTCGCTGCCGCGCCGTACCCGCGGTGGTCCGGGCGCCGCCTTCGCGCAGCGACATGTTGAGCGTGGGGCGGGAGAGCTGCAGCGCCGGCACCAGTCCGAACAGGACGCCGGTGACGATGGACACCGCAAAAGCGAATAAGAGGATGCGCCCGTCCATCAGCGTAAAGAGGCCGAGCGTGCTGGCCTCCGGCAGCCGCGGCAGTTCGGCCGGAGCCAGGGACAGCAGAACGCGCAGTCCGATGGCGCCCAGAAACACGCCGACCACTCCCCCTGCGATGGCCAGGAGGATGCTCTCCGTCAGCAACTGCCTCAGCAGGGCGCCACGCCCGGCCCCAATGGCGATGCGGATGGCGATCTCCTTGCTGCGTCCGGCGGCGCGCACCAGCAGAAGGTTGGCCACGTTGGCGCAGGCGATCAGCAGGACGAAGGCCACCGCCCCGAGCAGGATGAACAGCGGCGTCCGCAGGTCGCCCACCATCAGCGGGCCCATGGGCTGCACGGCAAAGGTCTCATCGTCGATGACGCCGGGATAGAGCTTGCGGAAACGGTCCGCGACGACGCGCAACTGCGCGTTGGCCTGCTCCATGGTCACGCCGGGTTTCAGACGCGCGCCGAGCAGGAGGAAGTGCCCCTGGTTGCTGCTGTTGAGATCGGCCTGCTGCGCCAGGAAAAGGTCGGTCTCCGGCTCGCCCGCGAAATCGGGACCCATGACGCCGATGACCGCGAAGGGCTCGGAATTGAGCCGGATGGTGCGGCCGACGATGCCCGGATCGCCGCCGAAGCGCCGCTTCCAGAGGCCGTTGCTGAGAACCATGACGTGCGGCCCGCCAGGCCGGTCCTCGTCGGCCGAGAAAGTGCGGCCGATCAACGGCGCGACGCCGAACAGGCGGAAGTAGGCCTCTGAGACGTGTACGCCCCTGACCTGCTCCGGCGTGCCCGAGCCGCTCAGGTTCATGCCCGGCCCCATGAAATCGTATATCGTGACGTCCTCTAAGAGATCGGCCTGGCGGAAGGAAACGAATTTGGGGATGGAGAGGGACGGGCTGACCCCGGTCTTGAACTTCCGGACGCCGTTGACCAGGCGGCCGGCGTCCTTGTAGGGCAGCGGGCGTAGCAGCACGCGGTCCACAACCGTGAAGATAGCCGTGTTGGCTCCGATGCCTAGCGCCAGGGCGAAAACCGCAATCAGAGTGAACGCGGGATTCTTCAGCAGCGTGCGGAGGGCATAACGGATGTCACGGACCATAGCAGATAATACGAACTTCATATGGCAGAGTTCCAAGGAGAACCATATTACACCCAAGGATTCTCATCGGCACTGGGGCCGTAGATCGACGGCAGCGGAACGTCGAGCAGGCGCAGGTAGACCGAAAGCTGGCCGCGGTGGTGGATCAGGTGATTCAAGAGGATGAAGCGGATGACCGCGCCGCGCGGGAGCATCGTCACGGTCCGGCTGCCCTTCTTCGCCGACCACATTTTCGCCAGCGCGGCATCGTCGAACTCACCAAGCTTCTCAACGGCCTCGGCCTGGCTCTTCTCGAATGCCTCGATCACCTGGGCGCGGGACGAGGGCTGCGGCGGCACGTTGTTCGCCGTGACATCGAAGGAATCGGCCTGCACAACCGACGCGATGGCGTCCGGAATCATCGCCACGTGCATGGCAAGCTGGCCCAGCGTCAGCGACTTCCGGTGCGGCGTCCAAGCCAGCTTGTCTTCAGGCACCAGCTCGAGCAATCGCCGGGTGGTCTGGGACTCCTGGTCGAGTTCCATCAATAGCAGGCTAACGGCGTCCATGTGGTTTCCTTTAAGATCCGGAAAAACAGCTGGGGCCACGAATGAACACGAATACACACCAATAAAACAGACCTCCTTCTTCGTGTTTCTTATTCGTGTTCATTCGTGTTCATTCGTGTTCATTCGTGGCCAGCAGTGTTTTGGTTTTGGTGGGCTATCCCAGCATTTCGAGGGCGCCCTGCAACTCGTCGCGCGCGTGCGCATCGCCCAAGCGCGTCGTGACCGCGATGCCCGTTCGATAGAACTCGCGGGCCTCCTCCAAACGCCCCAGGCGCTCCAGCACCTTCCCGCCGTGGTAATACGCCGCGGCGTAGTCGGGATGCGCGTCCACCAGACCTTTGTACTCGGCGGCCGACGCCTCGAGATCCTCGGCGCGGGCGTACTCCATCGCGAGCCCATAGCGCGCGAACGTATCGGAAGGATTCTGCCGAACCAGCTCTTTCAGAGTCTCCAGACGATTCATCCCTGCCCTCCTCTGGCGGGCCTTTCAAACCTCTATGCTAATATACCTGCGATGGCATGCCCGTATTTCTTTCCCACGAAGAGGCTGGCCGAATCGGCCTGGCCGAAGCATCCCCGCCTTCCTCTGGGCGATCCTTACAGCGGGATCTGCCGCGCGGATCCGATGCACGAACAGATGCCGGGCGTCGAGACGCTGCGCGATTGCTGCAACGTCGGCCACGCCGCCACGCGATGCTCGCGCTTCCCCAAAAAGCACCACGGCCCGGACGCCATTCGCTACAGCGTGGCCGACGACGGCGCGGACCTCATTCGGATCTTCTACGTCGCCGAGGGGTCCCACGGACCCTCGGAGCACGGCACCCTCGATTTCGAGACGGCGACCGGCCTGTTCCGCGACGGCCCCAGCGAGACCCTCGAGAAGCAGGCCCGCGCCTACGTGGAAAGCTACCTGCGGCGCAAGACCGATCCCGACGAAAAGTCCCACAGCCCGCACCGGAGGTGAACCTTCCGTGACCTCAGCCATGAATCCCGAACCCGCGCCGCTGGCCGGGCGGCCGGTGCGCGCGTCCGCTTCCGAGTACTCCGAAATCGCGCTGCCGAACGACGCCAATCCCCTGGGCTTCCTGCTGGGCGGCCGCGTGATGCACCTGGTGGATATGTCGGGCGCGCTCGCCGCGATGCGCCACACTCGCTGCCCGGTGGTCACGGCGTCGGTGGACCACATGACGTTCCTGCATCCCATACACATCGGCCAGCTCATCACGCTGAAGTCTTCGGTCAACCGGGCGTTTCGGACGTCCATGGAGGTGGGGGTCAAGGTCTTCGTCGAGGACCTGGTTACGGGCCAGCGCGAGCACACCGCGTCCGCCTACCTGACTTTCGTGACCATGGATGCCGCCGGGAAACGAGTGGTCATCGCTCCGGTGATTCCGGAAACCGAAGACGAGAAGCGGCGCTACGAGGAAGCCAGCCGGCGCAGGGCGTACCGCCTGGAACAGCGCAATCGCTGATGCTGGACCGCCGGGCTCCGCAAACCGGGGACTGGACCGAAATTTCGCCGTCTTTGCGAAATTCGTGCCTGTCCCAAGGTTTGCCCTTTACGTGGCCTACGCCTTGTACAGATACTTGATGCAGGGCTTGTAAAGCAGGATGTTCGGGCCGTTGTCGCGGTGAATCTTCAGGCAGCTCTTGTCGTACCACTCGATGGTGCCCTCGATCGTCTCCCCGTCCTGCAGCACGATGACCATCGGCGTCTTGGCCTGCATCTGCTTCACGTAGTAGAAATTCTCCGCGTTGGTCTGGTCCGGAGGCGAAGTCTTCTTAAGGTTGGGAGCGCTGGTGACGCGCCGGTTGGCGACAGGCTGCTCTTTCGCTTCAACCAGAGCCGGACGGATGAGTCTGCGGTTGGCGGGCTCCATGGAAGGCCACTCCTTGGTTAATTAAACGTAACAAGCACACGTCACCGGGGCTCGATACGGCCAGCGGTGAGTCGAACTTAGAACTAGAGATATCACATCGTCCGCAATGCCGCAAGGGTTTCGTGGCCTTAAGCGGCGGGCCGACACTCCACGGAAATTGCGAGCGTCGCGGAATGCACACGTTACCGTTTTCTACTGCCGATGCGGGACTGCAACCTTGACGGCCACCACCACCTGAGCCCCGCCGTTCGTGATGGTCACCCTGGCTGACCCAGGCCCACGGCGGTCACCATCCCCTGATCATTCACGGAAGACCACCACGCGGACGGACTCCAGCTTCAACGGACTGTCAGGCCGCTCGATGGCGATCCCGGCCGGTTCAGAATGGACAGCGGGGCCGTCTGGAGGATACCCCGCCGCAATCAGCCTCTGCACCCCTGGAGTGATGTCGGCCGGTATCTGGATCTGGAACCGGTATGGAGCCGCCCTCGAGATCTGGCTAAAGCCGAGCGGTAGCGTGCCTATGACGCCGACGGCCCGAAAGGCCAGGAGGGGCGTGGCTTCTACGGTGATATCCACGGTCTCACCTGGCGCGAAGACGGTCCCGCTCGACGGTGACGTTCCTCAGGGTGGGCTCGGCCACCAAAGAAGCCGGCCCGATGAACGGTGCACAGAAGACCCCGGCGACGAGACCGAGCCGGAGAGCCGCAAGAAGGCGAACGCGTCGCATGAGTCGCTCCTGTCTATTCTATTCGGCAGCGGTGAACAGTGGAAGAGGGCTGCTGGCGAGACGCCCTGGGGTGGCATCCGCCCAACTCGGCCTTCCCCAGTCGCCTCTCCACCAACAGTTTTTCTCCAGACTTCTCAAACGCTTAGGCCCACTCTCCCCCTTCGCGGGCTTGCCAGCGGCGCTATGCTGCCTTCGGAGGCACTGGTCCAGAATAAATGCGCGAAGAACCCAGTCTTGTTTTCGGACGCCTGTCGCGAGGGTCCCACGGCCACCCGGCTTCGCCCGAGTCCACTCCGCCCCTTCACATAAGGCTGGTAGTCCCTCCCCGGCCCTGCTAAGATCGTACTCTCGTGACCAAAGACCAGATCCTCTCCTTTATCAAAGAGACGGGAATCGTGCCGGTGGTGCGCGCCGCGAGCGCCGACGGAGCGCTGCGGGCGATTCAGGCGTTCTACCGGGGCGGCATACGGTCGGCCGAAATCACCATGACCGTTCCGGGCGCGTTGCGGGTGCTCGAGCAGTGCGCCGGCGAGTTCGGCGACAAACTGGTGGTCGGCGCCGGGACCGTCCTCGATCCCGAGACCGCCCGAGCGTGCATCCTGGCGGGAGCGCAGTTCCTGGTGACGCCGAGTCTGCGTGTCTCCACCATCGAGATGGCGCATCGCTATGCCCGGGTCGCGATCGCCGGCGCGCTCACGCCCACCGAGGTTCTCACGGCGTGGGAGTCGGGCGCCGATATCGTGAAGATCTTCCCGTGCGGCAACGTCGGCGGGCCGTCCTACATCAAGGCTCTCAAGGGACCGTTCCCGCAGATCGAGATGATCCCCACCGGTGGCGTGAACCTCAAGACCGCGGGCGAGTTTCTGAAGGCGGGCGCCTGCGCGGTGGCGGTGGGAGGCGAACTGGTGGACGCCAAGAGCCTCGCCGAGGAGCGGTTCGACGTGATCGAGCAACGGGCCAGGGAATACCTGGAGGCCATCGCCGCCGCCAGGGACGGTCAAGGAAGGGCCAGCTAAGATGGAACCTCCGCCGAAAAAAGAGACTCCGAAGACAGCGACTCCGCTGCAGCACCGGCCGACCTTCGTCAGCCCCGCGCTCCAGCGGGACATGCAGCGCTTCAAACGCGCGGCCCCGTTCCTGCTGGCGTTGCCATTGCTCCTCCTCATAACCCTGTTGCCAGCCGGGCTGGTCATCGGGCCCAAGCCTGCCTGGTCCAGGCAGATCGCGTCCGCCCGGCGCTTTGGGCTCAGCCCCCAGACCGTCTCGTTCCAATCCGCCGACGAGATCCCCCTCAAGGCCTGGTATGAGCGGGCGTGGACCGTGCCGGTTCCCAAGTGCACCGTCATTCTGGTTCACGGCTCGCAGACGAACAAGACGGGCATGGGGTACACTGCCGCCCGCCTGCTGCCGCACGGCTTCTCCGTTCTGATGCTGGATTTGCGAGCGCACGGCGAGAGCGGCGGGAAGTACACCACCTTCGACTACCGGGAAGCGCTGGACGTAGAGGCCGCCGTGCGATGGGTCAAGGCGCACAACAAAGGCGAACCGATCGCGATTCTGGGCTACTCGTCGGGCGCGGTGGCGTCGCTGCTCGCGGCTTCGAGAACGCCGGGCATCGCAGCGGTCGTCGCCGATAGCGCCTATCTGGACAAGACCGACGTACTTCGTCGCGAGAGGGAGCTGCTGTCGCATGCCCCCGCGGACGCGGTGCCGCTCTCGCATCGTCTCGAACTGTGGTTCTTCACGACACCCGGGTTCGCGTGGCTGTCTCGCGTCGGATTCTTTCTCCGAACCGGCGTAGGTTTCGACGGGCCCGATGGGTACGTGCGGGATGCAGTCAAACGGATCGACCGTACGCCGGTGCTGTACCTGGCCGCGGAGAAGGATCCCGTGGTGCCGCGTGCCGTGACCGACGAGCTCTATCGTTTGACTCCAAGCCCCGGCAAGCAGTTGTCGATCCAGCCTGGAGCGTATCACTCCGCGCTTGGCGGCGACCCGCGGGGCTACATCACCGTGGTCGCGGCATTCCTCGATAACGTTCTGGGCACCCAGCCGGTCTCCCCGGCCGAGCCGTAGGACTACTGCAGCCGTATCTTGTAGGCGTCCAGCGTCGAGCCCACGGCCTGACGAAGCTGGGCGATGGCCTTATTGGCGTCCAGGCGTGCGTCAACGTCGCGGCGGCGTGAATCGGCGTATTCGTTCTGGCGGGTAAGCACCAGGAAGTTGGTCGATTCGCCGGACTGATACATGCGGGTTTCGCTGTCGAGCTTCTCCTTGGCGGCGCGCGCGCTGGCCTCGGCGGCCGCGATGCGCTGCCGCGCCGTCGAGAGCGCCTGCATCGCGTTCCGCACTTGCACTTCGATGCCCAGCTCGAGACGCGCCTGCTCGAGTTTGAGCCGGCGTTCCAGGATCGCGCTCTCGGCAAGGTTGGCCTGCGCGGCACGATTGCGCGGGGTCAGGTCGAGAGTCAGGCCCACCTGCACGGTGGGGTAGTTGCCGCTGAACAGATTCGATAACGACTTCCCATAGCCGCCGTTGAGGCTGGCGGGAAGCGCACCGAAGTTGAGGCCGAGGGGCGGAAGCCCGGCCGGGATCGAGAGCTCGTTGATCTGGTTGACGATGCCGCCGAAGAGCTGGGAGAACGGGTCGCCCGTAGTAGGGGTACCGGCCAGTCCCGTGTTGGTGTATCCGGCGACGAGGTTCAGTTGCGGCTTGAGCTGGTCCGCGCTGAGCTTGGTCCCGATGGCCGCCACTTCCCGCTGGGTCGCTACGGAGCGCATCTCGGGGCGGTGTTTGAGCGCGGCGCCGACCGCCTCGTGCAGGTCGCCGGCCTCGGGCGGCTCCAGGGTCTCGATGTCCACGGGCACGATCTCGTCGTCCCATAGGGAGTTTTGTCGCGATGACGTCAGCAGGAGTTTTAGGCCGTTCTCGGCCTCGGTCACCATACCGATGCCCGAGTAGTAGGTGTCCAGCCGGCGTTCGAGCTCGGCCTCGGAGGCCGAGATTTCGACCTGCGCCTGGGTGCCGGCGGCCACCATGCGCTTGGTCATCGCCAGTTGCTGGCGAGCCCATTCGACGCTGTCGGAAAGGACGTCAACGGCCTGGCGCGCGGCGACCAGGTTCCAATAGGCCTGCTCGACGCGCGTGACCACGTCGATGTTCCGTGTTGCGAACTCCGTAAACGAAAGATCGAGCCGCTTGCGGCGGATCTTCAGCTCGGCGCGATAAGGGTCGATGCCGCGGTTGCGCAGCAGCGGCTGCGTGAAGGTGACCGTCAGCCGGGTGTTGAACTGCGGATTCAGCGAGTCGAAGGGGTTGGTGGTGGACTGGCGGTTGTTCTCGAAATCCACGCCGAAGCCGGCGCCGTTCCAGGGGAGCATCTGCCGGATGGAGAAGTCCTCTCTGTGAACGTGCTCGGCGAGGATGCCGTCGGCGCCCATGAGGATCGAGCTGGTGGGAATCTTCGCGGAGAGAATCGAAGGCGACCAGCGCAGGGTGGTGTCGAGATAGCCGTGTGCGCCTTTGAGTGCCTGGGCGGCGGTTTCGCGGTTGGTCTTCTCGATCTCGATATCGAGGTTCTGGCCGAGGGCCAGTTCGATGGCCTCGCGCAGCGTCATCTTGTGCTGCGTCGCGCCCACTCCGACGCGAGGCTGCTCCGCACGAGCCGGAGAGGCAGCGGCCAGGACGAGCAGCAACAGAAGGAGCGGCGCGGTGACGCCCACGGCCCGCCGCGGTCTCAGTCCGCGCAGGAAGGCGCCCAACCGGGCAAGGAGCTTTAGATGGCCCAGGTCGTCGAACAGGGAGTACGTCACCGGGGTGACCAGCAAGGTCAGCAGCAGGCACAGGGTCTGGCCTCCAATGACCACGATGGCGATGCTGCGGCGCGAAGAGGAGCCGGCGCCGCCGCCGAGCGCCATGGGCGCCATGCCCGCGACCAGCGAGGCGGTGGTCATGAGGATGGGCCGCAGCCGGTCCTCGCAGCCGAGCAGGATGGCCTCCTGGCGCGGCTTGCCTTCCTTGAAGCGCAGGGCCTTGATGTGATCGATCTGCAGAATGGCGTTCTTCTTGACAATGCCGAACAGCATCAGAATGCCGAGCGATGTGTAAATGATTTGAAAGTTCTCGCCGGTCAGGAACAGGGTCAGCAGCGCGAAGGGCACGGCCAGCGGCAGGCTGATGAGGATGGTGACCGGATCGATGAAGCTCTCGAACTGCGCCGCCAGCACCATATACATAAAGATGATGGAGAGCACGAAGGCGACCACGAAGCCCATGGCCGCGCGCCCGAATTCCTTGCTGCGCCCCACCAGGCCGAGGCGGTATTCGGGCGGCATGTTGAGGGATGCGGTGGTGCGGTCCAGAATGCCGATGACGTTGCTGAGCGACTGGCCTTGGGCGAAATTGGCCGTAAGCATGATCTGCCGCTGGCGGTTGCACGCGATCGATCTGCGTGGGGCCGGTTCCCTCCTCGACCGTGACTACGTTCGAGACCGGCACGTTGCCCAGCATGGCGGAGGGAACGTAGAGACGCTCGAGCGAGCGCGCCGAGTCGCGAAACTGCTTCTGGACGCGCAGCTGCACGTCGTAGCGGTCGTCGCCTTCGCGGTAGGTGGTGGCCTGCGGATCGCCGCCGACCATGGTGCGCAGCGCGGTGGCGATCGAAGCGACGTTCACCCCGAGGTCGGCCGCCTTGGCGCGGTTGATGTGAACGCGCAGCTCGGGCTTACCCGGTTCGTAGGAGCTTTCCATATCGCGGACGCCCGGTGTGCGGGCCAGTTCTGCCCGGACGGTCGCCATGTACTGCTCCAGGTGCGCGAAGTCCGGTCCCTGAATGAAGAACTGCAGGTCCTTGTTCGGTCCGGCGCCGGCGAACATGGCGGGCGGCTGGACGGCGATGGTCAGGTCGCGGTACTTGCGCAGCCTCTCGCGGGCCTGCGTCATGATGTCGAACTGCGACTCTTTGCGCTGATCGACGGGCACCAACTCGATCAGCAGCGAGCCGCGGTCCACCTGGCGCCGGCTATCGGCTCCCAGGGTGGTGAGGACGTTGCGGATGCCGGGGAGCGTATGAATGTCCGCCTCGATCTCCCGCATCATGGCGGAGCTGCCGTCGAGCGAGGAGCCCACCGGCATGCGCACGGCAATCTCGAACTCGCTCTGGTCGTCTATGGGCAGGAAGTCCTTGCCCATATGCAGGAACATGGGGATGGTCGAGAAAGTGACCAGAATCGCGCAGACCACGATGACCCAGCGGTGCGCCATGGACCAGCGCAGCATCCGGCGATACGGCCCGGACAACGCGCGGAACAGCACCGTGTCCTTGGTGGAGCCGCCGTTCTGCCCGTTGCCCATCTTCAGGAAGCGCGAGCAGAGCATGGGCGTCAGCGTGAAGCTCACCAGCAGCGAGACCAGCACGGCGAAGGCCGCGGTGTAGCCAAAACTGGACATGAAGCGGCCCACGATGCCGGTCATCATAGCCACTGGCAGGAAGATGATCACCAGGCTGAAGGTGGTGGCCATGACGGCCAGTCCGATTTCCTTGGTGCCCTGGATGGCGGCCTCGACCGGGGGCAGGTGCTTCTCCTCCGCGTTGCGGAAAATGTTCTCGAGCACCACGATAGCGTCGTCGATCACGATGCCCACCACCAGCACCAGGGCCAGCATCGTGATCTGGTTGAGCGTGAAGCCCATCATGTTCATGAGCGAGTAGGTGGAGATGATCGAGATCGGAATAGCGACGGCGGCGATCAGCGTGGTGCGCCAGCTACGCATGAACAGCAGCACCACAAATCCCGCGCACAGGCCACCCAGCAGCAGGTGCTCCTGCACGGCCTTGAAGGACTCTTCGATGAACGTGGACTGGTCGCCGGCGTACGTGATGGTGAAGTCGGGCGGCAGCAGCGGTTGCAGCTGGGCGATGCGGTTCTTGACGGCGTGAACCACGTCGAGGGTGTTGGTGCCCGACTGCTTGCGGACTTCGAGCACCACCGCGGGCTCGCCATCGAGACGCGCCAGGGACCGCGGCTCCTCGACGCCGTCTTCCACGGTTCCGATGTCGCGGATGCGCACCGGCGAACCGCCCAGGGACGCGACGATGATGTTGGCGAAATCGGCCGGGCGCTCGATGCGGCCCAGCGTGCGCAGGCTCACCTCGCGCGCGCCCTGGTCCACGCGGCCGCCGGGGACTTCGACGTTCTGCGCGGCCAGCGCGCCGCGGACCTGGTCGATGTTCAGGTTGTAGGAATACAGCTTGCCGCCGTCGAGCCAGACCTGGATCTGGCGGGCGCGGTCGCCGATGAAGCGGACCTGGCCGACGCCGTCGATGGACTCGATGTTCTTCTTCACCTGGTCGTCGACGATCTTGGTGGTCTCGCGCAGGTCGCGGCGCGAGGAGAGGATGATGCTGATGACGGGCGAGGCGTCGGTCGAGATCTTCTCGATAACCGGCGGGTCCACGTCCTTGGGCAGGTCGCGCGTGATGGCGGCGACCTTGTCGCGCATCTCCTGGGCGGCGACGTCGGGGTCCTTCTCGAGCACGAAGGTGACCCACGTGATCGAGACGCCTTCGGCGGAGAGAGAGCGGAGTTCGTCGATGCCGCTGACGGTGTTGACGGATTCCTCGATGCGCTTGGTGACCTGGGTCTCCACCTCTTCGGGCGAGGCGCCGCGCAGGGTGGTGGTGATGGTGACCACCGGGAATTCGATCTTGGGGTAGAGGTCCACGCCGAGCTTCATGTAGGCGCTGACGCCGAGCACCACCAGCGCCAGGATGAGCATGGTGGCGAAGACCGGCCTCTCGATGCAGATTCGGGCAAGCTTTTGCATGGCCTACCTCCCCGCCTCGACGGCTGGGGTGGAGGGTGCCGCTCCCTGACGGTCGCGGTTCGGTGCGGTGGCCTCGGTGCGGACGGCTGGGCCGGAGGGTGCGCTGGGCTCGGTGCGGACGGCGAGACCGTCAACCAGCATGGGCAGCTTGCTGACGGCAACCTGATCTCCGGCGTGTATGGCACCGCCGGGAATCTCGATCCAGCCGCTAACCTCGACGCCGGTCGTAACCTTGCTCTCCGTCACTTTTCCGGCTTTCACGGTGAAGACCTTGGTGAGGCCAGCGAGTTGGTAGAGCGCCTCTTTCGGGACCACCACGGCGGTGCTGTCGCCGGCCAGCGCGAGCTGCACCTGGACGAACATGCCGGCGCGGAGTTGGGGATCGCGGTCCGTCAAGCGGGCTTCGACCGAGAGCGAGCGCGAACGGGCGTCGAGCGTGGGATTCAGTTCCGTGACGTGGGCGCGGAACTGCGCGCCGGGCGCGGCATCGGTAGTAAAGACGAGCGTGCCTCCGGTGCGCACCGCGGTGGCCGCGAACTCCGGGATGTCGGCGCGCAGGCGCAGGGGCCAGGGCTTGACCAGCGTGACGATGGGCGTGTTCTCCCGCATGTACTGGCCGGGCGAAACCAGGCGCGCGGAGATCTGGCCGTCAAACGGCGCCCGCACCGTGGCGTCGCCCAGGCGCTTCTCGCAGAAACGCACGTCGGCGCGGAGCGCCTGCACGGCCGCAAGCTGCGTGCGCAGCATGTCTTTGGCGGCCTCGTAGCCGGCCTCGCGCGCGTGGAGTCCTTTTTCGATCTCGATGTAGCGCTCTTCGGATACGTCGCCCGACTTGCGCAGCTTGGCCACCATTTCGAACTTGAAGCGGGCGTCTTCCATCTGCGCTTTAGCTTGTCGGATGGCGGGCGTCGACTCGGGCGTGACGTCCTGCTGGTTGGGGTCGAGGCCGATGGCGGCCAGCGCCTGGCTGAGGGAGGCGCGAGCGCGCTCGCACTGTATGGTCAACTCGCGCTTGTCGAGTTCGGCGATGATATCGCCCTGGTGCACGGTCTGGCCGAAGTCGTAGCGGACCTCGGCGAGGCGGCCGGCGACCTCGGAGCTGACCGACACGCTTTCATCGGGCTGGAGCGAGCCGGTGACGGAGACGTTCGAGCCCAGGTGGCGCGTTTCGGCGGTAGCCACGCGGACCGTGACGGGATCGGCGGCCTTGGCCTTCGCGGCAGCCTCCGCGTCCGTTTGGGCGCGTTTGCCGCAGCCGATCATGAAAAGCGTGAGAGCGAATATGAAAACTGCAGTGAGTCTCATTTGGAGATCCCCTTCAGGAAAACATCGACCATTTGTTCCACGACTTCACGGACGCCGCCCAACTCGGAGGCGCCGCGGTAGAGCATACGGCTCATGCCGAGGTTGACAAACATGCCCAGAAGGACGCGGGCCGCGATGATGGGATCGACTTCGCGGAAGATGCCGGCCTGGGTGCGGGCGGCGAAATACTCCGCGAGCATTTCGTAGGCCTCGCGCTGGCGGTCATAAAAGATGTCGCCCAGTTCGGGGCCTTCGAGAGCGGCCATGAGGACCAGCCGTCCATAAGGTTCATCTTCGGTGTGGCACTGGACCACGAATTCGCCCAGGCCGATGAGGAGATCGCGGTCCTGGCCGGCATCGGCGAGAGGTTGGAGCATGGCCGTGGCACGCGCGACGCCTTCGCGCGATTTGACGTCGATGATGGCTTCAAACAGGTCGCGCTTGGACTTGAAATGCTCGTAGAGGACGGGCTCGGAGACGCCGATGGCGTCGGCCAGGGCGCGTGTGGTGGTTCCACGAAAGCCGCGCTCGGAGAAGAGCTTGATGGCGGTCTCCATGATGGCGGCGCGGCGATCGTCGGACGTCATTCGCTGCAAGGTATTCGGCCTCCTGCTAGTGCCTGCTAGGTTAGCAAGTGCTATGTTAGCAGACGCTAGGGATGCGGGCAAGGGGGGGGCGTGGGTTCTATTTAATTCCTCCAGGCATATCATTCGCAAAGGGTTGTTAGCGGTGGTGGGTTCGTTCGGCATTTCTGCTTGTAGCTTCTTGTAGCTTCGGGGGGTGCGGCCTCGCTGCGGCATGCGGTACCGAAAGGAGTGTACACCGGGCTGGTGCCGCTTGCCGGGGCCGAGGGCCGGCAAGCTGATGAGGGCTCACGATGAATATGGTGCGTGAGCTTGTGACTGACGGCGAGACGGTCCCGTCCCGCCATGCCGAAACGGGTACGATATGGAAGGACAACGTCCAAGGATCAAGACAAATGAACGCCAAACCAATCTCACGTTTCGCGGTAGGGTGCCTGACCGCTTGGCTCTCCGTCGTGTTCGCGCAGCAAAGGAGCCCGGAGACGTCGGGCTTCTCGTCTGCGCGACTCGATCGTCTTCACGCGGCTATGCAACGCGAGGTGGATCACAAGGAGCTCGCCGGAGTTGTGACCCTTCTGGCCCGCCACGGCAAAGTGGTCGAAGAGCGCACCTACGGCAAGAAAGATATCGCGAGCGGCGCGCCGATGACGGCCGACACGATCTTTCGCATCTTCTCCATGAGTAAGCCGGTCACGGGCGTTGCCATGATGATCCTCTACGAGGAGGGCAAATGGCAGCCCTCGGATCCAATCTCGAAGTTCATCCCTGAGTTCGCCCATCTGAAGGTCTTCAAGGGCCTGGATCAGAGCGGACAGACGATTCTCGAAGACCCCGTTCACGCCCCCACCATGCGCGAGCTGATGAGCCACACCGCGGGCTTCACTTACGGGTACTTCGGCAACACGCCGGTCGACAAGATGTACGTGGGCGAACACGTCATGCAGTCTCAATCCCTCCAGGAGATGATTGACAGGCTGGCGAAAATTCCGCTGCTATACCAGCCGGGGAGCCGCTGGGTTTACAGCGTGTCCATGGATATCCAGGGCTATATCGTCGAGAAACTTTCGGGCCAGTCCTTGCCCGATTTCATGCGGCAACACATATTCGAGCCTCTCAAAATGAAGGACAGTGGCTTCTACGTCCCCAAAGAGAAGTGGGGCCGCTTTGCCACGCTCTACCGGGGAGACAAGGACGGCGCGCTAGTCGCCAGTGGCCCGGACGGCGGCTATGCGACCGAGCCTACCATGCCCTCGGGCGGCGGAGGTCTGGTCTCGACGGCGCAGGATTACATGCGCTTCGCTCAGATGCTTCTGAATCGGGGCGAACTCGACGGCGTGCGCGTCCTTTCGCCGGCCTCGGTCGCCCTCATGACCTCAAACCATCTCGCGCCCAAACTGATGACGGGCGAGTTCTCCATCGGCAACGAGGTCATGCGACCGGGCATGGGGTATGGCTACGATTGCGCGGTCTTCACCGATCCGCTCGAGGCCGACGAAGTCGTGGGCAAAGGCACGTTCTATTGGCTGGGAGCGGCCGACACCTGGTTCTGGGTCGATCCCACGAACGATCTGATCTTTGTCGGCATGACGCAACGGATGTTCGGCCCCGGGCAACCCGATGTGGAGCACCTTAGCCGCCCGGTGGTGTATCAGGCGCTCGTCGAGCCCAGGAAGTGATCGGCTATTTGCGCAATTCCAGGTAGAAGTTGTGCGCGCTCTCCTGGCGGGCGGCGACCTTGAAGCCGGCCTTCGCCGCCAGATCGACATAGTAGGCGGTGTCGCGCGCGGTGTCCTGCCAGGGCGTTCCGTAGCCGGTGGTGACGGTCTCGTGGGGAAGATTGATGCGCATGGGGAACACGACGAGTTCCTTGGCGGGATCGGTGCGCGCGGGAATCACGGCGTCCCAAATCAGGAACCGCCCACCCGGAGCGAGCACGCGCATGGCTTCCTCGAACACCTTGTGCTTCACCGGCTGCGGCACGTACATCAGCGTGAAGAAGCAGGTCACGGTGTTGAAGCTGCCGTCGAGGAATTTCAGGTCCGTGGCGTCCATCACGATCTTGAGCGGGCCGGGAGGCGCCTCGGCCAGTTCGCGCTTGATCAGGTCAATGGCAACCACCTGTGTCGATTTGACCCTGCCGATGATGCCTTCGCCGCCTCCGCCAAGATCGAGGATGTACCCGGACGCTTGAAAATCGGGAACCGTGACCTCCTGCTGCTCGAAGCGCTGGATCTGTTCGGGCTTGTAGGTCGCGTGGCCGGCCTCGGTTTGCGCGGAGGCGACCGCTGTCAGGGCTGCAAGGACCACGAGTGCGTTGCGCATAGAAGAAGATATACGAGGAGGCGCGCGATTTGTTCTGAGCTACGCGCGATACTTAGGGGCATGGCACACGATCACGGGGTGACTCTCAGCCGGCGGCAGCTTTTGGGGGCGGCGGCGGTGGTTTCGGCGTTGCGGCCTAGGGGCGTGGCGCTGGGACAGGACCGGGCGACGCCGCGGAGTCGCGAGAGCTTCGACTTCGGATGGAAGTTCTTCAAGGGCGATGCGCCGGGGGCGCAGCAGCCAGGCTTCTCCGATGCGGGCTGGCGGAGCCTGGATCTGCCGCACGACTGGAGCATCGAGGGGCCGTTCGACGAGAAGGCGCCGTCGGAGGGGCCGGGCGCGTATCTTCCCACCGGCATCGGCTGGTACCGCAAACTCTTTCGCGTACCCGGCGCGTGGGCGGAGAAGAGGCTCACGATCGAGTTCGATGGCGTCTACCAGAACAGCGAGGTGTGGATCAACGGCGAGTATCTGGGACGGCGGCCGTACGGCTATGTTCCGTTCGCCTACGACATCACGCCGCACGTCCGGTTCGGCGGCGACAACGTGCTGGCTGTCAAGGTGGACAATTCGCACCAGACGAATTGCCGCTGGTATTCGGGGTCGGGGATCTACCGGCACACGTGGCTGCTGGCGACAAACAAAGTCCACATCGGCTACTGGGGCACCTTCGTGACTACGCCACGGGTCGGGAAGGACAAGGCGACGGTTCAGGTGGAGACGCGGGTTCGCAACGAGAGCGGAAACGCCTCCGCGTGCACGCTGACCACGGCTATTCTGGACCGGGACGGGCGCGCGGTTGCGAGCGGCGAGGCGTCGCAGCAAGTCGCGGCAGGCGGCGATTACCAGTTCGTCCAGCAGATGGTGGTGGCGTCGCCGAGCCTGTGGTCGGTCGGCGAGCCAAGCCTGTATCGCGCGCACAGCACACTGCGCGACAAAGGCGGCGTCATCGACGAATACGACACGCCGCTGGGCATTCGCGAAGCGGTATTCGACGCCGACCGCGGCTTCCTGCTCAACGGCGAGCCGGTGAAGCTGAACGGCGTCTGCCTGCACCACGAAGCCGGCTCGGTGGGCGCCGCGGTTCCGGAGCGCATGTGGGAACGGCGGCTCGAGATCCTCAAAGAGATGGGCTGCAATGCCATACGCACCAGCCACAATCCCTACTCGGCGGAGTTTCTGGACCTGTGCGACCGCATGGGGTTCCTGGTGATGAACGAGGCGTTCGATGAATGGCGCGTGCCGAAGGGGCAGATCGGTCCCTACGGCTACTCGATCTATTTCGACGAGTGGCACGATCGCGACCTGCTGAACTTCATACATCGCGACCGGAACCATCCCTCGGTGGTCCTGTGGAGCGCGGGCAATGAGATTGGCGACCAGCAGGCCCCGCGAGGCGCGGAGACTTTGAAGGAGCTGCTCGACATCTTCCACCGCGAGGACCCGACTCGGCTGGTGACGGCGGGATGCGATCACATCGGATCGGACCCGCTCGCGGAGAGGGCGCGGCCGGAGTTTCTGGCGCTGCTCGACGTGGTGGGCTACAACTACGTGGACCGCTGGCGCGACCGGCGGGAGAAATACTACAGCATCGACCGGCACGCGTTTCCGAACCGGCGGATGATCGGGACCGAGAGCGAGGCGATGGGCGGCATTCGCGGCGACTACAGTGGCTTGTTCCCGTCCGAGGGGGCGGCCGGGCCGCGCAGTTTCTTCGGAATGATCCCCGGGCGGAACCTGGACGTGGAGCAGCTTTGGAAGTTCGTGTGGACCTACGACTACGTGGCCGGCGATTTCATGTGGACCGGCATCGACTACCTGGGAGAGGCCCGGTGGCCGATGAAAGGTGCGCCGGCGGGCGTCATCGACACCTGCGGTTTTAAGAAAGACGGCTTCTACTTCTACCAGAGCCAGTGGAGCAGCCAGCCGGTGCTGCACCTGTTTCCGCATTGGAACTGGAAGGGCAAAGAGGGGCGGTTCGTGCCGGTGACCTGCTACACGAACTGCGACACGGTGGAGCTGTTCCTGAACGGCCGGTCGCTGGGGGTGAAGGGTTACGACTTCCCGCATCTCGGCATGGAGGGCGAGTACGGCAACTTCCCGGCGCGGTCGCGTGCGGCGAGGACCACCAGCGACCTGCATCTGGCGTGGGATGTGCCGTATGAGCCGGGCACGCTGCGGGCGGTGGGGACGCGGGACGGCAAGGTCGTGGCGACGGTCGAGGTCGCGACCACGGAGGAGCCGGCGGCGGTTACGATCTCCGCGGATCGGAAGACGCTGGCGGCGGACCGGCGCGACGTGGCGCATCTCACGGTCGAGATTGTGGACTCGAAGGGGCGGGTGGTGCCGACGGCGGACAACGAGGTGCTGTTCCAGCTGGAGGGCGAGGCGAGGCTGATCGGCGTAGACAACGGCAATCCGACCAGTCACGAGAGCTACCAGGGGAACCGGCGCAAGGCGTTCAACGGAATGTGCCTGGCGATTTTGGCGGCGACGTCGAAGGCGGGCGCGATCCGGGTGACGGCGTCGTCGGCGGGGCTGAAGGCGGCGAGCGTCGAGATTGCGGCGCGCCAGTAGCTTGTGGCGCGGACACTCGCGCCTCGACACGAGTGTCGAGGCGGCAGGTCCCAGACGCGGACAGCCTGAGTGGGCGGCTCTCCAGAGCTGTCCACGTGCGGCTTCCTTCGTTTCAGGAAGTTGGACGGAGGCGGGTCTGGAGACCCGCTGCAGGACTGGAGTCCTGCCCCACGGCCAGAAGAAAAGCCAGGTCAGGCCTTCGGCTCTTCGACAAATCGCGTGCGCTTCAAGAGGCGCAGCATTTGGGTCTCCTGCTGGGCGGGCTTCGCGCCCACGTGCATCCAGTCTTTGAAGAACCAGTCCAGGTAGTGCTTGTGGCCCTTGGCGGCCCAGTCGTCGTTCAAGCCGAGGTTCCGCTGCTTGTCGTCGTACTTCAGGATGATCTCGCCCGTTTCTTCCTTGGTCAGCGCGTGATACTTCTCGCTGTGGATGACGCCGGGGCCGTCCAGCCGTCCCTTCAGGTGTCCCGGCTCCGTGGAATAGCCGAGGACGAGCGCGATGATGGGGAAGCAGTGGGTCTCGGGCAGCTCGAGCAACTTCCACAGCCGCGCCATGTCGCCGCGGTGGATGCCGTTGGTCAGCAGGGAATCGATGCCCAGGGACCGGGCGGCGATGACGGCGGTCTGAGCGGCGATGGTGGCGTTCGTGCTGGCGGTGACGAAGCCCTCCATGGTGCCGGGATCATAGCTGTATCCCATGGTCTGGGCGCAGACTTTCAAGCGGGTGTAGTCGGCGCAGTAGAGGAGCACGCAACCGCCCTGGTAGCCGCAAACCGACTTCATCATCGGCCGGTTCTTGATGACGATGATGGAGTAGCTCTGGTTGTTGGAGGCATTGGCCGCGCGGAGGCTCGACTGGAGGATGGTCTCGAGCGCCGTGTCGGGAAGCGGCTTGTCCTGGAAGTTGCCGTGCGTAGAGCGCAGGCTGCGGATGGTCTTGATGGTTTCGTTGGGCGGGGCGGGTGCGGTCTCCGCCTTGGCGAGCAGCGCGCCACCACCGGCGAGTGCGCCGCGTTGGAAAAAGGATCTACGAGTAGCCCGGTTATTCATGACGCAAGTCTCCTGTCTGAGTAGGGTACGCTGTTTAGCAGGCTATTGTTCGGTGGATTCAAAGAGGTGGGCATGAGACGGCTTCTTCTGCTGAGTCTGAGCGCGGCGATGGGAATGATGGCGCAGGAGTACACGCGCGGGGTGGGGGTGTATCCGGGGAGTCCGGCGGAGTACGCGGGACCCGCGATGGTTACGGACGCGACGACGTACCGCAACCTGGCGCTGCACCGGCCGGCGTACCATTCGAGCAGCTACGACTACAACCTCACGGCGCAGTTGGTGACGGACGGGATCGAGGACACGCGGCTGCCGCGATGGGTTTCGACCTCGGTCAGCGAGCGCGGGACGTTGATCAAGCAGGAACGGGAGCTGGTTCTGGATCGCAACCTGGTCACCGGCGTCGAACTGAAGGGGCCGCATCCGTGGGTCGCGGTCGGGCTCGAAGGGGGTGACGGCGCGCCGGAGGTGGACCGGCTGGACGTGTTCGCGCGGCCGCAGGGATTCCCGCGGGAGCCGGCGCGATGGACGTGCACGGTGTCGGGCTCGGACGACGAGCGGACGTGGAAGGAACTGGGGCGCAAGACGGGCGCGGAGAAGGCGGCCAGGGACTACCAGTGGTCCATCGCGCTGGGGGCGCCTTCGCGGAGCCGCTTCTACCGGGTGGCGTTCGAGGCGCCCAACGTGCAGGCGTGGCGGGCCAACGACCTCGCGTTTTTCGACCACGGCGAGAGGTTGGGCGTGGGCGGGCCGTATCAGTTCACCAGCGCGTGGATGAGCGCGGGGAGCGGCGAGGAATGGGTGTATGTGGACCTGGGCGCGCGGTGCACCTTCCACCGGGTGGCGCTAGCCTGGATCCGGCGCGCGGAGGCGGGATCGATTCAGGTCTCCGACGATGCCGAGGAGTGGCGTAGCCTCGCGCCGCTGTCTGCGGTTGACGATGTGGAGCTCGCGCAGCCGGCGACAGGGCGGTACGTGCGCGTCCTGATGACGCGGCCGGCGTCGCCCGAGGGGTACATCCTGAGCGAGCTCGGAGTGTACGGGCGGGGCGGCCCGGTTCCGAAGGCGAAGCCCGTGACGGCCGGTCTCGGCGCGTGGCGGGTGCAACGGGACTCGCTGGTGCATGGCTCGGGCGCGGAGGTGTCGCAGCCCGGATACCGGAACGAAGACTGGATGATCGCCACCGTTCCCGGGACAACGCTGGTGAGTTACTGGAACGACGGCGCGGTGCCCGATCCGAACTACGGCGACAACCAGAATATGATTTCGGATTCCTTCTTCTATGCGGATTTCTGGTATCGCGACGAGTTCGTCGCGCCGGCGGTGGCCAAGGGGCGGCACGTCTGGCTGAACTTCGACGGCATCAACTGGAAGGCCGATGTGTTCCTCAACGGCGCGAAGATCGGGCGCATCGAGGGTGCGTTCATGCGGGGCCGCTTCGACGTGACGGACCGCATACGTCCCGGGGCGCTGAATGCCGTGGCGGTACGCGTCGAGAAGAATGCCACACCAGGGAGCGTCAAGGAGAAGAATCTCGAAAGCGACACCGGCAATGGCGGAGCGCTGGGCGCGGACAACCCCACGTATCACGCTTCGATCGGCTGGGACTGGATGTCCACCATACGCGGGCGCGACACGGGCATTTGGGCCGGCGTGTATCTGAGCGAGAGCGGCGCGGTGAAGATCGAGAATCCGTACGTCACGACCACGCTGCCGCTGCCCGATGTTTCGCGGGCGCAGGTCACGATTGAAGCGACGCTGCGGAATCTGGATTCAAAGCCGGTGAGCGGCGAGTTCAGCGGAAGCTTCGGCGAGTCACAGTTTGGGGGAATCGGGCTGGACGGCTCGGTGAAATTCGTATCGGCGGTGACGCTCGAGGCCTATGCCCACCAGACGGTTAAGGTTACCCTCAATCTGCCGAACCCGAAGCTTTGGTGGCCGAACGGCTACGGCGATCCTTATCTGTATCCGGTGCAGCTGCAATTCGAGGCTTCAGACGTTGTGACGTTTCAGGCCGGAGTGCGCCAGTTCACTTACAGCGAAGACGGCGGCGTGCTGAAGATCTGGATCAACGGGCGGCGGTTCATCGCGCGCGGAGGGAACTGGGGATTCGCGGAATCGATGCTGCGGTATCGCGCGCGCGATTTCGAGGCCGCGCTACGGTATCACCGCGACCTGCACTTCACCATGATTCGCGATTGGGTGGGGCAGATCGGCGACGACGCTTTCTACGAGGCCTGCGACCGGAACGGGATCGTGGTGTGGCAGGATTTCTGGCTCGCCAATCCATGGGACGGGCCGGATCCGGACGACAACGAACTGTTCCTAGCCAACGCACACGACACCCTGCTGCGGATTCGCAACCATCCCTCGCTGGGCCTTTACTGCGGGCGGAACGAGGGCAATCCGCCCAAGCCGCTGGACGACGGGCTGCGGTCTTTGCAGGCCGAACTCGATCCCGGGTTGCACTACATCTCGAATTCGGCGCATGGAGTGGTGAGCGGCGAGGGTCCGTACCGCGTGTTGCCGCGGATGCATTACTTCGCGAACGCGCCGGTGAAGCTGCACAGCGAGATGGGGTCGCCAGACGTCCCGGCGCTCGAGAGCGTGCGCGCGATGATGCCGGTTCGGGCGCTGTGGCCGCCGGGCAGCATGTGGCCGCTGCACGATTTCGACCTGCATTTCGTCAGCGATGTTTTCCACGAGGCCGTCGATCACGGATATGGCGGGGCGGACAAGCTCGCGGATTGGGTGAGTCTGGCCCAGTTCGTGGACTACGACGCGTATCGCGGAATGTTTGAGGGCCAGAGCAAGGACCGCCTGGGGCTGCTGATCTGGATGAGCCACTCGGCGTGGCCTTCGCTGCTGTGGCAGACCTACGACTACTACTTCAATCCGGGCGCGGGCTACTTCGGCGCCAAGAAGGCGTGCGAGCCGTTGCACATACAGTGGAACCCGGTGACGGACATGGTGGAGGTGGTGAATTACAGCGCGGGCAATGCGCGCGGGCTGACGGCGCATGCCGAGATTCTGAACATGGATGGCTCGCGGCGTTGGGAGAAGACGGCGACGCTCGATAGCATCGAGGACGGCACGTCGTCACCGATCCACATGGAGTATCCCGAGGGTCTTTCCGACACGCACTTCGTGCGCCTTAGCCTCACGCGCGGGGGCGAGGTGGTGTCCACCAATTTCTATCTGCGCGGGGTGCGGGAGGGCGACTACCGGGCCATCCGCGCGCTGCCGCCGGTGAAGATCGAGGAGTCGACGCGCGTGGAGCGACAGGGCGCGCGCTGGGTGCTGACGACCGATCTGCGGAACACGTCGCAGGCGCCGGCGCTGATGGTGCGGGTGAAGGCGGTGCGAGAGACCAGCGGAGACCGCATCCTGCCGGCGCTCTACAGCGACAACTACGTGGCGCTGATGCCCGGCGAGCGGCTGACGATCCGGACCCAGATCGAGGACGCCGACACGCGGGGCGAGCGGCCACGCATTGTGGTGGAAGGGTTCAACGTGCGCGGAGCGCAACCAGCGCCACGATGATCCAGAGCAGCGCGGCGTAAACGGCGTACCACAACGCTTCCTGGCCCGCGGTCACGCCGACCGGGCTGAACGTTGCGAGCGCGCCGGTCGAGCTGGCGTGGATCAACTGGGCCAGGAGGACACTCCTGGTGTGGGCATAGACCCAGCAGATCAATGTGCGCATGGCGGTCATCGCGGCGGTGAAGGCGAGGAAGAACGGAAGCCAGTAATGCCCGTGAGGCGTGGCGCTTCCGAGATGATCGATGGCTGGGGCGTGCCACAGTCCCCAGAGCAATCCGAGGGTGATTCCCGCCCGCAGCGTGCCCTGTCGCAGGCGCATGGCCGGAAACGCGAAGCCCATCCAGCCGATTTCCTCAAAGAAGCCCGCCGCGCATCCGAACGTGAAACCTATCGGAAACAGGTTCGGTGTGAAGAGCGGAGATACGAGGGCTCGCAAGCCAAACAACACGGCGACCACGAGCACCGGTGGGACGGCGAGTGTCGCTAGCCAGGGGGCCGGGCCGATCCGCCTCATGCGGGCGAAGAGGTCCCGCAGGCCGTCCGTTCCGTGGACTGCCCAGGTCAGGACAACGCCCGCAAGGGCGGGTCCCAGAAGCATCGCCGGAAACATCAGCAGGCCAGACAGCTTCGGGAGCGGCTGCCCGCGTAACAAATATGGCGCGGCTACTCCCAACGCGCCCAGCCACGAAATGGCGAACGCGAGGATGAAGTAGCTCGCAACGGGATGCCGGTGGAGCAGGTTGTCGCGCATGGAGCCCAGTGGCTCCAATGTCTCGAACTTCGGGCCCGGAAGCAACTGAACCGCGCGGCGGCGGTACAATCCCTTCTTCGAGCCTGAAAATGAAACGAACTATCGGCTGGCTGCTGTGGGGGGCGGTATCCGTGGTGGCGGCGCTGGCGCTGGGGGCGGTGGCGCTCCATCGCGGCGAGGCGATCAACAGCATGTGGCTGGTGCTGGCCGGGGGGTGCACGTTCGCGCTGGGGTTCCGCTTCTACGGGAAGTTCATCGCCGCGCGGGTGATGGCGCTCGACGAGCAGCGCGCCACTCCGGCCGAGCGGCTGCGCGACGGGCACGACTTCGAGCCCACCAACAAGTGGATCCTGTTCGGGCACCACTTCGCGGCCATCGCGGGGCCGGGGCCGCTGGTGGGGCCGGTGCTGGCGGCGCAGTTCGGGTACCTTCCAGGTACTCTTTGGATCATCGCTGGAGCAGTGTTAGGAGGCGCGGTGCAGGACTTCACGATCCTGGTCGCCTCCATGCGGCGCGACGGGAAATCGCTGGGCGAGATGGCGCGCCAGGAGATCGGCAAGCTGGGCGGGTTCACGGCGCTGGTGACGGTGCTGCTGATCATGATCATCCTGCTGGCGACGGTGGCGCTGGTGGTGGTGAACGCGCTCAAGGGCAGCCCGTGGGGCACGTTCACCATCGCGGCGACCATGCCGATCGCGCTGTTCATGGGGCTCTACCTGCGGTACGTGAGGCCGGGCAAGGTGCTGGAGTGCTCGCTGATCGGCTTCGCGCTGGTGGTGGCGGCCATCTTCGGCGGGCAGGCGGTGGCGCAGTCGGCGGCGCTGGCGCCGGTCTTCACGCTGACGGGGACGGGGCTCGCGATGGCCATCGTCATCTACGGATTCTTCGCCAGCGCGCTGCCGGTGTGGCTGCTGCTGGCGCCGCGCGACTACCTGAGCACCTTCGTCAAGCTGGGCGTGGTGTTCATGCTGGCGGTTGGAATCCTGGCGGTGAGGCCGGAAATGCAGCTTCCGGCGTTCACGCGCTTCACCGACGGCACGGGGCCGATCTTCGGCGGGAAGATCTTTCCGTTCTGCTTCATCACCATCGCCTGCGGCGCGATCTCGGGCTTCCATTCGCTGATCGCTTCGGGCACGACGCCGAAAATGATCGCGCGGGAAACGCACGCCTGGCCGATCGGGTACGGCTCGATGCTGCTCGAAGGATTTGTGGCGCTGATGGCGATGATTGCGGCGTCGGTGATGCAGCCCGGCGTGTACTTCGCGGTGAATTCCCCAGCGGGCGTGGTGGGGGCGACGCCGGCGGCGGCGGTGGCCACCATCTCGGGCTGGGGATTTCCGGTGACGGCCGCGGGCATGGCGTCGCTGGCGCAGGCGGTGGGCGAGAAAACGCTGTTCTTCCGCACCGGCGGCGCACCGTCGCTGGCGCTGGGCATGGCGCACATCTTCGCGGGGGCCGGCGGGCGCGCGGTGCTCGGCTTCTGGTACCACTTCGCGATCATGTTCGAGGCGCTGTTCATCCTGACGCTGATCGACGCCGGGACGCGGGTGGGCCGCTTCATGCTCCAGGACATGCTGGGGCACGTTGCGAGACCGCTGGGGCGCACGGGGTGGATGCCGGGCGTGATCGGGACCAGCGCGGCGATCGTGGCGGCGTGGGGATACTTCCTCTACCAGGGGGTGCGCGATCCGCTGGGCGGCATCAACACGCTGTGGCCGCTGTTCGGGATCTCGAACCAGTTACTCTCGGCGGTGGCGCTCTGCGTCGCTACCACCATCCTGATCAAGATGCACCGGGCGCGGTACGTGTGGATCACCGGGATTCCGCTGGCGTGGCTGGTGGTGGTGACATTCACGGCGGGCTGGCAGAAAATCTTCTCGCCGCTGGCGAATATTGGGTTTCTGGCCCACGCGGCGAAGCTCGCCGCGCTTAACCCCGCAGAATCGGCGGAGACACGCCGGCTGATTTTCAACGACCGCCTGGACGCGGTGGTGTGCGGCGTGTTCCTGGTGCTGGTGGCGACGATCCTGCTCGATTCCGTGCGGGTGTGGACGGGCATCCTGCGCGGGACGCGGCCGTCCCGTCTGAACGAGGCCCCGTTTGTCCAGACCGAGCTCGATGCGGAGCGCCTATGAGGCGGCTGAAGAAGCTGGGCGCGCTGGTGGTGGCGCTGTTGCGCGAACTGGCCGACGAGAGCGCCTATCGCCGTCACCTGGCCGCGCACGGCCGTCCGCACTCGGGGGCGGAGTGGAGGCGCTTCAGCGACGAGCGGCTGCGCGCGCGGTACACGCGGGCGAAGTGCTGCTGAATCAAGGCACCCTACCGGGATGAGAACTTCCTGCGTACTACTCCTGTTACTCGGCGCCGGAGCGGCGTGGGCCCAGGACGCGGCCAAGAACGCCACGCTGACGCGCTTCCTGGTGGAGGCGAAGAAGCACACTTACGCCCAAGGGGACAAGGCCGCGGTGAAACCGGTGCTCGCCGGGACACACCAGCTCGAATACGCGCAAGGGCCTTTTCTGTATCGGGACATTTACGTGGGCGAGGCCCAGTTTGCGGGCCAGGAGATGGTGTACGAATCCGGCAAGCCCGTGTGGACGATGAGTTATGCCGGCACGATTCCTCCGGGCCTGGATTCCAAAGACGTGGACGCGGCGGTCAAGCTTCTGCACATGGCCCTGATGCGCGTCACCGTGGACGAACCGTTCCGGGGACCGAGGCGAGTGGATGACGGCGCGTACAGTTACACCAACCGCGTCCAAGGTAAGCTCGACAGCTTCTTCGGCGACGAGACGATCTCGCGCGGCGGAACGAAGCTCTACGAGTTACACTACGGCGGCGGGCTGGTGCGCTGAGGCGAGGCCGCGGAAGTAAGCGATGGTCTCGCGCAGGCCGTCATCGAGCGTCACTACTGGCTCCCATCCCAGCAGGCGCTTGGCCTTGCCGATGTCGGGCTGGCGGCGCTTCGGGTCGTCCTCCGGCAGGGGCTGGAACGCGATGGGGTTGGCGCTGCCTGCCAGGGCCTGGATGCGGCGCGCGAAATCGAGGATGGTCATCTCTGAGGGGTTGCCCAGGTTCACCGGATAGCGCTCGTCGGAAAGCATCAGGCGGCAGAGGCCCTCCAGCATGTCGCTGACATAACAGAAGCTGCGGGTCTGCGAGCCGTCGCCGAAAATCGTAATCGGCCGGCCGCGCAGTGCCTGGCCAAGAAACGCTGGCACGACGCGACCGTCGTCGAGCTTCATGCGCGGTCCGTAAGTGTTAAAAATCCGCGCGATGTTAGAGCGCAGCTTGTAAGTGCGGTGGGCGGCCATGGTAAGCGCCTCGGCAAAGCGCTTACTCTCGTCGTAACAGGAGCGCGGTCCAACGGGATTCACGTTACCCCAGTAAGTCTCGCTTTGCGGGTGCTCGAGCGGATCGCCGTAACACTCCGAGGTGGAACAGAGCAAGAAGCGGGCATTGTGCCGGCGCGCCAGCTCGATCAGGTTGCGGGTCCCGGAGGAACCCACCGCCAGCGTCTCGAGCGGATGTTCGAGGTAGTCTTTCGGGCTCGCGGGCGAGGCAAGGTTGAGCACGCCATCGACCGCGCCGGATACCTGGAAGGTCTCGCAAACGTCCTGCTGGACGAAGTCGAAGCGTGGATTCCCTTGCAGGTGCTCTATGTTGGCGGGCGACCCGGTCAGGAAGTTGTCGACGCCCACGACCGAGTGTCCTTCGGCCAGCAAACGGTCGGCAAGGTGCGAGCCGATAAAGCCGGCCACCCCCGCAAGAATCAGGCGCACGAGTTACCCCCTGGTCCGATTTTAGCCTGTATGGGACGTGTTACATTCAGACCAGGAAACCGATGCACTTCTCCTCATCCGAGCGGGCGTTGTTGCTGGTCCTTCTTGTTGCCGCGGCCTACGGGTTCCTACGTCCCTTCGCCCGGGTGCTCCGCGTCATTCTGCGTTCGAAGCCAGACGCGGATTTCTCGCTCGCCCCCGTCGGCCCGCGCCTGGGGCGGTTTCTGGGCGAGGTGGTGTTCCAGCGGCTGGTGATCGGCCAGCGGCTGTTGCCGGGCCTGGCGCACGCCCTGGTCTTCTGGGGCTTTTGCCTGTTCGCGCTGATCACGGTCAACCATTTCGCCACTGCCTTCGGACTCGCATTTCTCGACCGCGAGGGCTTCGAGGGATTCTACTTCGCGATCGTCGCGGTGTTCGCGGTCGCGGTGGCGGTCTCGATCGCCGGCCTGGCCGTGCGCCGCTTCGTGGTACGGCCGCGCTGGCTCGAACCGTTGTCGCCGGAATCGGGCCTGATCGCGTTCCTGATCTTCGCGCTGATGGCGACCTATTTGGTGGAGTTCTGGCGGCCCGGCATCAAGGCCGACTGGTGGGCGCACACGCTGGCCATCCTGTTGTTCCTCCCCCTGATCCCGCACAGCAAGCATCTGCATCTTGCGCTGAGCCCGCTGACGGTCTTCCTGAAGCGGGACGGTTTCAGCCGGATCCCGCCGCTAGCGGGCGATGAGGACTTCGGCCTCGACACCGGCAAGGACGTGACGCGGATCGCGGCCTTGCAGGCGTACAGCTGCGTCGAGTGCGGGCGCTGTACCGAGCACTGCCCGGCCTACAACACGGACAAGGCGCTCAACCCGAAACAGATTATTCTGGGCGCGCGCGCGTACCTGAGCGAGTTCGGGCCGGCCGGCGAGGAGCCCCTGCTGGGCAAGCATCTTTCGATGGAAGCCGCGTTTCAGTGCACGACGTGCGGCGCGTGCGAGTTTCAGTGCCCGGTGGGCGTGCAGCACCTGCCCGTCATCATTGGCCTGCGCCGCGGCGCGGTCAACACCGGCAAGTGGGAAGACTCTTACGGCACGGACCTGTTCCTCAAGCTCGAGCGCCACGGGAACGCTCTCGGCTTCGCGCACAGCGAGCGCGAGAAGTTCATTCAGAAAAGCGGCCTGCCGTGGTTCGACGGCTCGCAGGAATATTGCCTGTGGATGGGCTGCATGGGCTCCTACGATCCGCGCGGCCGGGAGATCGTGGTGGCGCTGGCCGAAGTGCTCAAGCATCTCGGAGTCGGGTTCGGGGTCCTGCGCCGCGAGCGGTGCTCGGGCGATCCGGTGCGGCGGCTCGGCAACGACCTGCTGTTCGCACAGCTCGCCGAACAGAACCTCGAGCACATCCGGCAGAGCGGCGTGAAGAAGATGGTTTCGATCTGCCCCCACTGCGTGCGCACCATCGGACAGGACTGGGGCGAGGCTGGCGGCACCGTTCCCATCGAACATCACAGCGAGTTGCTGGCGCGGCTCGGCGCGGCGCTGCCGGCCGGTGAAGCGGAGGGACGCACGGTGGTGTACCACGACGCCTGCTACCTGGGCCGCTACCGGAGCGTCTACGATGAGCCGCGCACCGTGATCGAGCGGCGCGCGAAGCTCGTGGAACCGGCCCGCGCGCGGGAGCGCGGATTCTGCTGCGGCGCGGGCGGCGGGCTGGTCTTTCTGGGCGAGGAGAAGGGCAAACGGGTCAACCGCGAGCGCGCCGGGCAACTGATTTCGACCGGCGCCGGCGTGGTCGCCACTGCCTGCCCGTTCTGCAATACGATGCTGCGCGACGGACTGGCCGCAGCCGCCGCCGAGCCACCCGAGTTGCTGGACATCGCTCAGATCGCTGCCGCCGGCCTGCGAGGGAGATCATGAACGGGAGTCCGCTCCCTGACGGTCGCGGTTCGGTGCTGGGTGTTCTCGGCGAACACATCGACTACAACTACTGGGCCCGCGACCGGCAGCTCGAAGCCTGCGCCGCGCTCTCCCCGGAACAGTTTGTGCGACCCCTGGGCGGGGGCTTCCCTGCGGTGCGCGACACCCTGGCACACCTGCTGGCGGTGGAGTGGATCTGGCTGGAGCGGTGGCGCGGGCGGTCGCCGCGATCGCTGATGGCCGCCGACGAGTTCCCCACGCTGGCCGCGATCACGAAGCGCTGGAGCGCGGTGGAAGGCGAGCTACGCGGGTTTGTGGGCGGCCTCCGCGACGAGGAACTGGACCTCCCTTTCACATACGTCAATCTGAAGGGCGAGACCTGGACGTACCCGCTGTACCGCGCGATGTTTCACGTCTTGAGCCACCAGAGCTATCACCGCGGCCAGGTGACGACGCAACTCCGTCTGCTGGGCGTCAAGCCGCCGTCGGTCGATTTCCTGATGGCCTATGACATGGAGTTTCGGCGGTAGTGTGGGGCGTCGCAAATATCGAGCAGTGTAGAGGACAGGGGGCCCATGGTGGGACAGGCACGAATTTCGGAAAGGCGCCGAAATTCGAGCCAGTCCCGGGTCTGCGGCCAATCCCCTATTCCGAGCGCAGGGACTCCACACGGGCGCGGTGGTACGTGGCCAGTTCCGCGTTGGCGGCGGTGATGGTTGCGACTTCGGCGGCGACGCGGAACACGTCCTTGCCCGGAATCACGACGTACAGTTCGTCGTCTCCGATTTCGGTGTAGACGCGATTTCCGATGCAGCCATTCGATGCCACCGCGCCTCCGGCGAGAGCCGCCGGAAGGGCCATGCAGGTGGGTCGCGCGAGTAGCGGTTGCTCAGCGGCCACGCCGGCGCGCAACGCCGCCTCCTGCAGCAGCATCATGGAGCGCGGGCGGCCGGCGAACAACACCGCGTCAGGGTCGGGCGGCGTTTTGGCCAGGGGCGAGTAGACGACCGCGGCTGGTGTGGTCTTCAAGCGTGCGATCGCCGGCACTTCTTCCCAGCGCAGATAGCCGAGGCCCGTCATCATACCCAGCGTCCGTTCGAGCTCGGGCTGGCGTTCCGGCGGCAACGGCAGGTTGTGCGTGTAAGCGCCGACGGGGCAGTTGTAGTGGTCCTCCGGCTTGGTGTAGAACAGCTGGCCCGCGGCCGCGAGCCGCCAGAAGCCGCATCCGGCGGGCTCGACGCCCGTAAAGGCCGGCACGCCGGCAGGCGCCTGGTCGCGAAAGGAGACGGCGATGGGACGGCGCTCCAGCCCCAGGGCCTCGATGAACAGGTGTTCTAAAGCCGCGTAATCCCGCATGGTCCTCCTGAGTCTTCAGTCTGTGCTCATTATGACGCAGGCCGGACCGTCATACACTGGAGGTTCTATATGAGATCTCCACTTTTAGTCCTGGCGCTGGCGGCCGCGTGCGCCGGCCAGATGCCGAACGTTTCCGGCGAACGCATCCGCGCCGGGGTGAAGTTTCTTGCGAGCGACCTGCTGGAGGGCCGCGGCGTGGGCACGCGCGGCGGCCAGCTGGCCACCGAATTCCTGGCCACCGAGTTCGCGATGGCGGGAGCAAAGCCGGCCGGCGACGACGGCACCTATTTTCAGAAAGTCCCGCTGGAGGGCGTCGAGACGCAGCCGGAGTCCGAGCTTGCGGCTACGGCCGGCGACCGCACCATCCCCCTCAAGTACCTCGACGATTTCGTGGGCTCGAACGAGCGCCAGCACCCGAGCGAGGAGTTCGACGCCGAGGCCGTGTTCGTGGGCTTCGGAATCGTCGCGCCCGAATACCGCTGGGACGACTTCAAGGGCACCGACGTCCGCGGCAAGATTCTGGTGCTCTTCACGAACGAGCCCGATTCCAACGATCCGAACTTCTTCGGCGGCCGCGCGCTGACCTACTACGGCCGCTGGACCTACAAGTACGAAGAAGCGCTGCGGCACGGCGCGCTGGGAGTGGTCATCATCCACACGACGCCCACGGCCACGTACGGCTGGAAGGTGGTAAGGAATTCGTGGGGACGCGAGCAATCCTTTGTGCGGCTGGGCGCGGGCGACGCGGCGCTGGCGTTTGCGGGCTGGGTCACGGAGGAGGCCGGCGGGCGTATTCTGGCGCTTTCGGGCCACACCGTCGCGGAGTTGCAGGCGGCCGCGAACACGCGCGATTTCCGCCCTATTCCGCTCGGCTTCCACCTGCGCGGGCTGATCGTCTCGAAGGTCCGCGACGAAGACACGCGGAACGTGGTGGCGATGATTCCGGGCAGCGATCCGGAGTTGAAGTCTGAGTTCGTGATCTTCAGCGCGCACTGGGACCACCTGGGAATCGGCCCGGCGGTCAACGGCGACGAGATCTACAACGGCGCGGTGGACAACGCGACCGGCTGCGGGATGCTGATCGAGATGGCGCGCGCGTGGGCGGCGCTGGAGCAGAAGCCCCGGCGGAGTGCTCTGTTCATTTCTTTCACGGCCGAAGAGGCCGGCCTGCGCGGCTCCGAATACTACGGCTCCCATCCCTTGGTTCCGATTGGAAAGACCGCGGCCGGGTTTAACGTGGACGCGGTTTATCCCTATGGACGCACGCGCGACATCGTGGTGACGGGCGCTGAACGCACCACGCTGTGGCCGCTGGTTCAGGATACGGCCAAGCGTTTCGACTACGTCATCAAGCCCGAAGCCGAGCCCGAGAGAGGGCACTTCTACCGCTCGGACCACTTCATGCTTGCGCGCGCCGGCGTTCCTTCGTTCTCGATCGGCGAGGGCGATGACGTGATGGGCAAGCCCGCGGGGTACGGGCTGGCCGCGATCCACGACTACGACGACAAGAACTACCACCAGCCGTCGGACGAGTTTCACGACAGCTGGGACTTTTCGGGTCTGGAGCGACTGACGCGATTCACGATCGTGCTGGGCGTGGACACGGCCAACCTGCCGGCGCTGCCGACGTGGAACAAAGGCGACGAGTTCCTGCCGGCGCGGGAGAAGAGCGGCGTGCGGTAGCAGGGGGCGGGGGACATCATGTGGATTTGCCTGAACACCGGATTCTTGAGCGTGATTGCCGATAAGGACCCCGCGAAGCTGATTGTGCTGGCGCGACGAAAGCGGGACCTTGTAAACACGTTCGGGGAGGGCGCCAAGATCGTCGAAACCCCGGACAGGCACTATCGCTGGAGGGTCTTCGTTGACCGGGAGAGCTTCAAGGCTGTTGTGGCCGGGCAGATAGACGCCATCGACTACACGAACTTCAAGAGGTCAGTGAAGGACAAGGACCTCCACGAGATGTACACGGAGTTCTCGCAGATCCATCTGCAGTACCAGGAGAAGGACAAAGCGGGTCTCGGCACACGTGCCTGAACGGCGGCTCGACCCGGGAAGTCCGCTTGCTTACGCGCGCGGTTCGGTGCTGCTGACGCCTACCGCTCGAGCGTGGCAACGGCCTGGGCTTCGGCGGCGCGGCCTTCGCCTACGGGGCCGAGTTTCTCAGCGGTCTTGAACTTCACGGAAACGCGGTCGAGAGGGAGGCCCAGCGCGTCGGCCAGGCTGGCGCGGATCGCGTCGCGGTAGTCCTTGAGCTTGGGCTTCTCCAGGATTACCGTCGAATCCACATTCACCAACCGGAAGCCGCGCTCGGATGCCAGCGCTACGGCGTGGCGGAGGAAGGCCAGGCTGCCGGCGCCGGCCCAGCGCGGATCGGTGTCCGGAAAATGCATCCCGATATCGCCCGCGGCGGCGGCTCCCAGGACAGCGTCGGTGATGGCATGCGCCAGAACGTCCGCGTCGGAATGGCCCTCGCAACCGAAGTCGCAGGGGATGTGGATTCCGCCCAGGATGAGGGGGCGGCCGGCCACCAGCCGGTGGACGTCCCAGCCGAGTCCGGTGCGGAACTCGCTCACGACGCTTTGCGCTCGGCCATTTCCTCGGTCAGGAACAGCCGGGCGAGGACCATGTCGGAAGGCTTGGTGATCTTGATGTTGCGATCGCTGCCGAGCACCACGCTCACCTCGACCTGTTCCAGGCGCTCCACCAGGCTGGACTCGTCCGTGGCGATGAAGCCATCCTCGCGCGCCTTCTCGAAAGCCTGTTTCAGGAGGGCGTAGCGGAACACCTGCGGGGTCTGGGCCAGGGCCAGGCCCTCGCGCAGAACCGTGCCCCGGACCTTGTTCTTGTGCAGGGTCTTGACCGTGTCCACGGGCACGATGCCGACGATCGCGGCGCCGGACTCGGCGGCTTCGTGAATCACCTTTTCGATGGTGGCCAGGTCGATGAAAGGCCGAACGGCGTCGTGAACGGCGACCAGGTCGACATCCGGGCCGATCACGGCCAGCGCGTTCTCGACGGATTCCTGGCGGGACTCGCCGCCCTGCACCAGACGCACGGGTTTTCCCAGCGACTCCTGGGCGAGCAGTTCGCCCACCCATCCCAGGTCGTCGGCACGCAGGGCGACGACGATCTCGTCGGCCAGGGCGCTGGCGACGAACTTACGGATGGTGTGCAACAGGATGGGCGAGCCTTCGAGCAGCATGAACTGCTTTCGACTCGTCCCGGTCTTTTCGGCGGCATGGCGGCCCATACGGGTCCCGAGGCCAGCGGCGGGCAAGATCACGGCAACTCTCATAGGAGATTTGATTGTATCCCCGATTCCGGCTCCGCGCTGTAGCCCGTCTTGGCCCGCCTTAGCCCGCCTTAGCCGGGGTGCGGCGGCGCGGGCTTCGGCGTGGCCTTAAGAGGGACTTGCCAATATCGAGCAGTGTTAGCCGACAGAGCACCAGTGTGGGACAGGCACGAATTTCGCAAAGGCGCCGAAATTCGAGCCAGTCCCGGGTCCGCGGCCAATTTCGGAAAGGCGCCGAAATTCGAGCCAGTCCCGGGTTTGCGGCCAATCTACAGCAACGCGGCGCGCTGCTCGATGACCAGCTTGTCGCCGCTGGTGATGTAGTCCGCCTGCATCCGGATGCGCGGCATGACGTCCGCGAACACTTTGGCTGCGAGCGGCGTGCGCGCGGCGTCCTTCTCGGCCTGGACCAGCAGCAGGTGTGCGCCCAGGGCATCGGAAGCCATGTCGACCAGCCGCCGCGCCACCAGCTCGCTGTAGGCGCGGTCGTTCATGTTCTTGAGGAACATGGCGCAGTAGGCCACACGCTCGCGGCTCTCGCGGGCGAGCGATGCCAGCTTCATCAGATCGGGACGGAAGGCGCGCTCGCCGAGTTGTGTAAGGTAGTTGCCCAGCGTGCCGCTGGTGATGCCGACGATGGCGGCCACGACTTGCAGTTGCGTCGTTCCTTCGTAGATGGTGGTGATGCGCGCGTCGCGGGCCAAGCGCTCCACGCTGAACTCCTGCATGTAGCCGGTGCCGCCGTGGATCTGTATGGCGTCGTAAGTCACCTCGATCGCCATCTCGGAAGCGTAGGCTTTGGCGATCGGCGTCAGCAGCGCGGCGCCGGAAGAGACCTCTCGTAGCCGCGCCCGCACGGCGATGTCGCCCGCCTCTTCCCGCAGCTCGAGAACGCGGCGCAGGTCCACCAGGCGGCTGGCTTCGTAGGTGATGGCTCGCGCCACCGCGATCCTGGATTTCATCCGCGCCAGGATGTCGTAGACGGCTGGGAAGTCGATGATCGGATGCTTGAACTGGACGCGCTTGCGGGCGTACTTCAACGCCTCTTCGTACGCGGCCTGCGCGATGCCGATGCCCTGGCAGGCGACGCCCACGCGCGCGCCGTTCATCAGCGACATGACGTAGCGGATCAGGCCCAGCCGCCGCTGGCCGACCAGCAGCGCCGGCACGCCGTTGAACTGCAACTCGCAGGTGGGGGAGCCGTGGATGCCGAGCTTGTGCTCGATGCGGCGGATCACGAGGTCCGGTCCCTTTTCGCACACGAACATGGACAGGCCGCGGCCGTCGATGCTGCCTTCCTCCGAGCGCGCGAGCACCAGGCTGACATCGGCGCAGCCATTGGTGATGAACCGCTTCACACCGAACAGCCGCCAGGTGCCATCCTCCTGGGGCACGGCCTTGAGGCGCACGGATTGCAGGTCGGAGCCCGCGTCCGGCTCGGTCAGAGTCATGGCGCCGGTCACCTTGCCGGTGGCGAACTGGGGCAGGTAACGATCTTTGAGCGTGTCGTCGCCGAACAGGTGAATGGTCTCCGCGATGTCCTGCAGACCAAACAGGTTCATCAGGCTGGCATCCGCCTGCGAGATCATTTCGATGGCGATGCTGTAGAGCAGGCCGGGGAAGTTCAGCCCCTGATACTGGCGAGGCAGCGTGAAGCCCAGCAGATTCGCTTTGGCCAGGATGTCCATGGCGCGCAGGGTGCCCTTGGCGTAGGTGACCTTGCCGTTCTCGAAATGCGCGCCTTCGCGATCCACGTCGGCCGCGAGCGGCGCAATCTCCTTGGCCGCGATGGCGCCGGCCATTTCGAGCACGGTGCGGTAGCCGCTGATCGCGTCCTCATAAGAAACCGGCGCGTCGTCATACTTGGTGGCCTGCGCGTAGCCGTCTTCGATGGCGCCCACCACTTCCTGGTAGTCCAGGTGGTTGAAGTGCCACTGGATGTCGGCGTTATCTGTAAAGAAGTTCTCCACGTCGTCGCTCCTAACAAACCTCACGAACACCTGGGCCACGAATGAACACGAATGAACACGAATAAAACAAAAACCCTTTTCTGCGGCTCTTCTTATTCGTGTGCATTCGTGTTCATTCGTGGCCCAGCCTTGTTTTGGCCTTTACAGCTTGCCTTTCAGCGCCTTGATCATTCGGGGGATGACCTCGCGGCAATCGCCCACGATTCCGTAATGCGCGATGCCGAAGATGGGCGCGCTCGGGTCGGAGTTGATGGCCAGGATCTTGGCCGACTCCTCCATGCCCGCACGGTGCTGTACCGCTCCCGAGATTCCGCAGGCGATGTAGAGTTTGGGCCGCACGGTGGTCCCGGTCTGACCTACCTGGTGATCGTGATGGATGACGCCGGCATCGACCGCGGCGCGCGAAGCGCCGACCGTGGCGCCCAGCACGTCCGCCAGTTCCTGCACCAGACGGAAACCTTCCGGGCTGGCCACGCCGTATCCGCCGGAGACGATGATGTTGGCGGCCTTGAGGTCCACGCGCCGCGGGTGAGTCTGGCGTTCCAGCACCTTCACCGCGCTGGCCTCGGCATCGAGAGTCACTGGCACATCCACCAGTTCGCCGGTCCTGCCGGGGGCCGGTTCCGGGATGTGCATCACGCCTTCGCGAACCGTGGCCATCTCGGGCAGCACGTCCGGGCTGACGATGGTGGCGATGATGTTGCCGCCCCAGGCCGGACGGATCTGGAGCAGCTTTTGATTGTAGAGGCGGCCGCCGGATTCATAGGTGCCGATCTGGAGGTCGGTGCAATCCGCGGTCAGGCCGGTCTTGAGGGCCGAGGCGACGCGCGGCGCCAGGTCGCGCCCCACGGGCGATGCGCCGTAGAGGACGATCTCCGGCTTCTTCGCCTGGATCAGGTCGGTGAGCACGCGCGCGAAGGGCAGCGTGGTGTATTGCGCCAGGCGCTCGTCCTCGGCCGAATAGACTACGTCGGCACCATGCGCGAACAGCTTGTCGGCGAGCTTCCTGGCCCCGTGGCCCAGGATGGCGGCGCCGAGCCGGACTCCGAGAGTGGTGGCCAGTTCCCTGCCCTTGCCCAACAGCTCGAGCGAGACGTCGGCGACTTTGCCCTCGTCCACTTCCGCAAAAACCCAAACATCACCGTGCTGCGGCATATCAGCCAAACGTCCTCTCGTCGATCAATTCATTGATGAGGTCGCGGACACCGTGGTCATCCGCGGAAAACAGCTTGAGGTTGGCTCCGGTCAGGATCACGTTCTCGACCTTCTTGACCTTGGTGGGAGAGCCGGAGATGCCGATGCGGGCCAGATCCGCGCCGATGTCCTCGGCGCCCCAGGTCTCGACGAACAGGCCGCGGTCGCGCAAGCCGCCGACCAGCTCGTCCACCGAGCGGTTCTGCGCCTTGGCCTCGGCTTCCACCTCGAAGGCGGAGCGCGCGCGCCGGTATTTCAGCAGCAGGCGGGCATTGGGCCAGCGCGGCGAGTTGGCGGACTTGGGGACGGTGAGCAGCACCGGGGGCGCGACCTCCACCACTTCCTGCGCGCGGCCGAGGTCGCGGCGGATGGTGAGCTTGGTACCGTCGAAGCTCAGAATCTTGTCGGCGTAAGTGACCTGCGCGATGCCGAGCTTGTCCGCGGCCTGCGGCCCCACCTGCGCCGTATCTCCGTCGATGGCCTGGCGGCCGCAGAGGACGACGTCGTAGGGCGCCAGGTGCGTGGTGATGGCCTGGGCGATGGTGTAGGAGGTGGCCAGGGTGTCGGAGGCGGCGAAGCGGCGGTCGCTGAGGAGGATGACGCGGTCGGCGCCGCGGCACAGGCAGTCTTTCAGGATGTCGGCGGCGCGGGGCGGCCCCATGGTGAGGACGATGACTTCGCCGCCGAAGCGCTCCTTCATCTCCAGGCCCATCTCGAGGGCGTTGAGGTCCTCGGGGTTGAAGATGGCGGCGAGGGCGCCACGATTGACGGTGCCATCGGCCTTCATCACCTCGCCGGTGACGTTCTTGGTGTCCGGCACCTGCTTCACAAGAACAATGATTCTCAAGGGGCCCGCTCCTTCCAGGGGTTTACAGCGGCCTGCGCACAAAGATTGCCCAATTTAGCAGGGACGGGGCGGGAAAGCAAGCAGCCTTCGGCTGTTTCGAGCTGTCGGCCTTCGGCTATCAGCGTTCAGCTTGCGGGCTGCGTCGTCACCCGCGAGCCTCGGAAGCCGTAGAACACGATGAACAGGTAGCAGAGGGCCGGGACTATGAAAGAGATGTGGTAGCCGGCGGCGTCGATCAGCTTGCCTTGGAGCAGGGGGATGAGCGCGCCACCGCCGGCGGCGGTCAGGAGGAGCCCGGAGGCCTTGCCGGTGAGCGGGCCGAGTTGGGCGACGGCCAGCGCGAACGCCGTCGGGAACATGATCGAGTTGAACAGGCCCACCAGGACGACGCTCCAGACCGCCAGCATGCCGCCGGTCGTCATGGTCGTCAGGATCAGCAGGAGAGCTACGGCTCCGCAGACGCCCAGGACCTTGCCGCCGGAGAACTTTCTGAGAATCATTGTGCCCAGGAAGCGGCCGGCCATCATTCCGCCCCAGTAGAGCGAGGCATAGAGGGCCGCGCTCTTTTCGGAGATCGGCGTGATGGCGTTCACGTAGTTGATGATGTGTCCACCGATGGTGACTTCGGCGCCGACATAGACGAAGATGGCGACCATGCCGAAGACCAGGTGCGGGTACTTCAGGACGGCGCCCCAGGTGCCGCCGGTGGAGGTGTCCAGCGGGGGCTGGGGCATCTTCAGGCGCCAGATGACGAAGGCCAGAACGAGCAGCACGCAGGCCAGGACGAGGTATGGCATCTTGACCGTGCCGGCTCTCTCGGCGGCGGTCATGGTGGCTTCCTTGGCTTTATCCGTCAGGATCAGGAGGCCGCCGACGGCGGGCGCGACGAACGTCCCCAAGGAGTTGAACGCCTGCACGATGGTGAGGCGGGCGGGGGCTTTCTCGGGAGCGCCCAGCAGCGTCGCGAAGGGATTAGCGGACACTTGAATCAGGGTGATGGCGGCGGCGAGAACCCACAGGCCGACCAGGAAGAAGTTGAACGACAGGAACCCGGCGGCCGCCATGATGAGCAGGGCGCCTACGGATATTCCGGCGACTCCCACCACGATGGAGTTCTGGTGGCCCAGTTTCGAGACCACGAAGGTGGAAGGGATGGAGATGACGAAGTAGGCCGAGAAGAACGCGAACTGAACCAGGTCGCCCTGGAGGTGAGTGAGGCTGAAGACGCCGATCAGGTGGGGGACCAGGACGTCTTTGAACGCGGTGACGAAGCCGAAGACGAAGAACACCGTGGCCAGGATGACCAGGGCGAAACCGGTCTTCTGCGGGGCGGCCTGCTCGCTCATGCGTCCGCTCCCTGACGGTCGCGGTTCGGTTCTAGTCTGGTGCGTCGCAAGTTTCGAGCAGTATAAAGGACAGAGGACCAATGGTGGGACAGGCACGAATTTCGCAAAGGCGGCGAAATTCGAGCCAGTCCCTGGTTTGCGACCCATTCCGATACCCGGCGGAATCTGCGACGCATTACACTACCGGCCAAGGAACTTGTCCAGCTTGTCGGCTTCCTGGTCGGCCAGGTCCAGGTTCTTTTGCGCGCGGTCGGCGTTGCCGGCGTTGAGCGCGGCCTGCGCCTCGTCGAGCAGGTATTCCATGCGCTGCCGGGACGCCGCGATGTCGCCGCGCATCCCGTAGCCTGCGGCTTGCTGGCGCCGCTCCAGGTTATCCAGGCTGGAACGGATGGCGTTGGCGCGCGGCCCCAGCGTGCCGAGGCGGTCGCGCAACTCCTCCAGGCGGCCCGTATCGACGGCGGGAGGCGCGGGCGGCTGCGGCGGAGCCATGGGCTTCTCTGGCTGGTAGGGTGCCTGTCCGCTCTCGGCGCGCGCCGGGCGGGCGGAGGACGGACGGCTGGCTTTCGACGGGGGCACGACAGGCGGTGCCGTTGCCGCGGGGACGGCCGCCGCCGGCTCAGGCACTATCGCGGCTGGCGTTTCCGCCGGAGTGGCCTCGGGCGGCGCGTGTCCCGGCTCGGGAGTCGCCACCGGCACGGCGGACTGCCCGCGTCCGGCCGCCCAGGTGCGGTACCACCGCGGTCCCTGAATCGCTGCTCCCGCCAGGAGCACCAGAACGATCAGCCCGCCGAGCGCCATCCACAAACCGCGATGGCCCCCGCTCTGCGCCTGCGCGGCTGCGGCGGCCGGAGGCTCGGCCCACGCCACGGGCTGCGGTGGCGGAGGAGGAGGCGGCGCGAATTGCGGCGCGGTCGGCAAGGGCGGAAGCAACGGAGCGGCCTGCGGCATCGTGGGAGGCTGCGGAGGCCGGACCACGGGCACCGGCTGGGTGATGGTCGCCGCCAGAGACGGAGGAGGGAGCGGCGGCGGAGCCGCAACCGGCATGGGCGGCCGTGCAGGCTGGCCCAGCGACGGCGCCACGGACTCGAGCGCGGCGCGGAACGCCTGCGCCGACTGGAACCTGTTTTCCCGATCCTTCTGGATCGCCGTGAGGATGATCTCGTTCAACGCCGGCAGGAGGGTCGGATCGATCTGGATCGGCGGCTTAGGCATCTGCTCCAGGTGCGCCACCATGACCGAGTAGTCGCTGCCGCCCTCGAAGGGCCTGGTTCCGGTCACCATCTCGTAGAGCGACACGCCCACCGAGTAGAGGTCGGAACGGCCGTCGAGGTCGGCGCTTCCCTTCACCTGCTCGGGCGACATATAGAACAGGGAGCCGAGCGTGGTGCCCGCCATGGTCAGACCACGGTCGGCCACGGCCTTGGCGATCCCGAAATCCATCAGCTTCAACTGGCCGTCCGGCGTCACCATCATGTTGGCCGGCTTGATGTCGCGATGCACCACGCCCCGCTCGTGCGCATAGCCGAGGGCCGCCAGGGCCCCGCTGATGTACCCGACCGCCTCGCCGGGCGGGATGGGACCCTCCTTGAGCCGTTCGTCAATGGTGCGCCCCTCGACGAACTCCATGACCATCAGAAGCTGGTTGTCCAGCCGCAGCGCGGTGTGCAGCGCGGCGATGTTGGGGTGGCTGAGGCTGGCGAGCACCTTGATCTCTCGCATGAACCGGTCGGCCAGCTCGGCCTCGTGGGACAGGTCCGGCAGCAGCACCTTGAGCGCTTCGACCCTGTCGGTGATTACATTGCGGGCCTTGTACACCATGCCCATACCGCCCGCGCCGAGAACGCTGAGGATCTGGTAGTCCCCGGCTGTATCCCCTACGTTGAAAGCCATGGCCGTTGCCTCTCCCCTCGAACCCGTCTACATGCTCTTTACGACGTCGCCGGTTTTGGCCGGCGTGGCGCCGTTGAAGTTCCCAACCGACGAGGTCTCGTCCACGTCCGTAATCACAACCTCGCCAACCTTGTTCTCGATGCTCCGCAGCACCTTGCCGGTGGCGGGATCCTTGACGTCGCGGATCTTGCGCCGGACCTCGAGCCGGTCGCCCACCTTCACCCCGACGCGGCTGCCGACGTTGAGCACCAGCGTTCCGCCGGTGGCGTCGGCGACCATGCCGTTGATCGTGTACACCCGGTTGGGCAGCTTGGACGCCTGCTCGTTGAGCTGGGCGCACAGATCGGTGGTGGCCTTATCCACCGCTTCGCCGATGATGGTCTGGGAGAAGTTGCTGCTGGTCATGTCGACGCCGCCGCCGGCACGGGTGGCGCCGCCGCCTGCTCCGAACAGGGAGGTTCCCTTGCGGGACGATTCGCCCAGGCCCTTCACGGCCGCGATGATCTCGGCGGTGTCGGTATTGATCATGCGCGCCGAGATCCCGACCACGGCCTTCCCTTCGCTCTGTTTGACCTTGCCCAGGCCGAAGTGGCCGGAAACGACATTGGCCGCGCCGCCTGCCACGCCGGTGCTCTTGTCGTCCCGTCCGAACTGCGTGATGCTGCCGGTGATGATGGCGTCAACGCCCAGGATACGGGCGATTTTGGCCGCGGTGTTTGGGTCGGCCCGGTCGCTATTCGAGAAGTTCTGCTCGGCTATGATCTTATCCAGTTGCTTGCGCTCGATCACACTGTACTGGCCGGACTGAACCAGCTTTTCCACGATAAGGTCCGCGATGCCCTTGCCAATGTCCTGCTCCGTGCCGAAGATAGCGGCAGAGTAACTTTTGACCGTCGCGTAGTCGAAGTTCATGACCGCGACGCGCTTCTTCTGCTGCTGCTGGGCGAGCGCGGTCGAAACTGCCGCCGCCAGAATCAGGGTGAGCACCATCCTGCGCATCATCTCTTCCTCCAAGGCCGGGGGCCACTCCAGTTGGCAGACTCCGGCATGGATCAGTAATAGCACTTCCCGGAGCAAATGCCAATCCCGTAAACCGGGTAGGCAGGGGGTCAGACCAGGCGGGGGACGTCGCGGAGGAAGAATCGCTTCACCTCGTCCCAGTCGAGCGGGACGAGCAGGTGGGGAATCGGCTCCTTTTCGGCATCCTTAAACGAGGTCAGCGATTTCAGGATGTGGAGCTTGCTATAGCGGGTATGGGCGTACTTGAGGTCGAACAACCGGAGGAGTTCCGCCAGGCCGAAGCGCTGAGCGGCCACGTAGAGGTCCACGAAATCACGCCTGGCGCCGCAGCCTGCAATTGCGCCGATCTTCATGCATGCGATATCGCGCGGATCCGGAAACAGAACCGGGTAGGGGTAGCCGAGAAAACTCACCTTCGTTTCGGTGACGGTGGCGTGCAGCGTTTGCGGAGCCGTGGCGGTCAGGGAAAATCCGGGCAATTCGCGCAGTCCTTGAATCAGGCGCTCCTCGTCAAAGGCCTGGCTGGCGAAAAAGTCAAGATCGCGGGAGAGTCGATGCCCGAATTGAAGGGCCAAGCCCGTGCGGCCGGCCAGATAGAAGTTCTCGAGCAGCGATGCATTGCGAAGAGTGGCCAGCGCGGTTTCCGCCTCCGATGCAATCGCCTCGGGGTGCCACCCCACCTGCTCGCTATCGTCGGTCATTGGGGTCACGGATTCTGGTGGAGTGCGGCTACGGCACCGGCTGGAATGCCGTATATTAGCGCCCAGAAGTTGGCGGACTTGCGCGATAACCGGCGCTCGGTGCGCAGGACTCTCAGAATCTCCTGTTCGGCGAAGGTCGCCCGCAGCCACCGCACGGCATCCTGGTCACCCAACTCCAGCACCCGCAGGATCGTGTAATCGGGGAACTTGGATGGGTCGAAGGCACTCACGTCCACGTCCCAGAACAACGTATGTAAGTGACTGGGAACCATATAGGTTACCGGAATCCGGGATAGCAGGGGCCGGGACGCAAAACCAGCCTGCGGGGTGCCGCCAGGCGGACCCCAGATCGGTACGATGACGAGGCCGACGAGGGGCGGCCGCGGACCAGGGGGTCCGCCCCACAGGCCGCATCAGTGGCTCGGCGAGGCGGCCGGCTGCACCATCTCCACATCGATGGTGATGGGGATCTCGTCGCCCACCATCATGGCGCCGCCGGTGACTCCGTACTCCTTGCGGCTGATCTTCGTGGTGGCCGAGGCGCCCATGTGGATATTGCCGCGAGGATCCTTCATGGGCTCGCTGGGTCCGTCGACGTCGAGCGTGACTTCCTTGGTTACGCCGTGGATGGTCAGGTCGCCGATCACCTTGAGCTTCCCGCTTCCAGCCGGCTCGACCCGCTTCGACTTGAAAGTCAACGTCGGAAACTTCGCAACGTCGAAATAGCTCGCGCCGCGCAGGTCGTTATCGCGCATGGTCACGCGGGTGTCGATCGAGGCGGCGTCGATGGTCACGTCGATCACGGTCTTGGATGGATCCGCCGCGTCGTAACGAACCGAACCGCTCACCTTGGTAAACGCGCCGCGGACGGTCGAGATTCCCATGTGGCGCACCGAGAACTGCGCCGCAGTGTGCATCGGATCGATTTGCCATGTGTCCGCACCGGCACAGGTCGAGACTGCCAGAAGAGCCACACCGGCGAGGGTGGGCAAAGAGCGTGTCATTGTGAGTCCCCCAGTCGTCGCGACCGCCTCGCCCGCCTGTGGTATCTTCAAAAGTCGGGTCGAGCTGGATTCCGCTTATTTGGTCGCCTGAATCTAAGGTTACACCATGGCAAAAGAACACAAAGGGCCGAAGTCTACTCAAGTTCCAGTTATTGCCGGCGGCAGGACCCTGGGGGTCATTGGCGCCGGAGTCATGGGCCAGACGCTGATCAGAGGGCTGCTCACGAGCGGCCTGGTGGCGCGCGAGCGGCTGTGGGCCGGCGACAAGAACGCCGGAGCGTGCGAGAGCGCGGCCAAGGCGCTCGAGATCCCGGTGGAGGTGGACTTCCACGCGCGCGTGCCGGGGGCGGACCTCATCCTGGTGTGCGTCAAGCCGGCCGACGCGGCCGCTGTGATGGCCGCGCTGCGCGAAGACGGTCTGCGGCTGGGCGCGCTGCTGATCTCGATCCTGGCGGGCATCTCGACCGAGCGGATCGAATCCCTGCTGGCGACGGACAACCCGGTAGTGCGGGCCATGCCGAACACGCCCGCGATCGTCGGCGAAGGCATGACGGTGGTCTGCGCCGGGAAGAACGCCAATGCGGGACACCTGGCGCGGGCGCGCCACATCTTCGACGCGGTCGGGAAGTGCCTGCCGGTGGACGAGACGCACTTCGACGCCATCACGGCCTTGAGCGGAAGCGGTCCCGCTTACCAGTACCTGATTATGGAAGCGCTGGCCGACGCCGGGGTGCGGGTCGGGTTGCCGCGCCAGCTGGCGCTCACGCTGGTCTCGCAGACGGTTCTCGGGGCGGCAAAGATGGTGCAGGCTACAGGACGCCATCCGGCCGCGCTGCGCGACGACGTCACCACGCCGGCTGGTTGCACCATCGCCGGTTTGCTGATGCTCGAAGACGGCAGAATTCGATCGGTGCTGGCGCGGGCCGTGGAGGAGGCTGCGAAGACGGCTTCCCATTTGGGGCCGCCTCCCAAGGACGCCGGCCACCGCGCCGGACACTGAACATGGAATTCGACCTTTCCACCACTAGCGAGCTGATCGAACTCGAGGACCGCTGGAACGCGCACAACTACCATCCGCTGGATGTGGTTGTCGAGCGCGCTTCGGGCGCCTGGGTCTACGGCGCGGACGGCCGGCGTTACCTGGACTGCCTGAGCGCCTACTCGGCCTTGAACCAGGGCCACTGCCACCCGCGAATCGTTCAGGCCCTGCAGGACCAGGCGGCCCGCGTCACGCTGACCTCGCGGGCTTTCCGCAACGACCAACTGCCGCGGTTCGCGCAGGAACTGGCCCAGCTCTGCGGGATGGAAATGGTGCTGCCGATGAACACCGGCGCCGAGGCGGTGGAGACCTCCATCAAAGCGGTCCGCCGGTGGGGCTATACCTGCAAGGGCATTCCGCGGGACTGCGCGGAGATCGTCGTCTGCGAGAACAACTTCCACGGGCGCACCACCACCATCACGGGCTTTTCCTCCGAGGACTACTACCGCGATGGGTTCGGCCCCTTCACTCCCGGCTTCGTCACGGTGCCGTTCGGCGATGCCGAGGCGCTGCGGCGCGCCATCACTCCGAACACCTGCGCTTTTCTGTTCGAGCCGATTCAGTGCGAGGCCGGCATCCTGATCCCGGCCGATGGGTATTTGAAAGCCGCGGCGGAGATCTGCGGACGCGAGCGCGTTCTGCTGGTGGCCGACGAGATCCAGACCGGTTTGGGACGGACCGGCCGCTTCCTGGCGTGCGACCACGAGGGCGTCAAGCCCGATGTCCTGATCCTCGGCAAAGCGCTTTCGGGCGGCATGTACCCGGTGTCGGCGGTGGTTTCGAGCGCGGAGATTCTGGGCGTGTTCCGGGCCGGCAGCCACGGCAGCACGTACGGCGGCAATCCGCTAGCCTGCGCGGTGGCGCGCGCGGCTCTGCGGGTGGTGGATGAAGAACGGCTGGCGGAGCGCTCGGCCGAACTGGGCGCCTGGCTGATGGAGGAACTGGCCGGGATCGACCACTCGCACATCCGCGAGATCCGGGGCCGCGGGCTGTTGGTCGGCATCGAGCTTTCGGTTCCGGCGCGCCCCTACTGCGAGCGGCTGAAAGACCTGGGCGTCCTGTCGAAGGAGACGCACGAGTTCGTGATCCGCCTGGCCCCGCCGCTAGTGATCTCGCGCGAGGATCTGGCCTGGATGGTGGCTCAACTCCGGGTGGCGTTCGCGGAGTAGGGCACCGCTCCCTGGCGGTCGCGGCTCGGTTCCGAACCGCGAACGTCCGCTCCCTGATGGTCGCGGTTCGGTGAACGGTTGTCGGACAGAAGACCAATGGTGGGACAGGCACGAATTTCGCAGGTGCGGCGAAATTCGAGCCAGTCCCGGGTTTGCGACCAGTTCCGATACCCGACGGAATCTGCGATGCACCCCCTAGCTGGTCGGGGGCAACGAGGCGGCGGCGGGCTGCTCGCGATGCGGCCGGTCGTGCTTTTCCGTGTGCTGGCCGGCGGCGGGCTGCGGCTTGTCATACACCGCATGCACGCGCTCGTCGAAGCGGCCGAAGATCATCTTCCCCGCGGTGGTCTGGAGCACGCTGGTCACGCTGATGTCGATGGTTTTCGAGATCAGCCGCTTGGCGTTGTCGACAACCACCATGGTGCCGTCGTCGAGGTAGGCGACGCCCTGGTTGTACTCCTTGCCTTCCTTGAGAATGAAGACGCGCATCACTTCGCCCGGCAGCACGATGGGCTTCAGCGCGTTGGCCAGCTCGTTGATGTTCAGCACCTCGACGCCGTGCAACTGCGCCATCTTGTTCAGGTTGAAGTCGTTGGTGACGACCTTGCACTCGTAAACCTTACCCAGCTCGATCAACTTCATGTCGACGTCGCGGATGTTGGGGAAGTCGTCCTCGATGATCTGCACGTTGAGATGCGTCATCTTCTGGATGCGCTGGAGGATATCCAGGCCGCGCCGGCCGCGGTTGCGCTTCATGGAGTCCGCGGAGTCGGCGACCAGTTGCAACTCGCGCAGCACGAACTGGGGAATCACCAGCGTGCCGTCGAGGAAGCCGGTCTCGGCGATGTCGGCAATGCGGCCGTCGATGATGACGCTAGTATCCAGGATCTTGAACGCCTGCTTGCCAGGCATCTCGCCGCCGAACACGCCGCCGAAGGCCGCAAGGTTGAGCATGTCGCCCTTGTTTCCGCCGACTACGAGGCCGATGTAGGTCATCCACAGCAGGATGACGAGTTGGAGGAGCCGCAGAACGGGGTGGCCGGCGAGGGCCCATCCCAAAACCGTGGCCATCAGAAACGCGCCCATGATTCCCATGGTGGAACCGATAGCCGCTCCGATCAGGCGCTTCAGGCTGACCTCTTTCAGCCTTACCTCGAACAGGATTACACCCAATCCAAGAACCAGCCCCACTACTCCCCCAAGGACTGGAAACGGGTTGCCTTGAGGATTCTTGAACGGAGATAGAAAGTAACCGGCGCAACCTAGCAAGACGACGAATAAGCCGCGTAGTATCAGCATGTTGATCATAGAGTCACCCTTGCCCTGTCAGAAGGGCCAATAACGGCTCGACGCGCGGAACGCTACTGGTTGCAGCATAACACGAATCGCCGTTCCGGCCGTCGCTTTCGAGGGCGGGCGAGGGCGGTGGGAGGAGGAGCGGAAGCGCTCCCGCCCGCGCTTTTGAGGGCGCGCGACAGCGGAGAAGCGAGGTACGAGTGGCGAAGGAAATGACTTAGGAGGGATGCTGGCCAAAACCTGCCGAGTCGAATAGCACCTCGGGCGCCGGCGGCGGTGCCACCGGCCGCGGAGGGCGCTGTTCCGCTCTAGAGAGCTTTGGCCAACTCGGCGGCGAAGGCGCTCTTCGGGGCGTCGCTGCCGGGCTTATTGGGTCTCTTGACGACGTGACGCTTTTGAGCGCGGTCGTCAGGTTTGCCGTTACCGTAGACTCTCGGCTTCGGCGGTTGTGCAGGATTCGCGCGTAGCAGCTTGCCTTCGAGAGGCGCATGATCAAACCGACGGATGATCGCTTGCATCTCTTCTTGATTGGGAGCATCGATGAAGGCGAAGCCCTTCGACTCTTGCGTTTCGGGATTGCGGATGACCTTGATCGCGTCGGCGACCAAGCTCTCCGCGTTGAGCCAGGATTGAATATCGTCGGCAGTCACCCAAGCCGGCAGATTGCCGAGAAAGACTGTGAAACTCATTCCTTAGTGTTATTCACTCCGTTGTGGGAATTGGGGGAGCAACTCGTGGGCGTCCGTCCTTCAACATCGTAGCAGACGACCGCTAGAGATGCAATGCGCCAGCAGCCGCAATCCGCTCAGAACGCGAGGTTATTTCCGTTATGAATTGTGTGAACGCGGTTTCAGCTCCAGTACTGCCACTGGTGGGCCCACAGAACGTAGGCGGCAAGCGCCGCGTTGGTGACCGCGTGCGCCAGGATGCAATCGGCCAGGCTCTTTGTGCGAATCATCCACCAGTTGTACAGAATGCCGGCCGCAAGGCCGACGTCCCAGTACACGCCGTGCTCGCTGGCGAATAGTACCGCGGTCAACCAGAACGCCTCCGCGCCGTAGGTTCCGAGCGCCACCTTCTCAAAGCGCGGCGAGATCAGGCGGCGCATCAGCCAGGCGCGCCAGAAGAGCTCTTCGGCTATGGGAACCAGGATGATCGAGCCTCCGAGCCGGTAGAACAGAAACCAGCCGCCGTTGCGCAGGGCAGGCGCCGGCAGGCTGCCGGTGGAAGGGTGGGTGAGGACGTTGTCGAACAGCCAGAAGTGGCGGTATGCCGGGAACAGCACGTCGGGGCCGACCCAGATGGCGAAGACCGCGAGTCCGAGGAGAATGCTCGAGACGGGCGACACCGGCCGGAGGCGGATGACTCCTCGGGAAAACACCAGGAGCGCCGTCAGAACCACCAGGGCACGCAAGGGCTGCGTCAGAAGGGGGTTGATGCCGAGGTATGGCCTCAGCGCCAGCAAGGCGATCAGCACCGCGAACGGAATGGCGTAGGCCTTCCAGTCGGCAGCCTCGCTCTGCGAAAGCCCGCTGTCGAGTCCGGGCTCCACGGCAATCACCGGGCTTCTCTCCCTGGTGTGCGCACGAGGGCAGCGCGAAGCCGGCTACGGAAGTGGCGCGGACTCTTAGTCTGCGGCGTCGAGACTTTTCTCGACGCGAAAACCGGCCTCGACACGAGTCTCGAGGCGGCAGGCGAGAGCGCCCGGTGCCACTTGGTTATCAGCCGGAGTAGGGCGGCTCTCCAGAGCGGCGCCGGACGTCCACGTCCGGCTTCCTTCGTTTCAGGAAGTTGGACGGAGGCGGGTCTGGAGACCCGCTGCAGGACTGGAGTCCTGCCCCACGGCCGGGCATCTGGGAGACGCGACACTAGCCGATCTTTCCCATCAACGACCGGATCTTCGCGGCTTGATCCGGCGACGGTTTGCAGTCGAGCGCGGTCTTCAGCTCTTTCCTCGCCTGCTGCTTGTCACCGCTCTGGGACAGGGCCAGCGCATAGTGGTAGTGGAAGGTGGCGGAACGCCGGGTACCCGCCGACTCTTTGGCGACGAGACTCCGGAACACATCCAGCGCGTTGGCGTTGAGGTTCTTTTTGGTATAGACCCAGCCCAGGGTATCCGCAATATCGGGATTGTCGGGAACCTTCCGGTGGGCCTTCTCAGCGAGGCTCAGGGCCTGGTCGAGATCGGCCGCCGAACCGCTTTCCGCCAGCAGATAGGCGAGGTTGTTCAGGGCCATCGCGTTGTCCGGCTGAAGCTTCAAAACCTGTTCGTAGAGCGGCCGGGCCTGCGGCTGCCTGCCCGTCCTCTCCATCAGAAGCGCCAACTGGAGGCAGGGTGCGGGATCGTTGGGGCGCATCTGCCTGGCCTTCTCGAAGGTGCGGATCGCGCCGTCGGTATCGCCCTTCGCCGCGAGCGCCTGGCCGAGCGGAACGTAGATTTCCCCCGTGTCGGGCCTGACCGCGAGGATCGCCTGGAACTGTTCGGCGGCGAGATTATATTTCCCGGACATCAGCGCGATGTTGCCCAGGGCGTTCTTCAATTCCAGCCGGGACGGATTCTTGACCAGCTCGCTCTGAAGGAGCTGAATGGCTTTGTCGCCCTGGTTCTGCAAAGCATAGGACTCCACGATGCCCATCAGCGCCCGCAGATCGGCCGGGTGGTCTTTGTAAGTCTGGCTGAACCGTTGCTCGGCTTCCTTGAATCGCTTGTCTCCCAGGTCCAGCGCGCCCATTTGTAGTTGCGCTTCCGCCGAAGTGGGATACCGGGCGATGGTCTCTTCGAGTTCGGTGCGCGCCAGGGCGGCGTTCCCCATTGCCCTGAGTCCGCTGGCCCGGACCAATCGAGCGGCCAGGTTGCCCGGATCGTAATCGAGAACCTCCTTGGCGGTCTGGACTGCGCTCCCGTATTCGTGGTTGAGTATGAACAACTGCGCCAGCGCCAGCCGCGCCGGGACGTACTCGCGACGGATCTTGAGGGCTTCCTGGAACTGCACGCGCGCCTGTTCCAGGAGATTCCTGGCCAGCAGCGCCCGCCCCAGGTTAAAGCGCAGAACCGGATTGCTGCTATCCCGGCTGACCGCCGCCTGCAACTCGGTAACCGCCTGCTGGAGCTGCTTGGGGTCGCCGGTCTCGATCATGAGCGAGGAGCGCATGGCCTGGGCGGCATCGTCCTTGGGGTTATCCTTCAGGATCTTCTCGAGCAGCCGGACCGCCTCCTCCTTCCTGTTCAACGCGACCAGAACCTGCGCGGTCTCCTTCTGGTAGTCCACCTGGTGCGCGGAGTCCTCGCGGGAGCCCTGATCGAGCAGCTTGAGCGCGTCGTCAAAATCGTGAATGGCGGCGTAGAACTTCGCGACCATCAGCGGGCCCAACGGATATGCCTTCCGGTTGGACAGCAGACCGTCCAGCGCCTTCTGCATATCGGCCCGCCGGTCGAGGCGGTAGTAATGCTGGGCGACCTGCAAAAGATAGGCCGGCTCCTTGGGATTGTTGGCGGCCTTCAGCTTCAGAATGGCTTCCGCGTCACCGAGCCGCTTCTCGCGCATGTAGCCGATATAGAGGGCATCGTAGATCGCGACGTACTCTTTGTGCTTGGCGATCAGATCCATCCCGAGCTTCTCGCCCTCGGCGCTCCTGCCGACGGTCTGAAGAGCCCGCACCAGGGGCAGAACGATATCCGGGTCGTTGGGGCTGATCTGATTCGCCAGCTCGAAGTCCGCCACGGCGCCGTTGGGATCCCCGTCCGCGAACAGCTTGAGATACCCTCGCAGCCGCAATCCCGACGGCGACTTGGGATCGTGTTTCAGCAGGTCGTTGGAGAGGGCGCGGAGCTCGTCCCTGTACGCGGGAGGATGGGTCTCGTTCATGACGTACGCGGCGGTCACCAGATTGCCGGCCTGCACGCGGGCGTCGGGATTGGTGAACTTGGGGTCCGTGTCGGCCGCCCGGCGCATGTCGCGCAACGCGGCGAGGGGCTGGCCCATACGCAACTCGGTCAGCCCCACCCGATAGTAGGCCTCGCTGTACCGCGCGTCCTTCTTGAGGGCGTTGCGGTACATGATGTAAGCTTCCTTGTACTTGCCCTTCTCGAAGTACCGGTTCCCGCTCTCGAGATACTTTCGCTTGACGACTTCGGGATCCCGGCTGCACGAGATACCGGCGAATACAATCAGGGCGATGCAAAGAAGGCGGCGCAAGATGGAACTCCTCTTGGTTACTTAACCACAAAGCGCGGCCTGCCGCAATCCCGGGACGGTTGGGTGCCAGGCGCGGAAGACAGGAGTCAGGAGCAGAGGAGTCAGGAGTCAGGAGAGCGCACACGCGCATAACAGGAACCTCACCCTCTGTTTTCTCCTGTCTCCTGACTCCTGACTCCTGTCTCCTTTGGACGTTTACTTGAGGGCGGCGATCAGGTCGCCAGTCTGGCGCAATACGGCCCACCGCGCCTTTTCGGCGGTGGTGGCGGCATCGTAGAAAGCAATCCACTTCTCGGTTTCGGCGGCGCGGGCGTCGTCGACTTGTCGCAGCGAGGCCCGGCCCTCCCCCATCTGGGCCAAAAGCACGGACACCTGGTCGCGGGCGACATCGAGGTCCAGCTTGGCGACCTCTTTGCCGGTCTCGGCCTGCTGCATGTCCTGGTAGGCCTTGCGCGCGTCGCCGGCGATCCGGCTCTGGGCTGTACGGAGCTGGATGCGGACCTCGGCCGCTTCGGTTCCGGCCTGGGCGACCGCCGCGCTGACCGCCGGCCCGCTGAACAGAGGGATCTGGAAGGATACCCCGAGCTGGCCGTTGTTCCGCTGGAACGAGTTGAAGTACTTCTGGTAGTTGTTGAACTTGGCGAGCAGGGCATACTGCGCCACAAGGTCCATCCGCGGCAAGCGCTCGGCCTGCTCGGAGCGAACGTCAAGCTGCTTGGACAGGAGCTTCGACTGGAGCGACCGGATCTCCTTGCTGGAAGCGAGCGCCGCCGCCACAGCGGCATCCGCCGACTCCGGGACCGCCGGCGTGGTGCGTTCGCCGGGCGCGGGCCGCACCTCGTCGCCGGGCTCAAACGCCAGCATCGTTGCCAGGGAGGTCCGGTCGGCGGCCGCGTTCGATTCGAGCACCTGGGAACGGTAGCGGGCGCGAGCCAGGCTCAGCTCCGCCTTCTTCACTTCGATGGGCAGTTCCCGGCCCTCGGCGGCGCGGGCGCGAACCGTTTCGACCACGCGGGCGAGCGCGTCGGCCTCCTGGCGGCTGGCGTCGGCGATCCGGGCCGCGTTCTCGGCCTCGAGGAACATCTCGGAGGTCCGGTAGACGACCTCGTCCTCCTTGGCGGCGGCGTCGATCTCCGCGCCACGGCGGCTCTCCCGGGCGGCCGCCACGTGCAGGCTCTGAGCGCGGTTGAAGACGCTGCCGGTGGCTTGGGCCTGGAAGATCGAGGGCGTCGAGCCCTCAATGCTCATGGGGAGGCCGCTGCTGTAGGCCAGCCCGCTGCCCACCACCACGCGGGGAACGAAAACCGAATGCGCCAGGCGGGCGGCGTGAGCGGCCCGGTCCGCCTCCAGGCGCGAGAGCACCACGTCGGGGCTTTCCTTGAGCGCACGCTCCACCGCTTCCCGCAGGCTCAACGTGCGTACTTCCGCCTGACACACCGACAGGCTAAAGAGAACCAGGATTCCAGAGGTTCGCATAGGTACAGCTTAGCGGTTCCAGTCGGCGCGAGCGGTGCTGGTCCGCTCCCTCACGGTCGCGGCTCGGTGCTGGGGTTCGGCGCGGTCGGTGCTGGTCCGCTCCCGGTCGCGGCTCGGTGCTCGGGGGCGGAGCGCCCTACTCCCCGACGGCTTGCGCCAGCGCGTCCTTGCGTTGCTCGGCGGAGGCCTGGGCGGCCCATTCGGCGCCGGCCAGGATCACCATCGAGGCCAGGAAGGTCCACAGCACGATGGTCACGGAATAGTAGAAGGGGCCGTATTCGGCGTGCAGTTTCTTCCGCCACAGGGGCCAGGTGAGCAGGTTGATGTACTTCAGAAGCTCGAGCGCCAGGCCCACGAAGATGGCCGGCGGCAGCACGAAGCGCCACGAAATCTTTGCGTTCGGCAGCAGCCAGTAAATCAGGAATAGCATGAAAATCGACATCGGGACGGCGGCCGTCTTGAAGAAGACCAGCGTCATGACTCCCGAAACGGGATCGCCGCCGAGCTGGCGCATGGTCATGCCGGTCAGCAGCGAGGAGACCAGGGCCAGCGTGCCGCAAGCGAAGATCAGCCCCAGGCTCACCATCTGGTTACGCACGAAGCTGCGGTTCTTCCGGATGCCCCAGGCGCGGTTCAGCGCCACTTCCAGCGGCTCGAATACGCCGTTGGCCGTGAACAGCAGCAGGAAGACCGAGACGAACTGGAGGGTCTTGTGCGGCAGGCCGCTGCTGATGAACACGCCGAGCTGGTCCGGAAAGTAGTCCTGGATCGCAATGTTGATGGCGTCGCCGGCGGTCTTCCAGCCCAGCAATTTGTGGCAAATCGAGATCATCACGATCAGGAAGGGGAAGAACGAGAGCAGCACGTTGGCGGCGATGGAGAAACCGTAGACGTGGACCTCGGTCTCCATCCAGTAGTGGAAGGTGTGCACCAGGCGGCGCTTCAGAACGGCCCCACGGACATGGGTGGCCAGCCCTGTGTCTTGCATGAGACTACAGGGTAGCGCTGTTGGGCACTCTATTCGTAGCGGATCGCCTCCAGCGGATCGACACGCGTTGCGCGGCGAGCAGGGATGTAGGTGCCGAGGAGGGCCGCGGCTATCAGCACCGCGAGGCCCGACGCCAGCGTGAGCGGGTCGAACGCGCTCACCTGGAACAACTGGCTTTCGAGGACACGGCTCAGCGCGAGTGAGGCGGCGAGGCCGATGGCGGCGCCGATCGCGGCCAGGCGGGCACCCTGTGCGATCACAAGCCGCAGAATGTCGCCGCCCCCCGCTCCGACCGCCATACGCACCCCGATCTCCTGCGTCCGCTGCGACACCGAGTAGCCGATCACTCCGTAGAGTCCGAGCCCGGCCATCAGCAGCGCGACGGCCGCGAAGAAGCCCAGGACGGTGGCGACGAAGCGGCGCGGCGCCAGCGATCCGGCCAGCATTTCCGGCATCGTCTTGATTTGGGAAACCGGCTGCGCGGGGTCCGTGGCCAGGACGGCCTCGCGGATGGAATTGGCAAGTCGCCCGGGATCCGATTTCGAGCGGACCACGAAGGTGGCGAACGGCAGCGGCTGCTGGAACAGCGAGAAGTAGTACCGGCCCTTGCCCACGTCGCCGGACAGGTCGGAGTGGTTCGCGTGGCCCACCACGCCGATGATGGTGGCCCACGGATCCTTGCTGCCCATCCGCAGGCGCCTTCCGATGGGGTTCTCATTCGGCCAGTATTGGCGAGCCAGGGTCTCGTCGATGATGACCGACTGCACCGCGCCGGGCAGTTCGTGGCCGGTGAATGTCTCGCCGGCCCGGAACGGAATCCGCAGCGCGGTGAAGTAGCCGGGAGTCACCATGCTGATGTTGCCGTGGGCCCCGGGATCGCCGGGAGGCGACGGTCTGCCCTCGACCTCGAACGACGCCGAGGGATCACCGCCGCTGAACGGGACCGACATCGCCGCGGCGACCGCCGTCACTCCCGGCAGGCCTGACAGGCGTTCCAGCACCGAGCGATAGAAGGCCGCCTGGCGGGCCTCCTCGTGATACCGGCTATCCGGCAGGGAGACCGGCGCCATCACCACACCGCCCGGGTCGAAGCCGGGACTTACGGCCGCCAGCCGAGTCAAGCTGCGCAGAAGAAGTCCGGCGCCGACGAGCAGAACCAGAGCCAGCGCGATCTCTCCCGCGACCAGGCTCGAGCGCAGGCGCTGGCGCGCGCGGCCGGCCATGCCGGAACGGCCGCCTTCCCTCAGGACCTCGTACAGCTCGAAGCGCGAAGTCTGCCAGGCGGGGGCCAGGCCGGAGAGGACCGCTGCGGCAATTCCGACCACGGCGGTGAACAGAAGGACAGCGGGATCCATGCGTACGCGAAGCGGAGCCGCGGCGTCCTGCGGCGCCAGCACCAGGAGGGCCCGCACGCCGGCATAGGCGAGTCCCAGGCCCACGAGCACGCCGGCGCAGGCGAGCACGGCGCTCTCCGCGAGCGTCTGCCGGATCAGGTCCCAACGGCCGGCGCCGAGTGCCGCTCTGACGGCAATCTCCCTGGCGCGACCGGAGGCGCGGGCGAGCATGAGGCCGGCGATGTTCGAGCAAGCGATCAGCAGAACGAAGCCGACCGCGCCAACCAGCACCAGCATGGGCGTTTTGGTGTTGCCCGCGATGAAATCCGTGAAGGGCACCAGGAACATGCCCCAGCCGGAGTTCCTGGCGAAGGCGGCATTGCCGCCGCCCGAATTGCGGAACCGGTCGGCAAGCACCTGCACCAAGGCGTTCGCCTGGCCAAAGCCGACGCCGTGCCGGAGGCGGACGAAGGCGGTGCTGCCCTCATTGAACCGGTTGTCCGGCGAGTAGGCGGCAGGCGCCAGGCCGAGGGGGGCCCAGATGTCCACTGCCGCGGGCCAACGGAACTCCGGTCCCATGACGCCAACCACGCGGTAGGGCTGCCCGTTCAATTCCATGGTGCGGCCGATGGCCTTCTGGTCGCCTCCCAGGAGCCGTTTCCAGGCGGAGTAGGAAAGGACCGCGACGTGGTTGGCGCCCGGCCTGTCCTCCTCCGCCGTGAAGACGCGGCCCAGGAGCGGTTTGGCGCGGAAAACATCGAACCAGCGGTAGGACACGGAAGCCCCGCGCAACTGCTCGGGCGCGCCGGACCCGGTGTAGTTGAAGTTCGCCATTCCCAGGAGCGCGGCACATTCGACAACCTGCGTGCTGCGCTCGACGTCGGCGAAATCGGGCACGGAGACCACGATGCTCTTCATCGCGAGCTTGTCGTATTTGGCGCGCAGCGCCGCAACGCGCTCGGGGTCCTCGACGCCAGAGGGGTTCAGAAGGACCTGGTTCACGATGCTGAAGATAGCGGTGTTGGCGCCGATGGCGAGACCGAGCGCCGCAACGGCGGTTAGAGTGAAGCCGCGGCTTTTGGCCAGCGTGCGGCCTGCGAGACGGATGTCGGATAGCATTGACGCAGCCCCTCCTTGCTCCGAACCTAACTTCTAATTACGTATGTCGGGGGATTTGGGTTCGCTACTCCCTCGCGCCCGCTCTTTTCAGCAACTCGACCTCAGCGGTGTGTCCCATGCCTTGCGCGAGTTTCAGTGCCGTTGTTCCATCCGTGGTCTTGGCGTTTGGATCTGCACCATGCTCCAACAAGAAAGCTATGCTCGGCCGGTCGAATCCTTCGGCGGAACGGATAAGGAGCGTGGAGCCCTCCTTATCGCGCGCATTGATATCGAGGCCTTTGTCCAAGAAGAACTGCGCGACGTTATTTGTGCTCGCATACGCCAACACTGCCTTACCGTAGCTGTCCAGTGCATGGATGTCAGCCCCGCGCTCTACCAGCATTTTCACAATGGATAGATTTCCGGTAGAGGCCGCCACAGCCAGCGCGGTTATCCCGTCCAGAACATGAGCCTCCGCGGTGCTGACGTATGCGGCCTTAACATTGACTTTCGCCCCTTTGTCCAGGAGCAACTTGACGATGTCGACCCAACCTTCCTGGACCGCGAGCATGAGCGCGGTCAGCGTGTTTCCGTCCCAGTTCCTGGCATTCGGGCTAGCACCTTGTCGAAGCAGGGCGCGCACTTCCGCTATGTCGGCGTTACCAAAGTCCAGCGTTGCCATAAGCTTCGCGTTGAGGCGCTCCTGGGCGGGCGGGTCAGGCTTCTGCCGAGCGGGGGTCTGAGCGAAAAGCCCCAAGCAAAGGAAAAGGAGCAGAAGGACCTTTGTCATTGAGCGGTGACTGGATCATACCACCGAGGGCGTGCCCAGCTACGCGGAGCCGTGGCGCACGCGTTCCAGGGGGCGGGAGGAGTCGGCCAGGGCGTCGGCGGAGACGGGCTCGCGGGTGCGGATCCATTCCTCGGCCAGTTCGCGCTCCTGTTCCGGGCGGGCCATGACGAACGCGGCCGCCAGGCGGCCTTCGAGCAGCCACCAGACGCTGAAGCTGGCGCCGGCAGGGTTGCCGCGGATCACGGTGCGGTCCGCCGCGGAGGAATCGCCCCAGAATTCGTAGGACAGGTCGAACACGTCGGAGAAGAAATAGGGCACGTGTTCGAAGGGCTCCCGGAGGCCGGTCATGACGCGCGCGGCGTGGCGGCCCTGGGAGACGGCGTTGTCCCAGTGCTCGACGTGGCGCTGGCGGTCGAAGAGCGCATCGCGGTAGTTGGCCACGTCGCCCGCGGCATAGACCCCGGGCACGCTGGTTTCGAGGAACGGGTTGGCCAGCACTCCATTGTCGATGGCAGCCCCGGTGTTCTCAAACAGAGCCGTCTCGGGCGTGACGCCGATGCCGGCCACCACCAGATCGGCGGGCAGGCGGTCGCCCTTGGCGGTCGAGACGCTTTCCACCTTGCCCTTCCCGTCGAGGCCGGCGACGGTGGTGCTGACCAGGACCTTGACGCCGCGGGCCTCGTAATAGTCGCGGAAGAACGCCGAGATCTCCGGAGTGAACTGCCGCTGCCACATGCGGTCCTCGGCCAGGACCAGCGTGACGTCGAGTCCGCGCTGGGCCAGGGAGGAGGCCGCTTCCATCCCGATGAAGCCGCCTCCGATGACCACGGCGCGGAGGCCGCCGACGGCGTGGTCGCGGATGCGGCGGGAGTCGTCGAGGGTGCGCAGGTAGAATACGCCGTCGAGCCCGGCGCCGGGAACCTGGAGCCTCCGCACGCGCGAACCGGTGGCGATGAGCAGCTTCTCGAATCGCCATTCGCCGCCGCCCCTCAGGTGCAGCTTGTGGTTGATGAGATCGGCCCGCTCGACAGGCGTCTTCAGGCGGACCTCGATGCCCTGCGCGGAATAGAAGGCGGCATCGTTGATGAACACGCTCGCCTCGGTATCGACGCCCTTGAGGAATCCCTTGGAGAGCGGTGGACGCTCGTAGGGTAGGGCGTCGTCGGCGGAAACGATCACCACCTCGCCCCGAGCGGCGCCGCGCTCGGCGAACTCCCGGGCGGCGTAGCCGGCGACCATGCCTCCGCCGAGGACCAGGTACTTGGATGAATTCATGGGCCCCTCCTGATCACATTATGGTAGATGGTAGATGGCCGATGGTGGATGGTGGACGGGTTGACGGGCGGATGGGCGATGGCCGGTTAGCCGGCCGCCGGGCTGCCGCGATGGGAGCGCTTGGCTTCGTACATCAGGCGGTCGGCTTCCTCGACACACTCACGCAGCAGGCGGCCGGCGGTGCTGGTGACACCCCAACTGAAATGAACCGGAAGGGCGCCGTGCTCGCGTATGCGGAAGTTCGCCAGGTGCTCCTCGATCTTGCGCATGCGGCTGTCCACCAGCTTGGTTTCCCGCGTGTGGAAGAAGATCACGAACTCGTCTCCGCCCCAGCGGAAGGCGAGGTCGGTATCTCGAATGGAGGAGCGGATCAGCTTGCCCACCCCGTGCAGGATCTCGTCGCCCACCAGGTGGCCGTACTTGTCGTTGATCGACTTGAAGTCGTCCATATCGCTGACCACCACCAGGCCGTCGAAGACGGACTGCTCGTCCATCCAGTGGGCCAGCGCGGAGCGGTTCTTGAGGCCCGTGAGGGGGTCGAGGTCCATCTGGCCTTCGGCGTCCTTGCGCAGGCGGGCGAGTTCGTCGTTCAGCGAGCGGAGTTGCTGTTTCTGGCTTTCCAGGCGAACGGCAATGATCACCAGGGCCATGGCTATGGCCACTTGCAGCGGCGCGTACATCAGGAAGACGAGGCGGTCGGTGCCGGCCAGGAAACGCATCGCCGCGAGAGAAACCGCGCCCCGGACCACCCATAGCAAGACCCACAACGCCACGGTCCTGCGCGTCATCTTCTTGCGCAGGTAGATCAGGACCCCACAGAAGGCCAGCGTGGTCAGGATCTCGACGACAATCGGAATCAGGCCGGTTGACATGGCGCGCTTCTACCCGTCAGGAGCGATAGTATACCGCCGAATGGAGGTCGCCGTTCCGGTGGCCTCGTCCACTTCGACAATTACCGAGTGTAACTCAACCTTACCGCGAGCGGCTTCCATGCGCACCGGTATACCGGTAAGGAAGCGGCGGAGGATGACCTGCTTGTCCACCCCGATGACGGAGTCGTAAGGGCCCGTCATGCCGACATCGGTCTGATAGGCGGTGCCCTGCGTCAGGATGCGGGTGTCGGCGGTTGGGACGTGGGTGTGGGTGCCGACAACGGCCGATACGCGGCCGTCCAGGTACCATCCCATGGCCTGTTTCTCGCTGGTGATCTCGGCGTGGAAATCCACAAACCGGACCTTGACGGCGGGGTCGAGCGCGGCGAGGATCTCGTCGGCCTTGCGGAACGGGTCGTCGATGGGCAGCATGTGCGTGCGCCCCTGCAGATTGATGACCGCGGCCTCGACGCCGTTACGGCCGCGCCCGATGTGGAGCCCGCGGCCCGGCGAATTGCCCGGGTAGTTGGCGGGGCGAAGCAGGCGAGGCTGGCGATCCAGATACTCGGCGGTCTCGCGCTTGTCCCAGATGTGGTTGCCCGTTGTGATGACGTCGATGCCGAGCGCGAACAGCTCCTCGGCGATGAGCGGGGTGATGCCGAAGCCACCGGCGGCGTTCTCGGCGTTGGCAATGGCCAGGTCGATGTGCTCGGAGGTGATGATGTGGGCCAGGTTGTCCGCAATGATGCGGCGGCCTGGGGATGCGAAAACATCCCCGATAAAGAGCAGGTTCATGAAGATGAGAGTCCGGGGAAAAAGGAGCGCCCCGAGGGGCCCGGTCCGGAACCCCGCATTGACCCCAGTCTTGTGAACGGGGCGGGAATCCCCCGGGCGCCTTCAGGCTTCTCTGAACGGTATCGCCAGAGCTTGCTCACCAGCGCACAATCGAGTCGGACCCCCAATTTGATGGTGTTAGGATCAAATTATAGGGAGCCGGCCAATACCCTTCGAATGCGCTCCATCCGGATGATAGCAGAAAAGGGCGCGCTTACGCGCGCGGATTGTGGCGTGTGGCTTGTAGGCTATTGATTCGTTGGGGGCTTTCGGGAGCTGCGCAGCCGGGGGATCTCCTGAGAACAGGCGGTGGTGGGTCAGCTTCCCGGGTGGGCCAGGCCGGATCGCCTGGCGCAAGCGGACTTGCAGTCTGGCAACGGTTTTGGAGGCCCTCGAGCATCCTGAAACTGAACCGCACCGCGAGTGGCCGCAGGGCCGGCCTACGGGTGTTTGACCTTTTCGAGCGTGATGCCGTGCTTCTCCGCGACGGTGCGCATGCGTTCGTAGAAGGCCTCCTGCTTCGCCATTGGGAACGGCCGAAAAAACTGCCCCGGGGGCCAGAACTGCCACGACAAGCGCATACCCTTCGGCAACTGCGCCAGCTTCAGGCGCAACTGATCCTCCGTCAGAGAGATGTACTGCAGGAGCGAGAACGTCGGCCTATCCTCCCCACAGCAACTGGGAAAGATCGACGCATCCCTCGCTTGCCATTCCGCAATCCTGACGTCGATCTCGGAGCGCAGGTTGGCAAGCCACACTAACCCGCGAAGGCGTGCCAGTTTGTCGGGCCCACAAATCCACGTATTGCCAGTCATGATGGCCGCGGCCAAAGACCGCTCCAGGTTGGCCGCAAGCAGCCCAGGGCTGCGGTCGTCCCCTGTGTACCTGAATTCGCCCTCGCGCCGCGCCCACTCGTTGTGAAACTGCTCCAGCCGTGCCCACAGCGCCGGTTCGGCATCAGCCGCCCCCCACTTCCCGAGGGCGCCGGCGGCATCCACGGCCACTTCAGGGTCAGGGTCGTTGAGTACCTGGATCGCGAGCTGCTGAACGCGTGGGAGTTCATCGCCGAGCCTGGCGAAGATGTCGTAGTACCTCCTCTCGCTGGCCTGCAGAGTAGCCTGGAGCTGTCTCAAGCCGTAAGCCGGATCCACTCGAAGGAAGTAGCGCAACAGGCCATCTCGCCTGGGCCAGAATGCGTCGCGGGGGTTGAAAGCAGCCTGAACCAAAGCCAGGAAAGTCGCGTTGGCGTACCGGTCGAGCAGGTAGTAGTCCAGGTTCCGCGCCCGGTCGGTGCGAATTCGTTCCAGCGCCGCCGGAATCGCGGGCGCAACGTCTTCTTTCCTCAGAAGTTCGACCACATCCACGCTGGGATCGGCATTCGGATCCAGGAGATCGGCGGCGATCGCCCTGCCGGCCGCGGCAGGATCGAATTCGTTGAGGCGCTTGAGCGCGGCGTTACGGATCTGGATGATGTTGCTGTCGTATCTGGGCGGCGGCGGCTCGGCAACGATGTGGCGCAGAACAGGTAGCATTTCCGGGGCACAAATCGCGCGCCAGTGGCTGGTGATCAACACCCGGCGGGATTCGAGCGGCAGATCGTCCCAAGCTGCTATGAGAGCCGGACGGATCGTTTTCAAAACCGCTTCGTCCCCATCCTCGGCCAAGAGCACTGTTTCAAGAGTGACAGCCCGCGTGTTTGGGGACTTACGCGGCAGCCCGGCGACCAGCTTCTGTACCTCGGTTTGCGTCAGTTCGCTCTCGTGCGGCCTGCCCCACCCCCAAGGCGCCTCATCCCATGCCGGATCGCCGCCGATCTGGAGGTTGACCAGAGTTCTCAAGTACTCGTTCCTGATGGCGTGCTCCGGAGCGATCAGTTCGGCGCGCATCGCCTCGATCGCCATCTTTACTATGCGGCGAACCATAGAGGCCGCACATGAGGTCCCACCCCACACCGGGCTGCTCCTTGAGGCCGACAAATAGCCGCGCGAGTTGCCGGGTGGAGTCCTCGGTATTCAGGAAGCGAAGCCGGCGGGCGGCGCGTCGAGGTTCCGAGGGAGGCTTGCTGAGGGCCTCCTTCTGCGATACCGGCCATGCGACCGCCTCAACCGCGGACCGGAGTTGTTCGGTGCGCCATTGCGGGTCGGCGGGCCGGACCTCGATTTCCACTGGATTCGACCGAAGGGTGACGTAGACACGTGCGTCGGACTGCTTTTCGAGGGGTTCGGGTGCTCGCCACACGCGGTCGTGGCTGATCACGCACACCACGTAGTGCCCTGGTGCCAGGCGGCGCCATTCGTTCAGCTCCGCCTCGGCCTGGAACGGCGTTCCGTCCAGCGCCTTGGCGGGAAACATGCCGCCCCCGGGGCCGCCAGACTTGAAATGCGACTCAAGCGGGTCCGGGACCGCAGGCTCGACGCAGTACAACTCGATGTTCAGCCGGCCGCTGCGGTCGGCGGTGCGCGCATCGGCCCAGTAGCGGTTCTTGACCGTGGAGGCGAAGGACAAGACCAGCGGGATGATCTCGCCCTCCTGGAAGACCGTGCGGCGGTCCTTCACCGCGAGGGTAAACCGGACGTCAGACACGGAGGAAGCTGCGGCGCACGGATCAGGTGGAGCAGCCAGCGCCGTGCCGGCCAGCGTCAACAGCACAGCAGCGATTCGCATGGGAGCCCTCAGCTTCGACGTCTGCGGCGCCGTTGGGTTACTCCGAGCGTAGGGTCGGCTGCTCGAGCTGACCCATTGCCGCAGGTTCGGTTTGCGCGTGAGCCGGCTCACACATCCGCCGCGTTGCGCAGCGCTCGATCCAGATCGGTCCAAAGGTCCTCGACGGCTTCGATACCCACGCTCAGCCGCAGCAGGGTCGGAGGCAGGTGCTCCTGGCCGGGAATGCTGGCGCGGCGTTCGATGGTGGACTCGACCGCGCCCAGGCTGGTGGCGTGTTGGATCAGGTGCAGCGAGGCGCAGACGGCGTCGGCGGCGGGGGCGTCGCCGCGCACATCGAACGAGATAATCGTACCGAATCCCTTGAGCTGGCGCCGCGCGGCAGCGTGGGTTGGATGGCTCGCCAGGCCGGGGTAGCGCGTCAGCGTGACCTTCGGATGGCGCGCGAGACGCTCGGCCAGTGTCATCGCGTTCCTCTCGGCCCGCTCCAGCCGCACCGCCAGCGTTCTAGCCCCGCGGACCGCGAGAAACGTCTCGAGGGTGCCGGGTGTTGCGCCCATGAGCTCCCGGGCCTGCCGCAACGCCGCCAGCAGGTTCGCCTCCCGCACGGTGACCACGCCGCCCAGCAGGTCCGAATGCCCGCCGATGAACTTCGTCACCGATTGCACGGAGACGTCGGCGCCGAGCGCGAGTGGACGCTGATTGAGTGGCGTGGCGAAGGTGTTGTCGGCGGCGAGGATCGCGCCATGCTTCCGCGGTGCGGCGCAGATGGCGTCCAGGTCGGCCACCGTCAGCAGCGGGTTCGAAGGCGACTCCAGCCAGATCAAGTCGGCAACGCCGCACATCTCGCTCCAGCATGCCGTGTCGGTGACCGCGAGGCGACGCACGGTCCAGCGTCCGCGCTTTTGGCCGGCGTTGGCCAGTCCCGCGGCACCCTGGTAGCAGTCGTCGGGCAGGGCCACGACCGAACCGGTGGGGAGTTGATCGAAAATCGCCGCGATTGCCGCCATGCCGGAGGCGAAGCAGAGCGAAGAACCGCCTTCGAGGCCGCCGATGATCTCTTCAAGCGCCTCCCAACCCGGCGTGCCGTCGTCGCGAGAGTACGCACGCCGGTCGCCCAGTACGAAGTTCGATGCCGGGCATGGCGGCACGTTGAGGGGTGAGCCTGGGCGCCGGTCTCGTCCCGCCGAGACCAGCCACGATTCGACCGAACCTGGACTTGATGTCATGGCTCGATTTTAGCGGGTGGCCCCTGTTTGGAGTAAAGTGCGGATATGTTCGAGCGCTACACCGAAAAGGCCCGGCGAACCATCTTCTTCGCCCGATATGAGGCCAGCCAGTATGGCGGCCCCTATATTGAAACCGAGCACCTGCTGCTCGGCCTGCTGCGCGAGGACAAGGCGCTGGCGAACCGCTTCCTGGGGTCGGCCGCGCAGATCGATTCGATCCGCAACCAAATCGAGGCGCAAACGCCAATCCGCGAGAAGGCCTCGACCGCAGTGGACCTGCCGCTGAGCCACCCATGCAAGCGCGTGCTGGCTTACGGCGCCGAAGAAGCCGAGCGCATGGGGCACAAATACATCGGTCCGCCACATCTCTTGCTCGGTTTGCTTCGCGAGGAGAAGTCTTTCGCCGCTCAACTGCTGCGCGAGCAAGGCCTCGCCCTGGACTCGGCACGGGAGCAGGTGCAGCAGTCGGAACCCCCGCCTGCGCAGGCCAGATCTGCGTCCTTCGCCCGTGTCGACAAGTTGCTCGCCGAGCGTGAAGCGCGCGGCGGCATCTGGGCCGTCAGGCAAGTCGTGAACAGAACAACCCACTTCGCCATATACGCAGGCGATCAACTGAAGGAAGACGAAGAGAGCCAGGATGCGACTCCCGCCGGGAAGCTCGCGCAGATTCGGAAGCGGATCGATTTCCTCGTCGAGCGGATGGAGAGCGCCATCGCAAGTCATGAATTCGAGAAAGCGCGCTTCTATTCGGACGAAGAACGGAAAGAGCGCGAGAATCTGCGCTCGCTGCGCGAGCAGTTCAATCTGGAAGAACCATCGCCGGGAATTCCGCTCCTGTGCATCGAGATCGTCCGTGACGAAGGCTTCTCCGAGGTTCAAAAACGCTGCGACGACCACATTGCCGGAGGTGTTGTCCAGGTCTGGCTTCTGGACCCCGATTTGAAGCGCGCCTACACCGTCACCAAGACCGAAGGCCTCCGGGAGTTCAAAGGCGAAATCCTCCAGCTCGCAGAACCGCCGCTGGAAATGGATCTGAGAACGATCTTCGAGTAGGACCGCCCCGGTCTGCCTGGCGGCGCGTTCGGAGCAGTGGTTTACGCGCGATTCGGGTGGTTCCGATGGTGCTCAACAGAATGTACGATATGCCTATGCGGCTGGCTGCCGTCTGTAAGAGAACGATCGCGACCGATACCGGCATCCTCGTTCTGTCCGCTCTTTCCGTGGTCGCATTGCACACCGCAACCAACGGCCAGTACGGATTCCACCGCGACGAGCTCGCGACGATCGACGACGCTCGTTTCCTTGACTGGGGGTATGTGGTCTATCCGCCGGTCACTCCGTTCATTGCGCGAGTGGCGCTCACGCTGTTTGGCCCCTCGATGATTGGCTTGCGCTTCTTTGGCGCCCTGGCTGCGGGTATCGCCATGGTGCTGACCGGTTTGATGGCCCGCGAAATTGGCGGCAAGCGCCCGGCCCAGCTCGTGGCTGCGTGGGCGGCGGCGATCGCCGGACCCACTGTGTTTTTGGGGAGCGTGTTCCAGTATGTCTCCTTCGACTACCTGTGGTGGGTGCTGGCAGCCTGGGTAGCCGTTCGTCTGTTGAAGTCCGGGGACCAGCGCTGGTGGCTGGCGTTGGGTGCCGCCGTCGGCCTGGGCATGATGACCAAGTACACGATGGCGTTCTTCCTGGCGGGCATCGCCGGCGGCATCGTGCTCACCAGGCCTCGCTGGCTCCTCAACAGGTGGTTGTGGTACGGCGCCGCCGTTGCCATCGTCATCTTTTTTCCCAATCTCATCTGGCAGGTCCGGCACCATTTCATCACGCTGGACTTCCTGAGATTCATTCATGCGCGCGATGTCGGCCGGGGCAGTACGGATGGCTTCCTGCCCGCGCAGTTCTTTGCGATGACGAACCCTGTCACGGTGCCGATCTGGATCGCCGGGCTGTATTTCCTGCTCTTCAAACCGGAGGCAAAGCGTTACCGCATGATCGGCTGGATGTACTTGATCCCCCTGGCGCTGTTTCTGTTCGCCAAAGGCAGACCCTACTACATTTCACCGGCGTACCCGATGCTGCTCGCCGCGGGCGCCGTTTGGGGCGAGCGATGGTTGGAAACCCTGTCCCCATCCGCCGCCAGCACAGTACGCAGGGTGGTTCGGAACAGTCTGGTGATTGGCGGGATCGTGGTCGCTCTCCTGATTCTGCCTGTGGCGCCGCCGGGCTCACGCTGGTGGAGAATCGCCGACGCGAGAAACGGCAATTTCAACGAGGAGTTCGGCTGGCCCGAGATGGCCGACGCGGTGGTTCGCGCTCGCGATTCGCTCCCGGCCGACAGCGCCCCGGTTGGCATTCTGGCCGGCGATGCCGGTGAGGCCGCCGCCATCAACCTTTACGGCCGCGGTCGAGGCCTGCCCGAAGTAATCAGCGGCTCGAACTCGCACTGGCTGCGCGGCTATGGCAATCCCGCGCCCAAGACCGTCGTTGCGGCGGGTTTTCTCCGCCGCGACCTCGAAACCGTTTTCGAGTCATGCGAGCTTGCCGGCCACGTCACCATTCCCTTCGGCATCGAGAACAGCGCCATAGGAGATCGCACCGACATCTTCGTCTGCCGGCGCCCACGCGAACCGTGGCATGTGTTCTGGTGGCGAATCCATTGGTTCGGGTAGAACTCGCCGGCACAAGCCGCGTCAGCCCAGGCAGTCCGCGATGTCCTTCTCGTGGATGGCGCCTTCGCGAATGACCTTCCAGACCGGCTCGGTAACGTCGATGGTGGTAGGGCCGGGGCCGGCGCAGAGGCCCCCGTCGAGGACCAGGTCGAGGCGGCCGTCCATCTGGCCGAAAACCTCGATGCCGCTGCGGCAGGTGGGCATGCCGGAGATGTTGGCGCTGGTGGCGATCAGCGGGTGACCCAGACGCTCGAGCAATCCGGCCGCCACCACCGAGCGGGATTGCCGCAGAGCCAGCCGGCCGGTGTTCCCCGTCACCCGGAGCGGCACGTTGGCCGAGGCGGGGACGATGATGGTCAGCGGGCCCGGCCAGAAATGGCGCGCCAGGACGTGGAAGCGGGCGGGCATCTCACTGGCCAGATCCTCGGCCATCATGAGGTCGCTCACCAGGAGCGGCAGGGAGCGGTGCGGCTCCCGGCCCTTGGCCCGGAAGACCTTGCCGACGGCATTGAGGCTGAAGGGGTCGGCAACTAGCGAATAGAGGGCGTCGGTGGGGATGGCGACCACGGCGCCGCAGCGGATGGCGGCGGCCGCCCGGTCCAGTGCCTCGGGGGACGGCTTCTCGGACTCAATCTCAACTAAGTCGGTGGCCATTGGCAGTTATTCAGTGTAAGCGATGCGAGTGCCGGCCCGCCAGAGTTATTTGGGTCCGATGGCCTCGGCGACTTCTACGGCCATCTGGTAGCGGCCAAAGGGAGCGCTCAACTGGACGCCCGCAACCAGGGGGCGGACGCGCCGGACCATCTCCTGGGCCATGGCGATGCCCTCCCGGCGGGCCTTATCGGCCGTGTCGGCCCGGCGCATGCGCTCCATGAACTCTTCCGGAACCGGCACGCGGAGCTCGTTGACCATGAACTCGGCGTTGCGATAGCTGGTGAGCGGCCAGATGCCCGCGACGAGCGGGATGCGGACGTGCTCGATGCGGCGGCAGAACTGCTCGAGCAGGTTCACGTCGAAAACCGGCTGGGTGACCACATACTCGGCGCCGGCCTGCACCTTCCACTCGAAGCGGCGGATCTCTTCGTCCAGGTTGACGGCGCCGGGATTGGCGCCCACGCCCAGCACGAGGGAGGTTTGGGAGCCCACGGGGTTGCCGCCCAGGTCGAGGCCGTGGTTCAGATTGTTGACGATGTTGGAGAGGCCGATGGCATCCACGTCGAAGACGGCCGTGGCGGCTGGGTAGGCGCCCATGCGCGGCGGATCTCCGGTGATGCAGATCAGGTTGCGAATGCCGGCGGCGTGCGCGCCGAGCAGCTCGGACTGGATGCCGAGAATGTTTCGGTCGCGGCAGCAGAAATGCAGGACCGCTTCGATGCCGGCCTGCTGCTGGATCAGCATGCAGGTGATCTGAGCGCTCATGCGCGCGGAGGCGCGGGGACCGTCGGGGACGTTGATGCAGTCTATTCCCGCCGCCGCGCAGACGCGCGCTCCCTCGATTTCTTTGGAGGCGTCCACTCCGCGCGGTGGCAGGATTTCGACGAAGGAAACGAAGCGTCCGGCGGCGAGCTTCGCGCCCAGCTGCGACTTCGCGGCCATCGGCACCGCCGTCATGGCCTGCGCGCGTGCGGCGGGCTCTTCCACGGTGACCGCCAGGCCGCGCCGCACCGGCTGCAGAGAGCGAGCCTCGGAGCGGATCAGGCGGATGTGCTCCGGCGTGGTGCCGCAGCATCCGCCGATGATCTTGACCCCGGCCTGAATGAAGCGGCGCGCGTATTGCGCCATGTATTCGGGCGAGCAGAGATAGATCTTGCGGCCCTCGACCGTGGCCGGGTGGCCGGCGTTCGGCATCGCGGTGAGCGGCTTGTGCGTGTGGGGCGCCATCTTCTCGATGGTTTCGAGTGCCACCTTGGGGCCCACCGAGCAGTTCAACCCGATCGCATCGATCGGCCATTCCTCGAGCTTCTGGGTGAAGACCGCGGTGTCGGTGCCGTCGGGCATGTTGCCGAAATCGTCGATGGTGACCTGGACCACGATGGCCATGTCCGGGCCGGCGGCTTCACGGGCAGCTGCGACAGCCTCGCGCAGCTCGTCGATGGAGCTGAAGGTTTCGAGAATCAGCAGATCGACCCCGGCTGCCACCAATGCCGAGGCATGCTCCAGGAAAGCGGCGTGGGCTTCGGCGAAGGAGGTGCGGCCCAGCGGCTCGATGCGAATGCCGAGCGGGCCGATGGATCCCGCCACGAAGGCTTGACCGGCAGCCGCTTCGCGCGCCAGGCGCACCCCAGCCTGGTTGATCGCCGCCAGCTTTTCGACGAGACCATAGCCTGCCAGCCGGATGCGATTCGCGCCGAAGGTGTTCGTTTCGAGAATTTCGGCGCCGGCCTTGACGTACTCTTCGTGCAGCTCCCGCACCATCGCGGGCGCGGACAGGTTCAGCTCGTCGTAGCAGCGGTTGATGAACACGCCCCTGGTGTAGAGCATGGTGCCCATGGCGCCATCGGCAACCAGGACGCGGTTCGAAAGCTGCTCGCGAAACTCGGCGGCGCGCGAGGGGGCGGGGGTAGCGGGAGTCGTTGTCCGGGTCATTTTTTCGGGAGGTTGTTAGCAATCGTAGCACGGAGCGCCGCGCTCAATTGCTCGAATGCCGCCTCCGAGTAGGGGCTCGAACTCATCCAGCGCACCCGGGCCTCGCCGTCGAGCACCACCACGTAGGAATGCTTGTCCGTCGTCACAGCGAGGCACCGGCCAACCTGTCGCGGCTGGGCCGGATGCGTAGGGCAGCTTGAAATTCGGCCCTGCCATCGGCTGCCCGGCCCAGCGTCTCGGCGAGAGCGCTGCCCAGGTTTGTTGTGGGCTTCGGCGAAATCCGGTTTCAAACGCACCGCGGTCGCGAATTCCGCAAGGCCCTCCGGCAGCCTGCCCAGTTGTGCGAAGGCGCGGCCCAGATCGTTGTGCGTTTCGGCATTGGCGGGATCGAGACGCAACGCAGCCTGCAAGATCCCGTTCCAAAGATCCGTTAAATCGCAGCAACTCCCTTCGCATCATCCATCCACCATCCACCATCGACCATCCACCATCGACCCGCTCGGAGCCGAAGGCGAGCGCAGTCGACGAGCGTAGTATAATCCAAAGAGATGTCATCTCCGCGTCCGCGATCGCGGGACCATCGGCAAAAGCGGACCTTTTCCTCGGCCCAGCCCCAATGTCACGGAGGTAAGAAACTACCTAACGAATGAAAGTCTCTGTCCAGATCAGCCGCGGTATCGAATCCCTGTTTGGCACCAACGACGAGAACATCCGGGTCCTCGAAAATGGCTTGAGCGTGAGCACGTCCCTGCTCGACGACTGCCTGGAGATCGAAGGAACCGAGGCCGACGTCGCCCGCGCCGGCAGCATCCTCGAAGAATATGTCGCACTGGTGAAAGAGGGAACCTCGTTCACCAACGGAGACCTCAACAGCTACCTGCGCGTGGTGACGGCCGACCCCGAGGTCAGCCTGCGCAGCCTGGTGGTGAGCGGACGGCAGCGGAACTTCGGAAAGAAGATCGTCGTTCCCAAAACCATCAACCAGCGGCGGTATCTCGAGGCCATCGAGCGCAACGACCTGGTCTTCGGCATCGGCCCGGCAGGCACCGGCAAGACGTACCTGGCGGTGGCGATGGGCATCTCCGCCCTGCTGAGCAAACGGGTGGCCCGCATCATCCTGACGCGCCCGGCCGTCGAGGCGGGTGAGCGCCTCGGCTTTCTGCCCGGCACGCTCCAGGAGAAAGTGGACCCCTATCTGCGCCCGCTCTACGACGCGCTCTACGACATGCTCGAGATGGACAAGGTGGAGAAATTTCTCGAGCGCGGCGTGATCGAGATCGCGCCGATCGCGTTCATGCGCGGCCGCACTTTGAACGATAGTTTCGTCATCGTGGACGAGGCCCAGAACAGCACCTCCGAGCAGATGAAGATGGTGCTGACGCGCCAGGGCTTCAACTCCAAGATGGTTGTGAACGGCGACGTAACCCAGATCGACCTGCCGCTCGGCAAACGCAGCGGCCTGCTCAACGCCGAGGAGGTCCTGCGCGGCACCGAGGGCATCAGCTTCGTGGCCTTCGATGAGCGGGATGTGGTGCGCCACTCCCTGGTGCAAAAGATCGTCAAAGCGTACGAACGGTGGCAGGAGGTCATCGGCGCCAGCCGCCAGCTTACCCTGAAGCTCGGGGAGCCGGCAGCCGAGCGCCCGCGCGAACCCGAATCCGAGGACTCGCTCGCCCCTACCGCCTGACGCGCACTCGATGCCCGAATCGCATAGTACATTCGTCTGTGGCCGCCTGCCGGCCGGCCTCGCACGCCGCAACCTGAAGGCCTTCGCTGCCCGCCTGGAACGCGAGCTCACCGGCGGCCGCACCTTCACCTGCCTCCTGGCCAACGACACCGTCCTCCACCGCCTGAACCGCCAGTTCCTAGGGCACGACTACCCGACCGACGTGCTGTCGTTTCCAGCCAGCGACGAGCGACGAGCGACGGGCGACGAGCCTCTCGGAGATCTCGCAATCTCGCTCGACCGCGCCGCCGCCCAGGCGCGCGAGCTCGGCCACGGCCTCGAGACCGAGGTCGAGATCCTGCTGCTGCACGGGGTGCTGCACCTGCTGGGCATGGATCACGAGAAGGATCGGGGGCGCATGGCGCGCGCCGAACGCCGCCATCGCCAGGAACTGGGCCTGCCGTCGGGATTGATCGAACGGGTACGGCCGTGAGCGCGATCCTTATCGCCGTCGCCACCCTGCTGGGCGTAGTGCTGGCCGCCGTCACGCTGGTCCAGCAGCTTTACCAGGAGTCGTTGCGCCTGCGTCCGCACGAACGGCCCGCCCTCGAGTACTTCAAGGAAAAACTCCAGGCGCGCATCGGCGTCGATACCGACCACGGCGTTCTCACCTTCTCGCTGGTGAAGCACACGCTGCTGGTGCTGTTGGGCGTGGTGATCCTGCTGCTGCACAACGCCCCGGGAACGCTGCGGAGCGTGATTGAATCCTGCCTGCTGGCGTGGGTCACCATGCTGGCGGCCACCTACATCGTCCCGCACGTGCTGTACCGCCGGAGCAGCGGACGCTGGCTGGGCGTGTTCGCCCCCTTGCTGCGCGCCGTCGCCTTCCTGATGCGCCCGCTGGTTGCGGTCTCGGCCTTCTTCCAGTCGCTGACCGAACTCACCAACGGCGAGCCGGAGGAAAAGGAAGCGGCCACCCCCGCCGAGAATATCGAAGCCCTGATCACCGCGGGAACCGAAGAAGGCCTGATCGAGGAGAGCGACCGCGAGCTGATCCAATCGGTGGTGGAGTTCGGCGACAAGACGGTGCGCGAGGTGATGACGCCCCGGCCGAACATCGTCGCCGTCGCGGCGGACCAGTCCCTCGAGAACCTCCGCCAGCTTGTGATCACCGAGCAGTACTCGCGCATCCCGGTCTACGAGGACGGCATCGACCGCATCATCGGTTTCGTCCACGTCCGCGACATGTTCGAGCTGGACGAGGACGAACGCCAGGGGCGCACCGTGCGCGAACTGCTGCGTCCCATACGCTTCGTGCCGGAGACCAAGCCGGTCAACGACCTCATCAAGGAAATGCAGCTGGACCGCGCGCACATGGCGATCGTGGTGGACGAGTACGGCAACACCGCCGGCCTCGTGACCCTGGAAGACCTGGTCGAGGAAGTCTTCGGCGAGATTCAGGACGAGCACGAGCCGGTGGAGGATGTCGTCGAGGACCCCGACGGCCGCTACGTCGTATCCGGCAACTTCAGCCTCGACCGGCTCGAGGAAATACTCGACTTCCGTCCCGCGGACCGGCCGGAATCGACCACCGCCGGCGGCCTGGTCAGCGAGTGGCTGGGGCACGTGCCGCGTCCCGGCGAGTTCGTCGAGCGTGAGGGCATCCGGATCGAGGTGCTCAAGAGCAACGACCTGCGCGTCGAGCAGGTGCGCGTTTCGAAAGTGGAGGAACAGACCAACCATGCCTGACACGGCTCCGGGACACGTCTCGGGATTCGTTTCCATCCTGGGCCGCCCGAACTCGGGGAAGTCCACCCTGCTGAACGCGCTGGTGGGCAGCAAGCTCGCCATCGTGACCGCTAAGCCGCAGACCACCCGTGCGCTGGTGCAGGGCGTCCTCACGCTTCCCGACGCCCAGGCGGTGTTCCTCGATACGCCCGGCATCCACGCGCCCGACACGCTGCTGAATCGCCGCATGATGGACAGCATCCGTGCGGCGCTCGACGAGCGCGACCTGCTGCTATTCCTGACCGACGCCTCGCGGCCTTTCGGCGAGGCCGACGAGGATGCCGTGCGGCTGATCGCCAAGACCAGGGCGCCGGTGTTCCTGGTGGTGAACAAGGTGGACCGGGTCAAGGACAAGGCGCAACTGCTGCCGCTCATCGAACGCTACAAGGCGGTTCACGATTTCGCCGACTACTTTCCCATCTCGGCCCTGAGGCGCACCGGCCTGGACGAGCTGCGCGCGGCCGTTCTGGCACGCCTTCCCGAGGGCCCCGCGTACTTCCCCGAGGACTACCTCACCGACCAGCCCGAGCGGTTTCTCGCGGCGGAACTGGTTCGCGAGAAGATCCTGTCCCACACCAGCGAGGAGGTTCCGCACTCGGTGGCGGTCCTGGTGGATTCCTGGGACGAGACCGAGCGCCTGACCCGGATCTCGGCCACGATCTACGTGGAGCGGGAAGGCCAGAAGGGCATCCTCATCGGCGCGAAAGGTTCGGCGCTGAAGCGGATCGGAACGCAGGCCCGCCACGAGATGGAGGTCATGTTCGGCCGCAAGATCTTCCTGGCGCTGTTCGTCAAAGTGCAGCCCCGCTGGCGCGAAGACCCGGCGTTTCTCGAGCAGCTCGACTGGCATTCCATGGCGGGCAAAAGCGACTAGAATAGGAATAATTCCATGCGCCTACTCTCGATTGTCACCGTGGTGGGGTTCCTGATGACGGTTGCCGCTGCCGCATCCGTACAGAAGCCGCTGACCGACGATGAGATTCACGACAAGGTCAAAGAGCGTCTGGCCTTGGACCGCGACGTGAAGGGCGGCGGGCTCGACGTCGACGTGCAGAACGGAGTGGTCACCTTGAAGGGCAAGGTGCGCGAGGAGAGCCAGAAGGCCAAGGCCGAGCGCATCACGCGGAAGGTCCAGGGCGTCAAGCAGGTGGTAAACCAGCTCGAGGTCGAATTCGGCGTGAAGCCGGCCCCGGGCGGGGACAAGCCGACCAAGTAGGGCCGTGGGGCGGACCCCCATAAGCGCTAACTTAAGAACTGAGGCGGGCGGTTCCGTGATCGTTCCGCGAGAGCCCGTGCGATCTCTGGCCAATGAAGGATCAGGTTCTTCAAGCGAAGTTCTGGCTGGATGGCATCTTGGATCTGGTGGAGGGCAAAGCTGAACTCACGCCAACGACTGGGCGGTCGACGGACGCTGCGCCGAGTACCCCCAGGGGGAAATATCGCGACCAACCCGGATCAGCTTCTGCGTCAGAAGCGCCACGTAGAGCTTGCCGTACAGCCAGGCGCGGGAACTGCGCTGGTCGTGCTTGGGAAGGTGGCCGAGTTGAGCCAGCGTCTTCAGACGCTTGAAAACGAGCTCGATTTGCCAGCGCAGGCGATACCACTCCAGGATTTCGCTGGCTGGCGCGGTCGGCTGGGTCGTGAACACAATGACGTGTTTCGCGAATTCCAGTGTCTCCGGTTTCAGTCGGATTTGCTTCTTGCTCGCTTTGCGCTCCAGGCGGCGGTGGGCCTGCTGGATGGCAAGTTCGCTCTTACGAATGGCGCAGACGCGTCCAGGGATGGGGCCTTCTTGCCCCTGCAAAGCAACTGCCCACTCACCGATTTGGCCCGGCTGGGATAGGGTTCGGACCCGACTTAACAGACCGACGCGTCGCCCCTGAGGCCCGAAGGCGACAAAGCCATGGGGATTCACGCGCACCAAAACATCGGCGCCCTGCTGGCGGACGAATTCGATACCCGCGGCGGACCAGTAGCCCGCATCGCCCAGAATCAGGTCACCCGGCCGAACGGGCAGGCGCCGGAATGACTCACCCGTGCCCGATCCTTCCGTCGCGGTCATATCGAAAAAGTCACACTCCAGCGTTGGCAACCGCAGGCTGTACAGAATCCGCCACTGGCTTCCCGTCTTGCCGGGTTCTTTGATGACGGTGCCATCGACGATCCGGAAGGCAACTGCGGCCGCCTCCTGCCGGAGCAAACAACCGTTCTCCTGCAACAGACTGACGCACAATGACCGCAGCCAGTCTTCGCTCTTGCGGAGGCGCTTCAGGAGCGCCACGTCAGAGATATCGGCAAGCTGCGCTAACTTTGCCTGAACCACGGTCTCCCGCAATGAGAAGCCGCGCGCGACGTGCAGTAGCAAGACACGCAGCAAGGCCTCCGGGGAGGAAAATCCGCGCAGTCGCTCTACGGCGCCCGTCCGGACAGCCTCCTCGCGCCATCCACTCGGAAACAGGGACAAAAGGACTTGCCAGTTCTCCTCGGCCGCGTTTTCCATAGCCCAAGCATAGGCCCAAACGGGCAAAACAGCAAGTCTTAAGTTAGCGCTTATGGGGCGGACCCCCTGGTCCGCGGCCGACACCCTTGTCAGCCCGCGCTTAATCCCGTGAGCGACACTGCGGGTCCGGGGGGACCCTCGCGGACCAGGGGGTCCGCCCCACCCAGCCTACTCGAGCAGGTGGAACGTGTACATCTTCCCCAGCTGGGCCGACGCGCTGCTGCTCATGGCGGAACCGGGCGAGAGGAACCCGTACTCGCCGGCGCCAAGATTCGGCAGAGTGATCAGAAACGTGCGGCTCATGGCCTTCTTGCCCTCGAACGGCACCAGGTCGCGCGTCGCGCCCCCGGAGACGTGCAGAACGCCGCCTGTCACCGTGCGGAACTCGCGCCCGTCCTTTTGCGGTCGCAGGCGCAGCAACTGGTATTCCGTGAAGGCCACGCCTTCGGGAGCGTAGATCAGGAACTCGAGCGGCGTCCGGACACTGTTCCTGCTGCTCGGACCGTTAATCCGGCCGTTGACGTCTCCTTTGACCACCCCGACCGTAGCAATGCTCTTGAGAACCCCGCCGGTCTTCCAGTTGACCACTTCCGGCTGGACCTCTTCCCATTGCTCGCCCTTCTTGTAGTAGATGCCGATTTCGTTCGGATAGGCGCCAGCCGGAGCCGCGGATTGCGAAGCCGCCGGCGCGCTGCCCTTGCTCATCATCGCCGACATGACTTTCTCGGAGATCCCGGCCTGCTTGAGAGCGACGACGTCATCCGCTCCGACCGTGTACTGTCCCGGTTGCGTGTTCACCATGTTGACGATCATGTCGTCGCCGAGGCCGGCTTTGTGCAACTTGATGATCGATTCGTTGTCGAGCTGCTGCTGTGCCATCAGACCAGCCGCCAGAACCGCAAACAGGGCCGCCGCGCGGAGAATGAGCATGGACGAACGCCTCCAGGGGCCTATTAAACTACTCCTTGCATGAGAAAGCAAGGTCCGATTACCCTGATCCGCCGGGGCGGCCGCGGGCCTACGGCACGATCCGGAACGTGTACATCTTGGCGGGTTCGTCCGGGGTGTGGCTCGCGGCGGCGACTTCCGGCGGAACGATGCCGTATTCGCCGGGCTCCATGGCAGGCAGGGTGATGAGGTACCAGTGGCTTTCGACCTCTTTGCTTTCGAAAGGGATCGTGTCGCGCATGGCCTTGAAATCGAAGTCGTCCTGCCTCGGGGCCAGGAACTCCCGCGTGCCGTCGTGAGGCCGCACGTGAACGAAGTAGTACTGCGTGACGGCGACGTTCTGCGTAGCGTACAGCAGAAAATGCGGCGGCGCCTTCAAGGCCGTCGTGCTGCTGAGTCCGTTGAGGACGCCATCTATGTCGCGTTTGGCCATCCCGGCCGAAGCGATCACCCGGAACTTCCCGGCTCCGTACTTCCAGTTCACGGTTTCGCCAGCCAGCAGCACCCACTGGTGTTCCTTTGCGTAATAAACGGCGCTGAGCCCCACCGCGCTGCCGGAACCCGCGCCCTGCGGCGCTCCCCCTGTGGGAGTCGGCTGCTGCGGAGGCGCCACCTGCGGAGCTGGCACCACCGGCGCCGCCGGCTGCGGAGCTGTCGCCGCAGGCGCTGCGGACTGCGGAGCTGCCGCGGCAGCCGCTGGCGTGGCGGGAATGGATGCGGGCCCGACCACCGGCCTTGGCGTCGGCGCCGGCGCCGGGTTGGCCTTGCTCGCCAGGGCCTTGATGATCTTCTCGGAAATGCCCGCCTGCTTGAGGGCGATCACGTCGTTCACGCCGGTGGAGTATTTTCCAGGCTCCGTGTTAAGTAGGTGGAGAATCGTGTCGTCGCTCAGTCCGGCGATGTGCAACTTGATGATGGCCTGATTGTCGAGCGGCTGCTCGCCCTGTAGAGACACAGCCAGAACTCCGGTCAGAATTACTACACAGAGGATGAAGGCGCGCATGACCCGAAAGACCTCCAGCCGCCTATTACACTACCGCCAGGACGGAAAATCAAGACCAACTATGTAGGGCGGAGTACTAGCACGAGGCGGCAGAAACCGCGGGCCAGGACTCCAGTCCTAAGACTCCGCTGAAAAACGGTGACTCCTGGCTCCGTTGTCCCAAGCGACATGTCCGCCTACTCGACGGGATAGATCTCGAGCGCGCGTGGACAGCGGTGCCTGTCGCCGCTTTTCAGCCCTTTCACCTCTCGCCGCGGATGCGACGAACTGAGTTTCGCAAGTCCCTCTCCAGACCCGCCGGCGCAGCTCTGGAGAGCTGCCCCACTCCGGCTGTCCGCATCCGGGATAACGCAGTGGCATTGGGCGCCACGAAAACTACTTCTCCGCCACCTCACCGACGTTGAAGCCGTCCACCGTGACTCGCGGAGTCTCACCTCGCGTGTCGGCGTCCTCGAGCTCGATCCCGATGCTGCGCCGCTCGCCGGGCATCAGGCTGACATAGTTGTCCGAGTAGAGCGCGGGCAGGATGCGGTCGCCGCTGCCGGCGCGCACCACCTTCAGCTTCACCATCAGCGCCGGCTGCGCCGAAACGTTGTGCAGATCGGTGGTCAGTCGCCAGCTGCCACCGTGCCGTTCGACGCGCGTCGCGGCCTCGATCTTCACCTTGGGAAGCTGGCGGATGCCGCGGTAGTCGCCCTCTTTCAGCCCGCGCCAGTAAAAGTTCTCCGACACCGTCTGGCCCCCGCGCGTGAGCCTCAGCCGGATGAAATGGACCGGCGTGAGGCCCTCCGGGTACTCCATTTTGATCGCCGCCACGTCGCTGTCCTCGGCGCTATCGACCGGCACTTCCTTCTCCCACTTGAGCGCGCCGTCCATGTTCCGGATCTCGGCCCGCGCGGTCAGCCCCTTCGCGCTCCCGCCGCTGTAATTCACCACCTCGACGCTGTCGGTGGCGATGTTCCACTGGATGTGCAGCGGCTCGGACGCCTTCTTGGCGCCGAAATACGCCGCGGTCGGCTCGAAGAAATAGTCGTAGGTCTGCCACACGAACGTGGGCCACGCGGGGTGGCTCATCCAGATGAGCAGGCCCATGCGGTTGCGGCTCTGCGCCTCGAACATAGCGCGATAGCCTTCGTAATTGACGAACTGGGCCAGCGTCAGCCACTCCTCCGCATTCGCCGCGCCGCCGTATCCGTTGTCGATCACGTCGCGGAACGCGGCGGCACGCTGGGCGCCGCCCAGGCAGAAATCGTGCAGGCCCCACATGCGCCCCTGCGGCCACAGGGCCGCTTCCGGCATGGTCTGCCGAACGCTGTCGAGCGACATGATGTTGGGCATGCCCAGCTCGCTGTGGAGCTTCGGGGTCGCCCGCTGCGTAAAGTAGAACCGCGTGGGCATCACCCAATACGGCCCGTGTCCTTCGACCGTGTCATCGGCCGAGCTGGGGATGTAGTGCAGGTCCGGGTGCAACTCGGCCAGCGTCTTCCGGATCCCTTCGTCGATCGGTTTGGGCGGATAGCCTTCGTTGCGCCCGCAGTACAATCCCATCGAAGCGTGGTTGCGCACGCGCAGCACGTAGTCCCGCACGTTGCGCAGAAACAGGTCGTTGTCGTCGGGGTCCGGGCCGTCGGCCGGATTCGCCAGCCAGAAATCCTGCCACACCACGATGCCGTGGCGGTCGCAGGCCTCGTAGAATTCGTCATCCCCGGTCTGGCCCACCCAGTTGCGGATCATCGTGAAATGCATATCGGCGTGGTAGCCCACCGCCACGTCGTACTCGCGGCCGCGATAGAGCAGCATCGACTCCGGGAAGCCCCAGTTCCCGCCTCGCGCGATGAAGCGCCGCCCGTTGATCCAGATGCGCAGCGCGCCGCCTTCCTCGCTGTATGTGAACTGCCGCACACCGGCCTCGAACCGCTTCGCGTCCGACACGGCCTGGTCCGCCGTTTCGAACTTCATCTCGACTGGATAGAGGTTGGGATCCCCGTAACCGGCTGGCCACCACAACTTCGGATTCTCCAGGTGCAGCGTCGTCTTGACGATCTTCGCTTCAGACGGCGCCAGCGTCACCGGCACCTCGAAAGCCGTATCGCCGAAACGCCCGCGCAGGACGCCGGAGGCCGGCTTGTCTTCGTGGTTGCTCAGCGTCGCCTCTACATGGATGTCCGCCTTCGATGTGTCGGGCAGCGGCAGCGTCGTGGTGACGAACGGATTGTCGATCGTCACCGGGCCGCTGGTAGTCAGGTACACGTCTTTCCAGATGCCGTCGTCGCGCCCGCGGATCACCGGGATCCAGTCCCAGCCCACCGTGGCGTGGTAGGTCGGGTTGTCCGCTCCGAGCGCGCCGCCATTCTTGTCGGGACTCTCCCAGGTCTTCTCCCGCACGCTTCCCGGCGTCGCGTTTTTCACGACGCGCACGGCCAGCGCGTTCCGCTCACCGGGCTTCAGGCGGCCTGTGACGTCGAAGCGCCCGCGCATGAATCCGCCCTCGATGCGCCCGATCTTCTCCCCGTTCAGGTAGACCTCCGCCTTCCAGTTGATGCCGTCGAAGTTCAGCCACGCCCGGCTGCCCGCCTTGGCGGCAGGCGCGACAAACTCGTCGCGATACCAGAAATCGGCGTAAAAGAACGAGTCGGAGATCATGTTCTGGTTATCGCCGTAGTTCGGATCGGGAATCGCGCCGGCGTTGAGATAGCTCACCAGCTCGGTGCCCGGAACCGTGGCCACGACCCAGTCGCGGTCGTTGAAGCCCGGCTTCGAGAGCGCCGCGCCGTCCGCCGCTACGAGCGAATCGCGCTGGAGCCTCCACGCGCCGCCGGCCAGGTCCAGGCGTCCGTCGGCTCCGATCGCCGCTGCGGGGGCCGGCTCGGCAATCGGACCGCCGCGACCCCATACCTCCATCTCGCTCAGGATGTAAACCCCGGGCGTTGCGGGCCGCGTCATCCGAACGCGCACGTACCTCGCCTTGGCCGGCTGCGCCAGCTTCAGATCGTCGACCATCCCCGTGTTGGCCGGGAGCGGCTGAAGCGCGCGCCAGCTCGCCGCGTCGTCCGACACCTCGACTACGCCCTCGGCCGCGCGCCGGATCCAATACAGCGCCACGCGATCGAACTCGCAGGGCGCTCCCAGATCCACGTAGACCCATTCCTCGCCCGAGCCCTCGCTCATCCACGCGCTGGTGAAATCGTACGGCCCGCCGATTTCGAGCTGCCGGTTCTTGTCGAAGAGCGCCAGTTCGCCGATGCGCCAGACAAACGCCCCCGCGGCCTCAACCTCGAGGCGGTAGAAGCGGCTGCGCGACGGCGCGGCAAACGCGATCGAGGTTTTGAACGGGTTTGACGGGCGGTCCGTGCCCGTCGCGCGGCCCAATTCCTTCCACGCCGCGCCATCGTCCGAGCCGGAGAGGACGCATTTCCAGCCCGTCTGCGCGGAGCCCTGCACGAACGCGTGCACGTCCACGCGGTCCACTTCGGGCGCGTCTTCTCCGCCTCCCAATTCGATCTGGACCCAGCCGCCCTTTCCCTTCAGTTCCACCACCGTGAGCGGGTTGCGGTCGAGCGGGCGCTCGCGCTCGTTCTTACTGAGCGTGCGCTGCTGGTTCGTCACCGTGGCCACCCACCGCGGCATGCGTGTGTCCTTGATCCCGTCCGTGACCAGTTGGGCGGTGAGGTTGTAGTCGTAACTGCTGGAGTGATACGCCGGCCGGTGCAACGCGAGGTTGCGATAGCCCTCCGCATCCACCCGCATCACGGGGCCGAAGTAGTCCTTCGGGTTTCCGGGATACACGCCCACGCCTCTCGTGTACGGCTGTGCGGCGAGGCTCGCCGCGGTTGTCAGGATCAGAGCCACGATTCGTTTCACCAGTCCAGGATGCCACGCCGCGCAAACCACCGGAGGGCGGGCCTCAGCCCCACGGCTATCCGTCCCGCAGCGCCTCGAGCACCTCGCGCGGCACCGCCACATTTCCGTAGCCGGTGCCGAGGGCGAGGCCGGGCTTGTTGTCGCCGTGAAAGTCGGTGCCTCCGGTCACGGCCAGGCGGTAGCGGCGCGCCAGCGAGCGGAAGAAAGCCGTGTCCGTCTGCAGGTGGTCGCTGTGGTACACCTCGATGCCGCCCAGTCCCATCGCGCACATTTCGGCGAGATCCTTCTCGAACGCCGCGGGATTGCGGCGGCTCAGGCGGACCGGGTGCGCGAGCGAGGCCAGCGCTCCGGCTTCGCATAGCTTGCGGATCCCCGCTTCCAGCTCCGGCTCGTCGCGCTCTACGTACCCTTTCGCCGATTCGTCCAGGTACTGCTCGAACGCCTCCGGGATGCTCGCGACGTAGCCCTTCTCCACCATCACGCGCGCAAAGTGGGGCCGCCCGGCCTGGGAGCGTCCCAGGCGTTCCACTTCCTCGATCGTGACGTCCAGGCCCAGGGATTGCAGGCGCTCGGCCAGCCGCCGGTTGCGGTCGCGCCGCGCGACCCGGATCCCGTCCAACCAGGCGCGGAACTCCTCCGGCGGCGGTTCGTTGAGGAAGTAGCCCAGCAGGTGGATGGAGCGGCCGCGCGCGCCCACGGCACGGTGCCGCTTGGTGCTCAACTCGATGCCGCACACCAGGTCCAGGCCCGCGTCGCGCGCCAGCGGAGCAGCCGCGTCGTAACCGGCGAAGGTGTCGTGGTCGGTGATGCCGAGGGCCTCGAGACCCAACGCCACCGCGGCGCGCACGAGTTCGCGCGGGGCCGAGGTTCCGTCGGATTCGTCGGTGTGAGTGTGCAGATCGATCAACGGGACCCCGCTGATTTCAGTGTAGAGAAAACGCTCGTCGCACGTCGCTCGTCGATCCTTTGCGGCATGCGTGGGCTCCGCACCGCAACGAATCCCCATCGCGAAGCGCACGAGCTCCGCAGGCCGATCAACGGGCAACGAGCCACGAGCCACGAGCGCGTCGGCATGCGCCCTGCGTCGCCCCGTGACGACTCCCGGCGGCGAAGCCCACGCACCCCCCGTTCGTTGCGACGGGCGACAAGCGACGAGCGACGAGCGCGTTGGTATACTTGTGTTCGCAGCCCGCCATGGCCAATCCCAAATACGCCGCATCCGACAAACCAGTTCCCGTCGCCGAACTCGTCGCGACCCTCGGCGACGGCATCAAAGTGAAACGCCGCATCCCCAGGATGCGCGCCTGCAATGAGAAGGACGAGAAGGGCAAGCTCTGCGCCGGTCATCTCAAGCGCTGGTATTTCTTCGGCGACGAGATCGGGAAGCAGTTCGGCGCCGATGCCGAGATCTATCGCTGCGAGCGCTGCAAGACTCTGTACCTGCCTGCGACCGACGAGGAACCGCGGACCGGAACTTTGTCCTGGTAGCAAGAAAAAACCGCATCGGAGATCCCGATGCGGTTCGCCTTGCAATTTGGCTGGGCCGCGGCGCCCGGACCGTCTGGAGCTTCCAACTGCAGCCACGTCTGCCCGGACGCATCGCCTCAGGCGATAAACGAACCCACTAAGTAATAGGCCAAGCCTGCTAAAAAGACCCTCTGTTGCAACCTGCAGTCGGAAGGAGAGGGGCTAGTCATTATGAACACCGGCTCCCGCAAGCACGTTGTCTCAACTCCAACGCCCGCTCACAGCTTCTTGCCTGTTGCAGCAGAGGGCAGGTTTCAAAGAGCTGCTTTCACCAATTCGTCACCATTTATAGCATAAGAGCGGGCGCTACGGGAATGGGTTGAGCGTGTGAAAATGATTTGCAGGTCCCGGAGTACCATAACCTTGTGCCCGGCGATGCCGCGGCGCCCCGGGCCCGTCAAACCGAATGCGGAGCAAGATCCTGAGCCTGTGTCTGGCCCTGAGCCAGTGTCTGGCAGTGCTCGGCGCTGTCGCCGGAGCGGCCGCGCAGTCTGCCGACTTCCAGACGCCCGGCCAGCATCCCTCTCTCCTGTTGACGCCGGCCCGTCTGCGGCTGCTGAAACGCGAGCGGGAGCGCCAGTCTCCGCGCTGGCGGCAGTTCGAGTCGCTGATCGCCGGCAAGGCCGCGATGCCTGAGCGCGCCTTCGCGGATGCGCTTTATTTTCAGATATCTGGAGACCAAGAGGCAGCTCGGCGCGCGATTGCCTGGGCGCTGGGCGAGGGGGCCGATCTGCGCCAGTTCGCGCTTGTTTTCGACTGGTGCCAGAGCGCTCTCATGGAGCAGGAATCCGCGGCGCTGGCGGCCAAACTGCAACAAGCCCTCGCGCGCCCCGCTGCCGCCGGGGTCGAGGAGGCGCGCTCCCGCACGTTCGCGGCCATCGCGCTGGCGGGCACCACGCCCGAGGTCTCGGAGCGCGAACTGCGCCGGATCGTCGAAGTCTGGTGGGGCCGGACCGTGATACCGGCGCTTGCCAACGGGGACGACGTTCTCCCGCGCGCCAGCCACTACGCGCTGTTCGAACTGCTGCACGCCGTGCGCGACAACCTGGGCATCGATCTGCGCGAGTCCGCGCGCGAGTACTTCAGCCGGCTGCCCGCGGTGGAACTGCTGAGCTACTATCCCGCGCCCTACCAGGCGCCGGAGAACGAGTACCGTGTGCCGGCCAGCGTGAGCGGCGAGTTCGATCTGCACGCGGCCGAGTGCGCGCGCGCGGCCGATTTCGCCATGGCCGCGTATGACACCACCTCACTCGGCTACCAGTATTTGCAGGGCTGGCTGCTGCACGACCTCTTTTCCATGCACGGTTCCTTCGGCGCTCCCTACGAGTTTCTGTGGGCCAATCCGTACCAGCCGGGCCTGAGCTACTACCACGCGCCGCCAGCGGTCCACGACAACGTGCTCGGGCAGCTTTTCATCCGCTCCAGTTGGGACGATGACGCGCGCTGGGCCGGCTTCTTCGGCGGAAAGCTTCAGGTCTTCTCGGGCGGCAAACTGCAATCGATCGACTTGGCGTCTCCAAAGCTGCTCGACTTCGATCACGGCCTGGTTGCAGTCGTCGGGAATGCAACCTCCGTCACCATCGAGAACGAGGCGAGCCTCATCTTCCTGGTGGGTCTGAAACCGCAAGGCCGGTACTCGCTCGGCGCCGAGATAGGGAACCAGCGCGCCGGCCGGACCGGCATCATCGAGCTGATATTCAAAGAGAGGGGCTACAGCGGAACGATCCGGCTGCGCCCTCAGCGATAGAAGTCGCGGATGCGAACCTCGACGCCCGACCCGTCCAGCGCCCTCTCGAACACGCCCAGATCGGAATTGCGGTAGTGGTAAGGAATCACCACATGCGGTTTGAACGCGCGCACCGCCGCGGCGGCCTCCTCGGGTGGCATGGTGTAGGGCAGGTTCATACACACGTAGGCCACGTCGATGTTCTTCAGCGCGCGCATCTCCGGGACGCCCTCGGTGTCGCCTGAAAAGTAGAAGCGCTTGCCACCATACGTGAGCACGTAGCCGTTGCCGCGGCCCTTGGGATGGAACAACTGGCCCGCCGCCGGCCCGCGCACCAGGTTGTAGGCGGGCACGGCCTCGATCTTCCACGCGCCGAAATCCCGCGCGTCGCCGTTCGCCAGGACGGTCACGCCGGTGATGGATGCGGCCACCGCGGCCGGTGCCATCACCACCGTCTTCGAGTTGCGCACCAGCGCCAGCGCCTTGGCGTCCATGTGGTCGAAGTGATCGTGAGTGATCAGCACCAGGTCGGCCATGGGCAGGCCGGTGTAGTCGCCCTCATGGAAAGGGTCGACGTGAATGACCACGCCGCCGCCTTGAATCATCAGGCTGGCATGGTGTATGGGGGTGATCTTTACGACGCCGGCCGAGGTCTGGAATTCGTCGGCGGCGCGCGACGGCTGCGCCCAGGCGGACGCCGCCCAAAACAGGAGCAGGAACGGAACGGCCTTCATACTGAGGATTCTACAGGAGACAGGAGTCAGGAGAGGTCCGCTGAAAACGGTGACTGGCTCCGCTGTCCCAAGCGCCTTTCGGCCCTTTCACCTCTCGCCGTGGACCGCAAGTCCCCCTCCTGACTCCTGACCCCTGTCTCCTGACTCCTCCTGCCCTCACGCGCTGACCGTGGCCTCGGCCTGAAAGCTGTATCCGAACCCCCGCACGGAACGGATCAGTTGGGGGTCCGCGGGATCGTCCTCGATCTTCTGGCGCAGGCGCAGAATGTAGACGTCCACGGCGCGTTCGTTGACGGCGCGGTCGTAGCCCCATACCGCGTCCAGCAGTTGGCTCCGGGCGAAGACGACGCCGGGACGGGCCATGAGAACCTCGAGCAGGCGAAATTCGGTGGCGGTGAGGTCCAGATCGTTGGCATTGCGGCGCGCCTTACAGGCTACGGGATCGAGCTCGATTCCGCCCGCCTTGAGAGCCACCGGCATTTCGTTACGCGGCCTCAATTGAACCCGGATGCGCGCCAGCACCTCGCCCATGAAGAAGGGCTTCACGATGTAGTCGTTGGCGCCCACCTCGAGACCCACAACGCGGTCGGTCTCGGAGGCCTTCGCGGTAAGAAAGACGATCGGCGTAGCAGCCAGTTGCCGGTGCTGGCGGAGGAGCTTGCAGATCTGAAGCCCGTCGCAGTCCGGTAGCATGATATCGAGCAGGATAAGGTCGGGCCGTTCGCGCAGGCACCATTCCACCGCGCCGTCGCCCTTGCTGGCGGTAACCACCCGGAACGGTTCCCGCTCCAGGTTGTATTTCAGCAGCGTGAGGAGGTCGGTATCATCCTCAATCACCGCTACTTTCTTCATAGCAATGCCTCTCCGATCGAACTGATTCAACACAAGGTTATCCGAGGTCTGTTGCAGTAGCGTTACAGGAGGATTAAGAGGCCGTTGAAAGGTGTTGGGCCGGGTTTGGGTTAAAGAAAAAACGTTTCTTCGCCGATATGTCATCACGGAGCAACACCGGCCGCGTAGGCTGGAGATGCGTCGTGGAACCAAGCCAGAACGGAGGTCATTTGCGGGCAAACATTCTGATAGTCGGTCTGGACGAGCTGCTGGCTAGCGAACTCGGACGGTCTCTCCGGGACCTGCGGCACAGCGTTCTCGCAGAAGCGTTTACGTCCGCCGCAGACTGCCTGACAACCATCGGACGCGTGGGTGCGGATCTCGTCTTCTGCGGGACCGGCCGGGAGCAGTACCAAACGATCCTCCAAGACCTGCGCCACCACGGGCACACCACCCCGGTGATCGTGGCGAGCCGTTTGCCAGAGACCGGCGATTGGCTCGATGCGATGGATGCCGGAGCGTGCGACTATTGCGCCGCGCCCTTCGAGCCCCGCCTGATGCAGCGGATCGTGGAGAATGCGCTAGAATATCGTTGCTCCGTGTCGATGGCGGGTTGATTCGATGGCGAGTTGACGGGGCAAGGAGTTTCGATGGCCGTCCTGTCGCTGGGTTGCCTCATCCTGGCTTTCCTGGCGTGGCGCGCCAAGAGGCCGGCAGGGGCCCCTAACTCCAGCCGTCTGTACCGCCTGGACAATCGCGTTGTTGCAGGCATCCTCACCGTCCTCGCCCTTACTTTTGCGTTTCTGGCGTGGCAGAGCGGCCGGCTCCTGTTCTAGCGCCGAAAACGCCGCGCCAGCCTCTTTTCGTGCACCCCCCCCGCACGGTTTTCGGGGACCCCGCACGGTTTTCGGGGACCCCGCACGGTTTTCGAGGACCCCGCACGGTTTTCGAGGATCCCGCACGGTTTTCGAGGATCCCGCACGGTTTTCGAGGATCCCGCACGGTTTTCGAGGATAATGAATTGCTGCAGATCCACGCCCATAACCGGGAGGTCGATGGCCAATGCGATCCACTTGGGAGAAAATGATCGCCGCCAACATGGACGCCTTCGAGGTTCCTGGGAAGCCGGAACCTGTTTACAGGCCCAAGAGCGGCGGCTATGTCTGGGTCGTCCTCGGGAACGGTGACGCGCCGACGCCGCCTCCCTCCATGGACCGCCAGGACGTGGCCACCCGTGGCGGACACGAGTTGGATCTGGACGCCTCGGACCCCGATTTCCTGGTCCTCCATAAGAGCCTCGGTATGACGGAGTACACCCACTGCATCCCGTGGGATGCCATCGCCGACATCATCTTCGTGGTCAAGGACGCCGGGTAAACCGAGCCCAAACCCAAGACAAGCCTTGACACGAGTGCCGAGGCGGCAGGCACGACTGCCTGCCCCACCGTCCCCGGTTTTACGCCCCCGATCCGCCAATCCTGCCCTTCGTCCGATTCCGAACCCTCCCCCGCCCTGCCGGCCTTACTCTCGCATTGAAGGGAGTTCCAAATGGTTGCACTCGAGAATGTGAGCCGGCGGTTTCCGATGGACCACCAGTTCGTCAGCGCGCTTGACGGCATCTCGCTCAGCCTGGATGCCGGCGAGTTCGTGGCCGCCGCCGGCCCGAGCGGCAGCGGCAAGTCGACGCTGCTCAACCTGATCGGTTGTATCGATCAGCCCACCAGCGGCTCCATACGCATCGACGAGGTCGAAACGCGCCGGCTCAGTCCCGCCCAGCTCTCCGAATTGCGCCGCCGCAAGATCGGCTTCGTGTTCCAGACCTTCAACCTCATTCCGGTCTTCACGGCCTTCGAGAACGTGGAGTACCCGCTGCTGCTCCAGCGCGTGGCCGGGCCGGAGCGGCGCGCGCGCACGCGGGAGGCTCTCGAAAGCGTCGGCCTTGGCGCTCGCGCCGGCCATCGTCCCGATCTGCTCTCGGGAGGCGAACGGCAGCGGGTGGCCGTGGCCCGCGCCATCGTCCACCGCCCCGCGCTGGTGCTCGCCGACGAGCCCACCGCCAATCTCGACACCAACAACGCCACGCAACTGATCGACCTGATGCGAGCGCTCAACCGCCAGTTAGGCGTGACCTTCTTGTTCGCCACGCACGATCAGAGGCTTCTGGACCACGCCGACCGCGTGATCCGCCTCTGCGACGGCCGCATCGTCACCGACAGCACCAAGGAGACCGGCAATGAGAACCTTTCTTTCGCTCGCCTTTAGGAACATCTTCCGCAGCCGGCGCCGCACGCTGATGATGCTGCTGGTTGTCGCCGGCGGCGTTTCGGCTCTGCTGCTCGCGGGCGGCTACTTCTCCTACATCTTCTGGGGATTCCGCGAGACCACCATCCGCAACGGCGTGGGCCACCTGCAGATCTTCAACGCTCGGTACTTCGACCACGACGAGACGCGCGTGCTCGAAAACGGGCTGGTCGGCTTCGAGAATGTCCGCAAGATCGCCCAGGCCACGCCGCACGTCACCGGCGTCGCTCCACGCATCGAGTTCTACGGCATGGTTTCGAACGGCCAGAAATCCGGCACCTACATGGGGACGGCGGTCGTGCCCGCGGCGGAACGGAAGATGCACTTCGTCCCGGACATCCTCAAAGGGCGCTGGTTCAACCTCCAGGGCAGCGAGAGCGAGGTCATCGTCGGAGCCGGCCTGGCGCGCTCGATGAACGTCAAACCCGGCGATGGGCTGACGTTGCTGGCGGTCACCGCCGATGGCGCGCTCAACGGAATCGACGTGGACGTGGTGGGAGTCGTCACCACGCATTTCAAGGAGCTCGACGACCGGCTGCTGCAGATGACCCTGCCCGCGGCGCAGCGCCTGCTTCAGACCGACCGCGTCACCAAGCTGGTGGTGGGCCTCGACAACACGGACAACACCAAAGCGGTGCGCGCCGTTCTCGCCGCGCGTCTGGCGGGCGCCGAACCCAAAGTGATCCTCAAGGACTGGCAGGAGCTTTCGCCCATGTACAAGCAGATCGTGCTGATGTTCGGCGGAATTCTGGCCTTCATGGGCGTGATCATTTTCTTCATGGTGGTGATGTCCAGCTCGAACACCATGATGATGGCGATGTTCGAGCGCACGCGTGAAGTGGGCACCATGCTGGCGATGGGCACGCCGCGGGGCTGGGTGGTCACGCTGTTCGTGCTCGAAGGGGTCCTGACCGGTGTTCTGGGAGCCGCGGCCGGCCTGCTGGCGGGCAATGGGATCGCCGCGATTCTCAACCGGGCGCACATCCAACTGCCACCGCCCCCCGGCAACAGCACGGGCTTCCCGCTGCGCATCTTCCACGTTCCGGAATACATGGTGCTGGCTTCGGTCCTGGTGGCGCTGACCCTGGCGGCGGCGTCGGTTCCGCCCGCCTGGCGCGCATCGCGCCTCAAGGTGGTGGAGGCTCTGTCGCACGTTTAGTGTGCCGCTACGCAGCACCGAACCGCGACCGTAAGGGAGCGGTAGCCGCGAGCACCGAACCGCGACCGTAAGGGAGCGGACCACTCGCTCAAGGAGGAAAACATGTTACGCATCGCATTCCCGATCCTGCTGTTGACGGCCGCCGCGTCCGCCGCCGGTCCCGATCCCGACGCTCTGCTCAAGAAGTTCGACTCGCTGCGGAACGGCTGGGACTCCTTCGTGGTCCGCGTCAGCATCCGCAACTTCGAGGAGGGCAAGCAGGACGAGGAGCATCTCTTCGAGGTCTACCAGAAGGGGACCGAGAAGAGCTATGTCGAGTTCCTCAGCCCGCGGGAGAAGGGACAGCACCTGCTCATGCTCGGCGACGACATGTGGATCTACCTGCCCGACACCAGCCGGCCCATTCGCATCACGCCGCTCGAACGGCTAAGCGGCAACGCCTCGAACGGAGACGTGGCCCGCACGCACTACGCCACGGACTACACCGCGGTGTTCGTGCGCACGGAGATGGTGGACGGCGTCAATTGCAACCTGCTGGAGCTGACGGCGCGGCGCAAAGGTTCCACCTATCGCCGCATCCTGCTCTGGCTGCGCGCCTCGGACGCGCGGCCGGTGAAGGCCGACTTTTTAGTCGCCTCCGGCAAGCAGCTCAAGTCCGCGACGTATGACCGGTACCAGGAAGTCAACGGCCAGCTCCTGCTGCGCCGTATGACGATTTACGATCACGTCCGCAAAGGCTCGCACTCGGTGATCGAGTACCTGCAGTTTACGCAGCGCAGCCTTCCGGATCGTATGTTCCACCAGGGCCGTTCAGAGAGGTTCTGAGATGACGCGCAACCGGCTCCCGCTTTCGCCGGAGGGCGGGCTTCAGCCCAATGCCGCTCGCTTTTCCAAGACCGGCCAGAAACCGTGGGGCAGGACTCCAGTCCTGCAGCGGGTCTCCAGACCCGCCTCCGTCCAACTTCCTGAAACGAAGGAAGCCGGACGTGGACGTCCGGCGCAGCTTTGGAGAGCCGCCCCATTCCGGCTGTCCGCATTCGGGAGAACGAGTGGCATTGGGCTTCAGCCCGCGCGGGACTTCAGTCCCGCCCAGTGCGCCGAGCATGGCTCAAGCCCCGCGCGGGCCGAAGCCCGCCCTCCAAGGCGCACTCCGCGTCTCGCCTGTCTGGCGCTGCTGCTAGTGGTGCCCGCCGCGGCCCAGGATGCGCCCCCCGACGCCGCGCTGTCGAGCGACCAGACGCGGCTGTCCCTGTCGCTCTACGACGAGGGCTCCTTCGCCGCCGGCCTGCGGGTTCCGGGTCCCTGGGCCACCAACCTCCTGCTGGTGCAACCGTCGTTTTCGTGGCGCCACGCCCAGCGCTGGCGCCTCGCGGCCAGCCTCGCCGCCATAGGAAGCACGGGCCCAGACACCCACGGCCAGTTGCGCGTCCGCGAAGCCTGGGGCGGTGTCACGGCCGGCGATTTCGATTTCAGCCTGGGCAAGAAGATCCTCCGCTGGGGCACCGGCTACGCCTTCACCCCCACCGGCGTGCTCGATCCGCCGCGCAACCCCATCGACCCGACCGATCGCCTCAGCCTGAACGAGGGCCGCGAAATGGTGGCTGCGGACTGGGTCAGCGGCCGTCACGCGCTGACCGCCGTGTGGGCCAGCGCCGGCGTCCTTGGCAGCCGTCGCACCGGAATGACCGACACCGCCGCGCTCCGCTACAACACGATGATCGCGGGATTCGATTCGGCCGTCATCTTCGCCCACGATCCCCGCCGGCCGGATTTCTACGGCGCCAACTTCACCCGCGTGGTGGGAGAGGCGCTGGAGGTTCACGGCGAATTCGCCCATCGCGAAGGGAACGCCGTCCTCCTGGGCGGCAAGTACATGTTGCGCTCGGGCGTCAACACGATCTTCGAGTGGTACTCGCCGCAGGCTCCACGACTGGGCCGATACATGTTTCTCAGCGTCGGCAAGTCCCGGCTGCGGGAACTGCCGGGCTGGAAACAATGGGACGTCTCGCTCGCCCTGGTTGCGAACACTACCGACCGCAGCCGCATGCTCATTCTCGACGTCACGCGGCGAGTGGCGGACCACTTCTCGCTCACCGCGCACGCCCCGACCCCGGGCGGAAAGAGATGGCGTTCCGAGTATGGTATGATCCCGTACTCCGCCCTGGTCTCGATCGGGTTCCGGTACCAGATATGAACATCAGCCGCAAACCCGGGACATACCGCCGCCACCTGGCGCGCCTCCCGTTCATCAACCTCGCGGCCGCCGTCATCGCGACGCTGGCGCTGACGGGCGTCGAGTATCCGGTCAGTGCCGGCTTCGTCGTCAACACCTTTCTTATTTCGCTGGTCTACGCCTTCTCGATCGGGGGCCTGGCTGGCGTGCTGCTGCCATTCATCGCCGAGAGAGCGAAACTCTGCAGCTCGGGCAAGAAGACCGCGGTGGTCGGCAGCTCGATCGTGATTCTGACGGTGGTCGGCTGCGCGCTCGCCACGGTGATCCTGGTTCAAGTGGGCCTGCGCGCCCGGGCCGACGCCTGGTCGAACTTCTGGGGCATCGTCCGCTTCTGCATTGTCATCTCGCTGCTGGTGGGCTTTGGCGTATACTTCTTCGAATCGATGCGCTACCGGCTGGCCGAAGCCTCGCTCGAGCTGCGCACGCGGCAACTGGACCAGGAGCGCGCCCAGAAGCTCGCCACCGAGGCGCGGTTGTCGTCGCTCGAGTCGCGCATCCACCCGCATTTCCTGTTCAACACGCTGAACTCGATCTCCGCCCTGATCCACGACGAGCCGCAGCGGGCCGAAGAGATCGTGGGCCGGCTGGCGGCCCTGCTGCGCTTCTCGCTGGATACGAACCAATGCAGCCTGGTCCCGCTCGAGCAGGAATTCAAGATCGTTCGCGACTATCTGGAGATCGAGAAAGCACGCTTCGGCGACCGGCTCCGCTACTCGATCGACGTGGACCCGGGGGTGCGCCAGTCGAGTCTCCCGCCGCTGGCCGTGGAATCGCTGGTTGAGAACAGCGTGAAGCACGCTATCGCGCCGCGCCGAGAGGGCGGCGAGGTCCGTGTGACGGCGCGCGCCGTGGACGGCGGCATTGAAGTCGAAGTGGCCGACAGCGGCCCGGGCTTCTCGCTCGAAGCCATCCCGCGCGGCCACGGGATCGACAATCTGCTGGCGCGGCTGGAAGTACTCTACAACGGCCAGGCCAGGCTCGACGTCGGAACCGCGGATGGCCGGTCATCGGTCCGCCTGATGTTGCCGGGGCGGGCATGAAGCTGCGCGCCTATCTCGCCGACGACGAGTCGCTGGCGCTGAAGCGCCTGACGCGGCTGCTGCTCGAAACCGGCCGGTTTGAAATCGCCGGAAGCGCCACCGATCCAGAGGCGGCGGTCGAATTCCTCTCGCGCGAGAGCGTGGACGTCCTGTTCCTCGATATCGAGATGCCGGGCATGAATGGCTTCGAACTGCTGGCCCGGCTGGCCCAACAGCCCGCCGTCATTTTCACCACCGCGTTCGACCAGTACGCGCTCCGGGCGTTCGAGGTCAACGCCATCGACTACCTGCTCAAACCCATCGAGCCGGAGCAGCTTGATCGCGCCGTCCGCAAACTGGAGCGGCTCGGCGGCGCGTTGCCTGAGTGGATGCGCCAGCCCGATTTCCGCGCCGTGCTCGACCAGATCGCCGCCACCCTCAAACCGGCCGAGGCGCCCATGGACCGCATCGCCTCGCGCGTGGGCGAGCGCGTGCAGTTCATCGACTTGGCGCGCATCACGCATTTCTTCGCTCAGGACAAGCTGACCTTCGCCGCCTGCGGCCCCAAGAGCTACTGCGTCGATTTCACCATCGCGCAGCTCGAACAGAAGCTGGCGCGGCGGAACTTCCTGCGTATCCACCGTTCCACGCTGGTGAACCTGGACTGGGTCCTTGAAGTGAACTCCTGGTTCGCCGGCGGCGTCCTGCTGCGCTTGAAGGACGAGAAGCACAGCGAGCTGCCGGTGGCTCGCGACCGCGTGCGCGCTCTCAAGCAGCGGCTGGGCTTTTAAGAACTCCGCTGAAAAACGGTGAATGGCTCCGCTGTCCCAAGCGACGCGCCCGCCTGGTCAACGGGACAGGTCCCGAGCGCGCGTGGACAGCGGTGCGTGTCGCCGCTTTTCAGCCCTTTCACCTCTCGTCGCGGATGCGACGAACCGAGTCCTGCCCCACCCCTACTGCGCGTAAGCCTCCAGCTCCGCGCAACTCGAAAACGAACGCGCCGGCTTGCCCACAACCCGTACGGCCACGGCCCGAACTGGCTGGTTGAGGTGCAGCGTGAACGGCTCGCCGTCGCGCATGGCCGGCACCTTGGCGGAGGTAAACTCCGGGTAGCTGTCGAGCGCGGCCAGCGTCTCCCAGGGGCCGTTCCTGGTCTTCTTGATCTGGACCTTGGGCTTGCCGCCCGAGGTGTCGAACCACCCGCCATTCTCGAACGCTTTGCCGTGGCGGAACACGACGCGGGCGATGTCGGCGGGCTTGTCCATCTCGACGGCATACCAGTCCTCTTTGGCCGCCTTGCCCTCGAAGGTGGTGCGGAAAGTGTCCGGCCGCTCGTCGCAGATGGAACCGGCCGCGGTGCCGCTTCGCGACCACGACTCCGTTCCGAAAGCGGTCAGCGCCACCTGCCCAATCGGCACCCGTCCCGGCTTCAGCAGCCACACCCGGTAGTCCAGAGCGTCGGCGAAGGGCGTCAGAAACAGAAGCTGGGGCTTGCCCGTGAAGGCGCCCTCAACCGAGTACACCTGGGCTCCCGCCCACGCCTTCGGCAGCTCGCCCGCGGTGTCCTGAAGCTCAACCAGCGTGGTCTCCAGATCCTTGAGCGAAGCCCGGTGGATGTAAGGAGCCTGCGGGTTCAGTGCCGCCTCGAGCGCCAGGATCTGCGGCCCGCGCGCCAACGCCACGTAGTCCGGATAGCTGGCGCCCCCGGGAATCACGCGCGCCGGCAGGTTCATCTGAATCTGAATCGTGTCGCCCGAATGCCACATCCGCTCGAGCTTGAGGAGGATGCCGGGCAACCCCGGGGTCTCGCCGTCTTTTGTCGCCGCCGAAAAGTGCGTGCACCACTCCGGCACGCGCAGAAAGATGGGGAAGCGAGCCGGCCGCGGCACGCGCACGGTGATGGCGACCTTGCCGTCGCGCGGAAAATGGGTGGCCGAAACGAGCGTGACCTCAAAGTCCGGCCGCAGCGGGATGGTGGCCTCTCCCGCGGTATAGAGCAGCACCGCCACGCCGCCCTCCTCCTCGCCCCAGGCCATCTCGGGAATCGTCGCGATGGCGCGCGGCTCGCTCGCCACGGCGCAGTTGAGGTTCGCGCCGGGCCGCTTGTGTCCCACCAGCGGGGTGAAGCGGGAGATGTTGCCGTTGCGAAGGTCCTGGGAGCCCAGCAGCTGGTTGTACACCGTGCGCTCGATCTCGCCGCCATAGCGGGCCTCGCCTGTGAGCCTCAGAAGTTGCCGGTTCAGATCGAGCCACGCCACGGTCGCGCAGCCTTCCCCCACGCTCGCCGCGTCCTCGCCGGGCAGGTCCTGGTCGTCCCGGAAATATTCGCTGGAGCTGACGGCACCCGTGATGTAGAGGCGCTTGGCGACGATGTCCTTCCACGCCGTGGTCGCGGCCTTCAGGTAAGATTCCTCGCCCACCAGCCGGTATAGATCGAGCAGGCCGGAGAGGTTGCTCAGAATCTCGTCCGCCCGCGCGTCAGCGACGTGGTAGACGCTTCCGGTCGCTTCGAGCGACGCGATGAGCCTGGGGCCCCGCGGCCCGTCGTAGGCGCGGACGATGTAACGGGCGAAGTCCAGGTATTGCTGCGCGCCGGTGTAGCGGTAGAGCGTGCACACCGGTCCCAGCACGGCGGTAGCGGAAAGGCCCATGTGCGCGCCCGAGGCGACGATATCCTGCTTGCCGGGGCCGTCCCCGAACGTGCGTGCCAGCATGTCGCCAATCTTCCGCGCGCCTTCGAGGGACTTGGCGTCGCCCGTGACCTGGTAGTGGGCGAGCAGGCCCGTGAGCGTCCACCGCAGGTCCCCGATGCGCCAGCCCGCCTGTATCTCGGAGGTCGCCAGGGTGTAGGCGACGCGGTCCATCATGCCCTTCAGGTGCGCATCGCCCGTGTAGGCCCAGGTCCGGGAGGCGGCGTCCAGGAACTTGCCGGCATTTTCGCCGCCGGCCCCCTGCGCGCCGGATTTCGTGGGATAGGCGGCCAGCAAGGCCGTCTCGCTGACGTGCAGCAGCCGTCCCTCCAGGTTCACGCGCATTCGCTGGCCGAGGAGGCCCTCGATCTTCTGCCGGTCCAGTGGGGCGGGCAGAATCCGGTCTTTGATTTTGTCGGGAACAACAGGTTTGGGGGCGTCGGCCAGACGTGGCCCGGGCGCGGCCAGGGCGGCTGCAGCAAGCAGGCACCCCAGCGAAAACACTCTTCGCATCAGGAACAAGCTTACCCCAGGTGGAGGGTTCCCAACGCGGGGAAGATGAGCGGGGAGCGCGGCGCATTTGTAGGCAGCGGCGCGGCGGTGTATAGTCGCAGGGATGATCCTCCTGAGGTGGTGCCTGGCGCTGGCGTTCTGGTTCGGCGGGACTGCGATCCCACCGTTCGCGGCGCTATCCGCGAACTACCCGAACGGCACCGATGAGCGGGTCCGGCAGCGGATTGGGGGCCGCGTCAACGCCGCCTGGATCGATCACACCTGCGCCGTCCGTCTCAGCCGGGCTTTGAACTACTCCGGGGTCGCGGTGCCCGCGGACTTCGCCGGGATGAAGGTGGTTCGCGGCGGTGACATGAAGTATTACGCGTTCCAGGTTCGCGGCATGCGGCCCTGGCTGGAGGCGACCTTCGGCCGGCCTCAGATCCGCGCCGTGCGCCCGGTGGACCGCCGCCTGTTCCTGGGAAAGAAGGGCGTGATCGCGTTCGTCATTCCATTTTCAGACGCCAGCGGCCGCGTGGATCTCTGGGACGGCTCGCACTACACCTACGAACAGGGCGACCAGCGCGACTCCCGCGACTACTTCACGATGGCCAACGAAGTGGTTCTCTGGGTGACTCAGTAGCACCCTCTGCGTGAGCCCCCAGCACCGAGCCGCGACCGTCAGGGAGCGGACCACCCCAGCACCGAACCGCGGTCAGTACCGAGCCGCGACCGTCAGGGAGCGGACCACACCCAGCACCGAACCGCGACCGTCAGGGAGCGGACCTACTTGCTCAGCTCCTGGCAGATCTCCGCCGCCACCCGCCGTGCGTGTTCGATATCGTCCTTCTCGAAGCTGATGGCGCCCACCCGCGGATGCCCGCCGCCCCCGTAGCGCTCGCAGATCGAGGCCAGGTTGTGCTCGAACGGCACGGTCGCCCAGGGATTCGATCCCACCGAAACCTTGGTCCGGAAACTCGCCAGGCTCACCGAGACGGTGTACACCGATTCGGGGAACAGGTAGTACGGGATGAATTTGTTGTAGCCTTCGAGATCGTAGTCGATGAGGTCGAAAAACACCACCCCGTGGCAGCAGCGGGCTTCCTTGCGGATGATGTCGATCGCCCGCAGGTGGCGCTCGTAAAGCGGCGCGTACTCGGCCTGCACTTCCGGCCGCGCGACGATCTGATCGAGCGTGCAGTGGCGCATCCAGCGGATGATCTCCTGCACCATCCCCGATCCCTTCACACCCTCGATCACCAGCGTCAGCTTCATGGCCGGGGCGCCCAGTTCGACCGCCGACTTCGCGTCCGCGTACTGCGCGCCGTCGATGATCTCGGCCCACTTCACCAGATCGTCCAGGTCCGGAGCGTGGAACCCCCACTTCCGCTGCGCCATCGTGGCGATGAAGTTCGTGCACGAGTGAAAGGTGGGATCGTACATCTTCCGCTCGCTGTGTTCCTTCTCGAAGTGCTCGGCGTCTTCGGCGCTCAGGAACGCGCTCTGGTGGTGATCGAACCACCACGTCACGCGCGGGTTGGGCGAGTACTTGAAATCGACGATGGCGTTCTCGTCACCGTCGAACATGGCGTCGTCGAACAGATGGTTGGCCTTGTGCGCCAGACCGGTGAAGGCGAACTCGGCGCCAGGGTAGAACCGTTCTTCGACGAACCGGCTGAAAAAGGCCGCCGCGGCAGCTCCGTCGAAACAGTGGTCGTGATAAAGGATGCGTATCCGCATAGGCAAAGCCTTACAGCTTCCCTCAAAACGCATCCCCAATGCAAGTCCACCCGAAAACAGGAGGAAAAAGGGCTGTTCGTCCGTGGCGCAGGCACTCCTGTCTGCCGCCTCGACACTCGTTTCGAGGCCGGTTTTCGCAGTCTACGAGCCGGTCGGCAGCGCGAAATCGACTCCCCGGCTCTCGTTGAGCTCGGTCGAGCGCGCCCGGTCCACCATACTGATGGGAAGGTGATGCTGCTCCCCGTTGGTATCGACGTAATACAGCACTCCGGACATGGCCCAGTAGGACACGGCCGTGTGCGTCACGCCGTTCTTCAGCGCAATCGAGAACCGCGTGCTGCTGGGCTGCGCGCCGCTCGGCTGCGCGGGGGGCGCCGCAGCGCTCGGAGCCCGATACTGCATCGGAGGCGGCGGGCTCGGCGGGTCGTACGGTGGATCGGCCGGCGGTTCATCGTAGCCGTACGAGTTGTCCGGCGGATCGTTGTAGCCGTAGGTGTTGGCCGGCGGATCGTAGTAGCCGCCGTAAGGGCCAGCCGGCGGGGCATAGCCGTAGCCGTACCCGGAGTAGCAACCATAGCCGGAGTAGGGGTCGCAGTAGTACGGAGAGCCATAGCCAAAGCCGTACCCATACGGGTAGAAGCCGCCGTAGAAGCCGCCATAGGAGCCCCGGTTGCCGTAGAACCGGCGCCCACCGTAAGACCCGTAGCCGCCTCTGGAGCCCCCGCCTCCACGGAAACCGCCGCCCCCCCGGAAGCCGCTGCTGCCACCGCGGAAGCCGCTCCCGCCGTGGAATCCGCCTCCGCTGAAGCCGCCGCCGCTGCGCAAGGCGCTGCCGCCATGGAACCCGCCGCCCCCGCTGAAGCCACCACCGTGGAAGCCGCCGCCACCACCGCCGTGGAAGCCGCCGCCACCACCGTGGAAACCGCCGCCACCACCGCCGTGGAAGCCACCGCCACCACCTCCGTGGCCGCCGCCGCGCTGGCCGAACGCAGCAACCGCCAGAGCCAGGCAAAGAAGCGAACCGCGAACCAGGGTTTTCATACTCGATCCCCCCCGGCTCCAGCGTAGCTCCCCTCGCCTGGTGCGGCAAGGCCCTCGAGTATCATACCAAGCGGACCTTTTTTGCTTAAACGCGCAACGCACTGCCCCGTGGCTACGTCCGTCTCATACATGAACCGCAAAGAATTCCTGCTCAAATCCATGGGACTGGGAGCCGCCGGCACGAGCGCCTTCACAATCCTGGGCGGGCCTTGCTGCGCCCAACAGGCCCAACAACGACAGGGCACAACCTGCGACAAGAAGTACGACTTCTCCCAGACCTGGGTAAAGCGCTTCATGGACATTCTGGATCGGGACCTGGATGAGACCGCCCGCACCAAGCTCATGCATACCTCGGGGCGCGCCTGCTACAGCGGCGCCAACGGAAAGGATGATCCGCCGCGAGGGCGACCTCATCCACTTCAACTACATCGCCAACCCGGCCGGCCTGAAGGTCGCCGATGGCTGGTGCCTCTGCCCGTTGGTCGAGAAAGGGCCCGCGAATCTTTCCGGCACTTTCTGCGCCTGCTCGGAGGGATACGTGACCGAGATGTTCGAGCGCGCCTCGGACGTGCCGCTGAAGGTCGAGCTGGTCGAGTCCCTCAAGCGCGGCGGCAAGGCCTGCCGCTTCCGCATCCAGTTGCTGCCGCAAAAGGCCTAGCGTAGTGCGCCGTATATTCCGTCGCTCATCACACCCCAGCACCGCGCGCGTCAGCAAGCGGACGGGCGGCGAGTGCTTCGATACACTGGGGGAACGAGGAGCGAAACGCACGATGCCACCCGATCCCCCTGCTGAGAATCTGCCCGCAATGCCACTGACGCTCGAGGGCGCGAGCGTGCTGCACCAGATGTTCCGTTTCCGCTGGCCCGCCTGGCGGGCGCTCCCGGCTGACCGCCGCGCCGCCATTGGCGCCGCCGCCACCGCGCTTCTCGAAACCATGGAGCGTAGCGAGGACCAGCCTTCGGCCCTGTTCTCTCTCATCGGCCACAAGGGCGACCTGATGTTCCTCCACTTCCGCAACTCGATGGAGGACCTGAACCGCGCCGAGCTGGCCATCGCGCAAACCGAACTGGCGGAGTTTTTGGAACCCACCACCTCCTACCTCTCCGTGGTCGAGCTGGGGCTCTACGATTCGAGCATCCGCCTCTACCGCTCGCTGGCCGAGCGCGGAATCGAGCCGCACAGCGCCGAGTGGAACCAGGAAGTGGAATCGCAGATCGCCACCCAGCGCAAGGCCATGGCCCCCCGGCTCTATCCGAAGGTGCCGCCCCACCGCTACTGCTGCTTCTACCCCATGGACCGCAAGCGCGGCGAAGAGCGCAACTTCTACACCGTCCCCATCGCCGAGCGCGGGCGCATGATGCGCGAGCACGGGATGGTGGGCCGCCGCTATGCGGACCAAGTCCAGCAGATCATCACCGGCTCGATGGGCTTCGACGACTGGGAGTGGGGCGTCGATCTGTTCGCAGACGACCCGCTGGCCTTCAAGAAGCTGATCTACGAAATGCGGTTCGACGAAGTCAGCGCGGTCTACGCCCTCTTCGGCGCGTTCTATGTCGGGGTGCGCGTGCAAGCCCCGACGCTGCCGGAATGGCTCGCCGGCGAATTGCCGGGGGCGTAGCACCGCACCGCTACCGTCAGGGAGCGGACCCTACGGCGCAACCATCTCCCGGCGCTGTAACATCTGGTAGATATGGTGCGCCTCGTGACAAGCCAGGTACTCGACCGCGAGTCGCACGTCGTAGTGACGGTATTCGGGGTGGATGCCGCGATGGCGCCAGTCGGCCACCGAAAGCGAATCGAGCAGCGACGCCAGTTCCTCCCGGTCCCCCAGAAAGCCGGCCAGCAGGTCTTCGCAGCTATTGCTCAGCATGGCTTCCAGCTCCGGATCCCCGGCCGGCTGGTAGGGCTTCAGCGTCGGCCTGGTTTGTGTGAGCATCGCCTCGATGCGCGATTCGAAGACCTCCTGGACCCGCCACAAATGGGCCAGCAGTTCCTTCAACGACCACTTGTCGGGACTCGGACGCCGGGCCAGGGTTTCTTCATCCAACCCCGCGGTGAATCGCCGGATATCATTGGCTTGCTCCCGAAGGCGCGCCGCCAGCCGGGCGTGCGGGGCGTCCGAGCCGACGGGTTCAGAGTAATCGGGCATGCACTGAGATTATAGAACTGGAGGGAATTATGCAACGGCTTCAAAGCCGCATGGCTTTAGTCGCAGCCTGCCTGGCTTGTTACGCGGCCGGAAGTTGGCATGGCTCCATCGCGAACGCGGCGCGCGATCCATCGCAGGATCTCATCGCCGCGGACCGCGAATTCGACAGCTCCACGGCCGCCAATGGCATCGAGGGATGGGTCTCGCACTTCGCTCCGGACGCCATCATGATGCCCTCCGGCGGCCCCATCGTGGCGGGCCAGGAGGCGATCCGTACGCTGGTGTCGAAGACCATGCTGCCCGACTCCTCCATGCGCTGGGAGCCGGTCGACGGCCTTGCCTCCGGCGATCTCGGCTACACCTACGGGATTTCGAAATCGGTGCACCTCGGGGCCGGTGACAAGCCCGTCGTCTCCTGGGGCAAGTATGTATCGGTCTGGCGCAGGGCCCCGGATCGTTCCTGGAGGGTGGTCGTCCACATCGACAACCCGAGCCCGGCGCCGGTCGCCAAGGCGGAGTAGAGCGTGGAAGAGGAAGAGCCGTTACGGATTCCGGTCACCGACGTCTTCGACCTGCACAGCGTGCCCCCCAGGGACGTCGAAGGCGTGGTCGAAGCGTATCTGGAAGAAGCGCGGCGCCTGGGCTTGAAGGCTCTGCGCATCATCCACGGCCGCGGGATCGGCGTGCAACGGGAAACCGTGCGCCGCGTTCTGGCGCGCACGCCGTTCGTCCTTGCCTACGGCGACGCCCCGGGGGAGGCCGGCGGCTGGGGCGCGACGCTGGTCACGCTCAAGTGAAGTAGACTGTCGTGATATGAAGTACACGCGCCTTCTCACGGCCGTGCTCGCGTTCGCGTCGGTGGCGTCCGCCGCCGAACAGAAATGGGTGAAGGCGACCTCGACGAATTTCGAGGTGTACACCACCGCCGGCGAGAAGAAGGCGCGCGAGGCGATCCTCTACTTCGAACAGGTCCGCAGCTTTTTCCAGAAAGCCTTTCACGCCGCCAGTTCCGGCAAGGGACGCGTGCGCATCGTGGCGTTCCAGTCCGCCAAGGAGTACAAGCCCTATCAGCTCTACGACCGCATTGCCTATGCCGGAGGCGGCCCGGACCGCGACGAAATCGTCATGCAGAGCGTATCGGAGGAGAACTATCCCACCGCCGTCCACGAGTACGTCCACATCCTGCTGAAGCCGGTAAAGAACATGCCGCTCTGGCTCAACGAAGGACTGGCCCAGCTCTACCAGACTCTCCATCCTTACGGCAAGAGGGTGCTGGTCGGCGAACTGCTCCCCGGCGGCCTCTACACGCTCCAGCAGGGCAATTGGCTTGACCTTCCGACGCTCTGCGCCGTGGACTACAACTCGCCCTATTACACCAACGACCACTCCAAGGTCAGCGTCTTCTACTCCGAGAGTTGGGCCCTGACGCACATGTTGTTTCTCAGCGGGCAGTACCATGCCAAGTACAGCGACTTCACCCGGCTCATCGTTGCCGGCACAGCGCCCGCGGATGCTTTCCAGAAGGCGTTCGACAGACCCGCGCGCGAGGTCCTGGCCGATCTCCACGCCTACGTCCGCGGAGACCGGTTCAGGGGCCTCTACTTCGACGTCACGCTCGAGAAGTCGGCCGAGAACCCCGACATCCAGCCGGTGGCGCCGCTCGAGTCGGGCCTCGTGCTGGCCAGCATCCTGGCGGACATCAACAAGGCCGGCGAGGCCAAACAGGCGTATACCAGGCTCGCGGCGGAGAACCCCGCGAGTCCCGAAGTCCCCGAGGCGCTGGGCTACCTGGCATGGCGCAAGGGGAACCACGACGAGGTCCGGGCGGAGTTCGCCAAAGCGGTAGAGTTGGGCAGCAAGAATGCTCGCATGTACTACGAGTACGCGGCCATGGCGGGCGAGGCTGGGGAGTCCGGCAAGTTGCGGGTCATGCTGTTGCGCAAGGCGGTGGAGCTCGATCCGGAGTACTACGAGGCGCGCCTTCATCTGGGCTTTCAACTGATGTCGGAATCCGACTATGCGGGCGCGCTGGCCGCGTTCGCCCGCCTGAAGAGGGTCGAACCCGAGCACGCTTTCGCCTTCTTCCAGGCTATGGCGTACGCTGCCTACCGGACCGGCGACAAGGAGGGCGCGCGGTCGAGCGCGAAACGCGCCGCGGAGCTTGCCCACGGGCCGGACGAGAAGTCGCAGGTCGAGCAGCTGCTGGCGGCGCTCGATCAGCACCCTGGCGAGCGGATGCGGACGATGGAGACGGCGTCGGAGCAGGAACCGGAACCGGAGCCGGAGAAGCCGCAGAAGGCCCTGCAGCAGCGCGAAACCGTGGTGGTTCCGCAACTGCCCAGGCGAGTCCCACTCAGCTCGGTCGAGGGCACGCTGGATCAAATCGATTGCCTGGGGACCACGGCCCGCCTGCGTATCACCGCGGCCGGACGGCAGGTGCGACTGCTCATCGACAAGCCCAATGCGATCGACGTCCGCGGCGCCAAGGCCGGCTCATTCACCATGACGTGCGGTCCGCAGAAGACGCGCAGTACGGTGCGTGTGGAGTTCGAGCCGAAGGTCAACGACCAGCTCGGCACCACCGGCCTGGTGCGTGTGATCGAGATGAAGTAGGGGGTCTGGTCCGGGGCGCTCGTGAAGAGGTAATCGCCGGTGCCCATCCGGTCGACGAAGTCGACTATAACGTTATTGCCGATGCCTTCTATGTACCGATAGCGCCAATGCTCGGATCCGGGCTTGCCAACGCCTCCCGGATGGGCCTCGATCTCATCCGGAGGACCGTACATGATGCAGATCCGCCCACGGTCCGTCTTCCAGCCTGGGACATGCGAGGCGAAGTGAGTGTTGGCGTAGGCGAGTCTGCGATAGTGCTCTTCTTTGTACTCGCTCTCGCGCCGCAGCCAGAACTGCTTCACAAACTCCCGGCGCTCGCGGTCGGTCTGAAGCTGGAGGAACTTGTCGCGTTCCTCGGCCGTGATGATATAGACCACTTCTTCGTTCAGCCACTTGTCGAAAGCGGGCCGGGCGTGCTTCGGGGCCGGCGGAGGAGCCTGAGCGCGGAGGCCGGCCGCGAGCGAGACCAACAGAACCGCGAGGCACACCCGTCTGGGCATTGGGTTACTGCCAGCCACCGCCCAGCGCTCGGTAGAGCTGCACGTACGAAAGCACTTCGCCGAGGCGCAGTTGCGCCAGCGCCAACTGGCCCTGGAACAGGTTGCGCTCCGAGTCGAGCACTTGCAGGTAGCTGTCGAGCCCTCCCTTGTAGCGCATTTGGGAGAGACGTGTGGTCTCGGAGAGGGCCGTCACCAGGCGCTCCTGCTCGGCCCGCTGCTCACGCGTCCGCGTGTAGCCGACCAGCGAATCGGAGACCTCGCGAAAGCCGCTGTAGATGGACTTCTGGTAGGCCGCGATCATCTCCCGTTTCTGGGCTTCGGTGAAGCGGACGCCCGCGCGGACCAGGCCGGCGTTGAAGAGCGGCGTTACCGCGCCCACGCCGATGTTCCCCAGGCGCGCCGGCCCCGTGAACAGGTCGGTCAGCGCCTTGCTTTGGCCGCCCAGGAACCCGGTGAGCGAGATCTGTGGGAAGTAGAGTGCCTTGGCCGCTCCGATCTCGGCGTTGGCAGAGATCAGCGCCTGCTCGGCCTGCCGTATGTCGGGCCGCTTCTCCAGAAGCGACGACGGCAGGCCCGCCGGAACCTCGGGAGAAAGCGCAAACTGGTCGAGCGGTTTCCCACGGGCGATGTCGCCCGGCGTCCGGCCTGCCAGCAGGCTGAGCGCGTTCTCCATCTGTTCGACGTCGCGCCTGGCGCTGGCGATCTGGGCGGTGGCGAGGTAGAGGAACGTCTCGGCCTGGTGGACGTCCAGGGCCGTGGCAGCGCCGCGCCGGTAGCGCAACTGGACCAGCTTCAGATTGTTCTCGGCGATGTCGCTGGTGTGCAGTGCGATTTCGAGTTCGAGGTCGCGCTCCCGCAGCGTGAAGTAGCCACCGGTCACGTCGGCAATCAGCGACACGACCACGCCGCGCCGGCCCTCTTCGGTTGCCAGATACTGCGCGCGCGCCGACTGAGTCAGCCGGCGGAGGCGGCCCCAGAAGTCCAGTTCCCAGTCCAGCGCGAGGCCCGCCTGGGTGTAGCTCACGTCCGATTCCGTGCCGGGGGGGACGGCGTTCGCGCCGATGGACGGCGACCGCTGGCCCGTGAACGACGCCTGCGCGATCAAATTGGGGAAGCGTTCGGCGCCGGTGATGCGATAGCGGGCGCGCGCCTCGAGGACCCGCTCGGAGGCGATCTGCAAATCGAAATTGTGCTCGAGCGCGGCGTTGACAAGCTGCTGGAGAGCGTCGTCCTGGAAAAGCTCGGACCACTTGCGGTCCGCAAGCGACGCCGCGCCGGCGCCGGGAGCCGCGCCGCGATACTGAGGAGGCGCGTCCACCGTGGGCCGCTTGTAGTTAGGGCCCATGGCGCAGCCGGCAGAAAACAACAACAACAAAAACATTGGCCACGAATGAACACGAATGGACACGAATGGCCGGAGGCGCCGGGCGGCGGGGGGTTCGGGGCCGGAGGATTGGGCGCTTTGCCGGGCGGCGGGGGCTTCGGGGCCGGAGGATTGGGCGCTTTGCCGGGCGGCGGGGGGTTCGGGGCTGGAGGACTGGGCGCTTTGCCGGGCGGCGGGGGCTTCGGGGCCGGAGGACTGGGCGCTTTGCCGGGCGGCGGGGGCTTCGGGGCCGGAGGACTGGGCGCTTTGCCGGGCGGCGGGGGCTTCGGGGCCGGAGGACTGGGCGCTTTGCCGGGCGGCGGGGGCTTCGGGGCCGGAGGACTGGGCGCTTTGCCGGGCGGCGGGGGCTTCGGGGCCGGAGGACTGGGCGCTTTGCCGGGCGGCGGGGGCTTCGGGGCCGGAGGACTGGGCGCTTTGCCGGGCGGCGGGGGGTTCGGGGCCGTTGCGCTGGGCAATTGGGCGCGGGGTCATAGAGTCTCCTCCGCTACGGGGTGCGTCTCGGGCACCGGCTTTCGCTTTCTTTCGGCGATGCCTTGGATCACCACGTACAGAACCGGCACGATGAAGATGGCCAGGAGCGTGGCGGCGTTCATTCCGCCGAATACCGTCGTGCCGAGGGAGTGGCGCGACGCCGCTCCGGCTCCGGTCGCGAGGATCAGGGGCACCACGCCAAGAATGAACGCGAAGGATGTCATCAGAATGGGCCGCAGCCGGAGCCTGGCGGCTTCGAGGGCCGCGTCCACGATCGAGTGGCCTTCTTCACGCCGCATACGGGCGAACTCGACGATCAGGATGGCGTTCTTCGCGGCCAAGCCGATCAGGGTCACGATCCCGATCTGGGTGTAAATGTCGTACGGGTAGGAGCGCAGCCAGACCGCGGTCAGCGCGCCGAAGATGCCCAGTGGAATCGCCAGCAGCACCGCGAATGGAATCGACCAGCTCTCATAGAGCGCCGCCAGGCAAAGGAACACCAGCACGGCCGCGAAGCCGAAGATGACGCCTTCGTGCCCCTGCGCTTCCTTCTCCTGGTAGGTCGTGCCGGTCCACTCATAGCCGTAGCCCGTGGGCAGATTTGCAGCCGCCACTTGCTCCATCGCGGTGGTCGCGTCGCCGCTGCTGAATCCGCGTGCGGGCCGGCCGAGCATCTGGATGGCGCGGAAGCGGTTGTAGCGGTAGACGACGTCGGGCCCGGCGGTCGCAGTGACGGTAGCGAGCGTGCCCATGGGCACCATGTCGCCCGCGGCCGTGCGCGCGTAGAAGCGGTTGATGTCATCCGGCTTGCCGCGAAATTCCGGCTCGGCTTGCACCAGGACCTGCCAGGGATGTCCGAAAGCGTTGAAGTCGTTCACGTAGAGGCCGCCGAGAAAAGTCTGAAGCGTGTTGTAGGCTTCCGTAACGGGGATACCCAGGGTCTGCACTTTCTCCAGGTTCACGTCGACGGCGTAGGCCGGAACGTTGGCGCGGAAGGTGTTGATCAGGCTGGCGATCTCGCGGCGTTTGCGCGACGCCTCCACCATCAGGTCGCCGGTCTCGGCCAGGTCGCGGACGCTGCCGCCCAACCGGTCTTCGAGCATGAACTGGAAGCCGCCGCTGGTGCTGAGGCCGAGAATGGGCGGCGGGCCGAAGGCGAACGTGGTGGCTTCGGGCAGGCGGGCGAACTCGCGCTGCATGCGCGCCAGGATCGCGTCGAACTGGGTTTCCGGCGTGGTGCGCTCGTCCCACGGCATGAGCCGGCAGATGAGCGTGGCGACATTCGAGGCGCTGGTTCGTGTGGAAATATCGAGGCCTCCCAGCGCGAGATGCCCGGCAATGCCTGGCAAGCCGCTGACGATCGTCTCGATCTTCCGCGTGGCAGCGTCCGCGCGGTCGCGCGACGCGCCGTCCGGAAGGCGGATCGCGATATAGACCGTGCCCTGGTCCTCGTCGGGCAGGAAGCCGGCGGGGAGGTGAACGAACAGCGCTCCGGCCGCCAGCCAGATGGCGAACAGGGCAATCAGCGCGAAGGCCGACTTGCGGATGAGCGACCCGACGCCGATCAGGTATTTCTTCCGCGAGAAGTCGAAGGCCCGGTCGAAGCCGGAGAAGAAGCTGGCCATCAGTCCACGGTGCTGCATCTTCGGCCGCAGCAGAATGGCGCTCAAGGCCGGGCTGAGAGAGAGCGCGTTGAACGCCGAAATCAGCACCGAGGCCGCGATGGTGAGCGCGAACTGCTTGTAGATCTGACCGCTGATGCCGCCCAGGAAGGCCACGGGAACGAAAGCCGCGGCCAGAATGCAGGCGATGGCGACGACGGGCGCCGACACTTCCTCCATGGCGCGGATCGCGGCGGCACGGGGCGTCAATCCCTCATCGATATGGCGCTGCGCCGCCTCCACCACAACGATGGCGTCATCCACCACGATTCCGATGGCCAGCACCAGGCCGAACATGCTGGTCATGTTGATGGAAAAACCGAGCAGGGGGAAGAGCGCTAAGGTCCCCATGATGGCGACCGGAACGGTGAGCAGCGGAATCAGGGTGGCTCGCCAGTTCTGCAGGAACACAAACACCACGAGGATGACCAGGCCGATGGCTTCGAACAGGGTCAACTGCACATCTTTGATGGCGGCGTTCACGAAGACCGTGGAGTCGTAACCGATGATGTAGTCCATCCCGGGCGGGAAGCTCTGCCTGGCCTTGTCTATGAAGTTCCGGACGCGCTGGCCAGTGGCCACGGCGTTGGCGCCGGGAGACAGGTAGACGATCAGATTGGCGCAGTTGCGTCCGTTGACGCGGTTGAAACCGGAGTAGGTCTGGGCGCCGAGTTGCACGTGGCCGATATCGCGGATGCGCAGCAGCGACGTGTCGGGCTGCGCGCGCAGGATGATGTCCTCGAACTGGCTGGGATCGACCAGCCTTCCCGGCGCGCTGACCGAGTATTGGAAGTCGGTCCCCGGCGGCGAGGGCGGTTGACCGAAGGTTCCGGCCGGGTTCTGGCGGTTCTGCGCGTTGATCGCGCTACTGACGTCGGTAGCCGTGATGCCGAACTTGGCCATCTTGTCCGGGTTCACCCACACGCGCATGGAGTAGATCTGCGGGGAGCCGAGGCGCGCTTCGCCGACGCCGTCGATGCTGCCGATCTGGCTCAGCAGGTTGATCTGCGTGTAGTTAGTGAGGAAGAGCGAATCGAAGCGGTTGTCGGGCGACTCAAGGCTGATGGCCATGAGGAACGCGGTGGACACTTTTTTGACGACCACGCCCTGGCGCTGGACCTCGGCCGGCAGGCGCGGCATGGCGATGTTCACGCGGTTCTGCGTTTGCACCGTTGCCATGTCGGGATTGGTGCCGAGCTTGAAGGTGATCTGGATGTTGAGCGATCCGTCGTTGCCGTTGCTCGACAGGAAGTAGAGCATGCCGTCGAGGCCGATCAACTGGTCCTCGATCGGCTGGGCCACGGTCTTCTCGAGGTCCTGCGCGTTGCCGCCCAGATAATTGGCGCTGATCTGCACCACGGGAGGCACTACTTCGGGATATGCCGCCACGGGCAGGCTGGGAATCGCCGCGACGCCCAGGATGACGATCACGATGGCAACCACGATCGCGAAAACGGGATGGTCGATGAAGAAGCGCGCCATGGCTCAGTTCCCGACCTTCTGGGCCATCTTCGGGGCGACCACGGCCCCCGGGCGAACCCGCAGCTGGCCCTCGATAATGACTCGGTCGCCCGGCTGGATTCCTTGTTCGATGACCCAGTTGCCACCCACGCGAGCGCCCGTTATCACCGGCCGGACGGACACCTTGTTGTCGGGGCCCACAACGTCGACGGTCTGTATGCTCTGCAACTGCTGCACCGCTTTCTGCGGCACCAGCAGCGCGCCACGCCGTTCCTCGATCTGGACCCGCACGCGGCCGAACTGGCCGGGAAGCGCGGTGTGCCGGGGATTCGGGAATCGCGCCTGGATCTCGAGCGTTCCGGTTTTCGGGTCCACCTGGTTGAGCGAGTTCTCGATGCGGCCCTTGAAGGGGAACTCGGAATTGTCGGCCAAAATCAGTGTGAGCGGGAGATCGCCGCCCGGCAGGTTGTGGCCGTTCCTGGTCCACTTGATCATTTCGGATTCGGTCATTTTGAAGCGCACCCAGATGGGATCGAGCGGAACGATGGTGGTCAACGGCTGCGGTGCATTGGGGGGAACCAGGCCGCCGACCGGCACGAGCGTGTCGCCGATGCGGCCTGAGATCGGCGCCTTGATGGTGCCGTATTCGAGGTTCAGCTCGGCTGTGCGGACCGCGGCCTTCTGCGATTCGACCTTGGCCAGCATGGAATCGATCTGCGTGCGCGTCGAGAGCGTGACCTGATCGACGTTGGCCTTGAAGGCGTTGACGTTGGCCTCGTTGGCGCGGAGGGCGGCCACTGCCGCGTCCATATCCTGCTGCGAGGCGGCGCCGGCCTCCACCAACGGCTTGAGGCGCTCGTTGTCCTGCTGGGCCTTCACCAAGTTGGCCTGCGCGGAGGCGAGATTGGCCTCGGCCTGCAAGAGCGCCACCTGACGCTTGGCGAAATCCAGATCCGCTTCGCTCTGCTTCAGGTTGGCGCGGGCCTGCTGGACGCTGGCCTCGTAGGGACGCAGGTCGAGAACGTAGAGAACCTGGCCGGCCTCGACTTCAGCACCGGGGCGGAACATCCAGCGCTCGATGTAGCCTTCGACGCGTCCGCGGACCTCGACCATGTCACGCGCGTAGGTCTGGGCGGCGAAGTCGGCGTAGATGGGTACGTCGGCCGGCTGGACCTCCACGACGACCACGGGGGCCGCGGCAGCGCGCGCCGGGTCCTGCTTCTGTCCATCGGCCGCGCAGCCGGACGTGGAAATCAGGACGGCCATACCGGCCAGCCCGCAAAGGATAGGAATGAGTCTCATGTTATGCATGCTCGTCGCTTGTCGCTTGTCGCTCGTCGCAACCGTCCGCTCCCTCGCGGTCGCGGCTCGGGAAAAAACTCTCGCCCATGGCCGCGAGAATGATGGACGCCGTCTCGTCATCCCCGGGTTTCGAGCTGACCAGGAGATCGTAGAGGTGACGGTCGGCCCAGTCCTGGCCGAAGTTCATGCGGACGTAACGGGCTCGTTCGGCGTCCATGCCGCGAATCAACTCGGGCACGCCGGTTGGCTGACCCAGGCGACGGCCTGCCCGCGCCAGCTTGCTCTCCCATGGCGCGTACACGAAGACGTGGAACGCCTCGGGACACGCCTGCAGGATGCACTGGGCGCCGCGGCCGACCACCACGCAGTTCCCGGCCTCATAGGCGTGCTCGATGAGGGCACGCGTCAGGTGGGCCATGGTCTCGGCATCGAAGATCTCGGTGGCAGGCACCTTGGCGACACCTTCGAAGGCTCCGAACCACAGCCCGTGGCGGCTCAGACGATGCATCCAGGTATCGACGCGTTCGTCGAAGCGCCGTGCCAGCGCCGGATCGACGTGCGCCGCCTTGGCGATCTCGTCGATCAATGCGCTGTCGAGCAGGTTCCAGCCCAGCCGCGCGGCCACCAGACCGGCGATGCGGGCGCCGCCGCTGCCGTATTCCCGTGCGACTGTCAGGACTCGGTACATACCGCCAGACCTTTCCAGATCATTTCGAGCAGGAACTCGACGTCGTTGGCGACACTTTCCCGCGACCAGCCGAACAGGCGTTGCAGGATGAGCCCGCGAATCATCTCCGAGATGGTGAAGGCCGCCGCGCCCGCCCGCACGGCGCGAATGTGGCCACTGGCGGCCGCGTCCTCGAGCACCGCTTCGAGCATTTTAACCTGCTCCAGGTACAGGCTTCGGCATTCCTTGTTGACGTGCGCCGCGCCGAAGTTGCCGAACTCCGAGTGGTAGATCTTGACCAAGTCGCGGTTCTTCTCCGCGTAGCGCACACGGGTTTCGATGATGGCCCGGACCTTGTCGGCCGGCGCGGAGACCGCAGCCGCGTTTAGTTTTATGTCGTCGATCAGCCCGGAGAGGCCCTGCCTCAGGGCTTCCAGGTAGATCTCGCGCTTGGACGGAAAGTAGAGGTAGACGGTGCCCTTGGCCAGGCCGGCCGCTTCGGCGATCTCGTCCACCGTAGCGCCGTCGAACCCACGGCGAGCGAATACCTTGCGGGCGGCCTGGAGGATCTCAGCGCAGCGGAACTCCGAGACGACGGCCTGCTTCGACTTGCGTGCTGGAGTCATGAGAAATGACTAATCGGTCAGTCTACCATACGCGGAGGTCAGTGGCGTCGGAGGACAGGGTCCGAAAGGCGCGTTGGGACGGCCGGGCAAGTGTCCGTTTTCGGGATTGGGACCTTGTTGCACTGGTGAATCTGTTTTCTTTCCGCACTGGTCGCCATGCGGGCGCCGCCACCCGTGTAGAATTCGACGAAAAGTGACGAAGGCGAGTTGCTTGGACTGCGCGTGATGGAAATATGGCGTCACCGGCACGAGAGTAACCCGGGCCGTTGTCGTCGCGGAGGCGTCAGGACTCGCAAGCGGCTGAAACGCAGGCAAATCGAGAAATGCAATCGGCGTCACCCGCAGCGGCGACGGGGATCGGGCCACCGGACACGGTGGTATCATTTTAGGCTGTGCAGGGAGGTTCTGCTAATGGAGACCCGTCGTGCATCTCGCGCTGCCTCGTCCGTTCTGCTGCTCGCTTGTTTACTCTCCGTGCCTGGCTGGGCGGATTATTCGGCCGGCCAACGCGCGTACGAGCGCGGTGACTACGCCACAGCGTTGAAGGAGTGTCTACCTCCAGCGACCGCAGGAGACCCCAACGCCCAGTTCCGCCTCGGCTTTATGTACGCCCACGGCCTGGGGGTGCCCCAGAATTTCGCCGAGGCTATTCGCTGGTATCGCAAGGCCGCGGATCAGGGGAGCGCTGTCGCCGAGCACAACCTCGCCGTCAGATACGCTTTCGCCGTCCCGCCGAACTTTGCCGAGGCCCTTCGCTGGTACCGCAAAGCCGCCGATCAGGGCTACGCTCACTCCCAGTCTAATCTCGGCGTCATGTACTACCAAGGCCAGGGGGTGCCGCAGGACTATGCCGAGGCCGTCCGCTGGTGGCGCCGAGCCGCAGACCAGGGGGTGGCTCCCGCCCTCGACGGCCTCGGCGACGCGTACCGCATGGGCCGAGGCGTCCGGCAGGACGACGCCGAGGCCGTCCGCTGGTACCGTAAGGCCGCCGACCAGGGGCTCGCTGAGGCCCTCTCCAACCTCGGCGACGCGTACCGCAGGGGCCAGGGCGTCCGGCAGGACGACGCCGAGGCCATCCGGTTGTACCGCAAGGCCGCCGACCAGGGGCTCGCTGAGGCTCAGTTGAACTTGGGCAACCTGTACTCGGCGGGCCGGGGGGTGGCGCAGGACAACACCGCAGCTGTCGGTTGGTATCGTAAAGCCGCCGACCAGGGGCTCGCCAGCGCCCAGATCCTCCTCGGCCGCATGTACCGCGACGGCACAGGTGTACCGCAGAATTATGTCCAAGCTCGTATGTGGCTCGATCTGGCAGCCACCAAGGGAGATGCTGCGGCTGCCGAGGTGCGGGACGAAACCACCAAAGGGATGACTCCAGGCCAAATTGCTGAATCTCAGCGCCTAGTGAGGGAGTGGAAGTCGAAGGCACCTGTCGACCCTGGACTGAGACCCACGCAGAACACGCCTGTGGAACACGTGGGCGTTGCTGCCCCTGTTGAGTCGCCACAGTCGGTACCCGTCGATTCCGAAAAACGAAAAGGCCGGACTGCCGACGGCGAACGGTACGGGTTTAGTCGGAGCGGCTCAACGGCCAAGTACAACAATGTGTTTGTGGGCCAGAGCGCGGACGACCCGGCTATCAAGGAATCCGGCTGTGAGTTCGTGCCCTCACTAGAACAGACTTTTATGGAGATACTCGAGCACAAGCAGCCGTGGGTCTGCGGTCTCGCGTCTAACCACTACATCGACTACGGTGCTGGGGGGGACTACGGCCCTAAGACAGTGCAAACAATCCTCGTGCTTTCTCGGGCCTCGTTTCAAGATGTCCTCGCCTCCTTGGCAAAGGCCTACGGCGCCCCGCTTCCCGGCCTTCACCAGCTGACTGACGATCCCTCTAGCGGTGGGTTCACCACATGGCTCAGAGAGGATGGCACGGCGATAGCTGCCAAGCAGAACCACGCAACAAACAGGGGCACCGGCGAGACCGTTCGATTTAGTGAGGTTATGTTTCTGAAACGGAAGTGACCGACGGAGAAAGCCGACCGCGGTTGCGGTTCCGGCGGGTGATCGTTCTGAGGCAGCAAGATCGTGGAGGTGACCGCAAAAGTATGAGAACCTACCAACAACTCGTTACCGACCGTAAGCGCTGTGAGGACTGTGAGCCTGACTTGGTCAACCCGTTCCACCCCGCCAACAGAGACTTCGATCGAGGCGAGATCGGACCATGGACATTGTGGCAGGGCAACCGCGAGAACCCTAGGCTGATGATCGTGGGCCAGGACTGGGGAGCAGCCGATGATTTCAGGGACTTCGGGGGGCACGACTCACCGGGAATGCCGACAAATTGCACGTTAAGGGCACTGCTAGACCATATCGGCGTCTACATCGCACGACCGGGGAAGGACGACCAAGGCGGAGGGCCTCTGTTCTTCACGAACAGTGTGCTCTGCCTGAGACGGGATCGGGGAGCAGAGCCGCCCCGCTCGTGCTTCAACCGGTGTGCGAGCAAATTCTTGAAGCCGACGATCGAGCTTGTTGCTCCAAGGTTCCTGGTGTCCCTGGGCTACCAGGCGTACACGAGTATCGGCCGGATCTACGACTTTCAGCGGGCCACCAGCCTCGAGGCGGCCATCCGAGAAACTGCGGACGGACGGCAGTTGAGGGTCGCGGCGGGCGCAACGATGTGGTACTTCCCTATGTATCACCCCGGACCTCGTGGAGGAGCGACCCGACCCCTCGTGGAACAGTTGAAAGACTGGTGGCGAATGACCAAGTGTGCCGACTGGCTCGACTAGACCGACCCTGGGAGCCCACGCTGCAAGTGAGGACGTCAGGACTCGCAAGCGGCTGAAACGCAGGCAAATCGAGAGGTAGGGAATGCGTGATCGGGGTTTGTGCCACACTGTAAACTTCGTATGCGACCCCAACTTCACGTCTTCGTTCTTTCCCTCGCCGCCGTCTCGGGGGCGTTCGCCCAGACCCGCACGATTGCCGTCGATACCGGCAAGATCCGCGGTCCCCGCAGCCAGGTCTTCAAGGAGTGCATCGGCGCCGGACGGGCCAACGAGGGACTGCGCGCGGACTGGCAGGCGCAGCTCGCGCTCGTACAGAAGGAGATCGGGTTCAAGTACATCCGCATGCATGGGCTGCTGCACGACGATATGGGTGTCTACAAGGAAGACCGCCAAGGCAACCCGATCTACAACTGGCAGTACATCGACCAGCTGTATGACTTCCTGCTGAGCGTGCGGCTGAAGCCCTTCGTCGAGCTGGGCTTCATGCCGGCGGCCCTGGCCAGCGGCCCCAACACGGTGTTCTGGTGGAAGGGCAACATCACGCCGCCGAAGTCATACGCGAAGTGGGCGGGGCTGATCCAGGCGCTGACGCGCCACTTCGAGGAACGCTACGGGCACGACGAGGTGAAGACCTGGTACTTCGAGGTCTGGAACGAGCCGGACCTGGCGGGGTTCTATACCGGCGACCGCAAAGAGTATTTCAAGCTTTACAGGACTACCGCGGAGGCCATTAAGGGCGTGTCGGCGGACTACCGGGTGGGCGGGCCGGCATCCGCCAGTCCGTACGCGTTCGAGACCGCGCTGGTGGAGTATTGCGCGGCGAACCACGTGCCGATCGACTTCGTTTCGACGCACAGCTACGGCGTCAAACAGGGCTTCTTCGACGACACCGGCAACCGGGGCACGGTGCTCGACACGGATCCCGCGGCGGTGAGCGGCCGGATGATCCACTCGCGGGAACTGCTCCGAGGTTCGAAGCTGCCCAACCTGGAGCTGCATTTCACGGAGTGGAGCTCGTCGTACACACCGACGGATTTTGTTCACGACCAGTATCACCAGGCAGCTTTCATCCTCGACAAGATCAAGAGCGCGCAGGATGTGGTGAACTCGCTTTCTTACTGGGTGTTCACGGACATCTTCGAAGAGGGCGGGCCTCGCATGACGCCGTTCCACGGTGGATTCGGACTGCTCAACTATCAGGCCATCAAGAAGCCGGCGTACTACGCGTACGAGTTTCTGAACCGGCTCGGGCCGACCGAACTGGCGAACGCGGATGCGGCTTCGTGGGTCACTTCCGACAGCGCGGGCGGTATTCAGTCGCTGTTCTGGGATTTCACTCCGATTTCGCCACCCGAGGGCACGAACGACCAGGTTTACTACAAGGGCGACCTGCCGTCGAAGGCGAAGGGCAAGGTGCGGTTTGAGGTCGCGGGCGTGCGCGACGGCACTTACTCGGTGGACGTATTCCGCACGGGATACCGCGTGAACGACGCTTACGGGACTTACCTGGCGCTTGGATCTCCGAGCCAGATTTCGCCGGCGCAGGTTGAGGCGATCAAGCGGGCCAACGACGGCGGGCCGTCCTCGAGCGAGATCGTGAAGGTCTCCGGCGGCCGGTTCGCGCGGGAGTTCGACTTGCGCGAGAACGATGTGTTTCTGGTGAGGCTGACGCGGATGTAGGTCAGCGGCCGACTACCTGGCTGGGTATCAACGGTTTCGGCTTCGATGTTCAGCTCCGTCTCACGCTCGAAGACGGCCACCGGACCCTGCGCGTAGTCTTATGCGAGCCCTTGGAGGAACGCTCGATCGCCTTGAGGGCATGCCGGATAGTTGCTTCATTGTCGGCGAACTCCATTCAGTCCGATTCTCCGAATTGAGATGTCGTGAGGCGGTGGCTGGGAAGGCGGCGACACCGAAATACAGCGGCGCCTTAAGATCAAAGCAGCCGACGGAGCGCTGACTAGGCTATCCACCTATCGGGCGTCCTCGGGAACACAAGATGGTTCCACTTCGCCCGACCGGCCGCAACCGTGTGCACCTGCAGCGGATGCGCTCGCATCTGCCATAACTTCCTCCGGACCGAGACCGGCAAGGAGGCGCGACAGATCGGGACTCCATGATCAACCGTAAGGAGCGCCTGGCTTGGTGGCGATGTGGAATCGGTCCGCGTGCCCACAGTAGCTATCGCAGTTCCAAGCGACGTTACGAAGACTCTCGAACCGCCTACCCCCGACACGAACTGCACCACCACCTGTCGAGACTTCAACAGGTTCACCGCCGACGAGGCGAGAGTCAAGAGACACCCTATGATTTCCCTCCGTGTGAGAGGGGCGGCTGGTGGCCGCCTCAGTGGGACCCGCAGACCGCACCCGCACCAAACGGCGCGGGCGCGCCACGTCGGTTTGAGGGGCGCACCACAGTTCGGACAACACTGCGTCATACGCCGCCTCGCTTCAGGAGCTTCATCGCATCATCCCTGCTGCAGCAGCCTTCAGCGCAATGCACGAATCTGCTTGTGCGGACCCCGCCAACGCGCATTCGTGCGCCAGTTCCGCGAAGTAACCTGGCTGCTGTGCGCACATAACATTCACCTCGGACAACGTGGAAAACCTGCCCTTCGCGCGTTCCAGGCAACTTTGGCGGTTTCCGAACATATCGGCACCCCCTTCCGCTTTGATCCACACGTCCAACTTGGCAAAGCACGCCCATGAGGCCGACGTGGCCTGCTCAGCAGATCCCGTCTGTTCGAGGTTCTTCAGCCCGCATTCGCATCCCTGCCGTGCAACGGCCAGCGGCACCATGCCGCTGGGCACAGAGCTTGCCGTGGTCGCTAGGCCTAGACAGTCCTGCCGGAAATAATGCTCGATTATGTCCTGCGACCCTGGCTCTGGCTCAGAAGTACCTCGTGGCGTTGCGGCTTGATCCTGCTCGGAAGCGGGGGAAGGGGCGGGACTGGTTGGGAGTACCACATCGGACGGCGGTGACTTCTTGCCCGGTGTGGCATCCGTGCCCCGGTCAAGATTCACGAAGAGAGCCGCCGCAATGCCAAGGCCGAGCAGAAGTCCGCGCGCCAACCACCCGAATCTCGTCGCGGTGTTGCTCGCCGGCACCGCACACAGTGTACACCCTCTGGTGCCAAGCTAGCGGCGCTTCTGGATGTCGCTTCCAGATGTCGGACGGCTCTCAGTAGGGCAGGTGGTTGGACTGCAGGTCCTCGACCTTCTGGCTGCCGGACCTGGGCAGGAGCCACTGGACTCGCTTCTCGGCTGCGACGAAGCCCGTCGGCCGCGTGAGGGCAAGTTCGAGCGTCAGGCCGAGCATGGTGGGCTTGGGCTGCCAGGTTCCCGAGACCCTCGCGGGCTGATCGAGATCGGCGAAGTCGCGGTCGCCGGACGCCACCAGCGCGCTGTCGCGATCGCGCACTTCCCAATGCAGGCGGTAATCGTGCAGCGGGTAGGAGGGCAGCTCCGTGTACGGACGGCGGCGGATGGTGGCGTTGAAGCCGGCGGGCGTGTCGCCGGGAGTGCCCGTGAATGCCGCTTCGATCCGCGCCGGGGCGTTCAGTTCCTTCCAGACGTAGTAGGACGGGCGGCGCTGGCGGTCCTCATCGACGACACCGATGTCCACGATTCCTTCCGTATGGCCGGGCCAGAGGTTTTGGTGCGACCTGTAGTCCTGATAGCACCACAGCAGGGCGCCGATGATCCAGTCGTGGCGGGCGAACTCCGCCATCTGGGTGCGCATGGTCTGGACGCGCAGACGGTCGGACTCCTTCGCGTTGTTGGCGAAGATGCCCGCGAAGCCGAACTCCGAGATCAACACGGCCTTGTTCGGAAACAGCCGGTCGATTTTGTCCAGGGCCACGGGCAACTGGTCGGACGGGCCGGTCCAGGTTCCGAAGTACTGATTCATCATGATGAAGTCGGCGTCGTTGGCGGCGTCGTCTTCGGCCTTGGAGATGGCGGGCAGGTCCTGGTCGGCGAAGGTGACGAAGCGATCGGGGTCCAGCTCGCGGATGAACGCCTTCATCTGGCGGAAGTACGCGCGGCCTTCGGGCGAGGTGGTATCGCTCTCGTTGCAGACGCTCCAGCCGAAGATGCTGGGGTGGTTTCCGTCCTGCTCGATCATTTCGCGCATCATCTGTTTCGCGAGCGCGATCAGTTTCGGGTCGGCCATCTGCTTTCCGGTCATTTGCCAGATGGGAATCTCGGGGACCAGAAGAACGCCGTTGCGGTCGGCGAAGTCCAGGATGTAGGGATTCTGGGGATAGTGCACGGGCCGCGTGACGGTGACCTGGAGCGCTTTCAGGTCGCGCCAGTCGTGGAGCATGGTGCCGCGGGTTTCGGCCAGGCCTTCCCAGGGCGACTCCTCGTGGCGGGTCATGCCGGAGAGGCGCACGCGCTCGCCGTTGATGAGCAGGTGGCGGTCGCGCAACTCGATGATGCGGATACCGAAGGTGTCGTTGTGGGTGTCGAGCGGGGGCCCTTGGGAGTCAACGACGGTCACGCGCATCTGATACACGTTCGGATGGTCGATGCTCCACAGCCGCGGCGTGTTGATTTGCAGCCGCAAGGGAGCCTCGTTCCTGCCGGGTGCGAGTTCGATTTCGCTCGACTCGGGGTCCCCAGCCGTGGACCCATCCGGGCTTATGGCCTCTGCTTTCACGCGCACGCGCCGCGGCCGGCCGCCGAAGTTCTCCAGGTAGATGCGGTCGGAGACCAACGCCTGTCCGGCCTCTACCGTGCTGCGGATTTGCTGGCGGCGGACCAGCACTTCGTCGCTCACCGAGAGCCAGACGTGGCGCACGATGCCGCCGTAGTGCCACCAGTCGTACCAGATGTTCGGGGCAAGGCGCATGGCCCAGCCGGGAATCGTGGCGAGGCCGGGACGGTTGTCGAGCTCGACCGCCAGGAAATTGGTCTCGCGCGCCTTCGAGGTGATGTCGAAGAAGTACTCCGTGTGGCCGCCCTCGTGGTGGCCAAGTTCTAGGCCGTTGAGCCAGACGCGGGCTTTGTAGAACGTGGCGCCGAAGTGAATCTCGAGATGCTGGGAGAGCAATGCTCCGGGAAGGTCGAAGGTTTTGAAGTACCAGGCGACGCCTTCGTAATCGTCGTGGGCGCCGATGTTCCAGGTATGCGGAACGGAAACGGCCTCGGTCTGGGCGGGCAGAGTCTTCGTCCAGGCGGCTTTTTGGCCTTCCTCTTTCGGATCAGTTAGGAAACGCCAATCGTCGTTCAGGCTGACGCGGGTGGCGGCCTGCGACAGCGCGCAGAAGAGAAGACAGGACAGCAACGGAAGCTTGATCATGGTGTACCTCGCGACAGGGCCGCTCCCTCACGGTCGCGGTTCGGGAAGTTCGACGGAGGCGGGACTGGAGTCCTGCCCCACGGCGTCGGCTCATGGTTGTGCGGGCGGGGCGGCGGCGGCGGCGTTGGGCGGGGCGGGTTCAGCCTCCGTCGCGACCGCATACTTGAGGCTCTGCTCGGCCGAGTCGCTGCCCTGCGACGCGGTGACTCTCAACTCGTAGTTGCCCGGCTTGACCGGCGCTCCGCCAATCACTACCGGGATGGCGCCGGAGGCGTCGGGGGCGGCCAGATCCTGCTCTTGTTCGGCAACCACCTGGCCGTCGAGCGTCACCTGGATCTGGACCGACGGCTTTTCGGAGCTCGCCTTGTCCGGATAGACCACGAAGTACACGTAGGGCTGGGCGGTGGGTGCGAGGGTCGCGGCCATGTCCGGAACCACGCGCCGGCCCTGGAACTGAAACGGGTCTGTGGGATCGCCCGCGCCGACCACCTGCTCGATCTGCTTGGCCAGTATGACGCTGCTCAGACTGAGCCCCTTTCGTTCGGGGTTATCGATCTGCATGGTGCCGGTAGTGGAGTGGCGCGCTTCCACGTCCACCAGCACGCTGTCTATGGTGTAGCGGCCGGCGGGAAGGCTGAGCGGGTGCGAATAGGAAATCGGCTGTGCCTGCACTTCCGCCATGTTGGCGTCCGGGATGTCATAAGCGAAATCCTGGCTGAACTTGTCCACCACATCCCCGTCTCCATTCCTCACCAGCGCGAACAGGGCGAGGTGCAGGCGGTGCTTCTGCTGCGCCGGAATCGGCGTAGCGGTCAGAGTGGAAACCGGCACCTCATAGGCGACGCCGATCTGCGAGTTCTCGGCTTGGGGCCGGAACTGATAGGCACCCAACCGGAAGTCGAAGGCGTGGGGCAGGGGCGGGGTACTCAATGTCATCAGGGCGGCCACTTCGAAGGGCTTCAGAGCCGCGCCCTTGAGCTCGGGCATGGCGAAGTAGCCGGCGCGGGTTTCGACGGTCAAGTCGGGGCGGGCCGTCTTGATTTCGATCTTGCGGAGACGGCCGTCGTATTTGCCGGAGGGATGGTAGATCGCCTCGTAGTGGGAGTCCACATCGTCAACGATGTGCTGGAAGGGCTTGCGGAGGTCGTTGGTGTTGGCGATCAGGAAGCCGCCGGTCCCTTCCGCGAGGGCGCGGAGAGCGGCCTGGGGATCGGAGCCGCGCACGGCATTGTGCAACTCGTCGTCCTGGCGCATCTCAGCCATGGCGGCACCGGCGGCGCCGGTAGGGCTGGTCGGGGCGGTGCTGTTGCCGCCCTGATTGGCGGGGACTGCCGCATTGTACGTGCCGGCGCTCCCCTGTGACTGGCTGAGAGACCTCACATGGCTCAGGGCCGAACTGCTCGCCATGGCCGTCGAGTTCTCGCTCAGGCCGTGAACGTCGATGCCGTAAAACGTGATTTTCGCGGCTGCCGCCGTCGTCAGGATCTTCTTGAAGCGGTCGGGATCGCCGGTAGACGTAAGGCCTGTTGTGAGCAGCAGGACCGTCTTGTGGCCCGGGAGCGTGGCGAATTGCTGGATCATGGCGTTAATCTGATCGGTCTGGCGAGCCGCTTCGATGTGACCGAATTGCCGGTTCTGCGACGCCAGATCGGCGCGCTGGAAGGCCGCGGATTGCGACGTCTCCACATTCACGTCGCCGATGGCCCTGCCGTAGAGTTCCCCGCCGGAGATGTTCATGCCGTTCTGGTCCGCGGTAACGACGGCCGGATTCATACTGAGCACGGTGTTGGCCGCGCTGACGAAATCGAGGCTGGGACCGGTAAATGCGTTTTTGGCGGTGGAGATCAGGGCGTTGCGATCGGTAGTGAAGGGCTGGAGCACGTTGAGACGCGAGGTCAGGTTGAAGATTCCAACCCAGGCGTCGGAGGGCAGGTCGCCCTGGAGGAACTCCTTGGTGGCGTCAACCGCCCATTTCTTGGTGCCAGGATCCAGATTCTGGAAAACGATGCACACCACGTTCAGCGCCCGGAGCGGCAAGGATACGGGCTTGGACTTGCCCGGCGTCCCGGCCGAGGCGGAAGAAGCGGGAACGGGAGCGGAGGCTTTCTGCGGCGTGCCCGGCCCGGTGACAAGCCGGAAGTCGACCAGCGGCTGGAGGACTCCGTCCTCGTAGACCTGGATGTCCCCGGGCTTGAGGTTCTTTACGACCTTGCCCTTCTTGTCGCGCACAACCAGGTCGAGCGACACCTCGGTGACTGAGGTGCGGATGACGGTACCGGTGTCGGCCGGAGGCGTGTTCTGGGCCGCGGCCACACCGGCCAGGGCACAGCAGGAAGCGCAGAGAACGGCGAAACCAACGATCTTCTGCATAACGCTCACTCCATCATGACAGGCCGGAGCCTGTCCCACGTCCGGCCTCCAGGGAACTGCACGGAGGCGGGTCTGGAGACCCGTTGCAGGACTGGAGTCCTGCCCCACTGCACTATGGGTGTCCCGCGCCCGGGTCCTTATGGCCGGCGGCTTCTTCCGCGTGACCGGCGGCGGCCGGGCGAGGGGCGACGCCTCCCGCTTCTCCCATGTATTTGATCCCTGTGGTAGTCGAATACTTCCGATAGTTCTGGAACGCCCGATCGCTCTTCATGGGCTGCCTTGAATTGGTTCCCAGATACACCCAGGTTGAGTGCTGCGGCACCAGGTACCGCTTGGCGCCGATGCGGACGAAATCGTAGTCGACCGCGATGGCCGATTGCTGGATGGGGAAATTCTTGGGAAGGTCGACGGCCTCGACAACCACGCGCCGGATGGCCATGGTGTTCGCGTCGATCATGAAGGTGCCCTGGTAGGCCGCGAGGAACTGCGATCCCTGCTCGCCTAAAGACAGCAGGTAGCCGGAGTTCTTGCGCTCCACGCGATACTCGAAAACGTGGACGCGGGCGCCCTTCAATTCCGACATGCCCTTCCACTCGATGCGGGCGTTATGAGCTTCGTTGAAGACCAGGCCCAGCACGCCTCCGAGCTCACCGAAAAGGTCGAGCTTCTTCATGACGGAGGGCATGTTCGCCACCTGCCTGGAGGCGAGCGACTGGGTCCGCTCCTCGCCTTCGACATATTGCATCAGGTCAGTGGCGGAAGCGGCCGCGGACCAGTCGGCGTCCTTCTTCTTCGAGAACTTGGTGGTGGTCCGGGTGCAGACGAAATTCGGAAGATTTTCCCGGTAGTCGTTGGCGCGCTCGCGGGCAGCGGTGAGAATGCGCTGCAATTCAGCCTCTTCGGGCTTGGCGGCGCCCGCGATCAGTTTCGCGGCGAGCAGGGAGCCGATTCCCTCGCTCGAGGCGCCGGTCCTGGCGGCATCCGCCGGTAGCGACGCGATGATCGGGGCCGGCGGGGTGACCACCTCGAAATTGAGCTTCCGTTCCTGCGATGCCTTGCCTTGAGTGAGGCGGACCATCAGTTGATAGTGGCCCGGCTGGAGCAGGCTCCGCTTGAGCATGGCGCTGACCGGGATGGGGCCGCCCGGACGGCGTTCGAGCACCTTGATGGCGGGCCGCTCGAGCACCTTCCCATCCCGCTCCACCTCGACGATCACACGCGGCGGCACCGCTACGCGGGTATCGGGCGAGACGAGCAGGAAGGCCTGCACGTCGCGGTCCGCGCCTCTCCAGACCGGGATCAACAGGGGCACCACGCGGCCATCCTGATAACGGAGCGGATCGTCCGCGTCGCCGAGGGACCACAGCGGCTCCAGGGTGCGCACCAGGAACAGGTCGCAGACCGCAAGATCGGGCCCCACCGACAGGGTAAAGCCGGTGGATTTCGAGCTCAGCTTGTTGGCCTGCCTGTCGAGAACGGCGGCTTCGAGGTGATACTCGCCGGGCGGCAGGGCAAGGCTCCGGTCCAGGGTGTAAACGCCGTTGGTCGCGGACTCGATCCCTTCGGTGGCCATCTGATCGGGAACGTCCTGGCTGAACTTCTGCAGGATCTGGCCAGAGGCGTCCTTGACCAGCAGCAGCACCGAGAAGTGCATGTCGCACAGGCCGAGGGCGGGATCGAGCTTGCAGTAGATTCCGGCCAGCGGGAGCTCCAACACCGCTTCGGCGCGGGCCTTGCCCTGCGCCTGGCCGAGGTGCAGCGTGTCGATCCGGAACGGAATGGTTTCGGTCCTCTCCGGCGCGCTGAGGGCCTTTAGCAGCGGGATTTCGAAGGGCGGCGTATCCGGTCCCGCGTCCGCCGGCAGGGCGAAATATCCCGAGCGGGATTGCAGGCGCGTCTCGGGCCGGCTCACTCGCATCGATACGGCGCGGAACTGGCCGCTGCGCTCCGCCGAAGGTGCGGCGTACGCCACCTCGTAGTAGGTGGCGAGGTCGTCGGCAATCTTCCCGCTGGACGGCCCGACGTCGCTCGAACGGCGGATGTAGAGGCCGCCCGTCGCCTCGGCAAGGTCCTTGAGCGGCAGTCGCGAGCCCGTGTCGGCTTCCAACTGGATGAACGTGAACCCGAGCGACTGGGCTGCCGGCTTGGCGGCCGCGGCTGGGGCAGCCGGCGGGGCATCGGCCGTCGCCGCGTTGGCGTCGAGAATCGAGGATGCCTTCTTCTCGGCGGCTTCGCTCAGCCCCCCGACATTGACGGTGTAGAGGGCGACGCCGGCCCGGTTCGCGCTTCCGATCGCGGCGCGCAACTGGTCGGACGAGCACTGCTCCACCTGAACACTGTCCGAAAAATAGACGATGGCCTTGCGCCCGCCGAGACCCACCTGCTGGCGGGACAACGCGACCAGAGCGGCAACCGGAGGACGCAGCCTTTCGTCGCGCTGGATGCGGTCCCAGCGGTCGAGGGTGCGTTGGGCGTTCAGCGCCAGAGGGTCGCTGGACGCGGCGGCGGGGGTCGAGACGGCGGAAGGATTCCGGGGCGGGCCGGTGGCCGTTTCGATGGCCTTGGTCAAAAGGCCGCCGTCCTTGGTGAACGTCTGCACCAGTTCCAGCTTGTCGCTGATCCTCCAGACGGAAAACGAAGCGCCGGTGCCGATGAGCGCGTTCAGCATCCCGGTGGCCGCTTTTCGCGCCGCCGGGGCGGCATAGCTGTCCAGCCCGTCGAACATCAGGGATACGAGACGGGACCCCGCCGCCTGCTGGCCGCCGTTTCCGCCGCCGACCAACTGCAGCCGTTCAATTTTCACCGTGGCGCCGCCGTCGGTGATCTTCATCTCCTCGGGGCGCAGATCGCGGACGGGATGGCCGTGGTTGTCGCGCGCGACAAAATCGAGGACCACCTCCAGCCGGCCGGCAGCGGGCGCGGACGGTTGGGCGGGCACCGCTGTAGACTGCGCAGCCGCGGAAAAAGCCAGTGAAGCGAACAGTAGTAAGATCAACAGTGAATGGCGCATTAAGGACCCTAAGAAGTTACAGGCCAGCGATCCATTCTAGTCTTTACGGCAACGATTGTCTAAGGCCTAGGGCACCCGGTTGCCACCGGCGGATGTCCGCTCACTCACGTTCGCGGTTCGGTGCTGCCCGCTCACCCGGTGCTGCCCTGGCGCTAGTTCGCAGCCACGGTGAACTTCAGGCTTCGCTCGAGCGCCTGGGCGCCCTGAATCGCGACGATCTTTAACTCGCAATCGCCCGGCTTCGCCGCGGACTCGATCAGCATCGGGATGGCCCCGCTGGCGTCGGGGGCCGGCAGGTCGGCGACCTGCTTGGCAAGCACCTGGCCGTTGAGCAGGAATTGCACCATGAGCCGGGGCTGCTCCGTCTTCGCCTTATCCGGATAGACTACGAAGAACACATACGGCTTGGCGGTGGCGCGCAACGTGGTGGCCAGCTCGGGCGTCACCCGGTTATTCCCGACCCGGAAAGGATCGCTCGCATCCGGCTGGCCGCCGGCGGCGTCCACCTGTCTCACCAGCACCACGCTGCTTAGCCTCAATCCTTTCCGTTCGGGGCTGTCGAACGCCATCTCGTTGGTGGACTCGCGATTGCCCTGCCGGTCGAGCACGGACGTCTCTACCGTGTAGCGCCCGGGAGGGAGAGTCAGCACGTGCGTATAGGGAATGGTCTCCGTCGCAATCGCGGCCAGCTTGTCGTCCGGAATCTCGAACGGGGCGTCCTGGCTGAACTTGTCGACGACCTGCCCGCTGGCGTCCTTCACCAGGCTGACCATGGAAAGATGCACGCGATGCCTCTTCTGCTCCGGCTCGGGCGTGGCCGTCAGAGCGGCCACCGGCACCTCGTACGTCAGGGCGTATTGCGAGTTATCGCCTTCCGCGCGGAACTGGAGGACCGCGGAACGAAAGTCGAAAGCGTGCGGGCGCGGGTCGTGACCGAGGGCCAGCAGCCCGAGAACATCGCTCGAGGTCAGCGGGGCGGAGTCCTTGAGCTCCGGCAGAGCGAAGTATCCGGGACGGCTCTCCACGGTCAGGTCGGGCCGCGTGAGCTTGACCTCGATCTTCCGCAGACGGCCGTCGTACTTATCCGAGCCGGGGCGGTATACGGCTTCGTAGTGGGCATCTATCTCGTCGACGACGTGCTGGAACGGCTTCTTGAGATCGTTGGTGCTGCCGATCAGGAAACCGCCCGTCCCTTCGGCCAGCGCGCGCAGGCTAGCCTGCGTGTCCGTGGTGCGCACGGCGTTGAGCAGGTAGTCGTCCTGCCGCATCTTCTCCATGGTCACCGCCGGGCTGTCGTTCAGGCCGCGCTGGGACCTGCTGAGGGAGGCGACGTGATTCACCGCCGCGGTGGACGCCAGGACGTTGGAGTTCTGGCTCAAGCCGGTCACGTCGACGGCAAAGAAGGTGACGCCGGCCTTGTGGGCGCGGTTGAGGATGGCTTCGAACCGGTCTTCATCGCCCGTGGTCGCCAGTCCCGGGCTGAACAGCAACACCGTCTTGCGTCCCGGCAGCCTGGCGAGTTGATCGATGGTCACGAGGATGGAGTCGGTCTCGCGCATTCCTTCGATGTGGCCGAACTGGCGCCGCTGGCTCGCCTGGTCCCCGCGAAGGATGTTGGAGCCGAAGGAAGTGGCCACGTCCGCGCCGTTGATGGCGCTGGCATTGAGGGAGCCTCCGGTAATGGTCAAATCGGTGCTGACACCGCCTCCCGAGGCGCCTCCGCTGCCGCTGACCGTCACGCTGACCATGACCGGCTCGGCGCTGAGCAATGCCTGGGCGGAGCCCATGATGTCCGCTGTCCCGGTGGAGACGTTCTTGATGGCCTGAGCGATCTCCTCGCGGTTGGTGGTGAAGGAGTGCAGCGCGGTCAGCCGGTCGGTGAGGCCGAAAACGCCGACCCAGGTGCCCGGCTCGAGGTTGTCCTTCAGGAACTCTTCGGCGCCGTCCACCGCGTACTGCCTGGTGTACGGATCGAGGTTGTGGAAGATGATGCAGACAACGTTCAGGGCGCGCAACGACCGGCCCGCCGGAGCAGCCGGACGGACGGGGACGGGCGCCGCGGGCTCCTCTTTCGCAGGCGGCGCGGCGGCGGGACGGGGCGCCTCTTCCAGCCGGAAGCTAAGCAAGTCCCGGCGGACGCCGTCTTCGTAGATCTCGACCTCGCCGGGCTTCAGGTTCCTGACCAGGCGGCCGTGCTTGTCGCGCACCACCAGATCGAGTAGCACCTCGTTGACTGTGGTTTTGATGGTGACGGGCGGTTCCGGCGCCGGGGCATTCTGTCCCAGCGCCAGCGCGCGAAGCGTCAGGCAGATGGCAACTCCAGCGGCCGGGATGAACGTTCTTCGCATCTCGCCCCTGGCGGCTCCGCGCCGCCGGCCCCGAACTCAGTTCGCAACCACAGTGTACTTCACGCTGCGCTCCAGCGATTCGGAGCCTTGCGTCGCAATAATCTTCAGCTCGCAGTTGCCCGGCTTGGCCAGCGTGCCGAACAGTTTCGGCACCGCGCCGGCCGCATCCGCCGCGGGCAGATCTTCCGCGCGCCTCGCAACCACCTGGCCGTCGATCAGGAACTGGATCTCGATGCGTGCATGCGCGGAGTTGGCCTTGTCCGGATAGACCACGAAGTACACGAAGGGCTTGGCGCCTGCCGGAAGCGTCGGCGCCAGTTCCGGCGTCACGCGTTTGGTGCCCACCCGGAAAGGATCGCCCGCATCCGGCTTCCCGGTCGCGGCTTCCACCTGCCTGATCAGCAACACGCTGCTCATCCCGATCCCTTTGCTCGGGGGATTCTCGATCACCACCTCGCTGGTAGACGCCCGGCTGCCCTCGCGGTCGAGCACGGCGGTCTCCACCGTGAAGCGTCCCGCGGGAAGACTGAGCACGTGCGTATAGGGAATCGAGGCGCCGGCGAGCGCGGACATTTTGTCGTCGGGAATCTCGAAGGGGGCATCCTGGCTGAACTTGTCGATCACCTGTCCGCTGGCATCCTTCACCAGCGCGAAGACGGAAACGTGGACGTGGTGCTGTTTCAGTTGCGGCTGGGGCGTCACGGTCAGACTGGAGGTTGGCACCTCGTATGTCATGGCGAACTGCGACGTCTCCGCTCCCGGCCGGAATTGGAAGGCCGCGGATCGAAAATCGAAGGCGTGCGGACGGGGCTGCGCATTCAGCATCATCAGGCCGGCCACATCGACGGGCGTCAAGGACGCCGCGCCCGGCAGGTCGGGCAGGGCAAAATAGCCCAGGCGGGTTTCGACGGTGAGGTCCGCCCGCGCCAGCTTGACTTCGATCTTCCGCAGACGCCCGTCGTACTTATCGGAGGTGGAATGGTACGCCGCCTCGTAATGCGCGCCCACGTCTTCCATGAGCTTCTGAAACGGCTTTCGAAAATCGTTGGTGTTGGCGATCAGGAACCCGCCCGTCCCTTCGGATAAGGCGCGCAAGGGCGCCTGTGTGTCGGAGGTGCGCACGGCGTTATGCAGGTAGTCGTCCTGCCGCATGAGTTCGGCGTCCTGGCCGACGCTGCCCGTGGTGGCGGTGGAATCGAGAGTTTGATTCGCGCCCTTCGATTGCTGGGCGCTCAGAGCGGCCACGTGCTGCAGAGCCTGCGTCCCGGCCTGGACGTTGGAATTCGCGCTCAAACCGTTGGTGTCCAGGGCATAGACCGTGAGGTTTGCATTGTTGGCGGCGGCCAGAATCGGCTTGAACTGCTCGGGATCGCCCGTGGTGGTCATGCCGGGACTCAGCATCAGGACGGTCTTGTGTCCGGGCAGCGGCCCCAGTTCAGAAATCATCGTCCTCATCGCATCGAGGGAGAGCATTCCTTCGATGCCGCCAAAGTTCCGCTGCTGATCGACGAGGTCGCCGCGCTTAGCATCCGCACCGAGACCGGTCTCCACGTCCACTCCGGCGTTGACGGCGGTATTGACCCTGCCCGCCTGCAACACCTCGGTCCCTCCGCCGGTACGTGCGCCGGCATTCGCGAACCCTTCGATCACATCCAGATTGGGCGTGCCGTTCAGAACCGCGTCGGCGACCCTGGAAAGCTGGAAAGTCCCGCCGCCGCTGAAATTGTTCGAAGCCGCCCGCAGAAGGTCGGCGCGGTTGGTGGTGAACGGGTGGAGCACGGTCATGCGGGTACCGAGATAAAAAATGCCAATCCAGGTATCGGGCTGCATCTGGTTATTGAGGAACTCCTGCAGGGCCTCGAGTCGCAGTTTCGTCATGGTCGCGTCGAGGTTGTTCTGATTATGAAGAACAATGCAGATCAAATTGACTTTTCGCAGGGTCTGGGGCGCGGGGGCGGCGGCGACCTTCGGTTGTTTGGCGGCAGCCGCTTGAACGCTGTAGCCTTCCGCCAGGTGGAAACTGAGGATTTTCTGGGGGACTCCGTCTTCGAAGACCTGCACGTCGCCGGGCTTCAGGTTCTTCACGATCTTGCGGTGCTTGTCCCGCACGACAAAATCGAGGAGAACCTCGTTTGCGGTGGCGTGAATCGTTGTATTCGATTGCGGCGGCGCCGGGGTCTGGCCTCCGGCCCGTGTGCCGACCTGAGCGCACAACAGCAACGCGGCGGCCGGGATGAACAGCTTCGACATGGGCATATTTTAGCTCTTCCGAGTCTCTTTCCGCATTGTCTTGACATTGTCTTGACATTGTCTTGACATTGTCTTGACATCGTCGCGGCCGTCATTCGGCGCTCGCGCGCCTGGCCTCGCCGGAGGTTTGACGCGCTCCGGGCGTTTCGCGTTGCGCTTCATTTCCGTTCGCCAGGGGCTATGCTGGGGGCATGGTGGTGCGCGTTCTCGTTCCGGTCCTGCTCCTCGTCGGCGCCGCTCTCGCGCAGGACGCCGATCCAGAGCAACTCTTCCGCGAGGCCGCCGAGGCGCAGCAGCACGGGGACAACGCGCTGGCTGTCGAGAAGTACCAGGCGCTGATCAAGCTTCGACCGGACAGCGTCGCGGCGCACGCCAACCTCGGGGCGGCGCTCACCCAGTTGCGCCGTTTCGACGAGGCGATCGCCGAGTACGAGCGCGCTCTGGCGGGGGCTCCGGACCAGGTCCAGATCCGGGCCAACCTGGCCCTGGCGTACTACAAAGCGGGCCGCATCGACCGCGCCGCCGCCGAGTTCGAGAGATTGCACGGCCTCGCGCCGGAGGAGAAACGCTTCACTCTTCTGCTGGCCGACTGCTGGTTGCAGCAGGGCGAAAACCGCAAGGTGATCGCGTTGCTGGAGCCTCTCGATGCGCAGAATCGGGACGACCTGACTTTCTCCTACCTTTACGGCACGGCGCTGATGCGGGAAGACCGCACGGAGCGCGGGCAGGAGGTGATGGACCGTATCCTCAGGAACGGCGATTCGGCGCAGGCCCGCATTCTCATGGCCTCGGCGCGGATGAAGATGCAGGACTGGAAGGGCGCGAAAGCGGACCTGGAGCGGGCCATCGAGATCGACCCGGCCCTCCCCGGGGTGCACTCCCTGTTAGGCGTAGTGATGGACGAGCTCATGGATACCACCGCCAGCGTGCAATATCAGAAAGAATTAGAGGTCAATCCGAACGACTTTTCCGCGAATTTCCATCTGGGGGTCTACGCGCTTCACGATAATCGTGTCGAGGCGGCCGAGGCCTACCTCGTAAAGGCGGTCGATATGCGGCCGGGGGACCCGGGCGCGCTGCTGCAACTGGCCAACGTCCGGTCGGCCCAGGGCAGGCGCGAAGAGGCCCGCCAGATCCTCGAGGGAGTCGTCCAACGCTACCCGGATTTCCGCGAAGCGCATGTGGTGCTGGCCAGCGTCTACTATCGCCTGAAGCGCAAGGACGACGGCGACCGGGAAAACGAGATCGCGCGGAAGCTGAGCGAGAAGGCCGCCGGTCACATCCACTGAGGGGCGCGGCGAAGTTCACCGAACCGGTAGAGTAAGCGAGCGGACCGCTCCCTGACGGGCGCGGTTCGGTGCCCCGGTCACTTCAGGATGCCCTTTCCCTCTTTGATTGCGATGTAGCGGTTGAGGGGCAGCGAGGTGAAGCGGTCCACGCGCTTGGATGGCAGGGGCCAGCGGATTTCGAGGAAGTCGAGCTTCTTCGCCTGCCCGATGCCCAGCACCATGCGCGGATCGTGCGACGAAAGATAGCTTCCACCGGCGGTTTTGAGCTGCGACCGCGTGGCGCCTCCGAATCCCCAGGTCACACGCGCGCCCACCGCGTCGATGTTGGCCGTAGTCCCGATCAGGCGCACGCCCAGCCAGTTGTTGCGCGCTCCCAACTCGTTGTGCAGCAGCAACGGGGCGGCGCCGTTGTTGTTGATCAGCACATCGACCCCACCGTCGTTGTCGAAGTCGCCGACCGCGAGGCCTCGCGCCGTCCACTTGGGGCCGAACGCGGGGCCGCCCTGGCTACTGACGTCGGTCCAGCGCCGCCCGTCGTTGTGAAACAGAAGCAGGGGCTCGGCCGTGGTGACGCTGTCGAGGAACTCCTCGATCATGTCGTTGGGGTGGCCGTTGGAGAGGAACAGGTCCACGTTGCCGTCGTTGTCGTAGTCCATGAACTTCAGGCCCCAGCCGCTCAGGTAGTACGTGGCGCGGCCGATTCCGCTTTCGTCGGCGCGGTCCGTGAAAGTTTCGCCGCCGTCGTTGTGATAGAGCGAGAAGCGCTCGCGGTCGATGTTGGCGACGAACAGGTCCTCGCGGCCGTCGTTGTCGTAATCCGCGGAATCGACGCCCATGCCGGAGCGCGCCTGGCCATCGGCGTTGTAGGCCACTCCCGCCGGGAGGCCGATCTCCTCGAACTTGCCGCCGCCGCGATTGACGTAGAGGAAATTGGGCACGGCGTCGTTGGTGACGAACAGATCCATCAGTCCGTCGTTGTTGATGTCGGTGGCCACCACGCCGTGGCACTTTCCGGCGTTCTTCCCGATATCGGAGAGGTGCCCGACTTCGGTAAACGTCCCGTCGCCGTTGTTGTGATAGAGGGCGCTGTAGTGCGAGTCGAAGATGGTGGGTACGCAGTAGTAGCGCTTCTTGGCCTGGTTGTCGCCGCAGGTCTTGGGATGATCGCCGCCATAGTCGACGAAGGATCCCACGAACAGGTCGAGCCGGCCGTCGTTGTCGTAGTCGAACCAAACCGCGGAGGTGGTCCAGCCGCCGTCTCCGCCCACGCCCGCCTCCTTCGTGACGTCGGTGAAGGTGCCGTTGCGGTTGTTGCGGTAGAGGAAGTTGCCGCCGTAGCAGGTAAAGAGGATGTCCGGGTAACCGTCGCCGTTGTAATCGCCGACGGCCACTCCTTCCCCCCAGCGCGCCGCCATCAGGCCGGCCCGTTCGGTCACCTCGGTGAAGGTGCCGTTCCGGTTGTTCCGGTACAAGGCGTTCCGTGCCGGCTTCTGCGGATGGTAGAAAGCGGAAGGCCCGGTATTGATGAGCAGGATGTCCATCCAGCCATCGTTGTCGTAGTCCAGAAAAGCGCAGCCCGAGCACATCGATTCCGGCAGCCAGTGCGCCGGCGACCGGCCGTTGTCGTGGACCCAGTCGATGCCGCTTTTCGTCGCGGGAACGATCTGGAAGGCGCCACCCGGCGCCGCGCCTCCCCCGCGGGCGCCGCGGGCAAGACCCAGTGCCCCAAGACCGGTCAGAAGATGGCGGCGGGAGATCTGCATCGAACCCTTTATTGTACCGGAGGCTGCGAGGGCGGTCCGCTTACGGTCCGCTTGCGGTCCGCTTGCTTACGCGCGCGGTTCGGTGCTGGCGCTGGCGGGTCTGGAGACCCGCTGCAGGCGTGGACGCCTGCCCCACGCTGGCGGGTATTCTGTATAGAGATGCGCGTTGCCGTTCTGGTGTTCGCTTTCGCCTTCCTGGCCTGGACTCAGGCGCCGGCGCCCGAACAGCTGTTCAAAGAAGCGGCGGAGGCTCAGCAGCGGGGCGACGACGCGCTCGCGGTGCGCAAGTACCAGGAGTTGCTCAAGCTGCGGCCGGATGTGCTCGCGGTGCGCGCCAATCTCGGCGCCGCGCTGGCGCACCTGGGGCGGTTCGATGAAGCCATCGCGCAATACCGGGCCGCGCTGGCTCTGGCCCCGGGTCACCCCGGCCTGCGGCTGAACCTGGCGCTCGCCTATTACAAGAAGGGCGACCTGCCGCATGCCACGGTCGAGTTCCGCTCGCTGCACGACGGCGATCCGGGGAATTTCCAGGTGGCCGTACTGTTCGGCACTTGCCTGGAGCGCCAGGGCCACGACGCGGAAGCGATCGCGGTTCTGGCTCCTCTCGAGGCGGCTCACGCCGAAGACCTCGACCTGGCCTGGTCTCTCGGTTCCGCGCTGATCCACACCGGCCGTCTGCGGGATGGCCTAACTCGAGTGCAGCGGGTGGCCGAGCGCGGAGACAGCGCGGAGGCCTGGATGCTGGCGGGCGATACCTCGCTGCGCCTCAACTTCTTCGAGCAGGCTCAGCGCGATGTGGATGCGGCCATCCGTCTGAATCCCCGGCTGCCCGGCGCCTACACCTTGCGGGGACGGGTGCTGCAGTATCTGGGCGACGACGAGGGCGCCTCCGCCGCGCTGCGCACGGCCCTCGCAGCCAATGCGAACGACTTCGAGGCGCAGTTGAACCTGGGGGCCGTTCTGGCCTCGGCGAGAGACCTCGAGGGAGCGCGCCGGCACCTCGCCATCGCACTACGCCTGCGGCCCGACTCGCCGCTGGTCCGCTTCGAGATGGCGCGACTGGAGCGCGCCGAGGGGAAACTCGAAGCCGCCGTGAAGGACATGGAGGCGGTGGTGCGCGCGAATCCGGGGTGGCTCCAGCCGCACATCGAACTGGCCGCGCTGTATTACCGCGTCAAGCGCCCGGACGATGGGGCCCGGGAGCGCGCGCTGGTCGAGCGCCTCAGCGAGCAGCAGCGGCAGCGCGAACTGCCGGGCGTCACTCCGCCGCCTCCTTCACCTTAACCACGCGGTCGGCGGGCACGTTCCGGAGCGTCTGCACGATGCCGGACGGCCAATGGATCTCGATCGAGTCCGCCTTCTCGCTGTTGCCTAGCCCGAAGTGCACGGGCCCGTAGCTGGAGGAGGCGAACCCGACGCAGGTGGTCATGTGGTTGTACTGCGTTCCGCTCTTTGCTACGAGCTTGATGCGGGCGCCGATGCCGTCGCGGTTGCTTTTGGTTCCCTCGAGCGCGATGTCCAGCCAGTGGCCGCCCGACGGGCTGCGGTTCATCCAGATCTCCGCGCCGGCGCCCAGTGCGGTGGTCACCACGTCCACGCGGCCGTCGCCGTCGAGGTCGCCGAACGCGGAGCCGCGGTGACGCCCCGCGGGAGCCGCCGCGAGGCCAGCCTCTTCCGTCAGCGACTGCCACTTTCCGCTCGGCCCGAGCTTCCGGAAGACGCTGTTGTGCTGATCGACAACGGTGTTGGGCGAGGGACGCGAGAGTACGTCCCCGCGCGTGACGAACAGGTCCTTCCATCCGTCGTTATCGAGATCGTAGAGGCCCACGCTGAAACCCGACATCGACCAGGCCAGCCTTCGCATCCCGGTCTCCGCCGTGACCTCGCGGAACCCGTGGCCGGCCAGGTTCTTGAAGAGCGGAAAAGTCTGCCTGCTCAGAGCCACAAACGCCAGGTCCGGATAGCCGTCGTTATCGAAATCGCGAAAATCGAGACCCATTCCGGAGATAAAGTTGCCATCTTCCGCCAGAGCGACGCCGGCATCGAAGGCGATCTCTTCAAATTTTCCGCCCAGGTTATGGAAAAAGAAGTTATATTCCGCGTCGTTGGTGACGAACAGGTCGGGGCGTCCGTCCAGGTCGTAGTCCGCCATGCCCGCGCCCATGCCCTTGCCGATGTGGCCCCGAATGCCCCACTCCTTCGACACGTCCCGGAAGGTCCCGTCCCCGTTGTTCAGGAACAACTGGTTGGGCAGCCCCTTGTAGAACCTGGGGCTGCAATAGTCGGGCGCGCCTTTGTATTCGCAGAGCGGCTCGGTGGCGTAGTCCCACTTCAGGTAATTCACGACGAACAGATCGAGCAGGCCATCGTTATTCACGTCCACCCAGACGGCGCCAATGGCCCACAGGGGGCCGTAGTCCGGGTCTGGGCGGTCGATCCCCGCCTGGGCGGTGACGTCGCGAAAGGTCCCGTCGCGGTTGTTGTGGTAGAGCGTGACGCGGTGCGGGCCGCCCACGAACAAGTCGGGGTAGCCGTCGTTGTCGTAGTCGCCCACCGCTACGCTGCCGTCATAGCCGATCCCCTCCAGGCCGGCCGCCTTGGTGACGTCCGTGAACTGACCGCCGCCATCGTTTCGGAACAGCCGGTCGGAATACTTGGCCGAGTCCTTTTTTAGCGTGGCGAGGTTGGCTCCATTGGTAAAGAAGATGTCGGGACGGCCGTCCCGGTTGTAGTCGAAGATCGCCACTCCTCCGGCCATGGTGGCCGGAACGTGCCGCGCCGTGACCTCGCCGTGCTCGAGGCGGAAGGGAATGGTCTCGAGCGAGAACCGGATCGGCGAAGCGGGAGCGTCCGTGCGGCTGAAGACGGCGGATGCGGCGAAGAGCACGAGGACGGCGGGCGCCCACGGCGCCCACTGGCGGCTACTGAGTTGCGGGTGGCCCGACAAGAATTCCTCCGGACAAAAAAATCGGGGGCGGCTTTCACCGCCCCCCATATTGTACTGCCCGGTCTTTGGGACCGTGCTAGAAGACGTACTTCAAGCTGAACATGACCACGCGGCGTCCGCCGGTGTTCAGAGCGTTGCCAGTGACCAACTGATTCTGGTTGGTCGAGGTGATCACGTTGTTATGGTTGAAGCTCAAGGAGATGTCCGAGTTGTTAAGGCTCAGATCGGCATTGGGGTGGTTCAGGAAGTTGTAAGTCTGCATCCTGAACTGGATCTGCTGATGCTCCTTGAAGTTGAAGTTCTTGTACAGGGAGAGATCGGAGTTGATGTAGCCCGGTCCCTTGATGTACGGCCAGATGAGCGTGCCATTCTGACCAAGTGTGCTCGGAGGAGCGAAGCAGGCGGGGTTGAAGTACTTGCCGCCACCGTTGCGCGGATCGCAAATGACCTGCGGAACGACGCCCGTGTTCGGCTCCATGTTGGTGCCGAGCCACTGCTGCTGCGAATAGGCGCTGGGCCAGTTCACGTTCATGCCGCCGCCAGTGTTGGGCTGGATCGGAGCGCCACTCTGGAACTGGGTGATACCGGAGAGTTCCCAACCGTTTACGACGCCAGCGGCGAGCTTGTTGCCGTGGATCGGGCTCGGAAGGTTGATCACATACGCCGCGTTGAAAATGTGGGTATGGTCGAAGCCGAGGACGCCGTAGTTCTTGTCCAGGCTGTAACCATCGACCGCAGCGCCCTGGCCGGTTCCGTTGTCGGTTTCGCCGTCACGGATGCCAAGCACCTTGCTGAAGGTGTAGTTCGCGGTGAACGTCACATGGCCGGTCTGCTTCTGCCACGTCGCGATGAACGCGTTGTAGTTCGAGTAGCTGCCGTGGGTGACGAGGTTCATGTTGGATGCGCCAGAGGTAACGTACGCAAACAGGGGATAGTAATCCTGCGTGGTAACGTTGGCGGCGCAACCGACCGTCAGCGTGGCGCAGGGGTTCGCGCCCGTCAACGGATCCGGCTTGAAGTACGCACCGAACGGGGTGCGGTTGAAGTTGTTGACGTTCAAGTTGCCGGACAGCATCATGTCCTTGCTGCGATTACCCGAATACTGGAATTCCGCAACGGAGTTCCAGGGCACGCGCTGGGACACGGTGAAGTTGAAGGTGTAGGTGTGCGGCGTTCTGCTGTCGCCTTCCTGAAGCAGGTTGCCGATGAAGCCGCCCAAACCCTTGGTGGTCCCAACGCTGGTGGAAACCGGGTTGAAGGAGTCGGCTCCGGGGCTCCACTGGTTGTAACCGGGCTGGGACAGCCAGGTGTACGTCGAGAGGTAACCCAGCGGGTCGGTGTACATGCCGCCCGAGACGCTGTTGAAGGCCAACTGATAACGGTATTCGCCGAAACCGCCGCGAAGGACCGTCTTGCCGTTGCCGAACAGATCATACGCCACGCCGATGCGGGGCTCGGGGAAGAACGACTTCGAGGGGAACCCGGATCTCGGGATCTTGCTGTCGATCTTGTTGTACAACAGGCCCGTCCACGGCACGGTGTTGACCGCGCAACCGCCGTTGACCTGCTGCACGATGCTGCATCCTGCAGTGGCCGTCGGCTGCTTGTAGCTGGCCCAATCCCAAACCGCGAGGCCGGGACCGGCAGCCGGAACCCATTCGCCCATGTGGTCCATACGGAGGCCGTAGGTGAGGGTCAGCCGGCGGCTGGCCTTCCAGGCATCCTGGACGTAGAACGAATACTGATAGTACTTGAAGTCGGAGGTCGGAGCGCCGTTCTGCTGTCCGAAGTTCACGCGGCCGGTTACGAAGTCGGCCAGCGCGTTGCCGCTGCTATTGCCCTGCCAGTTGAATACACGGATGCTGCCCTGGGCAGAAGGATCCATGCCGCCACCGGTCTGCCAGTTGCGGTTGTAGTCCCAATAGAAGCCAGCCTTCACGGTGTGGGTGCCCCAAACTTTACTGACGTTGTCGCTGATGTTCGGCGCCTGAGAGGTCTTGCCGAAATCGGCGATGTAGCCCTTGATGCCCATGGTGTAAACGCTGTATCCAGCAACGCCAGAAGAGCTGTTTCCACCGTCCCAACCGGACACCAGGTCAAAAATCTGCGGCTTGTAGGGGTAGCTGCCCGCATAGAGGTTGTTGAGAGTCAGACCGAGCTTGCTGGGGTCAACGGCGGCGCCGTTGGTCAGGTTGATCGGGTTGACGAACTCGGAGTAAGCGAACACGAACTCGTTGGTGAGGGTGGGCGAAAAGACGTGCGTCAGGTTCGAGCTGTAAACCTGCGAAACCTGGTTAGCCGGCAAGCCACCCGGATACGGCAACGCAGCGGCGGTGTGCCACCAGATGTTGATCGGGTTCTGATCGGCTTCGTCCTGGCGGTTCCAGGAGAAGAACAACTTGGTGTTGTCGCTGATGTTGTAGTCGCCACGGAGACGGAGTTCCCACCGGTTCTGGGGCGGGTTGAGCAGCGTCTGGTAGTTGGAACCGAGGCTGTTCGAGGTGGTGTTGACCAGGCTGCTGATCGGCTGCGTCTTCCAGTAGTTGATGGAGATCGGAGCGATCAGGTTGGCCGGGATCATGCCGTTCGGGTAGAGGCTCGGCGCGCAGTTCCCGGTGTTGCTGCAGGGGACCACGTTCATCTGGCTTTCGCCGTTCCCGTAATGGCCGTTCCAGTTCGAACCGAGGCTGGCGATGTAATCCGGCGAGAAGTTGCCGGGCGTCGTGGCTACGCCACCGACGGGGTTGCCCATCATCTGGGGAGTCGCGATGAAGTAGCTGGCGAGAGCGCCCGCCTGCTGCTGGCGCATATCTTCGAACGCGGCGTAGAAGAACAGCTTGTCGCGGTTCTTGTTGAAGCCGGTGCCCGGAATCAGGACCGGTCCGCCGATGTCGCCGCCGGGATAATAGTAGTGATCGTCGGGCTTCTTGACTCCCTGGCTGTTGAAGAAGGAATCGGTGGAGTTGAAGACACCGTTGCGGGCGTAGAAGTAGCCCGAACCGTGGAACTGAGCTCCGCCGCTCTTTCCGATGGCCTGGAAGGTAACCGGGCCCTTTGCGAATTCGGCGCCGTACGCGGAGGTCAACAGCGTAACTTCAGCCGTCTGGTCCGCGTTGATGTTGGCGACCTGCGTCCCCTGGTTGCCGGGATCGAGCAGGTTGGCACCGTCCGAGGTCATCGTCATGGCGCCGTACGGCTGCGTGCCGTTCGCGCTGTACTGACCGATCGGGCCGGTGTTGTTCGCCGTGCCGCTCGTCGCATCGAAGGGAGCCCTGGTCGAAAGACCGTTGGTGGCGCCCATGCCCGGCATGATCTTAATCAGCTCAGCCGCATCGCGGCCGCCGATCGAGATCTGGCTGATCATCTGGCTGTTCAGCGTGGTGCTGGCCTGGCCAGTGTCAACAGGCACGATCATCTCGGTGGCCGAAACCACCGTGACTTCCTGTTTCGCCCCGCGGACGTTCAGCGTGATGTTCGGCAAAGTGGCGCTGGCGCCCTGCGTGATCGCAATTCCTTTTCCTTCCCAGGAATTGAACCCAGGCGCCGTAACCGTGACGGTATAGGAGCCGGGCTGAACTGCCTGGAAGTCGAAAACACCGCTGTTGTTCGTGACGGTGTCGCGGGTTGTGTTGGTCAGCTCGCTCTTCAACACGACTTTGGCGTTCGGAATGACAGCGCCAGACGCGTCGTAGACCGAGGAGCTCAACCTACCGGTACCGACCTGACCAAAAGCGGGTAGTTGAGAGAAAATCAGGACTGCAATCAGCAGCCCTGCAAAAACTGTCGCATGTTTCATTATTTGGGACCCCTTTTCAAACACTGATGTGAATAGCCCGGCGCGGGACGAGGCCGGTGCACCGGCTCCCTGGTTAACACTCCAGGAGGCCGTATACCCCGGATGAAGAGACAAGGGTGCGCCTCGATACCAAGTTGTTTGGGATTTGCAACTTCGATCAGAATCGCCGTAGCACGTAGATCCGTGCCATCCGTGACGGGAGCGGCCGCGCCGGCTGGACCCGCTGGAGTGAGCCTGGACATCCATTGCCTGCCCAGGACCCGCCACGGTAGGAGTGCCTGCCTTGGAGACGGAAAAAAAGCCGTGCTCACCCGCTACATCGCAGGCGCTACAGCTTGACTCTGCCTTCCCCATAACGAAGCAAGACCCTTTTGCGAGACTCGGCAAGAACCTGGGCGCAGACCGCCAACTGTCGGTTCTTGTCTTATCAGAGGTTAGTGCGAATGTACTAGAGAGTCAAGTAAATTCTTGCACCAAAAACCATACGTTAAGAAGTATTAGTAATATGAAAAGCCATAGCGGCAACACAATGAAAACAAAGACAATTCTGCCGCTGCGCGGACTCGCGTTTTAGATCCCATTTCGCGCTATCCTGGGACCCGTGGAGTCCTTCCGGTTTGCATGCGTTCCGGGTTGTTCCGAGTGCTGCCGGCAAGTGGGATTCGTCTACCTCACCGAGGGCAACCTGAGGCGGGCTGCCGCCTTCCTCCGGCTGAGCGTGGCGGCCTTCGAGCGAAAGTACGTTTACCGCACCCGGCACCTTCTGCGGCTCCGCAAGCCGCGCGGCTCACAGTGCCACTTCCTGCGGGAGCGGGGCTGTGCGATCCATCCGGTGAAGCCCACCCAATGCGCCGCCTTCCCGTTCTGGCCCGAACTGGTCGGCAGCCGGTCCGCATGGAACCGGGCTGCGGCGTATTGCCCGGGCATCGGCAGCGGCCCGGCGGTGGCGGCCGGGACGGTTCACGGCGTCGCCGAGGGGATGCGGGGCAGCTATCCGGGGATGTACGAGGAAGACTGAAGGCAGGAGTCAGGAGACAGGAGTCAGGAGACAGGAGACTGAAGAAACAGGGACCTCGCAATTTGTTTGACTTCCAGAACCCGCCCGGCTGGTATCGGCCGAAAACCGGCCGGCCGCTCTTGTTTGCGACTGCCGCTCCTGCCTTCTCCTGTCTCCGGACTCCTGTCTCCTGTCGCTCCTGACTCCTGCCTCCCTGACTCCTGACTCCCCTGCCAGTTTCTCGTCCCTTGACACTTTTTGGGCTCGACTCAAGGGCCGTAACCGCATGCTTCCTATGGCTTCCGCCCTGGCCCGACGTTTGCGTAAGAGAATGCGATGCTCGATCCGGTTGCCGGAAGCCTCGAACGCTACATGGACCTGCTGGCGGCCCGGCAGAAGCTGGTCGCCTCGAATATCGCCAACGCCGAGACCCCCGGCTATCGAACCGTGGATCTCGATTTTGAGCGGGAGTTCCGCAGCCTGGTCGAGGGAGCCCAGCCTCGGGCGGTCGAGGTGGCGGGCCTCGAGGTAAACCACGACGGGAACAACGTGAGCCTGGATCGCGAGGCACGTATGCTGGCCGAGAACGGCCTGCGGTTTCAGGTGGCGGAAGCGTTGTTGAAGAGCAAACTGCAGGAAATGCGCCAGGCGATTACGGGAGGAGGAGGTAGCGGATGAGCCTGTTCTCATCGCTGTCGGTCAGTGCCTCGGGCATGGCGGCCGAGCGCGCCCGGGCGTCGCTGCTGGTCGAGAACCTGGCCAACTCCGAGACCACCCGGACGCCCGAGGGCGGTCCCTACCGGCGCAAGGACGCGGTCTTTGCCTCCGAGGCGGTCACCTCGCCTTTTGGGAGCGCCTTCGCCAACGCGATCGGCGCCGAGGGCACAGGCGTTCGCGTCGCCGAAGTCCTCGAGGACACCAGCGCGCCCGAGAGGCGCTACCTGCCGGGGCATCCCGACGCCGGCGCCGACGGTTACGTGTCCTTCCCCCACATCAACCCGGCCGAGGACATGGTGGACCTGATGTCGGCCTCGCGGAACTACGGGGCCAACGTAGCCGCCATCGCCGCCGTCAAGGACATGATTTCGCACTCGATCGATCTGTTGAAGTGAGGAGGCGCGTATGGTTTCGCCGGTGGGTGGGATCGCGCCGGTCACGGGGGGCGCCCTCGTTGCGCCCGCCGCGGCAGGGACCGGTTCCGGCGCGGCATTCCAGAACGTGTTCGAGAAGGCGATCGCCGGTGTGCAGGACCTGCGGCAAAATGCCGATCAGGGAATCGAGCGCTTTCTGGCCGGTGAAGGAGAAGAGCTGCACACGGTAGTGATGGCCACCCAGAAAGCCGAAATGGCCTTTGAGCTTTTTCTGCAGGTCAGGAACAAAGTGGTGTCCGCATACCAGGAAATCATGCGGATGCAGATCTAGGACGTTGCCGGACGAATGAGCCAGCTCACAGCCCTCTTCGCGAATCTAAGCCTGCGGCAGCGCATACTGATCGTAGCCGCGGCCGCGCTCGTGGCGGGCAGCCTGGTGGGCTTCACCCGCTGGCGGCGCGAGCAGGACTTCCGGCCGCTGTTCACGAACATGGCGGCCGAAGACGCGGGGGCGGTGGTGCAGAAGCTGCACGAGAGCGGAACCGAGTTCCGGCTTTCCGAGAACGGCACCACGGTGCTGGCGCCTTCCGAGCGCGTGGCCGAGTTGCGTCTCCAGATGGCCTCCGCGGGTTTGCCGAAAAGCGGCCGCGCCGGCTTCGAGCTGTTCGACAAGACCAACTTCGGCGTCACCGACTTCGCCGAGCACATCAACTTCCGCCGCGCGCTGGAAGGGGAACTCGAGCGCTCGGTCATGGCGCTGGCCGAGGTGGAGAGTGCCCGAGTCCACCTGACTTTCTCCAAGGATTCGGTCTTCCTGGAGTCCCAGCAGCCGGCCAAGGCCAGCGTCCTGGTACGGCTGAAGCCGGGGGCGCGCCTCTCTCCCGCCAACGTGCTGGCCGTCTGCCACCTGGTGGCGAGCGCCGTCGAAGGCCTGGCGCCGGAGGCGGTGTCGCTGCTCGACATGAACGGCAACCTTCTCAACCGGGCCCGCCCTGCGTCCGCCGACGGTGAGCAAACTTCCGAGGCGGCGCTGGACTACAAGCAGCACGTCGAGAAGGACCTTCTGTCCAAGATCAACACCACGCTCGAACCGGTGGCCGGCCCGGAGAAGTACCGCGCGGGGGTGTCGGTGGAGTGCGACTTCAGCGGCGGCGAGCAGACCGAAGAGGCGTTCGATCCGGCGCGATCGGTGATGACCAATTCCCAGAAGACCGAGGATGTCAGCGGCTCTAACAGCGCTTCCGGAGTGCCGGGAACCGCGTCGGCGTTGCCGCGGCCCTCGTCGCGCCCGGGCGCGAGCGGGGCGGGAATGACCCGCCGCACCGAGAGCATCGCCTACCAGACCAGCCGCACGGTGAGGCACCTGCGTCTTCCGCAGGGGGTGGTGAAGCGGATCTCCGCCTCCGTTCTTCTGGACTACGCGCTGCGATGGGAGGGCAGCGGGCAGAAGGCGAAACGCATCCTCGACCCGCCTTCGCCGGAGCGGCTCAAGGCGGTCCGCGATCTGGTGGCCGGGGCCATCGGCCTCGACGCCTCGCGCGGCGATCAGTTGATCCTGGAGGCCATTCCTTTCGAGCAGACGCTGGCCATCGAACCGCCGCCCGGGCCCGTGGCGCCGCCTCGCGCGCCGGCACCCGGGACGCTGGTCTTGCCCCCGTGGCTGGAGCGGATTCTCTCCCAGAAGGTGTACACGGCCGCGGTCGCCGGCGTGGTGCTGGTTCTTCTGCTGGCGGTGTGGTTCTTCCTGCGGCGGAAACGCGGGTCGCGGAAGGTCGGCATGACGGGCGAGCTCGGCGGACGTGCGCCGGCGGAGATCGCGAGTCCGGTCGACGCGGCGCAGAGGGAACTCGAAGCGCGGTTGGCCGAGCAGCAGGCCGCCAAGAACCGCCTGGATGCCGAGGCTCTGAGCGCGCTGAAGCTCCCGCCCGTGGCCACCAAGAAATCCGAAGTGCTCACCAAGCACATCGCCGAGACCGTCAAGAAAGACCCGGTGGGAGCAGCCCAGATCCTCCGGACCTGGCTCAACGATATGGAGGTCTGAGCCATGGTTCTCAACACTCAGTACTCCGACGAACGGGTCCCCGGCATCCAGAAAGCGGCCATTCTGCTGGTGATCCTGGGCGATCAGGCCAGCGCCGAAATTCTCAAACAGCTCGACGAGGAAGAGATTCAGGAGGTCAGCCGCGAGATCGCGCGCATCACCTCGATCAGCAACGAGCAATCCGAATCCGTGCTCGAAGAGTTCCACCAGATGAGCCTCGCGCACGACTACGTACTCAAGGGCGGCCTGGACTATGCCCGCAAGATCCTGGTCAACGCCTTCGGCCCGGATTCAGCGCGGCGGCTGTTGGACCGCCTGGTGAAAACCCTGGGCGCCGACATCACCACCTTCGACGCGCTGCAAAAGGCCGATCCGCAGCAGCTGGCCAAGTTCATCCACAGCGAACACCCGCAGATGGTGGCGCTCATCCTGTCGCACCTGAGCGCTTCGCAGGCGGCGGCGCTCCTGGTTTCGCTGCCCGGCGAGATACGCGCCGACGTGGCGCTGCGCATGGCCAGCCTGGATCAGATCTCGCCGGAGATCATCTCCAAGGTGGCCTCCATCATCGGGCAAAAGCTGAAGGCTCTCGGCGAATTCAGCCGCGAGACCGTGGGAGGCGTGCGCGCCGTCTCGGAAATGTTCAACCGCCTGGATTCGTCGACCAGCAAGGACATCCTGGAGAAGATCGACCTGCAGAACGGAAGCCTGGCCGAGACCATCCGCCACCTCATGTTCGTCTTCGAGGACCTGCTGCTCATCGACCCGGGCGGGGTCAAGGAAATTCTCTCGCGGGTGGACCGCAAACTGCTCACCATGGCCCTCAAGGGAACCAGCGACGAGTTGAAGAAGCACTTCCTGGACTGCATGTCGCAGCGCGGCGCGGAGATGATGCGCGAGGACATGGATGCGCTTGGCCCGGTCAAAATCAAGGAGGTCGAGGCGGCCCAGCAACAGATCATCGCCATCGTGCGGCAACTGGAGTCGGAGGGCGTGATCAGCTTGAAGGGAGCCGTCGGCGAGCAGTACGTGGTCTAGGAAGAAACCGATGCAGGCGATGCATTCCAAGATCCTTCGTGGCGAAGCGGCGCTGGCCGCCGAGCCGGTGGTCTGGAAGCGGGTCGGCGCGGGCGCCGCCGCGAACGTGGCGGCGCCGGGCCACGGCGCGGACCCGCGCGAATCGGCCGCTCTGCAGGCGCGCCTTGCCGACCTCGAGCGCGATGCCGAGAGGCGCGAGCAGGCTGCGTTCAAGAAGGGCGTCGATCAAGGCCGGGCCGCCGCCGGGCAGGAGGCGGCGACGCAACTGAAACCGGTCCTGGAGCGCTTCGCGGCCACCATCAACGATCTCGCCACGTACCGGCGCCGAGTGCGCCGCGAGGCGGAGACCGACCTGGTCAAGCTGGCCATCGCGATCGCGCGCCGCGTGCTCCGCCGCGAGATGAACACCGATCCGGACGCCATGCTGGGCCTGGTGAAAGCTGCGCTCGAAAAACTAGAGGGCCGGGAGGTCGAGCGCGTGCGCGTCCATCCGGCCGATGCGGCCGCCGTGAAGCAGCACCTGGAGCAGGCCCGCACCGCCGGACGTTTCGAGGTGGTTCCGGAGCAGCGACTGGAGCGCGGCGCCGCCATTTTCGAGACCTCCCGCGGCAGCCTCGACGCCTCCGTCGAGACCCAGCTCGACGAGATCCAGCGTGGCCTGATCGATCGCATCCGGACCTGATATGGAACTGGACCTGGCATCTCACATCGCCTACCTGGAACGCGCCGAGCCCTTCCGCTGGGCGGGCAAGGTGGTGGACGTGGTGGGCCTGCTGATCGAATCCGCGGGTCCGGCGGTGGCGCTCGGGGATTTCTGCGAGATCCAGTCCGCCGGCGGGCAGAGCCTGCGCACCCAGGTGGTCGGCTTTCGGAACGGCCACGTGCTCTCGATGCCGCTCGACGAGACGGGCGGACTGCAATTGGGAGACCGCATCGTAGCGCGCCGGGAGGCAGCGCGCATCGAGGTGGGTCCCGGCCTGGTGGGACGCGTGCTCGACGGCTTCGGGAAGCCGATGGACTCGGGCCCGCCGCTCGAGGCGCGCGACTCGTACGATCTATTCAAGGCGCCGCCCGGACCGCTCGAGCGCGAGCACATTACCGAGCCGCTAGTGACCGGCATACGCGCCATCGACAGCCTGCTTCCCTGCGGCAAGGGGCAGCGCATCGGCATTTTCGGCGGCAGCGGCGTCGGCAAGAGCACGCTGCTCGGCGCCATGTCACGCCACAACTTCGCCGACATCACGGTGATCGGACTGGTGGGCGAGCGCAACCGCGAGGTGCGGGCCTTCATCGACCACGATATGGGACCGGAGGGGATGAAGCGGGCGGTGGTGGTGGCGGCTACTTCGGATCGCCCCGCGCCGCTGCGGGTGCGCGCCTGCTTCGTGGCCCTCACCGTCGCCGAGTACTTCCGCGACGAGGGCGCCAACGTCCTCCTGGTGATGGATTCGGTCACGCGCCTGGCCATGGCGCAGAGGGAAATCGGCCTGGCGGCCGGCGAGCCGCCCAGCCAGAAGGGTTACACGCCATCGGTCTTCAGCCTGATGCCGCGCGTGTTCGAGCGCGCCGGCAAGTTCCGGCGGGGCTCCATCACGGGCTTCTTCACGGTGCTGGTCGAAGGCGACGACATGAACGACCCGATCGCCGACGCGGTCCGGGCCACGCTCGACGGCCACATCGTCCTCTCCCGGCAGCTGGCCTCGATGGGGCACTACCCGGCCATCGACATTCTGAGCTCGGTGAGCCGCCTCAGTTCCGCCATTGCGACCGCCGACCAGCAGCAGGCGGCGCGGCGGCTGCGCGAGGCGCTGGCTTCCTACCACCAGTCCGAGGACCTGATCCAGCTGGGCGCCTATGTGTCGGGCTCCAACCCCAGGCTCGACGCCGCCATCCAGGCGCGTCCCTCGCTGCTCGAATTCCTGAAGCAGGACTGTAACTCCAAGTCGGCCCTGCAGGAGACCGCAACGCGCATGAAGGAGCTAGCCGCCAAGCTCGGCTAGCAGAAAACGAACAAATGCTTTGGCCACGAATGAACACGAATAAACACGAATCAGAAATAAATATCATATTCGTGTTTATTCGTGTTCATTCGTGGCCAAGCTTTTAGCTTATGCATCGTTTCCAGTTCAGGCTGGGCAGCGTTCTGGGCTGGCGAGCAGTCGAGCTCGAACTCGAAGAAGGCCGTCTGGAACGACTCTTCACCGAGCTCCGGCGCCGGGACGCGGAGGCGCTGGCGCTTGAGGTCCGCGGCCGCGAGTCCGCGCAACTGATCGCGGCCAAGACCCTCGACGGCCAGCAGCTGGCCGCACTCAGCTACCACCGCCACTACCTGGAACGGGAAGCGGCGCGCCTCGCCGCCCAGCGCACGGACTGCGCGAAACGGATCGCCGCCCAGCATCAGCGCGTGGTCGAAGCCGAGCGCAAGGTTCGTCTCCTGGAGCGTCTCAAGGAGCGCCGGCTGGCGGAATGGAACCTCGATTTCAACCGCGAGATGGAAGCTCTGGCTTCGGAGACGTTCCTCGCCAAGTGGGCCAGGGAGAAGGGGCGGTCGTAGGACCGCTCGTCGCTCGTCGAACGGGTCGGGCTCTCCTGGCTTCGCACCGCGACGACTGCCGGACGCGAAGCCTACGAACCTCACGGAATCCAATGCGACGAGCGACGAGCGACGCGCGGTGCATCGCGGCGCGCCTCAGCGCGCCACAAACTTCGCCAGCCGCTGCCTGAGCGATTGGGGCGCCTCGGCCTCCAGAATGCACAGCCGCCCTTCATAGCGCTGCTCGAGCACGCGCCCCAGTTGGTGGATCAGATGGATGGTGGCGCCGTCGCCGGCCGGCACGCGAAAGGTGGCCGTCGAAACCGGATCGAACGGCAACATCTCGTCGATCGCCTCGAGCAGGCGATCCATCCCTAGCCCGGTGCGCGCGGAAACCGCCACCGCCCGCGTCTCGATCTTCGACTCCTTGCCCGCCAGGATGCGCCGCCGCAGCGCCTCCGGCTGGGCTTCCACCGGCGCCAGGTCGACCTTGTTCAGCACCAGCAGTTGCGCCGTCGAGCCAGCCCCGATCTCCGCCAGCACCCGCAGCACCTGCTGGATCTGGTGTTCCGCGTGCGCCGACGAGACGTCCACCACATGCAGCACCAGCGCCGCCTCGGTCACCTCCTCGAGCGTGGCGCGGAAGGCCTTCACCAGATCCACCGGCAGGTTGCGAATGAATCCCACCGTGTCGCTGAGAAGGAGACGCCGCCGCGAGGGCAGCACCAGCGCGCGCACCGTCGGATCGAGCGTGGCGAACATGCGCGCGTCGGCCAGCACCGCGGCTCCGGTGAGCCGGTTGAAGATCGAAGACTTTCCGGCGTTGGTGTAGCCCGCCAGCGCCGCGGTCGCCAACGGCACCGCCTGTCGCTGCCGCCTCTGCACGGCGCGGCTCGAGCGCACGCTTTCGAGATCCCGGCCGATTCTCCGGATGCGCTCGGAGATGCGCCGCCGGTCGGTTTCGAGCTGCGTCTCGCCCGGTCCGCGGGTCCCGATGCCGCCGCCGAGGCGCGACATCTCGACGCCCCGTCCGGTAAGCCGCGGCAGGAGGTAGTTCAATTGCGCCAGTTCCACCTGAAGCTGGCCTTCCCGGGTGCGCGCGCGCCGGGCGAAGATGTCCAGGATGACCTGGGTGCGGTCGACCACGCGGCAGTCGAAGGCCCGCTCCAGGTTGCGCTGCTGGGTGGGCGTCAGGTCGTGGTCGAAGACGGCGAGGTCGGCTCCGGCCGCGCGGGCTTGCCCGGCGGCTTCCTCGACTTTGCCCGATCCGATGAGGGTGGCGCCTTCGATGCGCTCGCGAGATTGCAAGATGGTGCCGGCGATTTCCGCGCCGGCTCCGCGAACCAGCGTCGCCAGTTCTTCGAGCGACTCTTCGGCGGAGTAGTCCGCCCCGCCGGACACGCCTCCGCGCTTCCCCGCCCGGCCCTTGATTTCAAGACCGATCAGCAGGGCGCGTTCCGAAACCGGCCGCGCGCGTAGCGTCAGCCCTCCGCCGTTTCCATGCCCCCGCCGCCCTGCGAGGCAGAGGACGCCCCCGGCGACTGGCCAGCCGCGGAGAAGTTGTGCGGCATCTTGGCCACCACCACGGTTGAGATCGCGTGCTTGAAGATGAGCTGCTCCTGGCTGTTGGATTCCAGGATCAGCGAATACTTGTCGAAACTCTTGATGCGCCCCGATAGCTTCACACCGCTCATCAGGTAAATGGTCAGAAAGGTCTTGTCCTTTCGAGCGTTGTTCAAGAAAGCTTCCTGGATGTTCTGCGCCGGCTTTTCCATGTTATTTCCTTTGGCCCGGGAGGGTTCGTAGTCGAATCGACTTGTGGCCCAGCGCCGAATGCGATTTTACACCAAAAACGGGGCTTCGCGCGCGGCGTGCCGGGGCCCGGCGTTCCGTGGCGCTCCGCGCTTCGTTGACAATAGGTTTGGGGGTCCACTTGCCGGTCAAGACAGTAATCTTCGATCTCGGAAACGTGGTCGTGCCTTTCGATATCCAACGAGGGTACGCAGCCTTGCAGGCACACTGCCCGCACTCGCCCGCCGAGATCGCGAGCCTGATCCGCTCCACCGGTATCGTGCCCCGGTTCGAGGCCGGCCAGATGTCGCCGCGGGACTTCGTCGCCCGCTTCTCAGATGTCCTCGGACTCGACATCGGCTATGAGCGTTTTTGCGAGTTGTGGAACGGCATCTTCCTTCCCGGAGAAATCGTGCCGGACGCCCTGCTTGCCGGCCTGCACCAGCGTTATCGCCTGCTCGCTCTCTCAAACACCAATGCCCTGCACTTCGAGACCGTGCGCCGGGCGTACCCGATCCTGAGGCACTTCGACGACTGCGTGCTGTCCTTCGAGGTCGGCGCCTCCAAGCCCGACCCGGCCATCTATCAGGCCGCCCTGGACCGCGCCCGCTGCCTGCCCCATGAATGCTTCTTCACAGACGATGTACCATCGTATGTAGAGGCGGCAAAACGCGCGGGATTGGAAGCGGTGCGATTCGAGTCGGTCCCCCAGTTCGAGAGGGACTTGGCGACGCGGGGGATCGAATGGCGTTGAGCCGCACATGAAGTGGGTATTAAGGCCCTTTACGCGAACCTGCAGACGGGCTTATAATACGACCGGCTGTTGACGTTTTACCGTAGTGAAACGCAACAGGTAAGGAGCGGGCATGCCTGACGATAGCCTCACCATCACCGACAACAGGACCTCTCGGTCCTACACCCTTCCCATCAAGAACGGCACCATCCGTGCCACCGATCTGCGGCAGATCAAGACCGGGCCGGATGACTTCGGGTTGATGCCCTACGACCCCGCCTTCATGAACACGGCGTCGTGCGAAAGCACGATCACGTTCATCGACGGCGACAAAGGCATTCTCCGCTACCGCGGCTATCCCATCGAGCAGTTGGCGGAGCACTGCACGTACCTGGAGGTGGCGTACCTGCTCATCCACAGCGAGCTTCCGGACCGGCAGCAGTTGGCCGATTGGGAAGCCGGCGTCAAGCGCCACGCCAGCATCCGCGAAAACATCAAGAAGTTCATGGAGGGCTTCCGCTACGACGCCCATCCCATGGGGATGCTGGTGAGCTCCATCGCCGCCATGTCCACGATCTACCCGGAATCGCGCCACATCAACGATCCGGAGATCCGCGCCCGTCAGATCCGCCGGCTCTTCGCGAAGGTGCCCATCATTGCCGCGTACATTTACCGGCTCTACAAGGGCTATGCGTTCGTGGCGCCGGATCCCGACCTCAGCTACACCGAGAATTTCATGAACATGCTGTGGCGGAAATCCGAGGCCAAGTTCAAGCCCAACCCGGTGCTGGCGCGCGCCCTCGATATCCTCTACATCCTGCATGCCGACCACGAGCAGAACTGCTCCACCAGCACCATGCGCGAGGTGGGCAGCTCGCACGCCGACCCGTACGTGACCGCGGCGGCCGCGGCGGCGGCGCTCTCCGGCCCGCTGCACGGCGGCGCCAACGAGGAAGTGCTCCACATGCTGGACGAGATCGGCTCGAAGGACCACATCCCCGCCTACATCCAGCGCGTCAAGCAGGGCGAGTGCAAGCTGATGGGCTTCGGCCACCGCGTCTACAAGAACTACGACCCGCGCGCCCGCATCTGCCAGAGGATCGCCAACGAGGTCTTCGAAGTCACCGGCCGCAACCCCAAGATCGATATCGCGGTCGAGTTGGAACGCATCGCCCTCGACGACGATTACTTCGTGAAGCGCAAGCTGTATCCCAACGTGGACTTCTACTCCGGGATCATCTACCAGGCCATGGGCTTCCGGCCCGAGATGTTCACGGTGCTGTTCGGCATCGCGCGCACGGCGGGCTGGCTGGCGCAGTGGGAAGAGCTGCTGGCAGACAAGGAGCAGAAGATCGCGCGCCCGCGCCAAGTCTACCTGGGCCACGAGTGCCGCGATTTCGTGCCCATGGATCAGCGCGAGCCCGTCGCCGCCGTCGTGAGGTAGGTGCAAGGACGGCAGCACCGAACCGCGCGCGTCAGCAAGCGGAGTCCGCTCCCTGACGGTCGCGGTTCGGTGCTCTCAGCGAGGCGATGGCCTGCTCTACTTGGCGGGTTTCTGCTCGGGCAGGATGATGGAGGTCTCGCCTTCGCGCTGGTAGCGCAACTGCCGCCGGATCTCGAGCTCCTGCTCCGAACGGCTGTCGCGCAGTTTGCGCACGCGGTCCTCTTTCTCCTTGAGCTCTTTCTCGAGGTCGGCGTTCTCTTTCTGGAGGCGGCGAATTGTCTCGTGCTTCGTCTTCAGGTCCCCGATGGCCTGCGGAACGCGAAGTCCGAAGAACACAAACGCCATGATCGCCAGAAGCGCGCAGGCGCGGCCGATGCGAAGTACCACTGGTTTCATCTCTACATTGTTTATAATCCTGTTTGACCGTGTTGCGCTAGTAGAATCTCGCTCCGGCGCGCGATTTCCCGGACAAGGAGCCTGTTTGACCGACAAGATCGTCGTTCTCGTCACGTGCGGCTCGCCGGAGGAAGGGCGCACGATCGCGCGAGCCCTGGTGGATCGCCGCCTGGCGGCCTGCGTGAACCTGGTCCCGGGCATTGAGAGCGTCTACCGCTGGAAGGACGCCGTCGAAGAGGCCTCCGAGTGCCTGCTGCTGGCGAAGACCACGCGCGGCCAGTTCGCGCCGCTCGAGTCTGCCGTCCGCGAGCTACATTCCTACGAGCTGCCGGAGATCGTCGCGCTCCCGCTCGTCGATGGCCTCGATTCGTATCTCAACTGGATCGCGTCGTCGGTCGAAGGCGTCGAATAGGCACATGCAGCCCAAGCCCACGCACGCGCGGCACCTGGTCGTTCTGTTCGCCATCACCCTGGCCATCATCACCTACATCGATCGCTTCTGCATGGGGCAGGCCGAACCGCTCATCCGGGCCGATCTGCATCTCTCCAAGGTTCAGATGAGCTACATTTTCGCCGCCTTCGCATGGGCCTACGCGCTATTCGAAATTCCCGGCGGCTGGATGGGAGACTGGCTCGGTCCCCGCCGCGTCCTGCTGCGCATCGTGAGCTGTTGGAGCGTGATGACGGCCGTGATGGGCTCGATGTGGAACCTGGGCTCGATGACCACCGCCAACTTCCTTTTCGGAGCGGGCGAGGCGGGCTGCTTCCCGAACCTCACCAAGGTTTTCACCACCTGGCTGCCGCATCGCGAGCGCGTGCGCGCCCAAGGCATCCTGTGGATGTTCGCCCGCTGGGGCGGCGCGTTCACGCCCATGCTGGTGGCCTGGATGCTGCACTGGGTCACGTGGCGCCAGGCGTTCCGGATCTTCGGGCTTCTGGGGATCGTCTGGGCGGTGGTGTTCTACCGCTGGTTCCGCGACGATCCGCGCCGCCACCCGGCCGTGAACGCCGCCGAACTGGCGCTGCTAGAGGACACGGTGAAGCACGACCCGGTCCACCGGCATGTGCCCTGGCGCAAGCTGTTCACGCGACCCTCCGTCTGGCTGCTCTGGATCCAGTATTTCTGCCTGTCCTACACGTTCTGGTTTTATGTCCAATGGCTGCCGACCTACCTGCGCGAATCCCACCATCTCAGCGACGCCTATGCCGCGCGGCTGGCCAGTTTCCCGCTGCTGTTCGGCGGCGTTGGATGCCTGGTGGGCGGGTTCGTCGCTGCGCAACTGGCTCGGTGGACGGGCAGCGTCAAGATCGCACGGCGCGCCACGGCCTCGGTCGGCTGCCTGGGCGCGGCGGTGCTGCTCTACGTTCACACCGGCATCCAGGATCCGTTCTGGGCCATGGTGGCGATGGGCTTCGCCAGTTTCGGGAACGACCTGGTGATGGCCAGCGCCTGGGGCGCGTGCATGGACATCGGCGGCAAATACGCGGGCACGCTCTCGGGATCGATGAACATGATGGGCAACATGGCAGGCGGCATCGCGCCGGTGGTCGCGGCGCAGCTCTTGAAAGCCACCAACAACAACTGGGTGGTGCCGATCCACGTGATGGCGGCCATCTACCTGGTCGGCGTGGTGTGCTGGCTGCTGCTAGATCCGGTCACGCCGCTCGATCCCGTCACGGATTCTGCCAGTTCCTGAGCCAGGCGGGAACGCGCGCCTGCATGGCGGCTACCGACCGCTCCAGTTCCGCCCGCTCTTCGGGGTCGAGCGCCCGCGGCTCCTCGACGGCGACTACGGCGTTGGCCACCTGCTGCACGCTGGCGCAGCCGGGCAGCGTGGCCGCCAGCGGATGTTCGAGGATGTCGCGGATCGCCAGGCGCGCGCGCCAGTCGTCGCATCCGTCGCCGCGGAACAGCGCGCCTCCGCCGAACGGCTTGATCCCCATCACGCCGGTGTCGTGTGCCAGAGCGGTCGCGAAGAGAGTGTCCCCAACTGATTTTGCCCCGCAAGGCACCGGGAACAGAACCACCTCGATCTGTTCCGGGTACCGCGCCATCATCATGCGCAACCAGCCGGCATCATGGCTCGATACTCCGGTGAAGCGCGCGATGCCCTGCCGCTTCGCCATCGCCAGCGCCTCCACTGTGGCTTCCTCGACCCGCTGCCGCTCGCCAGCGTCCTCGATGCCATCGACCGGCAGCGAGATGCGCCACACATCCACCGCGTCGAGCCCGGCTTCCGTCAGGCTTGTTTCCAGACCCTCCAGCAGCCGGGCCGCGCTGCGCCATTCCGGGAACCGCGGCTCGCGCGTGTGCCACGAATATCCGAGATACATCGCGTCGCGCCGTCCGTCGAGAGCCTTGCTGTAGGCGAGGACCTCGGGCGGCGAGCAGGCATCCACGTAGTTCACGCCCAGTTCGATGGCCTGGCTGACCACCTCATGGCGGTTGGCGATGAAATCGGGGGCGTGGATGTTATCGAAGTCGGCGTCGTCGTAGCCCGAGCCCTGGAACGGCCGCCGGAGCGCCGATTGGAGGCCCTTCCAGTGTCCGCCCAAGCCGACCGCCGAAATCATAAGTCCGGTCTTCCCGAGCCGCCGGTATTCCATTCAGGGTAAGTCCGGCTCGCTTACGCAGCGGCAGGCGTTGTAAGTCGCCTTCACTCGTTTCGACTTACTCAGGTACGAATACCAGAGGCCGAAGTACAGGAGGGCAGGCGTCAGCCTTGTGTAGACCCCCTCGGTAAGGGCATGATTTGAGGACGAGGGGAATCCGGCGAGGAACGGCAAGACCGCCGCGATGCCCTGGTAGCAGAGATAGCATAGGAGATAGATCTCAGCGGTTCGCACAGCCCCGGGGCGAAGGCGCCACAACGCAAGGCCGGCGTAGATACTGAAAGCCATCACCGCCAGTCTCAAGACGCCATCCACCAGCGTAATGATCAGAAAGCCCGGGTATCGGCCAGCGAGCCGCAGAGCGGAACTGTGCTCACGTATCAGCACGCCTAACGTGAACAGGGGAGAGAAAAAGATCAGTCCCACGCAGAACAGCGCAAGCCAGCCGCCGACGCTTTGGTAACGCGGACCGCAGAGCGCCGTGCTCGTCTCCATAACTCATGGCAGAATACCACAGGCCCGCGCGGCGGGGCTTACACTATAAGTCGCCTCGATGAAAACCAACGCCGCACGCCAGCTCGATCAGCTTGGAATCAGGTACGAGCTGCGCGAGTACGAGGTCGAAGCCGAGCACCTGGATGCCGAGACCGTGGCCGCCAAGGTCGGCCTCCCACCCGAGCAGGTCTTCAAAACGCTGGTCGCGCGCGGGGACCGCACCGGCGTGATGATGGCGGTGATTCCGGCGAACGCCGAGCTCGACCCCAAGGCACTGGCGCGCCTGTCGGGCGACCGCCGCGTGGAGTTGGTTCCGCTCAAGGAAGTCCAGCCGCTCACGGGCTACGTTCGGGGCGGCGTGACGGCGCTCGGGCTCAAGCGCCCGCTGCCAGTCTGGGCCGAGGAAACCATCGAGCTCTTCGACGTCATCTCGGTGTCGGCCGGAATCCGCGGAACCCAGATCCTGCTCGCTCCGGCCGACTACCTCCGCGCGGCCGGCGCCACGCCGGGGCCGATCGCGCGGGACAGGGGCTAGCCAGGAACTCCGGGCCTGCGGCAGAATGGGAAGCACGGAGGGGCCGTGGGGAGAGCCACGTGCCTGATCTCGATCCTGCTGCTTGCCGCAGCGGCGGCCCAGATGGAGCCGGCGTTCATGCAGGCTATGGACGCGGGCATGAAGCGAATGGATGGTGGGGCCGCCTGGGTGGTCTCGACGAAGTGTAAGCCACGCCCACATTCGGCCGCACGATGATGTCCGGAGTGCACGGGGCGCCGTTCGGAGGCAGTCCGACGCAGCCGTGTGAAGCAACGATGAAGTTTCGGTTTCGGGCCGGTGCGGGCCAGCCAAGGTGCACGTGCAGGATATGCACCGCCGTCGGCGATGGACGGCATCTGCTGCACGCGCCGGCGGGAAGCCCGCCGCGCTGGCCTTTGTATTCTGTTCGCTGCGTGCCGGACAACGCTTGGCACGACAAGTGCTCTATCACGTGCGAACAGGAGAGTAAAATGACACGTTTTTGGAATACAGCCCTGCTAAGTGCGGCCCTTACGGTGCCCGTAGCGATGGCGCCGACAGTATTGCGAGCCGACGACCACAAAGTCGAGCGCTCGTACCACGACAGACAACACAACGACGATCATCACTGGAACAACAACGAGGATCGGGCGTATCGCGCGTGGGGGAAAGAGCACCATCGCAAATACAAGGATTTCTCGAAGATCAAGGAAAGCGACCGGCAGAATCACTGGGGCTGGCGCCACGAGCACTCGGACGCCCTGCTCAAGATCACCATCCATTAACCGCGACCGTGCCCACGGAAAGCAGCGGCTCTCCACTCGACGTTGATAGGAAGTAAGGCTTCGATAGCGAGTAAAAGGAGGGTCGCTGTGAAGGGCTCGAAGTAAGTGAAGATACTTTTCAAAGGAGAAACACAATGCTCGGTTTAGGATTACTTGGAACCGTTATTGTGATCGTGCTCGTGGTTTGGCTCATCCGCAGCCTGTGAACGCGTCCTACACCTTGAGGAACCACTTGCGCCGGTACATGCCATACGCCACCGCGTACAGCAGCAGCACGCAGCACAACGCCCACAGCAGCGACGCATTCAGCGGGCTGCCCAGCGGCGCGAACAGGTGGTCAAACAGGAATCCGTGAAGCGACACGGGCGGGGCGCCGACGTGAATCACGTCCAGCATGGTTTCGAGCGCCCCCGCCAGCACGTACACGGCGATCGCGTTCATCCCGTAAATCGCGAATGGCCTGCACCACCCGCGGTGTCCCTTGACGTCCACCAGCCAGTAGCAGCACGCAAAGACGATCGACGCCAGGCCCGCCATGAAGACCACATAGGAGCTCGTCCACAGGTTCTTGTTGATGGGGAACCAGACGTTCATGACCAGCCCGGCGAACACCAGCACGTTGCCGCCGAAAAACATCCACGCGGTTTTCTCCGCGGCCGTGAGGGCGGAACGCAGCAGGCTGCCGGCGAGCGCCCCGAGCAGAACGGTGGCAATGGCGGGCAGCGTGCTGAGCAGCCCTTCGGGGTCCCAGGTCCGCGTCTGGCCCCACATGTGATTGCCCAGCACCAGGCCGTCTACATACTTAGCCAGGTTCGCGTCCTTCTCGATCCAACCCACTCCCGCGCCGGGCACCGGCACCAGCGTCATCAGCATCCAGTAGCCGGCCAGCAGGCCGACAATCCAGATCGCCTGGCCGCGCCACTTTGTGCACAGGAAGATGGCCGCGCCGATCAGGTAACATACGGCAATCCGCTGGAGCACTCCGGGGATGCGCCACGTCGCCAGGTCGAAGTGCGGGAATCCGTTCAGCACCAGGCCCAACCCGAAGATGATCGCGGCGCGCCGGGCGGTGTGCAGGAACAACTTCACGCGATCGTCGCCCCGCTCGACGCGCTTGGCGAACGAGAGCGTCATGGCCACGCCAACGATCCAGAGAAAGAAGGGAAAGACCATGTCGGTGAAGGTCCAGCCGTGCCACGCGGAGTGGCGTAGCGGAGGATAGACCGCGTCCCAGCTTCCTGGATTGTTCACCAGGATCATCGAGGCAATGGTGGCGCCCCGGAAAACGTCGAGCGACACCAGGCGGCCCGCCGGCCCGATGGGATTGGCTGTCGCGCTACGCACGGTTTCCGGACTCGATGAGGACATAGTTTGGACCCGCGCCACAGGATAGCAGATGGGGGCCGCTTTCGGCGGCGCTATAGGCTTTTCAGCGCCGCGGCAACGACTAAGAGCACCACCCCCGAGCCGGCGGCGACAAGGAACCAGCCGGAGCCCGAACTCCGTTCGAGGACCGAGTCCGTCGGCTTGGCCGGATCGAAGAATACGGGTATCCGGGAGCCGACCGGATACCGCCCCGCCACCGTTTGAGCGTCGAGCCGTTTCTGGTAGCCCTTGCGATCGAATCCGATCCGGTCTCCGCGCATAGTCCGGCCCTCGACCTCAAACTCGTAGCAGATTTCAGGCGTGAAAGTCCAGGAGTCCTGCGTGTCCTGGCTTCCTTGGGTGAAATCCTCGCGGACGGACGACTTCGCGATGGTTCCGGTCGTTTGACTCCACGACCGGCTGGCCCGCACCTTGCGAACCTTGAATAGCCCGATGAGCAGCACACCTAGGCCGATCAAGCCGACTAACACGAATTGACCCATGTTACCCTCGCTTTCTACGACGGCGTGACGCGGGCCGCCCTACCGGCCCGCCATGTTCAAAATCGCTTCGTACTCCCTCAGCACCGAAGGCAATCCCTGGCCTCCGGTCAGGTTCTTTATCTTCCGGTCGGCCTCGATCGGGCCGATCCGGTTCGCAGCGAAGTCGTCCATCACCTTGCGAAGGTCCAGAACGTGCTGCTGGACTCCGGCGTTGGCCCTGGCCAGCGGCGCCTTCGGCAGGACGGCGCCGGGGCTTCCGATGAGCTTCGTGTTCATGTCTTTCACCAGCGTGCGGCACTGCTCCTGGAAAAACAGATAGTCGGGAATGGGGTCCTTGGTCAGCGCCAGGCGGTTCAGGTCGGGCTTGGCGGGCTTGGCGTTGGGGTTGTGCATCACTTTATACATCGTGACGTCGGCCGCCTGCTGGGTGAGGCCTGGATCGATGGCATCGAAGTCGGCGTGCGGCACATCCTCTTTCCCCAGGAACGCGGTATTCAGATACGACTCCTTGTGAACGGAAGTCGTGAAGTTGACGAAGGCCTCGTCGGTGCTGCGGCCGGGGCCGCCCACTACCTCGGCGAAGGCCTTGTTCAGATGCTTCTGACCCGCTTCCTGGTACTCGAAAAGGCTGCGCCGTTCGAGTTGCCCGGTCTTCGGGTTTCTCAGCGTGAGCGTCTTGCGCCAGGCTTGCCACTCGGGATTGGAGACCAGCGGGCCGAGCTTGCCGTCCTTGCCCGGCACGCGGATGAGCCGCTGCGGCTCGATGATACCGAGATCCACGTCCATGCCGGCCTTCTCCGCGCTGGCCGAATTGGAGAACTGGCGCGTCTTCTGCGGCGACCAGCCTTCGTTGGCCAGTTTCTGTTCGAACTTCTGCTGCACCTCGGCCATGAACTTGTTTTCGTGGGTGAGATAGCGGTTCATGGTGGCGGTGTCGCCCGCTCTGGCCGTCTGGTTCAGCGCGGTCTTGGCGGCGTAGTCGCACTTGATGGCCTTGGCCGCTTCTTCGGCCTTCAGTCTGAGGCCGGCGATGGTCTTGGGATCGGCGTTCTGCCCCATCGATTCGGCCAGCGCCTCGGAACGCTGTTTGAATAGCGCCACCTTGGCCCGGCCGTTGGCCATCCGGGAATCGCGTCGAGCCGCACCGAGCAGGCTTTCGATCGAAGGGGCATCGGGGTTGCCCTTGCCGGTTCTGTAGTAGGCGCCGACGACCGTGCCGACGGCCTTCTGAAAAGCGAAAATGCTGATGGCGGTCTTGGCGCCCTCGGTCACAGCGCCGGTGATGCCGCCCTGAGTCTCCTGCCCGGTCGCCGGATCGGTGATCTTCTTTTCGTAGCCGTCATAAGCCGCCACCAGCGTCATCGCCACCGGGTGTGAGGCGGCCAGCGCCTCGCGGACGCCTCTGGCCGGACCGCCCTCCACCCAACCCGTCGCGCCCAGGTACCCCGGGTAAATCAGGCCGCAGCCGGGGGCGAAGGAGAGCACGAACATGGCGCCGTCCGCGCCGGTCTTGAGCGCCTGGGTGACACCGACAACGTAATCCCCCGCGTCAGCGGCGCGCTGGTAGAGATCGGCGTCTTTCTCGGCCTGGCCATGCACGCGCGCGGCAAGGTCACCAACGATTGTCTTGACTCCGGCGAAATCTCCCCGGGCGATCGCCTCGCCGATGGCCGCCTGCGTCCTCTGGGTCTCGGTGTAACGGAGCTCCTTGGGCAACAGATTGATGAGCCGTGGGACTGCCGCTTCGGCGTTGATGGCCTGGCCGGTGACGCCGGCGGTCTGCTGGGTCTGAGAGGCCATGAACGCGAAGTTCCAGTTGTCGTATTCCGTCCGCGTGTGCGTCCAATCGCCGGTGGCCAGAGTCGTTTCGTTGTCGCGTTCGGACTGGAGATTGGCCTCGGTCACCATAATCAGGTAGTTGAGGCGATCGCTCCGGTCGGGATGGGCGGACAGCTCGGCTCGGTAGTGATCGAGCTCGTTCTGAAAATGAACCTGGTTGGCGCGGGCAAAGGCGATGGCGTCGGCTTTGGCGTCGGCCTCCGGCCCCCACGTTGTCTGGTGGCCCCGGGCCGCTTCGGCTTCGGCGTTGGCCTCGATCTCCCCCACCTGGCTGGGCGTGAGTTCGACAAGTTGATAGGTGTACTTGAAGTCGAAAGACTCACCCGCGGCGTCCACCCGGAACGAGATCGGGAACGTGTGGTCAGGCGTGACCTGGGCCCAGCCGGTCTCCAATTTCACGGGGACGGCTTTGGGTCCTGGCTCGGGAGGGTCGGTTGGCAGCAGCTGGAATATGTACTGGATCGCCGGACCGGCGTCACTGTATCCCTGCTGCACCACAATGTATGCGCAGGCTACCTTGATGGGGCCATTCCCAAAGGCCGCGCTCGCGCTCGAGCCAGCCACGCCCGGTAGCTGGACATCGGTGCACTTGGGCTCCAGAACCAGCACGATTTTTTCGCCCTCTTTCTCGGTATAGATCCGCTTTAGCGGAGTCCATTTCACCTCACCGCCCACCACATCCGTAACAATTTCGTTCGGCTTATTCGTGTCCACCCGCGGGCCGCTGTTCCTCCATGTCCCGGAAACCAGGCCCTCCGAGGCCTGCCAGCCCGGCCGCTTGGGCCGATTGAACTCCAGGTTCTTCATCACCCAGTACCTGCCGGCGGGCGGCCCGGGCATTACGGACTTCACGGCCTTGGACGCCTCTTCGTGGGTCTTTCGGGCGCGGGCCTTGTGGGCCAGGGGATCGGGCGGCTCGCCCAGTTCCTGGATCTTGCGGGTGACGTCGTTCAACGTTGCGTTGAGAGCGGCCACGTTGTCGCGATGGACGCGGCAGACTCGCATGGCCTCGCGCACGCCGTCCTCGTCCTCCATCGCCGCGGCGGTGGTGGCCTCCTCCCAGACGTTGCTGAACTGCAGCATGGCCTGGTGCAGCGCCGCACGGGTCGAAAGGAACTGGTTCAGCAGCGGGTTGAGCTTGTTGAAATACTCGATGACGGGCTGGCAGGGGTATTCAAACAGCGGCGCCCACTTGGTGTCGAAGCGCTTTTCCTGTTCGGCCGAGAGGGGACCCATCAGCACCCGCATCCCTTCTTTCGCGGCGCTGATGGCGGCGTGGTAGTGGATCGGCGTCAGGTGGTTGATGTCGAGGTTCTCGGGGATGACCGCGCGCGCAGCCGGGCCCGCATCGGGCAGGGCGGTGACGGGCAAGGGCCGCCACAGCGTATCGGATTCGGGCCATTTCCCCTGCTCGAAGTACGCCCCGGGGAGCACGAGTTGACGCGCGGATGCCGCAGGAACTGGCGCTGCCGCAGCGGGAGCCGGTGTAGGGGCGGCGGGTGCGGGAGCGGCTGCTACGGACGAACTGGCGGATGCGGGGCCGCTCGCCGGTGAAGGCGCGGCAGTGGGCGCGGCATGGGGCGCGGCAGTCGGATTGGAGATCGCCTGCTGAATCTGATCGATCTTCTGCAGCACCCGGTCCAGCTTGGACCCGCCCCGGCCGGTCTTGGCCAGTTCGCTGCGCGCGCCCTCGGCATAGGCCCCGTTCGGCTCCATTTGCAGGTAGCGTTTGAGATCCGCGGCGGCGCCGGCCTTGTCGCCTTTGGCCCTCTTGACCACGCCACGGCTGAACCAGGCGGGGCCATTATTCGGGTTGGTCCCGATGGCGCGGTCATAATCGGCAATCGCGCCATCGAGGTCGCCCGCATCATAGCGTACGCTGCCACGATTCATGTACGCGTTTGAATAGTTCGGGTCCTGCCGGATGGCAGCCGTGTAATCCGCAATGGCCCCGGCGCGGTCGCTCAGACCCTTCTTAGACGAGCCGCGGCACACGAACGCGCGCGCGTTCCCCGGGTCGAGCTGGATCGCACGGTCGCAGGCGGCCAGAGCTTCGATGTGGTTCTTGAGTCCGACCAGCGCCACGCCTTTCATCCGCCACGCGTCGGAGTACTCCGGCGCGAGTTGGACGGCTCTCTCGAAGGCCTCGAGCGCGCCCTGCTTGTCGCTTTTTGCCAGGAGCGCTTCTCCGTCGGCGATGGCCTGCAGCGCGGCCGGCGGCGGCGTCTGCCCAGTCGCACCAAACTGAAACGACAAAGCCAGAAGCAGCGCGAACAAGGCTCTGCTCATCTCGCCTCCAAGCCCCCACGCCGGCTGGGACTCCGGCGGGGATGTCGCTAACAAGATCCGTAATACGATAACATGGGCGAACGGCACACGCCCGTACTGGCACCGAACCTGGCACCGAACCGCGAGCGTGGGCGAGCGGACACCCGCCTGTCCAGATCCTGTCCGCTCCCTGACGGTCGCGGTTCAGTGCTTGGGACACGGTGCTCAGGCGCGCGGGTCGCGCACCGTCGATAATGTAGAGAATGTCCTCCGCCACCACAGCGCTCACGAAGTACGAAGCGGTCATCGGCCTCGAAGTCCACGTCCAGTTGGCGACGCGGTCGAAGATTTTCTGCCGTTGTCCCGCCGGCTTCGGCGCGGCCCCGAACACCAACGTCTGTCCGGTGTGCCTGGGACTTCCCGGAGCGCTGCCGGTGCCCAACCGCGCCGTGATCGAAATGGCGATGAAGGCCGCCTTCGCGCTGAATTGCGAGGTCCGTCCGTTCTCGCGCTTCGCACGCAAGAACTACTTCTATCCCGACCTGCCCAAGGGCTTCCAGATCAGCCAGTACGATCAGCCGCTGGCCGAGCACGGCTTCCTCGATATCGTCGTGGACGGGGCCGCCAGGCGCATCGGCATCACCCGCGTTCACCTGGAGGACGACGCCGGCAAGAGCCTGCACGACGGATTTCCCGATTCCGCGCGCTACACCTATGTGGACTTGAACCGCAGCGGCACGCCCCTCATCGAAATCGTCTCCGATCCGGACATGCGCACCTCGGAGGAAGCCTACCTCTTCTTGACTGAGCTGAAGCAGCGCCTCCAATACATCGAGGTTTCGAGCTGCGACATGGAAAAGGGCCACCTGCGCTGCGACGCCAACGTCTCCGTGCGCCCGCGCGGCCAGCAGCAACTCGGCACCAAGGCCGAGGTGAAGAACCTAAACTCGTTCCGCTTCCTGAAAATGGCGCTCGACTACGAGATCGCGAGGCAGGTGGAACTGGTCGAGAGCGGCGGCCGCGTGGAGCAGGAAACGCGTCTCTACAATCCCGATGCGAACGAGACCGTGGGAATGCGCTCGAAAGAGCACGCGCACGACTACCGCTACTTCCCCGAGCCGGACCTGGTGCCGTTGCGCATCGGCGATGCATGGCGCGAGCGGGTCCGCGGCGAAATGCCCGAGTTGCCCGCGTCGCGGCGCGCGCGATTTGTCGCCGCCTACGGGCTCGGCGAGTACGCTGCGGATGTGCTCACGGCGACCCGCGAGAACAGCGACTACTTCGAGAAGGCGGCCGCGGCGGCGGGCGATCCGCGGGCGGCGGCCAACTGGGTGATGGGCGACCTGGCCGCGGCGTTGAAGGAGGCCGGCAAGTCGATCGCCGAATCGCCGGTATCGGCCGAGCACCTCGGTGAGCTGATCGCGCGCATCGCCAAGGGCGAGATCTCGGGCAAGATGGCCAAAGAGGTCTTCGCCGGTATGTTCGCGACCGGCGAATCCGCCGGAGCCGTCATCGAGCGCTCGGGGATGAAGCAGATCAGCGACGCCGGCGCGCTGGCGAAGATCGTAGACGAGGTACTGGCCGCCAATCCCAAGCAACTGGAGCAGTACAAGGGAGGCAAGACCAGCGTCCTCGCCTTCTTCGTCGGCCAGGTCATGAAAGCCAGCCGTGGCCAGGCGAATCCCGCGGCCGTGAACCAGCTCCTCAAAGAGAAGTTGGGCTGAACGCGACTGAAACTCTTCGCCGCGAGCGGGTGTCTAACCTAACGACGGCCGAGCAGGCTCGGTCCCGCAGCCTGAGATACGCTGAAAGAAAATGCTCCGCGCAGGATCGCGATGGTGGGTTCTGGCGCTCGCCGCGACGGCCTGGGGACAAGTGCGGCCCGCGGCGCCCCACTATGCCTCCATCACCGGCGTGGTCCTCGATGATGCCACCGGAGCGCCGGTTCCCCGCGCCGTGGTCAAACTCGAAACCAAATCCGCCGATCCCTCAGACGCCGTTGCCTGGACCGACGACCGCGGTGGATTCCTATTCTCCCGTGTTCCTCCGGGGCGATACTCCCTCACCGCACATCGCGACGGATACGAGACGGCGCGCTTCGGCACCGTGAGCCGGGAGCAGCCGCCCGAGGTCCTCTCGCTCGCCGGCGCGGAGGACCGGCGCGTCACGCTCCGCATGCGGCCCGTCGGATCCATCTCCGGAACCGTGACCGGCCCGGACGGCGACCCCTTGCCCGGCGCGAACATGAGCCTGCTCGTCGCCGGATACAATCGCCGCAAGCCGCGATATTGGCCGCAGCATGGGACACAGACCGACGGACGCGGCCGTTACCGCATAGGCGGTCTTCCCGCCGGCAAGTACGTCCTGATGGCGGACGCTCAGTGGCAGAGGCCGGCGGCGATGGCGGAGGTGGTGCGCGGCCAGGCGCAAGAGGAGTCGAAGTACGCGCCGCTGTTCTATCCCAACGCGGATCGCATTGCCGCCGCAACCCCCATCGTGCTCGCGCCCGGCAAGAATCTCGAGGGTTTCGATTTCCAGTTGTCGCCGCAGCCCGTGGGCAAAATCGCGGGGAAGGTAGTCCTGCCCGCCGACGCCGGGCCCAACGCCCAGATCATGGTGCAGGTTCGCGAAGAGGACCAGTCGTTCCCGGGCTCTCAGATGGGTATGGGCGCGAATCCGGGCGACGGCTCGTTCGAGTTGAACGGCGTCCTCCCCGGCAGGTACGTTGTGAGCGCGGTTTTCAACGGGCAAAGCCGCCAGTACCGCGGAGTGGAGCACGTCGAGGTGGGGCATGCCGCCACGCAGGTGACTCTCCACCTGGAGCCGGCCGTGGAACTCGCCGGCTCGGTCCGCCTGGAAGGAAACTCCGGAGGCGAACCGCCGCATTTCCGGGTCATGCTGGTTGAGGGCGACGGCCTCCCGTCGTTCGCCGGGCGGCCGGAGGCGGAAGTGAAGCCCGACGGCAGCTTCCGCATTCCGAACGTGCTCCCGGGCATTTGGGATATCGACGTCGAGCCGGTCCCGGAGGGCGGTTTCATCAAGTCGATGCGCCTGGGCAACCAGGATGTGCTCACCGACGACATGCTGATCGAATCCACCACCAGCGCGCCTCTGAACATCGTCCTCAGTACGCGCGGCGCGGTGATCGACGGCGCTGTGACCGCCGCCGGCGGGGAGCGGGCGAAGCAGGCGTATGTGGTGCTGGCGCCGTCCGGTCCTCGCGAAAAAGTCTGGACGTTTTACCGAGTCACCCCCGTGGATGAAAGCGGCCATTTCGAGTTCAATGGCGTCACGCCCGGCGCCTACATGCTCTACGCGCTGGCACGTATGGACAGCGACCCGAGCCAGGATCCCGACTTCCTGAAGCCTCTGGCAGGCCACGGCGAGGCGATCGACGCGCCCGAGGGCACCCACGTGACCCGCGACGTCCGTCTGATTCCGGAAACGCCGCTGGAGGCCGAAACGAAATGAGCGCAGCGTGGACTGGGTTGTTCGCCGCGATTCTGCTGGCCGCGCCTGTGCTCGCGCAACAGCCATCGCCGGCTCCAGCCGAGGAGTCGACCGGCTCCATCGAAGGCACGGTGCTCGACGCCGTCACGGGCGAGCCGATCCGGAAGGCGGAGGTCAACCTGAACGGCGCTGCAACGCCAGGCGGCACGCAGACAAACCTGACTGCGGGCACCGATGCCAGCGGGCATTTCGCGTTTCGCGCCCTTCCGGCCGCCACCTATTGGCTTCACGCGCAGCACGCCAACTACGGCTACGTGGCCTCCGCGGAGGGGCCCGCCCGGATCACGCTGCAGACCAGAGAACAGAAGAGCGGAATCGAGATCAGGCTCTCGCCGCAGGGGACCATCAGCGGAAAGGTAGTTGACGAGTTTGAAGCTCCGGTGGCGAATTGCTTCGTGAGCGCGCTGCGGCGGCAATCGCAGGGCGGGGGTCGGCGCGGTCTGGTCAGCCGGAACGGCCTAGCGACCAACGATCGCGGCGAGTACTGGATCCAGGGTCTCGAGAAGGGCCGCTATTATGTGAACGCGCGGTGCAACGGGGAGTTGGAGGCGCCGCACGCGCTGATGCCGGCCCGCGACCCGCGCAGGCCCACGCTGGTCTACGCTCCGCAATTCTACCCGGGCGTGCCGGACACCAACGGCGCCACGCGCCTCGGCGTCGCGCCGGGAACCGAGACCCAGGGCGTGGACTTCCGGGTGCACCGCGTTACCGGGGTCACGGTGCGGATTCGGGTCGATGCGCCCGATCCCTCGGTGCTGCAGAACGGCAACGTTCAGGTCCTGCTGCTTCCGCCCAGCCTCGACCTCTCCGAAACAGGGGGCATCGGCGGCAGCATGGACCGGCGCAACGGGGAGTTTCAGATTCGCTCGGTCACGCCCGGGTCGTATGTGATCGTGGTGGGCACCACGATGACGGCGGCTAACGGTCCCTTCTACCAGGGCAGGTTGCCGCTTCAGGTCGGCGCCACGGCGCCGGATCCGGTTCACGTCACGCTCGCGCCCGCCACGGAAATGAGCGGAACGGTCGAAGTGGAAGGCGACAACCAGCCCGCGCTGGAAGCTCTTTCGGTCGTGCTCGAGCCGCTCAGCAACCTCCCCTTCCCGCGGCCGCCGCAGGCACACGTGAACAAAGACGGCACTTTCACCGTAACGGGCGTGACTCCCGGACGATGGCGCCTCCTTCTGTGGGGCGGGCCTTACATCAAGGCGCTCGCCATCGGCGAAAGGGACGCATCGCCATTCGGATTCGACCTGGCGCCTGGAACGGCCGGTCCCATTCACATTCTCGCCAGCGGCAAAACCGGCCAGGTGCAGGCGACCGTGCCGGCCATGGCCGGGGGCGAGGCGATCAACTTCCTGCTCGTGCCGGCCGAGCCCGAGCGCCTCGACGCTGGCCTGGTGCGGTCCAGTCCCGCAGGCGGAGGGCAGGCCACGCTGCAGGGCGTCGTGCCCGGTCGATATCGCCTGTACGCATTCGATGCGCCACCCCGGTGGAACCTGCAGGAACTGCCGGAGGTTCTGGGAGCGCTCGAGAACCGCGCAACACTCATCGAGGTCGGTGAAGGCCAGACGGTCCAGGTAACGGCGGAACCGATCGATGCCGCCCAGCTCAAAGAGGCGCTGGACGAGAACCAGTAAGGGCTCGTGGCTTGTGGCCTGAAGCACCGAACCGCGCGCGTAAGCAAGCGGACCCGTCCGCCCCTCCGAACGTCCGCTCCCTCACGGTCGCGGTTCCGTGCTGACAGCAGCGACAGGCGACGCGTGCCCCTACTCGTACCGCAGCGCCTCCACCGGATCCAGCCGCGCCGCCTTCGCCGCCGGCCAGATCCCGAAGAACAATCCCACGCCCACCGAGACCGACACGCCCATCCCCACCGCCCACATCGGTATCATCGTCGGCAAATCGGGAAAGACCAGTTTGGCAATCAGCGAAAGCATCCAGCCCAGCAGGATGCCCAGCAGTCCGCCCACGCCGGTCAGCACCACAGCCTCGGTCAGAAACTGCGCCACCACGTCGCTGCGGCGCGCGCCCACGGCCTTCCGCACGCCGATCTCCTTGGTGCGCTCCGTCACCGACACCAGCATGATGTTCATCACGCCCACGCCGCCCACCAGCAGCCCGATCGAGCTCAGGATCACCATCACCAGGGCCGTGACCGACATCATGTTCCGGAACTCCTCGATCATCTGCTCGCCGGTGGTGATGTCGAAATTGTCCGGTTCATTCTGCTTGAGGCGCCGCTCCTGGCGCAGAATGCCGTGCACCTCGTCCGTGGCCTCGGCCACCTTGCCGTCCTGGGCGATCACAATCAGCATGTTCTCCCGGGCGCTGGGATACATCTTCCTCATCGTGAAATAGGGCAGCAGGATGCGCAGATCCTCCTGCCCCGGGAAGTTCGCCGCGGGCCGGTCCATCGCGCCGATGACCTCCAGTTCGTGCCCGTCCACCTGGATGCGCTTGCCCACCGGGTCCATCCCCGCGAACCACGACTTCTGAATGTCCTCGCCGATGACGCACACGGGCAGGTGGTGGCGGTTGTCGGTGTCGCTCAGGAAGCGGCCGAATTTCATGGTGGTTCCGCCGCCGGCGTACGCCTCTTCGGTTCCGCCCATCTCGACGTTGTAGATCTCGTTGCCCTTGTACTTGGCCAGGTGTATGGCCCGGAAATCCGGGAACAGATACGGACTCACGCCCTTGCAGGACGCGCAGCGCTCGGCAATCGCGCGCCCGTTCTCCACCGTGAGCGGCTTCCGCATCGCTTCTTCGCGGCTGACGAAGCGAAAGCCGATCTTGAACTTGAACACGATCAAGGTAGTGGGACCGAAGCTGCGGAACACGTTGGAGATCGTTGCGTCCATCCCGGTGATGATGGACCCCACCCCGATCACCGTGCCCGTCCCGATAATCACGCCCAGGACCGTGAGGAAGCTCCGCATCTTGTGCTCGCGGATGGTGGCCAGCGCCATGCGCGCCGCCGAGAGAATTTCGGTCCCGCTCATTTCTCCACCCTCAACGCCTCGATCGGATCGAGCAGCGCCGCGCGCCGCGCCGGGTAGATGCCGAAGAACAGCCCTACCGAGCCGGAGACCAGCACCGCGATCACCACCGACGACAACGGCACCGCCATCGGCACCGGAGTCGTGTTGCGGACGATGGCGGCCAGTCCCCAAGCCGTCGCCACCCCGATCACTCCACCGCTCGCGGCCAGCATCGAGGACTCCACCAGAAACTGGCTCAGGATATCCCGCTTGCGCGCGCCCACCGACTTCCGGATTCCGATTTCGTGCGTGCGCTCGCTCACCACCGCCAGCATGATGTTCATGATGACCACCCCGCCCACCACCATGAACACGGAAACGATCGCCACGGCGGCGGCTGCGATCGCGCCGGTCAGCCGGTCCCATGCTTCGGTGAGCGATTCCGATCCGACGATGGCGAAGTTGTCGTCGTCCTTCGGTTTCAGGTGGCGGAAACTGCGCATGAGCACGCGCACCTCGTCCTGTGCCCGCTCGATGTGGTCGCGGTCGAGCGCGGCGGCGAAAAAGTTGACGTCCGACTGCGTGCCGAACATCTTGTAATAGGTTCCGATAGGCACCATCACGAAGTTGTCGCGGCTCTGGCCGAAAACGCTACCCTGCGCCTTGGCCACTCCGATCACCTCGAACGGCCGCCCCTGTAGCTCGATGAACTTGCCCACCGGATTCGCATTCGGGAAAAACTTCTCGCTCACCTCGTTGCCGAGGAAGGTCACGGCCTGCCGCCTTTGGTCGTCCGATTCCGAGAAGAACCGTCCCGCGACCACCTGTATATTGGCGATGGCGGACATGTTGCTGGTCACCCCGCGCAGCAGAATGCTATCGACGTCTTGCTTCTGGTAATGCGCCGGCACGCCGCGGTAGCCTTCCATGCCCATGTCGCGGCACATGGTGACATGGCTTCTGAGGAACTCGAACTCCTCCTTGCGGAGCTTCGGGTTGCGGCGCTGCAACTCCAGGTACTTCTTGGGGTTGTTCTCTCCGATCATGGCCAGCCGCACCACCCGGAAACCATCGCCCCCCATATCGGAAACCTGCTGCCCTATATAGAGGTCCATGCCGTGGATCACCGCCATGACCGCGATCAAGGTGGTGGTAGCGAGGATGATCCCCAGGAGCGTGAGGAAGCTTCGCAGCTTGCTCCCGCGAAGCGATCCCACGGCCACCGACACAGCTTCGGCAATGGAAGCGTTGGACTTCATCGAAAGGAAGACGAACGGGGAGAGGGAATTGTTCCAAAGGCGCTCGTCGCTTGTCGCTCGTCGCCCGTCGATCCGCGCCGCGAGCTCGTGGGCTTCGCATCGCGACGAATCCCGGTTCGCGAAGCGGTACAACTCCATCTGAATCAACGCACGACGAGCGACGGGCGACAAGCGACGAGCGCCGCCGCAGGCGGCCGCCCCGGCGGCTCGGGAACTTTTTCGGACCCGCGGGTGTCTATACAATTGCAGGAAGCCAGGATTCCTGATAGGTTGAAGGTGGAAACTGCCGTAGAGGTTCAGCCGTGGCAGATGTAACCCTTCATCTCGGCACTGCGGTCGAAGTCGGACCGATGGACGTCCTTCGGGAGCGCCGGGACACCGGTGACGATTCCCGGCTCGTGGAAGGGCTTCGGCAAGGGACCGAGGCGGCTTACGAGGCGCTCATAGCCGAGTATCAGCAGCCGGTCTATAACTTAGCGGTGCGGCTGCTGAGCGATTCCGCCGACGCCTCCGACGTGGTTCAGGAAGTCTTTCTGAAAGTCTTCCGCAAGATTGGCGCCTTCCGCGGCGATAGCAGCCTGAAGACCTGGATCTACCGGATCGCGGTGAACGAGGCCTACAACTACCAGCGGTGGTTTGGGCGCCATCGGAAGCAGGAAATCGGCCTCGAGGAAGAGGAGGAGGGGAGCCTGAACTATTCGCAGGTGCTGTCCGACCCGGCGCGCTCTCCCTTCGACCGCGCCTCCGACGGCGAGCAGCACAAACTGGTGGAGGCCGCGCTGGCTCGCTTGAACCCGAGCTACCGGATGGCGGTGGTGCTGAGGGATATCGAGGAATTGAGCTACGAGGAGATCGCTGAGATCCTCCAGGTGGCTCTCGGAACCGTGAAGTCACGTATATTGCGTGGACGTGAGGCGTTACGAAAAGAGCTGGCAGGACGGTTAGAGCCGGAACAGGTCCTGCGCTTGACGCCACAACCGGCTGAGTGAAGCTATGAACTGCGCTACTGTCCAGAATTCACTCTCCGCACACCTCGATGGCTGTCTGCCCAAAGAGGAACGGGAAAGGGTTTCGTTGCACGTAGCCCGCTGCGGCAGGTGCCAGTCGCGGCTGGAGCAGTTGGCGCGGGTGCGTGCCGCCGTGCGGTCGCTGCCGGCCGAACCAGTTCCGGCGAAGGTGACTATGGCCCTACGTGTGATCGCCTCCAAGGAGCGCGCACGGGTAGCGGCGCGCCGGGGACGGTTCGACCTCCTGCCCGGCCGGTTGCGCCTGTGGGCGGACAACCTGATGCGCCCCTTGGCGCTGCCGTTTGCCGGCGGCTTCGTCTCCGCCGTGGTCCTTTTCGCCATGCTCATTCCGAGTTTCGCGTTCCACCCCATGACGGGGCACGACGTTCCGTTCGGGCTCTCCACCGAGCCCACGTTCAAAGACCAGGTGTCGTTCGGATTCGACAGCGATACCGCCGATTTCGTGGTCGAGGTGGTAGTGGACGGCGAGGGCCGCATGGCCGATTTCGCGGTGGTCCAGGGGCCGTCGCTGGCACAGAACCCCGGGCTCAAGCGCCTGATCGAGCGCAAGCTGCTCTTCACGCAGTTCACTCCCGCCACCATGTTCGGCCGCCCCACTTCCGGCAAGATGTACATCTCGTTCCAGCGGCAACAGGTCAACGTCAAGAGCTAACGCGTCTACGTGGCTCACGCTAAACTCGGACAACACTTTCTGACCGCGCGCGATGTTCTTGCGCGCCTCGCCGAAGCGGCCTGCCCCACACGCGAACCCCTGGTGATCGAGATCGGGCCAGGGCGCGGCGCTCTCACGGAGTTCCTGCTGGAGCGAGCGGACCGCGTGGTGGCCATCGAGCTGGACCGCGTCCTCGCTGCCGGATTGCGGCAGCGGTTCCCGCGGGTCGAGGTGGTCGAAGCGGACGTTCTGGACACCGACCTGAGCCAGTGGGGCCCGGCGGCGCTGGCGGGCAACCTGCCCTACTACATCACCTCGCCGATTCTGGACCGCATCTTCAGCATGGCGGGGACGCTGCGGCGCGCGGTGGTGCTGGTGCAGCTCGAGGTGGCCGAGCGGCTGGTGGCCAAGGCGGGCACGCGCGACTACGGGTTTCTGACCGTCCAGACGCTGTGCTTCACCACGCCGGAAATCCTGTTCCGAGTGCCGCCCGCCGCGTTTTCCCCGCCCCCGAAGGTGGAATCGGCGGCGGTGCGCCTGGAGCCGCGGACGGTGATCGAAGACGCCGCCGGATTCCTCGAATTCGCGGGCCGCTCCTTCCGCCACAAGCGCAAGACCCTGCGCAACAACCTGCGGCCCTTCTACCGGAAACTGGTGGACGTGTGGCCCGAAGCGCGGCTGCGAGCCGAGCAGATCCCGCTGGACGACTTCGTCGCGCTCTACCGGCGGGTGCGGCAGGAAAGTTGAATCGGAGCCGGGCAGGAACTCACAGGTCCTCCGCAAGAACTTGCAGAGCAATCGCCTTTGCCGTCCGTGCCGCCTCGTCCTGGGTGGCACCATAAGCCATCACGCCCGGCAGGGCGGGAACTGCCGCCAGCCAGCGTCCGTCCTCTTCCCTTTCGGTCTCGACCTGCAGCGGATGGATCTCAGCCACTCGAGTGATCCCTTGCCGCGAACGCCGTAGCCTCGGCAGCAAAGTCCGGGCACAATCCGTGGCCACGAGTTTGCACCAGCCGATTCAAGAACCGCGGCGGGTTTGTACGGCTCTTTCTACGCGCGCAAGCGCCGAGTCCGATCCGACCTTGCATTCCCAGATCCGTATAACGCTCCATCCCGCTCGTCTGAGCCGCTGAGCGACACGAATGTCGCGCCTGCGATTGTCCCTGACTTTCCTTCGCCAGAACTTGACGTTACTCTTAGACGGCCTGTCGCAGCGAGGGCACCCATGCCAGAAACAGCCGTCCACGAAGACGGCCACCTTCAGGGCGGGCCATGCGAAATCGGGCTTTCCGGAGACCGGCCACTGGGTTCGATAGCCGGTCAGGCCGGCCCTGCGCAGCCGTGCGGCAAGAGCCTTCTCGGTAGTCCCGCTACCCGAACTCTTGACCGATGCCATGATCCGCGACCGGACTTCCTTCGGAACATGGTCCACCACTCGCGCTCCTACCGTTCGCCGTAGCTCTTCAACTCCTCGGCAGTAATTTGGTCTGACGGAACGAGCTTGTAGTGTTTTTCGTCGACCACGCGGATCTGCGCGTCCTGGATCGCAAGTTCGAACATGGCAATGACGCCGTCGGGCATCAACTGAGCCGACAGCGGCCGGCATTTGAGAGTCGCGAACTTCTCGTTGCAGCACGCGATATCTTGCTGCGTCTGGATGACCGCAAGTTGGTCGGTACCGCCCTTCGCCTGTACCGGGATGACAAACTGCTGACCGCTGCGGCTTAAGCCGACGTACAACTCGTCTATCTCGATCTGGCCCAGCCCTTCGACCGTTGTGCGGAGGTGGTTCTGCAGGGAGTAGGCAGTGATGCCGAGGAACACGTCCACTAAGCGGTTGTACCTCACCCTGGCCAGAAGCGCTTGCTCGTCCCCTTTGGCGTATGCGGCAATGATCTCCGGCGTCGAGTCGGGGATCTTGATGACCACCAGATCCTCGCGCGGAAGAATCCGGCTGACACGTGCGAGTCGGAATCGATACTTTCCCCGACCGGCCGGCTCGATGATCCACTCAAGGTCGCCGGTCGCCGTCGATCTGATCCGCTGTGGCAGAGGCTTTCGGTAGCGGAAGGAGTAGATGAGATCGCCGAGGTTCTTGGGATCGTCCAAGCCGAGCGCCTTGGCGGCTTCCGTGAGCTCGATCCGGTCGAATTCGAACTCGCTCACGCCCGCTCGGTAATGATCGCCGAATACGCGGCCGATTATTGCGTCGTATAGCGGCTCGTCAGACATACGCATTCTCAGTCGTCTTCCGCAGTCGTTGGGGAATGGTCGACGAAGGGACGCCGTACTTCGCCGCGGCCTCCGACATGTTCATTTCCAGCAATGAAGGATCGCCTACGTTGCCAGTCTTTGCCTTCCGGGGCCTCGTTGTCAATTGCTCCGCGACCTTCGACGCTACCGCCTCGGCCAGCAAAGGAGGCACGGAGTTGCCGATCTGCCGAAACCCGTGCCACTTCGTAACATGGAACCGAAACCAGTCTGGGTACGAGTGGAGCCTCGCCGCCTCGCGAACGGTGATGCAGCGCGGCGACTTGGGGTGGATCGGCCTTGGCGATGTGAACGCTCCCCGATCACTGGCAGTCCCAGCCCTAAGGGTGTTGCAGATGCCATTTGGATCGAGTTTGTGGAAACGGCTGATTGGCTCGGTGTCGCCGAACGGCGTGCGGGCAAATCGAACCATGGAGTCCTGCGTATGCACGGTGCGCAGGCTCGAACTCAGCAGTTCAAGCTTCTCGTGACCCATCTGCTGGCGGAGAGAAGCTGCATACGCGCTGGGTTTACCGAATTCTGCGAAAACCCAGTCGCGTTCCAGCAGTTCGTGAAAACGGTCGGCCTCAGGCACGTCCCCGATGGCATCCCACACGGTGGGCGTCCTCGGCACCTCCGGGAACATGACTGCCTCGGCATCGGTGGCGTGGCTGACCTCCGGGTAGCCCGGCAGCGGCATTCCTCGTCTAGCACCAAGGAGGAAGAGCCTGCGGCGGTCCTGAGGAACGCCGAAGCTGGCAGCGTTGAGGACGCGGTACCGCTTCTCGACGTCGTAGCCCTTCTCTTCAAAGGCGTCGATGATTTCACATAAGAACTTCCGGTGCTCGCCGACGGTGAGCCCCTTTACGTTCTCGAAAATAAAGAACTTGGGCTTCAGTTCGGTCACCAACCGGACAAAGTGATAGACCAAGTGGTTGCGTGGGTCTTCCAGCACTCGCTTGCCGATCATGCTGAAGCCCTGGCAGGGCGCGCCGCCGAACACGACGTCAATGTCTTCGTCGTCGATTCGCGAATGCTCACGGATATAGCGTCCGTCTATGTCGGCTACGCTCCGACAGATCGTCGCACATTCTGGAAAATTGAACTCGTGGATTGCGCAGTGGATGGGGTCGTACTCAACCGCCGCCATAACCTCGAAACCGGCTCGCTGGAACCCGAGGCTCATGCCCCCGGCTCCTGCGAACAGATCCACACCGATCAGCTTAGCTGTGGCCATCGTCATCCTATATTATCGGCAAAACGAGGCCGGAGGAGAAGAAACATCGAAAGCGCCTCCTGCAACCCCTTCGCCGGACGATGACCGCCGATCCCTGGCCATCTTCCCTAGCTGCAGCCGCTGGTCCCGCCGCAGTTCCCGCACTTGTAGCAGCTCCCGTTACGCGTCATGATCGAGCCGCATTCCGAGCACAGCGGCGCGTCGTCGGCCACCGGCGCGAAGGGCAGGCTCTGCTGCGGGTCGGGCTCCGTAGGACGCAGCTTGGGCGTCTCGCCCGCTTCCGTCACCGCGTATTCCGGCCCCAGGAAGCGCGCGCCCATCCACCGGAAAATATAATCCAGAATCGACTTGGCGTAGGGCACGTGCGGATTCCCCGTCCACCCGCCCGGCTCGAAGCGCACGTGGCTGAACTTGTCCACCAGGAACTTCAGCGGCACGCCGTATTGCAGCGCGAAGCTGATCGCCGTCGCGAAGCCGTCAACCAGCCCGGAAATCGTCGAGCCTTCCTTGGCCATGGTGATGAACAGCTCGCCCGGCGTGCCATCGTCGTACAGGCCGACCGTGATGTACCCCTCGTGCCCGCCGATCGAAAACTTGTGCGTCACCGAGGCGCGCTCGTCCGGCAGCTTGCGCCGCACCGGACGGTAAACTATCTTCTCCGGCCCAGCCCCAGCGGCCGCCAGAATCGCCGCCGCCTGCTTGGTCCCGCCGCCCGAGCTCAAAGGCTGCACCCGCTTCGAGCCGTCGCGGTAAATCGCCACCGCCTTCAGGCCCAGACGCCAGCTCTCGATGTAGGCATCCATGATGTCCTGCGCCGTCGATTCCTCGGGCATGTTGATGGTCTTCGAAATGGCGCCCGAAATGAACGGCTGCACCGCCGCCATCATGCGCACGTGGCCCATGTGCTGGATGAAGCGGACGCCGTTCTGCGGCCGGAAGCTGCAATCGAACACCGGCAGGTGCTCGTCCTTGATGCCCGGCGCGCCCTCGATGGTCCCGGTGGAATCGATGTGGCTCACGATCTGCTCCACCTGCTCCGCCCCATAGCCCAGGCGGATGAGCGCCTGCGGAACCGTGTTGTTCACGATCTTGATGACGCCGCCGCCGACCAGCTTCTTGTGTTTCACCAGCGCCAGGTCCGGCTCGATGCCCGTGGTGTCGCAGTCCATCATGAAACCGATCGTGCCGGTGGGCGCGATGACGGTGACCTGGGCGTTGCGGAAGCCGTTCTGCTTCCCGGCTTCGTACGCCTCGTCCCACACCTGCTGCGCCACTTCCCTGAGTTCCGCGGTGTGTTTGTGCCCGATGCGGCTGACCGACCCGCGATGCATGCGGATCACCTCGAGGAACGGCTCCTCGTTCTTGGGGTACATGGCGAAGGTGCCCACGGCGCCGGCGATGCGAGCGCTGGTCAGGTAGGCCTGGCCGCACATGACGGCCGTCAGCGCCGCGGCGCAGTCGCGCCCGGTATCCCCGTCGTAGGGCAGGCCCAGAGACATCAGTAGCGCGCCCAGGTTGGCGAAGCCCAGCCCCAGCGGCCGGTAGTTGTGCGAGTTCTCGGCGATCTTCTGGGTCGGGTAGCTGGCGGCATCCACGAATATCTCCTGCGCCAGGATCACCGTGTCCACCGCGTGACGGAACGCCTCGGCGTCGAAGCGGCCGTCCGGACCCAGGAACTTCAGCAGGTTCAGCGACGCCAGGTTGCAGGCCGAATCGTCCAGGAACATGTATTCCGAGCAGGGATTCGAGGCGTTGATGCGGCCCGAAACCTTGCACGGGTTCCAACGGTTGACCGTGGTGTCGAACTGCATGCCCGGGTCGCCGCACTGGTGCGTGGCCTCGGCGATCTCCTTCAGCAGATCGCGCGCCTGGAAGCGCTGCTTGGGTTGGCCGGTCACCACCGACTTGGTCCACCACTCGCGATTCTCGAGCGCCGCGTGCATGAATTCATCCGAGGCGCGCACCGAGTTGTTGGCGTTCTGGAAGAACACCGAGCCGTAAGCCTCGCCGTCGATCGAGTTGTCGTAGCCCGCGTCCACCAGCGTGTGGGCCTTCTTCTCTTCCTTGGCCTTGCACCAGATGAAATCGTGAACGTCGGGGTGGTCCGTGTTGAGGATCACCATCTTGGCGGCGCGGCGCGTCTTGCCGCCGGACTTGATCACGCCGGCGAAGGCGTCGAAGCCCTTCATGAAGCTCAGCGGGCCGGAGGCGCGGCCGCCGCCCGAGAGCCCGGCCTCTTCCTCACGCAGGGGAGACAGGTTCGTGCCGGTGCCCGAGCCCCACTTGAACAGCATGCCCTCGGTCTTGGCCAGGTCGAGGATGGATTCGAGCGAGTCGCGGACCGAGTTGATGAAGCACGCCGAGCACTGCGGGCGCGATTCGCCCGCCATCAGCTTGCGGATCGAGTCGTTCGTCTCTTCGTAGCACCAGCCGTAGCCGCGCGCCTCGCTGACGCCCACATTGAACCACACCGGCGAGTTGAAGCTGGCCTTCTGTGTGAGCACCAGGTGGGCCAGCTCTTGACGGAAGTTCTCCGCGTCGGCGTCGGTCTTGAAGTAGTCGCCCTCCTGGCCCCACTTAACCGTGGTATCGACCACGCGATGGACCAGCTGCGCCGCGCTGGTTTCCCGCTCGTCCGAGCCCAGCCGCCCGTGGAAATACTTGCTGGCGACGATGTTGGTGGCGGTCTGCGACCAGTCAGCCGGCACCTCGACGTCGCGCTGCTCGAACATCACCACGCCCTTATCGTTGGCGATACTGGCGGTGCGTATCTCCCAGCGGCACTCGTCGTAGGGGGTGCGTCCCGGCGGCAGCTTCGCAGTGAAGTAGCGTGGAAACGACACGCCCTCCCGTTTCGGCTTCTGGCTCCGCTCGGTTTCCGGCAGCTTGACGCTCAGATCGACTCCCAACTGTCCCATTTTGGCTCAGCCTCCTCTATACGTCTATTGTCTCAGTCCCACAGGGGTAAAGGGCTCATAGCAGCCCCACGGTCTGTAATGTTGCCCCAATATATAGTGTCTCGTCAAGAGAAATATCTATTTGTAGTGCTTCCAGTTACAGTGTAACCCCGAGCGTCATTTCGGAATATGGAGAGTCGAAGCTCCCTTTTTGGGGCAAGGGTGGGGCGGACCCCCGGGTCCGCGCGGGTCCCCTGGATCCGCTTTCCCGCTCGGGAATCGAGATGATTGGTACGACGACCAGGCCGACGGGGGCGTCGGCCGCGGACCAGGGGTCCGCCCCACTCCCCGCGCTCAGCCCTTCGGTTCGAGGATGAATGTCGGCGCCAGGCCGGCCACCGTGGAGAAGCCGCCGTTGGCCGCCGAGAGCCAGCTCGAGCATCCCTGCACTTTGCCGAGGTAGGCGTGCGGGTGCAGGTCCACCTTCATCTGCCGCACCTCGAGCTCGCCGTAGAGCAGCAGCGGGAAGGGGGCGTAAGTGGCCTCCACCTTCTCCTGCACCACGTAAGGAATGCGCAGCGCGCGCTTGAGGGCGCGATCCCAGCCGGTGTCGTCGGTCTGCCAGCCTTTGATCGAATGGTTCTCGCCGGAATCGTCGTTGGGCTTCAGCACCAGCTTCTCGCGATTCTTGAGGATGAACTCCAGCAGGTCGATGGTCTGGTCCTGATAGGTGGTCTTGCCGGCCGCCACCACGCGCGTCCACGGAATGTACTGGCGGATGGCCTTCTTTTCGGCGGACGGGAAGCTGGCCGTGATCGTCTCGTCGGTGAGCAGGTCGAAGATCGCCTTCTTGTGCGCCAACTCGGAACGGAAGCTGTTGACCAGGCAGACCGCGCCGTCCCGGTAGGCCCGCACCAGCGGATGCGAGAGATCGTAGCGCAGCAGGAACTCCTGCACCTTCAGCCGCCGCCAGATCACGTCGATGGCGTAATCGCCCTTGCGCAGAACACCGCCGCGGTATTCGAGCTGATCCGGAGAAACGATCTCGGTCTGGTATCCTTCCGCGCGGAAGAAGGAACGCAGCAGCGCGTGCTCGCCTTCCTCAGTGGGCTGGAAGTTCTGGCGGAATTCGAGAATCGCGATGTTCGGCTGCTTCTTGCCGCCAAATTGCTTGTAGGCCTTGAGCAGGGAGGAGAGCAGATGCTTCTTTCCGCCCAGCTTCTGGAGCGAATAGCGCTTGCGGAACTCCTTCACCGGCGGGCAATCGTAGAACAGGTCGGCCAGCGCTTCGGCATACGCCACCCCGACCGGCACGTCGGCAACGTATTCGACGAAGTGCAGGTTGCCGTTGTTCAGATGCGTGTCGAGCAGCGAGGTGACCGCCAGGAACGGATAGCCCGGATCGATGGCGGCGAGCATCTTCTCGGCCGGCAACAGCCCGATGCGTGACAGCAGGACCGGATTCCCCAGCGCCATCTGCTTGACGCGGTCGATGGCCGAGAACAGTCCTTCAGCCGCCCGCACCAGCGATTCGTACTGCCGCCGCGAGATGAAGTTCGGCCGCAGGAACGGACAGATCAGGCGTCCGCCCTGGGTCAGGTGCGCGGCTTGCATTCGCTCAGCCAGGGCCTCCGCCCAAGCCAGGTCCTTGTAAGCGTCACCTTCGATTAATTTTTGATAGCGGCCTACGGCCTCGTCTAACTGATTCATGACAACTGGGTTTCTATTGTCAGTATCTCACAGCGGAGGGCAATAACGGTACTTTTCATCTGGAGATTTACTTTATAAACTACTGAAATACAAGGAGATATTTAGTTTGATGATGCCCCGCGCGGAAGCTGCGGAGGCGGCCGGGCCGGCCTGAAACCCGGACATTGCCACCCCGGAGCCGGGAACGGGCTAAAGTGATGGATAGCCATGAAACGCTCCATTGTGATGTTTGCCGCCGTCGTCGCCACGGCGCCCTTTTTCCTCGCCCGCGCGGACGAGGGGCTGTGGCTCTTTAACAACTTCCCGAAGGAGATGGTCGCCCAGAAGTACCACTTCCAGGTGAGCGACGCATTCCTCAACCACCTGCAACTCGCCTCGGTGCGCTTCAACAACGGTGGCTCGGGCTCGTTCGTCTCCCAGCACGGCCTGCTGTTCACCAACCACCACGTGGGCCTCGACTGCATCCAGAAGCTGAGCACGTCCGACCACGACTACACGGCCAACGGGTTCTTCGCCGCCGACCACGCCGCGGAGGCGCAGTGCCCCGACCTCGAAGTCAACGTGCTCCTGCGCATACGCGACGTGACCGCGGAGGTCAAGGGCGCCGCCAAGGACGCCGCGAATCCGGCCGAAGCGAACAAGCAACGCAAAGCCGCAATGTCGCAGATTGAGGAGGCCTGCACCGCCGAAACCAGCCACCGCTGCGACGTGGTGACGCTCTACTCGGGCGGCGTCTACAACCTTTACGAGTACAAGAAGTACGACGACGTGCGCCTGGTGTTCGCGCCGGAGTTCGATGTCGCCCAGTTCGGCGGCGACCCGGACAATTTCACCTACCCGCGCTACGATCTCGATTTCGCCTTCTTCCGCGCCTACGAGAACGGCAAGCCGGCCGAGGTGAAAGACTGGCTGCACTGGAGCCACGCCGGAGTCCAGAACAAAGAGCTGACGTTCGTCTCGGGCAATCCCGGCACAACCGGGCGCCTCGCGACCTACTCCGAGTTGGAATTCTCGCGCGACGTGGCCTACCCGCTGCTGTACGACCGGCTGGGCTCTCTGATCGCGGCTCTCCAGGCTTACCGGGCCGAGAGCGCCGAGAACAGCCGCGTGGGTAAGGAGAACCTGTTCTCCATGCAGAACAGCTACAAGGCTTATACGGGCTTCCTGAGGGGCTTGCGCGACCCGGCGCTGATGAAGGCGAAGTTGGACCAGGAGACGAAGCTGCGCGCCGCGATCGCGGCCGATCCAGCGAAGCAGAAGCAGTACGGCGCGTTGTGGGACGACGTGGCTGCCGCCTACGCTGAGTACGGTGGATTCCTCAAGCAGCATTTCCTGTTCGAGCGGGCGCCGGCGATCGGCTCGGACCTGTACACGATCGCGCGCCAGGTTCTGCGCTACGCCGAGGAAACGCGCAAGCCCAATGCCGACCGGCTGCGCGAGTATGCTGAATCGAACCTGCCGCCCATCGAGCAGGCCATGTATTCGACCGAGCCGCTCACCGATTCCATGGAAATCGCGGTCCTTACCAACACCTTCACGTTCATGCGGACGCACCTGGGCGAGGACGACGCGACCATGAAGGCGGTGCTGAACGGGCAGACGCCAGAGCAGGCCGCGCGCGGCTACGTCACCACCAGCAAGCTGAAGGATGTCGCCGAGCGCAAGCGCCTGGCCAAGGACCTGGACGCGGTCATGGCGTCTGACGACGGGATGATCCGGCTGGCGCGGATCCTGGACGGGCCGGCGCGGAAGTACCGCAAGGAGTACGAGGACAAGGTGGAGGCGGCGCTCACCCAGAGCAAGGCCAAGCTGGCGCAGGCTCGCTTCGCGGTCTATGGCACGAGCGAGTATCCCGACGCGACGTTCACATTGCGGCTGACCTACGGCCCGGTGCTGGGTTATAAGAACACCAGCGGGCAGGCGGTGCCGTACACCACCACTTTCGACGGCCTGTACAAGCGCGCCACCGGAGTGGAGCCGTACAAGTTGCCGCAACGCTGGCTGGACGCCAAGGACAAGCTCAACCTCTCGACGCCGTTCAACTTCGTGACTACCACGGACACGCACGGCGGCAACTCCGGCAGCCCCACGGTGGACGAGAAGAACGAGGTCATCGGTATTCTCTTCGACGGCAATATCGAGGGCCTGCCGAACCGTTTCGTCTTCACGGACGTCGAAGCGCGCTCGGTGCACGTGGCCAGCCAGGGGATTGTCGAGGCGCTGCGCAAGGTCTACAAAGCGGACCGGGTGGTGAAGGAACTGGGGATGGAGTAGAGGGTGGCACGATGCGCTGGTCGGTGGTGTTGTCATTGGCTGTGGTGTCGTATGCAGTCGCGTCCGTGCCCGAAGACACAGCGCGTCTAGCGGCTCGACTGAAGACACTGCGTGGGAAGCTGTGGTTGTCCACCCACCAGTACACGAGCCTGCAGGCGGAGTATCTCGCTTGGATCGACAGCCGCGTGAAGGCCGGCGGCACCAGCGACGGCATGAACCGCGAACTGCGTGCAGCCGGGTTGCTCCCACAGTGGGGGAACGATGACGACGAGATGTATAAGGCGCACGCCGGCTATCTCGAGGCGATCGCGACGAAGGCCGGCCGGGTGACAGACGGTGTCTTTGTGCTGGCGGCGGGCATCTATATGGGGGCCGGCTGCTCGCTCGATGTGACGGCACTCTTATACCAGCGCACGCCTCTGACGCTGCTTGGGCAGATCAATGCGGACCCTGGCGCGTCGGAGTATGCCTTCTACCTATCGGACCTGGCGCTGGGTGAGAAAGACGCGGACGGCGCGCGACTGGTGGCCAGTGGATGGACGATCTCGAACTGCACCTCGAACTGGAACGGGAAGCGGGTCCGGATCGACAGGATAAGAGAACAGTCCGCAGAGAATGTACTGGCGAGAGATCTGAATGCACGCGATCGAGAAGGGGAGAATGTGTCCGCCTGGGTCCAGCGAGACGTCGTGACCTTCTGGTACGACGGCGGGCTCGATGATTCCGAGTTGATGCACGGGCCGGCGGTGGCCACGTATCGAGTCGTTGGGGATCGGGCTGTCCGTGACGCGCCCGTAGCCTTGACGAGAGCTGGATTTATACACGAATGGCTTGGCATGGACGATGCCGAAGCGGCTCAGTGGGGCAACGCGGAGGCGGTGGCGATGCGCAAACGGGTCGCTTCCGTGGTGAAGAAACACGGATTTGAGTTCGAGCGCATAGCTCGGTGTGACGGGTCTGATCCGATCTGGGAGGTCGCTGTGCACGTTGAGGACATCGACCGCTCCTACGTCTTCCGTATCGGCGGGTCGCGTGCGACCGAATTGCGGATGCTTGGGATTGCGGGCCGGCTGACTCCGTCCTGCGTGGCGGAAGACAGCGGAAAGACCCTGGCAAGCGTGGGAACCGAATTACCCTGGTAGCGTTGACATGGCCATCAGACCCATCCTGCAGTTGGGCGATCCACGGCTGCGCGAGATCGCCCGTCCGGTTGAAGACCCGGCGTCGGCCGAGGTGGCTTCCCTGATACGGGACCTGACCGATACGCTCGCCCAGGCGCGCGCGACAACCGGGTACGGCCGGGCTATTGCCGCGCCGCAGATCGGCGCGCCGCTGCGGGTCGTCGTTCTCCGGCTTCCCGGGGCCGAGCCATGGGCCTTCATCAATCCCGCGATTACGGCGCGAAGCGACGACAAAATCGTCGTGTGGGACGCGTGCCTGAGCTTCTTGTGCATCTTCATGCAGGTGGAGCGCTATCGCGAGGTGACGGTTCGCTACCAGGATCCGAACGGTGAGTGGAAGGAACTGCGCGCCGGGGCCGAGCGCGATCTCTCCGAGCTTCTGCAACACGAGATCGACCACCTGGAGGGGATTCTGGCGGTGGACCGCATCGCCGACATCCGGTCCCTCTGCACGCGGGAGGAGTTCGAGAAGAGGCATCGGGCTTCAAGCCCGTACGCCTAGCGGACCGCGCGTTACGTGGACGCCGGCATAACCACCAGGGGACGGCGCTGGCCGACCTTGGGAGCGCCCGGCACCCTGACCCTGAGCAGGCCGATCTGGCCGTCGTGGTGCGATTCGTGCTCGCAGACATGGAACCACTTGCACAGATTGTTGGTGGGGCCCCAGGGCCAGGTCTTGTCCACCATCGCCAGCCAACGGTCGTCGCGTTTACGGAGTTCGGTGAGCGTTCTCTCGCGAAGGTCGCGCAAGGCCTTCAGATAATAGTCGAGCGTGTGGCCCTTGATGGTCTTGCGGGCGGGGTCGCCCAGTTCCATCGCCACGGACCAGTCCTTGAATGCCGCGCCCTTCTCGAGTTGATCCAGGCCCACGCCGTCGAAGGTATTCAACTGGTACAACTTCTCGGTGGCTGCCAGATGGAGCAGCAGAGCGCCGATCCGGTTGGCCTTGTTGTCGAGGAGAAAGTCGACCTGGTCCTGGGTCAGGCCGTCCACCGAGCGAAGGACCGCGTCCCTCATCCAGGTCATTTCCGAGACAAGCGTTCCAATTTGCGGGGAATAGCCCGGCATAGGGCCGAGCACATTGGGCTCCGGTCCCGCCGCCTTCGCACCCGAGGGCGAAATCAGTGCGGCGGCAAGGGTCGATTGGAAGAAATGCCGGCGGGTATTGGTGAATGACATGGCCATCTCACCCACCGATTGTAGTCGATGTTTGGATGAGAGGCAGGCGGCGTGAACTCAGTGGCGTGAACTCAGTGGCCCTGCTCTGCCTCCATTAGGTTCAGGAGGATGTCGTTGATGCGGGTCAGGTGGCCTTCGCCCTTGGACTTCAGCCACGCTAGCACTTGCGCGTCCAGGCGTACGCTCACCGCCACCTTGCGCGGACGGGCATCACGAAGGCGCACCATCTGTGCCAACTGCTCGTCAGTCAGACGGGGGATGTCGTCAAAGCGGATGCGGGAGTCGTCCGCTGCTGCCTGACGCCCGGCCACTTGGCGCAGTGTCTGGCGCTCCTTTTCAGTCCACTTTCTGCCCTTGATATCTTCGGATCTCATGCTTTTCAGCCGCTCGGGCCGAGATGATGCGGATGATCTCTTCGCCACGATTGTCCTCCCGATATACGTGAACGACCAGCAGCACGGCGCCAACCCGGGGTTCTATCCGAGCGGCGCCAATCGCGTGCCAGCGTCGTTCTTCCGTCCTGCTGTCGATGCGGTCCGCATAGACGAGGCAATGTTCGTCCTCGAACACCAACGCCGCCAGTTCGAACGAGATTCCATCGTGTTTCCGCTGGTTCCGAAGGTTCTTCGCTTCGTCCCATTCGTAACGCATCGCGTATATACACAGTATACTACGGCCGGAGGCGCGGCCGCCGTGGTGGAGCGGTTCGGCCGGTAGTTCCGCCTCTGCCGACTCGCTTGGGGAGTTCCTCGGGCGCGTAGACCGTGAACACAATCCTCGCGCCCAATTCGCTGGCGGCCTTTGCGGTCTCCGCCGCGAGGGCAAACTCGCAAGAGAGCGGCTGCGCGGCAGCTTGCACACCGATATTGAAGTCGCGGATTTTCGCCGCATTCCACATGGCGCGCTCCGCCTTGGGGAGGGCCTCAATCAGAGCGCAGAAGGCCCGTATGGTGGAATCCGCGGTCTTGGTCACCTTGACCAGCTCAAGGTGCGCACCGTAGGTTCGTTTGTTGCGTCCTACGTGAAGGACAATAACCTTCTTACCAAGGGCAGTGACGAGCGGCTGCAGGTCGCAACTCGAATAGAGGTCCAGATCGACGTTCAAGAAATACGTGCCTGTCGGCTTGTCCCTGTAGATGACCATTGCGCTGCGGCAGGAACCTTCCCTGAAGGTACGACGGGGCGGCGGCCTGCGCTGCCGCCCGTCCGCCTCAGAACAGGTAGAGCGGCGTTCCCTGCACCGGGGGCTCTTCGCCCTCGCCCGCGCCGACGGGGACTTCTTCGCCTTCCTTGGCTTCCTTCGCGTCCTTGACCGGCCGGCAGTAGATGCCCGTTTCGCCCATGTAGATCTCGAGGTCGGCGGGGCGCGGGAGCGAGCCCTGGATCAAGGCCTCCGAAAGCGGATCCTCGATGTACTTCTGCAGGGCGCGGCGCAGGGGCCGGGCGCCGAAGCTGCGGTCGTTGCAGGTCTTCTCGAGAATGTACTTCGAGGCCTCGACCGTCAGGCGCATCTTGATCTGCTTGGCTTCCAGGTTCTGGTTGATCTGGCCCACCAGCAGTCCGATGATCTGGATCAGGTCGTCGTCGGTGAGCGACTGGAACAGAATCACCTCATCGAGGCGGTTCAGGAATTCCGGGTTGAAGGCGCGCTTCACCTCGGCCATCACCATGTCTTCGACCTTCTGCGGGATGCCCTCGCCGGCTGGGGCCGAGAAGCCCATGCCGCCCTTCTTCTCCAGGAAGCGGGCGCCCAGATTGGAGGTCATGATGATGATGGTGTTCTTGAAATCGACCGTGTTGCCGATGCCGTCGGTCAACTGGCCATCCTCGAACACCTGCAGCAGGATGTTGTATACGTCCGGGTGCGCCTTCTCGATTTCGTCGAGCAGGATCACGGAATAGGGCTGGCGCTTCACGCGCTCGGTCAACTGGCCGCCCTCTTCGTAGCCCACGTATCCGGGAGGCGATCCGATCAACTTCGAGACCGAATGCTTCTCCATGAACTCGGACATGTCGAAGCGGACCAGCGCCTTCTCGCTGGCAAAGAGGAATTCGGCCAGCGCGCGGGCGACTTCGGTCTTGCCGACGCCCGTCGGTCCCAGGAACAGGAACGACCCGGCCGGCCGCTTGGGAGATTTCAACCCGGCGCGGGAACGGCGGATGGCGCGGGACAGCGCGCTGATGGCGCGCTCCTGGCTGACGATGCGCTTGTGCAGCTCTTCTTCGATGCGGAGAAGCTTGGCGACCTCTTCTTCTTTGATGGAGGTCATGGGCACGCCGGTCCAGCGCGCCACCACATCCTCGATGTCGTCTTTGGTGACGACGCCGGTGGAGGTGTCGTCGAGGTTGTAGCGCTCGCGGAGCAGGCGCAGGTTCTCGCGCTCCTTGCGCTCCTCGTCGGAGTAGAAACGAGCCTTCTCGAACTCGTGGTTGGCGATCGCGTTCTCCATGCGGTGCACGATGAACTTGATGCGCTTCTGGATCTCGTTCACTTCGGTGGGCAGCGTGGTCTGACGCAGTTTCACGCGCGCGCCGGCCTCGTCGATGAGGTCGATGGCCTTGTCCGGCAGGAACCGGTCCGGGATGAAGCGGCTGGAAGTGAACACCGCCGTTTCGATCGCCTCGTCGGTGTACGCCACGGCGTGGAACTTCTCGTAGCGCTCCTTGATGCCGCGCAGAATCAGCACCGCGTCGGCCTCGTTGGGAGGCGGAACCTTCACGGCCTGGAAGCGGCGCTCGAGCGAACGGTCCTTCTCGATCGACTTGCGGTATTCGCCGGGCGTGGTGGCGCCGATGCACTGGATTTCGCCGCGGGACAGAGCGGGCTTGAGAATATTGGCGGCGTCGAGCGAGCCCTCGGCCGAGCCGGCACCCACCAGCGTGTGCAACTCATCGATGAAGATGATGGCGTTCTGGTTCTCCATCAGTTCCTTCATGATGGTCTTCAGGCGCTCTTCGAACTGGCCTCGGTACTTGGTACCGGCGACGATCAGGGAGAGGTCGAGCGCCAGGATGCGCTTGTCGGCGAGGAACGACGGCACGTCGCCCTCGGCGATGCGCTGCGCCAGTCCCTCGACGATGGCGGTCTTCCCTACCCCGGGCTCTCCGATCAGCACCGGGTTGTTCTTGGTGCGGCGGCACAGGATCTGCACCACCCGCTCGAGCTCGTAATCGCGGCCGACCAGAGGATCGAGCGTGCCATCGAGCGCCGATTGCGTCAGGTCGCGGCTGAACTCGGTGAGCAGCGAGCTTTCCTTGGGGCGGCTGGCGGTCATCTTCTCGGAATTGGAGCGGGAGATTTCTTCGCGCACGGCCGACAGGCGCAGCCCGCGCTCGTGCAGGATCTCGGCGGCGAAGCACTTCTCTTCCCTCAGCAGGCCGAGCAGCAGGTGCTCGGTCCCGATGTGCTTGTGATTCAGCCTCTCGGCCTCCTCGGCGCCATAGGCGAGCACGCGCTTGCATTCATGGCTGAGCGGCAGGTCCACGGAAGTGGAAACCTTCTCGCGGATGGTGGTGTGCCCCTCGATCTGCTTGCGGATCGAATCGATCTGCGCAGCCGACCGCAGGAAGCGGTTCGCCAGAGCCTTGTCCTCACGCAGCAGTCCGAGCAGCAGGTGCTCGGTTTCGATATAGGGGCTGCCGAACTGGCTGGCCTCGTATCGGGCGAAGAAGATGACTCGTCGGGCCTTTTCCGTGTATCGTTCAAACATAGCTTTTTCCGCTCTGTACCTTTACATCATCGGCATCTAGCGCTTCCGACCGCAGCCCATCCGAGACCAGCGCTCCGGCTTCGAGGCGCAAAACCCGGTCGCAACGGCGGGCGAAGGACAGATTGTGAGTGACGTAGACCGAAGTGAGGCCGTGCGACCGATGCAGTTCGGTCAACAGGCCGATGATCATTTCACCGGTGCGGTGGTCGAGGTTCCCGGTGGGCTCGTCGGCCAGCAGGAACTTCGGATTTCCGACCAGTGCGCGGGCCAGCACCACCCGCTGCTGTTCGCCTCCGGAGAGTTCTCCGGCCCGGTGAGAGGCCCGGGCCTTCAAACCGGTTTCTTCGAGCCTGGCCAGGGCCGGCCCTTCCGCCTCCGCCCGGGAACTTCCCCGGATCAGCAGCGGCATCATCACGTTTTCGAGGGCCGTGAACTCGGGAAGCAGGTAGTGAGTTTGCCAAACGAACCCAAGCGCCCGATTGCGAAAGGCTGCAAGTTCCTCATCCGCAAGGGCCGTGATCTCACGGTCGCCGAACCAAACGAACCCACCAGATGGCCGGTCGAGCGCGCCCAGCAGGTAGAGGAGGGTGGACTTGCCGGTTCCGGACTCGCCCACCAGGGCCAGCCGCTCGCCCTGCTCGATTTCGAGGTTCAGGCCCTCAAATACCACCAAGTCGGCGTCGCCCGAGCGAAACTTCTTGCTCAGGTCCACGGCCCGGATAGCGGTATTTGGCAGCATCGAATCCCCTGCTCTCTACGCTAGCACGACAGTCCAGCGCGCGCCCTCCGAGCGAGCGCAAAACGAACGCTAAAAACTCTTCTGAGCTTCACCCAATACGAGGAGACTAAGCCTATTCGCTTAGTTAGATGCAGCGGAAGAGGGGAACGTTGCTGGCGGTCCTTAGGGACTGGTGTGACCGTACAACGGGCGTTGTGCTTGTCCGGTGGGTGTTCGACATGGAAGTGGAGCCGTGCCAGGTTCCGGCGCCCCTGCGGAGCGGGGCTGAGGCCCAATACCACTTAGCGCCGGACGTCCACGTCCGGTTTCCTTCGATTCAGGAGGTTGGACGGAGGCGGGTCTGGAGACCCGCTGCAGGACTGGAGTCCTGCCCCACGGTCTTCGGAAAAACAGCAGGCGGCTTCAGATGGCGTCGACCAGATCTTGTTTGCGTTTCGGGGGAGGAGATGGTAAAGTTATCTTAACCTTTGTCTCTGGGGGGCGCCCCCAGGAATTCGAAAGCCCCAGGTTGGGAACCTGGGGCTTCACTCAGAGGGGCTGGCGACGGGCTGGGTCCCGTCGCCGGGGATGCTATGTTATAGCTGACTGAATCCAGTCTACACCAGATTCACACTGGCGTGTCTCATTCTTAGCGAAATTTAACGATAAAACCCTTTTAATCATCTACTTGGCGTTGCCGGGCCATTTCCCGCCCTGCTCTTGGCTCGCTCGTAATCGCTGAGCAGTTGACGCGTGACCCTCTCGGCCACGTCGGCGCTGGCGCCTCGGAATCTGCCGCCGAGACTTTCCTGTGTAGTGGACCAGATGACGTCTCCGTCCTTGGTCACCAGGCGCACGGAGGCGGTCGCTTCATGCTTGCGCTCCTGGGTGTGGAGCGAGTCGTTCTCGCCGCCGCCCAGGGCGGCGGCCACGCTGTGGCGGACCGTGCCCAGGCGGCTGGTGCCGCCCCTGCCATTGGCGCCGACGGCATATCCGGAGTCGCCGACGCTCTCGCTGGCATGAGCGTTGACGCCCTCGCTGGCAGAGAACGTTTCGGTGAAGATCAGGTCCTCGGCCGAGCCGCGGAGAATGGCATCGGCGCGGTCCTGGTTCTCGGTGATAACGAAGAGGCGGGACCGTTCCAGGCTGCCGATGATCATGTCCCGCATCTGGGCGGCGGTCTCGCCTCCGTTCAAGCGTTCCACATACACCCGGCGGATGGTGAGCAACTGGGTGAGTTGCTCGCGCTCGACGCCCTCGTCCCGGGGGGCTGGGGCGGCGGCCTGCCCGAACGCTCCAGCCAATGCGATCCAGATCGCGATCATGTCAGCCTTTGCCTCTCTTGCGCGCCTCGACATCCTGGTACTCGACCTTGCGGCCGGTGCGGGCTTCCAGGCAGGCAAGCAGGGCGCGGATGTCGCCTTTACCCACGCGAAAGACCAGCGCCTGTTGGCGGCCGTCGTCGTCTTCGTACCCGACAGTCAGGAAGTGGGTGCGTTTCTTACTTAGCAGGAACATGGGCGGCGAGAACGCCAAGTAGTATCTGGGGCCCACGTTCTGGCCGTATTCGAGAACGTTGATGCTCTGGTAGGGAACTTCCACGATGGCCGAGCGGGTCTCGAAGTGGAAATACCGGTTGCCGGTGATGTCGATAACCCCGCTGACGGACTTCTGCAGTTCGACAACTGTACCACCGACGTATTCGACGCGGTCGCCCGGCCCGCCCGCTCGCATGAGGGCCGGTCCGAGCGCTACAACAAGAGCGCAGAAAGCAATCTTGGCCACGAGTGAACACGAATGAACACGAATTGAAACTAAGTATCTGATTCGTGTGCGTCCGTGTTCGTTCGTGGCCAATCCCATCAAACGCACCTGGAGTTTGCCTCAGCTACGATGTGGCCCGCGACGGGCGGGACTCTCCGGTTGCGGAGTTTGCGTAGTCCTACGAGCAAGCCTACTAGGCGTCCTGTGAGTCCTATGGCGACGGCTTCGCGGATATACGGGCCCGCTCGGATAGGCCGGGAGGAGTCGGCCACGCTGGCGGTAAGCTGAGACTATGTTTGACGACCCCAAGGCGCAGCCGGCAGAAGTGCCCGGTCCCGAAAGCGTCCCGGATGGAGTGATCGTCAGCCCGGACACGCGCCGGGCGGAGCGCGTCCCGCCCGGGCAGTCGCGGACGCGCAAGTGGCCGGTTCTGGACGCCAGCGGGCCTCCCTCAATCGACCTGGCGCGATGGCGCTTCCGGCTGGACGGCCTGGTTGGCAAACCGGTCGAGTGGAACTGGGAGGAGTTCGGAAAGCTGCCCAAAGTCCGGGTGTTCGCCGATTTCCATTGCGTCACGCGCTGGTCGCGCCTGGGAAACACGTGGGAGGGGGTCTCGACGCGCGAGCTGGTGAACCGCGCGGGCGGTCCGTTGCCGAGTGCCCGCTTCGCCCTGGTTGCTGGCTACGACTCGGGCTGGAACACCAACCTGCCACTCGAGGCCCTGCTAGCGGAGGACGCCCTGGTGGCGCTGACCCACGACGGGGAGCCGCTGACGGCGGAGCACGGCGGTCCGGCCCGCCTGATCGTGCCGCGGCTCTACGCCTGGAAGAGCGCCAAGTGGCTGAAGGCTATCGAGTTGCTTGATCGCGACCGGGCCGGTTTCTGGGAAAAGAACGGCTATCACATGCGCGGCGATCCGTGGCTGGAAGAGCGGTTTGGCTGGTCCTGATACCATGGAAGTGTAATGGAAGTGTAGATGTCCTTCGCTGGGAACCCCAAGTTGCGGCGCCGGAGCATTCTGGGTTTCGCCGGAATCGGCGGGTTGGCTGTCTTCGCCTGCCATTCCGCGCCTGCCTTCTGGCAGCAGTACAGACGTGAGGCCAAGCGGCCGGTTCTCGCGCCCACGGCAATCCCGGATCCGATGCGATGGCCTGATCGCGGACTGTTCGCGGCGTGGCTCGGCCACAGCACCGTCCTTCTTAAGATGGATGGATTCACTGTGCTCACCGACCCGGTTTTCAGCGAGCGCGCGGGGTTGCAGGTTGGTCCGGTGACGTTCGGCGTGAAGCGGCTGGTGGCTCCGGCGCTGGAGGCGGACCAGCTTCCGAAGATCGACCTGGTGCTGCTCTCGCATGCGCACATGGACCACACCGACCTGCCGTCGTTACGGGCGCTCGAGAGCCGGCACACGGCGGTCATCAACGCGGTTCGGAACAGCGATCTGCTGCGTGTGGGGCGCTGGCGCCAGGTGTCAGAGCTGGGATGGGGGGCGAGCGAGCGGGTGGGCCCGGCCACGGTCCGCGCCTTCGAGGTCAACCACTGGGGCGCGCGGATGCGCACGGACGACTACCGGGGCTACAACGGCTACCTGATCGAGTGCGGCGGGCACCGCGTTCTCTTTGCCGGCGACACTGCGATCACCACGACGTTCCGGAGTCTGCGTTCGACGCGGCCGATCCACCTGGCCATCATGCCGATTGGCGCGTACAATCCCTGGATCCGGTTCCACTGCACGCCGGAAGAGGCGTGGCAGATGGCATCGGACGCCGGGGCGGAGCGGATTCTGCCGGTCCATCACCAGACGTTTCCGCTGGGCCGCGAGCCGGAGCTCGAGCCCATCGAGCGGCTGGAGCGCGTGGCGGGGCGCGACCGGAGCAGGATTGTGGTCACGCGCGTGGGGCAGGAGTTCGGGCTCTAGGCCGCGGGCTTCGCGTACGACTCCAGGTAGCCGCATTTCGGGCAGCGGAACGTGGTGACGGGAATGAGTTGGTCCTGTTTGACTTTGAGGCCCCGCCAGAAGGAGACATCTGGCACTCCGGGCGCCCACTTCTGCTGGGTGCAGGAAGCGTATCCGACATCCGGCATGTAGCCATCTTCCATGCTGGTGTGGCACCGGATGCATTCGACTGGTTCGCTCATTTCAGGATCTCCTCTGCTGCCGCCGCAGAACGGATTCCAAGGGTAACATGGGTGCGGGGCAGGATATGAAGCGACCCGCAGGGTACACGCGCCTGGGGCGCGATGACGCGACCTTCCGGAGATTGACCCTTCCCTGCAAGGACCTTGGCGACGCTCGACGGACTATAATACGAGCGTGGAGAAGAAGGTGAGGGTGTTCGGCAGCTTCGAGGAAGCCGACGAGGCCGACGCGCGCGACGATGCGGCCATGTCCCACGAAGAGCGCCTGAACATGCTTATCGAACTCCGCGACAGCCGTCACCCCGATGCCGCTGAACAAAGACTGGCGCGCGTTTCTCGAACTACTGAACTCGAACGAAGTTGAGTACCTGGTGGTTGGCGCGTTTGCCGTCGCCTTCCACGGTTTCCCTCGCTACACTGCCGATCTCGACATTCTCGTGCGGCCCACAAAGGAGAACGCGGACCGTGTGCTGCGCGCGCTGTCCGCGTTCGGCTTCGGAAAAGCGGGGATCGAGGCGGCGGATCTTCGCTCGGCCTACAAAGTGGTCCAGTTGGGAGTGAAGCCCAACCGTATCGATCTGTTGACCAGCATCTCTGGCGTCACCTTCGAAGAGGCCTGGGCGGAACGGACGGAAGCGGAGTTGGACGGGATTGCCACGCACTTCATCGGCCGCGCGGAACTGCTTCGCAACAAGGAGCATACCGGTCGCGCCAAGGACCTTGGCGATGCGGAGGAACTGCGCAAACGGAGCAGCGACATCAGCTAGCCGGTATCGGCCTCATTCAACGCAATGGCATCGTGCTGTCACGTGGATCCGGTGCTTCTGTTGAACCGTGGGTGATGCGGGCAAGTCCACGTTGAGGCGATCCGCGTCGACAGGTAACGCCTGAATAGACCACGGAGTTTTCGTCCGTGCACCAACTGTTTCAGGAACCGATTGTTGACTCGGCGGGGGCGTTACTGAGCCGGAACACTCTTCGTAGCCTTGGTGGCGGAGCTCACAGGAGCCGCAGTCGAAGCCGAGCAGACGAGCGTGTATAGGATCGGCGCCCACCGAGGCGGGCAGCGTCGCACCGCGGCCGGGAGCGGGGTCGGGGCCGTTGTCCACGTCCTGGTATCCCTGAAAGTTGAACGTGCGGGTGGCGGTTCCCGCCAGATCGAAAGCCAGACCGCGGTAGGCGGTGAGGTCTTTCAGACCCGAGGGCAACGGCGCAGTGAGGAAGTTGGCTCCGTTGAAGACGCTCGACCCGGATGCTCCCCAGGTGGCCGGACCGGATGCGGTAAGTGCGCAGGTGGAGCCGCCCGAGGAGTAGACAGTCCAGGTGGTTCCGGTGACAGCGACGGCGCCGGCGTCTCCGGTTCCTCCGGACGGAAGAAGTCGCAGATTGCCGATGGTGAGGTTGAACGCGGCAACCTCCGGGTCGAAGGAGAAGCCAATGCCGTCTACCTGGGAGAGGTTGAGCGGAACCTGCTGCCGGCTCCATCCGGGCTGAGCCAGTTGGTCCCAGTCGATCTCCACGCGGCGGGGGCCGGGCTGCGGGGCCAAGGGCACGTAAGCCATGTACGAGCCGTAGTCGGGAATGATGTAGGTCGGCTGGGTCAGCGAGACGGACAGCGGGAAGGGCTCTCCCAACTGGTTGTGGAGAATGCGGCCGGCCGACCAGTCCGCGCCGATGGCGTTGGCGGGAGGCACAAACGAAATCCCCTGGTGCCCCACGTCGGCGAAGGTGTTGTTCTCGACGTCGTTGATGCCGGTGATGTTGGCGCCGCCCCAGGCGATGCCCTGCGCCAGGTTGTCGTGGAGGTAGAAGTTCGCGGACCCGGCATCCAGGTAGATGGAAGCGCCCCAGCGGCTGTGGTTGTGGATCAGGATATTGTAGGCGATCTCGGTTCCCTGCCCGTCCATGTTCCAGGCATTCAGGTTCCCGCAGTCTTCGACGAACAGGCAGGAGTCTTCCACCAGGTTGGTCAGGACGCGGGAGCGGGGCGCGAGGACGATGCCTGCAATGGCCGTCCGCCTGATCGTGTTGTGCTCCAGCAAGGCCTGGTCGCCCTCGAGCCAGATGCCGCTCTCGTTGGCCCAGTTCCACCCCGCATCCTCCACCGTCACCTGCCGCACGGTGTTGCCGCTGCCCGCGAGGTGAATCCCGCTGCGGCCGGCGTGACGCACCGATCCTCCGTCGAGCAGGTTGCCCGTGCCGGAAACATCGACGCCACCCATGTGTTGCGGGAAAACCCCATAGCCGTCGAAAGTGCGGATCCAGTTGGGCGCCCACAGGTGGAAATCCTGCAGGGTGCAGTGGGTGCTGTTCTGCAGGTTGATCCAGCCGCCGCGCGCGGAGATGCCCTTGACGGTCACGTAGGACTGCCCGCTGAGGTCGAGCACGGCGGGGGCGATGCCGGCCTCGACGCGCCCGTCCGGCGGAGCGCCGTCGGGCATCCAGACATAGAGCTGTTGCTGGGTGGGGTCCCACCACCACTCGCCGGGCGCGTCGAGCAGCTCCAGCTTTCCGAAAAGGAAGAAGTGGCTTCCCCGCCGCGGCACCAACTGGGAAAGGTCATTGATGGGCGCGGAGAAGGTCAACTTGCCGGAAGCCCTGTCGTGGGACGCAACCTGGCGGTCGTAGGCGACCCAAGCCTCGCCCGCCATGACGCGGACCCATGCGCCCGTGAGGTCGGTATCGGGCAGAGCGGAGGACGTGATGTAGTCCTGGGTGCCCGAGCCGGCCAGGGCGTAGCTCATGTTCGCGAAGTCCTCGACGGCGGTGTTCGGCCAGCGCGCTTCGTTGAGGAGCTGTCCGGCGCCGAAGACCTGGACGGGCTGGCCGGGCCACGCCGCTCGGTAGATAGCACCCGACTGGACGGTCCACGGGCCTGCGACGGGGGTTGCGCCGATGAGCGTGGGGCATTCGCCAGGGTAGGCCTGGATGGTGATCGGGGCGGCGGCGGTTCCCGACTGGCGTAAGGAGACGGTCTCGTGGTAGTCCCCGGCGTGCAGGTACAGCGTGTCCCCGGGCTGCAACCGTGCGGCGGCGAACGCGACGGTGGCGAAGGGCTGAGTTTGGGTGCCGGGCGCGGCATCGCTACCGGAAGGAGAAACGTAGTAGGAGGTGGGCTGATGCGGCGTGATGGTGTACGCGGCCGTCGCCACGGCGCTGTTGTTGTAGCCGTCGGCAGCTACTATGGCCTGGAGGGTCATGCTGGAGGAGACCGGGATCGGCGCGGTGTATCGCGCGGACGATGTGGTGGGCGCGGTGCCGTCGGTGGTGTAGTGGATCGCGGCGCCGGGAGTGGTGGCGGTGATGGTGACGGTCTGCGCGGAGGTGTAGGTCCCGGCCGCAGGAGCGAACTGCGGGGCCGCGGCCGCGGGCTTCTGCACGGGAGGAGTCGACTTACTGCCGCTGCCGCATCCGGCGGCGAGGGACAGGGCCAGGGCGGCGACTGCCAGGGCGAAGCGGGGCCTCATTGGAAAACTACTATAACAGGCCAGCGGGGCGCGGGAGGTTCTAGTGGTCGGCGCGTTCGTCGCAGTCTGCCGATCTAGCGGACGACCTGGCCCAAGTCACAATTCGAACAGCGTGCCTTGTCGCGAGTCGGTCTTGCCTGGGCCTTTCCTGGAGGGCTTGGCCTCGGTTTCAACGATCCCAAAGCCATATAGAGCGAGGATACCGGGCAGTTCCGAGCGCAGTCTGCCATCCGGCTCGTACCATGGGCGCGTTTCAACGATCTCCAGCTCGGGAGCCCGGTCGAAGATGGCGACAGCCTGTCGTTCGTGATTGTGCCGCGCCGGGTACAGTATTCCGTCTGGTCTGACGTCACTGCGCTCATGGATCGCACGCGACCATCTCTGAGCGATGGATCGTTCGCCCGCGAACAGGCGGCTGTCGGCGCCGCAGCGGGCAAGGCATCCGGAGCTGAACAGATCGACAAGGAGCAGCGGGCGGAGCGGATACAACTCTGAGAGGCAGTGAGACTTCAACATAGCGCTGCTTACGGTGCGAATACCTGTAATCTGGCCGAACGTCTCTATAAATGCGCCGTAGGGATCACGGGCCGTGTAGAGCACTCCAAACTCACCGGACGGATCGTCGAAGCGGGATCTGCCGGAAGTGCCGAAATGGAGTGGATCGTAGGAACTGCGGTGGCAGCGAAAGAAGCTGCCGCCCAATCTGACGATGGGCAAGGTGCGGGCGGAGAAGTCGCCGGGAGGGTCCGGATGTGGACCCGGGCTCAGCATTCACTCGGCTCCATGCTGCCCGAACTCTTTCGCGGCGTCCAGCACTTCGGCGAGTTTGCCGTCCCGAAGACGGTCCAGCGGCCGGCGCCCGGCAAGCCGTGAGCTGGGACTTATGAAGAAAACGTTCTGCATCCATTCGTCGTGTTCCCCAAGAGCCATCAAAACCTCGTGCAGCCCGGGGACCGTTCCGCTCTGAATAAACTGCCAGGCCGGGTACATGCACCCGCGCCTTCGAAAACTCAGCCCCAACAATTGCCGGCTGTGGCGCCGCTTGGTGACGGCCTGCGGTGTGATGTCCAGGTACCGGGCCACCTGGTCCGTGCTGAAAACACCACCATTTTCCCGAATCAGTGCGGTGCGGTCCTCGATTCCGCGCAGGAATGCGTTGGCAAGGGGGTCCAACGCCTGCATTTGCCTCAGCATCTCGGGGCTGCCCATTGCCCGAAGAACCACGTGCCAGTTGTCGGGCGCGGACGACGCGTCCACGAGCGCTTCGTCGGATAACTCCATCAGTTGCAGGATGAAGGCCCCTGCCTTCTCGGCCCATTCGCGCTTGGCCGGGGTCTCCTCCGCGACCCGGCGTCGAAGCTGATCGATCCACTCCGGCCATTCCTGAGGATGTTGGGACTCCGAACCCGGCTGAGCAGCGGGCCTAGGCTTGGCGATGTTTCGTTTTACCGGCATAGTCAGAAGTATACCGGAAACTTGAGCAACCTTCACTACTACAGCAAGCTTAGAAACTTAAGAAACCGTACCGACACCGGTGGCCGACGCAGAGCCGCTCAGCCGTTCCACCTTCGGAACGCCAGCACGGCGTTCAGGCCGCCGAAGGCGAACGAGTTCGAGAGCGCGAATTCAGGATCGGCGGGACGGGCCTGGTTAGGCACGACGTCGAGCTCGCACTGCGGATCGGGCTCCTCGAAATTGGCGGTGGGCGGCAGTAGGTGGTTGCGCAGCGTCAGGATGGTGGCGACGGCTTCGATGGCGCCGGCAGCGCCCAGCGCGTGGCCGTGCGTGGATTTGGTCGAGCTGACCCCCATGCGCAACGCGTGCTCGCCGAAGACCATGTGGATAGCGCCGGCTTCGGTGGGATCGTTGGCTGGAGTGGCAGTCCCGTGGGCGTTGATGTAGCCGACCTGCTCGGGGGCGATCCCGGCGTCGCAGAGCGCGCCGCGCATCGCACGGGCCGGCCCTTCCATAGAGGGCTGGGTGAGGTGATGCGCGTCGGAAGACATGCCGAAGCCAACGATCTCGGCGTAGATCTTCGCGTCGCGGGCCTTGGCGGCTTCGAGAGTTTCGATCACTATCATGGCGCCGCCCTCGCCCAGGATCATGCCCCGGCGGTTTTTCGAGAACGGGCGGCAGGTGTCCTGCGACACGACGCGCATCGCCTCCCATGCCTTGAGATTCCCAAGACAGAAAGGGGCCTCGCTGCCGCCGGTGATGGCGGCTTCCACCACGCCGTTGCGGACCAGCCAGTAGGCCTGCCCGATGGCGTGATTCGACGAGGAGCACGCGGTAGAGACGGTGTAGACCGGCCCGGTGATGTGGTTCTCGATGGAGATGTGGCTCGCGGCGGCGTTCTCCATGGCGCGCGGGATGGTGAGCGGGTTGACGCGGGTTCGCTTCATCTCGTACAGGCCCTGGAAGCCCTCGTCCTCGGTGGCCTTGCCGCCGACGCAGGAACCGGTGACGACGGCGCCGTGCTCGCGGAGCTCCGGGGTCCACTCGATGCCGGAGTCGCGCACGGCCTCGCGCGCGGCGACGACGCCGAACTGCGCGAAGCGGTCCAGGAAGTCGGTTTCCTTGTTACAGAAATGCTGGGAGGGATCGTAGCCCTTGACCTCAGCCGTGTTCGGGAAGCGAAGCAAGGCGGGGTTCACCAGTGTCATCGGGCCGATTCCGGACCGGCCCTCGGCCAGCGCCTGCCAGAACTCGGCGGCGTTCAGCCCCAGCGAGGAGATGACGCCAATGCCTGTAACGACTACACGTCGCGCCATATTCACGACTGCGCCGGGGCAGGAGCCTCGCTCGGTCCGCTGGGTCCGCTCGCGAGCAGTTTCTCCAGGGCGTCCACCATCTGGCGGATGCTGCGGATTCCCTGCACGCCCTCGTCCGGGATGTTGATGTTGAATTCGTTCTCGAGGGCGAAGAGGATGTTGACTCCGTCGAGGGAGTCGATCCCCAGCTCTTCGAAGGTGCTGTCGATCGTCACCTTCTCCGGCGGCAGCTTCTGGCTGTCGGCAATCACCTTCAGGATTCTCTGGGTTAGTTCTTCGGACATAGTATTTCGCTTACCGTCTCAAAATGGTATCCCTTTTCAAGCAGCGAAGGGATGAGCCGCCGTACAGCTTCGATGCAGGTGCCGGCCGTGGCGCGGCTGTCGTGGAGGCAGAAGATTGCGCCGTTCCGGGCGGCGGCGGCCAGCCGGGCGACGACCGCCGGGGCGGGGAGCTTCCAATCTCTTCCGATGGCGGTCCACATCACGCCCAAAAGGCCGAGCTTCCGTTGCGCCGCGCGCAGGCCGAACCATCGGGCTCCGTAAGGCGCGCGGAAAAGGGTGGGAGCCACGCCGGCTACCTCGGCGATCGCGCACTGAGCCCGGGCCAGTTCGTCGTAGATGGTTTGGCTGGAACGGAAGTACAGGCGGGAGTGGGTGTCGCTATGATTGCCGATCTCGTGGCCCGCCGCGGCGACCTGGCGCACGACATCCGGCAGGCGCCGCACGTCGATGCCGCACTGGAAGAAGGTCGCGCGCGCGCGGTGGCTTTCCAGCACGCTGAGCAGCTCCGGAGTCGCTTCGCTTGGCCCGTCATCGAAGGTGAGGGCGATGGAAGCGCGGTCGGATGCACCGCGCCAGACCGACGGACCGAGAAGCGTCGAGGAGCGGCTGCGCACCGCGTAGGCCATCAGCCCGGCCGCGGCGCACGCCATCCCTCCCATGGACTCGATAAACATGCCGAGGAATCTTAGGATAACAGAGCGCCGGAGGTTTGGGGCTTGGGCAGGTGGGATCTCAGCAGTCTCGGAATTGGTCGGGCTCAGAGGTAGGCGCGGTCGGCTGGACTGATTTTCGCGTGGGAGCGATGGCGCAGGCAGCGTGAAAGGAGACGGCGCAGCCTGAGGTGGTGCCGCTAGGCAGGTGAGGTTGTCAAAGATCGGTCGGTTTCGAGCGCGCGGCAGGCGGTCCGCGCGGAGCGTGGATTAGCTGGTGTTTTGGGTGCATGGGAGGCGGAGGTTCAGCCATAGCAGGCTGGCTAGGTCGATGGCGCTGCGAACAGGATGCGCGCCGCGGTGCAGGTAACACAGCCGGTACAGCCGTTCGATGACCAGGGCCAGGGCAATCAGCAGCCAGTTCAGCAACATGCTGTTGGGATCGTGATGGCAGATGTGCTCCATGCCGTAACGATTCTTGCCGTCGTTGAAGCCCTGGTTTTCGATCTCCCAACGGTTCTTGGCCAGGCGGAACAGGTTGAAGCTTCCCACCTGCCGGCGCGGAAAGTCGGTGAGCCACTCGGCCTGGATCACGGTTCCATCCGGTTTGTACTGCCGATAGCGCAACACGCGCACCTGTTCCCACCCCAGGGTGGCCCAGGGCGGAAAGTCGTCGGCATCCCAGAGTTCCACGCGGTCGGCCCCGTAAAAAGAGACCGAGTGCGGAGGTTGGCCGTCGAAGAGCCGCGCCGCGGCTTGAGACAGTTCGGGAAGATTGCCCTTCAGTCGCGCCACCACCCGCAGGCCGAGCTGGCCGGCAGTGTGGAGAAAAGGGGCCGTGGCGAACTCTCCGTCGGCGACGACATACTGGGCGAAGCGTCTGCCGATGCGGGCCGTGGCTCGCTGGAGCAGGCGCTGCCCGGCGGCGTACTCGCTGTCTCCGGCCCCGTAGGGTTCTACATCCAGGGGAAGGGTGATACCCGTGCCGACCACGGTGAGCAGGGCGAAGTGGTGCAAGTGGCCATGCAAGGTCCCTTGACCGTCCTTGACGGGATGACATAGCGGGCAAGGTTCCTTCTGGGTATACCCGGCGCCGGTGCCGTCCAGAGCCAGTCCGATCAAACGAGTACACTCGAAAACCTTGTTGCGCTTGGCTTGGTGGATCGCCGAGCTGAGCGCGGCGCGCGTGGATTCCGGATCGAGACGCTCGGTGAAATAGGCCAGGGCGTCATCGCCAAAGGCCGTTCCGACACCCAGGCCGGGACGGGCCGGGGAATGCACCAGCCATTCCACGCGCAAGAAACTCCAGGCGCGCAACAGATGCGCGATGAGCAGCGACCAGACCAAGGCGGGCGCCGGAATGCGCGGTCGAATCCGGCCATCGCCGGGGTGCTGGAAATAGGACTTCAGGCCCAAACAATAGGAAGCGTAGTGCAGGATCTTCAGCGCGCTGGGTTCGCTCACCGGGGTTGCTGTTTCCGCCATAGCACCAGCAGTTCGGCGTTGGCCGCCAGCACTTCCTTGAGGGCCTCCTGAAACTCGCGGCCGGCCTCCACGCGGCGGCGCACCTGGTCGACCCACTCCTTGGGGATGCGTTCCACCCGTTTCTTGCCCTGGACCATGAAGGTCAACGACCAAGCCGGGTGCCCGGGGCCGCCGGAGGCGCAGTGGCAGGTTGGCTTACCGCAACGGGTGTGGCTGACGGACAAGGAGCCGGGCAGCAGTTCAGCCGGGAGTTGGAATTTGCGGAGGAGTTCGAACTTGCGCTGGCGGAGCCGGGAGGCCTGCTGGCCCTTGGGGCTGATCTCCATCTTGCTGTAATCATACAACAAGAAATAGGATAAAACAAGCCAAAACAATGAACGCGAAGATTGGAGTGGTGGCGCTGTGCGAACGTCCCCTCGGTCGCCCCAGCGGCGTCAAGGTCTTAGCGGGAACTCACTTTTTCAATTCCGAGACTGCTGGTGGGATCTGGGCAGGTGGGATCTGGGCAGGTGGGATCTGGGCAGGTGGGATCGGGTTGGGTTGTGTGCGCGACGGGAACGTTGGGCCCTGGTGCACGGCCTCGGTCCGCTTGCTGACGCGCGCGGTTTCGGTGCTGGGGCCGCTATCTGGCGAAGTAGCCGGTTTTGGCGCGGACCGCGAGCGCGGGCTGCTTGGCGCGGATCACGATCTTGCGGAAGGTGCCGTCGCGGACCGGGTTGGTGGAGTGGTAGGCGAGCTCGTAGGAAGAGCGCAATACGTCGCCGATCTGGGCGAAGTGCGCTTTCAGCTCGCCCTCTCGCGCGTCGAAGTGCAGAGCGCCGGTCTCGCGCGCGATGCGGTCCATCACGCTGGTGCCGTACTTGTTCCGAGCCGTCAGGTGGCCGTGTCTCGACTCGGTGTAGCGCACCGCGAAGCACAGCACGTTTTCGGTCTGGGCCTCTTCGATGGCGTCCATCATGTGGTGGGCGCTCGAATTGTCCTCGCCGTCGCTGAACAGGATCAGCGCCCTGCGGCCGCCTTCCGTCCTGGCCAGCTTTTCCTCGATCCCGTAGAAGATGGCGTCGTAGAACGCGGTTCCCAGTTCACGGTCCTCGTCGCGGGGACCCAGTTCGGGAAAATCGCGACTTCCCTTCTCAAACTGGCCCAGACGGTCAACGATCTCCGCGCTGTCGCCGGTCAGGTCGCTGGCCAGGCGCAGATGGTTGCCGAAGCAGACCAGGAACGCGCGATCCCTGGGACCGAGCACGCTCTTGAGGAACGCCAGAAGGTCGCGATGATGCTGCTTGGCGAAGTGCTCCTGGCTGCCGCTGAAATCGACGATGAGGCCGATGGTCAGGGGGACGTCGGTGCCGCGCGCAAAGAACGAGATGTTCTGCGGGACCCCGTCTTCGAGAACCTCGAAGTCGTCTTTGTTGCGGTCCATGACGAGCGCGCCGGCGGCGTCCCGAACGGCGAAGGCGACGTTCACCAGTTGCACGTCGACCTTGATGGTGGTCTGGCCTGCGAGAAGCAGGGCGGGCAGGAGCAGAAAACGGTGGAGCATTGGACCCCCATCTTCTCTCTACGGTGGGGAGGGCGTCCAGAGCGCAAAAAAAAGAGGCCGGGAGCTGCCGAGGCGCCCGGCCTGAGGAGCACCTTCGGGCCGCTCGGAGGATGCGGTCCGAGGTAGTGGAGGATCTCGTCTAGGCCAGAAGCCCGCCGTGCCCGAGGCACGCGATTTCCCAGCCGGTTACCCGATATCGCGCCAGCATGGGCGGCAGAATCATGTCCACCACGTTCGGCTTGGCGGACCGGAAGCAGCCCGGCGCGGAAACGATCGGTACGTCGTCCTTGTAGGCCAGCAGCAGCAGATTCCCGGGTTCCACCGGAGCCAGGAACCGCTCCATGTGGCAGCCTATGTGAGCCAGGGCGCGGCCCACAACGTCTTCGGGACCGGCAGGCGCGGTGGTGGAAGCCACCAGAACCACGGTGGGCTTGGTGCGGACCAGGTGCTGGAGCGCCCGGCCGATGCTGGCCTCCTCTTCAAGCGAGGCAAGCACGAAATTGGCGGAGGCGCCGAAGCGCTCGAGGCGCTGCCGCATGATGTTCTCGAACAGGGTGCGGGCGCGCTCGCCGTTGAGCGGGTCCGAATAAAGAACGCCCACGGCGGGATTGCGAATCGGGCGGGCCTGGAGGATGGGCCCGCGCTCTCTGAGGATCATCAGCACGGCTTCGAGCTGGGCTTCGGCCACCGCGAACGGCGCGCTTTTCACCGTGGCGATCCGTTGCGCCCCCTTGGCGAATCCGAAGTTCGGGAGCGTGGCAATCACCACCGACGAGGTGCAGTTGATCTGGCGCAGCAGCTCGTCGTCGATGAGCACGCAGCAGTCTTCGGTGGCGAACAGGTTGGCCCGGCCGCCCGCCGCCAGGCGGATTTCAAGCGACCCGCAGCCCATTTCCGACGCCACGGCCATGACGGCGTCGTCTTCGCTGACCTCGCCTTGCTCGAGCTCGGTCACCCAGACCTGGCCCATACCTTCGGTCTCGAGCAACTGGACGTCTTCCTCGCTGAGCACGTGTCCCTTGGCCAGGAGCTTCTTGCCCCCTGGACGGAAGATCGTGCAGCAGAGGATTCGCCCGGTGGATTCCTTGATATCGATGGTCTGAGCTTTCATCTTCCCCCCGACCCTAAATTATACAAATGCCTTTGGAAAATCCAACCGATTAACCGCCTTTTGGGGCGGATGTTTTTTGCGGGCATCCCCGGCGCGCTCCTGAGCGCGGGGCAGGCGCGGGATCTTCAAGAAACATCAACGAGGGTTTCGGAGGACGGGAAGCGGAACTAGGGTATTGGCTCCGGAAACGGGGCCATACGCATCCCTGCCGATGAGGGTATCCACCACCCGCCCGTGTGCCATAGACATGCGCTTTATCACCGCTACTTCATCACAGCATTGGAACTTCGGGCACCGCAGGCAATCTTTCCACGCTTTTAGGGGGAGTTCCCCACGCTCCAGGGTAGTGAAACCGAGCTTCAGGAAGAAATCGGGGACGTAGGTGAAGGCGAAAACATCTTCCACTCCAAAGGCTTGCGCCTCGGCTTCGAGCGACTCGACCAGAATCCGGCCTGCACCGTGGCCCTGGAGGTCGGGTTGGATGGCCAGCGATCGGACCTCCGCGGCCCGAGGCGTGTAAAAGTGGAGGGCGGCGCAGCCGGAAACCCCCGAGCCGGTCTGTACCACGCTGAAATCGCGCAGGTTCTCCGCCAGTTCGAACTCGGTGCGGGGCAGCATGATGCCGCGGGCGGCAAACCCGTTGATCAGGGTCAGAATCGCGGGAATGTCGGACATCGACGCCTTGCGGACCAACGACGTCGGTGAAACGGGTGCGGGGAATCGGGCGGTAGTACTCGTAGTCGTATTAGACACGTTGTACGGCCCCCAGTACCAGACTTGTTCCAACCGGTTGATTCTCCAGGGCTTGTCTGATGAGACCGGAGACGGCACCGGGCGCGATCAGCACACGGCCGACGCCCCGGCGTACTGCCTCCGAGGCCGCGTTCAGCTTGGCCTGCATGCCTCCGGTGGCGATGCCCTGCGCGATCAAAGTGTCGCATTCCGACGCCGTGAGTTCGGGGATCACCTCGCGTTGCGCGTTCATCACGCCCTGTACGTCGGTAAGAAAAAGCAGCATTGCTGCTCCGAACGAGGCAGCGCACGCCACCGCCATCTGGTCCGCATTGACGTTGTAGACATGGCCCTGGCGGTCGCCGGCGACACAGGCCACCACGGGCATGTAGCCGCTTCCGGTGAGCAGGTGAAGCAGGCCGGGATTCACGCGCGTTACGCGGCCCACGGCGCCGAGGGCCGGGTCGAGCGGCTCGGCTTCGGCCAGGCAGGCGTCGATGCCGCTCACGCCGACCGCTAGAGCTCCGGCGGCCACCAGCGCGGAGACGAGTTCGTGATTCACGCCGCCGGCGAACACTTTCAAGACCGCGTCGATGGTCTCGGGCGTGGTCACGCGCAGGCCGTTGACGAAGCGGCTCTCGATGCCGCGCTCGGCCAGGTACCGGGTCATCTGCTTGCCGCCGCCGTGTACCACCACGAGCTCGGCGCCTTCGCGCGCCACAGCCGCCAGTTCGGAGGCAAGCCGCGCGCGCGACTCGGGCGCATCGAGGAGCGTGCCGCCGAGTTTGACCAGGACTTTCAAAGCAGGCCCTCCGTTTCCTCCAGGCCCAGGAGCAGATTCATGTCCTGAATGGCCTGTCCCGCGGCGCCCTTTCCGAGATTGTCAATCGCGACGACGACCACAGCCCGGCCGGTGGCTGCGTCGAGTTTCACTCCGATGTCGCAGAAGTTGGTGCGCGCCACGGCGTGCAGATCCGGCACGCGTCCGAGAGGATATATTCGAACAAAAGGCTCGCCGGCGTAGCGTTTTTCATAGATGGCGACGAGCGCCCCGGCGTCGCGCTCCGAGGTCCGGAAATACACGGTTTCCAGGATGCCGCGGTCGATGGGCAACAATTGAGCGCTGAACGATAATTCGCCCTCTTCGAGCCCGGAATTCTGGAGGATTTCCGGGACGTGCCGGTGTTCCAGGATGGAATACGCGGAGAGGTTCCCGGCTACCTCGCAAAAACTGTTCTTGAGGGTCGCTTTACGGCCCGCGCCGCTCACTCCGGATTTAGCGTCGCAAACGATGCCCGCCGCGCGGTCCACGACGCCCGCTTCGAGCAGCGGGCGGATCGCCAGGTTGGCGGCGGTGGGGTAGCAACCGGGGTTGGCGACCAGGCGCGCCGATGCGATACGGCTCCGGCAGAATTCAGGCAGACCGTAGGCGGCCTCGGCGAGGAGGGCGGGCGCGGTGTGCTGGGCCTTGTACCAACGCAGGTACACGTCGGGAGTGCGCAGGCGGAAGGCTCCGCTGAAATCGATCACCTTGAGGCCGCGATCGAGCATGGCTGGCGCCAGTTCCAGCGAGACCTCGGGCGGGGTCCCCAGAAAGACGACGCTGATGCCTTCGGCGACTGCCGCTTCGGGCGTGCACGGAATCACGGGATGGCGGGGCGGGAGGGCGGGCGCGGCGTCGTGGGCGTGGGTGTCGGCCCGATGCTCCATGAGCACGGGCTCGGCGTGGGGATGCTGCTCCAGAAGGTAAACCGCTTCCCTGGCGCTGTATCCTCTGAATCCGACGATCCCGATCCGGTGCTTGCTCATGGTTAAAGATACACTCGCTTGAATAAATATACCACAGGCGGGAAACCCAGGGAACTACTTTTCGGCGAGGGACCGCTCGGCCAGCTCGCCGAGGATAGGTAAGGAGTAGGGCTTCTCCTCGCTGGCCTTGACCATCATGAAGATCGAGAGAACCAACAGAACCAGCTTCATGATCTCGACCACGGGGACGTGGGGGGAGCCCATGAAGAAGTCCCAGGGCTTGAAAACCCACTGCACGATCAGCCACGCGACGAACAGGTAGAGGCCCTGGAAGGCGTGGAAGCGCACCGTCCGGTTGGTGCGGAAGGTATTCGAGGCCAGCACCACAATGGCCGCGATCCAACCCAGCCAGGGGACGTAGCACAGGATGGCCGCTGTCTTCGGGCTGAAGCTGGCGGCGAGGTCGGCCGGGGGCCGGAGGCCGGTTTGTTCGTTTCCGCACTTGGCGCAGAAACGGTCGGAGTCCTGAACCGCGTTTCCGCATTTGCAGCAATAAGCCATTTTCGAACCTTCAACTGTATGTACGACTTGAAGAGGCTGTCCGTTCCCGGGGGCCGCACTGCATCTTACAGTATGTTACGATTTCGGCCATGCGCAAGGTGATGCCGGTTTTGGTGCTGCTTCTGGCGGCCCTGCCCCTGGCCGCGGCCGGGGGGCTACAGATCTATTTCGTGGACGTGGAGGGCGGGCAGGCCACGCTGATCGTCAGCCCGTCGGGGCAATCGATGCTGGTGGACGCGGGCTGGCCAAGCAAGTTCGGGCCGGGCGGCGCGGACCGGATCGCGGCGGTAGCGAAGCTGGCCGGGATCAAGCAGATCGACTACATGTTTCTCACGCACTACCATCTGGACCACGTGGGCGGCGTGCCGGAGCTCGCGGCACAGATCCCGATCGTCACATACGTGGATCACGGCCCGAATACGGAGACCGACATCATGGCGCGCGGCCTGGAGGCGGCCTACAAACAGGTGGCGTCCAAGGCAAAGCACATGGTGGTCAAGCCCGGCGACCGCGTTCCCATCCAGGGGTTGGACGTGGAGGTGGTGGAGGCCGCGGGCGTACCGATCATGGCGCCGGTCGAAGGCGGCGGACAGGCCAACGACGCGTGCGCGACGGTGAAGCCGCTGGCGGCGGATCCCGGCGAGAACGGGCAGTCGGCCGGGTTTATCCTGCGCTACGGCAAGTTCCGCTTCGCGGACCTGGGCGACCTGACGTGGAACAAGGAGCTGGCGCTGGTGTGTCCCAAGAACCTTCTGGGCACGGTGGACGTTTTCCTGGTCAGCCATCACGGCATGGACATTTCGAACTCGCCCGCGCTGGTGGATGCGCTTCATCCGGTGGCGGCCGTCATGAATAACGGAGCCAAGAAGGGCGGGTCGCCGAAGGCATGGGAAGTGGTTCGAAACGCGCCGGGCCTGGAAGACCTGTGGCAACTGCACTACGCGCTGGGCGGCGGCGAGGCGCACAACTCCCCGGAGACGTATATTGCCAACCCGGAAAAGGGTGGCGCGTGCCAGGGGCATTGGCTCAAGCTGACGGCCGAGGCCGACGGGTCGTTCACGATCGTCAACGGCCGGAACGGATTCACGAAGACGTACCGGAGGTAGCTGTCGGCGAGCTAGACGGGGACTCCGGCCCGCTTGCTGACGCGCGCGGTTTCGGTGCTGGTGGCACACGGTCAATGCGGGCGGCACGGCTGCCCGCTTACAATTGGTGTGAATGCGGCGGCGGTTCCTTTACGGGTTGGGCGTGGTCCTGCTGATCCTCTCGGCCACGTTCGTGATCTGGGAGGGGTCGTTCACATTCGGCTATTACGCGCCTACCAGTCCCGAGCAGACGCTGCTGTACTGGGCGGTTTCGACGCTCGTTTTTCTGCTGACCCTGGTGGTCGGCTTCATCCTGTTCCGCACCGGAATCAAGCTCTACTACGAGCGGCGCAGCAACCGCGAGGGCTCGCGGATCAGGACCAAGCTGGTGGTGGGCGCGCTCGCGCTGAGCTTTGTTCCCGTCTTCTTCCTGGTGCTGTGGAGCGTTTCGGTGCTGAATTTCAACCTGGCGAGGTGGTTCAGCCGGCCGACGGACGGCGTCCAGCAGAATCTGGTCGAGATCCTGGGCATCCTGCAGAAGGAGGCGCGGCAGGAAGCGGTGTCCGATGCGGGATGGCTGGCCGGCCTGGAGGAGACGCGGCAGACACTGGAGTCGGGCTCCGGATCCCTTGAAGAATTCTGCCAGGAGCGCGACGTGAAGGCGGCGACGCTGGTTGGCGCGGACGGCGTGAGCGCCCGGACGTTGTGCGGCGCGGGAGCGGGCGCGGGGCCTTCGGTGCGGGCTCCGGTCGAAGCCGGGGGCAAGACGTTGGGCTACGTGGTGGTGCCGGTGCGTCAGCGCGACGACATCGCCTCCCGCGAGGTGAGCATACAGAAGTACGTCAAGGAGTACGACCGCATCAGCATCGACCGCCGGGGCTTCCGCAATTTTTACCTGATGCTGCTGGCGGCGATCTGTCTGTTCGTCCTGTACATCGCCACCTGGCTGGCGCTGTTTCTCGCGAAGCAGATTTCGAATCCGATTTCGGCGCTGCTCGAGGCCGCGGGAAGGGTGCGGGCGGGCGATCTCGGCTACCGCGTCCGCGTGAAGGCATTGGACGAGTTGGCCACGCTGGTGCGCGCGTTCAATGAGATGACCTACGAGCTGGAGTCCAACAGCCGCGAGCTGGAGATGCGGCGGCGGTTCACCGAGGCCATCCTCGAAAGCATTCCCACCGGCGTCATTTCCATCGCTTCCGACGGCCGCATCCTGCGGGTCAACCGCGCTTCGCGGCAGCTGTTCTCGGAGGAGAAGGCCGTCGCGGCATCGCGACTGGAGGACCTTTTCTCGCGCGACGACACCGCCGAATTGAAATACATGATGAAGCGCGCCCGCCGCACCGGCGCCACGCAGCGGCAACTCGAGCTGCCGGGCCCACGCGGGATGAGGCAGCTTGCGGTCACCGTCGCGGCCCTGGAAGAGAAGGTGACGTCGGGCTTCGTGATCGTGCTCGAGGACACCAGCGACCTCCTGCACATGCAACGGCTGGCAGCGTGGCACGAAGTGGCGCGGCGGATCGCCCACGAAATCAAGAACCCGCTCACGCCCATCGCGCTGTGCAGCGACCGCATCGCCCGGCAGATCGAACGGCTGGAGATCCCGGCGGAGAGCATGCGCATCCTGCGGGAGTGCACGGACACGATCGCCGACGAAGTGGAATCTGTGAAGACGCTGGTGAACGAGTTCTCGCAGTTCGCGCGATTTCCGGCGGCGAACCCGGCGCCGTGCGACGTCAACGAGGTGGTGGAAAGCGCGCTGGCGGTGTTTGCCGGACGGCTGGACGGCATCGAGATCCATAAGGACCTGGCGCCCGGCCTGCCGTTAGTGAACGGCGACCGCGAGCACCTGAAGCGCGCGGTGGTGAACCTGGTGGACAACGCCGCCGAATCGATGCAGGATTCGCTGCTCAAGCACCTGTGGGTGAGTACGCAGGCCTCGGGCGCGGAGACCATCGAGCTGACCGTGGCCGATACGGGCTGCGGGATCTCGCCGGAAGACAAGGACCGCCTGTTCCTGCCGTACTTCTCGACCAAGGGCCGCGGGACGGGGCTCGGCCTGGCGATCGTGAGCCACATTCTTTCCGAGCACAACGGCACGATACGAGTGGAGGACAACACGCCGCAGGGCGCGCGCTTCCTGATGGAAATTCCGGCCATCGTAGCGGGTGAAGCGGAGTCCAAGGCCGCGGAGGCGCGCGCATGAAGCCGCCCCGCATCCTGGTGGTGGACGACGAACCGGGTATCCGCCATTCGCTGTGCGGCGTGCTCGAAGACGAGGGCTACCAGACGCAATCCGTCGAGAGCAGCGAGGCCTGCCTGGCGGAGCTGGCGCGCGAGCTCTACGACCTGGTGCTGCTGGACGTGTGGCTGCCCGGCATGGACGGCCTGGAGGCGCTGGCGCGCATTCAGGAGATGCCGTTCCCGGACCGGCCCGTGGTGGTCATGGTATCCGGGCACGGCACCATCGAGACCGCGGTCAAATCCACCAAGCTGGGCGCGTTCGATTTCCTCGAGAAGCCGCTGACCATCCCCAAGGTTTCGATCACGGTGAAGAACGCCATCCAGCACCGGCGGCTGCAGCTCGAAAACGAGCGGCTGAAGGACGGCGGCGGCGGCGAGAAGTACCGGATCATCGGGGAGAGCGTGCCCATGAAGGCGCTGCGGCAGCAGCTGGGGCTGATGGCGGGGACCAACGGGCGCGTGCTGATCTACGGCGAGAGCGGCACGGGGAAGGAGCTGGCCGCGCACGCGATTCACGCCACCAGCCTGCGCGCGGCCGAGCCCTTCGTCGAGGTGAATTGCGCGGCCATCCCGGAGGAGTTGATCGAGAGCGAGCTGTTCGGCCACCGCAAGGGCAGCTTCACGGGGGCCACCGGCGACAAGGTCGGCAAGTTCCAGAAGGCCGACGGCGGGTCGTTGTTCCTGGACGAAGTGGGCGATATGAGCCTCAAGACCCAGGCCAAAGTTCTGCGTGCGCTCGAGGAGCAGCGGTTCGAGCCGGTGGGCGCGAACGAATTCGTGCAGGTGGATGTGCGCGTGATCGCGGCCACCAACAAGCACCTGGAGATGGAGATCGAGAGCGGCAACTTCCGCGAGGACCTTTTCTATCGCCTCAACGTGATTCCGTTCTACATGCCGGCGCTGCGCGAACGGTCGGAGGACATTCCGCTGCTGGCGGGCTACTTCCTGAACGAGTTCACCTCCGCCTACGGCCGCAAGCCCAAGGAGCTGACGCCCGAGGCTTACGCTCTGCTGCAGGAATACCACTGGCCGGGCAACGTGCGCGAGCTGAAGAATTTGATGGAGCGGATCGTGATCATGAATCCGCAGGTGCGGGTGGATGCGCGACACATCCCGCTGAACATGGCGCGGCGGGCGTCGGCGGACCGCGGGTCGAGTGGGTTCGCCAGTCTTCAGGAGGTGAGGGAATCGGCCGAACGCGAGTACATTTTGAAGAAGCTCGACGAGACGCACGGCAACGTCAGCCGCACGGCGGAACTGCTGGGCCTGGAGCGCAGCAATCTGTACCGCAAGATGAAGGCGCTGGGGATCGCGCCCAAAGAGGGGGCGTAGGGCTCACTGAGACAAACGGATCAGGCCCTCGATGGAATCGACCTCGGACTGTCGCAGATGAGCCGTGCCTCGATTGGCGTATTCGAGAGCCTAGTTCTCATCAGTGATCGCTGCCAGTAGTTCCGCGCCATTTCGCGATACAGCATCCGACGACTTCGGAATTGCGCCTTGAAGTCGGCGATCCAGCTGACGACGACGGTTGAGGCGATCCCGAAAGGTCAGCAACGTCGCAGGAGCCAGGAGTAGCTTCGGACTTATTGCGGTTGACAGCGTCGGAATGCGTTTGTCAACTTGATTTGGCCCCTTTTGATACTCTGATTTGGCCCCACCTGTGTTTGCCTGATTCTTCCCGTTTTGGCCCTGACGGAAGGAGCCCGTAGGGCGACTGGAGTTAGGGCCAAAACGGTTCGCCGTCGCCGCCCCCTAGCTCGGCTGATTCCGGCATTGCCTCTCCGCCCGGTGGTCGCTAAAATGGCGACTCCGGCTCGCTCCCTTCCGGATCGAACGTGTGTTCAAACGGCAAACGCTCCGTCGCCCTGCTCGATCCCAGTACGACCTGAAACTCCGTCTGATTGGCGCCCAGACAATCCAGCTTCACAACCTGGGCCAGCCTGCTTTCCACCCACCGCCGCCCCTCATCATGGCTGTGTTCGGCCTGGTGGCCGATCTCCAACGCCCGCTGGAATGCCGTATCGCGATCCTCACTCAGGAAGATGTGGACCGCCTCCTCCCACTGGCGTAGCCCTTCTTTGCCCTCCACCATCACGGCCCAACGAAGGTGCGCGTAATACCACTGCCGGCGGTTCATGCCTTGCCGCCTTTCTTCGCCAGCGTTCTCCGGAACCGGTAGGATTCGTCCCCGGTCTCGATAATGTTGGCCTGGTCCGTCAACCGGTCCAACATCGCCTTGCATAACCGCGCATTGGGAAACTTGGTGGTCCATTCGGAGAAGGGTAAGTTCGTTGTCACAATCACCGCCGCTCGCTCGGCGCGTCCCGCGATGACCTGAAACAGCAACTCCGCCGCGGCATCCGGCATCACCACGTAACCCAGTTCGTCGATCACGATCAGGTCGTAGCGCGTCCAGCGATTCCGCACGCGCGTCAGCTCCAACTGGTTCTTGGCTTCGATCAGCTCGGTCACCATTTCCGCCGCCGTCGTAAACCGCACCCGCTTGTGCTGCCGGCACGCGGCCACCGCCAACGCGGTGGCCAAGTGCGTCTTCCCGGTCCCCGTTTCTCCCAGAAAAATGACCGGCTCCTTGCGCGCCAGATATCCGCCCTCGCTCAGATTCCTCATCACCGCCACGGAAATATGCGGCGCCACTTGGAAGTCGAACTCCTCCATCGTCTTCACCGCCGGGAAGTGCGCTTCCTGAATCCTCCGCGCCATCGCCCTGTGGTCGCGTTCCTCTACTTCCGCTGCCAGCAGCGCCTCCAGATAACTCAGATGCGATTGCTTCTCTTTCACCGCTTCTTCGGCCAGGCGCGCAAACTGATCGCCCAGCGTGGGCAATCGCAGTTGTTTGGCGTACTGTTGGATCGCCGCCTGCAGGACCGGCTTGGTGGCGCTCATTGGATCACCTCCGTCGCCGCCCAGTTCGGCCGTAACCGTTCGTAGTCCTCCAGACTCGGCTGCGGCCGGTCATAACGGCTCAGCACCCCGATGTCTACCTGTTTGGCCACCGGCCGCTGCTCCGGGCTAGGGACGTTCAACAGATAGCGGATCGCCCCTACGTTCGAACAGCCCAGTTCCAACGCCTCTTCCACCGCTCGCCGCACTGGCCCCGCGCCATATTCGCGGCCCAGCAGCAGAACGTCGATCATGGCTCGCGTTCCGGCCTGCTTGCCCTCCCGCTCCTTCAGCACTCCCCAAAACCGGTCGTAGCTGGCGGGCCAACGTCCTTGCGCGCGGCACTGCTCCAGTGCCGTCGATCCGGCCAGGGCTCCCGGCTTCTTCGTCAGCGCGTCCAGGTAATGCTCCAGTTCCAGCACCTTCTTATGCCGCCCATAGCAGCGTTCGTGCCGGGCCACGCACTTGGCCTGATACCAGATCTCCACGTACGCCGAGTAGACCTTTACCTGGACTGAAGTGCCCACCGGCAGTGGCGCCGAATAGAAGTTCGTCAGCGCCTTCGCGCACCCGCTGGCATTGATCTCCGGGAAATGCAAAGAGGCCAGATCGAAGCCCTCCACGGCCAGAGGCAGAAGATGTTCCCGTTCGGCGATCATCCCCGCGCCGATGGTTTGTGCGCGGCCCGCGATCACCCGGTTCTGCTCTTGGCGCGATCCCGCCGCCAGCAGCAGGTTCAACTCCTCCAAGTGCTGCACGCTCGGCACCGGCACCAGATAGTTCCGCCGGAACTGGCCTCCTTCGCCCTCCACGCCTCCTTTCTCGTGCCCCTCGCCGGGCGTGCAGAACTCCGAGGCGAATCCCCAGTGCGAGCGAAAACCGATGAACCGCGCGGTTTCTTCCCGTTGATGGCCGCGCAGGATCTTCTTCACGGCGCTCTTCAGGTTGTCGTAACGCAAAACGCGGAACACGCCGCCGAAATAGGCGAAAGCCAGCTCGTGCGCTTCCAGAAACGCTTGCTGGGTGGCGTGCGGATAAGCTCGGTGAAAGGCGCCGCCGCTGGCCATGCTGCGCAAGCAGAACACGTAAGTCTTGCGGACCTCGCCGTCAAACTCGGCCCAGCCTTCGTACCAATCCACCTGCGCCTCGCCACCGAACTGGTAAGACTGCGGCACGAACGTTTCATGCCCCAGCAGACCCATGGCTGCCTTTCGGGCGCGCACATACCGGCGAACCGTCGATTCCGCCACTTCGGCTTCGGGCAACTCGCGGCGCAGCCGCATCCAGATCCGGTGTGCCGTATGCCGCTGCTTTCTGGGCGCCTTGCGGTCGGCTTCCAGGATCGCGTCGATAAACGGGATCGCCGGCGCCAGCTTCGGCCGCTCGCGTTCCGGAACTTTGCGTTCCGCAGGCATCGCGCTGGCCATCGCCTTCCGCACCTCTCGCCGGTGTACCCCCAGTTTCCGGGCCACCGCTCGGATCGTTCCGGCCCCATGCTCGTACTCCCGCCGGATCTGCTCGTATAGTTCCACTTTGGCTCTCCTGTTCTCCAAACCGTCCTTCCTTCCGGGCTTTGGAAGCCCGAAACAAGATACACGGTTTGCGGTTTACAGGTGGGGCCAGATCAGAGTATCGAAAGGGGCCAATTCAGAGTAGCGAACTCACGGAATTTGATGCGTCGCTCGGAACGAGTCAGGACGCCACGGCGAGCTTCGAGGAAGGCAAGTGACGAAGCCATCGGAGTTGCGCGGCGGTTTCAGGAATGGATTGACCGCGTGCGGCGCTAACGACCTCGATGGCGTTGTCGACCCCAATTCCCGAAGTCAGCAGGACACCAGCGGCAATCAGCCCCGAGCGTCCAATACTCTGGCGGCAGTGGACCGCGACGGTCTTGCCCTCTTCCAGTGCCCCCGCAATGTCTCTCAACAACGCGAGCGCGTCTGGCGTGGATGCAGGCACTCCACGGTCGGGAATAGGAAACGAGACGAAGTGCACGCCGTTGGATTCTGCGACCTCGCCCTCATGCGCCAAGTCGAGGTCGGCCGCTTCCTCCTCCTCGAGGAGGGAAACGACGACATCAATGCCGGCCCGGTGCCAGCCACTACCCTCGTCATCAAGCCAATCCCCACCGCGCGGGCGAGCCACTACCGCGAGCTTGCCGCGCCAAGGTCCGGGCACCCAAAACAGTTCGGGGGTCATGCCTCTCGCTCTATTATCTCTCGCGGAAGTTGATGAATGTTCTCCCCGCGCTCGGCAAGCACCGCGATCCGGTGATGGCCGTCCAAAACAGTCCCATCCGGCCGGACCTTCAGGCAACCTTCCTGGCCCGGCGCGAGCGAGATCTTCAACGCGTCGGTCGAGAGGCGGCGAAACAGTTCGAGTTTGGCCCGATTCAGAGTGCCGGCGGAATGCAGGAATCTAAGCTCCGGCGCTGGCGGAAGGTCCATGGCTCAGGCGCGGGCTTCGGCGAGTTCCTTCTTGGCCTGCTTGGCCTCTTGGCTGGCCTCGAGCGTCATGTCCCGCATTCCGAAGTCGATGCCGATCTTCTTGAGGAAGGCGGTGGGGGGCTCGCCGCCGGCGAAGATCCAAACGAAATCGTTGGGAAGCTCTTCCACCGTGCCGTTGACTTCGAGCATCACGGCGTCCTTGGTGAACTCCACGGGCGCGGAGTTGAAGACCACCTTGACGGTCCCGTCCCGCATGGCTTCCTCCATGCGAAGCCGGTTGCGCTCTTTGATCCGGCTGAAGGCTTCCTTCCTGTACGAGAGGGTGACCTTGTTGCCGACCTGACTGCCAAGTCCCATGGCCGCCTCGACGGCGCTGTCGCCTCCGCCCACCACAAGGATGTGTTTGTTGATGTAGTGATCCGCCTCGATCAGGCGGTACATGACTTTGGACAGGTCCTCCCCTTTGACTCCGAGTTTGCGCGGGCTGCCGGTTTTGCCGAGAGCCAGGATTACGGCGCGCGCGCGATGCTCGCTTTTCCCGGTTGTCACCGCGAAGAACCCGTCATCGCCTTTCTTGATATCCAGCACCTTCTCGCCGGTGCGGCATTTGAAATCCGCACGCTCCATGACCTTGCCCCAGAAGGCGATCAGATCCTCCTTGGAAAGCTCCGTCTTTTTGAACTTTCCGTAGGTTGGAAAAGTCACGGGACTGGTCATCACGAGTTTCTGGCGCGGATACTTCGAGACCGTGCCGCCAACCTCGGCGTCCTGCTCGAGGACGAGGTAGTTGATCTGCTTCTCGCAGGCGCGGAGCGCGGCGCTGATGCCGGCGGGACCGGCTCCGACGATGAGCAGGTCGTAGACGTCGGGCACCGGCTCGGCTGCTCCGGCGATGCGGCTGGCGATGGTATCGACGCACTCGCGACCTTGATTGATCGCATTCTTGATCAGAGCCAAGCCCCCGAGCTCCCCGACAATGAACAGGTTGGGGATGCTGGTCTCATGGTCGGGCGTGAGGTACGGGCTGTCGGCGCCGACGCTCGCGCTGGCCATCACCATCGTGATCGCGCCGACCGGGCAGGCTTCGGCGCAAAGGGCATGGCCGATGCACTTGTATCCGTTGACGATGACTGCCTTGCCTCCCAGCATGGCGAGCACGTCGCCCTCCGGACAGACTGTCGTACAGGTGGCGCAGCCGATGCAGTGCGTGTTGTCGATGTGCGGGTGTTGCGATTGGGGGCCCGCCGAATACAGCTTGCCCTTCTCAGCGGCCGCCTGTGCCGCGGCATGCATCTTCCGTTGGCCGCGGAGATAGGCAATGAGGAAACAGGCCAGAATAGAGGCGGTGATCGCGAAGGTAATCAGAGTGTCCATGCGGTTGCCCAGCCGGCGAAGATAACAATCCTAAAAATAGCCTAGCAAAAGCTGCAGCCCGATATGGAGCACAGCCAGGATTGCGAAGGTGTAACTGAACGGTCTGTGAACAACGTGCCAGAGATGGAAGACCTTTTGGGTGTAAGACAGAAACAGGATGCGCTCAGAAAGAGCCGCTTCCGCGCGGGCGGCAGTGATGGCCCTTTCGAGGTCGCGCTGCCGGGACTTGAGCAGCCCGCCCAAGGCCGTGACGTATTCCACGCCCTTCAAGGCATGCCGACGCATCCGGGCGACCTGGAACACGCGTGCGACATCGAGGGACATCATATACACAATGGCCCCCGCCGCCGAAAGCTTGGCAAGGCGCTCCGCGCCGGGAAGGTGCAATAGAGAGCGCAGATCGGCCTCCGGCAGGAGTTCCTGGCCGGTGAGGTCGCGCTCGAGTTCGGCCTGCAGCTCCTGCAGTTCTTTTCGCGATAACTCGGCCGCGTTCAGGCTGCGCGGAACCTTGTTATAGAGATACCGTCCCACCACGCCGCTGAGCGAGACCGCGAACATGCACCAAAAGGCCATGCCGGCGATGCCGCTGAATTTCAGCGAGGAGTGGAGAGCGATAATAACCGGGGCGGTCAGGCCCATCATGATGTGGATGTCGAGCCAGTGCCGGGTGTTCCCCAGCCTGCCGAGCCACGGCCAGTGCTTACGGATGGGGTACAGAAAAATGCCGAGGAACAGGGCGACGCCAAAGAAGCCCAGATAGAGGCCCACGGGGCCGCTGGGTTTAAAGAGGTCATATTTGGGCGAAAGCGGCCGCGACATTTGCGGCAGTTTGTAGTAGTCGAAGCCGTAAATGAAAATCGCCAGGTTTATGGCGATGGCCACTGTGTACAACGCGCAGAGGCGCACGCGATGGCGCTTCTCATTATCTGGCACGGTCCCGACCAGCGATTGTACAACGCTTGTTGCTGCCATTCTATGCTACTGGGCGTTCGCCAGCGTCTCCTTTGTGTCCACCGTAAACCGCTTGTAGTTGATGAAGCGGTGAATATTGCGCCAATGCTGGCGCGGCGTCTGCGCCTCGACGGTCGCGGTATCCGGAAGCCAGTGGTCCGCCGCATCGCCGGCGAATCGCACCGCGGCGTAGCGCACGTCCGCGTCGAGCGAGCGCAGGCCGACGTCGTCCATGCTCCCCTCGAGGCCGGCCGTAATCCGCAGGATGGCGTTCGAGCGAGCGTCGATCCAGGCCGTTCCCTGCCACTCCAGCGGGAAGTCGTGCCCGCGCAACTGCAATTCGGAGAGCGCCCGCGCACCGTGAATCTGGCGGAATTTCACCCGCAGCACCTTGCGGCCGTCCAGCAGGTCCGGCTCGGGCGGGGCGTACTCGAAGCTGTCCTGGAAGAAAGGATGGAAGACCAGCAGCAGAGTGGAAAACCCGTCGGTCACCAACAGCGGCAGCTTCTTCTTATCCTCGCCGGGGGTCTTGACCTCGCGGCGCGACTCCTCGACCGTCAGATCGTCGGGCGCCGCGTGGACCATCACGAGATAGTCGAAAGCCGATTCCTGGTGGGCAAGGGGCTTGCCGCCCGGCCCAAGCTTGACCTGCGAGACCTCCTCGGTGCAGTTGATGGCGGAGAAGTCCTGCTCGAAGGCCTCCACCGCCCGGCCCGTCCGGCGCAGCACTTCCTCGAGCGCGGGCGTCGAAGGCGTCGACGCCGCGCCGGCGATCTGGGTGGCGATCAGCCAGCCGAGAACGGCAGCAGCCGCACCCCAGCGGCCAACGGCCAGCGATCCAAACGGACAGAGTTGTTTCATGACTGCTCTCAAAAGCGATACCCGAGATTGAAATAGACCTGATCGTAGTTCTGTATTTGTCCCCGGTAGAAGGTTGCCCCGCCTCCGAAGAAGTAATGGCGCGTGATGGCGAAATCGCCGTCACCCGTGAAGAATATACTGCGGTTCTGCGCGGTGAGCGAGGAGGTATAGTTCTGCTGGCCCACCTGCGCGTCCAGGCGCAAGGACTCGCCCATCTGGCGGCTCAAGATCAGGATCTTGTAAGTGCCGCTGCCGAAGGAGCTGTCGAACCGCGTAAAGCGCGCGTCGGCCCTGATACCCGTGTGCCAGATCTTGCCCAACGTTGCGCCGTACATCGTGTTCAACGAACGCCGCGTGTCGGTGGAGGTGTTGCTGCGCCCGAGGCTTCCGTACACGCTGACGCGATAGGGCAGATCGAAACGGACTCCGCCGCTCAAGCCTTGAAAGAGCAGCTTGTCCAGCAAACCCGTGCCGATCAAGGTCGGGTCGAAGGTGGGCACGCTCTGAAAGTAGTTGTCGTCGAAATCGAACGATATGAATTTACTGGGCTGGACGCGAACGGTCAGGAAGCTGCGGCTCAGCCCTACGCCCTTCATCGTGGGCGTCTCGGCGACGCGATAGTCGTCCACCTCGGCGCTGTGATAGATCGAGAGATAGTTCTTGTAGGTGATGGTGTTTTCAAAGAACGCGTACTGCCGCTCGGGCCGCCAGTGGATGCGCGACAACGCCAACCCTTCGGTGGTGCTGAACCGGAGCGTCTGGAAGTCACCGCCCGAGTAATTGATGAACGTGCCCGCCATCTCCCGGTTCGGGTTGTAGTTCCAGGAGGTCGGGTCGGGCGTCGATCCGGCAAAGATGCCAGCCGTCACGTGCGAGCTGAGGCGGCGGCCGAAATATCCCCCGTCAATGGTGTCCAGGCTGGCGGCCCAGGGCAGGTAGAAGCGGCCGAAGCCGGCTACCCAGGCCGACTTTGGATTGTCGTAGTACAGGGTCAGGTGGTAGGTCCGGTTGATGAGGTCGTAGAGCGTCTGCTGCTCGGCGGTCCCGCCGGCGCTGGAATTCAGCCGGCCGCGCCAAAAACCGGTGAGGTTCCAATAGGTGCCGCCGATGCGGCTCATGTCTGCCCGGAATACCAAGCCCTCCTGCGAGGAGAAGAGCCCGGAGCCGCTGCGGTCGCGAAAGGCGTTGTACTCGACGCCGATGCGCCCGCGCAGCCGGTTGATCTCCGGCAGGGGCGGATGTTCCACCTTAGCCCGCACCTCTTCATCCAGCGGATCGCCTTCCGTGAAGCTCACCACCTGTGCATACTTCCGGGCGTGCGAAGACGACATCGCCACCTGCACCCCCTGCACGTCGTCAGGCGAGAGCTCGGCCACGTCGCCGACCTTTAGCTGCCCGTTCGTGGACTTCACGTCGCACACCGCCGACGCTTCCGCCACGGCGGTCACGACCAGTTCGGCGACCACGCCTTCTTCGCCCTTCCGGCGAACGGTCAGCTTCATGCCCTGCGCGAGTCCGGCGCGGCTGCCTGCATCGAGGTACACGCTGCCTTCGGCCACATACTTGAGCTGGTACGAGGTCCGGACCTGTCCTTCCTTGGCACTGTCCTGTTGGGCGCGGAGAAGGATGCATCCCAAGGCGAGGGCACCCAGTAACAGTCGCTTCATTAGCCTCCGTTCCCCTTTGGGTGACACGCGTAACAGTTGGTGCTGTTGTAGACGTAGTTTCTGACACCCGAGTGTTCGCCGTTGGTCGAGTTCGCGGTGTGGCAGCCGGTGCATTGGAAGACCGAATAGTCGTTGGAGTTGGTGTGGCAATCGCTGCACACTTTGGCGTTGCCATGGTTCTGTGGGAAGTAGGTGTGGTTGAACGTCGCGCCGGTCCAGGCGGTGGTGGTGTGGCACGTCGCGCAGGTGGTCGGGAAGCCAGCCGCCGTGTGGTTCGGATTCGTGGTGCCAGTGTAGTCCGTGGTATGGCAGGAATAGCAGTCGGTCGGCGTAGTTGTGAAGTTCCCGTTGACATGGCACGACGCGCAAGGCACGGTGACGTGCGCTCCGGTCAGCGGGAACGGGAACGTGGCGGCGGAGTGGTTGAAGGTCGAACTCGTGAAGTCGGTGGTGGTGTGGCACTGGGTGCAGTCTTGCGGATATCCGAGCGCCGCGTGGTTCGGGCTGGTGGTCCCGTTATAGTCCTTCAGGTGACAGGAAATGCAGGTCGTGGCAAGACCCGCGAACACATTGTTGACGTGGCAGGTGGCGCAGGCAACGCTCACGTGCGCGCCGGTCAGGGGGAACGGAGTCTTGCTGTGGTCGAAGACGGCGCCCGACCAGTCCGTAGTGCTGTGGCAGACGGAGCAGTCCGTCGGGAATCCGGCCGAGACGTGATTCGGGTTGGTGGTCCCGGTGAAGTCCGACTGGTGACACGAGTAGCAGGCCGTCGAGAGGCCCGCGAACACGTTGTTCACGTGGCAGGTGCTGCAAGCCACATTGACGTGCGCACCCGTCAGGGGGAACTTGGTCTGGGTGGTGTGGTTGAACGTGGCGCCCGTCCAATCGGTCGTGGTGTGACAAGTGGAGCAATCCGTCGGGAACCCCGCGGCTATGTGATTCGGGTTGGTGGTTCCCTGCTCATCCTTCAGGTGGCAGGAGACGCAGGTCATCGCGAGGCCCGCGAAGACGTTGTTGACGTGGCAGGTGGCGCAGGCCACGTTCACGTGCGCGCCGGTGAGCGGGAACGGGGTGGTGTTGTGGTTGAAAGTCGCGCCCGTCCAATTCGTGGTGGTGTGGCAAAGGGAGCAGTCCTGCGGGAATCCGGCCGTCACGTGGTTCGGGTTGGTGGTCCCCGTGAAGTCCGACTGGTGACAGGAGTAACAGGCTGTCGAGAGGCCCGCGAACACGTTGTTCTTGTGGCACAGGTTGCAGTCGAGACTGACGTGCGCCCCGGTTAAGGGGAACTTGGTTTGGGTGGTGTGGTTGAACGTCGCGCCAAGCCAGTTGGTGGTGGTATGGCAGGAATCGCAGGTCTGGGAGAATGCGGCGGCCGGGTGGTTGGGATCCGTAGTCCCGGTGTAGTCCTTCAGGTGACAGGAGACGCAGGCCGTCGAGAGGCCCGCGAAGACGTTGTTCACGTGGCAGGTACTGCAGGCCACGTTGACGTGCGCACCGGTCAGGGGGAACTTGGTCTGGGTGGTGTGGTTGAACGTGGCCCCATCCCAGTTCGCGGTGGTGTGGCAGGTGGAGCAATCCGTCGGGAACCCAGCGGCAATGTGATTCGGGTTGGTGGTCCCCTGCTCATCCTTCAGGTGGCAGGAGACGCAGGCGGTGGAAAGCCCGGCGAAGACGTTGTTCACGTGGCAGGTGGCGCAGGCCACGTTCACATGCGCTCCGGTCAGCGGGAACGGGGTGCTGTTGTGGTTGAAAGTCGCGCCCGTCCAATTCGTGGTGGTGTGGCACATCGAGCAATCGGTGGGGAACCCGCCCGCGATGTGATTCGGGTTGGTGGTCCCCTGCTCATCCTTGAGGTGGCAGGAGACGCAGGCGGTCGAGAGCCCCGCGAACACGTTGTTCACGTGACAGGTATTGCAGGCCACGCTGGTGTGCGCGCCGGTCAGGGGGAACTTGGTCTGGGTAGTGTGGTTGAACGTGGCCCCATCCCAGTTCGTCGTGGTGTGACACGTGGAGCAATCCGTCGGGAACCCCGCGGCGATGTGATTCGGGCTGGTGGTTCCCTGCTCATCCTTCAGGTGGCAGGAGACGCAGGTGGTCGAAAGGCCGGCAAAGACGTTGTTCACGTGGCAGGTGGCGCAGGGCACGTTGATGTGCGCTCCGGTCAGCGGGAACTTGGTCTGGGTGGTGTGGTTGAAGGTAGCGCCCAGCCAGTTCGTGGTGGTGTGGCACATGGAGCAATCCTGCGGGAACCCGGCCGCCACGTGATTCGGGTCGGTGGTGCCCTGCTCGTCCTTCAGGTGGCAGGAAATGCAGGTCGTGGAAAGACCGGCGAACACGTTGTTGACGTGGCAAGTGGAGCAAGCCACGTTGATATGCGCGCCCGTGAGCGGGAACTTGGTCTGGGTGGTGTGGTTGAAGGTCGCGCCAAGCCAGTTCGCGGTGGTGTGGCAGACGGAGCAATCCGTCGGGAACCCCGCTGCTACGTGGTTCGGGTTCGTGGTCCCCTGCTCATCCTTCAGGTGGCAGGAAACGCAGGCCGTCGCAAGACCCGCGTACACGTTGTTCACGTGGCATGTGGCGCACTGCACGCTGACGTGCGCACCGGTCAGCGGGAATGCGGTCTTGTTGTGGTCAAAAACGGCGCCGTCCCAGTTGGTCGTAGTGTGGCAGACCTGGCAATCGGTCGGGAACCCGCCCGCGATGTGGTTCGGGTTGGTGGTCGACTGCTCATCCTTCAAGTGGCAGGATATGCAGGTCGTCGACAGACCCGCGAACACGTTGTTCACGTGGCACTGCGCGCAGGGGACATTGATGTGCGCGCCCGTCAGCGGGAACTTGGTTTGCGTGGTGTGGTTGAACGCAGCGCCGGACCAGCTCAGGGTTGTGTGGCAGAGCGAGCAGTCCTGCGGGAACCCTGCCGCTACGTGGTTCGGATCGGTAGTCCCCTGCTCGTCTTTCAGGTGGCAGGAGATGCAGGCCGTCGAGAGGCCTGCGAAGACGTTGTTCACATGGCAGGTGGCGCACTGCACGCTCACGTGCGCACCGGTCAGCGGGAACTGGGTCTTGTTGTGATCGAAGACCGCGCCGTCCCAGTTCGTCGTGGTGTGGCACACCTGGCAATCCTGCGGGAAACCGGCCGACACGTGGTTGGGATTGGTGGTTCCCTGCTCATCCTTCAGGTGGCAGGAAATGCAGGTCGTGGACAGACCCGCGAACACGTTGTTCACGTGGCAGGTGGCGCAGGGCACGTTGATGTGCGCGCCCGTCAACGGGAACTTCGTCTGTGTGGTGTGATTGAAGGTCGCGCCGGACCAGTCCGTCGTGTTGTGGCACATCGAGCAGTCCTGCGGGAATCCGGAGCTTACGTGGTTGGGGTTGGTGGTCCCCTGCTCGTCCTTCAGGTGGCAGGAAATGCAGGCCGTCGAAAGGCCCGCGAACACGTTGTTCACGTGGCAGGTGGCGCAGGCTACGTTGATATGCGCGCCAGTCAGGGGGAACGAGGTCTTGCTATGGTCGAAGGTCGCGTTGGTCCAGTCCGTCGTGTTGTGGCAGAGCTGGCAATCCTGCGAGAAATTCCCGCTCACGTGGTTCGGGCTGGCTGCGCCCTGGAAGTCCTTGAGGTGGCAGCCGACGCAGTTCATTGACAGACCCGCAAACACGTTGTTCACGTGGCAGGTGTTGCAGGCTACGTTCACGTGCGCCCCGGTCAGCGGGAACTTGGTCTGCGTGGTGTGATTGAACACCGCGCCCGACCAATCCGTCGTGGAGTGGCAGACGGAGCAGTCCTGCGGGAACCCGGCGGCCACGTGGTTCGGGCTCGCAGCTCCCTGGAAGTCCTTGAGGTGGCAGGAACCGCAGGCCATCGACAGACCGGCAAACACGTTGTTGACGTGGCACTGGGTACAGGCGACCTGGACGTGCGCGCCGGTGAGCGGGAATTTCGTCTGCGTGGTGTGGTTGAAGGAAGCACTGGTCCAATTCACCGTGGAGTGGCAGATGGAGCAGTCCTGCGGGAAGCCGGCCGACACGTGGTTGGGGTTCGTGGTGCCTTGCTCGTCCTTCAGGTGGCAGGAAATGCAGTCCGCGGAGAGCCCCACGAAATTGTTGTTCACATGGCACGTCTCGCAGGCCACGCTAACGTGCGCGCCGGTGAGCGGGAACTTCGTGGTGGAGTGATCGAACTTGGCGCCGGCCCAGGTCACCGTGCTGTGGCAGGCAGCGCAGTCGGTCGAGAATCCGGATTGGACGTGGTCGGGATTCTTGGCGCCGGTAAAGTCCGTGTTGTGGCAGCCGATGCAAGTCGCCGACGTGCCCTTGAAGCGGTTCCCGACGTGGCAGGACGCGCAGGGGAGCTGGGAGTGCGCGCCGGTCAGCGGGAACCCGGTGGTAGTGTGGTCGAACGTCGCTGTCAGGAACGTGTCGAAGTTGTGGCACGCCTGGCAGTTGGTGCTGAAGCCCGCGGCGACGTGGGCGGGGTCCGTGGTCCGGTTGAAATCCCGCATGTGGCAGGACTCGCAGGCGGTGCTCAGTCCGGTGAACTGCCCCGATGCGGCTCCAGTGTGGCAGGCGTCGCACTCCACCATGGCATGGGCGCCCAGCAGCGGGAAGCGGTTCAGGTGATCGCGGATGTTCTGCACCGCCACGGTCCAGCCCTTGACCGTGTGGCACTGCGCGCAATCGGCGCCGAACTGGCGGCGGTGAATGTCGGCGTGGCAATCCGCGCAACGCGTGCTGGTCTGCTTGAAGACCAGTTTGCTGTGGCACAGGGAGCACTTGACGCCTTCGTGCATGCCGCGCAGCGGGTAGCTGGTCTGCGTATTGTGATTGAACTCGGGGACCGCCCGCATCGTCTTCCAGTTCTTTTCCGTGTGGCAACTCGAACACGGAATCGTGAGCGGCCCGTGCGGGCTATGCGCGGGACCGCGCTCGAAGGTCTGCGCACCGAGCGTCGACGGCACGGCGCTGACGATCAGCAACGCGAACGCGGCTACCGGCAAGGGGCTGGCCGTCGCAACAGCCATGAATCTAGTTCTTGGCAATGTTGGGTCCATGGCAACTCGTACACTCACGCGGGGTGGCGTTGTAAAAGACCACCAGTTTTCCCTTTAGCTCTCGCCGAGTGGTGTGGCAGAGCTTACACGCCACGTCGCTGTGGGCACCGGCCAGCTTGTAATCGGTATCCCGGTCGTGATCGAAACTGGTCGGTGTCCACTTGTTGACGCCGTGGCAGCGGGCGCAGCCGCCGGAGGCTTCATAGGAGGCGAACTGCCCCCCGTGTACGTCTTCGTGGCAGCCGCGGCAAGCCGGCGGGGCGCTTTTGTAGACCACGCTCTTGATGCCGAGGCTGGGAGCGGCCGGCTTGTGACAGTCCGCGCAGGCTACTCCGCGGTGCGTCCCCACCAGCTTGAACGAGGTTGTGGAGTGGTCGAAGCGTGTCAGATCGTGCCAGGACCGCATGGTGTGGCAGGTCTCACAACCTTGCGGAGTCCGGCCCGACCGCATCACCGCCATGAGCTCGCGGAACTGGCCTTGATGCGGATCCTGGTGGCAAGCCGTACAGGCGCGGTCCGTATACCGGAATTTTCCCGCCGCCGGATGCCGGGCGCCTTCCTGGTCATGGCATTCGCCGCAGGGGACGGCGGTGTGAGAGCCCTGCAACGGATAGTCGGACTTCTGGTGGCGTGCCAGAGTGAAGGTGGAGGGACGGAATCCTCCCACCGTGTGGCACTGCTCGCACTGATTGAAATACGGCGCGGCCTTGAACTGGGCGAGGTGGATGTCCTGGTGACAGTCCGTGCAGTGCTCGAAGGCAACCCTATACACCGTGTCAGCGCCCTTGGGAATGTGGCACTTCGCGCAGGCTACGGTGGCGTGGAGCCCGGCCAACGGATAGCGCGACTCGGAGTGGCGCGCCGCAACGAAAGTGGTAGGCTTCCATCCCTGCGCGTTGTGACACCCTCCGCACTCGATGCCGCCGGCGCGGGCGACGAATTGTCCGTGGTGTGGATCCTGGATGTGGCAGTCGACGCACTTCGCGTGGGCAACAGGCTCCTTGTAGTTGGCGGTTTTATGACATTTGCCGCAGGTCACTTCGGCGTGCTTGCCGTCGAGAGGGAACTTGGTTTTCGAATGGTCGAAATTCTCGGCCGTTCGCACCTGCTTCCATGTCACATCGTTGTGGCAGGACTGACAGGCAGCCGCGAAGGCGCCGTGGTGCGGGTCGCTGTGGCACGGCGCGCAGGACGAAAAGGCGATGCCGACGTACTTCACGAACGGCTTCGGCCCCTCCTCCTGCTTCGCATGGCACTTGCTGCACACAACCTTTTCGTGCGCGCCGGTGAGTTGGAACTTCGCCTTGGCATGATCGAATCCATCCGCCGGCTTCCACTTGACGAATCCGTGGCAGCGCTGGCAGTCGGGGAGTTGGCCACGGTGCTCATCGGGATGGCAGGTGAGGCAGGCCGTCGTGAGCCCCAGGTAGGTGCGGCGCATGTCCTTCATCTTGATCTTGAGGCGCTCGGCGGCCGGGATGTGCTCGGGCGAGTGGCATTTCTGGCAGGTCAGTCCGCGGTGCCCCCCCTCGAGAGGGTAGCCGGCCTGGCGATGATCGAACTGGTCTACATCCACATCCCACCGAATGGGCACGAACACCTCACCGTTATGTTCCGAGTGGCATTTCACGCAACTACTCTGGTCGCCGATCTGTTTCACCAAGGTCGCGTGATAGCCGCGCCGTTCGGCCAGACGGGTTCGGATCTCCGTATGACAGCCCAGGCAATTGAACTTCGTTTTTCCAGCCCCGAGCACGTGGCACGTCGTGCAATGCGCTGGCCCGTCCAGAGAATGGTGCGCCTTGGACAGCGGCCCGGGGGAAAACTGCGCACACGCCAAGCCGGAAACCAGTCCACCTAACACGGCTAGCCGCACCAGCGCCATCTGCCTCCGCACTCACATCCCCCATCTGAGTACTTCCCATACCCTGCGAACAGAACTCGCATCCCTTCATGCCAAGTGCTGCCCTCGGAGCACGTAAGAAGCCAATTTATAAAGACATGTTTTTTACATGCAACGCTAACTTGGGCCCTGCTGGACTACCCCCAACGATGTAATCTCGTAACCCGATCCGGTAAAGTTTACTAGCCAGCCCGGACTATTGCGCTCCTCAACGGGCCTGCGCCACGAGCCGGCTCAGCGACTCCTTGGCCCGCTTCCCGCTCTCGGAATCGGGACTGGACTGGACCAGGCGCTGCCAGTACTGGCGCGCAAGATCGGTGTTGCCTAGGTTTGCATATAGCGCACCCAGGTTATACAGCGCGTCGGCCTGATCCGGCTGCTTGTCGAGGATCTTCTTCGTCTGTTCGAGGGCGCCACCAACGTCGCCGGTCTCGAAAAGAACCTTGCCCAACTCGAGCCGCGCGTCCGCGTTATCGGGCTCTTGTTTGACGGCTTCGCGCAAGTAGCGCGCCGCGTCCTGCGGATGGCCCGATTCTTCCGAAAGCTGCGCCAGGCGGAACAGCACCGGGACGTGCCCAGGCTTGCGCTTCAGTTCCTCCGCCAACATCTTGGCTTCGTGGTCGTTCGGCACCGCGGCCGTTGCAGACGCGGCCGGTTTTGCGTTGACCGACTTACGCTTCGAGCGCGACACCGCACTCGCGCCGAGATAGAACAACAGGACGCCGACCGACCCCGCGAGCACGATTCCCAGAATGCGAGCAGACCTCTGAGTCATAGTTGAGTGTACGGCCCAAGTTTTGGGCAACAAGTCAGCAGGTTAGATTCCAAACCCCGCGCCGGGATCGGGGTCCAATGCCAGTGAAGGGAGACGCTGGCGAGACTCCGCCAGTGGCAGCGGCGCTGCTCCGGCGTGTCGCGCCCTGGAACCAGCGCGATGGCTAGCATCGGTGCCCCCTGCCAGACTCTCATATCCCATCGGCGAACGCTGACCGTCCTAACGTCGTAGATGCCGGCCTCGAAAAGGGCGATGCATCGAATTCCGGACCTGGCCAGAAGATCCGGTGGCGCCGGCCCGTCGCCGCCGCGTAGGGGAGACAGCCCCATCGAGAACCGTGGCCTGGGCAAGGTAGCTGCCCACTCTTTGCGCAGCTGCAACGACACGCGGGACGTCCAGTGGCACGCTGGTCAGTGAGGTTTCCCTCGGCCTTGGGATACGTGTAACTATGTCCAAGCCTTCTACACTCTTTGTCCTTGCCGTGTCACTCGCCTCGGTCACGCGCGCCGCGGACAGTGGGCCAAGGACAGAAGCGTGCCAGATCGCCCTGCTGCGCAACGGTTTCACGATTCAATATGCGCGGAGCGAGGTTGCGGGCCAAACCACGCGACTGTGGCTCTGCGCCGACACGGGCTCCGGCTACATAGAAGTCGGCAGCGGCGAGATCGTTGCCCACGAAGCGATACCCAACGCGGCTCCGCCCACGCCTCCGCAGACCGGTCCGCCGAAGACAACGGCACGGGATCCGCTCGAGAAACTAATTGCCGGCGCAGCCTGGCGACAGGGGCTCGATCCGGATTTCGTTGCCAGCGTGGTGAAAGCCGAGAGTGGCTTCATTCCGACCGCCACCTCGCCCAAGGGCGCTCAAGGGCTCATGCAGCTGATGCCGCATACGGCAGCTGCGCTGGGCGTGACGGACGTGCTCGACCCCGCTTCGAACCTGGAGGGGGGAACCAGATACCTGCGCCAATTGCTGGACCGCTATGACGGCGACGCAGTGAAGGCGCTGGCAGCCTACAATGCGGGCCCGCAGCGCGTGGCGGAGTTCGGTGGGATTCCTCCCTTCCCAGAGACTTATGCTTACGTCGCGCGGATCATCCAGGATTACAACCGCAAGAAGCTCGAGAAATCAGCCCCGGCGCCCACCGGCAAGTAGGGCGAGAGGGGTTCGAGCAGCGTAGTGCGGGTTGGGTGCGGCTTCAATCGGCAGGTTGCGGGCGAGAGCGGTTCGAGCAACGTAGTGCGGGTCGGGTGCGGCGTTCACCGGCAGGTAGGGGCGAGAGCGGTTCGAGCAACTCGGTTTGGCGGAGCGCTCACCGGCAGGTAGGGGCGAGAGCGGTTCGAGCAACTCGGTTGGGTGCGGCGTCGATCGGCAAGTTGCGGGCCGAGCGGTCGAGCAACTCAATGCGGGTTGGGCGCCATCGTCTGGGGCGACGCCTGGTGGTCCTGCTGGTTCAGTTGGATCCTCTGCTGGTACATCTGCTGTAACGTCTGGGTGACGGCCTGGGAGTCAAGTGACGCAGGAACTTGTTGCGGGGCAATCTTTGCACCATTGAGCAGCCCAGGCTGCTGCGATGGCAACGGTGGCCTGGATGGCCCAGGGTCCGCTGGCGGAGCCTCGGCGGCATCAGGCTCCGTTGGAGTTGCCGCGCTCGGCTCCACGCCTACGTTCTCCGGCTGGGGACTGTCTTCGGGCGGCTGCGTTTCCTCCTGTTGGGAGGGCTGCCGCATTCCGCGCCTCGCGAACGGACTGCGGACTGCGGCGCGCGCCACTTCCTCGGCCTTGGCGCCTTTCTTCTCCCGCACCATTACCAGGACGCTCTGCACTTTCGCGGGATCGGTGTCGGAAGCCTGAATCAAATAGTCGACATTGGAGTCACTCAGCAGCGACGCAAGCACCTCGCGGGCCGGGCCCGGTCCCAATTGAACCACAGCCATCCGCGCGGTGTTCGCCGCGGGAGGAACATCGATCTTCATGCCCGTGAGCGCGGCCACCTTCGTCAGGATGTCCGCCAGCGTGGAGCCGACGGCATCGATCTTGAGCTGTCCGCCTTTGTAAGAGATCGTCGGAGGAGCGGGAGGAGCGTCTGGCGCGGCCGATTCCGCGACCGTGGCCGGGGCCGGTTCCTGAGCACCGGCCGTGGCGCAGAGGAGAAGCGCCACAGCGCAGCCCGCGGCCCCTATGCCCAGCCGATAGAACCCGGGCCTCGCCATCGCGCCGCCGTTGTCAGCTCTGTCCTTTGGCATGTTCGTTCACCTCTCGATCGACCCTGCCGGCACCGCGTCCGGCTGCAACTGCAACGACTGAAGACCGCTGGCCGCCTTCACACTCTTCGGATAGGAGCGCCCCCTCCAGACCAGGTAGATCGCCGGATACACCAGCAACTCGAGGAGGAAGGAAGTGAAAATGCCGCCGACCATGGGCGCGGCGATCCGCTTCATGACGTCGGAACCGGCGCCGGTCGCCCACATGATGGGAAACAGGCCGATGCAGGTGGTGGCAAACGTCATGAACTTCGGCCGCAGGCGCTTCGCGGCGCCGTTCACGATGGCTTCGTGCAGGTCGGCGAGCGTCTTGCAGGCGGCCGTCGCGCTTGGCGTCCGTCATAGGCCAGGTCCAGGTAGAGCAGCATGAAGACGCCGGTCTCGGCATCGATCCCCAGCAGGGCAATCAACCCCACCCACACGGCGACGCTCATGTTGTAGCCGGCCGCGTACAGAAACCAGATCGCGCCCACGGCGGAAAAAGGCACGGCCAGCAAAACGATAGCCGTCTTGGCAGCCGACCCGGTGTTGATGTACAGAAGCAGACACACCAGGAGAAGCGTGACCGGCACCACCAGCTTCAGCCGCTCCTTCACGCGCTGCATGGCCTCATACTGGCCACTCCAGGCGACCGAGTAGCCGGCGGGCAATTTCAAGCGGTCGCGCAGCAACTGATTCGCGTCGTTGATGTAGCTTTCCGGATCGCGGCCGACGATGTCCACGTAAACGTATCCCGTCGAGCAGGCCGTTCTCGTTGCGGATCATGGCCGGTCCGGTGGCGATGCCGATCTTCGCCAGATCGCTCAGGGGCACTTCTTTCTGGCCACCCGCCGGGACCGGAATGCGGCCGAGCGATGCGAGGTCGCTGCGGAAATCGCGCAGGTACCGAACGTTCACCTGATAACGCTCCGGACCCTGCACGACCGTGCTCACGTTGTCGCCGCCAATCGCATTCTCAACCACTCTCTGCGCGTCTTCGACGCTGACACCGTAGCGCGCCAGTTGCTCGCGGTCCCATTGCAGATCGAGGAAGTAGCCCTCTGCCGTGCGCTCCGCGAGCACCGTGCGCGTCCCCGGCGTGGTCTTCAGCAACGATTCGACTTCGGCGCCGATTTGCTGGATCTGCTGCAAGTCCGCGCCTTGAATCTTCAGCCCGACCGGAGTCCGGATGCCGGTGGTCAGCATGTCGATTCGCCCTCGGATGGGCATGGTCCACGCATTGCTAACACCGGGGAGTTTCAGCGCGGCGTTCATCTGGCCGACCAGGTCCTCGGTCGAGAGCGTATCGGGAGTGACGTGACGGAAGACGGCCTTGGCCCACTCCGGCGCCCACGAGGAATACCACGTATCCACGTGCCGCCACGCCGAGCGTGGCTTCAGGACGATTACCGTTTCGAGCATCGAGAGGGGAGCGGGATCGGTGGCCGTCTCCGCGCGCCCCGCTTTGCCAAGCACACTGGTCCACTTCCGGAAATTGCCGTATAACGCGGTCGCTGACCTGGAGCAACTGCTCCGCCTGACGGATGGAAATGCCCGGCAGAGTCGTGGGCATGTACATGATCGAGCCCTCGTCGAGCGGGGGCATGGCCTCCGAGCCCAGGTGCGTGAACACGGGTATGGTGACGAGCACCACGGCCACCGCCGCGCCGATGACCAGCCATTTCCAGCGCAGCGTCCATCGGACTACCGGCTCGTACACACCGATCAGCCGCCGGCTGATGGGATGGCGGTCTTCGGACTTCACCTGGCCGACCAGGACGGCATTCGCAAGCCGGCAGAGCCATCGCGGCCGGAAGTCGAAGCGCTCGACGCGGGTCAGCAGAAGACGCAACGCGGGATCCAGCGTGATCGCCAGGAGCGCGGCCACAAGCATGGTCAGCGTCTTGGTGTAAGCCAGCGGCCGGAACATCCGGCCTTCCTGATCCTGGAGCGTCAGCACCGGGAGGAAGGAGACGGCGATCACCAGCAGGGAGAAGAAAGTCGGCCCAGCAACTTCCTTGATCGCGGAAATCACGACCGGGCGGCAGTCGCCGACGCTGCCCGCCTTCTGCCACTGGTCGAGTTTCTTGTGAGTCTGCTCGACCACCACGATCGAAGCGTCCACCAGTTCGCTGAACGCGATGGCCACTCCGGCCAGCGACATGATGTTCGCGCTGATGCCCATCATGTGGAACGGGATGAAGGCCAGCAACACCGCGATCGGCATGGTCGCGATGGGGATGGCCGCACTGGGGAAGTGCCACAGGAATACCAGAATGATCAGCACGACGGTGATCACCACCTCGAGGATGGTGGTCTTCACGGTGCCGATGGTGTTGTGGATGAGTTCCGAGCGGTCGTAGACGGGAACGAGTTTGACGCCGGCCGGGAATCCGGGCTCTACCTCTTTGATCTTGGCCTTGACCCGGTCGATCACGTCCAGCGCGTTCTGCGCCGTTGCGCATGACGACGATGCCGGAGACCACTTCGCCCGTGCCATCCAGGTCCGCAAGACCGCGCCGCAGGTCGGGCCCCAGCACCACCTGGCCGACGTCCTTGATGCGGATCTGCGAGCCGGTGTCGGTAACGCTTAGCGGGATGTTTTCGAAATCCTCGAGCGATGCGCGCATAGCCGCGGCCGCGAACCATGTACTCGGTGCCGCCGAATTCAAGCAGCCGCCCGCTGGATTCGTTGTTGCCGCCGCGCACCGCCTCGACCACGCGGCTCACCGGGATGCCGTAGGCCCGCAGCCGGTTCGGATCGAGGTTCACCTGGTACTGGCGGGTGTAGCCGCCGATGGGCGCGACCTCGGCCACGCCGGGCACCGAGCGCAGGTAATAGCGCAAATACCAGTCCTGATACGAGCGCAGATCGGCGAGGCTGTGCTTGCCGGATGTGTCCACCAGCGCGTACTGATAGATCCACCCCAAAGCCGTGGCATCGGGGCCGAGTTCGGTCTTCACCCCTTCGGGCAGTCGCGGAAGGACGCTGGAGAGATACTCCATGATTCGCGAGCGCGCCCAGTACAGATCGGTTCCGTCCTCAAAGACGACGTAGACGTAGGAGTAGCCGAAATCGGAGAAGCCGCGCACCGTTTTCACGCGCGGCGCGCCCAGCATGGCGGTGACGATCGGGTAGGTGACCTGATCCTCGACGATGTCCGGACTGCGGTCCCAGTGCGAATAAGATGATGACTTGTGTGTCGCTCAGGTCGGGCGTGGCATCCAGCGGCAGCGATTGACCATGGCCCACCAGCCGCGCGATGCAAGCAACGGCGATCACGGCCAGGACGGCGAGCTTGTGCTCGACGGAGAAGTCGATGATGCGGTTAATCATCGTCGTGAACTCCCGGGCGCCTGCTGGCTGAGCCGGCGGGGTCGTTCTCGAAACGTCTTCTTGCACTGTCGCGGAGCAGAAGTAGTAGGTGGTACCGCGATAGGCGAGCGTGTTGCCCGGAAGCCGTCGCCTTGCCCGGATCCACCGGCATGCCGCAGTTCGGATCCTTCACCGTCTTTGCCGCTGGCCACGCTGCTGGGCCATGCCGCATAGGCTTGTCCGCGGCGTGCGCAGGAGCCGGACGACGGAGCTTTCAACCGGCTCTCCGAATCGACCAGAAACGTGGCCGCAACAACGACGCGCTCGCCGGGCTGAACCCCGTGCCGGATCTCGACCCGCTCGCCGAAACGCCATCCGGTTTCGACCTCGCGCGGCTCGAAGACGCCTTCGCCGCGCTCGACGTAAACACGGGCGCGCGCTCCGGAATCGACTAGCGCGTCCAGCGGCACCGTGACCGCGGGCGGCAGGCGGACCGGCAACTCGACATCAACCAGCATTTCGGGCCGCAAGAGGAAGTCCGGATTGTCGACTTCGAGGCGGAGCTTGACGGTCCCGCCGCCGGTCTCGGATTGCGGCAGGCTGTCGGTAATGCGCGCGGAGCAGCTGGCGTCCTTGCTCGCGCAAGGTGATCCAGCGCCGTGGCGCCCGGGCGCAGATAGGGCGCCTCCTGTTCGTAAACTTCGGCGATCACCCACACCTTGCTCAGATCCGCGATGCGGTAGAACTCCACGCTGCGATCGAAGTGCTGTCCTGGCGAAATGTTCTCTGGCGAGGATGAACCCGTCCGCTGGCGCGAACACGTCGATACTGTCCGGAAGCTGGCGGGTATCGGCGATCTGCTTGATCTGGACGTCGCTCATGCCCAGGTTGCGCAGGCGATCGGAATAGCCCTGAAGACTGCTTACGCCCTGCCTGTTCACCGTGCCGGGAAATGGAATGGTCCGATTCCCATCGCCGCCGGTGGAACCCGGCACGCGCTCGCTGGCGGCCAGGAAGCCGGAGGCCACAGCCAGGAAGTCGGGCGAATAGTAGCTCGCCAGCTTCTGGTCCTTCTTGACCTCGGTTCCCACGGAATCGTCGTAGGTTTCTCGAATGAATCCGTCCACGCCGGAGTTGACCCTGTACACTCGCGTGTCCTCCGGAGCCACACGGCCCACGACGCTAATGAGGCGCGTGGCACCGCTTTTCTCGACCGCGGCGACCCGTATCCCCAACAGTCGTTGGGTAGCGACCGTCGATGCCGACCGCTCCCACGGGCAATTGCGCCAGGGGCGAAGATGGCGCTCCGCTCGCGGCGCCGTCGGCATAGACCGGCTCAAGCTGCATGCCGCAATCGGGGGCGATGCCGGGCTTGTCGGATTTGTAGGAGGGATGCATGGGGTCGACGTAGTAGAGCACACGCCGCCCGGCCTGACTGCCGATCTGCGATTGGGCATAGCGCCGGCCGAGTCCGTAAGACGCGGCCATTGCCGCAACCACCACCACCGCGAGAATTATCCGCCGCATCTGGCTTGCCCCCTCTTGTCCCGGATCAAAACCAAGCGCTGGTTAAAGGTATTTCAGGCCTTCTCCCATTGGATGACGGCGACAGCCGCACGGGTTCGGCGTCGTGGAGAATCCGTACCATTCGCGCGTATGACTCAATCCAATGTATGACCCAATCCAATCATGGACGCGCCGGAAAGGATGTGTCTTTGCGCCCGCGCAAATCCGGCAGGCCGACGCTGGAAAACCCGGCGGTCCAGTTGCTCACGCTCGTGGTTCGGTGCTGCCGCCTGCACGGCCTTTAGCTCTCTTCGGATACCGCGCGCAGCGACTCGATGTCGCAAATCGTAACGGCCTCACGGCGAGGCCGTACCATCCCTCGCGCCTCCCAGGCCGAGAGCAGCCGGCTGATCGTGAACAACGTCGTGCCGGTCATCTGCGCCAGTTCTTCGCGCGAAAGGCCGATCTCGATCACGCCATTGACCGCCAAGCCTATCTTGTCGTGCAGCCGCATGAGCTGACGGGCGACCCGGGGGCCGACTCTCTCGGTCGCCACCTCGCGGAACCGCTGTTCGAGTTCCAGCAGGTGGCCGTCGAGAATTCGAACCATGTTCTGATGCAGAACCGGAAACCGGTCCACCAGCGCCTTGAAAGTGACAGCATCCCAAACCAGGCCGCGGCACAACCGGAACGCCTCCGCCGTGGTGCGGTGCTTTCCAATGGTGAAGAGGTCACCGGCGCCAATGACGTCACCGGACGCGCCGAGCCGGAGGATGACTTCCGCCCCTCCTAGTCCAAGCTGCGTGATCTTCACGAAGCCCGAGGTTAGCAGCAGGACCTGCCGTACGGGGTCACCCTCGAAATACAGCATCTCGCCGCGGGCAAACTCCTTGGCCCGCGCGGCGGCAGAGACGGCGGCATAGTCGCTGCCCGAAATACCGGAGAAGAGCGGAGGACGAGCCGCCGCAGCGCCAACATTGAGGTCGCCTCCATTGCGGTAAACAATGGTCGGACGGTCCGGGCCGTCAGGCCGGGAACGGAAAGAGTCATCTTGAAGACGCGGACTGTTCGCAAATCCCGCCATAGCTGTCGTCACCTTCGTGCGGCCCGCCGCTTTATCTTCTCGACTTCGTCAAGCCGACCCCGATGCCGGACAGGTCGCGCAAGCCTCCGCACACTGGTGGCCCGGCCACATCCACCGCGGTGGCAAGGTAACGCTTGGCTTACCGAGCGTCACTCAATCCCAGTATTTTTCGGGGTCTTAACGATTTTTAACATAGGTTTCGTTGCGATGCAAGTACTTTTTTGGGGCCTGGCAACGGAAAAAAAGTACTAGTCCCACGGGACGATAGGACGCAGAAGCCGTGCACGCGACGCATGCTGGCAGAGGCCGCGATGTGCGTCGCGCGGCTCATCAGGGAGCGACGGGCTTCGTTTGCTGACCAGGCTGCGCGGCCACGGCCGGACGTGACGCACCCTGCCCGGCGGGCTGGGGCGTCTGCGCGGCCTGGGCTGAGGCTGCCGCCGGCGCCGGTTCCTTGCGGCGCAGTTCGATCGAGTTGCCCGTACCGATGGAGATGGCCTGCGCGCTCTCCTCGGTCACCACCTGCGACCTTATGATGTGGGGGGTGATGGCAAACACGATTTCGGTTTCCGTGTGCTGTCTGCTATCTTGCCCAAACAGGTACTTGAGGAGAGGGATCTTGTTGATCCAGGGATAGCCGCTTAAGGACTGGGTTTCCGTGTCCTCAAGGATGCCGCCCAGCAGGTTGACCTCGCCATCGGCCAGCCGGGTCTCATGCTCGATCCGGCGCTGGCCAATCGTCGGCTGAGTGATCCCCCCTATGTCCTGCTGTCCGGTTACCGAGGATATCTCAAGGGCCATCTTCAGGGTGACTTCATGCTCATGGATATGCGGCGTGATGTCGATATTCACGCCGACGTCGAGATACTGGAATTGCGTGCTGACCAGCGGACTGATGCTGCCGGCACCGATCGTCCCGGCCGCGAACGATCCCGTGGCGATCGGCACGCGGTCGCCTATGCGGAGCGTAGCCTTCTCGTCGTTCAGGGCCCGGATCTCGGGGCTTTGCAGGATCTTGGTGTTGCCGTCGCTCGCCAGTGCCGTAAACGAACCGCTTGGAATGCTCACCGCGAAACTACCGATACTCGCCGTGTATCCGCCGGCGCCGCCGCTTGTTGCCGTGGCGCCCGGAAGGTAGCCCATACTGAAGGTGGTAGGCAGGGTACTCCCGAGTTTACGAATCCGGTCGCGGCTGACCTGCATGACCGCTATATCGATCACCACTTCGGACTTGGGCTGGTCGATGTCGGCCAGCAGCCTCTCGGCGAGGACCATCTGGTCGGGCGTGGCGCGCACAATCAAAGCGTCCTGGTCCTGGAGGAGTTGCACGCGGCTGACATCCAGGATCTGGCGCACCACGTTGGCCGCCTCGGTGAGTTGCGCCGGCGTGGAGAGATTCCGAAGATAGAACGTCCGCATGACGTTCTGCTCCAGCTCTTTGCGCTTCCCGGGCGAATCGGCGGCGACGAAAATCGTGTTCGCCGACACGGGACGCCAGAACGTCTTCGACTGGAGGCGAACCATGTCCAGCGCCTCCGACAGCGTCACATCGTTGAGCTCGACCGTCATTTTCTGGGGCCGGTACTCGGGATCGATGAGCACGTTGAGTCCCGCCAGCTTGCAGATGGTCTTGTAGGCCACGTCCGCGTTCGCGGTCATGCGCAAGGTGATGGGAGCTTTAGAGAGAGGGCGCAGGGCCAGCGAGCCGGCCAGCTCTTCGCCGAGCTTCTGCGACGGTTCGATCTTAGGCGCGGACTTCTGCAACTCCTGCCTTCGGATCATGTCGGCCGTGCGTCGCAGTTCCTGCTGTGCGATGAAGCTCGACGTGTCGATCTCGATCGCGCGCTGGAATTCCGCCAGCGCCTGGGTGAGGGAGCCGGTGCTGCGCAGGATCTGGCCTGTGTGCACGTGCTCGTTGGCAACGTTGAAGCGCATGTGCAGAAAGGCGGCCATGTACTTCGAATTCCCAGGAGTAAGCGCGTACGCTTCCTTGTAGAATCCGTAGGCCGCCTCGAAGTTATCCTGACGCTGCGCCTTGACGCCCTTGTTATAGGCGTCCTTGCCCTTGTCCGCGTAGGCAGGCAGGCTCAGCGCGCCCACAACTATCGACAGAATCCCCAGCGTTTGAAGCTTAGACATACCCCTTGTCTCACGAGCCGGTTTCGTTTGTCAGAAAACACCTTCATCGTCAGAGCACACCCAGCGCATGATGAAGGTCTGTATATATTATTGCCGTAGTGCCCGCACATCTGTTTGCGCTGGCGCAAAGACAACCGGCGCAAAATCAGGCCTGCTGAGAAGATTGAGGATTTAGTCGCGGAATTCCGTCCTAGCCCGGGGAGGCCAGCAGCTGCCGGCGCGAGGTCGGCCCTCGGCTTCAGGCAGTCCAGAGCTGATGCAACGCCGCGGGTGGTATCGTGGTTTTCTCCCATGGCGGAAACGGATCGGCAAGAATTCGCGGCAGACTTCCTGAGGGCGGTCGAGCAGTTCAACCAGCGAGCGCGGTCGCTGGGGTTTGCGGACATCGACAAGTACTACTGGTATCACTCCGTTGACCTGCCTCACGGGCTGGTCACGCCGGGGCTGTACGACTTCAGAGCGACGGTCCAGGCTTTTCGGTTTCCCGAGGACATGCGAGGGGCGACGGTCCTCGATGTCGGCTCCGCGACGGGCTTCTTCGCCTTCGAGTTCGAGAGGCGCGGCGCTAGGGTTGTTTCCGTGGAACTGCCCTCGCTCGAGGCGCTCGATCGTTTTCCGGGACAGGGCCCGGAGCAGGCGATCGGCAAGATCGGGCAGATGATCGCGCCGCGGAACGTAGCCGGCCTCGACGGGTACCTCAAGCCGTACACGGCCGAGGAGCTGTATTTCTACCTTCTGAAGGGCCCGTTCGAGTTCTGCCGGGGTTTGCTCGGCTCGAAGGTCGAGCGTTGCTATGCCAGCGTTTACGACCTCTCGCCCGCTCTGCTCGGCGCCGCGGGCTTCGACTACGTGTTCCTGGGCGACATCCTGGTGCACACGCTGAACCCGCTCCAGGCGCTGGCCGCGGTGGCGCCGCTGTGCCGGAACACTTTGATCCTCTCGCAGGTTATGCCCGAGTGCGCGGATGGAAAACCCGCGATGCTGTACGTGGGCGGGGACGAGCCGGCGTCGGACGAGGTTTCCTGGTGGTGGCCCAATCAGCCCTGCCTGGTGCAACTGCTGAAGAAGTTGGGCTTTCGCGACGTGTTCGAGGCAGGCACCAATTCGGGCTGTCTGCGGCCCTCGGGGTTCGCCTTCGAACGGCCGATCCTGCACGCGGTGAGATAGGGGCTTGCGCTATGGCGCGCAACTACGAAGCGGTCATCGTTGGAGCTGGACATAACGGTCTGGTGTGCGCCGCGTATCTGGCGCGCGCCGGCCGAACGGTGCTCGTGCTGGAGCGGCGCGAGATGGTGGGCGGCTGCGCGGTCACGGAAGAGGTCTGGCCCGGCTACCGCATATCCACCGGGGCCTATCTGGTCAGCCTCATGCAGGAACGGATCGTGCGGGAACTGAACCTCCAGCGCCATGGCTACCAGGTGGACGCCAAGGACCCCGCCTTCTTCTCCGCCTTTCCGGACGGCCGCCACTTCTTCATGTGGCAGGATCGCGGCAAAACACTCGAAGAGATCCGCAAGTTCTCCGCTCGCGACGCCGAGGCTTATCCAGCCTACGAGGACCACATCGAGCGGCTGGCGCGAGTGGCTGAGGCCCTGCTCCTGACCACTCCGCCCCGGTTTCCGCCGCAAGGGGCGTTGGACCTGATCGAGTACCTGAAGCTGGGCGCGCGGGTCTACGGCCTCGCTCGCCGCGACCTGGTCGCACTGGTCAAGATCTTCACCCAGAGCGCCGCGGACTTCCTCGACGAATGGTTCGAATCGAGTGAGCTGAAGGTGACGCTGGCCACCGACGGCGTCATCGGCGCCAACGGGGGACCGCGCTCGCCCGGCACCGCCTACATCCTGCTGCACCACTGCATGGGCGGCGTGGCCGGCCATCGCGGGCTGTGGGGCTTCGTGCGGGGCGGAATGGGCACGGTCAGCGAGGCCATCGCCGCCGCGGCACGCGCGGCAGGCGCCGAGATCCGCACCAACGCCGTGGTGGAGAGGATCGATATACGCGAGGGCCGCGCGCGCGGAGTCGTGCTCGCGGGCGGCGAGCGGATCGAGTCCTCGCTAGTGATTTCGAACCTCGACCCGCGCCGCACTTTCCTCGGCCTGGTGGACGAGACGGAGCTCGATCCGGATTTCGTGAAGGCCATCCGGCACTACCGGTCCGAAGGCACCTCGCTGAAGATGAACCTGGCGCTCTCCGGTCTGCCGGAGTTCCGCGCCCTGCCCGGTGCGCCGGGGCCGCAGCACCGCGCCACGATGCACATCTGCCCTTCGATCGAGTATGTGGAGCGGGCCTGGGACGACGCTAAGTACGGCCGGCCCTCCGAGCGCCCGCTGCTCGAACTGACAGTCCCCACCATGTACGACCCCTCGCTCGCGCCGCCGGGCAAGCACGTCATGGGCGTGTTCCTGCAGTACGCCCCCTACACGCTGCGCGAGGGCAGTTGGGACGAGTTGCGTGAGCCCTACGGGCGGCACGTGATCGATCTGATCGCCGAGTACGCGCCCAACATCCACTCCATCGTGGATCGGGTGCAGGTGCTGTCGCCTCTCGATCTGGAGCGCCGGTTCGGGCTGACCGGCGGCAACATCTTCCACGGCGAGATGAGCCTTGACCAGATGTTCGTCATGCGCCCGCTGGCGGGATGGGCGCGCTACCGGACGCCCGTCCGGAACCTTTATCTGTGCGGCTCCGGCACGCACCCCGGCGGCGGCGTCATGGGCGCGCCGGGATACAACGCGGCGCGCGAGATCCTGAAGGGCTAGGGCCGGTGTTGTGACCGCCGGGTCCGCTCCCTCACGGTCGCGGTTCGGTGCCAGCACGCAGGCGGACCGAAACGGATCACACGGTCGCGGCGCCAGCACGGAACCGCGCGCGTCAGCAAGCGGACGAAACGGATCACACGGTCAGAGACCTAGTAGCCGAAGATCGCGGCCCAGGCCATGCCGATGAGCACTATGACCGCCCACGGGACCAGCACGCCTGTGAGCGCGCTCTTAAAGGGCTTGCGGGTGACGGCCGCCATTCCGGCCGCCAGCAGCAGCAGCACCCAGATCGTGAATACGTCAATGCTCGTCAAGAGACTGTGGAGCCAGGCCGGCACCGAGTGCGGATCCACGTAGAAGCCCAGGTTGTAACCGGCCGGGTTCTTCAAATCGAAGTCCGTCGGATCCTTGAGGAACATCACCGCAACCGCCCCAGCCGTAGCCAGCACGCGCGGCAGAGACGCGTAGGCGGCTACCGCCAGCGCCTGCCGGTACTGCGCCGTGGCGCCGAACATGTTGTTGAACACGAAGAGCAGCACGCCCGCCGTGATCAGCATCAGAACCGGGGTGATGATGACCGGTATCACGGTTCCGAACGCCGGAGCGAACTTGAGCTGCATCTGGATGGCGCGCTCGCGATCCTCAGGGGCCATGTTTTGCGCTCTCGACGAGTTCTCGAACTGCTGGCGCAGGAAGTGCTCCCATCCGACATGGCTGGAGAAGGCGAGCAGGTATCCGAGGACGCACAGCGTGACCAGGACCATGGGAACCCAGAAGCTCGGCCGCGCCGCGATGTCCGCGAAAGCCGGCTTTGGGTCGATGATTACGTTGACGAGGCGGCCCGCCTCACTCATGGGCTGGGCCGGAACTTGGGCGGCGGCATTTGGGCTGGTGGGCATAGATGCCGCCATTATACGCGGATGCCCCAGGCCTGGGGAAGCTTTTTTGGCACCTGCCCCCGCTTGCTGACGCGCGCGCTTCGGTGCCTCGCGGCCGTTAGGATGCCCGCTGCGTTGCCGCTTGCAGGTGCGCTTCGAGGAACCACAGGGCTTTGTCGGCCGAGCGCGCGACTTCGGTATAGACGTCCGCGGTCGCGGCGTCGCCCTCGTTCTGAGCCTCATCGAGCGCTTTGCGGTTCGACGCCGCGTAGCGCGCCCAACGGTCGATGAGCACTTCCAGGTGCTGCCGGCCGTCGATGGCCTCCTTCGGATACTCCGGCAGGCTGGAATTCGCCGCCGCCATCCGCGCGGTGCCGTAGGCGTACCCGCCCAGCGCGGTGACGCGTTCGGCGAGCGTGTCGACGAAGTCGAAGATATCCCCGGCGACCTTGTCGAAAAGCTCGTGAAGCTGGAAAAACTCGATCCCCTTGATGTTCCAGTGGGCCTGCTTGGTCTGCGTATAGAGGTCCAGAGTCTGCGCCAGCTGCTGATTCAGAACCGCGATCACATGCTGCCGCACCTCGGGCGCAAGATCGATGCGGGTCTGAAAATTCGGGCCTGAAACTGATGACGGCATATCCCCTCCTGAGGCCATTTTCTCGCAAGAGGCGGCGAGCTACAAACCCGCTTTGGCTTCCAGGCTGCGCCACAGATACCACGACGCGACGGTCCGATAAGGCTGCCACCGGCGCGCCATCTCGTCCACTTCGCCGGGCTGCGGCATCTCGGCCAGGCCGTAGACGTTGCGGACGGCGACGCGGATGCCCAGATCGCCGGAAGGCATCACGTCGGGACGCCCCAGGGCGAAGATGAGGAACATATGTACGGTCCAGGGCCCGATGCCCTTGAGCGCGGTCAGCCGGGCGTGGACCTGCTCGTCGGAGGCCGCCGTAAGCGAGGCCAGGTCCAGTTTGCCGGAAACCAACTGGCGGGCCAGTTCGCGAATGTACAGGGTCTTCGCCTTCGAAAGGCCGAGCGCTCGCATCTTCGCGGGACGGAGACGCAGCACCGCTTCGGGGGTCAGCCGCCCGTTTCCGGCCGCGGCCACCAGGCGCTTGAAAATGACCTCGGCCACCTTTCCGCTAAGCTGCTGGAGGACAATGGCCTTGACCAGCGCTTCGTAACTCGGCTCCAGAAGCTCGATCGAGTAGGGCCCGGTCTGGTCGATGATACGTCCCAGGACGGGGTCGGAAGCCTTCAGATGGTCCAATGCTTTCTGCATAGCGAAACAGAAACGGCGGGGCGCGCATCTAGTAGTATGCCATCTCGGTAGAGGGAGCTTATGCGTCTTCTCGCAGTATTTGCCTTGGCCGCTGTCGCTGGTTTCGCCCAGCAGCCTGATACGCAGCCGCCCAACGGAGGCTGGAGGCGCGTGGATTCGCCCGCCCAGCAGCCGCCCGCGGCCAAGGAAGCCGCCCCCGCCCAGGCAGCCCAGGAGCCGGAGCCGACTTTCAAGGGCGGAGTCGACGTGGTCAGCGTCTTTTGCACGGTGCGGACCAAGCAAGGCGGTCTGGTGGGAACCCTCGGGAAGGACGACTTCCAGATCAGCGAAGACGGCAAGCCCCAAGAGATCAAGTACTTCACGCGCGAGACCGACCTGCCGCTGACGATCGGCCTGCTGGTCGACGTGAGCAGAAGCCAGGAGCGTTTGATCGAAGAGGAAAAACAGGCCGCCAGCCAGTTCTTCACGCAGGTCCTTCAGAAAAAGGATCTGGCATTCCTGATCAGCTTTGGCTCGGAAGCGGAATTGCTTCAGGACTACACCAGCTCGGCGCGCCTGCTGCGTCACGGGCTCGACGGGCTGAAGGTGAACGCGCCGCCGCCGCAGGTCACGGAAAGCCCGGTGCCCACGGCCTACACACCGCGAGGAACGATCCTCTACGATGCTGTGTACCTGGCGGCGCACGACCAGCTACGCGGCCAGGTGGGGCGCAAGGTGATCGTCCTGATCACGGACGGCAACGACGAAGGCAGCCGGCTGAAGATCGACGCTGCGATGCGCGCGGCGCAGTTGGCCGATGCCATTATTTACGGCATCGAGTATTACGACTCCGGGTTCTACGGCGGGGGCTTCACCCTGGGGGGATCGAGCGGCGGTTCGATTCTCAAGCGGATGTCGGAAGAGACCGGTGGCCGGACATTCCGCGTGAGTCACAAGCATCCGCTCTCGGAGGCGTTCGAGGAAATCCAGAAGGACATGCGGACGCAGTACGCGATCGGCTACCTCCCCACCAACTCGAAGAAGGACGGCACCTTCCGCCGCCTCGAGATCAAGACCAAGGACAAGGACCAGAAGGTGCAAGCCCGCAAAGGCTACTACGCGACCGAGGCGGATTCAAACTGAAACAACTGGGCCACGAATGAACACGAATCAACACGAATAGGAAGCGGAGGTTTTATTCGTGTGCATTCGTGTTCATTCGTGGCCAGAATTGGTTTTGGCCTAGGCCGGCACGAACGCCTTCTCGGCCTTCCCTAGCTCCCAGCCCAGGTGGTTGATGTAGAGGCGCAGCACGGGTTCGGGGTACGTCCCGCGGAACTTTTCGTACACCCGCTGCTGCCAGCCCTCGGTCAGGCACTTGGTGGCATCGACGTTCTTGTCGAAGAAGCCATCCTGGTTCGGGATTCCAAGATCGTCCAGCACCGCGCGGATCATGTCCAGGTGCGCGATCAGCACGGCCTGCGCCAACTCCCGCGCAAACTCCTCTTCGCCCGCGCCCAGCCGAACCCAGAAGCGGGGCACGCCCTTGCGCAGGCTCTCGGTGTTGAGCTTGGCCAGGTGCGCCCGCGTCTTGAACGACTCGTAGAGCTGGTACGTTCTAAGTTTGCCGATCGAAATCTGGCGCACCAGTTGTCCAAAAGTGTCCTCGCCAAGTGATAGTAAAACCTCGGAAAGCTGCATCACAAAGTAGCGTAACACGCGGGGCCCGGACGCAGGATGCGGACCAACCGGGCCGCCGGGGCCCGGTCCAGGAGCCGTCCGTGGCCGCCTTCAGCCTCGCCGGCTGATACCATGCGCTTATAGAGGCGACCTCCGTAGAATCAGCGGCCTGCGCACTCGCTTCGAGCTGTGTTATCCTCTCTACTTGCAACTTAGTTGCAACTGGCTTTTCCCTCTGCTCCTCTTGTCGGCCACGGCCCTGCCCGCCGCCGAGGCGCCGTACTACGTCACCTACAGCGCGCAGATGGAGGAGCCGGGCAACCTGGAGGTCGCTTTCGATCAGGTCGCGGGCAGCAACTTCCTCAGCTCGATCATGGAACTCGAGTGCGGTGTCAGGACCTGGTGGACCACCGAATTCTACCTGGACGGCCAGGCCACCGGCGGTCAGGGCGCGCTCTTCACCGGGTGGCGCATCGAGAACCGCTTCCGTCCGTGGATGGGCGAGCATCGCATCAACCCGGTCCTCTACGTCGAATTCGAAGACATCAACGGCGCGGACAAGAGTCTCAAGGAAGTGGTCGGGCACGACGTGGCGGATGACCAACTCGAGCCCAACGACGAGGCGCGCCACGAGCACCAGCGCGAAATCGAGACCAAGCTGATCCTCTCCAGTAACGTCCGCGGCTGGGACATCTCGACGAACCTGATCGCCGAGAAGAACCTGGCCGCCGAGCCGTGGGAGTTCGGTTATGCTTTCGGCGTGAGCCGCCCGCTTGCCCTCGCGGTCACGCCGGCCCCGTGCACGTTTTGCCGCGAAAACCTCAGCGTCGGAGCCGAGATCTTCGGTGGACTCGGAACCTGGCGCCAGTTCGGCCTCACCGGAACTTCGCACTACTTGGGGCCGATCCTCGCCTGGCAGCTTCCGTCGGGCGCCCAGTTGATGGTCTCTCCCGCGTTCGGCCTGAACGGCAACAGCCACGGCCTTCTGGTCCGCTTCACGGTTTCCTACGAGATGGAACAGATCGGACGCCTGTTCCGGCGGCGCTCATGAGGATGGCCCTGCTGCTTTGCGCCCTTCTGGCCGCCGGGAATCCTTACGAAGGGAAGCCGGACGCTGTACGCGCCGGCGCGAAACTCTACGCCCGCCACTGCGCCCAATGCCATGGCCCTACCGCCGAAGGACACGGCCGTACGCCCTCCCTACGGTCCCCGGCCGTTCAATCCACCTCGCCAGAGGAGATGTTTCACACCCTCACCAACGGCCGCATGGGCCACGGCATGCCCTCCTGGGCGCACCTTCCCGCGGAACGGCGCTGGCAGATCATCACCTACCTACGCTCCTTGAAGTAAGCGGCTATCCTGTTTTCAAGAGCCATGCCCCATACACCTCATATCGAGAGCCATTTCACCGCGACTGAAACCGTGCGCGACGTCGTGATCGGGATGTCCGACGGCCTCACCGTCCCGTTCGCACTCGCCGCGGGCCTCTCCGGCGCGGTCGCATCCACCAAGCTGGTCGTCATCGCCGGCCTCGCCGAAATCGCCGCCGGCTCCATCGCCATGGGACTCGGCGGATACCTCGCCGCGCGCACCGACAGCGAGCACTACCACAACGAGGAGCAGCGTGAATACCGTGAGATCGTAGAGCTTCCCGACGTCGAGACGCGCGAAGTGGCCGAGGTGTTCGAGGGCTACGGCCTCACCCCGGAGCAGGCCGCACCGGTGGTGGCCGCCGTCTGCGCGGAACCCAAGCGCTGGGTGGATTTCATGATGCGCTACGAATTGGGCCTGGAAGCGCCCGATCCCGGCCGCGCGGTGCGCAGCGCCGCCGCCATCGCCATCTCCTACGTCATCGGGGGCATGATCCCGCTGTCGCCCTACATCGCCGCCAGCACCGTGGCGCAGGGTTTGTGGATCTCGGTGCTCGTGACGCTCATCGCCCTCTTCGTCTTCGGCTACGTGAAGGGCCGCCTCACCGGAATCCACCCGTTCCGGGGCGGCATCCGCACTGTCGTCATCGGCGGCCTCGCCGCCGCCGTGGCTTTCGGCCTCGCGCGCGCGATAAGCTGAGCTATCCCTGGCTCAGTGTGCCACTACCCGGTAGTCCCGGAAGTCGACGCTGTCCTTTGTGCACCAGCCAGTCACGCGCGCGCAGCCTACCAGTTCGGCGTGCTGTGGAAGCAGGAACGTCTTCGACCCTAGGGTGACGGAGTCGTAATCGAGCGCCAGCGTCAGAGTGTCGGCCGGAAACTCCTTCGGAATTTCCAATGCCCGAAACTCGACACGCAACGCCTGCGTGCTTCCCTTGTCGAACCAGATCTTCCCCGTGCGCGCGGGGCGAATCTCCTGCCCGCCCTCCGTTACCAACCAGTGGGAGTGCTCACCGTCAATCTGGTACTCGTAAATCACGGCTTGGCCCATCCTGGCGTCTCCCCGGTACTCGATCCGCGCGGCGCTCGCCAGCGAAAGGACGTCGTCCACCACGGTGCTGAACTGGCGGATCGTCCAGGAGTGGCTGGGTACGTTCTCCGGCTCGCCCTTCTCTCCATCGATGGTGACGTTCCGGTACGTTTCCTGCCCGTCCGTCCAGGCCAGCTCCGCCGACAGCGTATCGTGCAGGTTCCAATGCGCGTCCCCGCGCTTGTGGCGCATCAGCCGCGTGACCGTTTCGACGCACGTGAAGTCCGGCGGCGTTGCGCTCAATTCGGTGGCCACGGCGCGCGCCGCATCGAGGAACGCCCGATGCGGGTCCTGTTCGCCCGCAACGGCCTTCACAGCGGGCCCGGCTACCGGCGCAACTGTTTCCGACGCTTTCTCCGGCTCGATGCTGACGCTCACCGCCCGAAACTCCTCGTCGCCTGTCTCCTCCGATTGCACCTCGACGAACTTTCCGACGTCGATACCCTGGAACCCCGTCGCTCTGCCGCCCTCCAGAAACCGGGTGCTCTCCCTTACCAGCATGGTTACGTCGCGGCGATCGCCCGTCTCGACCACGAACCGGTTCTCTCCCTTGCGTACGACCTTGCCGGTCGTACGGACGAGATCGTTGCCGCTTGTGAATTGGCCGGGGCCCCGCAGCTTGACGGCGGCTTGAAGGGTCCCTCCTCTCCCGAACAGCCCCAACTCGCCCAGGACGCGCTCGGCTACGTAGCGGTCCCCGAATACATCCATCGTCCGGGTCTTGCCCCCGAGGATCTGACCCGTGCGTAGATCGAGCGCCTGGGTTGCCTGCGACACCTCGGCAGCCTGACCGGCAGCAGCCTCGAAAGAACCGATCAGAACGAAAGCCGGGTCCGCCGCCCGCGAGAGCGTGCCGTCCGGCACCTCCAACTCCGAGAGCACCTTCCCCGAAGGGAACTCCACAACCGGATCGAGCTTCCGCGGGTTCCAGACTCCACGGTGAGCGCCCGACATCAGGACGCGGTCCGGAGCGATGAAAGCGAAGCCCGTATAGCGCAGTTCCTTGAGGGCGCCGGTCAGCTTCATCACCGTTCGCTCGCGCAGGTCGAACGCCGCCGGCACGCCGTCCGCCGCGTCGGGCGAGACGATCACGAAGCGCGAGTCGGGAGAGAACTCGATCTGGGCGGACCCGGCGTCGCCCCAACGGTTCAGCCTGCCGGAAGCGTCGGCGCTCTCAAACCGCCGGCCAAACTTGGCCTTCTCGAAGACCGTTTCGCCGGATGCGACGTCGTAAACGTGCAGCGCGCCGTCAAAGTCGACGCACGCCAGGACTCGCACGTCCGGGGACAGCTCCTGGCTCCGGCATGGCCCCGATTTGATCTCGGTGGAGCTTGCCTGACCTCGCTCTCGAATACTCCATCGCTCCACGCGTGCCGCGAGGCTGACGTAGTCGAGCCTCTGCGCGTCCGCGTGCGATGCCGAGCCGATGAACACGACCTCGCGCGAATCCGGTGTGAACTGGGCCTTGCCGGCGTGCTCGGCGGGAATCCGGAACAGCTCCCCGAACGGTTCCAGGGTCAACACCTCCACCCGGAACTCGTCCTGAGCGAGGACGTAACGCCCGTCGGGGCTGAACCTCACCAGGCTGAGGTTTCCACCGCGCGCTGGCTGCACGAGTAACGCCACCGGTTTGACCGGCGTGGGCGCCGCCTCCAACGAAGTCTCCGGCGGGGCCGATGCCGTCTCCGCAGGACACCCCGGTACAGCCGGCGAGGCGCTCCCGCCCGCCGTGAGCGGCTCCTTCGGCGGCGCGGAAGGCTGCGCGGCCGCCGCCCCCACGCCCATCGGCGGCGCACCAAACTGCAGCGTCGAATTGGCCACAAACTTCTGGTAGTCGGAGAACTCCAGTTCGTTCAGGTAGTGCAACACCCAGCCGTGGTATCGCGCAGACGAACTGCTCGCCGTCGACGCGATCACACTTCTCAGCGGGCACAGGTGCGATTTCCCGCCGATATCGACGAAACCGTACTCGACCGCAGTGTCGGTCCGCATGGTGGGGAAATCAGCCGGCGGCTTCGCCTTTCGCGTGATCCGCAGGATCGCCCCGCTGTCGGCATCCACGAACAGCTCGCCTTCGTAAGCGGTCCGCGCTTCTCGAGGAACGCGGAAGCGGCCGTAGGTCCTGCAGCACCAGACAATCGTGTATCGCGAATGGACGCTGTCCACCACGTAACTGAAGACGGCCACCCGCTTCCCATTCAGGACCTCCCAATGGCTCCACGCCGTTTTCGTTTCACTGTCAGGCGCAAAGAGCGCGCCGATAATGCTGCCGAATTCGCCGTAACTCGTCAAGCCCTCCGGGATGGGGCCACACGTCGGCCGGTCCACAAATTGAGGCGCGTCCGATTCCTTGCCATGACTGAACGTCAGCTCGCTCGAGGTGGTGTCGCGCGGCCGAAGCTTCCGGTAAATGGGAGGGGAAAGCGGCTGAAAAATGTCGTCGTACCGGTGGGTCTTCCTTTTGCAGACGAAATCCGGAAGAGTGAGGATATAACTCAAGGTGTATTCGCGTGTCTTTTCCAGAAGCGCCTCCTGCTCTTCGGGCTGCAGGGGACTGTCGCGCGGCACCAGTTCCGCGGGCGGCGCCAGGAACACGCTATCATCCGCAAGCACCCGCAGCACCTCGGCCGTCCTGGGCCCCGGGTCGGCCGGCAAGCCGCCGCCGCTAAAGCGCTCCGTCAGTTCAATGCGCGCGAGTTTCTCGGCGAGCTTTTCGTCCGAATCGCCGGCCCGGCGGGCGGACGTAACCAGGTCCCGAAGTTCCGCGACCGTGACGTGCGTGCCGGCCACCGACGGTGAGACGGTCCAAATCAGCAGACAAAAGATCAGTCTCCGCATCGAATCTCGCCGTTCGTATGGGCGCTGCCGCCGGCAATAATGTTACACCATATCCGGCCCCGCGCATCTGTGCTAACAAGGATGAGTGACCCTTCCTGACCTCGCTGCGCTCGAATCCGCGGCGGAACTTGTCTATCGAGTCATGCCGCCGACTCCCCAGATCCGCTGGCCGCTCTTGTGTGCCCGCGCGGGCGCCGAGGTATGGGTCAAGCACGAGAACCACACTCCCACCGGAGCTTTCAAAGTACGCGGCGGAATCCTCTACATGGACCAACTCCGTCGCCGCGAACCGGGCGTCACTGGCGTGGCCGCGGCCACTCGCGGCAATCACGGCCAGAGCGTGGCCTTCGCCGCCACCCGCGCCGGCTTGCGAGCGGTCATCGTCGTCCCCTATGGCAATAGCCCGGAGAAGAACGCCGCCATGCGAGCCTTCGGCGCGGAGTTAATCGAGCACGGCGCGGATTTTCAGGAAGCCTACGAGTACCTGGCCACGCTGGCCAAGGCCGAGGACCTGCATCTGGTCCGGTCGTTCGATCCTGCCCTCGTCGCCGGGGTGGGGACCTATGCTCTCGAGCTGCTCCGAGCGGTGCCCTCGCTCGAAACCGTCTACGTCCCCGTGGGAATGGGCTCAGGCATCTGCGGCACGATCGCCGCGCGCAACGCGCTCGGCCTCAAGACCGAGATCGTCGGCGTGGTCGCCTCGGGCGCGCCAGCCTATGCGCTCTCGTTCAACGCTCGCCGCGTCGTCACCGCGCCGGCGGACACGATGGCCGACGGACTCGCCTGCCGCGTCCCCGATCCGGAGGCGCTCGAGATCATGCTTGGAGGCGCATCCCGCATCGTCACCGCCGACGACGCGGAGATCGAGGCGGCCATGCGCCACCTGTTCTCCGATACCCACAGCGCGGCGGAAGGCGCGGGCGCAGCCTCGCTCGCGGCTCTCCTCAAGGAACGCTCAGGACGCCGGGCCGCAGTGATCCTCACCGGCGCCAACGTCGACAGCGACGTCTTTGCGCGCGTTCTGAGTGCGTGATTACGTCGCCGCGGACACCAGTGCTCGCGGCCGGCAGGAAGCCTTCAGCGTTCGGGCGTCTCGCGCGCTACGCCTGGAAAGGCTGATCACGCGGCGCACCTCGTCGGGATCCAGCGGCTTCGTCAGCAGGTCGAAGGCGCCGGCTTCGAGCACGTCTTTCCAGAGCGCGTCATCCGCCCAGCGCGTCGTGACGACCACCGGAGGCGCCACCTGCATGGCCGAGACTTCTTCGAGCAGATCACGCCAGCCGAGCCCGCCAGGGAATGAGCGCTCCGTGAGGATGACGCTTACCGGGGTTTGGTGCAGGAGCTTCCAGGCTTCCGCACAACTGGACACGCAGAAAAGACGCCAGACGGACTGGCCCAGGATGCTCGCCAGATACTCGTGGTCGCGCCGCGACGGGCTGACCGAGAGGACCGTGATCGCCGGCAGGTGGTTCGCCATGTCCCAGCGTAGCGGTCGGCCCGTTACACGATGATGACGGTCCCGTGAAATGTCGGCGTCAACGAGACAGCCGCGCGCACTCCCTGGCGATTTGCCAGTCCTCCTGGGTTCGTATGACGAGCACCCGCACTGCGGAGTCCGCGGCCGCGATGTCGATGTCGGGCTGGCAGGCGGCGTTGGCGGCCGCATCGATCTTCACTCCCAGGAACGCAAGTTTCTTCGCGACGACGGACCGCACCCGCGCCGAATTCTCGCCGATTCCAGCGGTGAACACCAGCACGTCGATGCCGCCCAGGACGGCCGTCATCGCGCCGATCGACTCGACCAGCCGGTGCACGAATACATCGAAGGCCAGCCTAGCCCGCGTGTTCCCTACCTCGATCGCCTGCTCCACGTCGCGCATGTCGCTCGAGACACCGGACAGTCCTTTAAGGCCAGACTTGCGGTTCAGCAGGTCGTCCACCTGGTCCGGTGTGAAGTCGCGGTGATTTAGCAGGAAGACGAGGATGCCGGGATCGATGGAGCCCGACCGCGAGCCCATCATCAGGCCGTCGAGCGGAGTGAAGCCCATGGTGGTGTCGATGCTGCGCCCGCCCTTCACCGCCGCCAGCGAGCAGCCGTTGCCGAGATGGCAGGTCACCATGCGCAGCGACGCGGGATCGCGACCCAGCATCTCCGCGGCTCGCCCGGAGACGTACTGGTGGCTGATGCCGTGAAAGCCGTAGCGGCGTATACCGCGCTCGATCCACTCGTAGGGGCCGGGATACACATAGGCCTCCGGCTCGAGCGTGGCGTGGAAGGCCGTGTCGAAGACCGCGAATTGCGGCACGCGATCGCCGAAGACGCGCTCCGTTGCCTCGATTCCGTCGAGTTCGAGCGCGTTGTGGACCGGCGCGAACTCCGCCATCCGCGCAATGGCCTCGCGCACCTCGGCCGAAATGCGAGTGCTTTCACGCAACGCCTTTCCGCCGTGTACGACGCGATGCCCGACCGCGTCCACCGCCTCAGGCCCGGCGATCGCGGCCGCGGCGCCGGACCACAGCGCCTCCAGCACCTTGCCGAACACGTCCGCGGGTTCGCGGATCGCCTGCTTGCTTTCGACGTTGGCGCCGCTCGCGTTGCGGATTCGAAGCTCGGCCTGGGTGGCTTCCCGGCTCCAGTCCGCACGCGCTTCCCACGCCGGCGCCGGCGCGTCGGCGGGCAAGGACGCGGCATCGACATCGAATAGTTGAGCTTTGAGGGTGCTCGAACCTCCGTTGAGAACCAGGATTCTCATGATAAGTTGCCCGCCGACCAGCGGGTCTGGAGACCCGCTGCAGGTGTGGACAGCTGCCCCACTAGCCCGGCCACTTCCAGTCGCGAATCTCCGGCATATCGTCGCCGTGGCGCGCGATGTACAGCTTGTGCTCGATCAGCCGGTCACGAAGGTACTGCTTGACGTGCCCGGCCATGTTGCGCAGGCGCGGAACGCGATCGATGACGTCGCCCGCCAGGTGGAACCGGTCCAGATCGTTCATTACGGTCATGTCGAAGGGTGTAGTGGTGGTGCCCTCTTCTTTATATCCGCGCACGTGCAGATTGGCGTGGTTGGTGCGGCGGTAGGTCAGCCGGTGAATCAGCCAGGGGTAGCCGTGGAAGGCGAACACCACCGGCTTGTCCGTCGTGAAGATCGAATCGAAATCGCGGTCGCTGAGCCCGTGCGGATGCTCGCTCGACGGCTGCAGCGTCATCAGGTCCACCACGTTGACCACCCGGATCTTGAGGTCGGGCAGCTTCTGCCGGAGCAGGTCTACCGCTGCCAGAGTCTCTAACGTCGGAACATCGCCGGCGCACGCCATCACGACGTCGGGCTCGGCGCCGTCATCGTTGCTGGCAAACTCCCACAGGCCGATTCCCGCGGTGCAATGCCGCACCGCCGCGTCCATGTCCAGCCATTGCAGGGCCGGCTGCTTCCCGGCGACGATCACGTTCACGTAGTGGCGGCTGCGCAGGCAGTGATCGGTCACCGAGAGCAGCGTGTTGGCGTCCGGCGGCAGATACACCCGCACGATGTCCGCCTTCTTGTTCATGACGTGATCGATGAAGCCCGGGTCCTGGTGGCTGAAACCGTTGTGATCCTGCCGCCAGACGTGCGACGTGAGCAGGTAGTTGAGCGAAGCGATCGGCCGCCGCCAGCGGATTCCGCGGGTGACCTTCAACCACTTCGCGTGCTGGTTGAACATCGAGTCGACGATGTGGATGAACGCCTCGTAGCAGGAGAACCAGCCGTGGCGCCCCGTCAGCAGATAGCCTTCGAGCCAGCCCTGGCACATGTGCTCGCTCAGCACCTCCATGACGCGGCCGTCGTGGGTCACGTGGTCGTCGTCAGGGATCAAGTCCTCCATGAGGACGCGGTCTGTCACCTCGAACAACGCATCCAGGCGGTTCGAAGCGGTCTCGTCCGGACCGAAGACGCGGAAGTTGCACGCGTCGCTGTTCAGCTTCATAACGTCGCGCAGCATCCTCCCCGCCACGCGCGTGGCTTCGGCGACCACGTTGCCCGGCTTGGGAACATCGACCGCATAGGCGTGGAAATCCGGCAGACGCAGGTCCTTCAGCAGCAGGCCGCCGTTCGCATTCGGGTTGGCGCCCATGCGGCGCGTGCCCTTGGGCGCCAGTTCGGCCAACTCGGCGATGAAGGTCCCGTGCTCGTCGAACAGCTCCTCCGCGCGGTAGCTGCGCATCCAGTCTTCGAGGATCTTGATGTGGTCGGGCTTTTCGGCGAACCCTGTGACCGGCACCTGGTGCGCGCGGAAAGTGCCCTCGATCTTTTTGCCGTCCACTATCTTGGGACCCGTCCAACCCTTGGGACTCCGCAGGACGATCATGGGCCAGATAGGCCGCTCCGAGTGGCCGCGTTCGCGCGCCGCCGCTTGGATCGCCTGGATGTCGCTCAGTACCTGCTCGCAGGTGGCCGCCATGAGCTGGTGCATAGTCGGGGGATCGTCGCCCTCAACGAAATACGGCTTGTAGCCGTAACCGTTGAAGAGTTGCGTCAGTTCGTCGTCGTGCATGCGGCCCAGCACGGTCGGCCCGGCGATTTTGTAACCGTTCAGATGCAGAATGGGCAGGACCGCGCCGTCGCGCGCCGGATTGAGGAACTTGTTCGAATGCCAACTCGTGGCCAGCGGGCCGGTCTCGGCCTCTCCGTCGCCGACCACGCAGCACACCAACAGACTGGGGTTGTCGAACGCGGCGCCGTAGGCGTGCAGCAAGGCGTACCCGAGTTCGCCGCCTTCGTGGATCGAGCCCGGAGTCTCCGGCGCCACGTGGCTGGGAATCCCGCCCGGGAAGGAGAACTGCGTGAACAGCCGCTTCATCCCTTCCGCGGTCTGAGGAATATTCGGATAGAACTCGCTGTAAGTCCCTTCGAGATACGTGTTCGCCACCAGTCCCGGCCCGCCGTGCCCCGGTCCGGCGACATAAATCATATTCAGGTCGTGCTGTTTGATGAGACGGTTGGCGTGAACGTAGATGAAGTTCAGCCCCGGCGTCGTCCCCCAATGGCCGAGGAGCCGCGGCTTGATGTGTTCGAGCTTCAGGGGCTCGGCCAGCAGCGGGTTGTCGTAGAGATAGATCTGGCCGACCGACAGGTAATTCGCGGCGCGCCAGTAGGCGTCGATCTTGCGCAATTCCTCCGCGGAAAGCGGACCAGGCATGTGTCCCCCCCAAGGGTCAAGATAACAGATCACACATGAGAAACTACCCGGCTGCTGTCATCCGCTACCATCGCTGTAGAAACCTCATATGAGCGACAAGGAGTGGCAAGATCTAACCCAGGCGCTTCGCGATGCGGACCCAGCGGAATCAGCTGCAGCAGCGACACGACTTCAAAAGACGGCCACGGCGCAGGACATCGCGCGATTGATGGATCTTCTGAATGATGACAACTTCTTCGTCCGAGAGGCCGCGGCCTGGCCTCTTGCGGAGTTGGCGGGGACATCGGCATTACGCGAGTTGTTAGTCGCGTATCAGCGGGGGTTCGACGACGGACACGACAACGATGGGTTCACGACAGCCCTCATCGAACTCGTGGAAGGGAGTCCGAGCGCGTCCAAAGACGTTCTTAAGCGCCTCGCAGAAGACCGAGACCCGGCGGTGCGCGAAAGTGCAACGTGGCTGCTGGAATTCTGCTCGTGAAGGCTTAAGATAACAGAGTCGCGGCCTCTCGCATCAACCCGAGCGCGCGCAAAATCTGCGGCACGTCTTCGAAGCCGTACGAGAGACGCAACTGGCGGCAGCCGGTGGACGCCAGATCCCCGTGCGGATGAACACAATACTCGCCGGGAATGTAGAGGACGCGCGGCTCGCCGGTGTCGCGGGTGAGATGCTTGAAGAACGCCGACGCGGGATGCGTCTCGAGATCGCGGAAGGTCAGGTAGAAGTAGAATCCCGCGCTGCCGCCGCGGCACTCCGCCAGAAACGGGCCCAGGTTGCGCTCGATTCCGGCTGCCACCGCCACCGCCTTCTCCCGATAGCCCGCGTTGACGGCGCGCAGTTGTTCCTCGATGCGTGTGTCGAGCAGATAGCCGGCCATCTCCTGCACGAACAGCGGCGCGCTGAAACCGGCGTCGCTTGTTCGCTGCACCATGGCGTCCATGAGCGGCCCGTCCGGCCCCAGCAGGTATCCGATGCGCAGCCCCGGCGCCAGCACCTTCGACAGCGTGCCGACCTCGTAGGCGATGTCCATTTCGTCTTCGGGCAGCACGGAGACGAACGGTTCGGCCTTCGGGTCGTGCAGCAGCAACTCGTAGGCAAGATCGAAAACGATCGGGATTTTGCGCCGCTGCTCGCGCGATAGCCTGGCCGCCAATTCCAGCAACGCCCGCCGCCGCGCGTTCGAGAGAACGGTGCAGGAGGGGTTGTTCACGGTCACCACGTACAAGAAAGCCACGCGGTCGCCCACGCCAGTGAGCTTGCGCTCCAGCGCAGCCAGATTGATTCCGTCGTCGTCTTCCGGCACGCTGAGCACTTCGAAGCCCCGCCGCTCCAGCGCGTCGGCGTAGATGTAGTACAGAGGGTCGGAGGTCACTACCACCCCGGGCGCGAGCACCTGTGCCAGCGAGTCCAGCACGCTCGTCGCGCCGCAAGGGCCGATGATCAGCCGGTTGCGATCGAGCGTCGCCTGGTCCAGCCGGCCGGAACCGATCCGCAGCAGGAACCGGCGCAGAGCGGCGATCAGGTTCGCGGAGCCGTCCGGACCGCCGTAGTTGAACGCCTGCCGGTACTTCACGCCATCGCCGGCCACAGCCTGCATGGCCTCGTTCAGATAGGCGACCGGAATCGTCCGCTCGTTCACATAGCCTACGCCCAGGTTGATGTCCACGCCATCGCGGAAGCTGCCGGCGAAGGCCGCCATCATGCGGTTGACCGGGGACGGCGTGGTGGACGCCTGGCCGTAGCACGAGAATCGGGTTTCCATTAGAGACAGTATGCGCCTGTTGTCCGCTCCCTGACGCTCGCGGTTCGGTGCTCAGCGCGGCCGGATCAGGGCGGCGGCCTGCTTGGCGAAATAGGTGATCGTGATGCTGGCGCCGGCGCGCCGTATGGACGTCAGCGATTCGAGCATGGCGCGCTCGCAATCGATCCAGCCGTTGCGCGCGGCGGCCATGATCATGCTGAATTCACCGCTCACCTGGTAGGCGGCGATGGGCACCTGCCAGCGGTCGCGCGCCTGGCGGATGATGTCCAGGTAGGGCATGGCCGGCTTCACCATGATCATGTCGGCGCCCTCTTCGAGATCGAGTTCGATTTCGCGCAGCGCTTCGCGCCCGTTGGCCGGGTCCATCTGGTAGCTGCGCCGGTCGCCGAACTGCGGCGCGGATTCCGCCGCGTCGCGGAAGGGGCCGTAGAACACCGAGGCGAACTTGGCGGCGTAGGAGAGGATGGGCGTGTTCTGAAATCCCGAGGCGTCCAGCGCTTTTCGAATCGCGCCCACGCGGCCATCCATCATGTCGGAGGGCGCCACGATATCCGCGCCGGCGCGCGCGTGCGACACCGCCGCCTTGGAGAGCCACTCGAGCGTGGCGTCGTTGTCCACGTCGCCATTCACTACCTTGCCGCAATGCCCGTGGCTGGTGTACTCGCAATTGCAGACGTCGGTGACCACCAGCAGGTTGGGCGCTCCCACCTTGATGGCGCGGATGGCCTTCTGCACGATACCGTCTTCGGCGTAGGCCCCGCTCGCGGTGTCGTCCTTCTTGTCGGGGATGCCGAACAGGATGACGCCGCCGATTCCCAGGTGCTCCGCCTCGGCGGCCTCGCGCACCGCCTCGTCCACGGAGACTTGGGCGTGGCCCGGCATGGACCCGATCTCGCGCCGCACCCCATTCCCGGGGACGACGAACAACGGCAGGATGAACTGCGACGGCTCCAGATGCGTCTCGCGGACCAGGCGGCGCATGGGCTCTGTGGACCGCAGCCGCCTCATGCGGTGAACGGGGAAGGGCATAACTCCGATTCTAGCGCCGCTGCCAGAACGCCATTCCGGCAAGGCCGAGCGATGCCAGAAGCAGGCTGCCGTCCCGTGCCAGCGAGCGCGGCGAGATGATGTCGCCCGGCCCGAAGCAGCCGCATTCGATCTGAATGCCGCTGGCGTAGGTGCGCACCATGATCGCGAAAAAGCCGAGGAGCAGGGCCGATGCCGCGATCGAAGAGACGCGCAGGAACCGGCCGGAGATGAGGAGCAGACCCACCAGCATCTCCACCCAGGGCAGCCCCCGCGCGACCATCTTCACGGCCCATATCGGCAGCACGTCGTAGTTGGCCACCGAGTTGGCGAACAGTTGCCAGGGCTCGCGCAGCTTCAGCCACGCGGCGTAAACGAAAATGGCGCCCAGCACGAGCCGGAGGAACAGCCGAAGCCAGCGCGCCATGTCACTGGGCCAGCAGGCCGTCCAGGTAGCTGCGCAGCAGTTCGAAGTTGACCGCGCCGGGCCAGGGATAGGAAGTGGAGCCGTGTTTGATCAGCATGGTCGGGGTCTGCTGGAGGCCGAGTCTCCGGCCCAGCTCCACGTCGCGATCGATCTCGGCGGCGATGGCCTTGTCGTTCACCAGACTGCGAACCGTCTGCGCCTCGGCGGCCGTGAGTCCGCGGCAGGCGGTCTCGTCGACTTTTCCGCTCATGGACCATTCGGCCTGGTGCAGGAACAGGCGGTCCGCGACGTCGCTGTATTTGCCCACGTGCGCCGCCGCGGTGGCATAAGCGGCGGCCAGGCGCGAGTACTGGTGTCCTGGCAGGGGGAATTCCCGGTGGATGAGGTACACCCTGCCCGTCGCGACGTAGGTCCTGATCAGCTGAGGCAGGGTCTGCTCATCGAGGGTCTTGCAGTGCGGACACTGGAAATCGCTGAAGACCTCGATGGTGATGGGGGCGCTGGGGGAACCGACCGCCTTGGGGTCGGGACGCGGCGGATTGGCCGCCAACGCCACCAGGCTGGCGAGCAAAAGGACGGGAACGGGCCTCATAAGACGATTAGACCACGCGGACGGGTTTTGGCTACAGGGCCGGGGTACCAGGTGGTGTATCCTGCTCGGCGGGTGACTGCACTCGGCGCATGGCTGTCTGTCGTCTTGTCCGCGACGGCTTTGGCCGCGGAACACGGTGCTCTTACCGTGACCGCCGTGGGAGACGTCAGGATTTCCCAAGCGTTCATCCACGACCACCTTGACGCGATCAAGAGGCTGACGTTGCGGGGCGACGTGGTTTTCGCGAATTTCGAGGGAGTCCTGGCCGAGGTGCCGGATCCCGATTTGTGGAGGTTCTGCGTTCCTTTCGAGGTGATGGGCCTTCTAAGTGGGATGGGCCTCAACACTCTGAGCCTTGCGAACAACCACTCGCTCGACCTGGGCGCCGACGCTTATGCGACAACGGCGCTGGCCCTCGCGCGTGAAGGCTTCCGGGTTGCGGCCCGAGCAGGCCGGGGTGCCGTAGCTGAGGTCAAAGGACGAAGGGTGCGGGTCGTGGGGTTCTCGTTTGACGCGCCTAACAACGTAAATGACCTTGATGCGATTCCCTCGATCATTGGCAAGAAGGGCGACGAGATCGTGATCGTCTCTGCTCACATGGGAGGCGAGAACCGCCTTGGCTATCTGGTGCCGCGCGACGTGGAGCATTTCGGCAAGGAGGAACGCGGGGACGTAGTCCGATTCAGCCGGGCTGCGATCGATGCAGGCGCCGACCTGGTACTGGGCCACGGCCCGAACATTCCGCGAGGGATCGAACTCTACAAGGGCAAACTCATCGTGTACTCCCTGGGCAACCTCGTCTTCGATTATCCGGGCGCGGCATTCCATCTCCATGCACCCGCATACTCCATCTCGATAGCCTTAAGCGACCGGGGCGACTTCGTCTCCGCGCGAATTGACAGCTATGATCTCCGCTACGGCATCCCGGAGCCTGATAGCAGCAGACACGCATACAGGATGATTCGGAATCTGACACTCTCGAACCTGGGAGAGCGTTCGTTGGTCTTTCCCGGGGATGGTGCGGTCGAAAGGAGCAGCCAGCAATGAGCAAACGAGTCCTTTGGGTGGTGCTCGGGGTGTTGGCATTGAGCCTCCTGGCCCTCGGCAACTGGGGTAGCGATGCAGGCGGCAGTGTCGCGACCGGTGCATTCAGGGCACTGGGAACGGCGCAAGTCGCGATGGAGAACGAGGACCTGAACATAGAGCTCTTTCGCGACAGAGCCAAGGTCCACGTTGAGTACATTCTCAGGAACACGGGAGAGGCAGTGAACGTCAAGGCTGGCTTCCCTTGCCTCGGCGTGCTGTCGGAGAAGAAGAACTACACCGAGGTCGAAGACTACAGCCTGACTGCAAACGGGCAGCCGGTCCCGTATCACATCGAGCCGGGTGACGTAAAGAACTGGAAGCAATTCTTCGATCAGGACTTCCTTGGAATGGTCCAGGGGCCCGAGGACGAAGCGGGCGACCAGTCGCCTTGCAGCGTGTGCAGAATCTGGTGGCTCGCCTCCACGGTTCATTTCGACAAGGGCGAGACGAAGCACATCGCGATCCAATACGAGGCTCTTTACCAGTACGGCGAAGGTGGGCCCTCCGACGATGCCGACTATCTCAGCGACAACCTCCGCTACCTCCTGTCAACGGCGAGCGTGTGGAAGGGGCCGATTCAGAAGGGTAGGGTCATGGTAAAGGCCATAACCATCGACCCAAATTCGATCACAGTAAAGCCGGCCAACCGCTTTAAGAAGAGCTCCGGCGGTCTTCTATGGGAGTTTACAAACTTGGAGCCAACCCTGGCGGACAACATCGAGGTCTGCCTGAACAACAAGTTCTCCACTATCTTTAACAACTACGGCGCAGGGGACGATGCGGACGATTGGGACACCCGAAAGGCCAACTCCAGTTGGTACTCGTTCGAGGGCAATAAATACTACTTCGACTTCCACGACTATGTTGCCACCGCTTCGTCCGAAAAGACGGGATATCCGGCGTCCGCTGTCGGCGACTTTGAAAGGGGAACGTCCTGGGTAGCGGGCCGCGACGGCGGCATCGGCGAGAGCGTCGTGCTGAGATTGAAGCAGCCTCAGCACGTTGACCAGATCGGGATCATTCCCGGCTATGCCAAGTCAAAGGAGCTGTACTTCGCCAACAACCGGGTTCGGGAACTCGCAGTGACCGTCAACGATGGCCACACGGTCACGGCTACATTGCCGGACGAATACATATCCTTCGACCCGGACTCGAAGAAAGCCTACGAACTAATCGATCTTGGAAACTATACGGGCGAGGCAAAGACGGTCAAGCTGACTGTGAAGCGCGTGTATCCCGGAACTAAACACAACGACACCTGCATCAGCGAGGTGCTGTTGCGAAAGCGTCTGAAGACCAAGCCCGAGGTCCATGGTGCTCGGTAGGCTCCTGCGGGCTGGCGCGGCTTTCTTCCTGCTGACGAGCGGCGGAGCCCGGGGCGGTTCGCCCGCCGATCTTCCGGTCTACATCGAAGACTCACACGCTGGGACATTCTACTGGATCTTGCAGAACCTGCCCTTGAATCGTGAGTACGGGCTGGTCCTGATCGACGCCCACAGCGATGCCAGCGAGATTCTAAACTCCGATTCGATCCGAAGGCAAGTCTTGCGAGCCGCCACAGACGGTCAGCTGGAACAACTTGCCCGTGCGTGGCGATTGGGCGGTGCGATTCAATCCTTCAACTGGGTGGAGCCGCTGATCCCCCGCCCCATTGCGAAGGTCTGGTGGGTGCCCGCGGAGAAACTGACGGCGAAAGAGATCGCTGGCAAACGGCACGATGTTGAGCGCGAGATCAATGCTCACGAACCGGCCTGGCCCCGCGGCGAGGGGGGCTTTGGTCGCAGGTACGAGGTCGTGGGCCTGGACCGACTGGCACAGCGAGCAATGCCTGGTCCTCTCGTCGTCAGCGTGGACCTGGACTTCTTCGCCTCCGAGACGAGCACGGCAGCCATCCATTCCCGAATCGAGAGGGTGCTGGATTCCGTCCTGCGGCTGCCCCGCCTCAAGGCGCTGACGTTCTCGATCTCGAGACCCTACCTGACATCGGACAGCCAGGCCGACACGCTGCTGTATGAGGTCCTGAGGTATCTGACCCACATCGTGAACGTTGACATCCACTACGAACCGTTCTTGCGCATTGGTGAAGACCGGTCTGAAAAGGCCAAAGAGTTCTATCGGAAGAAAGCGGCGGTTCCCGATTACGAAATCGAACGCGCGGGGCCCCTTCTGCGAAGTTTCGTACTCCAGAACGCCGGTCGGATCGTCGTCGGTGACCAAGGAGAGCGTTGGGAACGCATGCTCGACGGGTGGCAGCGCGATGAGAAGGCCCCTCAAGTCGTTCTGCGCGTGGACGACCGTCCCGCATCGGCGAGCGATGACCACTTGATTCCGGCGGAGGTGCCCTTTGGTCTGAAGATCGAGAATGCGGCGGGTTTGGAGCGCACGCGGATCCATTGGAAGGCGGTGATCGCGGCGCACGACACCTATAACCTGATCAACGAGCGCCAGGGATTTGCAGATGGTGCTCCAAAGTACCTCTCCTACCGGGACGTGCCGATCGACGTAGCGGACGGGCGGACGGAGATCCAGGGAGACGCGCTGGTCCCGTTTTTGGACAAGAAGACGGGACTGGGCACGCTGAGGGTCTACTGTGAACTCAGCGGGCCCCAAGGCACGATAGTCTCGAACGTGGTTCGCCTCTCCCGATATCGGGGTGAAGGGTACATCGGCAAACTCACCGAGATCTTCAACCTGCCGTATGTCTACGGCAGCGCGCTGTTGAGAGTCGGAGACATGGCCAGTGCAGACGCGCGATACGGCGCGGATTGCAGCCATTTCATCATCTACGGGCGGCGGAGAAGCGGTCAGATGATCCCGTACGTGAATCCGCAAGAACTCCTGCCATACATGGACACACTCGCTGAGGTCCGGGAGTTGCGGCGCGGGATTGCCTACAGCGCGGAGGGGCCTGTTCCGATCACTGCCGCCCTGTTGGCCAAGGGGATGCTGTTGCACTTTGGCAAACATGTGGCGGCCGTTTACGCGGACGCGGATCACACCGGCCTCCTAACCCGACTTTCGCAGTTCAGGCCCGTTTTTCCGGTTCAGCCGGCCCTAAGCCTTTTGCCTGCAATCCGAGAATCTCAAAACCGCTGTGGTGAAGACCTACCCTCTTCCACTTCGGACCTTTTTCTGGCATTCTGCTGCTTCCATGTTCTTGCGCCGCACCAACCGCAGGAAGGACGGCAAGGATCACCGCTACTTTAGCGTGGTGGAAAACCGGCGACTGTCTTCGGGCAAGACGGCGCAACGCACGGTCCTCTACCTGGGTGAAGTGAACGACTCTCAGCAAGCCGCCTGGCGCAAGACCCTCGAGGTCTTCGACGAGCAGCAGCAGCGTTCTCGCAACCTCAGCCTGTTCCCCGACGATCGCGAGATTCCCGAAGATGCCGTCGACAGCCTGCAGGTGAGGCTGAGCGGACTGGAACTGCGGCGGCCGCGCCTGTTCGGCAACTGCTGGCTGGCTTGCGAAATCTGGCGTCAACTGGGACTCGACGAGTTTTGGCAGCGGCGCTTGCCGGACGGCCGCGAGGCCGTGAGATGGGAGAAGGTGCTGGAACTGCTGGTGGTGAACCATCTGCTCGATCCGGCCAGCGAGTGGCGTGTGCATCGGCAGTGGTTTCTTTCCACCGCCATGGACGAGTTACTGAACGTCGACTATGCGGCCGCCGAAAAGGACCGGCTGTATCGTTGTCTGGACCGGGTGCTGGAGCACAAGCAGGATCTGTTCGTGTGGTTGAGACAAAAGTGGGCGGACCTGTTTCAAGCCGACTTCGAAGTGCTGCTCTACGATTTGACGAGCACGTATTTCGAAGGCGCCATGGAAGAGAACCCCAAGGCTAAGCGCGGCTACAGCCGCGACGGCCGGCCGGATTGCTTGCAGGTAGTGGTGGCGCTGGTGGTGACCACCGACGGCTTCCCACTGGCCTACGAAGTGATGGACGGCAACACCACCGACTGCACCACACTGCGAGGGTTCCTCGACAAAATCGAGAAGACCTACGGGAAGGCGAAGCGGATGTGGGTCATGGACCGGGGCATCCCGACCGAGGCGATTCTGGCCGAGATGCGCGACCCGGCGCGCACGGTCTACTACCTGGTGGGAACGTCCAAGAGCAAGATCAAGCAGCACGAGAAGAAGTGGCTGGATTTGCCCTGGCAGAAGGTTCGCGACTCGGTCGAGGTGAAACTGTTCGAGCAGGACGGCGAGCTTTACGTGCTGGCCAAGAGCGAGGGCCGCCAGGCCAAAGAGGTCGCCATGCGGCGCAAGAGGCTGGCGCGGCTGCTGCGAAAACTTCGCGCCATGCGGCGCAGCCTGCCGGCGCGCGATCAGTTGTTGCTGCGGATCGGCGCCGCCAAGACCGAGGCGGGCCGCGCCTTCGGCTTCGTGAAGATCCAACTGCCGGAGTCCCGGCAGCCGGTGACGCGGGAGACCTTTCGATTCCACGTGGACAAGGTCAAGCTCAAAGAGGCGGAGTTGCGCGACGGACACTACTTACTGCGCTCCAACCTGGCCGGCGGCGACCCCACGGTGTTGTGGTCGCGCTACGTGCAACTGACCCAGATCGAATCCGTTTTTCGAAGCCTGAAAAGCGAGCTCGGGATTCGGCCCATCCGGCATCAACTGGAGCATCGCGCCGACGCTCACATCTTGGTCGCCTTCCTGGCCTACTGTCTTCAAGTGACGTTGAAGAACCGGCTCATGATTCACGCGCCGGGGCTGACGCCAGCGGCCGTGATGGGCGCGCTGGCGAACATTCAGATGATCGACGTGTACATTCCCACCGTCGACGGACGCTGGCTGATTCTCCCCCGCTACACGCAGCCGGAGAGAGATGCCCAGTTGGTCCTCGACAAGCTCAAGCTCGAGCTGCCCGCGCAACCACCTCCGCGGATCACCGCGGAACCCGCCCTCCGAGCGGTCGCCGAGGCTGGTCGATAGCCCGGGTTTGTGGTGAAGACCTTTTGATCGCCTGCACTGATTCTTAATGGCTTAGGTGTCGCTCGGGCCCCCAACTGCGAAAGTCGGGCTAAACGAGAATACGCTCGTGGTTCATCAGCTGGAGGGCTATCCGGAGATCACCACTTTCGGAGCTATGGCTGCCAGATACCCTCGGATTCGAGTGATGACTTTCAAGTGACGCGGAGCACGCCGCTCCATCTGGACACAACCGCCGCCAAAACGCTACCCTCAATGTAACCGCTGTCCGCGGAGGGGCTATGAGCGTGAATAACCTTCGTTCGGTCGCATTTCCCACACTGAATGAGACGCAAGTCGACGAGTTGACGCGCTGTACCAACGCGGCGCCCAGGCTGTTCCACGAGGGAGAAGCACTGTTTACGGTCGGCCAGCGCAATATGAACTTCTTCATCGTGAAGTCGGGCGAGGTCGAGATCATCGATCGCTCCGGCGACGAGCCGCGAACGGTCACCATCCATCGACAAGGCGAGTTCACCGGCGACGTCTCGCATTTGACCGGCCTTCCGGCGGTGGTCAGCGCCTTCGCCCGGGGCGACTGCGAGGTGCTGGAAATATCCGGCGACGCCCTGCGGCGCGTTCTGAATCAGTGCCCGGGCATCAGCGACATCATCCTCCAGGCATTCATCGCCCGGCGGCAGCTGCTGCGCGAGTCGCCAAACTTCACGGGCCTGCGCGTGATCGGCTCCCGTTATTCGCCCGATACCTTCCGGGTCCGCGATTTCCTGGCCAAGAACCGCATCCTCTTCACGTGGGTGGACGTCGAAACCGACCCGGACGTGGACAAGCTGCTCAAGCGATTTGGCGTGACCGAGTCCGATACGCCGGTGGTGGCCTGCGGCAAGATGGTGCTCCTGCGCAATCCCTCCAACCTGCAGCTCGCCGACGCCGTCGGCATCCACCAGCCCCTCGAGAACAAAGTGTACGACCTGGTGGTGGTAGGGGGAGGTCCGGCGGGATTGGCCGCGGCCGTTTACGGCGCATCCGAAGGGCTGCGGACGGTGGTGCTCGAGACCTCGGCGCCCGGCGGCCAGGCCGGCACCAGCATGCGAATCGAAAACTACCTCGGCTTCCCCACCGGCGTGACAGGTACGGAACTGGCCGGCCGGGCCATCCTTCAGGCCAACAAGTTCGGCGCCCATTTGTCAGTCCCCACGCCGGTGACGCGGCTGGCGTTCGAGAACCTCTACACCGTCGTGCACATGGACGGCAATGAGACGGTGACCGCCAAGTGCCTGCTGATCGCCACCGGGGCCGACTACCGGCGCCTGGACGTGGAAGGCGCCGAGCGCTTCGCGGGGACCGGCGTCTATTATGCCGCCACTCCCGCCGAGGCCCTGCTGTGCCAGGGAGCCCAGGTCGTAGTCGTCGGCGGCGGAAATTCCGCCGGCCAGGCGGCGGTCTTCCTCTCCGCACACGTCCGCGGCGTCCTGGTCCTGCTGCGCGGCGACGACCTGTACAAGAACATGTCCAGCTACCTCGCGCAGCGAATCGAGCAGACCGCCAACATCGAGGTGCTCTTCAATACGACCATCCGCCGGATGAACGGCGAGACGCACCTGTCATCGGTGCACATCGTCAACAGCGAGACTGGCGAGGAGCGTACCGTGCAGACTCCAGGCGTGTTCAGCTTCATCGGCGCCGAGCCGAGAACGAGCTGGTTGCCGCCGGAAATCGAGAGGGACGCGAAGGGGTTCGTCCGAACCGGAGCGGAACTCGCGCGTTCCCCGCGCTGGAGCTCGACGCGCCAGCCGTTTCTGCTGGAGACGAGCCGGCCCGGTGTGTTCGCGGCGGGTGACGTGCGGTCGGGCTCGGTCAAGCGCGTCGCGTCGGCCGTCGGCGAAGGCGCGATGGCGGTCCAGTTCGTACACGAGTGCCTGAAGCACATGTAACTTAACGGCCGCTCGTTGCTCGTCGCTCGTCGCCTGTCGGCACAATTGCATTCCGCGTTGACCGCAGCGTATTCATGAGCGACTCCGCCGGCAGTTGGCGGATGATCGGCTCGATCAACCATCCGAGGCCGGTGGGCACGTCGCGCGATAGCGAAATGGCCTGGCACTCGACGTACACGCCGCCGTCCCGTTCCTCGAAGCGCCAGTAGGAGTTCAGCCGCCAGAGAAAACCGCTGTCGTTCCCTATGGGGTGCTCGTGCTCGCCGCTCTTGCCGGGGTCGACCACTTCCGCGATGCGGGTGCTGTAGGAACTGCTGTGACAGCGCGCGCCTTCGATTGGCGAATACACCACATCGTGCTCGGTGTTGAGCACTACGGTCAGCACCTTCTTCTTCATCAGCCGCAGATAGATGTGAAAGTGGTTGCCGTCCCTGCTCAGCAGCTTCGAGTCGATCACCTCGGGACGGTGCGTCACCTTGTCGTGGTCATAGTCCTGGACCGTCGCCAGGACCCGGTCGAGCGTCGCGCCGGGCACGAAGACCGCGCCGATCCAGTCGTGAACCAGGCCGCCCGTGACGGCGACGTCGCCCTGGCCGACTACGGGTTCGACGACAACCTGACCCTCGCGGAGGGACTTCAGGCGCGCGGGAGAATCGTCCGCCCACAGGAACTGGGGGCCGCGCAGTCGCGCATCGATGCGGGCCTCCGCGGCGCGGACGTAGCGGTCGAATGCCGCGGCAGTCGCCGGTCTCAGTTCCGTGGCCGAGGAAACGCACGCGCCCAGGAACGCCAGCCAGACCAATCGCTTCACTCCACAATCTTCACAGGCTGAGAGTAGCAGCGCAACGTGATGCGCCCGCCGCGTACGTTACTGGGCGGCGCTGCCTGACGCCCCCGGCGTCCTCCGGCTCGCCGCACTGGCCTTCTGGGTCACAACCCACTCGTGGATGAGAGTGGAGAGAACATCCAGCGGCAGCGCGCCGTCGCCCAGCACTTCGTCGTTGAACGCGCTCAGTCTGAACCGGTCGCCCAGCTGGTCCTTGGCGTACTGACGGAGCTTGAGGATCTGCAGTTGGCCGATCTTATATCCCAGCGCCTGCGCGGGCCAGGCCATATAGCGATCGGTTTCGCTCTGAACTTCGAGTTCGTCGATGGCGGAGTGGGCATGGAAGAAATCGACAACCTGCTGGCGCGTCCAATGCTTGTAGTGAAAGCCGGTATCGACCACCAGGCGTATGGCGCGGAGCATATCGTCCTGAAGGTGACCGTAGTAGCTGTACGGATCCTGGAAGAAACCAGCCTCCCTGCCGAGTCGCTCCGCGTAAAGCGCCCAACCCTCCGTATAGGCCGTGTAGTATTCGTGCCGACGGAACTCGGGAAGCTGCGGCAATTCCTGGGCAATCGCAATCTGCATGTGGTGGCCGGGAATTCCTTCGTGATACGCCGTAGTCTCGATATCGACCGTGGTGCGCTTCTCGATCTCGCCCGTATTGACCATCACGTGGCCGGGGCGCGAGCCGTCCGGCGCCGGGTCGACATAATGTGTGGACGCTTCCTTCTCGCGGAACTCCTCTATTGACAGGATCTCCAGCTTGGCCTTGGGGAGGCGGCCGAACATGGAGGGCAGCTTGGCTGACATCTCATCGATGTGCTGGCGGTAGAGATCGAGCACTTCCTTGCGCGAATGCACGTGGACCTTGGGATTGGTCCGGAGCGAATCGCTGAAGCTCTTGAGGTCCTTGTACCCGAGCTGATTTGCAACCTTCAGCATGCGGCCCTCGATCTCTTTCACCTGCGCCAGGCCGATCAGGTGGATTTCCTCCGGCGTGAGATTGGTGGTGGTGCTCTCCTTGACGCGGAAGGCATAGCGCTCGGAGCCGTCTGGAAGCGCCCACACGCCCGGCTCGGCGCGGCCTTTGGGAGCGTACTCGTCACGGACGAACGTGGTGAATTTCACGTATGCGGGCAGGACGGATTCGCGGATCGCAGCCAGGCCCTGCTCGCGCAACCGCTTTTGATCGGCGTCCGGGATGTTCTTCGGGAACTTGCCGAAGGGCTCCGCAAAGGGCGTGTCCTGGGGGGACTGGGCGGCGATCTTGCCGGACTGGCCGACCACCTGTTCCAGCAGGATGCGCGGAGGCATCAGCCCGTCCGCCAGGCCTTTTCGCATCTGGATCGTGGCCTGGTCAAAAGCGCGCGGCACCTGGCGAAGGCGGGAAATATAATCCTCGTAGTCCTTGACGCTCTGGAAGGAGAGCACGTTCACCAACTGGGGCAAATCGACGTGGATGCCGCCGAATTGCGTGACCGGCATTTCCCAGTCCTTGAAGCGTGCGCCATCGACCGCCATCAGCAGGTCGCGAACCATGAGGGACCGGTCCAGGGCCTCCTGCTCCGGAAAGCCGGCGGTGTCGATCGCTTCGAAACGGGCGAGGAAGAGTTTGGTTTGCTCCAGATCGTTGTCGATAGCTTTCTGGGAGAAGTCGTCGATCTTATCGTTCCAGCGCTTGTCTCCGAGGATCGAAGCGTAAATGGGACTGTTGCGCAGCGTATATTCCCAGCGCTCCGCGAGCAGGTCGTTCAGCGCTTTGCGACGGGCATCGAGGCCGGACTCGGGCGCCGCCAAGGCAAAACCGAAAACAGACGTAAGCAAGGTCAGCAAGACAATGGATCGCATCACTCCCCCCCCGAGAAGCCATTTGCCCAAAGGATAGCAAAAGGAGTCAGACTCCAAAGGCGACTCGTCAGGGCGCGGCGGGCGGCGAGGCGGGCGTCTCCGCGGCCTCGGTCCCCTTCGGGGGCTCTACCAGGGCCTGGCGGGTGTAGACATTCGAGGGCGCCCATACCATGTAGCCCGCGAAGCGGTCGCCGAGCGCGTCTTCCACGGCCTTGATCTCGGACTTCACCATCGCGGCATCGTACTTCGCGCCCATGTTGAAGTCCTGAATCCACGGCCGCAGCCGGGCCGCCTTGATCTCGACCTCGGGCGCCGTAGCGCCGTCGCCCTTCTTCGGCGCCGGCTTGGGATGGCTGAACTCCTCCAGCCGGCTGCGCGCCTCCTTCATCGAGTAATTGATGACCTCGTAGGGATGCTGAGCGGGATTGGGGAAGCCCAGGAACTTGCGCGCGTAGTGCGACGGATAGACCATCGGGCATACGGCATCGAAAGGCCCGTAGGCGTCTTCGATCACCTGGCCGATGCCCAGGTCGTCGTCGTTGACCGTGGCGAGGCCGAACAGGTCGGCCGAAAGCCGGGACTGTGGAAGCTGCTTCTTCAGGTACGCGAAGAACTCGCGGATCACCTGGTGCTTGGGCGTCTTGCCGTCCCAATTCGGAAAATACATGTCGTTCAGGTCGCCGTCCGAGGGGAAGCGGACGTAGTCGAAATTCAGCTCGTCGGCGCCGTGGGCGAGCGCGTCGCGGCCGATCGAGACCACGTAGTCCCAGGCCGGGCGCGACGCCGGATCGATCCACGCCAGCCCCTTTCGGTCGCGCCACAAGGAATCGACGGTGAGCGGCCCCTTCTTCTCCTTGGGCAGCTTCGAGACGCGATGGACCGCCAGGTCCGGCCGCGCCTCGGCCAGCACCGGGTCCTGGAACACGGTCAGGCGCGCAATCACGTAGATCCCCTCGTGGTGCAGGCGGTTCACCAGGCCATCGAAGTCGCGGATCATCCGCCGCACAGCGCCGTATTGGCGAGCCTCCGGGGCGCTCACCGCGTAGGACACGTTGCCTGAGTAGTCCTTGATGTCGATCACCACGGCGTTGATGGCCGTGGTCTTGTGCAGGTCCACCAGGTAGTCTACGCGGCGCCTGAGGCCCGCCGACCAGCCGGTGAAATATACGGCTTTGACGATCATGGGCGGGTTCTCCAGAGGCTGACCGGGTGGCGACAACGCAGGGGTTGGCTTGGCGATCGCGGGTTTGGGAGTCGGCGTGGCCGAACCCGGTTGCGGGGATGGCGTTGCGGCTACCGGTACGGGCGAAGCGCTCGGCCGCCCCGCCTTGGCGGAGGGCTTGGACTCAGGCGGCGGCCCGGAGCAGCCAACACAAAGGAGGAAGCAGCCGGCCACCATCGCATAACGAGTCGCTTTCCACACTTAACGAGGGTACCATCCGACCGAACCGAGCACCCGGCCGCGACCGTCATCCCCCACCAGCACCGAACCGCGACCATGAGGGAGCGGACTCCAGCCAAGCCGCCTGCCCGCTTGCTCACGCGCGCGGTCCGGTGCTGGTGAAAGCCCCGCCAATTCTGCCGATATGAAGCACATAATGGCTTCCTTCCACGCCGTCTGGCTTCAGTACCCGTTGGTGCCGGCCGTCGCGCTAGTCCTGACGGGATGTTGCGTCTATGCGCTCCTGCATGGAACCAGCCGGCGGCTGAATCTCCTGATGGCCGCGCTGATGCTGACCATCCCCGGGCAGACCCTGGCGGCGCTAGGCGCGGTCAGCGCGGATCGCTGCCGCCCGCTGAAGCTCGACCTGTACATTTACGGCATCGACCGGTTGCTGGGATTCCAGCCGAGTTTCGCCCTCGGACGCATGGTGCTGGGGCACTCGCTCACGATCGTCGTGCTGGCGCTCACCTATCAGCTCCTGCCGCTTGCCATGGTCGCCATCTTCGCGGGGTACCTGCGGCATCGCCCGGAACAGGAAGCGTGGAGTATGGTTTCCGTCTTCCTGCTGAACCTGGCGCTCAGCGTCCCCTTCTACCTGTTGTGCCCGGTCTGCGGCCCCGCCTACGCTTTCCCTGGATTCCCGGCTCTGCCCGCCGGTCCGATCATCCCTCACCCGATCCTGCTGGATGCTCCGGCGAACGGCGTGCCCAGCATTCACTTCTCAACCGCGCTCCTGGTTCTTTGGTACGGCCGTAAGCTGCCGCTGGGCCGGTCGATCGGTGCGGCGTACGTGGCGTTGACGGCTGTCTCGACGCTGGCGTCCGGGGAGCACTATCTGTTCGATCTTCTGGTCGCCGCGCCATACGCCGCCGTGATGGTTGCGCTGGGTAACCGGGCACGGTGCGCCGGTGTCATAATGTTCCCGACATGGTTTGCTCGCGCGTATTCACCGCCCTCCTGATGCTGGCATCCGCCGCCGGCGCGCAGGACATGGTGGAGCACGCCGCCGGCACCGCCAAAGCGACCTCCGCAGCCGGGATGCAGGGCGCCGGCAAAGGGGCCGCGTCGGTGCTGGGGAAGGCCGTAAAGGCGCTCGACGCCACCGCGGCGCCATCGCTCGCCGCCAGCAGCACGTCGGTCGTGCTTCACGCCGCGCCCGCCAAGCCCGAGCCGGCTGTCAAGCTGACCGCTCCGGATCCCGCCCTGATTTCCCCTGGAATGGCCCAGGAGGAACTCATCCGCAAGTGCGGCCAGCCGGCCATGAAGACCAGCGGGACCGCGGATTCGGACGCTGGCGAAACCTGGTGGTACGGCTCCGGCGCCGACACGGTAACGGTCACCCTGGCGAATGGCAAGGTTCGCACGGTATCTCCCTCCGCACGTCCCACTCCTGCCCCAAGAAAACCGGATACGCAAGTTACGGTACTGCCCTAAGGGGATTACCCCCACCTTGCCGACCTGTGTTAGGAATGAGGGTAGGTCAACAACTGGGACCGAATCTCAGAGGAGGCAAAAGATATGTGCGACTATTCGCTGCATGCCGTGCCTAACCGCCTTGCAGTCGAGGGAGAGGAACTGGTCACTTATCGGTTTCCGACCAGTTCGATCGGGTTGGCGTCTCCCGCGGATCTGGAGAAAGCCAACTGCCAGATGAGCGCCGCCGGGGCTGGGAGATCGTGGTGGTCGGTGCTGAAGAGCTGGCTGAATCCGCCGCCGCTGCGGATCGACAAGATTCCCGCCGTGTGCATTCCCCCGGGAGCCCGCCTGCGGATGAACAGCATCCCCCGGGAGTTGCAAAAGGAACTTGGCGTGGGCCACACCGAGGAAGTCACCTTCGTCGAGCTGAGCGCCTCGGCGTACCGCTATCGGGATGGGGTGCGCTTCCCGAACGGCCGCGAGATCCTGCTCCAATACCTGGACGAAGGGTTGCCCGTAGACGTGCTCTCGCTCGGCGGCAGCGAGCAGCCCGACTCGGTGCCCATGTCGGTGATTGAGGCTTAGGCGGCAAAAGAAGCCGGAAGAGCGTCCTGGGGCCTGTTACAATTGGTAGCTAGCCGAAGCGCCAGGAGTGTCGCCCGGCGATATGGACCTCGATCAGCTCCACACGTTTCTCGAAATCGTCAGGCTCAAGAGCTTCTCGAAGGCCGCGCAAACGTGCTTCCGGACTCAGCCCGCGATCAGCGCCCAGGTGCGGCAACTGGAGCAGGAGCTCAACGCGCAGCTCTTCGAGCGCTTCGGGAGCCGCATCTCGCTCACCACCGCCGGCAAGATTCTGGCCCAGTATGCCGAGCAAATCCTCTCGCTCCGCCGCCAGGCCCAGGACGCCATCAGCGAGTTGGAGCGTATGCCGCGCGGGGAACTGGTCATCGCCGCCAATGAAGCCACCTGCATCTACGTCCTGCCGGAGGTTTTCGCCGAATACAGCCGGCGCTTCCCGAACGTTCAGCTGCTGGTCGAGCGGCAGTACGGTTCCAAGATCGCCGAAGCGATTATGGACAATCTGGCGGATTTCGGCTTCACCCAGCTCCCCATCACGGACCGAAAACTGCAGGTTGTCAAGATTCACTCCGATGAGATAAAGGTGGTGGCGCCTCCGCATCATCCCCTGGCGGGGAAGAAGGCCGTTCTGGCAGAGGACCTGGTGCCCTATCCGCTTCTTCTGCCGAAGTATGGGAGCACGCGCGCGCGCCTGAACGAGTGGCTCGAACTGGTCGAGGACTCGATCCACACGGCCATGGAACTCGATTCGAGCGAGATGATCAAACGTTTCGTGATGGCGGGCCTGGGCCTGTCGTTTCTGGCGGAGTCGAACTGCCGGGAGGACATCCGGATGGGGCGGCTGGCGGCTCTGTCACTCGGCCCGGAACCCATGATCCGCCGGCTCGGCCTGGTGTATCGTAGGGACAAGGCGTTGTCCAAAGCGGCCCTGGGTTTCATCAGCCTCGTTCTGGAGCAGGCAGGCCTCGAGGACCGGGTTTTGCAGGGTGGGGAGGTGCACGCGTGAAGGAGAAACCGGGCGATCAAGGAACGATCCGGACCTCGGCCATCCTCATCGCCGACGCACGCCGGACCGCTGTCTACCGTAGCGTGGACGAAGTCCCTCCCGAGCTTCGCCGCAAGCTGGCGGAATCCACCGCCGGTACGAACGCCGCCACGGTCCTCATCGCCGACCGGCGCGGTGCCAGGGAATTGCTGCGCGCCAATGTCCGTGCGCTGATTGAAGAGCGGATGCCGCCACCCCCGGGATTCCGCGCGCTGGTGCGGGACGACGTCTCGCAAATGGCCAGGTTCCTGCGCGCCCACTGGCTGGGCTTCACCATCCCGGTCACGGCCGCCTTCGTACTCTGGCGCCTCTTCCGCTGAGAGGCCTGCCACCTCACAGCACCGCCAACCCCATCATGCCGTTGTACACGGAGAGCAGCAGGGTGGTCAGCAGCGCCAGATACAGCGCCATTCGAATCCGTTTCATGGTCACATCCATCGGATCTTTCCGCCCGCTTTTATAGATGCGCGACCGTGCTACTTCGGTTGCGGGATTCGGAGGGCGGCGGCGTGGTATCGTAGCGACTTATGCGAAAGAGGGCGGTGGTTTTCGGCAATGTCGGCCAGCTCGGGGTGGAGCTGACCTCGGAACTGGAGCAGCGCGGATACGAGGTCTTCGGCTCTGACCGCGCTCAGTTGGACATCACCGAGCGGGCGGTGGTCGAGCAGCATCTCGCCGAGGTCGATCCCCAGGTGGTCTTCAACGCCGCGGCGCACAACCAGGTGGATGTGGCCGAACAGGAGCCGCAGGCGGCCTACCTGGTGAACGCTCTGGCGGTGCGCAACGTCGCGCTGGCCTGCCGGCAGGTGAATGCCCAACTGGTTCACTACTCCACCGACTACGTCTTCGACGGGCGGGCCGGTCGGCCGTATACCGAAGACAATCAGACGCATCCGCTCGGCGCCTACGCGGTCTCGAAGCTGGCCGGAGAACTCTACGCGCAGGCCTACCTCGACTCGCCGCTCATCATTCGCACCTCCGGAGTCTTCGGCCCTGGCGGCCTGCACACGGCCCGCGGAAACTTCGTCGAGGCCATGCTCAGGCTGGCGGCGGAGGGCCGGCCGATCCGCGTGGTGCAGGATCACATCGCCTCTCCGGCCTACGCCCCGGCGCTCGCCGCGCGCTCGGTGGACTTGGTGGAGAAGGGCGTGACCGGCATCGTTCACGTAGGCGGTGGAGCCCCGGTGTCGTGGTTCCGTTACGCGCAAATCGTCTTTGAAGTGGCGGGTCTCCACCCCGAACTGCGCCCCACCGACGAGCGCGAATACCGCACCGCCGCCCACCGTCCCAAGTTCTCCGCCCTCTCGAACGCGAAGATGGAAAAACTGGGCCTGGAGCCGATGCCTTCCCTGGAGTGGTGCGTCCGCGACTACTTCGCCCGCCGCGACCGCTACAAAAAACCCTGAAAAACATTCTGGCCACGAATGAACACGAATGAAGGCGCCAGGTTTTATTCGTGTTCATTCGTGGCCAAGCTTTTGCCTTTCAGAAGTACGGAGCCGGTTCGGGCACAGCCGCCCCGTCCTTGCGCGGGTCTGAGGCGCCGTAGTTCACGTGGGTGCCCGCATCGTGCATCACCGCCTGACCGCCTCCAACCTGGGTCGAGTAGTCGCCTAGCACTTCGATGCGGTGGCCCCTCCGCGCCAGTTCTTCGCGCGTGGCCGCGGGGATGCGGTCCTCCATCAGCAGATCGCAGCCGCCGAAAGTCACCTTGGTGAAGCGAGGGGCCTCAAGCGCCGCCTGCAGGTTCATGGCGTGATCCACGACGTTCGAGACGAACTGCGCGTGGGCCTGCGCCTGGTTGAATCCGCCCATGATGCCGAAGCCGATGTGCAGATTTCCCTTTTCCATGAAGCCCGGGATGATGGTATGGAACGGCCGCTTGTGGGGCGCGAGCGCGTTGGGATGGGCCGGGTCCAGATCGAACAGCCCTCCGCGGTTTTGCAGGTGGAAGCCCATGCCCTTGACCATCACGCCGGAGCCGAATCCGTTATAGAGGCTCTGGATGAGCGAGACAATGTTGCCGTCGCGGTCCACCACGGTGAGGTAGATGGTGTCACCGGTTGTGGGCGGCGGCGTGCCCGGCGAGACGTCGCAGTGAGCATGCGCGGGATCGATCAGCGAGGCGCGGTCGCGGGCATATTCCTTCGAGATCAACCCGGCCACGGGCACCTTGGAGAAGCGCGGATCGGCAACGAACCTGCGCAGGTCCTGATAGGCGAGCTTCTGCGCCTCGATCTCCGCGTGGAGCGCTTCCGGGCTCGTGGCCGCCAGTTGCGGCAGGGGGAACCGCTCCATCACGTTCAGCATCTCGAGCGTGGCAATGCCCTGGCCGTTGGGGGGCAGCTCGTAGACCTTCCAGCCGCGGTAATCGATCGAGATGGGCGTCACCCATTCGGCGGCGAATTCGGCCAGGTCCTCGGCGCGCATGGTGCCGCCGGCCTTCTCGGAAGTCGCGAGGATGGCTTGGGCGATCTTGCCGCGGTAGAACGCGGCCGGGCCGCCGGTGGCGACCAATTGGAGCGCGGCGGCGAGCTGCGGATTGCGGAACACCTGGCCCACGGCGGGCGCGTGGCCGTTCACCAGATGGACCTCGCGCGCGTTTTCGTCGGCGGCCAGCTTCTTCTCCGCCAAGCGCCAATACTCGTGGATCAGCTCGGTCACCGGGAAGCCGTTCGAGGCGAAATGAATCGCGGGACGGAACAGGTCGGCCCAGGGAAGACGGCCGTAGCGCTGGTGCAGCTTGGCCCATCCCTCGACGCAGCCGGGCACGGTAACGGAATCGATGCCGAGCTGGGGCATGTGCGCGATGCCCTTGCCCTTCAGGTGCTCGATGGTGAGCCCCGCGGGCGCCCAGCCGCTGGCGTTCATTCCTGTGAGCGTGCCGGTCTTGGCGTCCCAGTAAATGGCGAAGAGATCGCCGCCCATGCCGTTGCTCATCGGTTCGACCACGCCCATGACCGCGTTGGCGGCAATGGCGGCATCGATTGCGGAACCGCCGCGCGCCAGCACCTGCGCCCCGGCCTGCGAGGCAAGCGTCTGGCTGGTGGCCACGGTGCCCTGTTGCGAGATGACCATCGACCGCGCCTGGGAGCGGTCTTGCGCGCACATCGTCAGATCCATGAGCATGAGAATCCCCACCACGCCTCGGAACCACATGCCCGAATTCTACCGCGCGCACGCTACCATTGAGGCTTGGAACCCTTCGTCCCGCTGGTCCGCAATCCCCATTTGGCGACGATCCTGGCGCACTTCTGGCGCGCGGGGCTGGACGAGAGCCGCTATCCCGTCGAGCGCAGGCTGGTCCCGACCGAGCCCGATGTCGAGGTGCTGGTGGAGACCGAGCGGCCGGCTCGCGAGCCGGAAGGAGAGCTCGTTCTGGTTCACGGCCTCGAAGGATCGAGCCAGGCCGGCTACATGAAAGTGATGGCGCGCATGGCGCTCGAGGCGGGTTACGCAGCGCACCGTTTGAACCTGCGGAGCTGCGGGGGCACGGAGGCTTCGTCGAAGACCGCCTACCACTCGGGGCTGACGGCCGACCTGCTGGCGGTCTTGCGCCAACTTGCGGCGGCCGGGCGCGGGCCGCTCTACGCGGTGGGCTTCTCTCTCGGCGGGAATGTCGCGCTGAAGCTCGCCGGCGAGTTGGGCGAGGGCGCGCGCGGACTGCTGGCCGGGGTCGCCGCCGTCTCCACGCCCATCGACCTGGAAGAAAGCACGCGGCGCCTGGAGCGCTGGGACGACCGCATGTACGAGCGCCGGTTCCTGGGACGGCTCAAGCGGCGCATCCGCGAGCTGAACCGCCGCGGTCCCGAGCGGTTCCCGATCGACGGCCTGGACGGCGTGCGCGGCCTGCGCGAGTTCGACGACAAGTTCACGGCGCGCTACTTCGGCTTCCGCGATGCGGCGGACTACTACTACACGCAATCGGCCTGCCGGTTTCTGGACGGCATTCGCGTGCCCACGCTGCTGGTGCAAGCTAAGAACGACCCCGTAATTCCCTTCCGAATATTCGAGCGGCCGGAGGTGCTGCGGAATCCCTGCATCGAGCTGCTGGCGGTGGAGCACGGGGGGCACCTCGGCTTCTTGGCGCGGCGCGGGGCGCGCTTTTGGGCGGAGGCCACGGTGATGGAGTGGATCCGGGGCGTGCAGCGTTAGCCGTTATTGCCTCTGCCCGGAGCTGGCTTTCGGCCACACGGGACTTGCCAGTTCGATTCGCCACACGGGGCCGTCCTGAAATAGCGGGCCTTCGGATTTCAAAAAACCAGGGGCCTTCCCACCGACCAGCCAGAGGTGAGTGTCAGGGGGCTGCTTCCCGAGGAAGGGTGCGATGACGCCGCTAATGCCGCCGATTTCGACTTTGACAGCATAGCGCATCGCCTTTTCCGGGGGGCCGCCGACGGAGAAGGAATCCTCGCCGAGCGGCGAAACGTGGAGTTTGACCAGTCGCGGCTTGGGTGTAGCGACGAGCATCGATACGACAGCTTCGGGCACCTTGGGGTCGAGTTCACCCACTAGCATGGGCACCAGGCCATTGGCAAGATCGGCAGGCAGCTTGAGGTGATCTGCGATCGTCTTTTCTTTGCCGTCCTCGTCGGTGTATTGGATCTTGACCTGGCCGGTGGAGGCGTTAACGGACATGTCCATGCTGCGTTTGAATGCCGGCCCCTTCTGCACCAGGTGATAGCTGAGAAGTTGGAACGTCCGGCGTTGCGCAAACACGGTGGTCTCTTCATGGACAGAGCCGTCATCAAAACGGAAGCTGAGTTCGCTGCTGACGCGGCCTCCGCTCGCCACCTGGATCCAACTGCCGGACGCGAGAAGCTTGTCGTCCAGATCGCGAAGCACCAGAAAGCCGTGCAGAAGGCCCTGAAGATGACGGACCGGCACCCGATCCGCCACCAACGTGGACATCGGCAGCAGAAGGGCAAACCCGACCAGCAGATTGAACGCCCGCGGGGCGGGGCGCACCATGCCTTCATTGTAGGTCACGAGCCGGCCCATCCGGCACCGATGCCGTAGTAGCCTGGAGTCAACAATGCCTGTCTGCCACTGCATCCTGCTAGGAGTGTTTTCAGCCATGGTAGTTACCGCACAGACACCGCCAGTCGCCCCTCGCGTCGAGCATCGCGAGGTGCGGCACGGGGACGCCGTGATCGACGACTACTTCTGGCTGCGCGAAAAGTCCAACCCAACGGTGACCCGATACCTGGAAGCGGAGAACGCCTACACCGCCGCCATGACCAAAGGCCTGGAGCCATTCAGCAACGCGCTCTACCAGGAGATGCTGGCCCGCATCAAGCAGACCGACCTGTCGGTGCCAACCTCGTTCCGTGGATACTTCTACTACTCGCGCACCGAGGAGGGCAAGCAGTATCCCATCCAGTGCCGCCGCAAGGAACCATGGAGGCGCCCGAAGAGGTCCTCCTCGATCTCAACGAGCTGGGCAAGGACAAGAAGTTCGTCGGCCTCGGCGCGTTCGAGTTGAGCGACGACCAGAACCTGCTGGCCTACACCGTGGACTACGTTGGTTTCCGCCAGTTCGCGCTGCGCGTGAAGGATCTCCGCACGGGACAGACGCTGCCCGATACCGCCGAGCGGGTTACTTCCGTAGCCTGGGCCGCGGACAACAAGACCCTCTTCCTGGTCACGGAGGACGCCGTCACCAAACGCCGCGACAAGTTGTGGCGTCACGTTCTGGGCAGCGCGACATCCGAAGAGCTCTTTAACGAGAAGGACGAACTCTTCGATATCTCCGTCCACAAGACTCGCGACCGTCAGTATCTGTTCCTGCAAAGCGAGGCCAAGGACACCTCCGAAGTCCGCTTCCTGCGCGCCGACCGGCCGGCGGATCCGTTCGCCCTGTTTCTTCCGCGCCAAAAAGGCCACCGGTATTACTTGGACCATCGCGAAGGGCTGTTCTATATCCGGACCAACCGCAGCGGCCGCAATTTCGCCGTGATGACCGCGCCGGTGGACAATCCCGCACCCGGAAACTGGAAGGTGTTCGAGCCGCACCGCGACGACGTACGCATCCAGGATCTCGAAGTATTTCGCGACTTCGCCGTGTCGGTGGAGAAGGGCAATGCGACGGATCACCTGCGCATCCACGACTTCAAGACGGGCGCGTGGAGGGAAATCCAATATCCGGAGGCCGTGTATTCGGTCTTTCCGGGTGACACGCCGGACTACGAGTCCCACACCTATCGCTACAACTATCAGAGCTTCGTGACGCCCCCGAGCGTTTTCGACTACGACGTGAGCACCGCCAGATCGACCCTGCGAAAGCAGCAGGAAGTGCTCGGAGGATACGACCCCAAGCACTACGCCAGCGAGCGCCTGTGGGCCACCGGCCGCGATGGAGTCAAGGTGCCGGTTTCGATCGTCTACAAGAAGGGGTTCCCGCGCGACGGCAAGGGGCCGCTCTTCCTGTACGGCTACGGCAGCTACGGTTTTGGCACGCCGCCGACGTTCTCGAGCGCCCGCGTGAGCCTGCTCGACCGCGGCATGGCCTACGCCATCGCGCACGTCCGCGGCGGCGACGAGATGGGCGAAAAGTGGCGCGAGGACGGCATGCTCATGCGGAAGAAGAACACCTTCTTCGACTTCATCGACTGCGCCGAATTCCTGATCCAGCAGAAGTGGACTTCCGCCGACCGCCTGGTGATCGAGGGCCGCAGCGCTGGTGGCCTGCTGATGGGCGCGGTGGTCAACATGCGGCCGGACCTTTTCAAGGCCGTTCACGCAGCGGTCCCGTTCGTGGACGTGATGAACACCATGATGGACGCCACGCTGCCGCTGACCGTGGGCGAGTATCTTGAGTGGGGCAATCCCAACGAGAAGGCCGCGTACGACTACATGAAGACCTACAGCCCTTACGACAATCTCGTGAAGCGAGCGTACCCGGCCATCCTGGTGACCACCAGCTTCCACGACAGTCAGGTGATGTACTGGGAGCCCGCCAAATACGTGGCGCGGCTGCGAACCTTGAAGACCGATTCCAATCCTCTGCTGCTCAAGATCAAGATGGACCCGGCTGGCCACGGCGGCGCCAGCGGGCGGTATGACCGGCTGCACGATACGGCGTTCGAGTACGCGTGGTTACTAAGTCAGGTTGGGATCGCTAAGTAGGGTCTGCTCCCTGACGAAACTGGCGGCGAACCCGGGACTGGCTCGAATTTCGCCGCACTTTGCGAAATTCGTGCCTGTCCCACCGCTGGTCCTCTTTCAGTCATACCGCCCATGGAATTGTCCGCCAACCCGGGACTGGCTCGAATTTCGCCGCCCTTGCGAAATTCGTGCCTGTCCCACCGCTGGTCCTCTTTCAGTCATACCGCTCGAAATTTGCGACGCACTACGCTAGCCTGCCCACGCCTGTTCGAGCTCAGCGGCGATCGCGCTCCAGGTGTAGCGGGACTCCACCAGGCTTCGCGCCCGCCGCGCCAGCGCAGCGAAATCCTCCGGATGGTCCGCCATACGCAGCGCGCCTTCGATGAAGTCCGCGGGAGATTCCGCCAGCAATACCTCGCGGCCATTCTCGACCTCCAGGCCCTCGCAGCCGAGCGCCGTGGAAATCACGGGCACGCCTGCCGCGAAAGCTTCCAGCACCTTCAGTCGGGTCCCGGCCCCGCTCAGAATGGGCGCCACCATCAGGCAAGCCGCGGCCAGGAATGGCCGCACGTCGTTCACCATCCCATGAAAGGCCACGCCGGGAGGGTCTGGCGCACCCTCGCGGAATCCGCCCAGCTCGCCGATCACATCCAGTGCGAGGTCCGCGTTCCGCCCCCGGATCCCCGGCCAGACTTCCTGGAGAAAAAAGCGCAGAGCAGTCGAGTTTGGCGGGTGCAAGAGGTTCCCGAGGAACAGCAGCCGGCGGCTCCCGGGGTCGCGTTCGCGAAAGGCGAAGAAGCCGGTATCCACACCGTTCGGGATTGGACAGACACGCCCATGACCGGCGCTCCCGGCGACGGTCCGCGCGTCAACGGCCGACATGGTGAGGATGCCGTCGCACTTGCTCCACAGGCGCTTCTCGAACCGCTCCATCTTGAGCGCCCATCTCTCCACGCGCCGCCGGGTGGAAGGATTCTGTTCGACCTCGGCGCGGCGTCGCAGTGCGATGTAACTGATGTCGATCTCGTCCAGGAAGACTCGCGCGCCTGGCGAAACGCGCCGTATCAGCGGCAAGTAGCGTCCCATGGCGGTGTACTCGATCTGAACGATGTCGAAGGGCAACTGCTGGAGCCGCTCGCGCAGTTGGGACGCCAGGTCCGTGAAGTTCATGTGGACGGCATCGGGAGGATACTGCCTGAGCCTGTCGAGACCGCGCGACCAGCCCCGCCGCCACTCAGCCGGGCGCAACGCCTCGCCCAGCCTCGACCTCCATTCCGGATTGTGCCGCGCGTGAACCAGCACGGGCGGGCTTGCCAAACCAGGCAGCGGCGGAAGAGCAACGTCCTCCTCGGGCGTGACCAGCGACATCCAGTGCAGCTCATGCCGTGGCGCCAGTTCCTGAACCAGCCGCGCCAGGCGGGTATGTCCTCCCGACCGGATCGGCAGCGGATAGAAAGGCGCCAGCATCAGTACGCGCATTAGTTCAGTGCCAACCAGTTGAGCACTGACGCGGGCGTGCGCGCAAGCCTCGGGCTCAGGTGTGCTCAGCGAGCAGGCCGGCCCATCCGATGCTTCGACACCGGGGCCGGGGGAACGGCCTTCTCGATAGCGGCGAGCGCGACGGGGGCCATGAGGCGGTAGCCCAGGCTGTTGGGATGGAGACCATCGTCGGAGAGGTCAGGGCGGAGCTGGCCGGACGGGCCGGCGGTGGCCGCAAAGTAATCCACGTAAACGTAATTCCGCAGGCGGCAGAGGTTCTTGATCCAGTCGTTCAAAGAGACGATGGTTTGTGGCGGATGGTCGGACCTGGATTCGCCGGCTGGCAGCACCGAGGCCAGCAGAACCTTGATGCCGTGAGACTGCGCCAGCTCGGCGATGGCATGGATGTTGTTCTCCACGATTTCGATGGGAACGCCGCGCGCGATGTCGTTGGTGCCGCCGAGCAGCAGCATGGCCGCGGGCTTGAGCGCGACGACGTCGGCTTCGACCCGGGCCAGCATCTCATCGGTGACCTGCCCGCTGATGCCGCGATTGACGAACTCGCGGGCCGGGAAATATTCGTTCAAGCGCCAGAGGTCGGTGATGGAATCGCCGAGAAACACCACGCGCGGCCGGGCCGGCTGAGGAGGGCCGAGTTGCGCGTTGGCTTGGGCGTAGCGAGCCAGGTTGTCGCGGTCGGGGTTGCGCAATTGTGCTTCCTTACTCCTGAGCAACGTGCGGAAATTGGCGTCGGCGCGTTCGAAGATCTGGCGCAGTTCGGTGAACTGCCGGGCGGTCTCGTCGGCGAACGTGCCCGGCTTGGGAAGAGCGTCGGCGAGCGCCAGGTAGGCGCGCAGATTGCCGAGAAAGGCGTACGTCACCTCGGCATGCTGGCGGTTGAGCGAGCGCAGCGTGGCTACGGCCTGGCGCGCGTTCTCGATGATGGGGGCGCCGGCGCGGGCTAGTTCCGGCTGCACTAGAGACGTGGATTCCATCAACTGGACGCCGCGCTCGTAAAGGTCGAAGGCGTCCCGGTTGGAGAGCGGCGCGGGCTGCTGGCCGAACAGGCAGAAGCAGGCCGACAGGGCGGTCCAGAGTAGAGGCAGCCTCATGGTTTGCTCACTCTCACCAGTTGTAGAGTCACCGTACCAACGTAGAAAGGCATGCTGATGCGGATCTGCACGGGCAGCCGGCGGTCGTCGTCGGTCATCCAGACGAAGAGGCGGCCGCGCCTGCGAAACAGCACGTTGTTGAAGAGGAACGCTTCGTAGCGAACGGTTTTGTAAGCGGTGGAACCCAGTTTGACGGTCTCGCGCTCCTGCGCTTCGATCTTGGCCAGGACCGCCTTCTTGCCGTCGCTGATCGGGATCTCGGCCGAGCGTCCGGGCTCCAGGCGCATGCGGCGAAGAGCGTACAGAGCGCCGAAGATGTCCTGGGTGCAGGGCTGTATCTCGGTCTCGTGTGTCACCGTGACGTTCTTCACCAGGTCGCGGTCGCGATACGAGGCCTTATGGCGCGCGGCGTCGAAGGTGACGGCGGTGTCGTGGCGGCGGCTGCCTTCGTTGGACTGGAGGGTCAGGCTGACGGCGCAGAGTTCGCGGTCGGATACGGACGAGTAGTCGTCATCCACCTTGTAGATGCTCGAAACCATCCCGGCGGATTCCAGGTGCAGGCGCGCGTTGAAGCCGTCGCCGGCGGGGCTCCAGGTGAGACGCGCGTTGCCGGCGTGGATGAAGCGCCACTCAATGTTGTACGAGAGCACCTCGCTCCCCGGCGATGCTGTGTCCCCAGCGGGGCGAGGAGGAGGCACGGCAGCCGGAACCGCCAGGAACACGCCCAGCGCCGCGGTAGTTCGAAAAAACCACATGAATCCCGAGTGTCGCAGATCGGAAAAGAAAGAGGCAAGCCGGAGCGGGGCCAGGAGCGAGGCCCGGAGCGAGGAGCAGTGACCGGCGGCGCAAAGGGCTACAATGAGTGATTCTATGGATTGCAGCAAGCAACTGATCGCCGCCGCCGTATTGTGCATTCTTGCCGGCTGCCACAAAGCCCCACCCGCCAACGTGGCCGCCACCATCAATAACCGCCCCATCACCTACGAAGAGGTGGACCGCATTTACCAGTCCCAGCTTTCTTCGCCCGGCGCTACCAGCGACGACCTGGCTCAGATCCAGAAGCTCGAAGTCCTGCGCAGCCTGATTGAAAGCGAAATCATGCTGCAGCGGGCCGAGAAGATGGGACTGATGGCGACCGACGCGGAGGTGGACGCCAAGTTCGCCGAGCTCAAGGCGCCCTATACCCAGGAGGAGTTCCAGAAACTGCTCGAGACCCGCAAGATGACCGTCGTCGATTTGAAAAAGAACCTGCGGCGGGATCTGAGCGTGCAGAAGCTGGTCAACAAGGAGATCACTTCGAAGATCAGCATCACCGACCGGGAGATCGCGGAGTTCTATGCGAACAACCGGGCCAGCTTCAACCGTGCCGAGCCGGCCGTGCACCTGGCTCAGATCCTGGTGACCTCGACCCCGGACGCCACGGTGCGCAATCTGAAGAACGACAAGGCGCAGAACGACGATCAGGCGCGCAAGAAGATCCAGAATCTGGAGGCGCGCATCCGCCAGGGCGAAGACTTCTCCATGCTGGCGGAGAACTTTTCCGAGGACGCCAACTCAAGTCCGAACGGAGGCGACCTGGGCTTTGTTCCTCTTTCGGCGTTCGACCAATCGAGCACCGAGGTAAAGAAGCTGATCGCGACGATGCAGCCGGGCCAGGTTTCTCCCATCATTCCCAGCCAGCAGGCGTACCGGATCCTGAAGCTGATCTCGCGCGAACCCGCGGGCCAGCGCGATCTGAACGACCCGCGGGTCCAGCAGACGATTCGCGAGGGCCTGCTGAGCCGCAAGGATCAACTTCTACGAAACGCCTACTACGAGGTTGCGCGCAACGAAGCGACCGTGGTCAACTACTTCGCCAGGAAGATCCTGGAGACCAAGGCGCAGTAGGCGGCGAGGCGGAAACCTCGCCTTGGCTTAGGCCCGCCTCCTGCGTCTCGGCATCGAGTTCGGTTGCCAGCTCGGCGACCAGGCACGCCGATTCCAGCATTTCTTCGGGCGTCTGCCCGGCAGCGGAGACCGCATGCGCGAGCCGGCCCGCAATACGTTCAAGGTTGTTCACGTTCCCCTCCCCCACCAAAAACACTGCGCCCCTAGCGCAGAGACAACAAAGTGAAAGACCCCCCAAAACATCCAACAAACCCCTAACGACCTACCGTCAAGTGTAACTCAAGTGCGGCAGAACGACGCAAAAAACTGCGGCGATCTGCGTGGGGCAGGCGTCCACGCCTGCGCGGGAGGTCCACGTCCCGCCTCGTTTCGCTCGTCTCACCCCGCAAACCAATGCCTTTGTTAGGATGGAAGTCCGGAATGCTACGCTTCGAGACCGCGGGAGAATCGCACGGGGAATGCCTTGTCGCCACCCTGACCGGGTTGCCGGCCGGTGTGCCCGTGACGTCCGCGGCGATCGACCGCGACCTGCGTCGCAGGCAGCAGGGATACGGGCGCGGCGGCCGCATGAAGATCGAGACCGATCACGCCGAGATCGTCGCCGGCGTGCGTCATTCGGAAACCATCGGCTCGCCAATCGCGCTCGTGATCCGCAACCGGGATTGGGAGAACTGGACCGAATCCCTACCCGTCGAAACCTTCGAGGGCGCGGAAGAGAAGAAGAAGCCGGTGGTGAGGCCCCGGCCCGGGCACGCTGATCTGGCGGGCGCGCTGAAGTACGATTTCCACGATGCGCGCTACATCCTGGAGCGCGCCAGCGCCCGCGAGACCACGGCGCGCGTTGCCATCGGGGCGGTGGCCAGGTCGTTCCTCGGCCAGTTCGGAGTGAGTGTTCTCAGCCACGTGGTGGAGATCGGCAGCGCGCGCCTCGAGCGGCGCGCCACCTGGGAAGAAATAGCCGCGCTCAACGAGAGGGACGACATCTTCCTGGGCTGCATCGATGCAGCGTCCGAACAAAGGATGAAGGAAGTGGTGGACGAAGCCTACCGCACAGGAGACACCCTGGGAGGCGTCTTCGAAGTGGTGGCGCACAATGTGCCGCCCGGCCTGGGCTCGCACATCGCGTGGGACCAGCGGATGGACGCGCGCCTGGCGCAGGCTGTGGTGTCGATTCAGGCGGTGAAGGGGATCGAGATCGGGGACGCGCTGGAGGCGGCGGCAAGCTTCGGGTCGCGGGTCCAGGACACCATCCAGTACGATCGCGAGGCACGGCGGTTCGGGCGCGGGTCGAACCACGCCGGGGGAATCGAAGGCGGCATGACGAACGGCCAGGACGTCGTTCTGCGCGGTCTGCTGAAACCGATCTCGACTTTGCGGCGCCCGCTCGAATCGGTCGATTTCGTAACCCGCGAACCGGCGCTGGCGGCCTACGAGCGCAGCGACGTCTGCGTGGTCCGCGCCGCGGGCGTGATCGCGGAAGCAATGACGGCGTTGGTGCTGGCGCAGGCGTTCCTCGAGAAGTTCGGGGGCGATTCGCTCGGCGAGACGCGGCGGAATTTTGAAGGGTATATCGAGCAGGTGCGGAGATTCTGAAGACCAAGGCCATGACCTACCCGATCGTAAGATACGGCAATCCGGTGCTGGAACAGCCGGCCGAGACGGTGACCGAGTTCGACACGCCGGAGCTGAAGAAGCTGCTCGATGATATGTTCGAGTCGATGTATGCCGCCAAGGGCGTCGGCCTGGCAGCGCCACAGATCGGCATCGGAAGGCGCATCGCGGTCATCGATCCGACCAACGGGCAGGACGAGGCCCAGCGGCTGGTGCTCATCAACCCGGAGATCGTGAAGATCGAAGGGGCGCAGGTGGGCGAAGAGGGCTGCCTGAGCATTCCCGGATTTCGCGAGCAGGTGAAGCGCGCCAAGCGAGTGACCATCCGCGCGCAGGATGCGAGCGGCATGTCCTTCGAGAAGACCGGAGAAGATTTGCTGGCGCGCGCGTTTCTGCACGAGACCGATCACCTCAACGGCAGGCTTTACATCAATCACGTCAGCGCGCTGAAGCGCGATCTGATCCGGCGCAAAATCCGCAAGCTGCAAAAAGCCGGCGAGTGGGCCTGAGGCGCCGTGCGCATCGTTTTTCTCGGCACGCCGGAATTCGCCGTCCCTACTCTCGAACGGGCATCCGAAGCGGGACATGAAATCGCCGCGGTGGTGACGCAGCCCGACCGTCCCAAAGGGCGCGGCCGGCAATTGGCCGCCCCGCCCGTGAAAGAGACGGCGCTGCGGCTGGGACTCGCGGTCCACCAGCCCGAGCGCATACGCACGCCGGAGGCGATCGAGCTGCTGCGCAGCCTGAAGCCCGACGCGATGGTGGTGGTGGGATACGGGAAGATCATCCCGCAGGCCGTGATCGACATTCCGCCGCACGGAATCGTCAACGTCCATGCATCGCTGCTGCCGCGCTACCGCGGCGCGGCGCCGGTGCAGTGGGCCATCGCGAACGGCGAAACCGTCACCGGCGTGACGACCATGCGGATCGACGCGGGACTCGACACCGGGGACATTCTCCTGCAGCGTGAAACGCCGATCGAAGCGGAGGAGACAGCGGTCGAGCTCGGAGCCCGGCTCGCCGCGATGGGCGCGGATCTGCTCGTCGAGACGCTGGCGAAGTTGGAGCGCGGCGAGATCGTCCCCAGGCCGCAAAACTCCGCCGAGGCGACGTTGGCGCCGGTTCTGAAGAAGGAGGATGGCCTGATCGACTGGGCCAGGCCGGCCGCGGAAATCGCCAACCGCATTCGCGGCTTCAAACCGTGGCCCGGATGCTATACGCACCTGCGAGGCCGCGCGATCGGGATCTCGCGGGCACGCGCCGGCGCGGACGCGGCTGGCGAACCCGGATCGCTGCACCCCGTTCGAGGCCGGATAGTGGTAACCTGCGGCGATAGCACCGCTTTGGAAATCCTCGAAGTACAGATGGAAGGCAGGAAGACGATGGACGCGGCGGCTTTCCAAAACGGCTATCATTTGGTGGAGAATGAACTCCTGAGAGAGATAAGCCAGTGACGCTTCCAGTTGGATTTCGCTACGCCTCCAGTTACGCGGGCATTCGAAAAGAAAAGCGCGACGATTTGGCGCTGATTCTTTCGGAGCGGCCGGCATCCGCCGCCGCTATCTTCACGCGGAACCAGGTGCAGGCGGCCCCGGTGAAGCTGGCGCGCGCGCATCTGCGCAGCTCACGGGGCCATGCGCGGGCGATCCTGGTGAATGCCGGCAACGCCAACTGCGCGACGCGGACCGGGGACCGGGTGGCGCTCTCCACCTGCCGCGCGTTGGCCAGATTGCTCAAGGCCAAGCCGCAGGAGATTCTGCCCGCATCCACCGGCGTCATCGGCGTAGAGCTCGATCCGAAGCTGGTGACGGACGCCCTGCCGCGCCTCTTCGACCGGCTGTCGGAGATCGGTTTCGCGGACGCGGCGCGCGCGATTACCACCACCGATCGCGTCCCGAAGATGGCCTTCGGCGAGGTGCCGTTCCGGGCCGGGCCGGTTCACATCGCCGGCATGACCAAAGGGTCGGGCATGATTCAGCCGAACATGGCGACCACGCTCGGGTTCGTGATGACCGACGCCGATATCGGTCCCCAACTGCTCAAGCCCATGCTGGCCAAGGCCGCCGAACGCAGCTATCACCGCATCACGGTGGATGGCGACACTTCGACCAACGACACGCTGATCCTGCTGGCGAACGGCGCGTCGGGAATCAAGCCGAACCCGAAGGAGCGCCTGGTTTTCGAGGAAGTTCTGTGCTGGGTCATGGAAGACATGGCGGAGAAGATCGCGCGCGACGGCGAGGGAGCGCGGCGTCTGATCACGGTCCACGTCCAGGGGGCGCGCGACGACGACGAAGCGGTCCGGCTGGCGCGGGCCATCGCGAATTCGCCGCTGGTGAAAACGGCCGTGGCCGGCTGCGACGCCAATTGGGGCCGCATTCTCTCGGCGGCGGGCAACGCGGGCGTGGCCTTCGACCCGCGCAAGGCGAGCATCTATCTGCAACGCGTGCAGGTGTGCCGCAACGGCGTGGCGGCGGCATATTCCGAGCGCGATCTGAAGCGGATGATGGACGCGCAGGAGTGCCTGATCCGCTTCGTCCTCGAAGGCGGCGGCCCCGGCGAGACCCGCTTCTGGGGCTGCGACCTCACCGAAGACTACGTCAAGATCAACGCCAGCTACCGGACGTAGGCTACCCTGAACCGTCCGTCAGGAAGCCCTCACCCCAGCAATTCCCTCGACAAGCGCTCGTAGTTGCCCGGCGTGATGTAGTGGAATTCGATCTTCAGGCGCGTGAAGCCCCGTAACTGCTCGAGGGTGTCGTCGCTGGGGTACTCCGGCCCCGCAACGTAGAGCTTTCCGGCGTCCACCCGGAAGGGGACAATGCGGCAGCGCCGGGCCACGGGGCCGGGCAGCGAGCGCGCCACGCCCTTGCGGATGCGAGCGGTTTCGAGCGCTTCGAACGGCACGCTCTGCTGGGCGCTGAGTCCGGAGTACACTGCGTCCTCGGTCAGCGGGCCCGAGGCCACCAGGTATTCCCCCAGCCGCACGTGCGGCCGCTTCGACGCCAGCGCGCTCCGTAGCTGTTCCTCGGTGAGTTTCCCGGCGCGGACCAGAACCTCGCCCAGCGGCTGTTGGTGACCAATGAGTCCGGCGCGCGAAGGGTAGTCGTGCTCCGTCTTGAGCCACACCAGCGGCCGGCGGAACATGCGGGCCGTGAGGTACCACGCCAAGGCCGCCGCGGTCGCGAAGAAGTTGATCCAGTTGGCCCAGAACATGCGCAGCGGCACGCCGGCGGCGAACTTCCAGCCGTAGATCCGCGCCACGCATCCGCAACGCACCGCCGTTCGATGCACTTGCAGGAACAGGGTAGCGTAGAGCAACGGCGCCATCCACCGATACTGTGCCAGGCTCTCCAGGCCCCAGGGCGCGCCCGTCGCGCGGCTCCACAACCACGTCGCCAGACCGTAAAGCAGCGTCACATTCCCGAACGCGCTGGCGGGATTGCCGGCCAGGCCCTTACGGTCGCGCCAGAACCAGTACGACCGCCGCCAGCCGCCTCCCCAGCCATGCCGCTCCCAGGCCTGGAGGGAAATGCCCAGAACCCAGCGTGTGCGCTGCTTGAGCGCATGGCGGATGCGCTGGGGGAAGAACTCGCGCGTAGCCACCGGCTGCCCGGCCACGAACTGAATAGGGATGAATATCTGGCGGCATCCGAGCTCGTGGAAGCGTATGCCGATCTCGTAGTCCTCCGTGAGACAGGCCGGATCGAAGGTGCGTCCGTGCTGGTCGGTCGCGGCGACATCGAACGCCCAGCGGGCATACCCGGTCCCAACGCCGTTCGAGGGAAGGAACCCGCCCAGCAGCAGGCGCGCCGGCACGTCCTTGGTCTGGTACTCGGCGAACTCGTCGCAGTAGACCCCGTGCGTGAAAAGGCGGAAGGGGGTCGCCAGGGGAAGCACGGGAATCTGCACCATCCCGCAGCGATCCAGCGCCTCGTTGATGCGGCGGAGCTCCTCGGGATGGACCAGGTCCTCCGCATCGTGAACCACGATGGTTTCGAAACGCAGGGCATGTTCCTGCTCGAAGGCCGCCATGCGCTGGTAGACCCAGTTCAGGCAGTCGGCTTTCGATGTCGGCCCATCGTGCGGACACAGTGCCAGGTGCACCTGCGGAAAGCGCCCTTCGGCCTGGCGGACGGCCGCCAGCGTGGGGCCGTCGTTGGGGTAGGCGCCCACGAATACGCTGTAGTTCTGGTATTGGATGGCGCCCAGATTGTGCTCCAGCATCTTGCCGATGACGCCCTGCTCGTGCCACAAAGGAATGAAAATGGCGGTGCGCTTCTCCGCCTTCGAGTCGCGCGATGGCGCGAACGATGGCTGCCGCCGCGGCCGCCGGAGCCAGGCGGAGAAGCACACCACATCGAGAAAGAGATCGTCCAGCCCGCTAAGCAGAATCAAGACCGCGAGCCAGGGCAGGCAGGCGATCACAATCCTGTCGATGGCAGGCACTCGGGCGACACTCCTTCATGGAGAGTAGTGCGCTGGGCGGGAAAAACTCGCCTGCCGATCTGTGGGGCAGGACTCCAGTCCTGCAGCGGGTCTCCAGCCCCGCCTCCGTCAAACTTCCTGAAACGAAGGAAGCTGGACCTGGACGTCCGCCGCAGCGCTGGAGAGCCGCCCCTATCGCCGGCGGAGAGTGCTCGGGTGCGGGTCGTGCAAGGTGGGGAAGGTCTTGGACATGTGGTCATGCATGGTCAGCGCTTCGTCGTCCACCAGGGCCCACAGGAGGCCCACACCGACAGCGCCAATGCCAAGACAAAACAAGACAAAGCGGAGCGTCAGAAGGCGCCAGCCCGGCGCCTGACCGTCGAAGGTCAGGGAGCGCAGGCCCACCAGGCGCATCCCGGCGCTCTCGCGCCCGAGCACGGCCCAGAAAAGGTGGTAAAACATGGCCACCGCCAGGCACGCCCCCAGGTAGGGCGCCGCGACCTTCCCGGACCATTGGAACCTGCCCCCCGCAACGTAGAACGCCAACGCCGCCAGCGCCATCCCAGCCGCCACGAAAGCCGCGTCCAGAAGCGCGGCCTGAAGCCGGGTCGCGGGACGGGCAACCGGTGCGTCGTCGTTGACCGCCTTCTTCTCTTGGGGAGCGGGAGGACGCAAGTCGAGAGGGGCCTGCATCCCCGGCCGGCCGGGCGGCGGCGGTTCGGCGGAGTGGCTCTCGCGCCGGGATTGGGGGCGGCGCCGCCCGCTGTTCTTACCGCTGGCCGGGTCGCGCGGAAAGGGAATGATCTTCGACCGGTCGTCAAACAAGGGTGCCTGCCTCAAGGGTGCGTTGTTCACCGGCCCCTTTTCCTCGGGCGGACCGGGAGTCAGCGGTTCCAGGGCCGGGACCGTGGCCGAAATCCCCACGGGAAAGACGGACGGAACGCGGTGGCCACAGTGGTCGCAGCGATGACCGCCCTCGGCTATCAGGGAACCGCAATGCCGGCAGCGCACGTCTCTGGTCCTATGCGCGGCACCGAAAGCGGAGCAGGTGCTCCGTGTTAGGATGTCCCTTGGGCCGGGACACACTGCCGCGCGAATCCTCTCATGGAGTAAGTACCATATTTAAGGCGCTTTGTCACTACTTTTTCGCAAGCGGGGCGATACTTTCTCTACTTGTGGCGCCGCCGGCGGCCGTGGCCCAGATTCAGCCGGGCCGCCCAGGCTATGTTTTGGGCCCCACGCCGACCCCGACGCCCTTAGCCAGGCCCCGCACCTTCAAGGTCCAGCCTCCCGTCCAGCTCGCCGAGCGTGAGGTGCTCATCCAGGGGCTCCAGCAGATGAAGGAGGGGGAGTGGTACCGGCTCCGCGGAGGATCCCAGGTCCAGACCAACAGCTTCCTGCTCAAGGCCGACGACATCGATTACAACGAGGAAACCGGCGAGGTCGAGGCCCGCGGCAGCGTCTACCTGGAGCACTTCGAGAACGGAGAGCAGCTTTGGGCCGACAAGGCGGTCTACAACCTGAACGACGAAACCGGCAAGTTCTGGAACGTGCACGGCGAGGCGCACCTCAAGATCCCTCCACGCCCCAGGCTGCTCACCACCGCCAGCCCTTTCTATTTTGAGGGTAAGTGGGCGGAGAGACTGAAGGAAAAGTACATCCTGCACGACGGCTTCATCACCGATTGCAAGATGCCCAAGCCCTGGTGGATCCTTCGGGGCCCCAAGTTCACCATCATCCCCGACGACCACGCCATCGGCTACCGGTCCGTCTTTCTGATGAAACGCGTGCCGCTGTTCTACTTTCCGGCGGTCTACAAGCCGCTCGGCGATGAGCCGCGGCGCAGCGGCTTCCTGACCCCCAACATCGGGAACAGTTCCCAGCGCGGCCAGATGGTGGGAGCGGGGTTCTACTGGGCCATCAGCCGCAGCTACGACGCCTCGTATCGGGTGCAGTACTTCACCCAGCGCGGCTTCGCGCACACGGTGGACTTGAACGCCGTCCCGCTCCAGCACACCCGGATCACCGCCGAAATCTACGGCGTGAACGATCGTGGCGTCCCAGGCACCAGCCCGCCTCGGAAGCAGGGCGGCTACACCGTCCAGTCAACCCTGGTTTCGCAGCTGCCCGACGGATGGTACGCCCGCGGCGACGTCAACTACCTGAGCTCCTATCTGTTCCGGCAGGCGTTCACCGAGTCCTATAACGAGGCCATCAGCTCTGAGGTGCATTCCACCGGCTTCCTCGCCAAACCCTGGGGAACCTACTCGCTCACGTTCGTGTTCCAGCGCCTGGAGAACTTCCAGAGCCTGGCGCCCAACGACAAGATCCTGATCCGCAAGCTGCCCGAAGTCGAGTTCGACAGCCGCGACCATCTCATTTGGGAGAAGATCCCGATCTGGCTCTCCTGGCAGGCAACGAGCGGGCTCCTCTCGCGCCGCCAGCTCGATTTCCAGAGCGCAAACTTCGTGGAGCGCACGGATCTGTACCCGAGGCTGACTTCGGCCCTGCAGTGGAAGGGATTCAGCCTGGTGCCCAGCATCGCCGCGCGGGAGACGTTTTGGGGCGCCAGCGAGGCCCAGAGCCCCACCGGCATCCAGATGCTCAACAAGGACCTGAACCGCGTCGCCGGCGAGGTGGACGTGGACTTCCGGCTTCCCTCCCTCTTCCGCATCTACAAGCCGCCCAAGTGGATGGGCGACAAGCTGAAACACGTCATCGAAGCGGGCGCCACCTACAAATATGTGAGCGGCGTCAACGATTTCAACAGCGCCATCCGGTTCGACGCCACCGAGATCTTCTCCAATACCAACCAGGTCGAGCTGTGGTTCACCAACCGCCTGTACGCCAAGCGGGGCGACGACGTGCAGGAGATCCTCTCCTGGGACGTCCGCCAGGACCGCTACTTCGACCCCACCTTCGGCGGCGCCGTGACGCCCGGATGGTGCGGGCAGCCGGCCTGCCGCAGTGTCGTGGCCAGCACCATCGACCTCACCGCCTACGCCTTCCTCGAAGGCCCGCGCTCGTATTCCCCCATTGTGTCCACCCTCCGCGCGAATCCCAAGCCCGGGCTATCCGTGGAGTGGCGCAGCGACTACGACCCGCTGCACGACGCGATCGTGGCGAACACTTTTGTCGGGACATACTACTTCAGGAAGGTGTACTCCGTATCCCTCGGACAGGACTCCCTGCGGTATGACCCCGTGCTCGAAAACCACGCCGACCAGTTAACCGCAACGTTCAACTGGGGCAACGATAACCGCCGCGGCCTGAACGCCGGCGTCAACGCCATCTACGACCTTCATTTCCAGACCCTGCGCAGCGTCATGAGCCAGGTCACCTACAACACGGATTGCTGCGGGCTGAGCGTGCAGTATGGCAAGTGGAACGTAGGCGTGCGATACGACACCGTGTTCCGCTTCGCGCTCTCGGTCGCCAACATCGGCTCCGTCGGCACGCTGCGCAAGCAGCAGCAGATGTTCTAGGGCCGTCGGGTATCGGGATGATCCGCAAACCGGGGACTGGATCCCAATTTCGCCGCCTTTGCGAAATTGGTGCCTGTCCCAAGGTTTGCCCTCTGGAGATTCTTCGGGTATCGGAATCATCCGCAAACCGGTGTCCCAAGGTTTGCCCTCTGGACAACCGCCCACAGTTTGAGCGGCCCCTAGCGCCCCAGCGCTTCGTCGAGCAGCAGCCGGAACTGCTCGCTCTTCTCCCCCACCCTCTTTTTGAGCTCGTTCAGCTCGCGCTCGATCGTCCGTAACCGGTCGGCCAGGTGTAGCGAAGCCAGAACCGCAACGCGCAAAGGATCGGCGTTCGCCGACCGCCCGGCGATGGCGTTCATCAACTCGTCAACGCTGTCGGCCAGTTCCTGCACCTCGCGCTCGTCGCCCGAGGCGCGCAAGGTATAGCTCTGGCGGAAGATGGTGACTTGAACGCTCTGCTTGTCGTCCACGGCGGTTCCGCTAGACGGCGCCGAGCGTATCGATCTGGCCCAGCAGCTTCTCGATACGGCCGCGGACCTGGCTGCGCTCGGCACGGAGAGTGTCGATCTCGCGGGCGAGGTTGGTCGCCTGCTCCTGCACCGAGGCGGTTTCCCGGACGGCCGCGTCGCGCTCGGCCAGCGCCGCGTCTTTCTCCCGTCGCAGCCGTGTCACCAACTCGATCGCCTGGTGGATACGCTCCTCGAGGGTCCCGAGGGAGTCGATCTGATCTTCCAGGAGTTCCATGACGGCCTCCTACTGTGGCGCCAGCGCGGCCTTGGCTTGTTCGACCAGTTGCTTGAAGCTCGCTGCGTCGTCGACCGCGATCATGGCGAGCATCTTGCGGTTCAGATCCACGCCGGCCTTCTTGAGCCCGGCGATGAACTTGCTGTACGAGAGCCCGCCCTCGCGGCACGCGGCGCTGATGCGCGTGATCCACAGGGCGCGATAGTCCCGCTTCTTCTGGCGCCGGCCGACGTAGGCGTACTTCAGCGCCTTCTCGACGGCTTCCTGCGCGGAGCGGTTCAGCTTGCTCTTGGTGAGAAAATATCCGGACGCGGCCTTGAGGGTCTTGGCACGGTAGGCCCGCCGCTTGGTTCCACGTTTTACTCTAGGCACGTTTCCTCCTTGGGTTGGTTAGCTGAGGCGAAACGGGTACGTGCCCCGCACTCCGTCCGCACTCGACATTGGCCCGCACTCGAAAATGCCCCGTTTAGTACGGGAGCATTTCCTTGACGCGCGCGAAATTGGCCGGATCGACCACCACGCCCTTCACGAGCTTGCGCTTCCGCGAGCGCGCCTTCGACGTCAGGATGTGGCGCGCATACGCATGATGGCGAACGATTTTCCCGGTTCCGGTCTTTTTGAAGCGCTTTGCCGCGCCCTTGTGCGTTTTCAGTTTCGGCATGGTGCTGGTTCCTGGATTCCTACAGACAGGACTCTACTCAGTTCAGTCTTCGAGAACTTTCACAGTATAGCATGGCCAACTGGGGCAGGCGTCCATGCGGAACTTGCCATGCGGAACTTGCAAAATTGACCCGACAGGCTGAAGACTCCACTGAAGAACGGTGACTGGCTCCGCTGTCCCGAGCGACGTGCCCGCCTGGTCAACCGGATAGGTCTCGAGCGCGCGTGGACAGCGGTGCCTGTCGCCGCTTTTCAGCCCTTTCACCTCTCGCCGAGGGGCCCTGCCGCAAATGACAAGGAGCCCGTGCACATCGGCATTCCCCCTCCTGGCAAGCGGTGTACTAAGATACCCCCATGATCCGCACAGCATTGATAGGCGTCCTTCTTTGTGGAGGAACCATGGCCGCTTCCGATTTCGACCAGGCCCAGGCTGCGCGATTCGCGCGCCTGGCCCTCGATTGCGTGCACAAGGAGTATCCCAACAAGATCTCCCATTCCATGAACTCCGATGCGGACGTCAAGCCGCCCCGTGAACTCACCCCGGCGTTCTACGGCTGCTACGACTGGCACTCCTCCGTGCACGGGCATTGGCTCCTGGTGCGCCTGGTCCGCCTTTTTCCGCAGGCGCCGTTCGCCGCGGAAGCCCGCAAGGCCCTGGCACAGAGCCTCACGCCCGCCAACATCGCGCAGGAAGTGAAGTACCTGAACGCGGAAGGCCGCATCGCGTTCGAGCGTCCCTATGGCCTCGCGTGGCTGCTGCAGTTGGTGGCGGAGATGAAAGAGTGGGACGATCCCCAGGCCAGGCAGTGGTCCGCAGCCCTCGCGCCCCTCGAACAAGCCGTCGTCGCGCGCCTGTCCGCATGGCTGCCCAAGCTCGACCATCCCATCCGAGTCGGAGAGCACAACAACACCGCGTTCGCCATGGGCCTCATGCTCGACTACGCGCGCATCGCCGGCAACGCCGAGTTCGGCAAGCTGGTCGAAGATCGTGCGCGGCACTACTACATGAGGGACCGCATCTGCCCGGTGGATTACGAGCCGTCGGGCGAGGACTTTTTCTCTCCCTGCCTGGCCGAAGCCGACTTGATAAGGCGCGTCATGCCCGCCGGACAGTTCGGGATGTGGTTCCATGCCTTTATCGAGCGCCTCAAGTTCGAGCCGACCACCGTTCCCGACGTCACCGATCCCAAACTCTACCACCTCGCCGGCCTGAACCTGAGCCGCGCCTGGATGATCGAGGGGATTCTCTCCAAGCTGCCGGCCACCGACGCCCGCGGCACGGCGATGGCGGACCTGGCCGCCCGCCTCCGCCAGGCCGGCCTCGACAGCATCAAAAGCGAGCACTACCAGGGCGGTCACTGGCTGGGAACCTTCGCGGTCTACCTGGTCACGCGCCGGGGCTTGAAATAGATACCCCGTGCGGTCTGGCGGCCCTCGCGTCGTTTGCTCCGGCGGGAATGCAGTAGAGTTGGAACATGATCCGTCAGATTGCGCCGCTATTCTTCACCACGGACATCCCCGTTACGCTCGCCTATTACAAAGACAAGCTTGGATTCGAATGTCTCGGCACGTGGCAGGACCCGCCGGTCTACGCTATCGTGGCGCGCGACCGCCAGGTGGTTCACTTCCGTTGCGCCGAGCCCCCCACCGCGAATCCGGACAAATACCGGGACGAATTGCTGGACGCGTATCTGTTCGTTGAAGATGCCGACGCGCTTTACGCGGAGACGCAGCCCGTGGCGTGGAGTTCACGCGTGGACTCGGCAATATGCCCTGGCACTCGCACGAGTTCGTTGTGAAGGATTGCGATGGCCGCCTGCTGGCCTTCGGTGCGAACCTGTAGTGCTCTTTGGGTTGCCGATCTGGGCAGCCTTGGCTGCTTAGTTAGTCTGCAGCGTCGAGACTCTCTCGATGCAAAGAGAGCGCCTCGACACGAGTGTCGGGGCGGCAGGCAAGAGTGCCTGCGCCACAATAGCGCTACCGCGGGTCGCCGTACATGGTGCCGCGGCCGTGCGTGCCGACGCACACTCGGCCGTACCGCTTGGGATCGCCCGTGATCTGCAGAATCAGCCCCCACTGGTGCTGATCGTCGTTGATGCGGACCCAGGCGCGCGCCGTGTCGTCGGACCGGAAGATGCCTCGCAGGCCATCGACGACGCCGACCAGGTACAGCGCCGGATAGTCTGCGCCGTCCGCGGCCTTTCCGAAGCCGAAGGCGTGGATCTCCCGGACGCCCCCGAGCCGCGCGAACGCCGCGCCGCTATCGGTCGAGTGATACAGTCCATTGAACGCGGCCAGCCACAGGTCCCCTTCGTGGCCCGGAGTGGCGTAAATCCGGTCCTGCCCGCCGCGATCGTCACCACGGTTGCCGCCGCGCTGGGGCAGGCCGTCCGGCAAAGCCAGCGGCCGCTCCGTGAAGGTTGCCGCGCCGTCCGCGCTCGTGAACAGTTTCCCGTCGAACAGCGCGATTCCATAAAACTTCAGCGGATTGACGCGATCGACAATGACGCGCGTGCCGCGCGGAATGCCCTGGGATTCGGTCCAGGTGCCGCCGCGGTCTCGCGTGAAGCTGACCGCGCTGTGCTCGGGAGTCCAGACCCAGGTGGCTCCGTCAGACGACACCGCGATGTGACCCAGCATGCTGTTCCGCTGCGGCGTCGAAGCCGTGGGCTGCCAGGACTTGCCGCCATCGAGCGAGTACCCGATGTGGCCGCCGCCACGATTGCCGGAGGCATGGCCCACGCGTACGATGATCTCCGGCTTGTTCCACGCGCAGTCCACGCTGTTGGTATTGCCGAAGTGCGGATGATCGTAGTTGCCGTCGGGCGCCGGCTTGTCCAGATCCCAATGCACGAATCCGCCGTAGTCGCCGATCGCGCTGAGCAGGTGCGCGCCCTGCGGCGGGCTGAGCAGATCGAGAGCCACCGTCTCCTCAATGCCGGTGCTCATGACGCTCCACTTGGTTGGCTTGCCGGAATCGACGTCCGTCAGATCGAAGGTCTCGTACCCGCCATAGCCGGTGGTGAAGATGGCGTGATCGGAATCGGCGGGATCGATCTCGATGTCGAACAGCCAGTGAATCGGCGTGCGGGCGACGTAGGGCGCCAGCGAGAAATCGTACGTGCCGCCGCCCTTGAACACCGGCTTCCAGGTGCTGCCGCCGTCAGTGCTGCGGAAGATCTCCTCCCCGCCCGGGCGATAGAACGAGCTGACGATGACGGTCTGCGGATGGTGCGCATCCACCGAAACCCCGGCATAGCCGAACGGTCTCTGAGAGGTGGGCTTGTCGGGCGTAATGTCGGTCCACGCGCCGGTCCGGCTGTCGAGCTTCCAGAGGGCGCCGTCGGTCATCCTCCAGGGGCCGGGATCGGTGCCGTAAGTGATGTAGAGCGTCCCATCGGCCGCCAGCGCGGAGCGGATCGGCCGGTACGCGGTGGGCTGGCCCGGCACCGGTTGCCAGGTCTTGCCGCCATCCGTGCTGCGGAACAGGTTGTTCATCCCCATCAGCGATGCCCCGGCGTAAATCCTCGAGCTCGCCTTCCCGCGCGACCCGCTGCGTGGATCGAACACCACGAACACGACGCCGTTCGGACGTTTCCACCATTCCTGCGGCTTGGGGGGCGGGCCCGGCTCGGTGACATTGGGGAAGCTCTCGACCCTGCTCCACGTCGCGCCGCGGTCGGTGCTGCGCCACAGTCCTGCCTGGCGCGTGCCGAGGTAGAGGATGTTCCCATCGTTGGGATCGACCCTCATCCGCTCTCCGTCGCCGCGGCCGTTTTCGTTGCCGCCCATCTTGAAGGGCACGTTGGTGCGCTGGAACGTGGTGCCGCGGTCGTCGGAGCGCAGAATGGCGCCGTCCGGCGTCTTCTCGTCCGTGTAAGTGCCGCAGGAGAGATACACGCGGCTGGGATCGTTGGGATCGACCGCGATGCTCTCGACGCCCATCAGGTTTAGGTCCTGGTACGGCACCCAGTCCAACATCGGCTGCCAGCGCCGGGCCTCCTGGTCCCACCGGTACGCGCCGCCCATGTCGGTGCGCGCGTAGCGCACCCCCTTGGCCGTGGGATGAAAAATGATGCCGTCGACGAACCCGCCTCCCACCATCTGCACGTTCTTCCAGACGTAGGGCCTGGAAGCAGGTGCCGCCGCCAATCCACAAGCCGCCAAAACGGCGGCGAAGATGATCTTGTACAAGCGATTACCCCCGGACCGGTCCGCTCGCTCACGCCCGCGGTTCAATGTTGCGGCGTGGCGGTCCGCTCACGCACGCTCGCGGTCCAATGCTGCGGCGTGAGTGTAAGAGCTTATGATACATCCGGGCGCGGGCCGGCCCTACTTCGTCTTCGCCCGGCCGAAAAAGCGCACGCGCACGACCAGGTGGCGGCCCTCTTCCCCCAGGTATTCCAGGTACCGCGGAGCCCCGATCGTGTTGTTCACGGTCGAAGCATTCGCATGGTCCGTCAGGTTGTTCACGCCGGCGCGAACAGCCAGCCGGTAGCCTCGAAAGGTGAACCGCCGCTCCACGTGCACGTTCAACTCGAAGTTGGAAGGGAAACGCCGGGAATCCACCCCGCCGGCGATCTGTCCGTTCTCGTCCATCGCCGAATACGGAAAGCCGCTGCGCGCGTCGGCCAGCACCGCTACGGCCCAGTCCTTGAACGGCAGCGGCACGTACGCCCATCCCAGAAACCGGTTGGGCGCATCCCACGGCACGGGGACAAACTCGCTCAGCACCTGGAACGACTGATCCGTCCTCAGATCGAGCAGTGCGTTCGACGCCGCTCGCGATCGGGTGTAACTGGCCATCCACTCGAACTGGCCGGAGAAAGTCTGGTGCACCACCAGGTGTACAGCATCGTAGGCGTCCCTCCGGCCGTTCGTCAGCACATAGACGCCCGGCAGCGTCGGGCTTCCGAACAGCGTCTGAAAGGACGCTCCGGGGCTGGACGAAGATGTGTCGGTGAAGCTGAACCCGTCGCTTCCGCGGCGGCGCAGATACCCCACCGAGGCGTCGATCCTATGCCGGAAACTATGATCGATCTCGGCGCTCCAATTCTCCGAGCGCGGCAGCCGCAGCGGTCGGTGTCCGAGCGTGAACGTGGTCGCCTGGGCAGGTCCAGCCGCCGTGCCGTCCGGATTGTAGTAAGTCGTCAGCGCCGTCTGATCGAGCGGCCGGCCGAACAGAGCGAGATTCGTGGCGTCGTGAGTAATGGCGTATCCGGCCGAAATCTTTGTGTTGCCCGAAGGAAAGGGCGAGTAAGCGACGGAGACCCTCGGTGCTATCGCCGCATGGTCTACCACGCGGTCCCAGTCCTGGCGGATGCCTGCCTCTACCTGGACATTCCGCCTCGCACGCCATGTATCCACCACGTAAGTGGACTCCTCGGTGTTGGAACGCTGGAACACGCCACTGCCCGCGAAGAGGGTCCGGGAGAGCAGCGAACCGGACAGGCCGATCTGCTCGTACCCGGTGCGCGCGAAATTGGCATCGTAATTCACGGTGTCTAAATCCGCGCCCACTTTCAATTGATGCGCTCCGGCTAGCTCCAGCTGAGGCAGAAATACGCTGGCCAGTAACTGGTCCCGATCGGCCCATTCGCTGGAATTTACAAAGTTGTTGCCGCTCCGCCCGTCTGGCGAGAGGACATACAGGCCCTCGCCCTGCGGCACCTGGCGGTTGGAGTAGTTGCTGTGCGCATACCCGAGTTCGGCCAGCGTGCCGTCCTCGAAGTAGACCTGGTCCTTGAGGCTGACGAAGTACTCGCTCGATCGCAACGCCGTGGTAGTCGAAACCGGGTCCAGAGGGCCCAATCCCGTTCGCGTCTGGTTGTCCAGATTCACCAGAAAATCGCCGAACACAATCTGGGATCGCGTCACATTCGCCTGAGCATGCAGCAGGTTGCTCGCCGACCATCCCGACCGCTGATTCTGCCCGCGCGGCGGCCCATTCACGTAACTCTGGTCGTACTCCGCGCCGAAATTATCCGCAAACCAGGCTTTCCCGTGAACGATAGGCCCCGAAATACCGGCTCGCGGCGTCCAGTTTCCGAGATGAACGCCGTTTTGCGTTCCCAGTCCTGGAATAAAGTTCGTTGCCGTATAGTGGAACTGGTCCGTGCCGGTATCGGTGTGAATGGTAAGGACGCCCGCTGAGCCCTTTCCGAACTCGGGCGAGAAACGGGCGGTCTGGAACTCCATGTCCCGAATGCCTTCGACCGCCAGGCGGGTGTTGAGATGGCCGGTGATCGGGTCGCCGATGTTGAAGTCGTTCAGCGTGTAATACACCTGGTTCTCGGAACTGCCCTCGAAGTGGAGCGTTCCCGCCGAATCCTGGATAACGCCCGGGATCATGTCCATGGCGTTGCGGAGGCTGTGAGACGCCACGTACGGCACGTTGTTCACCTCCGTGCCGCTGAGGTTCTCCTGCTGCGCGGTCTGGTCCAGAGCGACGCGCGAAGGGGTGCCGTTGACGTCCACGCTCTGGAGCACCTCGTGCTGCGGGTTGAGCACCAGGAGCACCTCGCGGTCGCCGTCCACGCGCAGGGGGTAGTTCCTCAGCTCAAAGTAGCCTTCGCGCTGGACGTCGACGAGGTATTCCCCAGGACCCGGCAGAAGCAGCGAGAACGTTCCGTTGGGAGCCGCGACGGTGCGCACAGCTTTGCCATCGGCTCCGGTGACGGCGATGTGCGCCTGGCCAACCGGCACCTCGTTCTCATCGGTGGCTCGCCCTGTCAGGCGCACTTCCGCAGCCCAGCACCGGGCTGCGATGAAAAGCGCACAAAGAGCGAACAGGCGAAATAACACCTCCTTTAAGGGTTAACGAACTCAGGGGTGCTGCGCAAGCCCGCGGAATTATCCGTCGACCCGCCAGATGGAGCGGACGCGCTCGGTGGCTTCCGGTCTGGAGCGGCCGGCGTCGCGAAGTTCCCGGGATAACGCGCTGAGGGCTGTCGAGGCCTGCTCGGCGCCTTGGCCTTCCAGCGCGAAGTTCAGCGCCAGAAGCTCTGCCTGCAGTGCGATCTCCCGCAGCAGACCATCGACGCCGTTGCTATCGTCGGAACCCATTCTTTTCGTGGAGGCCATTTCAATGCTCTCATCGGACGGCCCCGCGCGAATTTGAGCGGTTCAAGCCAGTCCGGCCACTACGGCCGCGGCCACCTCGTCCGTGCCGCTCGATCCCCCCAAGTCGGGAGTCCGGACGGACCCCGCCGCCAGCACCCCTTTGACCGCCCCCTCAACCGAGCGCGCCGCCCCCGCTTCGCCCAGGTGATCTAGCATCATCGCCGCCGAAAGGATCGCCGCCAGCGGGTTGGCGATCCCCCGGCCGGCCATATCCGGAGCCGACCCGTGGACCGGCTCGAACATCGACGGCCCGCGCCGCTGCGGATCCAGATTGGCGCTTGCCGCGAGTCCGATCGAGCCCGTAACTACCGCCGACAAGTCGCTCAGGATGTCGCCGAACAGGTTCGACGCCACCACCACGTCGAAGGTCTCCGGACGGCGCACGAAGTTCATCGCCGCGGCGTCCACCAGCAGCGATTCGGTCTCCAGGTCCTGGAACTCGCGCGCCACCGCGTCGAAAATGCGGTCCCACAGCACCATGCCGTAGGCCTGGGCGTTGGACTTGGTGATCGAGGTCACGCGCTTCTTCCCGTTGCGGCGGCGCGCCAGCTCAAACGCGTAACGAATGATGCGCTCGGTTCCGCGCCGCGTGAACACCGCGGTCTGCACGGCAACCTCGTCCGGCTGGTGATGGTAGACGAATCCGCCCACCGGCGAGTATTCGCCCTCCGTGTTCTCGCGCACCACCACCATGTCGATCGAGCCCGCCGCGCGGCCCGCCAGCGGCGATTCCACGCCCGGATACAGCACCGCCGGCCGCACGTTGGCGTAGAGGTCGAAGCCGCGCCGGATGGGCAGCAGCATCCCGCCCAGCGTGACGTGGTCGGGAATGTCGGGATGCCCGACCGCGCCCAGCAGGATGGCGTCGAAGGAGCGCAGAAGGTCCAGCGCCGTCGCCGGCATCATCCGGCCGTGCTGAAAGTAGTACTCCGCGCCCCAGTCGAACTCCTCGAAAGAAAAATCGATGCCGTGACGGGCGCCCGCGGCCTCGAGGACGCGCCGCGCGGCACCGACCACCTCCGGCCCGATGCCATCTCCTGGCACCACGGCGATTGCACTCTTCCCCATTTCGCTAGCCCTCCGGTCCCTTCGGATTGTACAAGATCCGGCACGGCGGCGCGGTGTTGCTTAGTTAAGTGGGGCAGGACTCCAGTCCTGCAGCGGGTCTCCAGACCCGCCTCCGTCCAACTTCCTGACAAGCAGCAAGCCGCCGCCTCACAAAACTTAAGTGACCTTGGGCAAGAGTGCCTCCGCCACGAGGCTGCCTGCAGAGAAACGCCCGGCCGGCCGATAAGACGGACGAGGCCGGAGTGGATACCGCGCAACTGATAGTCCGATTCCAGCGCTTGATGCGCGAGATTGAGAGCGGCACGCTCGGGCGCAACAGCTTCCACCCCTGGGAGGTCGAACTGCTCGTCGATCTCGAACAGTGCCAGATACGCGCCAACCGCCGGCGTCTGATGCGGCGCTACCAGAAGGCCGCCGTCCGCGCCCTCGAGATGGGCGCGCAGCGCCCGCTCAAGCTCTCCGAATACCTCATGCGGACCCGCGCCCGTCGGCCACGCGCGTCGGCGGCGTGAAGACGCCCCATTTGTGGCCCAGGCACTCTTGCCTGCCGCCTCGACCATCGTGTCGAGGCATCTTTCTTGCGTCGAGTCTCTGCCACCCCCCACGCCGGCGTGAAAGGCCCAGGGCCTGCGGTATGCTGTGAACATGGGTTGTGGAAGCGTACCCCCGATCGAAGCCGACAAGCCCGGCGCCCGAAAGGTCTTCTGCGTTAAGTTCCAGCGCCAGATGACCGGGCTCGACGAGGTTCCCTTCGAAGGGCACCCCCTCGGCCAGCGCATCTACGAGAACGTCTCGAAAGAGGCCTGGAAGCTGTGGCTCGAGCACATGAAGATCCTCATGAACGAGTACCGCCTGAACCTGGGCGACCCGAAGGCCCAGGAGTTCCTCCTCAAGCAGATGGAGGAGTACTTCTTCGGCGAGGGCGCGGCGTTGCCTCCTGACTTCGTGGCTCCGCGGGCGAAGGACTGAGCGCCCGCGTCGACCCGGCCGCCAGCCCGGTGCTGATCAGAGCCGCAAGAATCAGCAGTTGCAGCAGGAGGTGACAGGCGTCCGGAGGCAGATGGTCGCCGGTCGCCGGCAATACGTGAATCGTCTGGCTGAACAAGCGGGCGTAGGTTCTCTTCCACCCCGGGGCGGCTCCCCGCAAGTAGCCGATCCACCAGGTATCGATCTGGAGCCAGAACCAGGCTGCATACAGTGCGGCGGCGACCGCCATTCCCCACCGCAGGCGGCGGACGGTGGCCAAAATCGCGGCCGCCATCACCGCTCCTATGACGAAGTCGACACCCGCCTGCCCGTTTCCCCGGCGCACGTCGTTCCAAGGGAACAGATTCACCCACTCGATTAGCTCCAGATAGACCAACAGAGCGATCTGGCTGACGAGCGACACTCTGGTCCATTGCATATTTGCCCTACCCGCCGGCCGGAACCACCGGCAGCGCCGTCGCGATCTTGAACTCCAGCAGGGCATGAGCGGAGCGGAGCGCGGCTTCGACCTCGCCCGGCCCTTCGCCGCGCGCGAAGATAAAGCCCAGGTAGCTCGAACCCTCCGGCAGCGGCTCCAGCTTCTGGCCGCGCTCGGCCGAGATGACCACGTCCTCGATGCCCTCGATGGCGCGGGCGCGATCGAGTCCCGCGACATCCTCATAGATGCCTGCGCGCGGGATCGGAATCATCATCACGCCGCTGGCAGAGCCATCCAGCCGGTAAGCGGCGACGTCCTCGCCGAGAGCGTGGCGCAGGATCAACTCCTCGAGCGACACCCCGCCCGAGAACCGCAGAGCCCGCGCGCAATAACCGCCGATGGGGCGCGGAGCCGCCTCGAGCATCCAGGCGCCGCGTTCGTTCCAGCGCAGCTCCTCGTGCACCGGGCCGTGCGTCAACCCGAGCGCGGCAACGGCGCGCCCGGCGGTCTCGACGATCTGCCGCTGAACCGCTTCGCTCTCGCGCGACGGCGTCACGTAGATCGTTTCCTCGAAGAACGGGCCGTCCAGCGGATCGGGTTTATCGAACAGCGCCAGCGTGCGTAGCGCTCCGTCCGTGACCAGGCCCTCGATCGCGAATTCGCGCCCGGGGATGAATTCTTCCACCTGGATGAAGCGGTCCTGCTCCTCGCGCCGCATGCGAATCTCCAGGCTGCCGAGCAGTCTCCGGATGCGTTCGAAGGCGGCCACGAATTCCGGTTCGCTATCGGCGCGGATCACGCCGCGGCTGCCCGTAAGGCCGAGCGGTTTGAGCACGCAGGGGAAGGGCGCGCGGCCGGCAGCCTTGAGCGCATCGCTGGTGAGGGGAACGCGGAAGTACGACGGGACGTTCAACCCGGCGGCGCGGAAGCGCTCGCGCGCCAGGTACTTGCTGCGGCAAGCCTCGACAGCAGCCGGCGGATGAAACGGGATATGCAGCCGCTCGGCGGACTGGGCGGCCAGGAACGCCGGACGGTCGCCCACCGCGACGATTCCGTCGAACGGGCCGTTCGCCTCGAGCAGGCCGGCGTAGCGGCCGGTGTTGTGGAAGCGCACCGTGAGAGCGCCGTCCGCCCAGGGGTCGTCGAGGCGATGGCACTGGTCGGTGGCGAGGACAGGCTCGGCGCCCGCGCGCAGCGCCGCTTGCGCGAACTCGCGGGTCTGGTATCCGGTGGTGGTCGCGAGGATGAGGAGGCGCTTCTTCAATATGCCTTCGCGATCACAGCGCGGCGGTCCACTGGCTCGCCGGTGATGATGCACTTGCCGGGACCGTCGCATTCGTCAACCAACGGAATGCAGCGGACCGTGGCCTTGAATTCCTTAAGGCGCGCGTCGCAGGCGGGATCGTCCTTGATGTGCGCCATCACGAATTTTCCGCCGCCCTTCTCCGCCGTCACCTCGGCCAGGATCGACTCCACCTCCACCAGCGAGTTCGCCAGCACGGTGTTGTCCTGCAGCCTCTGCTTGGCTCGCTCGTAAAGGTGCGCCTGCATGGTTTCGAGCGTCGCCGGGATGCGCGCGGCGAGCGAGGCCTGCGGCACCACTTCCTTCACGCCCGTGTCGCGGCGCTTCAGCACGGCGTTGCCCGACGCAAGGTCGCGCGGCCCCAACTCCACGACCAGCGGCACGCCGCGGCGCTCCCAATAAAAAAACTTGGCCCCCGGCGTCTGGCCCTCGCGGTCGTCCACTCGCGCTCCCACTTCCTTGCCGATGCGATGCGCCGCCTCGAGCACCATGGCCCGCTCCTCGTCCTTGCGGTAGATCGGCACCAGCACCACTTTGTCCGGCGCGACGCGCGGCGGCAGCACCAACCCCTTGTCGTCCGAGTGGCTCATGATGAGGCCGCCGATCAGGCGCGTGCTCACGCCCCAACTGGTCTGCCAGACGTAATCGAGACGGCCTTCCTTGCTCTGAAACTGGACATCGAACGCTTTGCCGAAGTTCTGGCCGAGGTCGTGGCTGGTGCCCGCCTGGAGCGCCATGCCGTTCTGCATCATGGCCTCGATCGAGTAGCTGCGCACCGCTCCCGCGAATTTCTCGGCCAGCGACTTCATGCCCTTGATCACGGGCATGGCCATGACGTTCTCGGCCACGTCGGCATACACGTCGAGCATCCGCAGAACCTCTTCGAGCGACTCCTCGTGGGTCGAGTGCGCGGTGTGGCCTTCCTGCCAGAGGAACTCGGTGGTCCGCAGAAACAAACGCGTGCGCAATTCCCAGCGCACCACGTTGGCCCACTGATTCAGCAGCATGGGCAGGTCGCGCCAGCTCTGAATCCACTTGCCGAAGAAGTGGCCCACGATGGTTTCCGAAGTGGGGCGGATGACGTAGGGCTCTTCCAGTTCCTTGCCGCCCGCGATGGTGACCACGGCAAGCTCGGGCGAAAAGCCCTCGACGTGTTCCGCTTCGCGCTTGAGGAAGCTCTGCGGGATCAGCAGCGGGAAGTAGACGTTCTTGTGGCCGCAGGCCTTAAAGCGGTTGTCGAGCTCGCGCTGGAGCACCTCCCAGACCGCGTAGCCGTTGGCCTTGATGACCATGCAGCCCTTGACGATCTCGGCGGGCTCCGCCATGTCGCCTTGCAGGACCACGTCCTGGTACCAGGTCGCGAAATCGTCGCTTCGAAGAGTGATCGGAGATTCAGCCATGTGAGTTTGGGAATCTCCAGGTTACCAAAGGCCCGCAGGTCCGCGCCGCGTCAGCACCGAACCGCGAGCGTCAGCGAGCGGACTCCTACCGGCCTCCGCCCGGGACCACGGCCGCGACGACAACGGGCGCCGGCGCGAACAGCCGCGCCACCAACTCATCGCGCTCTCCGTACAGCTCCACCACATCGCCGACTTCGACCCGCTCGAACAGGTCCACGATGTCGCGGTTGCGCAGGCGGATGCAGCCATGCGAGGCGGCGTGCCCGATGGAGCGCGGTGAGTTGGTCCCGTGAATTCCGAAGCCTTTCAGGCTGAGCCCGATCCAGCGCGGGCCGAGCGGATTGTTCGCTCCGGGTCCGACCACTTTGCCAGGATGATAGTAGGTGGGGCGCGAGACCCGCGTTGCGATCTGGAACGTGCCGGTGGGGCTGGGGCTTACCGCCGCGCCCACGGCCGTGTCGTAAACCTTCACCACCTGTCCGTCCACGATGAGCGCCAGCTTGCAGTCGGGGATGCTGACCACGATCCGCCTGTCCTCGGCCTCCGCCCTGCTGGCGGCCAACAACAACAGCGCCGCCACCGTTGCCACCTTCGATTCTGTCCCGATCCGCCTCATCGCTTTTTCCTTTCGCCAGAAACCAAGGCACATCGCGGGCCAGGAGGCAACTTGCTGATGTCACAGGGGTTGATCGACTAGGCGCGGCGTGCGCCCGTGTCAGGGACGACACGTTGTGGAAGGAGGCACACGGCGCCTACCGCCTCAGCGGGTCTTCCACCCAGGGCGGCGTGGCTTCGAGCAGACGGCCCATCTCGGGCTCCAGGCGCTCCATGGCCTGCTTCATCTCCCAGGAGACCTGCCGGTAGCTGAAGTGGCCCTTCACGCCGCTGCGCAGGCGGCAGATGTACTCGGCCTCGGCGAAATCCATCTTGAAGAGGAATCGCGAGCGCGCGCCGAAGGGGACCAGGTAGTGCGCTCCCGGCGCGGGAAGTTCGCGTCCGGCCGCCAGCGCGTCTTCCATGGCGCCGCGGTATTCGCCTTCTACTCCGGCATCCAGGATCGCCTGCGGCACTTCGTAACCCAGGCGGGCGGAGTATGCCTGGCGATACTGGCGGCAGCGGCGATGGCGGTGCAGGTCGCGATACGCGCCGACGTCCATCGCGATGTCGTACACGTAGGGGCCGCCGTGGAAGGCGCGCAGCAGTTCATCGCGCCGCGTACGGGAACCGACAGCCACGTCGATCACTTCGCCGCGCCGGGCCGCGCCCCAGCCTGCCGCCAACTCGTACAGCTCGCGGAACGGGTGGCTGGTCACGGGATACAGCAGGGTCGCCACCGCCTCGGCGGTGGCATCCTGCGGACGCAGCAGATCGACGCGGGCCGGTTCGGCTTCCACCGACGGCGGCAGATTGTCGGCGACCCACCGCGCCAGGTCCGCGCGCGATGTGCCCAAGTGCGAATCGGGCTCGGTGTGGCGCGCCAGTGTGGGGCAGAGCGGTTCCGCGGGCGCGTCCGGATTCCAGGCGCAATCGGGCGGCCGCGCGCAGGCCTCCGCAATCTCCAGGCCCAGGCTGCGCAGCTCGGCATACTCGGAGGCCCGCAGCCGCCGCACCTGCTTTTCGAGCGTGCGAATGCTCGCCACCTGCCCGACGTTGGTGGGAACGCCCCAGAACAGCAGGTAACGCGCCACGTCGAAGGCCCGGGCGGCGAGTGCGCGCTCGTACGCGTCGGCCTTCATGTCCTCGGGCCGCGGCAAGCGCCACCGCAAGTGTTCGGCCACGGTGGTGTGAATCCGCTGGTACGCCGCAAGCAGGCCGGCCGCCGCTCGCTGGTATCTCGCGGCGTCTTCCGCCGAGAACTCTTCGGGAGTGATAAAGCCCGCGCGCGAGAAGTCCTGGTAGCGCGACGATTTCGCCTGGCCGTCCCACAGCGGCTCGTCCTCGATCTCGGTAGCGGCCAGCTCCGAGATGCCTTCGAAGCACAGCACCGTGTGGCCGAGGTCGGCGATGGAGGCGTGGCCGTACTGAAAGTAGAAATGCTCGAGGAACTTGGCGGAATCGTGCGAGCGCACCCAGTCGAGCGACTCGCGGATGGAATCGGGCGAGCGGCTGTAGCGCGCCAGGGCATAGGCGCATTTTTCCGGAGGCATCGGCGCAATGCTGAGCACCCGCTGGGGCATAAACCGCTATGGTAGCGCTAACCGCGGGGCGGGCAGAAAAGGCATCGCCGCATGCACGTTGGCGCATGCGGCGATGAGTTGGGAAAATGCAGCCTGGGGTTACTGGGCGATGTCGCCGTAGATCAAACCGCGCCCGTTCATCCCCATGTAGATGCGGCCATAGATGCGCGGATCGGCCACGAAGGTCTGAGCGTTCTCGGGCCCTCCGTAGTTGTGCGCGTCGTCGCTGATGCGGATCCAGGAAAACCCCTTATTGGTGGAGCGGAAGATCCCCTGGAGTCCGTTGTAAGTCCCATAGACGAAGAGCGTCTGGTAGGGGTTGCCCGGCGCGGGGGCACCCAGCGTGATCGTAGTGATGTTGGTCAGCAGGGCGGCCGTGCCGCCGACGTTGACCTTGGTCCAGGTCGCGCCGAAGTCGGTGGAGTGGTAAAGTGCCGTGGCCTGCGCCAGCCAGATATCTCCGGCGACGGCGTAGTTCGGAACAATCTTCAGCGCCGAGGAATGCGGCAGCGTGTTGCTCCGCACAGCCCAGGTGTGTCCATCCTCGGTTCCATCGGATTTATACGTGGAGTAGAAGCCTGCCGTGGCGCCCGTAGTGGAACTGAAGGCATAGAACACTCTGGAGCGGACCTTGTCGGAGTAGATGGCGCTCAGGCTCGAGCTGGTCAGAGAGCCCGCGCCGGTGGTCGGGGTAGCCGTAAAGGTCGTTCCTCCGTTCAGCGAGTACTGCCGGTTGGAGAGGTAGATCACGCTTCCCTCGGCCGATAGAGCGGTAGAAGCCGAAGCGGCCACGGTGGCCGTGAACGGGGTCCATGTCGTTCCTCCGTCCACCGAGGTGGCGCCGTTAGGAGCCGTGTTGCCGGTGCGCACCATGAGGTTGGCGTCCTGCCCGGCCCAGTCCAACCCCGTGCCGTTGCCGGAGATCGGATTGGTCATCATGGTCGCAGGCGACACGGTGAAATCGTCGTGCCGGAATCCGCCCACGTCGCCGGTCCCGCTCAGCAGGTGAGCGCCGGAAGTCGGGCTGATGAGCCACAGGATCGCGCACTCTTCGATACCCTGTGCTTCCACCGTGTAAGTCGGGCCCGTGCCCGGCGTGGTGGCCGCGTCGGCGGACGAAAGGTCGTGGGTGGCGAAGACCGTCGCGCCGGTGGCCCACATCATGTGGTTCGAATCGGTCGGATCGATCACCAGCGCGGACATCCACCAGCCGTACTTCGGCTCCGCTCCCCAGGCCAGCCAGGGAGATTTCGTGATCACGTTGAAGGGGAAGAAGCCGGTCGCCAGGTCGGTGTCGCCCTGAACCAGCGCGCCCAGATCCTTCCAGGTGGCGCCGGCGTCGCGGCTTAGGTATACGGTGTCGATCGGTCCCCAGCGGTCGAAGGTGGAGGTCACGACGGTGTCGGGCTGCTGGGCATCCACGTCGACGCCGACGAAGCCGCCCTGACAGCCGCTGCAAGCGAAATTGATGGCGCCCGGAGGCGTGATGTTAGTCCAGGCTCCGGTGGTCAGATCCAGCTTCCAGACTTCGCCGTTGAGCATGTTGTTCGGGCCGGCCTGGTCGCCAATGGTGAGGTACAGGATGCCCTTGCTGCTGATTACCGCCTTCTGCGGCTTGCGCGTCACGTTCGGGTTCGAGACGGTCGGGTGCACGAAGACTCCGCTCGGCTGGCCCGGAACGAGCGCCCAGGTGGCGCCGCTGTCGGTCGACTCATAGAGGCCGCCGGCTTGCAGGTTGCTCACAAAGACGCGGCCTGCGTGGAAGCGGTCGAACACGACGAAGCCCAGTCCGGGGTCCGAGGTGGTCTTGATGGGGAAGCTGGCCGATTGCGCCCAGGTCTGGCCGCGATCTTCACTGACATACAGTCCGTTCCTGCGCGTGGCGAAAAACAGCTCGTTGGTCCGGAACGGATTCACCGCCAGGCGCTCGCCCTCCGAGCGGCCGTTGCCGTTCGAGGTCAGCGTCGTCGCGATCGGTGCAGGCAGCGCATAGAACTGGAAGGTCGCGCCACGGTTGGTCGAAGCCAGGATGTATGCCTGATTGCCGGTGTACATCCCGGTCGCGATGTAGAGTCTGTTGGCGTCGCTCGGATCGAGCGCGATGCTCTCCGGTCCGAGCCAACTGCTGTAGTGGTTCGCGTCCGTGAAATCCAGAAGCGGAATCCACTTGTCGTTTACGTTGTCCCACCGGTAGGCGCCGCCCATGTCGGTCCGGATGTAGAACAAGCCCGGCTCCGTCGGGTGGGCGATGATGTTGGGGATGTACCCGCCCGCCATGATGGTGACGGGGTTGTATGTGTATGCCTGTGACGTCGGCGTCAGCGGCGGCAGGCCCGCATAGGCCGTTAGCGCACCAAAACACACTGCCAGGGCTACAACCGCAACACGTAGGACATTCCTGTTTCTGCTTCTCATATTTGCTCCTTGGACAGCTTGTGGCGCCGCCAGCTAAAGCTGCCCAGCGCCAGAAGGCCCATACCCATGAAGCCGAAAGTGACCGGCTCCGGAACGGCCTCCAGGGCCACGGAGCCGAACGTCCCGTCGCCAAAGATGTTGCCATAAGCGGGGTCGTTAGCCGGCAGATGGCTGACCTGGATGGTAATCACGTCGCCCTTGTTCACCTTGAAGGCCGCAGTGCTGTACAGACCCGAATCGTACACCTGATCGAAGGTCGCATAATTGGCGCTTTGATCCGCGCCAGCCAACCCCAGAGTGTCCCAGTCGGACACAACCGAGGAGCTGAGCGCTTCAACTCCATTCACAAAGATGTTGAACTGGTCCGAGACCGGTCCCCACGCCGTCAGCCGAACGGCCTCCGCGACGCTCGCCGTGTACGACGTCGCGAAAGTGTTGCCTGTCACCATGTACTCGACCTGGTACTGCCATCCGATGGCTTTTGTTAGTGGAGTGGCCGACGCGGCAGACACGCACAGCAGCGGCGCGGCGACCACAAAAAATGTATACTTGATCAACTTACTCGTCAAAACTCACCTCACCCCTACACCTCGCTCAGACCCTAGGCGGAGTCGGGCTGGCATAGTATTAAACTCCTGACCGGGGTTAGTATACAACGACCTGAATTTCCGGTATCTTCCGTAGCCTTGGCGCTCCGCGGCAGGTGAGGATCAGTTACGCAAGTGAGGGCAGTTCCTCATCCCCGCCATGGGGTGCACACAACGGCCGCCGAAGCGACTGCCGCAACACCGCGTGACAACGCCGGGTTCACGCGCATATGATTGATTTCATGGGGACGTTCCCATGGGCCTGCGTGACTGAGGGAGTCCCATCCGCGACTGAGGGCTCGAGGATATGCCTGACTCGGGCCGACAGCTTACATTAATTTACGAAGCTGAGCAGGTGCTCCACGGCCGCGGCTCTGAGCGTTAGAGATATCGATATATTAGGATAAAAATCTATTTTAGCTCAAAACTGTCGCGGCGCATTATGAGTAAGTTATGGGCCAGAGCGGCCGATCCAACCGGCCCGCTCCGGTCGGGCTCCCCGGGCACGGACCCGGCCCGATCACAGCAGTGACGGTATTAAGGCCACTTTACATTAATCTGGAGAAAGATCCCCCTGCCCGCACCGACGCTCCCCTTGGGGGAGGGTGTCCTGGCCGGACCCCGATATAGCCCCACTAAGCTGCGCGCCCCTCCCTTAGTCTCGCTTGCCTTGCTTGTCAGGCGCTTGCTGCGGTGAAACCAGCGCCGCGCAGACCTTCGATCTGGAATCGAACATCCAGACTCAGTTCGCCAATCAACCTCCCCTCCGGCGACTTCGCTCCTGCTTCTCGACCGAAACTAAGCTTCTCCGCCTGCGCTATCATTGCAGTTCCAATGGAAGAGACCCCGATCCCCCTCCGCACGTCCGTGCTGGTCGTGTCCTACAACATGGCCGAAGCGTTGCGGCGCTGCCTGACGGCGCTCGATCAATCGACCGGGCGCGAGAGCTTCGAGGTCATCGTGGTCGACAACGGCTCGGAGGACGACAGTCTCACCGTCGTCGACAGCTTTCCCAACGTGACCCCGCTGCGGCTGCCGCGCAACTTCGGATTCGTCAAGGCGCTGAACATCGGCATGCGCACCGCCAAGGGCGAGTTCCTCCTGTTCCTGAACCCGAAGACGGAGGTTCTGCCGGACACCGTCGCCGCGCTCACCGCGCAACTCGATCAGGCCGCCGACGCCGTAGCGGTCTGCCCCGCTCTGGCGACGCCGGACGGCCAGCCCGCCGGATTCCTCTACAAACTGCCCGGACCCGCGAACCTCCGCGCCGTCGCGGCCGCCGGGGAGTTCGAAGCCGCACCGGTTCCGGAAGGCGGCGCGGAGACGGTGCCGGTGGCGTTCGCCGGCCTCGCGGCGCTGCTCGTGCGCGCCTACTTCCTGAAGGGACTGCGCTACATTGACGAACGCTACGCCCACTCCTGGACCGACGCCGAGGTCGCTATCCAGATCCGCCGCGCCGGCAAAAAGACGCTGTTCGCGCCCGGCGTGCGCGCCATCTGGCACGCCGAGGACGGCCTGGCGCAGAGGATGCCCGCCGCCGCGCTCGATCTGCTCGCCGCGGACTGGACGCTAGGCGCCGCTACCTACGGAAGCAAGCACTTCGGCTTCGCAGCCGGGTTGCAGGTCCGTCTCCTGGGGGCCCTCTCCGCCCTGTTCTCGGCCCGACTGCGCCTCTTCTCCTACCTGGCCGGCGGGCAGAAGATCGACGGCACGCAAGCGGCGATGTAGGCGGCAGGCTACTCGCCCGCGAGCGCCTTCAGCAGTTTGTACACGAACTCGCGCCCCTCGAACACCGCCGTCACGCCCACACGTTCGTCCTTGCCGTGTGCGCGAATGTCGTCCTGGTCTTCGGCAATCCCGGAAATGCCGTAGACCGGCATCCCGGCCCGGCGCAGGGTACGCCCATCGGTCGCGCCCCGGCTCATGACCGGAACCACCGGAACGCCCGGCCACATCGCTTCGGTGACGTCCTTGGTCGCCTTCATGACCTCCGGGTTGAGAGGCGAAGGCGGGCTGCCCACGTCGCCGATCGGGCTGTCGGACGCGGTGGTGATGGTGATGGCGGGGTCGTTGATGACTGTGCGCAGCGTTCGCTCCACCGCTCGCGGATCCTGACCGGGCAGGATGCGGCAGTTGACGGTAGCGCGCGCGGATTGGGGCAGGGCGTTCTCGGCATGGCCTGCCTGCACCATGGTCGCGACGCAGGTGGTGCGCATCACGGCGTTCAGATCGGGCATCATGGAGACAATCCGGACCGCGGTCGGAACCGGCGGGTTTTCGAGCACGCCGGCCACGGAATTGGCCATCTCGCCCTGCATCCCCTCCTTGACGATCCGCAGGTACTCGCGCCGGCCCGCGTCGAGCATCACCGGGAAGTCGTAACGGTCCAGCAGAAGCAGCGCCCTCGCGAGCTCGTAGATCGCGTTGTGCTTGCGCGGGACCGAGCTGTGGCCGCCCTTGTCCTTAGCCTCCAGAATCAGAGTCAGGAACCCTTTCTCGCTGTACTGCACCTCGTTCAGCAGCTTCTTCCCGCCCTTGATTTCCAGGCCCCCGCCGTCCAGATTGATGCAATACTCGGCGGCGATGAGCGGGGCGCGGTTCGCCAGCAGCCAGGCGATGCCGTTCTCCGTGCCGCCCTCTTCGTCGGCCGTCAGCGCCAGGATCAGGTCCCGGTCGGGCTTGTAGCCTTCCTTTTTCCAGCGGATGAAGTTCGCCACCAGGACGGCGTCCCCGTCCTTGATGTCGCTGGTCCCGCGGCCATAGAAATAGCCGTCCTTTTCGACGAACTGGAATGGATCCGTGGTCCAGTCCTCGCGCTTCGCCTCGACCACGTCCAGGTGAGCGATCAGCAGAATCGGTCTGCGCGGCCCGGTCCCGTGGATACGCGCTACCAGGTTGTTGCGCTCGGGGCGCGGTCCCACGATCTCGATGTCGGCGGCGGGAAAGCCGGCGGCCTTGAGGCGAGCTGCCATTTTCTCCGCGGCCAGGCCGGTGCTGCCGGTGGAGTGCGTGGTATTGGTCTCGATAAGCTCGCGGAGGATGTCGCGCACCAGCGCGTTCTCCGGATTCGTCGCATCTTGTTGCGCCAGGGCCGCGGCGCCTGTGAACAGAGTGGCCCAGAGGATTCGCGAGAGCATGTAATTGCAGTTTAGCGTGAACGGTGAGAGGGAGGTTGCGGCTATGATCGGGGCGGGAGAGGGGCGTTGGGAGTGTCCGATTTTGGGACTAGGTTGAATGTGCACTTTTTTTATTTCGGTTTTTTGCGCGGCCTGCCCGGCGGAGAGTGAGGGGCGGGGGGCCCGGTTGGCGCCGCAAGTTGCGAGGCGGGTCCGAAGTTGGGGGACGGCGAGGATTTCGATTTTTTGCGCGGCGTGTGCGGCGGAGGGTGAGTGAGCGGGCGTCGTGCTGACGAAGGGGCGGTCGAGCTGTCGGCGCGAGGACATGAATACTACCTGGAATGAGTGTAAGGCCGGGGACGCGGGCGGAGGAGGGGCAAGTTCCTCCAAGTGATTGAGGCGGTGGGAGATGTATTTTCGGTGCTGCGGAAACTCGATTTCCAGATCGCCGCCGGGAATGAATTTCCGGCGTCGCGGACACTCCGATTTCAGACCGCCTCCGGGCCTGCAGGTCCGGGGTTATGTTTCAGCGGCGATCGGGCCGTGAAGCCCCGCAAGGCTCATCCTACGGCGCGAAGTACCCGTTGATGTCGAGAATCACGTGCGTGGGGTTCGTTACGTATATGCCGATCGCCCCGTTCGTCCCCGCCGGCACAATCGCTGCATTCGCCACTACCGCGCCGTCGAAAGAGTTCAAGGTCGACACGTTCGGCCGCGCCGAACCGGTCGGCCACGCCGTCAGATAGGAGAGCACGCCGTCGGGAACCACGGTGACGTTCAGCGAATACGCCGCCGCTGTCGATGGGATATTGCAGCCGCTGGCTGGAATCGGGAACGTCCGCGTAGCCTGCGCCTCCATCTCCAGCCCACCGAACGGCGGCGTGCCGTACCGCGTATCGGCCAAGCGGCAGGGCGCCACCGGATAGAAGTTCAGAGCCCCCGCGCTCCCCGGCGCACCGAAGTAGCCGTTGAGATCCATGACCAGGTCGGTCGGATTCGATGCGTACACTGAAACCGATTGGTTGGTCCCCGCCGGAACGAGAGCCGCGTTGGCCACCACTTTGCCGGTCCAGGAATTCAGCGTCGAGGCGTTGGGCCGCGGCTGGCCCGTCGGCCAGACGCTCAGGAATCCGAGGTATCCGGGCGGAACCACCGTGAGATTCATGGAGTAGGCGCTGGCAGTCGAGGGAATGTTGCATCCGGCCGAAGGAACCGCGTAGTTGCGGCTCTGCTGATCGCTCAGCGATGGCCCGCCGAAGGGGCCGGTCGCAGCGCGGGTATCGGCGACCCGGCAGGGCGAGGCAGTATAGAAGGACAACGAGCCGGACACCGAGGGCGAAGCGAAATACCCGTTGATGTCCAGGATCACGTCGGTCGGGTCGGTGACAAAAAGGCTGACGGCGCCGTTATCGCCCGCGGGCACGATGGCCGCGTTGGCAACGACAATGCCGTTCCAGGAATTCAGCGTCGAGACGCCGGGTTGGGTCTGGCCCAAAGGGAACAGGGTGAGGTAGGAGAGGCGGCCTTTGGGTACCACGGTGACGTTGAGGGAATAGGCCTCGGCGGTGGACGGAATGCCGCAGCCGCTCTGGGGAATGGGGATCGAGCGGGTCTCGCCAGCGGCCAGCGTCGGTCCGTTGAAGGGACCGGAGCCAAAGCGCGAGTCGGAGAGGCGGCAGGGGGTCACCGGGACGAAACGCAGTCCTGTGATGGCGGCGCTGGCGGACTGCTGCACGCTGAACGGCAGGCCGGCGACTGTGAGTGTCGCGGAGCGAGAGCTGCCGGTGTTCGCGCCAAATGAGAATCGCAGGGTGGCAGAGCCAACGCCGGATGCGACGACAGGCTTGACCCAGTCGGCCGAACTGCTGGCCAGCCATGGGCAACCAGGCCCGGTTGTCAGCACGATCGCACCGCTACCCGGGTCGCCAGGCACATTCGCCGCGGAATCGCCGAGCGCGTAACTGCACGGGCCGCCGCCCTGGCTGATGGCCACGCTGGTTCCTGCGATTGTCAGGACCGCCGAGCGGAGCACGCTCGCGTTCGGAAGTACCGACAGATTGAGGTTCCGGGCGCCGTGCCCGGCCACCTGGGACCAGGCCCAAACAGGAAGATCGCCGACCACCCAACCGCAGTCCGGCTGGGTCGAGATGGTTATGGGGAGGATGCGGCCCTGGTTGCCGAACACAGCCGCGGTCGGGCTGACCTGAAACGCGCACCCAGCGTTGGTCGGAACCAGGACACGCACAACCTCACTGTTGTACTCGGAGACAAAGACTGAGCCGTCTTCGGCGGCAGCCAGGGGACCGGGCTGGTTCAGAGTCGCGCCTTTGGCCGGGCCTCCATCGCCGGAGTAGACTGGCCTGTAGTTGCCGGCCAGGACGTGGAGGATGCCGTTGGCGTCCACCCTTAGAATCTGATTGGCATTCGTTTCGGAGAAGAAGAGGTTTCGGCTGGCATCCACCGCCAGGCGGGAGGTCGATTGGAGGCGGACCGCGGTGGCGGGCCCCCCGTCGCCGTCGGATGGGGAGGCAGTGCCCCCGCCGGCAACGGTGGTGATGATGCCGTTAGCGGAAATTTCTCGAATCCGTTCTCCGCAAGCGAGAAAAAGGTTGCCGGCCGAATCTAGAGCGATACCCTGCCCGGTGATCTGGGCGGCAATCGCCGGACCTCCGTCCCCCGACTGGCCCGCAGTGCCATTGCCGGCGACCGTCGTGATGACGCCGCTCGCGCCGTCTACCTTCCGAATCCGATAGGCGTCGGATATGAAGAGGTTCCCGGCGCTGTCCACGGCTAGACCTCCGGCCCCGGTGATGCGTGCATCGGTGGCCGGACCGCCGTCACCCGAAAAGCCCCCCCCTGACGAGCCCATGCCGGTCACCCTGGAAATGCTGCCGTCGGGGGTAATCCTGAAAACCCGATGGTTCATGCCGTCGCCCACATACAGGCTGCCGTCCCGCGCCACTGCCAAGGGCCCTGGACCGCAGGTCCCCGGATCGTCGGCATACCCGGCCATATGACACTGTCCGTCACCGGCGATCGTGGTAACGGTGCCGTCGGGAAGCAGCGCGCGGACGTTGTAGGAATCCGTGAAGTAGAGCTTTCCGCCAGAGCCTGCGGAGAGGTCGCCGGGGAAGATCCTGCCGCTGGTGGCGGGCGCGCCGTCTGGAATCGGGAGAGTGCCGTTCCGGTTGCCGGCTGCCGTAGCGATCACGTAGTGTGGCCCATCCGGGGCCGCGGGTTGAGTCGTGAACGACCAGGTGGTGGAGGCTACGGCATTGATTCCATCTTTGGCCACGACCCACCAGTGGTTTAATGCGTCCGCGTCGAGCGGACCCCAACCCAGCCATCCCAGGTTGTAACTCGTCTCTTTGGTGTTAAAGGCCGGTACGGTTGGGGAGGCCCCGAAATACACATCGTAGGAGGTGGCTCCGGACGCGGCGGCCCAGGCCAGCGTCGGCGCCGTGGACACGATGGAGCCGTTCGCCGGCGAGAGCAGAACGGGAGGGAGCAGACCGGAATCGACGCGGATCGTCTTCGTACCGCTCGCACGAGCGACCGCGAAGAAACCGGGCGTGCTGCTGATATCCCATCTGATCCCGTATGTTCCTCCGGCCGGTGCCGTGGTGAGGGTCGTTTGGGCCGTCGCGGTCTGCCCGGGTCGCAGAGTGCCGAAACTCATCGGAGCGAAATCGGTGCCAGTGCCGAAGCCCGTCGGGACGGTCAGCACGCCTCCAACCCAGGCAGCATCCATATCGCCGTCGTTGGTGGCGGTGCACGTTACTGAGACGGACGATCCGGGAGCGGTCGAATCCGGTAGGTCACATGCGGCGGTGATGTGCAGTCCCAGCGCGCGGGTAGCGGGAGCGCTGAAGGCCACCGCATAGGGTTCCGACTCCACGCCCACAAGCGGATCGCCCATTGTGGTGACCGATACGATCATGTCGCCGTTGTAAGTGGTGCCGGCGCTGGCGACCGTATCCTGTGGCCCGCCGGCGCCGCTAAGAATGTTCCCGTGGGTATCGGTGAGATAAAGCAGGATACGGTTGAAGAGCGAGGTGCCCGCGTTGACGTGGCGGTTCCAAGCCAGGGTGGCGCGAACCTCTCCGTTAGCGTGGAGCTTGTAGAAATCGACACCGCCGGTGGTCATGCTGCCGGAGTAGTAGTAGAGTTGCCCTTCCGCACGGGCCAGGTTCACAGACGGCAGATCAAGCAGGCCGGCCCAGTCGCCGGAATTCACCAGGATCGCCTTGGCGGCCAAGGGATCGGAAACACCGGCGCTGCCCAGCAACGCGACGGCACCCGCGATGTGAGCCGCAGCCGCGCTCGAGGCGTTGAGCCACGACTCGGTCGCGAAATCGTCGGAGGTGCCGGCCGTGGCGTACCAGTTGTAGGCGGTCGAGAAGACGTTCTTGCCGGGCCCGAGGACGTCCGGCTTGCGCCGATAGGCCATGGTGTGGGACCGACTGGTGGGGTCCTGCCAGCTTCCCACCGTAAGCGAGTTGTAGGCGATGCCTGGAGTGGTGACCCAGTTAAACCCGACCGGTGGAGGCCCCCCATAGCCGATGAAATTGCCGCCCGAGACGGTGATCACGAGGCCGTAGGTGTCGATGTAGCTGTCCATGGCGCGAGCGAAGCCGTCGTCGTCCGCCGTGGTCTCGGTGCCGAAGCTGTAGTTGAAGATCTTGAGCGGCGTATTGGTGAGCGCCCAGTCGAGCGCCGCAATCACGTCGCGCTGGTCCGACTGAGCCTGGGAGGGATCGCAGTTCCCGGAAGACAGCGTCAGGTAGCCGACCTTGAGGCTATAGAGCATTGCGAGTCCGTTGGCCACCCCCAGGTAGTTGCTCCAGCCGCTCGAACCCTGGCTGGCGATGATTCCGGCCAGGTAGGTTCCGTGTCCCTGCCGATCGTCGGTTGCGGAGATGTCGTCGCCGAAACAGGAATCCGTGCGGCCGTTGGTGAGGAAGACCTGGCTCCGGACGGAGACGGCCGCCAGGGCCGGGTGGTCCGCTCGGACACCGGTATCGAGAAGGCCGACCGATTCCCCCTGGCCGGTATAGCCCGCGGCCCAGAATGCAGGTGCGCCCAGGGCGGGGACGCTGGTGGCCAATTGGGAGCGTAGCTGCTCGACGGGAAAAACCTCGGCAATGGCCGGGTCGGAGGCCAGCGCCGGGATCGCTGTGGCAGGGATTTCCGCCGACAGCATGTTGATTCCCAGATACCGCGAGATGCGCGTGGCGCCGAGTTCTTTCAAGCGGCCTTCGAGTTCGTCCTGTTCCGGCTTGATGGCCTGCTCGATGGCGCGAACGGCCTGCTGGCGGGTTCGAAGCACGACCGCATCAACGGCTTGGCGCGCCTGTCTCAACTCATCGGCGCGAGGTAACATCGTCTCGGCGGCTTGCCGGTATCGCGCCTCCGCCGCCTGACGGTAGAGCGCATTGGTTCCTTCAGCCTGCTGGACAATCTCTCTCTGCGGCTGGTGCTCGAGGACGATGAAGACCGGGACTAGAGGCTCCGATTGCGCCCTCTCCAGAGCGTGCGGGTGAATTTTCGCGCTGACAACGATGCCTCCGGCCTCACGAGTCTGCCCTAGCGACGGCGGCGCGTTTACAGCCGCGGCTAGAGGCACAACCGTTGCAAAGAGCGCTCTCAAAACTAGCATTCGGAGGCCCATATCATGTTAAGGCGAGTCGATAGAGGAGAATTCTAACACCCAGGCTCCCGATAAGGAAGCCCGATTCGCCTAAATAGGCGCTTGGCTTTATCGAGGGGGTTCGACCGCTCCAGCCTCTACGCGAGTTAAGACACGCAACTGGCGCGCCCTTCCGGTACCGGAAATGCAGAACGGCGCACAGGAGGCAAGGGCGCGCCGCTCGGCGGCGCGGCGAAGCGAGTCCTTGCGGCCGAGCACCGTTCTGCTACCGAACCAGCACCGACGGGCGGCAGAGCCGGGACCAGATGCCTGGATTCCCGGTGGTGGGTCGCCGAGTCTTCCGGCTACCGCCCGCTCACGCTCTCGGCGGCGGACCATCATATTAACCAAGTCCCCGCGCCGTCCGCTTTTACAATGCTTGCGAGCCACGCCCGAACACGGGCGACCGTGGGTCTCGTGCGCCTGAGCCCCTGAGCCGGCAGCCATGCTTACGATCTTCAGCCTGGTCGTGGAGCCGAACGCGGACTCGGATAGGCGGGTCCGCCGGAGTCCGGCCACAGAATCCCTACGGCGCGAAGTACCCGTTGATGTCGAGAATCACGTGCGTGGGGTTCGTTACGTAGATGCCGATCGCCCCGTTCGTCCCCGCCGGCACAATCGCCGCATTCGCCACTACCGCGCCGTCGAAAGAGTTCAAGGTCGACACGTTCGGCCGCGCCGAACCGGTCGGCCACGCCGTCAGATAGGAGAGCACGCCGTCGGGAACCACGGTGACGTTCAGCGAATACGCCGCCGCTGTCGATGGGATATTGCAGCCGCTGGCTGGAATCGGGAACGTCCGCGTAGCCTGCGCCTCCATCTCCAGCCCACCGAACGGCGGCGTGCCGTACCGCGTATCGGCCAAGCGGCAGGGCGCCACCGGATAGAAGTTCAGAGCCCCCGCGCTCCCCGGCGCACCGAAGTAGCCGTTGAGATCCATGACCAGGTCGGTCGGATTCGATGCGTACACTGAAACCGATTGGTTGGTCCCCGCCGGAACGATAGCCGCGTTGGCCACCACTTTGCCGGTCCAGGAGTTCAGGGTCGAGGCATTGGGCCGCGGCTGGCCCGTCGGCCAAGTGGTGAGGTATCCCAGGTAGCCGGACGGAACCACTGTGAAGTTCAGGGAATAGGCGCGAGCCGAGGCCGGGATGGCGCAGTTGCTGAGCGCGATCGGGAAGTCGCGAACGGTGCTGTCGATGTGCGGCCCGCCGAACTGGCCGGTGGCCCCGCGTGTGTCCGTCACCCGACACGGCGCGGCAGTGTAGAACGCGTGCGATGTAGATCCGCTCGAGGTATCGAAGTACCCGTTGATGTCCAGGATGACGTCACTGTCGTTCGAGACAAAGACGCTGACCGCTCCGTTCGCGCCCGCCGGTACGATGGCCGCATTGGCCACCACAATACCGCTCCAGGAATTCACGGTCGAAACGTTTGGCTGAGGCTGCCCGGCGGGCCAGATGGACAGGAAGCCGAGATAACCCTTGGGCACCACCGTGACGTTCAGAGAGTAAGCCTGCGCGGTCGAGGGAATGCCGCAGCCAAGCTGCGAAGGAACGAAGTCGCGCGAATGGTTGCCTGCGATTACGGAGGTGTAACGCGTGTCTGCCAAGCGGCAGGGCGCGACTGGAACAAAGCGCAGGCCGAAGCCTCCAATGCCTGCCTGTTGAAGGCCGACCGTCTGGCCAGCGACGTTCAGCGTTGCTGAACGTATGCCGCCGCTATTGCTGGCGGCGGTGTAGTTGATCGTGCCGCTGCCGACGCCGAGAGTCGGCCCGGAGAAAGTCAGCCAGCCGGGCGGGCTGGATACGGACCAGGGACAGTTGGGGTTTGTCGTAACGGTGAGAGATCCCGCGCCGCCGCTTGCGGGAATCGACGCCACACCGGGATCGATAGCGTAGGAGCACGTTGCAGCCGCCTGAATGACCGTCACGGGGACGCCCGCCACCGTGAGCGTGAGGCTGCGTGCGGGCCCGTCGTTGTAGTTCACGGACAGGTTGGCGACGCCGGGTCCCCTGCCCGCTACGGAGTCCGATAACCACCACATCGAGCCCTCGGCCGACCAGTAGCAGCCTGGTCCGGTTTGGACCGAGATCGAGAACGTGGAATCCGTGGGCGGGACCGCTACGGTGGTCGGGTCCAGGATGTAGTGGCAGGCGGGATCGGCGGGCACGATGGCGCGGACGCGACCCCAGCCGCCGGAGATATAGAATGTCCCGGCGTTATCGATGACGATAGGACCGGCGTGCAGGGATGCCGCAAGAGGTGGGCCGCCGTCACCCGACTCGAGCGGGGACCCGTTTCCGGCGATGGGCGTGCTGCCTCCATCGGGCGAGAACTTCAGGACCATGTTGTTAGAATTGTCCGAAGCGTAGAGGTTGTCGGCCGCATCCACCGCCAGGCCGCCGGCTGACCCGACGCGAGCAAAGGTATTGATGATCCCATCGGGAGTCACTTTCCGGATGCGAAAGGAGTGGTCCTCATAAACGTAGAGCGCGCCGGTGGAGTCCACCACCAGCGCGGTCGGCCCATTGATCTCGGCGCTGGTGGCCGGACCGCCATCGCCCCATCCGAAGTGCCCGTTGTCCTGTTTGCCGTCACCAGCGACCGTCGTAATGATCCCGCTGGGCGACACTTTGCGGACCACCCAGTTCCAGTAATCCGAAATGTAGAGGTTCCCTTGCGCATCCAGGGTCAGGCCGGTGGGCCCCGAAATGGTTGCACTTGTGGCCGGACCGCCATCGCCGGTATAACCGAAGTCCCCGTTGCCCGCCACGGTGGTCGAGGTTCCATCCGGCGCGATTTTGTACACCCTTGCCTGTCCGGCAGCGTAGAGATTGCCGGCGGCATCGGCGGCCACGCATGCCTGCTGGCCGGTGATGGCGATGTTGCGGATGATGCCGTCGGCGGCGGACACCTTGTCGATCGCGCCGCCGGTTTGCGCGATGTAGAGATTCCTGGCCCCGTCGACAGCGATTCCCCAAGGACTGAGCGGAGAGGACATGGCCGGAACGCCGCTTATCGAAGGTCCCAAGACCCCATTGCCGGCGGCCGTGACGATGATGAGGCCGGCCTGGCCGCTGGGCCCGGTGGTCACGAAGGACCAGAGCACAGAGGAACTCGCGCCCGCATCGCCCCTGGCCACGACTTGCCAGAAATAACGCGCGTCGGGCGAAAGCGCGGCCGGAGTGTAGCTGGTATTGGCCGTTGTGCCCACGAGCGGCAGCGGCCAGGTAGTTCCCAGGTAGATATCGAAGGCGGTTGCGGATGGGGGAGCGGTCCAGGTGAATATGGGTGTCAGGGAGACCGCGAGAGCTCCGCTGGCGGGCGCGATCGGAACCGGCGGCAATAGCGAGGGCGCCACCGCGATGACTCTGGACTGCTGGGCGGAGAACGCAGCCAGGCCAAAGCTTGACGGCGCCGTGAGGTTCCAGTCGATCGAATAGACGCCCGCCGTGGTCGGGGCGGTCAGGTTCAGGACAAACTGGCTGGTCGAGGCGGACGCGATGGTGACCGCGGGCGCCTGGAGGTTTCCGGAGAAGCCAAGCGGCAGAGCGAGTTGCACCCCGACACCCGGGGCGCCGAGGTCTCCGCTATTGGTGACGCCGCAGCTCACCGAGAACCGGGAGCCGGCCGGGACGGAGGAGGGCAAGGCGCACGTTCCGGAGAGGTGGTAGCCGGAGATGGCGGTCAGGGGGCCGCTGGATGCGAGCGCGTAAGGCTCGGAGTCAACGCCCTGGAGCGACGTATCGATTTCATTGACTGCCAAAACCGCGGCGGGCGCCCCCGCGGCCGACACCACGTCCACATTCTGGTTTTGATTGAGCACCGGCTGCTGCGTCGAGAGCAGGGCTCCGCTGTCTTCCGCATAGAGGGACAGGATCAAGCGGTTGGGTTGGGGCGCGCCGGGTGTGATGTGCCGGTTCCAGGTGAGGGTGGCGCGAGCGCTCGCGGCCGGAGGCATTCTGTAGAGGCGGACATCGCCGGCAGCAACGCTACCGGTCGCGTAGTTCCTCTGTGCCAGAGCGGTGGTGAGGTTTGTATAGCCCCAACCCTCGTGCTCGGCCCAGTCTCCCGAGCCGTCGGCAGTGTTGATCAGGATGGCCTTGACAGCAAGGGGGTTGGAGATGCCGGCGCTCTCAAGCAACGCCGCCGCGCCGGCGATGTGGGGCGCCGCCATGCTGGTGCCGCTGTAGGAAACGAAGTAGCCGCTGGTCCCGGACGAAACGTACCAGTTGTATGCCGCGGAGGAAATGTCGGTGCCGGGCGCGGCCAGATCGGGCTTCTTCCTCGTGTCGGTGGCGGGACCCCAACTGCTGGTTGGGTTCATGAGGCCACGGGAGACCCAATTCCCAACGGTGATGCCGTTGCACGCGTCTCCGGGGATGGTCACGCCGTAACCTGACTGACCTCCGTTGCCGGCGGCGATGGCGATCGTCAACCCATAGGTGTCGATGTATTGATCGATCGAGTCGGTGAAGTCTTCCTGGTCGGAGGAGAAGGGGCTCCCGTAGCTGTAGTTGAAGATTCTGAGCGGCGTGTTGGCGACCGCCCAGTCGAGCGCCGCCAGCACATCTCGCGGGTCCGATTCCGCTCCGACTGGCGGGCAGTCCGAAGCGATCGACAGCAAATACCCGATCTTGAGATTGTAGAGCGTACCGATGCCCCTCGCCACGCCAATGTAGTTCGTCCATCCGGCCGAGCCCTGGCTCGCAACAATTCCGGCGACGTGCGTGCCGTGCCCCTCCTGGTCTTGCGGCGAACCGGCGTTGTCCGCGAAGCAGGAGTCTTGGCTACCGTTGGCGAGGAATATCTGGCTGACGATCGGTAGTCCCGCGAACGCCGGGTGGTCGGTACGGATGCCGGTGTCCAGGATGCCCACCGATTCTCCCTGTCCCGTGTAGCCCGCATTCCAGAACGCCGGCGCGCCCAGGGCGGGGACGCTCGTGGCCAGTTGCGCGAACTGCTTCTCCACAGGGAAGACGTGGGCAATGACAGGATCGGCTTCGAGCGCCCCGATGGCCGTGCCGGGGATGTCGGCCGCCAGCATATTGATCCCGAGGTAGTGAAAGATGCGCGTGGCACCGAGTCCTTTCAATCGGCTCTCGAGTTCGTCCTGGTCCGGCTTGATGGCCTGCTCGATGGCGCTAAGGGCCTGCCGGCGGGTTCGCAGCACGACCGCATCGACGGCTTCGCGCGCCTGCCGCAACTCATCGGCCCGAGGGAACATCGCCTCGGCGGCTTGCCGGTAGCGCGCCTCCGACGCCTGACGGTGGAGAGCATTGGTCCCTTCCGCCTGCTGGACAATCTCCCTCTGCGGCTGGTGCGTGAGGACGATGAAAACGGGGATCAGAGTCTCCGATTGGGCCCGCTCCAGAACGCGTGGGTGAATTTTCTGCCCGAGCGACGGCGGCGCGGCCATAACGGTGGCCAAAGCCGCCACCATTGCGAGAAACACTCTCGAAATCAGCATTCGGATGCCCATATCGTCATTACAGCGAGCCGATAGAGGAGAATTCTAACACCCGGACTCCCGATAAGGAAGCCCGATTCGCCTAAATAGCCGGCTGAAGAAACCAGGCTGGGCGCTGCCCGTTTCATGCCGCAGTTGCAGTTACTATCTGCACGGGTGGGGCAGCATGTCGGCAACCGACGGGACCGCCGAACGTCGACCAACGGACACCGCCGGGAACCCGCGGACACGGCGTTGTCCGTTCAATATCGGTAGCCAACTCCGCGGGCTTGCCCGCTGCCTGACTATGGGATTATTCTTCCACAACCGGCAGCCAGACCGAACTGGCGCGCTCGCGCGATCGGAAGATACTCTGGGTCGCCTTCATGTAGTCGGCCGGCTTGGCGAAGAATATGTTCTCGACGTACGTCTGCGGGTTGCGGTCGTACAGCGGGAACCAGCTCGACTGGATCTGCACCATGACGCGGTGGCCCGGCAGGAAGACGTGATTCGTGGGAGGCAGTACGAAGCGATACCGCTGCGGACGGCCCGCCGGAATCGCGGACGGGTGCTCGAAGCTGGTGCGATAGCGGCCCCGGAAAATGTCCATCGCCACCGCCAGCTCATAGCCGCCCATTTCCGGCTGGCCCGGCACCTCATCGGGAAACACGTCGATCAGCTTCACCACCCAATCGGCATCCGTTCCCGTGGTGGCTGCATACAAATCCGCAATCGGCGCGCCGCTGATGCGAACCGGCTTCGCGAGCACTTCTGTTTCGTAGGTCAGCACGTCGGTCCGGTCTGCCACGACACGCTGGTCAGTCACCAGCCACCGCTTCCAACTCTCGGAATCCTCGAAACGCACCGGGCGCGGCAAGTAAGGCACCGGCTTCGAAGGATCGGAGACGTAGGAGTCCTGCGCTTCCTCCGCGCCGGGTTTGTCGAATCCCAGTCCGAAGCCCGCCTGCAAGTACAGCGGCTTCATCGGCGCGGCGCATCCCGTCTCGCACGCCGGCGGCCAGTTCTCGAAACGGTCCCAGTGATTCTCGCCCGTGTTATAGATCAGCACGTGCGGCGTCTGGGCCTTTGGCGCGCCAGGCTTCAGATACTGATCGAAGAAAGGGCGCAGCACGTCGCGCCTGTATTCGAGCGCCGTGTCCCCCTGCCACAGCAGCGGACCCAGACTCCGCCCCTCGTAGTTCACCTGGCTATGCCGCCAGGGACCCATCACCAGGTAGTTGTGCCCAGCCTCGCCGCGCGCCTTCAGTGCCAGGTAGCAATGAATCGCGCCCCACATGTCTTCCTGGTCCCACAGGCCCTGCTCCCACAGTGTGGGAATCTTCGCAGGCCGCTCGGCCACCAGTTTGTCCAGCGCCTGCGCCTGCCAGAACAGATCGTAGGCCGGATGTTCCATCATGTGCCGCAGCCACGGGAACCGATCGAGTCCGAGCGCCTTCGCGTAGTCGCCCGCCGAACCCGCGCGCCGAAACGTCTCGTAATCGTCGTATCCCCCTCGCGGCACCCCTTCTCCTTCGCCGTGCCTGGTGGTCATGTAGGCGACATAGTCCAGGTTGGTTTGCCGGAACGCGCCGTAGTGGAACCAGTCGTCGCCCATCCAGCCATCCACCATGGGGCTCTCCGGCGCCGCAACCTTCAACGCCGGGTGCGGATCCAGCAGCGCCATCACCACCGTGAAGCCCTCGTACGACGACCCCACCATTCCAACGCGCCCGTTCGATTCCGGCACGTTCTTCACCAGCCACTCGATGGTGTCGTATGCATCCGTCGTCTCATCCGTCGCCGTGGCGTTCAAAGGCCCGCGCGCCGGCCGAGTCATCCAGTAGTCGCCTTCCGATCCGTTCTTGCCGCGGATGTCCTGGTACACGCAGATATAGCCACCGGCCACGAACACGTCGGCGCTCTGCGGCAAGGCCGCGGCCATGTGCAGGCTGTTGTTTCGCTCAACGTGCTTCGCAGCGTTGTAAGGCGTGCGCGTCAACAGAATCGGCGCGTTGCTCGCCCCCTTCTGCACGACGATCACCGTGTGAAGCTTCACGCCGTCCCGCATCGGGATCATGACGTCGCGCCGCACGTAGTCGTATGCGGCGGCCGGGATCGCCGCCGTCGCGGGGATGTCGCCATCGAGCTTCTGCTGCGGGCCGCCGTTGGCGGGCATCGCGACCAGCGCGGCCGCGAGAGCCACGGCCAGACGCACTTCTTTGAGTGCCATAATTCGATTCTAGTGGCACTCCTAGCGTAGTGCGTCGCAAATTTCGAGCGGTATGACTGACAGCGGACCAGGGGTGGGACAGGCACGAATTTCGCAAGGGCGGCGAAATTCGAGCCAGTCCCCGGTTTGCCGCCAATTCCTATGGGCGACGGAATTTACGGCGCACTACACTAGCCCGCCGCTTTGACATCCTCCAGGAACGGGTGCCGGATGTATACTGGCGGTCGCGGCTCGGTGCTCACCCCCTAGACCCATGTAACCTTTTCGGGACCTGCGATAATCCAACTGTATAGGGAGATCTCTGTTGACACTCATGCGCCGGAGGGGCCACGCCCTGGCGATCGTTGGAGTTGTGCTCTCGCTCTCAGGATGCGGCGGGCCCAAGCCTGTGGCGGCCAGCTCGTCTGCGCCGACGGAGACCGGCCAGCCCAGCCTGCTGACCGTTCCGCCCGATCAGTTGGCCCACCTGAAAGTCGTCGCCGTCCGGAAGACCACCTGGACCAACACCGTACACACCACCGGGACGGTGGATTGGAACAACGACCGCACCACCCCGGCCATCACGCAGGTGAGCGGCCCTATCGTCCGCATCCTCGCCGAGCCCGGAAACACGGTCGCCGCGGGCCAGCCGCTGCTGTACGTCAACAGCCCAGACGTCACCAACGCCATCGCCACCTATAAGCACGCGCGCATTCACCAGGACCTGGCGCAGCGCACGCTCTCGCGCAGCGCCGACCTGCTGGCCCACCACGCCATCGCGCAAAAGGATTACGAAGCCGCCGAATCGGATTTCAACGACGCCTCGACCGACGTTCAGAACAGCCTCGAAGCCCTCAAGATCTTCGGGATCACCGAGCAGGAGATCGACGCGGCGCTGCACGCCGGCACCTCCATCAGCCCCCAACTGGCCGTGCGCTCGCCCATCGCCGGCGTCGTGGTACAGAAGCTGGTTTCACCCGGCCTCCTGATCCAGGCCGGCGCCACCACCTGCTTCCTGATCAGCGACGTTTCGTCCGTGTGGGTCCAGGGGCACGTCTTCGACCGCGACCTGCCGTCGGTCCGCGTCGGCGATTCGGTGGTGGAGAGCAATCCGGCGCTGGCCCAAGTCTTCCACGGCACGGTGGAATACGTTGGGGCCATGCTCGACCCGGCCACGCGCACCACGCCGGTCCGCATCGTGACTCACAATCCGGGCGGAGTCCTCAAGAAGGATATGTTCGTGGACGCGGTGATTCACACCCGCAGCACACGGAACGTTCTGGTGGCGCCGATTTCGGCGGTGCTTCATAACGCCCAGAACGAGCCCTTCGTTTATGTGGAAGTGCGGACCGGCGCGTTTGCCCAGCGCCTGATCGCACTGGACGGCCAGCAGGATGGCCTGGTAGAGATTGTGAGCGGCCTCCACGAAGGGGAACAGATCGTTTCGGAGGGCAGCCTGTTTCTGGACTTCATCACCAGCCCGGATTAGCGCTATGACGAACGTCTCATCTCGAAGACTGGCGGGTCTGGAGACCCGCTGCCGGACTGGAGTCCTGCCCCACTTATGATTGCTCGCGTCGTCTCTTTCGCGCTGGCGCAGCGGTTCCTGGTCGTGATGGCTTCGATCGCCCTCATGTTCTGCGGCGCCTGGGCCTTCTCGAAGCTGCCTATCGACGCTTACCCGGATCTCTCGCCTCCCCACGTCGAGATCGTCAGCCAGTGGCCGGGCCACGCCGCCGAAGAGGTGGAGCGCCTGATCACCATCCCGCTCGAAGTGGAGATGAACGGCATTCCCAACCTTGAGGCGTTGCGCTCGATTTCGCTCTACGGCCTCTCGTCGGTGCAGATGAATTTCCAGTACGACGCCGACCCCTACTTCGTGCGCGAGCAAGCCTTCGAGCGCGTGGGCAATGCCACCGTGCCCCAAGGCGTGACACCCGGCATGTCGCCGTTGTTCAGCCCCAGCGGTTTGATCTATCGCTACGTTCTGCAAAGCCCCGATCGAACGCCGCAGGACCTGAAGACCATCGAGGATTGGGTGCTCGAACGCCGCTACCGCAGCATTGAAGGCGTGGCCGACGATTCGGGCTTCGGCGGGACCCAGATGCAGTACCAGGTGATCCTCGATCCGAACAAGCTCTTCGCTTACGGCGTGAGCGTCCCGCTGGTCCTGCAGCAACTGGGCGCCAACAACTCGAATGCGGGCGGAGGCTTCTATTCGCAGGGCGGGCAGTTCTACTACATCCGCGGCCTGGGCCTGGTTCGCGACCTCAAGGACATCGGCAACATCGTTCTGGTCGCGCGCGGCGGCATTCCGGTCTACGTGAAGGACGTGGCGAAAGTCGAGATCGGCCACGCCCCGCGCCTCGGCCAGTTCGGCTACATGAATCAGGACGACGCCGTCGAGGGCGTCATCCTTATGCGAGTGGGCGAGCAGGCGCAGGTGGTTCTGAAGCGCGTCGAGGAGATGACCGACGACCTCAACCGCCACGTGCTGCCGCCCGACGTCAAGATCGTTCCGTTCTACGACCGCAGCGGCCTGATCGAAGAGACCACTCGCACCGTCGAGGCCAACCTGCTACGCGGCATGGTGCTGGTGCTGATTATCCTGGGGCTGTTCCTGTTCAGCGTGCGCACCGCCCTGATCGTGGCGGCCACCATTCCCTTCGCCCTGCTGTTCTCCTTCATCTGCCTGGACTGGCGGCACATTCCGGCCAACCTGCTTTCGATCGGCGCGATCGACTTCGGCATCATCGTCGATGGCGCGGTGGTGATGGTGGAGAACATCTTCCGCGAGCTGGCCGAGCGCGAGGGGCAACAGTACCGCGTCATTGACGTGATCCGCGCCGCGGCCCACGACGTCGAGCGGCCGATTTTCTACGCCGTCGCGGTCATCATCGCCGGATACCTGCCCATCTACGCGCTCACCGGACCCTCTCTCCGCTTGTTTGCGCCGATGGCCGATACCATGGCCTTCGCCCTGCTTGGCGCGCTGATTTGCACGCTGACCCTGCTCCCCGTTCTCTGCGCCTTCTTTATGCGGCACGTCCACGAGCCGCGGGTTCGGCTTTACGAGGCCGTCCGCTCGCTCTACGGGCGGGTGCTGGACATATGCCTGCGCTTCCGCTGGGCCACCGTCGTGGTGTGCCTGGGGGTGCTGGGCGCGGCGCTCGCGCTGATCCCTTCGATCGGCGCCGAATTCATGCCGCATCTCGACGAGGGCGCCCTGTGGGTCCGCGCCACCACGCCCTACACCATCTCCTTCGAGGAGGCGACCAAGCTCTCGCCCGAAATCCGGGACATCCTGCGGAGCTTTCCGCAGGTCACGCTGGTCGGCAACGAACTGGCGCGGCCCGATGACGGAACCGATCCCACCGGGTTCTTCAACAACGAGTTTTACGTCGGGCTCAAGCCATATCGCGACCCTGCCTGGCAGGGCTCTATCCGCAATAAGCCGGAACTGATCGAGGCGATCCACAAGAAGCTGGCCACCTTCCCGGGCGTGATCTTCAACTACACGCAGCCGGCCGAGGACGCGGTGGACGAGGCGGAAACCGGCCTGAAGAGCTCGCTGGCGGTGAAGATATTCGGCAGCGACCTGGGCGTCCTCGAGGAGAAGGCCCGGCAAGTGCGGCGCGCGATGTCGCAGGTTCCCGGCATCACGCACATCGTCATCGTGCAGGAACTGGGACAGCCCAGCCTCACCATTGTGCCGGACCGCGAGAAGATCGCGCGCTACGGCCTGAACGTCGCCGATATCAACGCGCTGGTCGAAGCGGCGCTGGGCGGCCAGGCGGCCACGCAGGTGATCCAGGGCGAAGAGCAGTTCGACCTGGTGGTGCGCATGGACGAGAAGTATCGCAGCGACCAACAGGCCATCGAGAACCTGCTGATCGCCACTCCGGACGGGCAGAACCTCCCGCTCAGCCAGTTCGCCTCGGTGAAGGTGGAGAACGGCGCGTCGTTCATTTACCGCGAATCGAACTCGCGCTACATCGGGATTCAGTTCAGCGTGGAAGGGCGCGACCTGGCGAGCGCCGTGGGCGAAGCCCGCCGCGTAGTGGCCCGCGCGGTGAAACTGCCGATCGGCTACCAGTTCGACTGGGGCGGGGAGTACAAGGAGTACCTGGCTGCCCGCACGCAAATGGCGGTGATTCTGCCGCTGACGGTGCTGCTGATTCTGGTGATCCTGTTCGCGCTGTACGGCAATCTGAAGTTCCCCGTGGTCATCATAATCAGCGTGCTCATGACCGAGCCGGTGGGCGGCCTGCTGGCGCTGAAGCTGACCGGAATGAACTTCAGCGTGTCCTCGGGGCTGGGCTTCGTCGCGTTGATGGGCGTGGCGGTGCAGACCAGCGTGATCCTCTACTCGTTCATCAACAAGCTGCGCCTGGAAGGCCGCGATATCGTCGAAGCCACGCACGCGGCGGCGCTGCTGCGCCTGCGGCCCATCATGATGACGGCCTTGGTGGCCTGCTTCGGTCTGCTGCCGGCGGCCATGTCCACCGGCATCGGCAGCGACTCGCAGAAGCCCTTCGCCATCGTGATCGTAGGCGGCCTGATCTCGCGCCTGCTGCTGTCGGTGTTCCTCTCGCCGGTGCTCTACTCGCTGGTGGCGAAGGACGACGACGTGCTGCAGGTGTGACGGGGGCTTGCAAACTCCAAACATTCTGATAAAGTCCTGTTTAGAGGTATTCCGTGCCCGCGGCGTACTCCCAGATTCTCACTGCCCGAAAGCTAGCCACATCTATATCTGCGTAATCCACTTCGTTTCTCACGGCACCCGACACCGCTCACTACAATAGAGAGATGCAGTCAGTAACCATCGCCGTTGCTACGGCGGACCGCGTCTCGGTGGCGGAGCACCTCGCCCGCAGCTCGGCGTTCATTGTCTTGAAAGCCGAGGATGGGCGGGTTGTCTCCACCACGACCCGCGAGAGGAAGACGGACGCCTGCGGGAATCACGCCAGCTTCGTGGATATCCTGCAGGGCTGCGACGCCGTTCTGTGCGGGGGCATCGGCGAGGGCGCTGCGCAATCGCTGGCGGCACACGGAATCAAACCCGTCGTCGCCGCGTCACGACATTCGATCGACGATGCCGTGGCGCTATACCTAGCTGGGAACCTCGCCACTACCACCGACCGCGTCTGCCTCTGCCCCTGAGCGGAACTCACCGCCAGTCCTCTTCGTCGATGCGCTCGAACTCTTCCTCGATCAAGCGCTCGACTCGCAGGGTCTCACGGTGGAGATCGCGCAATGCCCCGTACGCACGCATCCAGGGCCAGGGGGGCGTTGCCGGAGGATTCGTCGTGGTTGCCGTAGCTCCAGTTTGGCAGCCTTATGAAACCTCCGGGCACTGAACGAGCGTCCTTTCCTGCATGCGTCAAGCGCTGTTTCCTTACGCGTTGCTTCTCGCCGTCGCGCCCGTCGCGGCGCAGGATTTGACCCTCACCATTCCGCCCGTGCGAACCTCGGTCGAAATCGACAACCAGCCGGTGGCGATCACGGCGTCCGGCACGCTCTCGCGCATTTCCCACGCCGGCGGCGAGGAGGTCTTCCGCCTGCGGGTGACCGCGGACCTGGCCGACCTGCAGGCGAACATCACCGCCATTCTGCGCGCCCAACTCGATCGCTCGGACCGTTGCGGCGACCGCATCGCGATCCAGAGCGCGACGCTTGCGCCCACCGATCCCGCCGCGCTGCTGACCACCCGGCTCCACTACGAGCGCTGGGCGTGCGTCAAGGCGCCAGGCAAGCAGATCACGTCGCGCCTCGCGGGCGGCGATGCCGTGGTCAGGGTCAGGATCTCCCCGACGGTCGAGGCGGACCGCGCCGTGAAGCTGGAGGCGGAAGTCGGCGAGATCGAGGCGGATGGGTCCCTGGGCGAGCTGCTGCGTTCCGGCTCGCTCGGTGACGCGCTGCGCCAGAAGATCCGCACGTCGCTCGAATCGGCCCTGGAAAAGGGCGAAGCCAACTTGAAGGGCAGCCTGCCTCCCACCGCGCAAGCCTATGCCGCCATACGCAGCGCTGCATCCGGGATGCCGGCGCCGGGCGGCTGGAGGTGGTCCTGGTGGGCGAGATCCGCATTCCCGACGCGCAGGTCCCGTCGCTCCTGGACCAGATCAAACAGCGCGCGGCTTCGCGATAATCAGTGGTGAGTGTCCCTGAACCCGAACGAGACCATCGTGGCCATCTCGACGCCGGCCGGCCAGGGCGGACTGGGCGTCGTCCGCATCTCCGGCGATGCGGCGCGCGCCATCGCGGAGCGGATGCTGCGCTTCCATAAATCTCCGGAGTGGAAGCCCTGGACCGCGCAACTCGCCGAGCTGCCCGACGCCGAGGGGCAGTCCATCGACAAGGTCGTTGTGACGTTCTTCGAGCGGCCGCGCTCCTACACCGCCCAGGACGTGGTCGAGATCTCCTGCCACGGCTCGCCGGTCGTTTTGCGCCACGCCGTCGAGCGCGCCTGCGAGGAAGGCGCCCGCCTGGCCGAGCCCGGCGAGTTCACGCTTCGGGCGTTTCTTAACGGCCGCATCGACCTGCCTCAGGCCGAAGCTGTCCACGACCTCATCGAATCCACCACGCTCTACCAGGCCCGCGTGGCGGCCCAGCAGGCCGAAGGCTCGGTTTCGAAGCGCATCTCCCCGCTCAAAAGCCAGTTGATCGACCTGATCGCGCTGCTCGAGGCCGGCATCGATTTCGCCGACAACGACGTGCCCATCCCCGAGGACACCGAAATTCTGGCGCGCCTCGAACCCGTCGCCACCCAGGTCGAGCGGCTGGTCGCGAGCTTCGCCTTCGGCAAGCTGGTGCATGAAGGGATGAAGCTGGCGATCGTGGGCCGGCCGAACGTCGGCAAGAGCAGCCTGTTCAACCGCCTGCTCGATCAGGATCGCGCCATCGTCACCGCCATTCCCGGCACCACGCGCGACCTGGTTTCCGAGACCGCGTCCCTCGACGGCATCCCCGTGAAGCTGTTCGATACCGCCGGCATCCGGCCAGGGCAGGACCTGGTCGAAACGCTCGGCGTCGAACGCAGCTTTCAAGCCATGGCCGACGCCGACCTGACGGTGGTGGTCTTCGATCTCGCGGAACCCGTCGCGGAAGGCGACCGCGAGTTGATCGCGCGTGCCCGCGGCCACGGGCGACACATCCTGGTTGGCAACAAGTGCGACCTGCCGCGCCGCGCCGAACTGGCGGACGCGTTCGCCCCCGTCTCAGCGCTCACCGGCGAGGGGATGGGAGAACTGCGCCGTCTGGTCCGCGAGGCGGCCGCCCCCGCCGAGCAAGAGCAGGGCTTCATCACCAGCATCCGTCACGAGAAGCTCCTAAAGACCGCACTGTCTGCCCTCGATAGCGCGCGCACCGCAGTCAACCAGCACATTCCCCACGAGATGCTGCTCCTGGACCTCTACCGTGCGCTCGAATCGCTCGACGGCCTCACCGGCGCCACCACCGCCGACGACATCCTCAACCGCATTTTCTCGACATTCTGCATCGGAAAGTAAGGAACGGGGTGGCTCCGCCACGAGCAGTCTTGGTGGTTTCGCAGCGCAAAGGGGGGTACCTACAAAAACAAAGCCCGGGCCGCTGCGGGCGGTCCGGGCCAGTTCGCGAGGAGACTTCAAATCCTGATCTTCAAGAATAGTATATAGCACAACAATTAGTTTCGTACTGGTAAATCGCACGTCTTCGTACTATAAAAAATGCCTTAGAGACCCCAGAAATGACCTCTCGGGGTCATATAGAGGCCACGTTCAGACCGCGAACCGGTCTCAGCAATGCCGAAACTGGTTCGGCTAGGACTACCGGCCAACGCCCAAAAACTTCGCGGCGATCCCTGATCGGCAGTCCCTGCGCGCGTCACGTCCTGCCCTGGTACTGGGGGAACTGGCAATACTACGACTGACTCATTCGAGCAGCAGCACCGCCATCCGCGCATCGGTCTCGAGATTGTCGCCGGTGGCGTTCTGGCTGTGCTGAGGCGCCGAGGGGCGTGCTACCAGGGACAGCGCTCTGACATCCCCGGAAAAGACCAGGTCCGCAACCACCTTGGCGCGCTCCCGGTCGATCTGGGAATCGATCTTGTGGATGAATGTGCGTTTGGCCGCCGAGAACGAAATGCCGATATCGTGCGTCGCCGCGCAGACCCAGACAGGATGGCCCTGAAAGTCGCCCGGCCGCCGCCAGATGCGCAGATGATGGCGCATGGCGAAGGTGTTGTTCGGCTTCTCGAAATCCAGATCGGGCTTCTGGCCCGCCAGCAACAGAACCGACATGGGGGCTTCGCTGTACCCGCGGTCCTCGGCGACCGCGCGAAAAACCTCCAGGCCCGTCGAGCGGCTGAGTGCCGCGGCGCTCGACCAGCCGGCCGCCGCAAAGGCCGCCTCCACTGCTTTCTCGGAGCCCAGGAACATCAGGTTGGTGAGGTCGGAAGGAACGCCGCCCTCGACGGTCGTGGTTTGAAACGGCTGGGCGTTCACGGCCTCGTACAGCGCGTCCTCGCTTGGGATGGCGGGGACCTCGGCGGCCGTCGCGCCACTGCCCGTATCGAGCGCCTTGCTCAATTCCAGAGTCATCTCGACGCCCTGCTCGTAGACGATCTCCGGCTGCGGCTCCTTCAGAACCGCGCCCTGCACCGCCCCCAGCACGTCGCCCAGGAACGACGACTTCTCCGACACCTTGCCCACCCCGGACCCGATGCGCGAGGCCATCGTCTCCGACGCCAGAATGCCGGTGATCTGGCCGTCCGCCACGGTCTCGCGCGCGTTATCGACGGCGGTCAGCTTGCATTCGAGGGCCAGTGTGGCGCCGCCGGGCAGTGTGAGGCTCGAGAAGGCGAGCTCGACCAGCGCGCGGTCCTGCGGGGTCTTGATCGGCGTAGCCTGCTTGACCACGCCCTTCACGGACGCGCCGGCCGGGAGGAGGATGGCGCCGCCCGCGTCCACCACGGGGCTGATCAGTACGGCCTCCACGGGATCCTGCGGTTTCGAAGCATTGCTCGCCACCCGGGTCTTCAGGCGAATCTGAAGTTCGGCGCCGGCGGGCACGGCTGCGGCCAGCGACGGCAATCCCACTACTAGTGCGATGACACCCAGTCTGCCGAGGGACATTCTGTACGAGATCTTAGCGCGTTTGTATCATAGGGAAATGCCCAACGACACTGAAGCGATTGCCGCCGCACAGGAGATTATGGATCTGGAGCGAAGCTATGTGCTCCAGAACTACGCCCGCTATCCGCTGGTGCTGCACCGCGGCAAGGGCAGCTACGTCTTCGACCTGGCCGGCAAGCGCTACCTCGATCTGCTCACCGGTATCGGCGTCAACGCCCTCGGATACGGCCACCCGCGCATCCTCAAGGTGCTCAAAGAGCAGGCGGGACTGCTCATCCATACTTCGAACTACTACTATCACGAATACCAGGGGCCGCTGGCCAAGCGCCTCTGGGAGATCAGCGGCCTCGAACGCACGTTCTTCTGCAACTCCGGAACGGAGGCCATGGAGGGCGCGCTGAAGATGATCCGCGCGCACGGGCGCAAGATCGATCCCGACAAGCACCACATCGTGGCGCTCGAAAACTCCTTTCACGGGCGCTCCCTCGGCTCTCTGTCGGTGACCGGCCAGCCGAAGTACCGCCAGGATTTCGAGCCTTTGCTGGCAGGCGTCCACTTCGTCCCAGCCAACGACATGGACGCCCTCGGCCACGCGGTCAACGACCACACGGCCGGCATCGTCATTGAATGGATCCAGGGGGAGGGCGGCGTGCGCCCGCTCAAAGTGGAGTTCGCCTCGCGGGCCCGCGAGCTCGCCACACGGCACAACGCGCTCCTGGTCTGCGACGAGATCCAGTGCGGCGTGGGCCGCCCCGGAACGTATTTCAGCTACCAGCTCGCCGAGCCCGCGATCCTGCCGGATATCGCGGTGGCCGCCAAGCCGCTGGCCTGCGGGATTCCGCTGGGCGTGATCCTGTCGAACGAGAAGGCGTCCGCCGCCATTGCCCCGGGAATGCACGGGACCACCTTCGGCGGCGGCCCGCTGGCATGCCGCGTGGCGATCGAAGTCCTCGACATCTTGAAGGATCTCCTGCCCGCGATTCATCGTCTGGGCGGTGAGTTCAAGGTCGAGCTGACGGACCTGGCGCGGCATCACGGTTTCATCAAAGAGGTGCGCGGCTGCGGTCTGATGCTAGGCGTGGAAATGGATATCCCCGGCAAGCAGATCGTCCTCGACGCCATGTCCGAGGGCCTGCTCATCAACTGCATTCACGACACCGTGCTGCGTTTCCTGCCTCCCTACGTCATCACCGACGCGGAAGTCGACCGCGCTCTGAAGATTCTGGGGCGGGTGCTGAAGAAGGCCAGGCCTGCGTGAGGTCAGCACCGAACCGCGAATGTGAGTGAGCGGACCTGGCCAGGACCGCGGGGTCCGCGCTTCCTGAGCGAGCGGACCGCTAGCGGCTGATCTCGACCGTCAGGGTGACGGTGGCCTGGATATCGATGGTGCCGGAGGCGACCGGAGTCGGCGCCGCGGCCTCGGCCATGCGCGCCATCGGCATCATGATCGGCCGGGGCTGTGAGGCGGCGCCCTCTTCGGCCGAAAGGACCCCCAGGACCTTGACCCCCAGGGCGGCGGCGATCGCATCGGCATCCGCGCGCGCCCGCAGGGCGGCCTCGCGAAGAGCCTGCGCGTGTGCCTCGCGGTCGTTCTTGAGCGTGAACTGTAGGCTCTGGATGGTGTTGGCTCCGGACCGCGTCGCCGCGTCGATGATCTTGCCGGCTTGGTCGAGGTCGTCGGTGGAGACTTGGACCACGTTACGCGCCGTGTAGCCGGTGATGGAAGGCTGGCCACCCTCGCGCGGGTAGCGGTAAGTGGGATCCAGAGCGTAGCTGATCGTCTTGATCTGGGCCGCGGGCCCGGCGGCCTGCTTCAACTCGCGCAGGGCGGCCTCGAGCTGGCTGGCGTTTTGGGCCGCGGCAGCCTGCGCCGTGGACGCCTGCGTGACCACGCCGACGTCGATGATGACGCGATCGGGTTTGGCGGTAACCGTAGCCGCGCCGGTGGTGCGGATCGAGGGGCGCGGCGCCGGCTCGGCGGACGGCTGGGCTCCGGCCAGGGACGGCAGCGCGGCCAGCAGCGCTGCCAGCAACAGCGGCACGATTGCTCTCATGGCTTGAGCGTACAACAGCCGGGCGCTCGGGTTGGGCGCCCGGCAGCTACGGTCAATCGCCGGCAGCTACCGTCAATCGCCGGCCGTCACCCCGAGCCTGTGCCCTGACGGGCTCCGCCCCGGCGTCGGGCGACGGACTACCAATCAAGTGCCCGGCGCGGCTACTCGGGCTGTTTGCGCCGGCGCAGGACGATCAGCGCCAACAGCACGACGCCCAATAACGCACAGACGAAACGAATCGTTCCTGGTTGCATAGAAGCTCCTTCCACGTCGCGGGGCGCCATTCGGGGCTGCCCCGGTTAGGCCGGCCGAAGCCGGCACCGCTTGACTACATGTTTCGCATCATCGGCAGAAGTTCCCGCGAGATGCGCACGAATACAGGCCCTACCGTCACCACGAACAGGGAGGGCAGAATGCAGAAGAAGATCGGAAAGATCAGCTTCACTCCGAGCTTGGCGGCCTTCTCTTCGGCCACCTGCCGCGCCTGCACCCGCATGTAATCGGAGTGCTCGCGCAGCGTCTGCGCGATGCCGGTGCCGAAGCGGTCGGCCTGCACCAGCACCGCGACCAGCTTCTTCAACTCTGGGACCGCGCAGCGATCGGCCAGGTTGCGCAGCGCCTCCGCGCGCCGTTTGCCGGCCTTGAGCTCAAAGTTCACTTGGGCGAACTCCTGGCTGATCTCCGGGTGGGCCCGGCGGAGTTCCTTGGCCGTCTGCATGATGGCCTGGTCCAACCCCAAACCCGATTCGACGCACACCACCATCAGGTCGAGCGCGTTGGGGAGCGCCCGCCGGATCTGCCTCTGCCGGCGCCGCGCGGCCATGGTCAGGAATTTGCCGGGACCCATGAACCCCGCCAGTGCGGCAAGGGCCACCGCCGGCATCCGTTTTTCGTCGGGGAGCCCGAGCCCCGGGCCGAGCAGCAGTGTCAGAATGGGCAGCAGAACCGCCAGGAACACCTTGCTGCCGTAGTACGTCTTCAGCGCCGAGGGTCCGCGATACCCGGCCCGGATCAGCCGCCGCTCCACCAGCGACTCTTCCTGCTTGGAGGCCGGCAGCACCGTCCCCAGCCTCCCCACCAGTCCGCGGATTGCGACGCCCGGGCGCACGCGCGCGGCGGCGGCGGAGGCGCCGGCCGAACCCTCCGTAACGCGCTCGATGGCCGCCTTCGGCCGCACCCAGTACCGCGCCCCCAGGAAGATGAAGGCGCCCAAGATCACAGCGAACAGTAGGAATGCGGCGAGGAGTTCCATGGTCAGACCTCGATCTTCACGATCTTCTGGATGACGCCGTAGCCGATGACCTGCAGCGCGACCGCCACGCCCAGCATCGTCTTCCCGGTATCGTCGTGGGCGAAGAACTGGCCGTAACCCGGGTTGACGAAGCACATCAGAATGCCCACCGCGATGGGGATCAGGGTGAGCGCCGAGCCCGTCATCTTGCCATGCGCGCTGATCGCCTTGATCCGGCCGCGAAGCTTGAACCGCTCGCGGATCAGCGAGGCCAGCTTGTCGAGCACCTCCGCCAGATTCCCGCCGGTCCGCTTTTGCAGGGTCACGGCGGAGATGAAGAACTGCACGTCCAGCAGCGGTACCCGCTCACCCATCTTGGTCAGCGCCAGGTCGAGCGGCATACCGAGGTTCTGCTCGTCGAAGGTGCGTTTGAACTCGCCCGCCACCGGTTCCTGGAACTCGGCGTGGATCATCTCCAGCGAGACCGAGAAGGCGTGGCCGGCCCGCATGGCCCGGGAGACGAACTCGAGCGCTTCCGGAAACTGCTCTTCGAACTTGTGCAGCCGCCCCGCACGCTTGCGCAGCACGTACATCACCGGCATTGCTCCCAGAATCAGGCCCACCACCGGCGCGGCGATGCGATAAAACGGCTCGAGATACCACAGGGCCGCAAAGCCGCCGAGGAACAAACCCAGCGAGGCGTGGATGGTCCGCGCGGCATTCCACTTCAAGCCGGCCTGCTCGAACAGCGCCTTCAGCCGCTCGTTCAAGCGCAGCCGCAGGAGCAGCCGGGCCACCATCTTGCCGGCAACCTGCTCTTCCCTTTCGATCAGCGCCGGCCCCTGGCGCGGTTTTCCCTTGGTGAGATCTCCGGCCGCCAGACGCGCCCGGACGCTCGCCAGATCCGGCCCCGAGCGCCTGCGCGACCAGCTCCACCACCCGAACGCGATCAGGCACCAGAAGGCAATCGTGATTGCGACAAACGGCAGCATAGTTAACACCCGCACTGCCCGGTCAACAGCCCGGCACCGCCCGGTCAACACCCGGAACGCCCGTTGAACGCCGGCACGGCGGTCAACAGCCGCACGGCCCGGTCACCCGCACCGCCCGGTCACCCGCACCGCCCGGTCACTCGCACTGCCCGGTCAACAACCGCACGGTGGTCAAAAGCCGCACGACCCGGTCAACAACCACGCCGCCCGGTCAATGCACGGCCCGGTCAACACCCGGAACGCCCGTTGAACGCCCGCACGGCGGTCGACAGCCGCACGGCCCGGTCACCCGCCCCGCCCGGTCACTCGCACTACCCGGTCAACAACCGCACGGCGGTCGACGGCCGCACGGCCCGGTCACCCGCACCGCCCGGTCACTCGCACTGCCCGGTCAACAACCGCACGGCGGTCGACGGCCGCACGGCCCGGTCAACAACCCCGCAAGGGGCCGCCGGTCGACAGCCCCGCGGGGGCCCGCCTCAGACCTCCATCATTTCGTCGAACATTCCCGCCTGGAGCCGGATCCCGGCCGCCAGGAGTTTCTCGCAGAACTTCGGCCGGATGCCGGTGGCGGTGAAACGCCCCAGCACGTGCCCGTCCTCGCCGATGCCCAGCTTTTCGAAAACGAAGATGTCCTGCAGCGTAATCATGTCGCCTTCCATCCCGGTTACCTCGGAGATGCTGACTACGCGCCGGGTGCCGTCGCTCAACCGCGCCGCCTGCACCAACAGGTGCACCGCGCTCGAGATCTGCTGGCGGATCGAGATCATCGGCATATTGGCGGCCGCGAAAGTGACCATCACTTCCAGGCGGGCCACCGCGTCGCGGGGCGTGTTGGCGTGAATGGTGGTGAGCGAGCCCTCATGGCCCGTGTTCATGGCCTGCAGCATGTCGAGCGCCTCCTCGCCGCGCACCTCGCCGCAGATGATGCGGTCGGGGCGCATGCGGAGGCTGTTGATGAGCAGCTCGCGCTGGCGCACCGCTCCGTGCCCCTCCAGGTTCGGAGGCCGCGTCTCCAGGCGCACCACGTGCGGCTGCTTGAGCTGCAGCTCGGCCGCGTCTTCGATGGTAATGACGCGCTCCTTGGGGGAAATGAAGACCGAGAGCGCGTTGAGCAGCGTGGTCTTGCCCGCGCCGGTGCCGCCCGAAACGATGATGTTCAGCCGCGCCCGCACCGCCGCCTCGAGCAGTTCCATCATGCTCGGCATCAGGGCTCTCTTCTCTACCAGGTCCGCCGGCATCAGCTTGTCGGTGCTGAAGCGGCGGATCGAGAGCACCGGCCCGTCGATGGCCAGCGGAGCGATGACGGCGTTCACGCGCGAGCCGTCGCTCAGCCGCGCGTCCACCATGGGCGTCGACTCGTCAATCCTCCGCCCCACCTGCGAAACGATCTTGTCGATGATCCGCAGCAGGTGCTGGTCGTCGCGGAAACGAACGCTGGTGAGCTCCAGCTGCCCCTTCCGCTCCACATAGACCTGGCGGTGCGAATTGACCAGGATGTCGGAGATGGTGGGGTCCTCGAGCAGCGGCTCGAGCGGGCCGAGGCCGAACACTTCGTCCAGCACTTCGTCGATGACCTGCTGCTTGTCGAGCGCGCTGAGCAGCGTGGGCTCCCCGTCCATCAGGGAGACCAGCGCCTGGCGCACCTCGATGCGCACGCGCTGGTTGTCGATCGAGGCCAGCGCCTCCAGGTTGATGCGGTCGAGCAGCTTGCGGTGGAGCGAGAATTTCAGCTCCTGGCACTCGGGCTTGAGCGTGGAGCGGGGGCGGCCCGCGTTCTGCAGAATTCGCTGGTCCCAGGTGAGCGGCGCCTTCCGTTCCTGGCCGCTCTGCGGCGTAGCATTCATACTCGGACCTCCTCGGGTGTGGGAACGGGTTCCGGCGCAGGATTGCGCCGTCCGGCGGCGGCGGCTTCGACCAGCCCGGCGGCAAACTCCTCGATGGCGCCGCCCAGCTCGCAGCCGGCCTCGAGCGGCTCGCCCTCCGCCAGCGCGCGGTCGAGCGAGGGATAGTCGTTGGGGAAACTGTGGCTGACCGCCGCCCCCAGGATCTTCTGGACGTCCGACGCTGCCAGCCCGCTGCGCCTGGCCGCGCGGTTCACCAGAACCCGCACGCGGTCTTTGCCGCAGCCGAGCTGTCCCAGGAGATTGATCGCCTTGCGCGCCAGGTGCAGGCTGGGGAGCTCCGCGGTGGTGACCAGAAAAGCCAGGTCGGCCTCCGGCAGCGCCAGCAGGGTGGCGCGATGGAAAATCGCGGGCAGGTCCAGCAGAATCCAACCGTACTCCTGGCGGGCCCGTCCCAGGAGCTCGCGCAGGCGGGTGACATCGAGCGAGTCGCCGGGCGCCATCCCGGCTGGGAACACGTCGATTCCGTGCCGGACCGGAACCACCCCGCCCGTGGCCGGCCCCGCGGCCTTCAGGTAGAACGTTACCGTGCCGGTCATGGGGTCCAGGTCTGCCAGCAGGACGCGGGTGGAGGAAATGCGGCGTAGGGCGAAGGCGGTCTGGGCGGCCAGCGTCGAGGCCCCCGAACCCGGCTTGGCACTGGCGAACACGGCCACCGTTCCGGCCTCCGGCCCCGACTGCACTCGCGGCTCGATCAGTCTGCGGATGCGTGCCAGCGCCTGCTCCTGAATGTGGGCCTCGAAGGGCGCGTAGAGGAACTCGCTCGCTCCCTGGCGCAGCGACCGCACGATGGCCGCCGAATCGTTGCGAACGTGCAATCCGATCACGTGAATGGCGGGATTGCTCACGCCAACCGCGCGCACCAGCGCCGACGCCTGTTCGAGATCGGTAGCCAGGTCGAGCAAAACCACTTCGGGCTGAAGCTGGCGCAGGCGGATATCGAGCGTCTGCTGCGTGGGATAGGACTTCAGATCCGCCAGGATTTGGAAGCCGCGCGTCGCCGCCGCGCTGGCCTCGAACTGCCGCGCCAGTTCGCGATCCGGCGCGATCATGAGCGCGGTGAGCTGTCGGATGCCGCTGTTCCTGGCGCTGGGCATCGGGGTCGCTACTTTCCGCCGGAGGCGGGTGGCTGCCCGGGAGGCGTGGCGCCGTGCTCGGAATGCAGCAGCAGCGGCATGAATTTCTTCGGCATCTGCGGCGTCTCCGCATCCGCGCGGCTCACCGGGGTGGTGATCTCCGGAGTGACCATCACGATCAGCTCTTCCGCCGACTTCTGCTCGTTTTTGCTCCTGAACAACGCCCCCAGCACGGGGATGTTGGCCAGACCGGGGACCTTTGAAAGCTGCTCGGTTACGCGCTGGTCGATCAGCCCCGCGATCAGGAAGCTCTGCCCCAGCCCCAGCTCGATGTTGGTCTCGATGCGCCGGGACGCCAGCGCCGGTATCGTGAACCCGGAGTACAGCACGGCGTTGGTCAGGTCGATGGTGGAAACCTCGGGCTTGACGTACATCTTGATGGTGTTGTGGTCCGTGATCGTGGGCAGGAACGTCAGGCGAATTCCATACTCCTTGAAGATGATGGTGACCGCGCCGGCGTTGGCGCCCCCCTGCACCACCGGGACGGGGAACTCGCCCCCCACCAGGAAGCTGGCGTCCTTGCCGTTGGTGGTCACCAGGTTCGGCTCGGCCAGAATCTGCAGCACGCCCTGGTTCTGGAGCGCCTTGATGAACATCCCCAGGTTCAAATCGGGCCGGAAGGCGAAGATGTTGAGCGCGTCGCTGACCGTGAACTTGCTGACGGCGGCCACGCCGCTGCCGGGAACCGGAGTCTGGATCTGATCGAGGGCGGAAGACTGGAACTGCCCGGTTGAGACCAGGCCGGGGGTGTTGGCCGCACCGGTCGACAGCAGGTTCACGCCCAGCGAAAGGGCGGCGTTGCGGTTCAGCTCCGCGAACTTCACCCGCAACACGATCTGTTTTTCCGGCCCCGGAACAACCACGCGCAGGTTGGAGACAACGGCTTTGGCGAACGGCGCCATCAACGCCGCCGCGCGGTCGGAGATGGCCTGGCTCGGCACCGTTCCGGTCAGCGACAGCGAGTCTCTGGCTTCGTGGACTTCGATGGCGCAGTCCGGAAAGGTGCTCTTCAGGAGTTGCCGCACCGGATCCAGGTTCTGCTCTACCGTAATGCCGTACATCGTGCGGAGTCCGTCCTTGGACCAGACCACGATGGTCGCCGTTCCGGGTATCTTGGCGTTGACCAGGACTTCGCGGGAGGAGACCGCCACGGCATCGGCGACGTCGGGATTACTGGCCGCGACGCGGCCTATCTCTCCGGCATAGTCGATCACCAGACTGCCGCCGGCCGCCACCTCCAGATTCGAGTTGGCGCCGGTGGCCCAACCCGGCGCGGCCGCCAGCGCCGCCAGCGCCATCCACGGCATCGGATTCTTCATGGGTTTCGCTCTCCGACCTGCTCAACGGTTCTCTTGGTGCCGCGAAAAACCACCACTTCCTCGGGCACAGGCGGTGCGGGAGCCCGAACCACGACCACAGGCCGGGGCGTGACAGGCGCGGCCGACGCCGAACGCTTTCGGGCCGTTCCCGACAGTTCCCAAAGCTCGCGGCCGGGAGGGTTCTCGATGGCGCGGTCGCTACCGTTTCTGAGTACCAGCTGAATCCGCCACTCGCTCGCCAGCGTGAGAGTCTCGGCCTGTTGGGGCGTCACCAGCAGCGTGACCACGGGAGCGTTGATGGCTTGCCCATTCGAACTCGGCTCGATGGTCTGGCCCGCCGACAGCACCAGAATGTCCTGCAGGATGGTTTTGGTAACGGTGCCGTTGCTGTCCCCCTCCGGCGGCCGCCCGGTGGCCAGCACGTCCACGTGCATCCCCGGAAGGGCGAATCCCGCCACGCCCACCACATCGTTGACTTTTACCGCGACCGCGCGCATTCCGGGGGGAATCACCGGCGCCAGGCCAACCCCGCTCCCGCGCGGGGCCAGCCTTCCCTCGCGAATCGGCTCATCGGCCAGAATGCTCGATGCCATCGGCCGCCCGATCACTTCTTCAGACCTCGAGAAGCAGCCGGCGGGGAAATCGTCGACCGGCACCTCGGCGAGCTTCAGGTCCTCCGCCCTTAGAACCCCTCCCACCGACAGGGCATGCGAGGCGACGACCAGCTTGCGCTTGTCGACCTTGGCGGGCCGCCGCCCACCCCGGTTCGATCCTGCGACCACCTGGTAGAACACCCCCGAGATCGCCAGTGCAAACAGCAGGCTGACGGCTAATACGGTGACGAATCTGCGGTCCATTCGTTTGCCCTCAAGCGTTTGCCTTCACGTCAGCGCGGTCGCGACGGGCCGCGCTTTTTCGCACCGGCTCCATGAGACGCCGCGCCAGCAGGCCCGATCGCAGAGCGAACTCGGCCAGCGTCTGCCCGGAGGGCAGGCGCCACCGCGGGGCCTCCTTTTCTCGCCGCGCCGCCGCCCCGGGCCCGGATTCCGCCGGAGCCGCTCGCGTGCCCGTACCGGCCGGTTTCTTTCTCGCGGGTTTCATGGCTGGTTCGGTCCCTTATGACTATTTCGGCGCGCGGCTACGTTTCCTTTAGGCTCGAACGGCGTGGAACATTCAAACAGCGCCGCCTGTCCGTCCTGGTCCACCAGGCGCCAGCCATCGCTCGAGCCCAGCAGGTCGGCCAGCGGCCAGCCCTTCGGCGCCAGCACCAGCGCGATCCGGTACCGCCCCAGCGTCCCCCGCCAGTCGCCGCGGCCGTACGCCGTCCGCAAGTACAACTCCCCGATCTCGGGCCCGTAGAAATCGCTGCGCCCGTCGATGAAAACCGCCTGAGACGGCCCGAACCGGTACAGCAGGTAGTCCCCCCACTGGTCGGAGGTAAATACCCTCGCTCCCCCGATCGCGCGCTCATGCCTGGCGACCAAATTCACCGGGAACTTGTTCTCGGGAAAATCCCGAGGCCAGTGGCCCGGGACGATCGCCAGGACTGAGAGCAATAACGCGGGCCACACGCTCGTATGCCCTGCGCTCGACGCGAATCCGGCGCCGACACGCTCCAGGATCGCTAGCACCGACCGCGCCGGCCGCTCCCGTACCCAGCCTCTCCACCAGCGGCTTGCCTCCGCCGCCAGGATCGGCGAGGCCACCACGGCGAACACCGGCACATTGCGCACCGAAACCAGTGCCGCGTGCGCCCAGGCCACCACCAGCAGGGCTTCCCCCGTTCGGGCCCTCCGCAGAAGCGCCGCCGCGGCCAGCAGCCCGCCAAAAAGCAAAATCTCGAAATGGACCGAGCTTTCGGAGCGGAATCGCGGCGACTGGAACTCGTCCACCGCCTCGCGGATCCAGTCCGAGCGCAGATACTCGAGCACGTGACGGTGCAGCCCGATACCGTAAGGATTGGCGAGCGACGCAACCAGGCAGCCCGCGGCCAGCGGGGCATAGCGGCGCGCCAGGTCCCACCGCCGCTCGATCGCCGCCGCCCCCGCCAGCACCAGGATGGAAGCCGGAAGGGCCACAAAGCCCGCGTGCAGGTTGGCCCACAGCGCGGTCAGCGGAACCAGCAGCCAGATCGCGCGGCCGGGCTCCCGCCGGTCCCTGCCCAGCACCCACAGCGAACCCGCCAGAAAGAGCAGCGTGAACACATGGGGCCTGGCAAGGAAATGAATCGTCGAGGCTCCCGCCGCCACCAGGCATACCGCCAGCGCCACGAAGAAGCCGCTTCCGCGCGCCAGCATGTGTCGAAAAAGGAGGGTCAGCGCGCTGGCGATGACCGCGCCCGCGAGCAACACCACGCCCTTAAGTCCCGCCGCGCGATGCACCAGCGCGAACAGAACGTCCGAGAGCCACTCCCAGGCGCACCACGGCGCGCCCGGCCGCGTGAACGAGAACAGGTCCGCGTGCGGAACCTGCCGGTGAGCCAGGATGTATTCGCCGGCGCGAATGTGCCAGCCCGTATCGCCGTCCGCCAGCAGCACCTGCCAGCCGCTCCCTGCCACGAACAGCCACACCATCAGCGCCGCGAACAGCCAGTCCGAGTGCGATGGCACCAGCAGCCGCCTGAGGCTCACGCTACTAGTGATCGGCGGAGAAAGGTCTGGGGATTAGGCCATCCGCCCACGGCCGCGCCCGTCGCGCGTCGGCCGTCGATCCCCGGCGCGCAGCCGCACAGCCCGGCCCGCCGAACCGCGGCACTAGAAGCGTGCGCCACACTAGGTTGCTGCGCTACTTTGGAGAATCGGTCCCGTGAATCCGCGTATCCAGAATCGGCTTCTGTTGCTCGCAACCGCGTTCCTGTTTTCGACGGGCGGCGCGGCGATCAAGGCCTGCTCGCTTGGCTCATGGCAGGTGGCGGGCTTCCGTTCGGGCATCGCTTCGCTCGCCGTATTCGCGCTCGTGCCCGCGTCGCGCCGGGGATTGAACTGGCGGGTTTTGCCGCCCGCCACGGCTTACGCGGCCACTTTGATCCTGTTCGTAACCGCCACAAAACTGACCACGGCAGCCAATGCCATCTACCTGCAAGCGACGGCGCCACTCTACGTGATGGCCCTGGGACCGGTGCTGCTCGGCGAGCGCATCCGGCGGTCGGATCTGGCGTTCGGCGCGGCCGTCGCCACGGGGCTGGGCCTGTTCTTCGTCGCGCGGCAGGGCACATTGGCAACCGCGCCGAACCCTGCGCTCGGGGACATTCTGGGTCTGCTTTCCGGAGTCGGGTGGGCGCTGACGGTCATGGGGCTGCGCTGGCTCGGGAAGCGGTCCGACGGCGGAGGCGCCATCGCCACCGTCGGGGTGGGCAACCTGATCGCCTGTCTGATCTCATTGCCGGCGGCGCTGCCGGTGGTGGACTCCCGCGGGACCGACTGGCTGGTCATCCTATACCTGGGACTGGTGCAAATCGGCCTGGCTTACTATTGCCTTACGCGCGCGATCGGGCACGTGCCGGCGTTTGAGGCGACCACGCTGATGCTGCTCGAGCCGGCGCTGAACCCGGTCTGGGTGTGGCTGATCCAGGGGGAACGGCCCGCGGCGCTGGCGGTCCTGGGAGGCGCGATTATTCTCTCGGCGACCGTGGTCCACACCTGGAGCGAAAGCCGCAAGGCGCCCTAGCGGGGCGGGCGATGAACGCAGATTAACGCTGACGTTCTTGTAGCGTTCGGGAGCCAGAACTCTACTTGGACCTAAATGCCCCCATTTTAGGTTGCCAGAGTCTTTTTTGTTGACTTCGCTCCCAGTGGCCCTTAAGATTTGATTTCGCGCGTTCGCGAAATAGAGCGATTAACTTCCTTCCGGTGTACAAGAGGTCCTTGTATGGCCTTCCAGATCGGCGAGAAAGTGGTCTATCCCAACCAGGGAATCGGGACCATCGAGAACGTCAGCGCCCGCTCTTTCGGAAACACATTCGAAAGGTTTTACCTCCTTCGGCTGGCCAGCGGCAGCATCAAGGTAATGGTTCCGTTCTCGCACGTGAGCCAGATCGGGTTGCGAAAGATCACCACCAACGTCGAGTGGTGCCGTGTTCTGGCGTTCCTTTCCTCGGGCCGGTGTGCCTGCTGCCACGATTGGAAGAACCGATTCAAGGAAAACTCGGACAAAATGCGCGCCGGAGATCCGCTGCAGATCGCTCAAGTGCTGAAAAGCCTGTTGCTGCTGCAACGCGAGAAGCCGCTCTCGTTTCGCGAGAGGAAAATGCTGGACCAGGCGCGCCAGACGCTGACCGTGGAACTCTCGATTTCGCGAGGCATGGAGCCAGACGGCGCCGCCGGTCTGATCCAGCGGGCGTTGGCCAAGGCGTCGCTCGAATTGCCGGCGCCGCGGCAGTGAAGTCGCCAGGGCGGGTCTCCAGAGGGACTTGCGAAATTGACCCGACAGACTGAAGACTCCGCTGAAGAACGGTGACTGGCTCCGCTGTCCCGAGCGACATGTCCGCCTGGTCAACGGGATAGGTCTCGAGCGCGCGTGGCGAGCGGTGCCTGTCGCCGCTTTTCAGCCCGTTCACCTCTCGCCGCGGACGCGACGAACTGAATTTCGCAAGTCCCCTCTCGAGAGCCGCTGCAGGCCTGGACGCCCGCCCGACGGCGTGCCTCTAGGCGATTCAGACCGCGTTCCCCCAATAAGACCCCGGCAACACCCGCAATGAGTGTAGAGCGCTCGAGGAGGGCGGGGGCCCAGGCTGGGCCGGAGGTCGCAAACTCGTTGTCAGGTAAGGTTCTGGCCTCTGCTTTCCTTCAGAAAAGACAGTTATACCCGGGCATGGGCAAAATAGAGGTACTAGTACCCTCAAGACCCACGATGAGTGAGAAGTTAGCCGAAGATAGCACTACCCCTCTAACAATCTTGGCCGAACGGCAGCATCCCGGCCGTTAACCATGGCCATCTGTACTAGGACATTGGTCCCTTTTCGGGCTACTCGGGGAGCGAGATGGTGGCTCGTGCGGGCTGGCATGAGGGATCCTAAACCAGTTGATTCTTCTGGCAAAAGGGCTGAAACGCCAATATAATTGTCCGGTAGGATTGCGACCGGATGCCCTGCTTCTTTTGTGGGAAACGGGTGTCGCTCGTTCGTCAGCTCACCGATGCCGACTTCTGTTCAGACGACCATCGGAGACGATATCAAGAGCTGACACGGATGGCACTGGACCGGCTGCTTGACGCGGGTCAGCGGCTGGGAACGCCCGAACTGCATCCGGACGCACAGACCTTCCCGGAGTGGCAACCAGAGGCCATTGCGGTCGAGACGCCCCGCTACGAAGCCCCCGTTCAGCCGAGCCCCGAACGCCAGCCTCCGCCGCCGCAAGAGGAGTTCAGAACCCCCTGGCGGGAGCCGGAACCGGAGCCTGTGTATGTCGCGCCGGTGGAGCAGGGCGAGCCGATCCCACCCGAGGCGTTCTACTTCGCCAGGCTGGAATGTGAGCCGCAGCCCCAGAGTTTTCCGCCGCAAGCGGTTGATATCGAGACACTCGAGCCGTCGTTCAACGCGCCCACCACCGCTTTTGATCCAGGCAGTTGCGGGATGCGCGATGCGTTGTTCGTCCAGGAGCCGATGCGGCGGCCGGTTACTCGCGAGATGCCGGAGCGCTCAGGGCCAGGCAGCAGCGCGGACGCCTTCCACGGGATAGCGCACTTCGACGGCCTCACGCCCGCGCTGGACCGTGCCGTGGTCGTCTCCGGTTGCCAACTGAAGGGACAAGCGCTGCTGAATGCCGGTCCCCGGCCAGCCAGGATGCGGGCCGGGGTTCACACCGCGACGGAAGCGGTGGGGCGCGCCGTGCCGAGGCCGGTTCTGGCGGGCCTGCGAAGCTCCCACACGCTGGCGGCGCGCGTTCGGCGGGCTGACTTGATCCGGTATCCCCTGCCCCGGGGGACCGGGAGGGCCGTGCAGAAGCCGGGCGAAATCGGATTCCTGCCGTTCCAGGGCAACGCCTCGATCGGCGTGCCGGCGCATGTGGCGTTCGGACGCGCGTTCCTGATGGGCGGACCTCAGCCGCTCGTTTGCCGGGCCGTGAACGCCGCGGCGAACCGGGTTCTGGCGCCTGCGGCCCAGTTCCAGGCGGTTCCGTCCGTTTCGTGTCACACGGCGCTGCGGGTACGCGGCGTGGTGGCTCGCGGGGAGATTGCCGGCGTCCCTCTGCCGCAGGCCGTCAAGAGAGCGTTGCGCGCGATCGAAGTTCCGGCGGCGGTGTTCGCCGGAAGCGCGACCATGCCGGCGTTGGCGCTTGGACCGGCGGCCGAGATCGAGATTGGCGGGCAGCCGCCGGTGGCGGCCGAGCGGCCGACCGAAGCGCCGCGGGCGCGAACGATGGCGGCGGCAAGGCGTCCCGCCCTGGTGGCCGATTTTGCGTCGGTGCCTCCCACCGCGCTGCCGTTCCTGCGTGCGAGCAAGCCTGCATTCGGCGTTAGCGCGGCAAGCTTCGAGGCGGCGGGCCGTGCGGCGGCCGCGAAACCGAGGCCCGGCGCCATCGCGCGTGCCGCGGCGATCGATGCCGCGCGTTGGCCCCAGCCGCAGGCCGCGCTGCCGGCGTTCACCACGCGGCGGGGCGTTGCTTCGGTTCCCGCGGGCGGGTCGCTGGCGGGCCAGGGAATGCCGGCCCCCGCGCGGCGCGCCGCATCCGCCAACGTATCCGGTGTGGGCGCGGGCTTCACCGCTTTCGAACCGAAGATGCCGCGCGGAGCGGCCATCGCGGCGACACGGCGTCGCCTCGATCCGGCCACGTACGCGGCTACGTCGGCGAGCGTGCCCGCGAACCGGACCCATCGCGATGTGGTGATCATCGGAGCGCAGTTTGGCCGGCCTGAGAAACTGGTCGAGATCCCCGCACTGGCGGTCCCAGTGCGCCTGGCGCATATCGGCGCGGGCCAAACCGTGCCGGGCGCGATGCCGCAACGGCCCGTGGCCAAGGCATTCCCGCCGCATCCGGCAACGGTGGAGTTCCGGATCGAGGCGCAGCCGCCCGCCTGCTCGATTCGCTTCCACGAACACATAGAAGAAGCGACCTACCACACCGCCCCTTACCCGGCCGGGCGAAAGGGCTCTTTTGCGAGCCAGGGCGCGAGCCTTGCATTCGCGGGACTTCGTACCCTGCTTCCCGGGTTTGAGCAACGCAGGGCCGCGATCGCGCTTGCGTCCGCCGAGGCAGCCACTCAACTGCCCGCCGCGCGCGCGGGCCGGCTGGCAGGCGCCAAAGTGGAGGGGGAACTCGAGATCCGGGGCGCTTCCCAAGTGCGGCTTCCGGATGTGGAGCTCACCCTGCCGGCTTCGGCCGGGGCCATCGGACCGCGCCCGCTGCAGGGGAACGCACAACCCGCCCCGCGCACACGGCGAGCCGCCGCGCTCACGCTGCCCGCCTTCCAGATCGACTGCCGCACGCTGTTCCCGACGGCACCGGCTCCAGTTGCATCCACGCACCTGGTGCCCGCCGGCTCGAGCGTTCCGCTCGGCGCACAGCGAGCCGCGAGCACGCTGCCCGCGGTGAAGACGGAAAGCTGGACGCTGCCGGTTCCGCCAGCCGCACTGTTGGGATGGACTTCGAAGACCGCGACGCCGCTGGTGCTCGCCGTTTCGACCCCCGTTCGCGGCGAGATCGCCGGCGCGAAGGTTCGCAGCACGGCCCAGCCCTGCGGCTGGCTCGCACTCGGGCCCGCCACGCCCGCCATCGAGCGCCAGAGCGCGCTGCTTCGTCCGGGCGCGCTGCGGTCCGGCTCCATGGAGCGCGGGGCGCACATGGAGGCGGCTCCCCGGAAGCCGAAACCGGCCAAGGCGCTGGGAGCGGCGTCGCCGTTTGCCGCGCACGAAACTTTGTTCCCGGCGGAGGGAAAGATCGCGGCACGGGAGGCTCTGGAAATCACGGCGGCCGCGACCGTGCTGCCGGGCTTCAAGACCATCGCGGCTCCCGCGGCGCGCTCGATCAGCCTCGGCTTCCGGCTGCGCAGCATGCGGCTTCCGGAGATCCTGCTCGATGCGACGCTGGCGCGAATCGCCGCTGCCAGGCGCCTCGAGGAGTGCCCGTCGAATCCGCTTGCCGGCCCGATGCGGCGCGATGTCGCCAAGCCGAGCGCTTCCGCGACGGCGAGCGCGGAGATCGAGCTCACCACGCCGCTCAGCACGGTTGTCGGCCGCATACGGCCGGCGGGACCGTTCCCGCTAGGCGTCGCGGAACTCGCGCCGGTCACCGAGCGGAAGGCCCGGCCGATGGAGTCCCGCAGGCGCGAAGCCGGGATGGTGGCGTTCGAGATCGCCGCTCCGCTCGAGCCTGCCTCTCGCGAGTTGGCGGCGCGGCACACGCTGGAGACGGCGGCGCCGGCGGTTGGAAAGGGACGCACTCAGGCCGGCGCGCCGCGGCCGGCGACCTCGACCGTGGTAGCCGAAGGATCGCAGCCGGTGGAACTGGTGGGGGCGCAGTCGCTGGCCTTCGCGCATCCGCTGCCTCCTTCGAAGTTCTCCGCGGTCGCGATCCGCGGCTCGAACCGCGCGGCGAAGCCGGTGCCGGCGGGATGGGAAAAGTACGGCCAGGAGTCCGCCGTAATCGAGCACGCGTCGATTCAGTCGAGCGCGAGCGGGGTGCGCTGGCCCTCGGCCACCAGCTTCCAGTTCGTGAACGTGCCGGAGCGGCCGGCCAGAGCGGGCCGCGCGACCAAGGCCGGCGCGTACTCCGCCGCCGAGTTTGCCGTGCCCGCGGTGCGCGAGCCGGAGCTGGCGGGTAACGAACTGGCGCTGGGCAACTCGCCCGCGTCGAAGATCGCCGCGCCGGTTGCTCGTCAGGACGCGGCCACCACGCGCGCGACGGTACACCTGGAACCGCTGCAGCGGTCGCACCGCCACCCCAGCCGCCTGCCCGTCTTCCACGACACGGTCGAGAAAGCCCACATGCCGTCCGGCGTTTTCAACTACGTCGAGTTCGAGGACCGGGACGATGAGGGGACCATGTTCTGCGCGGCCCCGTATGAGGCTCTGGCGGTGGAGCCCTGGATCCCCGCCGTGGATTATACGCCGCAGTCCAGGAATCTGCTGGACGAGCCGCAGTTGGCGCCGGTGGCCGCGGGCCCGCGCACCGGAATGGACACTCCCGCCGCGGGGCACGGCGAACTGCCGTTCGCCTTCGAGATCGTAGTGCTTGGAAGTGGTGCTCAGTTGGACAAAATGGATTTCGAATCGATCGCCGAGAGCTACTCGCCGCGCTGGCGCAGTGCGCTCAAGAGCGCTTCCGGACTCTTCCGGGGGATGCTGATGGTTGTTTGCGCGATCGCGCTCGGCACTTCGCTGACCGGTTGCGCGGGGAGAAACAGCTCCCTGAAGGAGAGCATTCGGGGTCGCGCCGCGATCCACATGGAACACGATTTTTCGAAAGGCCTGGATGGCTGGTACGGTGCGGACGGTTGGGACAAGAGCTGGTTGGCCAACCCGTCGGGATTCGTCGGGGCCGGCCAGTTGGCCCTGTATCGTCCTTCGCACACGCTGTCCGATTACCGCTTCGAGTTTCTGGGCCAGGTCAACGGCCGCGCGATCGGGTGGGCATTCCGGGCGGCGGACTTGCAGAATTACTACGCAACGCTGTTGACCATCGTGAAAACCAACGGCCAGCCCGAGACGACGCTCGTCCGCTACCAGGTGGTGGGAGGGCAGGAAAGCGAGCGGGTGCGTATCCCCCTGCATGTCAGTTTGATGGCCGGCCAACCTATCCGGATTGAAGAGGACGTTGCCGGCAGCGGCTTCACAACGTCGGTGGAAGGCGAGGTAGTGGATTCCTGGACGGACGACCGGCTGCGGGCCGGCGGGATCGGATTTTTCGGCGGTCAAGGGGACAAGCCGAGCCTTTATTGGATAAAGGTGAGTAATAATGACGATTTTTGGGGCAAGGTATGTGGCATGATCGCCCCGAACAACTGAGCCGGGTGCACGCCCCCGGCTTGAGCCGTAACGGCGATGAGTAGGGCGGCACGGATAAAAGAAGAAGAGAGGTGAAATCATGAGTCCGCGTAAACCAATCGGTGGTGGGCCGGAGCTCCGGCCCGTTGAGTTCAGTCCGCGCACGGAGGCTCCCAAGGCATCGCGCTACATCGCCCGCGCTGTCTCCCTGCATTTGGACGGGAAGGCCGAGGAAGCGCTGCGAGAATTGCAGCGCGCCGTGGCCAAGGGCGAGAAATCGGCGGAGATCTACTCGGCCATGGGTCAGGTCCAGTTCGAGCTGGGCCAGTTCGAAGGCGCGGCCAACAGCTACCGCGAGCTGCTGCAGATCGAGCCGGGCCATCAGATGGGCTGGTTCAACCTGGCCGTCTGCCTGGAGCGTACGGGCCGGTGGCAGGAAGCGGCCGAGAAGTTCCAAAAGGCCTTCCAGGTCGATTCGACCCGCACGGAAGCGCAGTTGGGACTGGGCATCTGCCTCCTGCATTTGAACCAGCCGCAGCCGGCGCTGGCGGCATTCGAGCGCGTCATCGAGCGCGAGGCGGAGAACGAGACGGCGGTATTCGGCAAAGCCGTCGCGCTTCAGCTCAATTCGCAGTTCGACGAAGCGGCCGATCTCTATCGGAAGGTGCTCAAGCGCAATCCGAATTCGGAAGAGTCGCTGGCGAACCTGATCGCCATCGGCATGGCGAAGAAGGATTACGAGCTGGTGCGCGAATGCTCCGAGCACCTGCTCGAACTGCGTCCCCAGTCCACCGCCGCTTTGGAAGGCCTGGCGGCGTGGGCTTCGGCCAGCGGCGATTTCCAGATGGCGGCGAAGTTCTGCACGCTGCTGGTGGACGCCGTCCCGAACCACTTCGAGGGCTGGTTCAACCTGGGCCTGGCGCACCAGAAGGCGTCGCGGCTCCAACAGGCCGCCGATGCGTATCAGCAGGCCATCAAGGTGAGGCCGCAGTCTTCGCAGACCTACACCAACCTGGGCATCGTGCGCCAGGAACTGGGCGCGTTGAAGGAAGCGAAGGACGCCTACCGCGAGGCGGTGCGGTTGGATCCCAACGCCGTCGCGGCGCTGTGGAACCTGGCGCTCGTGCTCGAGCAATCGGGCGAGCAGGACGAAGCCGAGAAGACCTATATGAAGGTGCTCGACAAGGATCCGGAGAACCACGAGGCGCGGTTCCGGCTGGGCTACGTGCGATTGCAACGCGGCGACTACCGCGGCAGCGCCGAGGCCTTCGAGACCTGCTTGAAGAAGCGCAAGGACTGGATCGAAGCGCAGATGAACCTGGCGCTGGCGTACTGGAAGATGGGCGACCGCGACCTGGCTCAGCTGGTTTACGAACAGGCGCTGAACTCCGATCCCAAGTCGCTGGACGCTCTGCGCGGCCTGGCGGCGCTCGCTCTCGAGCGCGGCGACCTCGACCAGGCGCTCGAATTCCACGGCCGGCTCGTCGATCTGGGCGAGCGGACGCCGGAACTGCTTTACAACACCGGGCTGCTGCTGCAAAAAGCGGGGCAGGCCGACGAAGCGGCGCGGCTGTACCGCGAGGCGCTGTCGGAAAACCCGGATTTCGCGGAAGCGCTGCTGAACCTGGGACACGTCATGAAGTCGCTGGGTCAGGAAGAAGACGCGAAGGCTTGCTGGAGCAAGGCGCTCGAAGCCAAGCCGGAACTGGCCCAAGGGTACTTCGAGCCGGTCCGCAACTAGATTTCCCCGTCGCACACTGCGCCCCGGTCCCAGGGAATGTCCCTGGGGCCGGGGTTTTGTTTTTTGCGGGCCAGGACTCCAGTCCTGCAGCGGGTCTCCAGACCCGCCACCGTCCAACGACGAAGTGGCATTGGGCGGGAGTGCCTGCGCCACAAAGACCGCTATGATAGAAAACTAGGGAGGAGCTGAGTTGAATCTGCTCTCAATGCCCATCGCGCTTTTCTTGCAGTACCGCCTCTGGGAAATGGTGAGCCGCGCCCAGCCGCTGCAGATGGCGGTGTTCGGCCTGCTGCTGGTGTTCTCCATCGTCTCCTGGGCCATTGTTTTTTCCAAGTGGCTGAGCTTCGGGAAGGCGCGGACGGCGAACCGGCGCTTTTTGCGGGCGTTCCGGAAGTCCTCCGGCCTTCAGGCGGTGGCGGTGGTGAGCGAACAGTTCCGGCCTTGTCCGCTGGCCACCGTCTTCGACTTCGGGTACGACGAAGTGTCTCACCAGATCAAGGCGCGGGGCAGCGTGACCAACCAGGTGGCCCTGGAGCGCTCCTTGCAACTCGGCGTCAGCGAGGAGGTCGCCAAACTCGAGCGCAACATGAACTGGCTGGCGACGACGGCCACGGTCAGTCCCTTCATCGGCCTCTTCGGTACGGTGTGGGGCATCATCGACGCGTTCCAGGGGCTGGGACTGGCGGGCAGCGCGAGCCTGCGCGCGGTGGCGCCCGGCATCTCCGAAGCCCTGGTGGCGACGGCCATGGGCCTGGCGGCGGCCATCCCGGCCGCCATTTTCTATAACTACTACGGGACCGTGATTCGCGAGATCGGCGCGCGCATGGAAGATTTCTGCCTGGAGTTCCTGAACCTCTCGGAAAGGAACTTCGAGGGATAAGCGATGGCCTTCTCGATGGGCGGCGGCAACGGGGGCTCCGGCCGGAGAAGCCGGTTCCGCGGAATGAACTCGATGGCGGAGATGAACATCGTCCCGCTGGTGGACGTGGTCATGGTCTTGCTGGTGATTTTCATGCTGACGGCGCACGTCATGGAGTTCGGCATGGAAGTGGATGTGCCGAAGGTCAACCAGGTCCGGGACACAGCCAAGGAACTGCCCGTCATCACGATTACCAAGGAAGGCTTCCTTTTTCTCAACGATAAGGAAGTCAACATCAACGAGGTGGGCGCCGCGGTGAAGCAGCGCTTCGGCAATGTTACCGGGGTGTATGTGCGGGCCGACAAGGACGCCATCTGGGATGTCATGGCGCAGGTGGTGAGCGCGCTCAACCAGGCGCATATACAGATCAACGTGGTCACACAACCGGTGGATGAAACCGGCAAGGGCGGTGGGCGGCGCTGAACATGTCTGGCCGCGTCGACACTCTCGAACAGCACGACGGGTTGAGCAAATTCTTTGCGCTCTCGACCGGGGTGCATATCGCGTTCTTCGCGTCGATCGCGATCTACGCGTCGCTGGGCGCGCGCGGGGGACTGGAGTGGGGAAATCCGCACTCGCTCGGTGGCGCGGTGGCAGTCAACGCCGTGAAACAGATCCCGCTGCCCGGCCGTTCCGGCGAAACCAATCCGCTGGCCAACGACACACACTCGCGGGTGCCTTTGCCACCCAAGCCCGTGGCGAAGCCCGCGCCGAAGAAGGAAGAGATCGATCCCGACGCCCTGCCGATTCCCGCGCGCAACGCGCCTCGAAAGCCAACTTACACCCGCACTCAGCAATACTCGCAATACCGGGCGTCGCCGAACCGGCCGAACCAGCTGTACAGCCGCTCGGGCCAGGCGATGACGTCGCCGATGTACGGCTCGCAAACCGGAACCGGCGGCACCGTGCAGGGGAATGCAGGCGCCTTCGGCTACCGCTTCGGCGCCTATCGCGACATGATCGAGCAACGCGTGGCTCAGAAGTGGCGTACCGATGAAATCGACCCGCGCATAACGACCGCTCCTACTGCGATCGTCACCTTCGACATACAGAGAAGCGGCTCAGTTACTAACGTACGGATCCTGCAGAGCAGCGGCAACCGTGCGCTGGACTACTCGGCGCAGCGTGCCATTTATGAGGCGGGCCCGTTCCCGCCACTTCCCCAAGCTTACGAGCGCTCGAGCGCCGGCATTGAGATTTGGTTCACATTGAAGCGATAGGAAAACGACGCGATAAGAAAACGACGCGATGAGAAAACAAACTGTTTGGACCGTGGTTCTCTGCGCCGCCGCGGCGGTCGCGGGCGTCCTGGCTCAGGAGCGCGAGATCATCAAGATCAGCAAAGGCGAGCGCGCCGTACTGGCGGTGCCGGACCTGCGCGGCTCGGGAGATGCGCAGCAGTATATGGGCGCCTTCAACCAGACGCTGTGGAGCGACCTGGACGCGGCGGGCATGTTCAACCTGGCTCCCAAGAGCCTGTACTGGCTGCAAGTGCCGCAACAGCCGCGGGACTTCCGGCCGGAGCCGGCGCCTTCTCCCTCCACCGGGAACGTGCGCCCGAACGGACAGGGGCTCCAACTCTCGGACTGGGCATCGCCGCCGGTGAGCGCCGGGTTCCTGGCCTTCGGCTACTCGGGCGTGGAGGCCGGACAGTTCGTATTGCGCGGGTGGTTCTATAACACCGGCAGGCCGCTGGCGGGCGCGCAGATTTTCGGGAAGACCTATCTCGAGCCGTTGGGAGAAGACGGCGCGCGCAAGGTGGCGCACGAGTTCGCGGCCGATATCCTGCAGCAGTTCGGCAGCCCCAGCATGTGGGGCACCAAGATCTACTTCACCAGCGAGCGCAGCCGGGGCGTGAAAGAGATCTGGGCGGTGGACGCCGACGGGTCGAACCTCAAGCAGATCACGTTCTATAAGTCGCTCTCGATCATGCCGGCGGTTTCTCCGGATGGCACGCGGGTGGCGTTTTGTAGTTTCGCGCACGGAACTCCGGCGATCCAGGTCTTCTCGCTTGAGACAGGGAGGCGACTGCCTTTCTATAATGAAGTTTCATCGTTGACAGCGACACCTGAATTCACCCCGGACGGGAAGCAGATCCTGTTTGCTTCTTCTGTCACGGGCTGGGCTCAGATTTACATCGCGAATCTGGACGGGAGCGGAATGCGCCGGGTGACGAACTCGCGTTCCATCGACATGGAGCCGAAGGTGAATCCGAAGACGGGCGCGCAGATCGTGTTCATATCGGACCGCTCGGGAATGCCGCAGATCTACCGGATGAGCGCGGAAGGGACCGATGTGCAGTTGCTGACGGACGGTACGGGCGAGGCGGTGAATCCGTCCTGGGACCCGGACGGGCAGCACATCGCGTTCTCATGGACCAGGGGATACGCTCCCGGCCACTACAACGTTTTCGTCATGGACGTTGCGACCCGCGCCTACACGCAATTGACCCACGACGCGGGGCGCAACGAACACCCGAGTTGGGCGCCGGACGGGCGCCACATCGTCTTTTCGTCCAACCGCAGCGGCTCCCTGCAAATCTGGACCATGCTGGCGGACGGGACTCAGCTCAAACAACTAACCACGCAGGGCATCAATACGCAGCCTGTGTGGAGCAAGTAGGATGGAGAATAATGAGATCGACTTCGAGGAGGCAGTTCAGGATGACTAAGCCCAAGATCAGCGCAGTGTTGTTGTCCGTATCTCTGATTCTGTTCGCGGCCGGCTGCAAGAAGAAGGTTCCGCCGCCGCCGCCCCCGCCGCCCCCGGCACCGACTGCGACGCCCACGCCGGCGCCGCCCAAGCCCGCCATACAGTTGTCGGCGGAGCCAGGGACGATCGAGCGCGGCCAGTCCGCCACGCTTCGGTGGTCGGTGAGCGATGCCACCGACATTTCTATCGCGCCGGGAATCGGGACCGTGACGGCCCGCGGCGAGCGCCAGGTTTCGCCGACCGACACGACCACGTATACTTTGACAGCCAGCGGTCCGGGAGGGAGCGATACGGCCACCGCGACGGTGAACGTGACCGCGCCGCCGCCGCCACCGCCCACGCCTACACCGGTGCCCAAGAAGACACTCAGCGAGCTGCTTTCGACCGAGGTGCAGGACGCGTACTTCGATTACGACAAGAGCGACATCCGCGACGATGCCAGGGCTACGCTGAGCCACGATGCCGAGGCGCTCAAGCGGATCTTCACGGAGATCCCGGATGCTGTCGTCCAGATCGAAGGCAATTGCGACGAGCGCGGATCGGCCGAGTACAACATCGGCCTGGGCGATCGCCGCGCCACCGCAGCCAAGGACTTTCTGGTCCAGTCGGGCGTTCCCGCCGACAAGCTGAAGACGGTCAGCTACGGCAAGGAACGGCCGGTTTGCACCGACGCCAACGAGGAGTGCTACCAGAAGAACCGCCACGACCATTTCGCCGCGGCTCAATAAGCGGGTGAGGTGCGGCGCCGATCCGCGCCGCATTACACTAGACGTGATGGGCGGGTCCGCCCCGCGGCTCCGCCCGACGGGAATTGTGCGCAGGTCGCGGAGCGCGCCGGAAGCGTGCTTCGCGATCTGCCATTTTTGTGTAGGAGGATCTCCAAATGCGTTTCTTGCGGCGTTGCTTGCCGACGGGCCTTCTCGTGTTCAGCCTGGTTCCAGGCTTCGCCTTCGCTCAGAAGAGAGACCTTATCGATTTGCAGCGCGACGTGGCCGCGCTTCAGGACCAGGTACGCGCCCTGCAACAGTCGGACAGCGAGAACATGGGCAAGATCCTGGGCCTGCTGCAGCAGGCGATCGACACCATCAACAAAGTGAACACCAGCATCGCCCTGCTGGACAAGAGCATGGCCAGCCCGGTGGCGGCGGTGGGGGCGAAGGTCGATTCCATGGCGGGCGAGTACCAGTCTATGCGCGTGTCGCTGGACGATGTGAGCTCGAAGCTGGCCAAGATCCAGCAGGGCTTGATCGATTTGAACAATACCGTGAAGGTGATCTCGGCGCCGCCCGCTCCCCCCGCGCCGGCAGGCGGTAGTGCGCCGGGCACCGCCGGTGGTCCTCCCCCGGGTGTTACTTCCGAGTCGCTGTACTCCAACGCCATGCGCGACAAGGACAGCGGCAACTACGATATCGCGCAGCAGGAGTACCTGGACTATCTGAGGTTCTACTCCACTTCCGAGATGGCGCCCAACGCGCAATACTACGTCGGCGAGATCTACTACACGCGGAAGGATTACGAGAACGCACTGCAGGCGTTCGATGCGGTGTTGGAGCGGTTCCCGGACAACAACAAGACGCTGGACGCCATGTATATGAAGGGGCGGGCGCTCTTTCAGATGGGCGAGCGCACCAAGGCCGCGAACGAGTATCGCGCGGTGTATGCCCGCAACCCGCGCTCGGACCTGGCGGCGAAGGCCAAGGCCCAGCTGGCCAGCATGGGGCTGACCGTCAGCGGCACAGCGCCAAAGAAGAGGAAGTAGTCCTGCGACCGCTCCCTGACGGTCGCGGTTCGGTGAACTCTAGGAGACTCGAAGTATGACTACGGAACAAACACGCCCGCCGTTGGCGACGGTCGAGGATCTGGCGAAGTTGATCGACCACTCCCTGCTGCGGCCCGAACTGCCGGATGCGCAGGTCGTCGAAGGCTGCCGCGTCGCCCGCGAGTACAACGTGGCGACCGTGACCGTGCGCCCGTGCGACGTCGACACGGCGGTGCGGGCGATGGAAGGCAGCGGGATCGCGGTGAGCACCGTGGCGGGGTTTCCCCACGGATCGTCCACCACGGCTACCAAGCTTTTCGAAGTTCGCGATCTGTTGCGGCGGGGCGCCTCCGAGGTGGACATGGTGCTCAACATCGGCCGCCTCATTTCGCGCCAGTTCGAATACGTCGAGACCGAGCTGACGCAGGCGGCCGCGGCGTGCCATGAGAGCGGCGGGCTGCTGAAGGTGATTTTCGAGAACGCCTACCTCACCGATGAGCTGAAGATCGTCGCCTGCCGAATTGCGACCAGCGCGGGCGCGGACTTCGTCAAGACCTCGACGGGCTACGCTCCATCCGGCGCCACTATCGAGGACTTGAAGCTGATGCGCGCGCACTCCGGACCCAACGTCCGCATCAAGGCGGCGGGAGGCGTGCGCACGCTGGAGGGCGCTCTCGAGGTGTACAAGGTGGGATGCTCGCGCATCGGCGCGACGGCTACGGTGGCGATCCTGGAGGCGTTTAAACGCCAACTGGCGAACAAGAACCAGGAGGCGGGACTCAGGGGGCCGGAGTAACGATCTGATCCAGGTGGTGGCGCAGGTGATGCACGTACTGGTGGGCCAGCTCCGCTAGCGGGATGGCGGCGTGGTCTCCGATGCGGCAGGGGGCGCTGGCAGCGGCGGCCGGAAGGTGGGTGAGCACATGCACCAGCAGGCGGTTCATTCCTTCCCGGGCGTCCAGTAGTATGGGCCAGGCGGCTTCCTGGAAGGCCTGGACTTTGACGCAGCCGTCCTGATCGTAGTTGGGAGAGACCAGGCTTCCAGCCTGCGCCGCACGCACAAAGCGCTGGTGGTTGTTGGAGGCCGAATCGATCAGATGGCCGATCGCCTGCTTCCTTGACCAGCCGCCGGGGAGCGCCGCAGCCCCGGCGTCCCGATCGCCGATTTGTCGAAGGGCGGGGGTAGCCCGCTCGACGACGCCCGCCAGCTCCGCCGCGATTTCGCGCATGGTGAGATTGTAGCTCACAGTGCGCCGCGTGCTACGATAGCCAATGAAACTGCCCGCGCCGGGATGACGGAATTGGCAGACGTACCGGACTCAAAATCCGGCGCTCTTCACTGAGCATGAGGGTTCGACCCCCTCTCCCGGCACCAACCCTTCACTTGGGGTTGAGCACGAAGCCCTGCTCCTTGAAATGAGCGTCGAAGCAGAACGTTGCGCGCACGCCGTATTGGCGCATGGTTTGGAAACTCACGCAATCCACCAGGCTTAACTTTTTACGCCCCGCGGCCAGCATCGCCTCCATTCCGGAGCGATGACCTTCCGCGGTGATCCAGTCCACCTGGAGCAGAGGCACCACGTCCTCGTGGAAGGCGCGCGCAGCCGCCACACCGAGACGGTGCTGGACCAGGGCGGTTGTTTCCAGCAACACATAGTTGGTCGTCAGGAGCGTCTCCCCTCCCCGGATCAGCGCGGTCCACGCCTCTCTCGCCGCAGCGTGATTGGCGTCCTCGCGGTCCATGACGGCGTAGAATGCGGAGGTGTCGACAAAAGTCGTCATCGTTCAAAGGCGTCAGCCAGGTAGCGGTCGTGATGGGCGCTGGTGTCGGAGTTGCCCGACGAGAACATGCCTGCGACCCGAATGGCGCGATCAGCCCGGTCCTCCGCCTGCGCGATGTGGTGCAGGGCCAGGAACTGATCGATTCCGTTCCGGATCAACTCGGCGATCGACTTGCTCGTGGACGCCGAGAGCTGCCGGAGAGCCTTCAGTTCCTCTTCGGTCAACTGAACCTGTGTCCTGGTCATGCCATCATGATAACACGTATGCCATCATGTCGGCCCGGGTCCTACTTCGCCGCCGCAGGGCGGTGGAGGGTCAGCGGCAGGCCGCCCATTCCCTGGGTCCAGGTGCCGCTGATCGAGGCCGCGTCCTTGCTGATGGCGCCCGCGAAAGTGCCGCTCACGGATGGGAGCTCGAGCTTCAGATCGGACCCCTTCTGCGTAATGACCGCGATGGGAATGACGGCGCCGCCTTGATCGACGCTGGTCAGGGTCCCCGTGGCGGAGTCCTTCTCGTTGACCAGATTCAGCACCAGGCGGAGTTTCGCGCCTCCGGTGTCGAGCGTCCCTTCCCAAGAACCTTCGAACGCCTTGGCGACCAGCGTGCTTTTCGCAAGCTCCGCAAACTGGGCCGCTCCCGTGCGCTTCATGCTGAACGTCAGCGTGCCCCCGCCCTGCGTGAAATTGCCGGAGATGGACTGGCCGTCCGCCGCCAGCGTGCCGTCGAAGGCGGGACTGCCCGGAACGCCGTTCATCGCGAACTTCACGGCGCCGTTTGCAGCGCTGATGGAAGAGAGCGGGAACTCCTTGAGATTCTGCTCGGGGATGGCGATGGTCCCCTTCCACGCGTCATTCGCGCCGGGCGCGAGGTTGACGACGATCTGGAGCTCGTGGTCGGGCACGGAGATGGAGCCTTCCCAGTGGCCGGACGCGCCGGGCGCCGACTGGGCGATGGCGAACGGGGCCAAGAGCGAGAACGCCGCGGCCGCGAAGGTGAGTCTCATGAGGTCCTCCTATGGGCGATTCCAGACTAGGATGACACAGACGATGGTCGAGGGTCGAGGGTCAATGCGCGGGCGGAGCGCCGCCTCTTTGGGCGGGCCTGCGCATCAGGAACAGGAACGGCAGCAGCACCAGGAACAGCAGTCCCAGAAGGCGGAAGGTCTCGAGAAACGCCAGCATCGTCGCCTGCCGCGCGACGTTTCCGAACATCATCCCGTACGCCTGCTGTGTGGCCGTCGCGGAACTGGAGCCCGCGGCCATCATCGCGCCTTTGGCGCCTTGCATCATCTGCCGCGCCGCGCCGCTGTACTGCGTCACGTTCGCGCCCAGGGTGTTGATCTGGACCTGCGTGCGCCGCTCCAGGAAGGTGGTGGCCGCGGCGATGCCGACGCTTCCGCCAATGTTCCGCATCAGGTTAAAGATGCTGGTGGCGTTGCCCATCTGTTCTTTCGGGATGGGGTCCATCGTCGTGGTCGTCAGCGGGACGAACAACAGGGCCATCGTCATCCCCTGCCAGAACTGGGGCCAGAAGATATCCCAGTAGCCCGCGTTGAGGTTCAGGTACGACAGTTGAATCAGCGTGACGCTCGCGCCAACGATTCCCAGGCCGAGCATCTTGCGGGCATCGAAGCGGCCCAGAATCGCACCCACGATGGGCATGGCGATGAAGGACCCCATACCTCGCGGAGCCATCGCGATGCCGGCCTGCACAGCCGAGTAGCCCAGCAGGGTCTGCAGAAAAATCGGCAGCAGCACCATGCTCCCGTAAAGCACGAAGCCCAGCATCGTCATCATGAACACACCGGTGGCGTAAGTGGGCACCTTCAGCGCGCGCAGATTCACAATGGGGTGCGCGGCGCGCAACTCCCAGATCACCAGGGCGGTCAGTCCCACCACGGCGACCACCGTCAGGGTGCGAATGAGATTCGATGAGAACCAGTCGTCCTCCTGCCCCTTGTCGAGCAGCACCTGGAGCGCGCCGATCCCCACCGCCAGCATCCCGATGCCCCAATAGTCCACGCGCGAGGAACCGCGGCGTATGTAGGGCGGATCGAAGATGAACAGCTTGGTCATGATGACGCACATGATGCCGATCGGAATATTGATGTAGAAGATCCAGCGCCAGGAGTAGTTGTCGGTCAGCCAGCCGCCCAGCACGGGGCCGAGCATGGGCGCCACCACGATGCCGAGGCCCCAGAAGGCCATGGCTTTGCCGCGGTCCTGGGGCGGGAAGGCCTCCAGCATCACGGCCTGTGAGAGAGGCTGCAAGGCGCCGCCGGTCGCGCCCTGCACGATGCGGAAGAAGATCAGCATGGGCAGGCTGGTGGAGAGCCCGCACAGCGCCGAGGCGCTGGTGAACCCGATCACGGCGGACAGCAGGAATCGCTTGCGGCCGAAGTAATTCGCCAGCCAGCCGGTCATGGGAAGCACGATCGCATTGGCCACCAGGTAGGAGGTGAGCGCCCAGGTGGCCTCGTCCACGGTGGCCGAGAGGTTGCCCGCGATGTGCGGGAGCGAAACGTTCACCACCGTGGTGTCGAGCACCTCCATGAACGTCCCGAACATCACCGCGACGGCGATCAGCCAGGGGTTGACCACCGGCGTGGTGGGCGGCGACTGGATGACGTCGGTGGCCATGGCTCACGGCACCTGGGGCCCGACCGCGGCCAGGATGGCGGCCACCGCGGCGGTCTCCCCCATGCTCGAGCAGAGCATCAGGTCGTAGAGGTGCGGATTGGTCCACTCGTGCCCGAAGTGGCGGCGGATGTACGCCTCGCGCTTCCGGTCCCAACTGTCCATCAGCTCTTCGGGGTCGGGGCTGGGGCCGTGCTCGCCCAATACGCGCCGGATGCGCTCGTGCCGCGGACCGTAGATGAAAACGTGGAAGGCGTCGTGGCGGCCCTGGAGGATGCACTGCCCGCCGCGGCCTACGATGACGCAGTTGCCCTGGTTGGCCGCTTCCTCGATCACGCGGTGCGCCACCGTGGCCATGGCGTCGGCGTCGAAGCCGGCCTCGGTGGAGGTGGCGACGCCTTCGTAACCCCCGTGCCAGATGGCTTTGCGAAGGCGGTGAAACCAGGAGTCGATGCACTCGTCGTAGTGGCTCGCGGTTTCGCAGTCCACGTGCGCGGCGCGGGAGATGGATTCGATGAGGGAGCGGTCCACCAGGTTCCAACCGAGCGCGACCGCGGCTGCCTGGGCGATCGGGGCACGCCCGCTGCCGTACTCGCCGCCTACAGTGATGATGCGAACAGTCACGTTATCGTGCGAGCCCCCCGGTCAAAAAAAGCCAAAGCGCTTTGGCCGCGAATGAACACGAATGAACACGAATAAAACAACTCAAGTCAAATCCTTACTTCGTCATCACGGTCGCCCCGACCGACATCCCCGGCCGACGCAAGCCTTCCAACCCAGCGCGAGCCCACACCCTCTTATTCGCGTTCATTCGTGTTCATTCGTGGCCAAAGCTCTTTGGTTTTTGAGTCTTTCATTTCGTCATCACCGTGGCCCCGACCGACATCCCCGGCCGAAGCAGCCTTTGCGGGTCCTGCCCTTTTTCCAGGACGATCTTGACGGGCATCCGCTGCACCACCTTCACATAGTTGCCGGTTGCGTTCTCGGGCGGCAGCAGACTGAACCGCGCTCCCGTCGCCGCCGCGATGCTGTCCACGTGCCCATTGAATTCGCGCCCGCCGAAGGCATCCACCTTGACGATAGCCGGCTGACCCACCCGCATGTGATTGAGCTGGGTCTCCTTGTAGTTTGCCGTGACCCAGACGTCTTCGAGCTCCACCAGCGCCAGCAACGGCTGGCCGGCCTGGATCACCTGGCCCAACTCCACCGACTTCCTGCTCACCACGCCATCGACTGGCGCCCGCACCACCGTGTATCCCAGATTGAGTTGGGCCTGCTCCACGGCGGCCCGGTTCTGCTTGAACTTTGCGGACGCCGAACCAGCCTCGGCCCGGCTGCTGGCGATCTGCTGCGGCCGCACACGGGCCGCCTGCACGCCGGCCTGCGCCTGGGACACAGCCGCCTCGGCCTGCGCGACGTGGCTCTGGGCAACCGAAACCGCCTGCTCGGCCTGCGCTACGGCCGCGCGCGCGGAATCGACCGCCGCAGCGGCCACCTGGGCGTCGCTGGTGCTGACATCGAACTGCTGCTGCGAGATCTCGTCACGCACCACCAGTTGCTTCATGCGCGCCAGGTTCTGCTGGGCGAGCTGGCTGCGCGCCTCCGATTCCCGCTGCCGCGCCTGCGCCGAACCGAGCTGGGCCTGCGCCGCGCCCACTTCCTTGCGCGAGGCTGTGACTCCCGCCTGGGCCGCCAGGACCCCTGCGTCGGCGGTGTCCACGCGGCTGGACGACAGGGTCTCCATGATCGGCACTCCGCTCTCGGCCGCCGATGCCGTCGCTCCGGCCGCCGCGGCGTCGGCAAGGGCGCGGTCGAGCGCGACCTGGTAGTCCTTCGGATCGATGCGCACCAGCACCGTGCCGGCCTTCACCACCTGGTTGTCGTTGACGTTCACCTCGATGACGGTTCCGCCCACGCGGGAGCTGATCGGGTCGATGTGGCCGTCGATCTGCGCATCGTCTGTGCTTTCGCGGACGGAGTAATAGCCCCACAGCTCATACACTCCCACGGCCAGAATAACCAGCAGCACCAGCACAATCCACTTGGCGGCGGGATGCTCGCGGAAGTAGGAGCGCCGCAGCTCCGGCGGCGGGGCGCCCTCGGTCTCGTGTTGTTCGGTGCGCGCGGCATCCGGCATCAGCGGTCTCCTCTCAGGAACTGCAGGTACATCTTCTCGGCCCCGCCCAGCGCGCGCGCCAGCGAGGCCTTGGCCAGGTTGTAAGCGAACAGCGCGGAGATGTCGTTTTCGTTGGCGGTCGCCACGGCCTCCTGGGACTGTATGACTTCCAGGTTATCGGCCACACCCGCAGTGAATCGGTCTTGGGACTGCTTGAGCTGTTCGGCGGCCAGTTTGACGGCGCTTTCGGCCACCGCCACCTGGTCTCCCGAGGCCTTCAGGTCCAGCAGCGAGACGCGAATGTCCTGCTCGACTCCGTTGCGCAGATCGGCCAACTCCGCCTTGCGTTGCTCGAGCGCGGCATCCGCCTTGAGGATGTCGGCCTGCGTGCGCCCGGCTTGAAAGATGGGGATGGCCAGGGTCACGCCGACGTTGAACGTTCCGTGCGATTGCCAGGGCTGAAAGCCGATGGAGCCGTAGTTGCCGTCGAACTGAACTCCGGGGAGGCGTTCGGAGGTCGCCGCGCGTTTCGTGGATTCGGCGGCGGTGACGCGCGCCTCGGCGCTCCGGTAGTCGGCGCGGTTCTGAAGGGCCTGCTGCAGCGCCTGCTCCACTCCGAGCGGGGGCGGCGGGGTGTATGCCACCTGGTCGGCGAGCGTGAACGGTTGGCCCACGGGGAGGCCGATGGCACGGGCCAGGCCCAGCTTCTGCTTTTCGAAATCGTTCTGATTGACGATCACGCGCTGTTGGAGCGCCTGCATCTCCACCTGCGAGCGCAGGACGTCGATGGCCGGGACCACACCGGCCTGCTTCATGTCCACGGCCCTCTTGTACAGGGCTTCCGCGGTGTTGAACTGGGCCTGCGCCGTCTCGATGCGTGCCTGGCTGGCGATGGTCTGTAGGTACAGTCCGGCCACGCCCAGCACCACGATATCGCGGGCATCCTGGTAGGAAAGCTGGGCGGCGCGCAGGTTCTCGGCCCCTGCGCGCGACTTATGCAGGGAGTTCAGGTTCAGGATCGCCTGGGAGACGAAGACCCGCGCGTCGAACACGTGGAAAGGGCCGACGATGGGCGCGATGCCGGGAAAGCTGGGGAAGCCGAAGGCCTGCAGGTTGATCTGCTCGTCGTTGTAGGAGACGCCTGCGGAAATGTTCGGCAGCAGGCCGCTGCGCGCGCTCAGACGGGCGGCCTGGGCGGACCGCGCACCTTGCTCGCCAAGGAACAGGCCCAGGTTCTGGCGCAGCCCACGGCCGATGGCGTCCTGCAGGGTCAAGGCCAGCGGGGCGGCGGTTGCGGGCGCGTTGGGGACACCGCCCAGAAACGGGCTTTGGCCACCGGGCACCTGGCTCCAGCCCGCGCAAAGATACAGCGCTGCAAGCGAAGTGAGACGCAAGGTCATGAGAATTTGTAAGTTTGACGCGAACAGAGACGGATCGCGAACTCATTAGTATTCTCTCACAAAGGGGGTCATGAGCCCCGAGGGGTAGTGGAGGCGCCGACGCTACATTCCGAACGTAATCGCTACGCAAGGCGCTTCACGGCGAAGCGGGAGGGCGGGCTTGAGCCCGTGCGGGGACTTCAGCCCCGCTCCGCGGGGCGGCCCACGGCTGCACTTCCATGTCGTGCACCTGACTCGCGGAACGCTGCTGGACGGCAACTCGGATACAATGAGGATACACACAGGCCAAAGGAGGCCCTTATGAGGAGTATCGGCACGCCGGAACTGCTCGTCATTCTGGTCATCGCCTTCCTCCTGTTCGGCGGCAAGAAGATCCCCGAACTGGCGAAGGGCTTAGGCGAGGGCATCCGCAACTTCAAATCGGCCGTCAAGGACGAGGAGAAGCCCGAGGACAAGAAGCAGGCGTAGCGGAGCGGCCGCCGCGGGCCCTTGGGGTGGCGCACAAAAAGAAAGCGCCCGCCGCGGTGCGACGAGCGCTCGGTGTGCGAACCACAATACGGCTGAGGTCGCTATTTCTTCTTGGGCGGGACGATAGAGTCCCGAACGGCCTTGGCGACGCGGAACTTCACGACCTTCTTGGCCGGGATCTTGATCGCTTCCCCAGTCGCGGGGTTGCGTCCCATGCGGGCCTTCCGTTCTACGCGAACGAGGCGGCCGAGGCCGGGAATCACGAAGACGCCGTTCTTCTTGGTTTCATGGACGGCGATGTCGGCGAAACTGGTCAAGAACTGCTTCGCGGTCTTGTTGGGAACTTCGAGCGCACCAGCCAGTTCCTTGATGAGTTGCGTTTGCGTCAAGCGTTTGACTTCTGCCATAGACTTCTATTCCGATCCTCCCGAATTGAACTTACACCCATTGAACACGGCCATCCCGCGCCCGGATGCCAGCCTTCGCTGCGACGCCCGGACACGATCAAGTTCAATTGATAATACGGAATCGCGGGGGCGATGTAAAGAGTAAATGTGCTCCGGAGGCCCATTTTTCGGGCCTTTTGAGGCACACGCGGCATTCGCGAGCCCGTAGGACGGGCTCTTGGGGGACCGCTCCGCCCCCCGGGAACGCCGGCGGGGGCCCCAAACTCAATAAAACAGACGGGATAGATTATGTTTTGCGGGGCCGGAGCGTGGCGGCTTGCGCCGCCCCGAACCGGAGTCCTGCCCCACATGGCAGCCGAATCAACGGCTTAGGCTACGGCGACGGCTTTCCTTGGGTCCGCGGGGGAAGAGGCCGGCGGCTTCGCGGGCGCAGCCAGCAGGCTTCTCAGCTCGGTCTCGAGCCGGTCCCGCACCTCCGGGTGATCCTTCAGGAACTGGCGCGCGTTGTCGCGGCCCTGGCCGATCCGCTCGCCGCGGTAGCTCAGCCAGCTGCCGCTCTTCTCAAGCACCGCGCGGGCGACTCCGAAGTCGATCAGGTCGCCCTCGCGCGAAATCCCGTGGCCGTGGATCAGGTCGAACTCGGCCTCGCGGAACGGAGCGGCCACCTTGTTCTTGACCACCTTGACCCGGGTGCGGCTGCCGGTTACGGCGTCGCCGTCTTTGATGGTGGCGATGCGGCGTACGTCGGCGCGCACGGAGGCGTAGAACTTCAAGGCCCGCCCGCCCGTGGTGGTCTCGGGGCTGCCGAACATGACCCCGATCTTCTCCCGGATCTGGTTGATGAAGATCAGGCAGGTGTTGGTGCGGGACACCGAGCCGGCCAGCTTGCGCAGCGCCTGGGACATCAGCCGCGCGTGCAGGCCGACGTGGCTGTCGCCCATCTCGCCTTCGAGTTCCGCCTTGGGCACCAGCGCCGCCACGGAATCGATGACGATCACGTCCACCGCCGCCGACGACACCAGCGCGCTGGCGATCTCGAGCGCCTGCTCGCCATAGTCGGGCTGCGAGATCAACAGGTTCTCGGTATCCACGCCCAGTTTATGCCCATAGACCGGGTCGAAGGCGTGCTCGGCATCGATGAAGGCCGCGGTACCGCCCGCTTTCTGCGCCTCCGCGATCACGTGCAGGGTCAGCGTCGTCTTGCCGGAGGATTCCGGGCCGAAGACCTCGACCACCCGTCCACGGGGAAAGCCGCCCACGCCCAGCGCCGCGTCGAGCGAGATGGAACCGCTGGGGATGACGCTGACAGGGACCACATTCTGCGAGCCCAACCGAAGGATCGAGCCCCGCCCGAATTGCTTTTCGAGCTGGCTGAGACAATTGTCGATGGCACGCTGGCGTTCACGTTCTTCCACAGGAACTCCCTTCGGGAGAGTCGTGCGTGAGGCGAGGCCGCTTTCTCAAGGAAAGTCAGTTCGCGGACGCAACCCGCTTGACGGTATAGCCCTTGGCGGCGAGGCGGCTCACGACCCCCCCTTTGCCGATCAAGTGCGCGCCACCGACCACGACGAAACAGGTCTCGCCACCTTTGAGGTAGTTCTCTACGCCGGCGGTCATGCGGGCGTTGCGGTCGTCGAGCAGCCGCCTGCGGCTCTCGGGGGCGTCATGGAACTCGTCGGCGATCAGGGCCTCGAGGGCCGCGACGTCTCCCGCGATCCAGGCCGTCTTCATGGTGCGGAGCACTTGGCCGGCCCGCTCGGGGTTGGTCACCACCTCTTCGAGCGCGTGCGCGTTCTCGCGGTCCGGCACGTCCGCCAGGGCGCTGATCTGCTGGTCGACGGTTTCGAGGGCCTCGGTCCGCTTGGCGCCCTTGGCCAGGCCGAGGAAATGCATGTCGATGCCCAGGTCGGGCCGCATCCCGGCCGCCTGCATCATCTGCGCAGAGAGCATGAAGTCCACGGCCCAGGGACGCAGCCGGGCGAGCATGTCGGCGCTCAGGCCGTACCGCGCCGCGAAAGCCGGGAGCGCGGACCGGGTGCGCTCGCTGACGTGATTCCAGAGCGAGTCGCCGGGCGGATAGGTGCCGGAGGTCGCCATCAGGCTCATCGCCCTGGTCGGACTCATCGCGCTGACATCGACTTCGACCACCAGGACCGAGGACTCCTGGAACGCGCTCTCCATCGCCTGCGGCAAGGGGTACATGTCCGGGGAGCCGAAATGCAGCGAGCCGGCCAGGTACACGGTGGTGGTGCCCGAGGTGGCCTTCCAAAGCAGGCCCCTGGTTCGAGAGGCGCTGCCGGCCGCCGTGGCGGTGGGGGACGCCGGGGCATCGGTGACGGCGTGTACGGTGGGCTTGGGGGCCAACCCCTCCGGCGGCGCGGGCAACGTGACCACCTGGGTGTCCTGCGCCTGGAGAACGCCAAGCGCGAGCACGAACGCGGCAGCGAAGCGAACCTTGAGCATCCGACGGTTATACCACAGGCCGGGCGTTTGGCCGTCAATCGCCGGGCGGGCGTAGCGGCGCGGTTCAATCGCCGGGATCGAGGCTCATCACCTTCACGATCTGGTTCTGCATGTCGGACCTTACCGCCATGGCGGTGAACGGGATGATGACCGACTGCTTGGCCGGCAGCAGAAAGTGATTCCAGATCAGCTCCTCGTTCGAGCCGGATTGCTCTCGAAAGCGGCGCGTCCAGGCGATCGAGGCGCCAGCGCCGGCGCCGGGCTTGACGCGGGAGAGCAGGAAATGGAACCTCTCGGTGCCGGCTATGAAATAGTCGCCGGCGGTCCGGGGAACGGGCACCAGGAGAAACCGCTCAATGGCGGCGACGTCGGCGCCCAACCGCACGTTGGACAGCTCCCTCATCTCGCGGTCGTAATGCCGGAACCAGAACTCCACTCCCGAGGCGCCCCGTATACCCTGGACCACGGCACAGCCACCGCCAGGCGCCGCGGCCGCGCTCAGCAACTGCCCGGGCAATCCAACGGATCTGACCAGTTCCCCGTTGGCGCTGAAGCGGCCGACCTTCAGTGAAATGGACGCGGCACGGCCGTGGCCTACCTCGCCGGCAAGGCAGAAAGCGTCATCCTCGAGGACGGCGCCATCCATGAACATGCCGGTCTCGGCGAGATAGGGCGACTTCTCCCAGACCACCTCCAACGCGCGGTTCAACCGGATTGCGGTGGCGCGAGTTCCCAGACGGCCGATGAGGAGGTATCCGTTGTCGGAAAGCGCCAGGGCGCGAGTCAACATCAGATCGGCTCGACCCGGGCCCAGATCCTTCCGGCGGACCAGGCCGCGGCTCGTCGCGTTCAGCACCACGACCTCACCCAGACTCCACACCATGCCTAGATTTCCATCGCCCGTCGCGGCGAGGCCGATCAGGTCGTTCATGGGCCTGTGGAAGGTGGCCTCCCGGGTGAGGAAGTCGAGCGAGGTCTCGGACAGAGGTTTGCCGGCGCTATCCAGGCCGCGCAGAGCGAGCTTCTGTGGACCGCCCATTTCGCCGGCGGCGCGTCTTCCGATCACGAGCCAGACAGAGTCGTCTCGAGGGGAGACCGCGGCGGCTTTGCACTCGATGCTGGAGGCTTGTTCCTCGATCGCAGCTTCCCAGAGGCGCTTCATGCTGCCCTGCCCCTGGCCGCTCAGGGGAACCAAGAGCGCCAGGAGATGCGCCAACGGCGCTCGCGGCATTGGCTGACTCCTTCGCGCCGACCGGTGCTGGTTACTTGCGGGTGGCGGCAGGCGCGGGCTTGGGCGGGGGCGCCTCGACGGCGGGCCCTCCATTCGAACCCGGTGCGACTTGCTTGACCAGGCCCAGGGCCACGCGCAGCTCGCCTTCGAGCTTCTCCGCAAGGTCCGGGTTGTCCTTGAGGAACTGGCGCGCGTTCTCGCGGCCCTGTCCGATCCGCTCGCCTTTATAGCTGTACCAGGAGCCGCTCTTTTCGACCACGTTCTGCGCCGCGCCGAGGTCGATCAGGTCGCCCTCGCGCGAGATGCCCTGGCCGTACATGATGTCGAATTCGGCCTCGCGGAACGGCGCCGCCACCTTGTTCTTGACGATCTTGACGCGGGTGCGGTTGCCGGTGGCGACATCGCCTTCCTTGATGGCCGCGATGCGCCGGATGTCGGCGCGGATGCTGGCGTAGAACTTCAGCGCGCGGCCTCCCGAGGTGGTCTCGGGATTGCCGAACATGACGCCGATCTTCTCGCGGATCTGGTTGATGAAGATCAGGCAGGTGTTGGATTTCGAAACGATGCCGGTGAGCTTGCGCAGGGCCTGGGACATCAGGCGCGCCTGCAGGCCGACGGAGGCATCGCCCATCTCGCCATCGAGCTCGGCCTTGGGAACCAGTGCGGCCACCGAATCGATCACCAGCACATCCACCGACCCGGAGCTGATCAGCGCGCTGGCGATCTCGAGCGCCTGTTCGGCGTAATCGGGCTGCGAGACCAGCAGGTTGTCCACGTCAACGCCGAGGTTCCTGGAATAGAGCGGATCGAGCGCGTGCTCGACGTCGATGAACGCGGCCATGCCGCCCATCTTCTGCGCGCTGGCAACGACGTGCAGGGCTACCGTGGTCTTGCCCGAGGACTCCGGGCCAAAGATCTCGATGATGCGGCCGCGCGGAAAGCCGCCGACGCCGAGGGCGGCATCGAGCGAGATGGAGCCGCTCGGAATCGCCGACACCGGCACGATGGCTTCCTTGGTGCCGAGGCGCAGAATGGAGCCCTTGCCGAACTGCTTTTCAATCTGGCCCAGCGTCAAACTGAGCGCGCGCGCACGTTCCTTCTCGTCCATTTGTCTCTCCTGGTGAATACGTGATTATAGCAGCCGGTGGCGGATGGCAGACGGACGGCGGCCCAAGCGGGCGAAGCGGGGCTGAAGCCTAATGCCACTAAGTTTGCCCAGGTGCGGACAGCCGGAGTGGGGCGGCTCTTCGACGGAGGCGGGTCTGGAGACCCGCTGCAGGACTGGAGTCCTGCCCCACGGTTGAAGCCCGCCGCTCCGGCTTCCCTACTGGGCCCTGGGGGCGTAATAGCCCTTGCGGGCGCGGACCACCAGGTCCTTGCGGTCCTTCACGTGGACCGCGATGGCCTGGTAGCTGCCGTCGGTCTTCATGTGCTCGGGACGGTAATAGATGTTGTACTGGTGCCGCAGCTCGTTGGCGATGTTTTCGAAGGACTGCGAGAGGTCCTCCACCTTGAAGGGGAAGAAGGCCTGGCCGCCGGTCTCGCTAGCGAGGTACTTCAGGATCTTGTCGCCGTCGGTTTCGAGGCGCGTGTAGTTGGTGGAAATCGTGTAGATCACGACGTCGGCCTTCTGCGCCATCTCGAGGGCCTGTTCGCGGCTCTTCTGGCTCTGGTTGTCGTCGCCGTCGCTGAGGATGATCATGGCGCGGCGGAACTTGTGGCGGGGCTGCTCCCAGGAAAGCTTGTCGCGGCAGGCGAAAAAGATGGCGTCGAACAGGGCGGTGCCGCCGCCGGGGCGCAGATCGCGCACCAGGGCGGCCAGCTTTTCGGGGTCGCCGTCGAGGTCCGACACCAGCTCGGCCGAGCTGTCGAAGCTAACCACCAGGGCCTTATCCACTTTCGGGCGCATGACGCTGGTGATGAACTCGACCGCGGCCTCCTGGATGAAGCGGAAGCGGTCGCGGATGCTGTTGCTGGTGTCGATCAGGACGGCGAGGCGCAAGGGCAGATCGCTCTCGGCGGCGAACTCGATGATGGGCTGGGGCTGCTTGTTTTCGAGAACCTGGAAGTCGCCCTTGTTCAGGTCGGTGATGAAGCGGCCCTTCTTGTCGGTGACGGTGAAGAGGATGTTGACGCGGTTGACCTCGACCTGGATGCGGGTGTTACCGCCGTCGGCGGCGGGCTTGGACGCATCGGGAGGCTCCTGCGCCTGCGCTGCCAGGCCGAAGGTGCCGGCCAATACTAAAGCCAAGAGCCTCATAACGTATCCCGTCTCCGATCAATTATAAGGGAACATAGGTTTCGATGCCTGGGGAGCGGTTCTCGTTGCGTTCAGTTTGGCGGGGGACCGGGCGGGTCTGGAGACCCGCTGCAGGCGTGGACGCCTGCCCCACAAGCTTGGTGGATGGTTACTACACGGTCAGGGTCTTCATCCAGGCGGTCAGGTCGGGGGGGAGGGGGGATTCCACTGTGATCTGCTCGCTGCTGATTGGATGAGTGAACCTTACGCGGTGGGCGTGGAGGAAGGTGCGATCGAGAGTCGTCTGGGCGGGGGCTCCGTAGAGGCGGTCGCCCGCGACCGGGTGGCCGAGGCTGGCGAAATGGGCCCTTATCTGATGAGTCCGGCCGGTCCGTATGCGCACCTCCAGATAGGTGAAGCCGGCGAAGCGCTGCAAGACCTTGTATTCGGTGATGGCGGGGCGGCCTTCGGCGCGCCGGGCCGTCATACGGAGACGGCGGGCCGGGTCGCGGGAGATGGGCTTTTCGATGCGTCCCTGGTCCGCCTTAACGGTGCCGTGGACCATGGCCAGGTACACCTTCTCCACGGTCCGGCCGGCGAATTGGGCGGCCAGGCTGCGGTGCGCGGCATCCGTGCGGGCCACGAGCAGCACTCCGCTGGTGAAGCGGTCGATGCGGTGGACGATGCCGGGCCGCTCCTCGCCTCCGCCCTTGGCGAGCGAACCGAAGTGGTGCAGCAGGGCGTTGACCAGCGTTCCGGAGTGGCGGCCGGCTCCGGCGTGGACCACCATGCCGGCGGGCTTGTTCACCGCGATCACTTCGTCGTCCTGGTAGAGGATTTCGAGCGGCAGGTCTTCGGCGTAGGCCTTCAGCGGGGCGAGCGCGGCGGGCTCGACTTCGACGGCTTCGCCGCCTCGCAGGCGGGCCGAGGGGCGCTCGCCCGTGCCGTTGACACGGACCCGGCCGGCCTTGATCCAATCCTGCAATCGCGACCGGCTGTATTCGGGAAGCTGCTCCTGGAGGAACACATCGAGCCGCTTGCCCGCGTCGGCCTCCGAGGCATTCACGATCACTTGGCCGGGTTCCTCTCGGCCCCGAAGCGCCGCTGGTGCCAGTAGGGATACGAGAACGGGATGGCGCTCACCTCGTTCAGCCGCGTCATCTCTTCGGCGGACAGCTCCCAGGTGGCGGCGGCCAGGTTGTCGCGCAGCTGCCGCTCGTTTTTGGCGCCGATCAGGACCGAGCTCACGGACGGCCGGCGCAGCACCCAGTTGAGGGCGACCTGGGGGACGGTCGCGTCGCGAGTTTTTGCGATCTCTTCGATCGCGTCCAGGATGGCGTAGACCTTCTGCTCGTCGCGCAACTCCACTACGTCCATCTGGGCCAGGCGGCTGCCTTCGGGACGGCTCTCTCCGCGCTTGTACTTTCCGCTGAGGAAGCCGAAGGCCAGCGGGCTCCAGACGAGCACGCCCACTCCCTGGTCGAGGGCCAGCGGGACCAGTTCGCGCTCGGCCTCGCGCCCGGCCAGCGAGTAGTAGATCTGCTGCGAGGCGAAGCGCTCGAGGCTCTCGCGATCGGAGATACCCAGGGCCTTCATCAGGTGCCAGCCGGAGTAGTTCGAGCAGCCGATGTAGCGGACTTTGCCCGCGCGCACCAGGTCGTCGAAGGCGCGCAGGGTTTCCTCGAGAGGCGTGAGGGAATCGAAGCAGTGCGCCTGGTAGATGTCGATGTAATCCGTTCCCAGGCGGCGCAGGCTGGCCTCGCAGGCTTCGAGGATGTGCGTGCGCGAGAGCCCGACGTCATTCGCGCCTTGGCCCATGCGCCCGAAGACCTTGGTTGCGATGAGGACGTCTTTGCGGCGCGCGCCCAGGGCTTGGCCCAGGATGGTCTCGCTCTTGCCCACCGAGTAGACGTCGGCGGTGTCGAAGAGATTGATGCCGGCTTCGATAGCGATGTCGATCAGGCGGCGGGCTTCGTCAACCTGGGTGTTGCCGACGCCCGCGAAGAAGCCGTCGCCTCCGAAGGTCATGGTGCCGAAACCGAGGGCCGAGACTCTGAGGCCGCTTCGTCCCAACAGTCGTGTCTCCATAGTGGTGAGACTAGCAAAAGCGGGGACAGTAAGGGCGGGCTGAAAAGCAAAACAATACTGGCCACGGATGAACACGGATGAACGCGGATAAGAAAAAGCCGGCTGAAAAGGGACGGAAGCAAGCCGGGTAAGTTCTTTATTTGTCACGACTTTGGGTGTTCATTTATGGGATTGGGACCATGTTGCACTGCGCGCGCGCGTTTTTTTCGGCGCCTGTCGAGGCGCTTGTAGAGTTGGTCGTGCGTGCGGCGGATGCGGGCCTCGTAACGGTTCAGCAGATCGAGGGCATGAGTGTCGTCGCTCAGGGCCCGGAAAGCCATGGCGAGGCGTGTTTCGGTCTCGCAGACGGTAAAGGTCTTCGTCACCTGAGGCAGCTGGCGGTCGACTTCGAGGGTGAGCAGAGCGGTCTCCATCGAAGTGAGGCGTACCAGGCGCCAGCGGCAGGCGATGAATTCTTCGAGCCAATCGTATTCCGTTTGGGTCGCCGGCTGGAAATAGAGGGCATACATCTCACGGAGGGCGCGGAACGCCTCTTCGGACTCGTCGGCGGCAAGGGTGCGGCGCGCGGTGAGGCCGTGGGTGACAGCGGCGGCGGCGCAGAGGGCGCGGCCTTCGGGGGTTTTGGGGCCGTGAGATCGAGCGCCGTTCGCCCGGGCTGAATCGATTTTGCGTTGAGAGGACATAGGGAATCTCCAAGAATGCTTGTCGCCCGTCGCTCGTCGCCCGTCGTAAGACCGTGGTGCGACGCCGACGGCGCCATCTGAAACGAGCGTAGAGCCGGAAAAGCCAGTGGCAAGGGTTCAAAATTTGTATGTCCTTGAAATTGTTATAAATGCAGTTTTTGAAATTGGGAACTGACGGGACAGGGGGGGTAAATTGTCGGTGTGAGCATGAAGATCACGAGCACGTACAGAGGGGGGCCGCTGGGTGGCAAGCGGCGGGAGACGGAGGCGGGGGGGATAGCGGAATGGGAGGACTGGCAGGGGTTCGAGCCGGATGTAAGGCAGGGGGCGCTGTTGCGGCAAAATGCGCGGCGGCTGTTGCTGAACTGCACGCGGCAGTGGGGGAAATCGACCATTACGGCGGCGAAGGCGGTGGCGCGGGCACAGGAACGCGAGGGCAGCCTGACGCTGGTGGTGAGTCCGTCGGCACGGCAGAGCGGGGAGTTTTTGAGGAAGGCGGCGGGGTTCGTGCGGCGGATGGGGATACGGCCGCGGGGGGACGGGGACAACGAGATCTCGCTGTTGTTCCCGAACGGGTCTCGACTGGTGGGGTTGCCGGGGACGGAGGCTACGGTGCGCGGGTTCTCCGCGGTGTCTTTGATGCTGATCGACGAGGCGGCGCGGCTGAGCGATGAAATGTACAAAGCGGTTCGGCCGATGCTGGCGGTGGGGGACGGGGATTTGTGGTTGATGTCGACTCCTTTTGGGAAGCGGGGCTTCTTTTGGGAGGAGTGGACTAAGGGCGGGGATTTGTGGGAGCGGGTGGCGGTGCCGGCTACGGAATGCGCTCGGATTCACCCGAGCTTTCTGGAAGAAGAACGGCGGTCTTTGGGGGAGCGGTGGTTCCGGCAGGAGTACCTTTGCGAGTTCTTGGAGGCGGAGGATGTTTTGTTTCGGCGGGAGATGGTGGAGAGAGCGTTTTCCGATGAGATCAAGCCGTTGTTTTGAGAAAACGGAGAAGAACAAGACTGTTGGCCACGAATGAACACGAATGAACACGAATCGGAATAGATATTACGTGGGTGTGGACCTGGGGCAGAAGCAGGACTACACGGCGATTGCGGTGGTGGAGAGGTGGGAAGCGGCGGGGGAGCCGGACCGGGTGAGGTGGGAGCCGGCGGTGGAGGTGGGGCACCGGTTGCGGCATCTGGAGCGGGTGGCGTTGGGGACTCCGTATCAGGATGTGGTGGGGCGGGTGCGGGAAGTGGCGCGGTCGGGGGAACTGGCGGGGCGGTGCGTGGTGGTGGTGGATGCGACGGGCGTGGGGGGTGCGGTGATCGATCTGTTGCGCGAGGCGGATCTGGGATGCGAGCTGATGGCGGTGACGATCACGGGCGGCCCGCGGGCGTCGCGGTCGGACGGGGGCTGGACGGTGCCGAAGCGGGACCTGGTGGTGGGGCTGGAGGTGATGCTGGAGACGGGGTCGCTACGAATTGCGACGGGGTTGCGGGAAGGCGAGACGTTCATGAAAGAGCTGACGGGGATGCGGGTGAAGGTGTCGGCGGGGCGTCGGGAGCAGTTCGAGGCGTGGCGGGAGGGGACGCACGACGACTTGGTGTTGGCGGCGGCGCTGGCGTGTTGGCGGGCTCGGTTTGGTGTGGTGGGGCATGTGGGGCGATCGCTTGGGCTGTGAGGGAACACCCGTGCGCAAGACAATATGGCCACGGATGAACGCGGATGAACACGGATAGGACAATGGAGGGCTCGCGGAGTCAGGCTGAGGTGGGAGGATGCCGATGGTATGTGGGAAACGCTGCGGCTGGGGTGACACGGTAGACTATGGTTATGCCGCATTCGGAACGCATCGTGGTGGATTCCGAGATCCTGGCCGGCAAGCCGGTGATCCGAGGGACGCGGCTGGCTGTCGAGTTCATCCTCGAGCTTCTCGCGGCCGGCCAGTCCGAGGGCGAGATCCTGACAGATTACCCAGGATTGACGCGGGAGGATATTCTCGCCTGCCTGTCGTACGCGAGCTACCTGGCCCACGAGTACAAGGCCTATCCGATTCCAGCCTAGATGCGCCTCCTGGCTGACGAGAACTTCCCCAAGCCGATTGTTGACCGGCTCCGCGCCGATGGCCACGATGTGCTTTGGGCGCGAAGCGATTGCCCAGGCTGGAAGGACGCCGCTCTATTAGCCCTTGCCGAATCGGCGGCTCGCGTGATGCTGACGCTGGACAAGGACTTCTGGCAGATTGCCGTTCAGCGGCGGGTCCCCCTCGAACAATCCGGCGTGGTGCTGTGTCGCGTCCATCCGGCGACTCCCGAAAGTCTCGCGCCGCTCGTGCGCGTGCTTGCGGAGGCGAATCGGGTGTGGGCAGGGCACATCAGCATTGTCAGCGCCGACGGAATTCAGATGTTGGCTGCGCGCAAGCGGTGACGGGCCGCTCGGGGTGGCTGGGTCAGGAGCAGGACCATACGGCGGTTGCGGTGGTCGAAGGTCAGTCCCTCCGAAGCAGCCGGTTCCGGTGGTATGAGAGGAACTCGGCATCTGGCAGGAACCGATCGGGAGGGGTCAGCCGCTGGCCTTCGCGCTGCACAAACTCCGACTCGATGGCCGGGTTCGGAAGATGCCGCGTCAGGACAGGACTGAGGACAAGTCTCAATTGGCCGTCGAAGGTGATCAAGTGCCGATCAAAGGCCCTATCGAAGTGCGCCGCCAGGCAGAGCCCATTCCTGGGATTGAGACGCTGTTGCGGGAAATCGCTCCATGGCAAGATGTGGCTCGCCACCAGCAGGTCCTCAATGGTGTTTCCCGTGACGCAACACTTCGAGTTATATGCGGCGAGCACCACCTTCCGGAAGAAGCCCTGCATCGTGCGCACCTTGACCGTCGCCGCAGTCTCGGTGGGGACGTCAGGCGGCACGTACCCTGATTCGGGCGCGGCAACTGGCGGCTCCCTTGCGGCTTCCATATTCTGCAGCTTCGTCTCGCTGAGGACCGTCATCCTGTCCCAGTTGTCCCGGAATTCAATCCAAACGCTCTCGTCGCCTCGGCTGTGCCCAGCCAGGCCCTTAACGCCTCGGGCTTGGTGAGCGGGGTCCAGCGAAGCGAAGTTAACCAGCTTCATCGCCAAGCTGGACGGCGTTCGGCCGAGCAGGCTGGCGATCTCTACAATCTTTGGATTCCGCGAGTGCATCTGTCCGAACGGCAGAGTGAAGTACAGGCCGCACGCTATCACAAGCTCATCGTGCGACCATGGGACTCTCGCAGTCGGCGTATTCAAGCGCGCACTCCAGTCCCAGAGCGTACCACCGCTCGGGGCGAGACTCCAGAGCTGTCCTTTGAGACGACCGCAATTGAATGCCGATCAACCAGGAAAGCAGAGAGACAGGCTGAAGCTTGTGCTGCTTGGCATGGGCGGCGTTCCACCGCGATAGAGGCCAGGTGGGAAGAATCCAGAGGCTACGCGGCGATTTCCACGTAATCGACGGACGTGTGCGGTTCGGGAATCTGCTCGCCCACTTCGCGCATCGCCTGGAAGTGCGCGATCAGGGCGTCCTGAAAGTTCCGGCGCGTGTCTTCCTCAGTGTCACCGACAGCCACACATCCGGCAACGTCTGGCGAATAGGCTGAAAAGCCCGTGCCTGTCTGCTCGATCACCACCGGATAGCGTCTTGCGCTCATTTCAGCCCTACCTTCTTGAGTGTAGCCTGGGGCCGCTCCCTTACGGTCGCGGTTCGGTGCTGACGGACCTTACCCCGCGATCCAGAGACTTTCGGCGAAGGGCCACTGGGGGTCGACCCAGTGGGCTTGGGAGCGGAAGCCGGTGCGCTGCGCTATGCCTTCGAGCTCGTCGAGTTGGAATTTGTGGCAGGCTTCGGTCCAGATGGACTCGCCTTTGTCGAAGGTCGCGGTGATGCCGGCGCCGGGGATCGAGACCGTCTGGCGGCGGGTGGAGACCAGGTGCATTTCGATGCGGCGGTGGCGCTCGTCGTAGCGGGCTTCGTGGGCGAATTGGCGCAGCGCGAAGTTGCCGGACAGCTCGCGGTTGATGCGGGCGAGCAGGTTGAGGTTGAAGGCCGCGGTCACGCCGGTTGGATCGTCGTAGGCGGCGATCAGGCGGGTGGGCGGCTTCACCAGGTCCGTGCCCAAGAGCAGGCCGTCGCCGGGAGAGAGCGAGCGGCGGATCTCGCGCAGGAAATCCTCGCCGGCTGCGCGCTCGAAATTGCCTATGGTGCTGCCCAGGAACAATACCAACAAAGCCTCGCTGCCGGTGCGGCGCGCGGCCACTTCGGCCAGTCCTTCGAGATAGGGCTGTTCGAGGCCGACCACTCCGATGGAGCCGATTTCGGCGAGCTCGAACTTGCAGCGGGCCAGGGCGGCGGCGGAAATATCGATGGGGTAGTAGGTCACCGGGCCGCCGCGGGCCAGCGCCTCCAGAAGCCAGCGCGTCTTGCGGCCGCTGCCGGAACCCAGTTCGGTCACCACCAGCGGCATCGGAAGCCGCTCGACGATAGCGCCGGCGTAACGGCGCAGAATGCGCTCGTCGGCGCGCGTCAGGCCGTATTCCGGCAGCAGCGTGATGGCTTCGAAGAGCGCCGAGCCCAGGGCATCGTAGAGGTAGACCGAAGGCAGCTCCTTCTGGCCGGTGCGCGTGAGGCCGGCGCGCACGTCGAGCGAGAAGTTCGAATCGGGGCGTTCGATGGGGGCGGCGCTCACTCAGTTCTCCACCAGGCGGAAGCCGGCGTAGACGTAGGGGTAGTCCGGCCGGAACCAGTTGCGGAAGGAGCGGCGCAGCAAGGGTGCTGCGGTGCGCGGCGAGCCGCCCTTAATGACGTAGTGCGAGCCGTCGAAGAAGTTCGCCGAGTAGCCGGGATAGAACGGGAACGGCTCGAAGCCAGGGAACGGCGCGAAGGGCGTCGAGGTCCATTCCCATCCATTGCCGATCGGCTGCGAGACGCCGAAGGCGCTGTCGCCCGCGGGCGTGGCAGTCACGGGCGCCGGATCCCAGGAGACGAAGTCGAAGTTCCCGCGGCCGGGGCTGGGCGGTTCGTCACCCCAGGGGTAGAGCCGCTCGGGGCCCTCCGGCGTGCCGTATGCGGCGCGGTGAAACTGCGCTTCGGTAGGCAGCGACTTGCCGGCCCAGCGGGCAAAGGCTTCGGCTTCCCGCTGGGTCACCCAGACGGGCGCATCGAGCGCGAGCGGTGCCTCGCCGAACATGCCGCGGTAAAACCAGGCTCCCTTGCGCTGGGTCCAGAAGTGCGGCGGGGCGGCTCCGGCGCGGACGAAGTTCAGATACTCGCCGTTCGAGACCTTGTATTTCGAGATGGCGAAGGCGGGCGTGGGGACGGCGGTCTCGTGGAACTCGTTGTCCCAGCCGAAGCCGTTGCCGGAGGGCCGGCCGAGGGTGGCGGTTCCGGCGGGAATCTGGAGTAAGGCGGTCGATGGTCGATGGTCGATGGATGGTGGGAAAACGGCGACGGGCGGGCCGGTCTTGGCGCCGGGCGGCAGGTTGTGGAGCATGTAGGCGAAGGTTTCGGCGTGCATGAGGCGGTGCTCTATGGCCACGTGCAGCAACTGCGCGGGGGCGCGTTCGATGGCGGCGTCGATGCGCTCGCGGACGCGCTGGTTGTAGGCGCGCGTCTCGCCGATCAGGGGCCAGTCGGAGGGACGGTCCTGGGGCATCTGGCCGACCGGAGGGTCGATGCCGAAGGCGAAGAGGTTGTCGAGAGACGGGTGGAACGCCTCCAGGCCGAGCGGTTCGCGCAGCAGGTTCCAGTCGAAGGCTTCCAGGTGGCCGATGTAGAAGACGATGCGGTGGCGTTCGGCGATGGGGCGTTCATACAGCGAGCCTGGGCGGACCACGCCGAACAGGGCGTCGGTGTTCGCGCGCGCCGCCGCCAGAGGCGACTTCGATGCAGTTGGAGCCGTCATCCCTTACCCCCCGCTTAGTTCCATTGTGGGGGAGCGTGGGGGCGGGAGGCAAATGTCGCAAGAACAGGGTAATAGGATGCTAGTAACCTAGCAAAACAATTCTGGCCACGAATGAACACGAATGAACACGGATAAAACAATCACTGCTGGAATCCGCTCCCTCACGGTCGCGGTTCGGTGTTGGCCCGGAACCGCGACCGTAATTAGGGCGCTAGTCCAGCGATACGGTGGCCTTGAGCGGGAGGTCGGCCGAGGAGGGGCCGGCTAGCAGGCGGTAGTCGCCGGGGATGATTTCCCAGCGATCGTTCTCCGCGTTGAAGACGAAGACGTACAGGGGGTCGATGTTCAGAACGACGGCCTTGGACTGGCCGGGCTCGAGTTGCACCTTCTCCCAGGCCACCAGGCGCTTGGGCGGCTCGCCTGCTTTGGCGGGGAAGGACAGGTAGACCTGAGCGATCTCCGCGCCGGGGCGCTGGCCGGTGTTGCGAACGACGAAGCTCACGGACGGCGCGTGGCCTCCGGTCGCTTTGAGGTCGGAGTAGGCGTAGGTGGTGTACGACAGGCCAAAGCCGAAGGGGAATAGCGGAGTCTTGCGCTCGGCGTCGAACCACTTGTATCCGACCTTGAGGCCATCGTCATAAGGCACCGGGAAGGGCGGATTGGGACGGAAGAGGCCATCGATCGGGCCGGGCAACTTTCCCGGCGGCACGGGCAGAACGGGGTGCGGAAGATCGGCCTCGGAGGCAGGGAAGGTGACGGCCAGCTTGCCCGACGGATTCGCTTTCCCGAACAGCAGGTTCGCGATGGCCGGTCCGCCCTGGATGCCGGGGTACCACGCTTCCAGAATGGCGCTGACCTTGCCGGCCCACGGCATGGTTACCGGGCCGCCGCTCTCCAGCACGACGATGGTATGCGGATTCGCTTCGGCCACCGCCGCTACCAGTCGATCCTGGTTGTCGGGCAGCGCGAGGGAGGGAACGTCGTTGCCTTCGTGCGTGTGCTGGGCGACAAAGACGATGGCGACGTCGGCTGTTTTGGCGGCAGCGGCGGCGCTCGCCGGGTCAGTGCCGGCATCGTAGGCGACCTTGGCGTTGGGGGCCAGATGACGGATGGCCTCGAGGGGGCGCGACGGATGCCAGACCGGCGTGTTGAAGATAGAAAGAAAGTCGGTCTTGGTGCCTGGGGGAATGTAGGCGTTCCCGCCGGCAGGGTCCACCTGCGCCGATCCTCCTCCGGACAGCACGCCGACGTCGGCGTGTCCTCCGATCACCGCGATCGATTTCAGCGCGGCGGCGTCGAGCGGCAGTTGGCCGCCGTCGTTCTTGAGCAGCACGGCGGCTTCTTCCTCGACATGGCGAGCCACCTGGTTGCCGCGACGGATGTCGGGCACCTTGGTGGGCTGCGGGTCGTCGTAGATGCCGCTGGCGAACTCGGTGCGCAGGATGCGGTGAACCATGTTGTCGAGCCGCGCCAGGGGGACTTCGCCGCTCTCAACGGCCTTCTTCAGGGGTGCGCCGAAAAAGTCGAAGGTGGGCTGCTGCTGGTCCAGGCCCGCCAGCGCGGCCTTGACCGTGCTGTGAGTGCCCCACCAGTCGGAGAGCACGAATCCTTCAAAGCCCCATTCCTTCTTGAGGACCTGGTTGAGCGTGTAGTCGTTCTCGCAGGCATAGACACCGTTGATGAGGTTGTAGGAGCACATGACCATGCCGGGCTTGCCCTGCTTGACGCCGATCTCGAAGGCCAGCAGGTCGGTTTCGCGCATAGCCCGCTTGTCGACGATGGCGTTGGCAAAATAGCGGCCGGTTTCCTGATCGTTCACGGCGTAGTGCTTGATGTCGCCGATGACGCCTTGCGATTGAAGGCCCTTGATCCAGTGCGCCACCATGTTGCCGGCGAGGATGGGGTCTTCGCCCTGGTATTCGAAGTTGCGGCCGTTGCGGGCCTCGCGCGTGAGGTTGACGCCGCCGCCGAGGGAGACGTTGTAGCCCTGGTCGGCGAGTTCGCGGCCAATCAAGGCGCCGTATTCCTCGGCCAGGCTGCGATTCCAGGTGCAGGCCAGCGCCAGCGTGGACGGGAGCGCGGTGGAGTAGCGTCCTTTGCGTGCGCCGCCGGTGGAGCCGGTGGCCGAGTCATTCATGTTGAGGTCTGGGAGGCCGAACCTGTCGATGCCGGGGACGAAGCCGCCACCGCCGTTGGAGCGGACGGCGGAAGGGTCGGAGGCGCCGAAGCCGGGAAAGCCCGCGCCGTGGACGAGTTGAATCTTCTCGTCCAGGGTCATCTGGGAAATGATGAGGTCGGCGCGCTGGTCGGGCGAGAGGGTCTTGTCCATCCAGGGGCCGTTCGGCTTCTTGGGGGGGCCGAACTGGGCGGACAGGGTCAGGGCCGAGAAGAAGGCGGCGGCGAGCGCGACGGCTCGGATTGATTGGGGGGTAGGCACGTTCTTCAGAATACAGCGATGGGGGGGTGGCGGTGGAAAGGCCTAAGGCATGAATGGCCACGGATGAACACGGATGAACACAGATACGAAAAGCTCAGGCCCGGCGGAGGAGGACGGTCGTTTCTTTGCGGGTCGCGGACCCAGAGGTGGTCGAGGGCGGGGTGGTTGGGAACCAGGTCGACCATCAAGCGCGCGCTCAGTGAAATCGGCGGGGGATGCGCGGTGGAGTACAATTTGTCTTGGCCGAGGGGCGCAAAAGGAAATCGCGGCGGAGGAAGAGGGTGGGGTTCCTTCGATGCGCGGCTTGAGCTTCGCTGTCCGCGCGGCCTCCACTGAGGGTCTCCAGCCCACTCAGCTACGGCGGGGCATGAAGACCGGCCAGTTGCTCATCGCGCTAGCGGCGCTGAACGCAATCCTCTACAGTACGCTTCTGCCCTTGTGGGAAGGGTTCGACGAGCCCTTTCATTTCGGATACGTTCAAGGCCTGGCGAACCAGCAGGGGTTCCCCGACGCCCGCAGCGCGCGGCTGTCGCGTGAAGTGGGGGACTCTATCCTGTTAGCGCCCGCCAGCCAGAGCGTGAAGGGTAACTTGCCGCAGGTTACAACGTACTCGCAGTTCTTCTCCTGGTCACCGGAGCGCAGGGCCGCGGCGCGGCGAGCCTTGTACAACATTCCTCGCGGCTACCGCTGGCAATCGTCGGGTTTCCCGAATTACGAGGCCCTGCACGCGCCGCTCGAGTACGCGCTTCTGGCGATTCCCGAGCGCATTCTCGCCGGCCTTCCGCTCCCGTCGCGAGTGCTCTTGTTGCGGATCCTGACGGCTCTCGCCTGCTCCTTCCTGCTTTACGCCGGTGCCAGCACCCTGTGTATCGAGGTCGGCGTTCGCGAGAATTACCGGAACATCGCGCTCTTCTCCATCTTGTCGTCGCAGATGACGTGGGCCACTCTGGCGCATATAGCGAACGATTCGCTCGCTGTGCCACTTGCCGTGTGGCTCCTTGTGTTTCTGATTCGCTGTACGTCACGAATGGACGCCAGAAATGTGGCGATTGCCGCGGTGGTTCTTTCGGCCGGCCTACTTACCAAGGCTTACTTCGTGGCGCTTGCCCCTCTTCTGTTTGGCATTTGTCTGATACGCCGGGACTGGCGACGGTTCATGATGGCGGCGCTCATTGTCGCGGTCTGCGCCGGGCCCTGGTACGTTCGAAACTACCGTCTCTACGGCGTCGTTATGGGTACTCAGGACGCGCGGGGCGGCATCGGCCTGAGGGCCGTGCTGACCAGGGCGCCTCAGATGAACTGGCCGAAAGTCGCGGTCGATAGCGTTCGCGAGGCGCTCTGGACGGGGAACAATTCGTTCCGCACTTTCTCCCTCGCTACCATCGACACACTGATAGCGCTATGCGTGGCGGCGCTTCTCCTCTGGCTTTTCACGCGCCATGCACGGCCGGAATGGGTCGTTGGCGCGTACTGCGCAGTTTCGGGGCCGCGCTGGCGTACAACGGAGCTGCCGCCGAGATCATGACGCGAGGAGCATCTTCGACGCCGGCTCCCTGGTACAGTCAGGTCATAGTTACACCGCTGCTGGTGCTGGCGGCGCTCGGTACCGGGCGGTGGCGGATCGGGCGGCTCGTGGCGGCCGCGCAAGCGCTGGTGTTCGGATACGTTCTGGGCGCCACCTATGTGGTGAAGCTGATTCCGCTTTACGCAGGGTACGAAGGGCGCGGAACGGCTCGAGAGATCGCCCTTCTTTATCGCAACTTCAGCGCGTTGAGCGAGCGGCTCGGATCGGTGGCGTCAGGACCGGCGCCTCTGATTTTCGGACTTACAATCGCCGTGCTGCTGCTAATCGTCGTGGTGGAGATTCGGCTGCTTCGCGGGCTGTTCGGCGGACGCCGTGAGGTACCAGCCGTCGCGATAAACGCTGCTTGACGGCGCGGAACTGGTGTAGTGCGCCGCAAATCTCGAGCAGTATGAGTGGCAGGAGACCAGGGGTGGGACAGGCACGAATTTCGCAAAGGCGGCGAAATTCGAGCCAGTCCCGGGTTCGCCGCCAATTCCGACGAGCGACGGAATGCGACCCACACTAGCGTGCAAGGGCCTTCACGTCGAAAACGTGGCAGCCCCAGGGCTCGAGATCCAGGTACAGGCCGCGCCCGAGGACCTCGTCGCCGTCGCGGTCGTATGCGTCGGGGCCGAGGCGGTCTTCGAAGCGCACTTGCCTTCCGCGCAGCTCCGCGAAGGGGGGCCGCAGATAGCACTGGCTGCGGTTGGGCGCGTAGTTGACCGCGATCAGCATGCGCCGTCCGCCGGCGCCGCTCCAGGCGAAACCGATGAAACCGCCCCAGGTCTCGTTCCCGTTCCATGCGGGGATCGGATCCACCAGCTCCCACTCGCCATCGCGCAGGACGTCGTCACGGAGGCACCCCAGCAGGCGATCGTAGAACGCGGCGATATCGGTGTCCAGCGGCTCGGCCGGCGCGCGGCAGAGCTGCACGGGCACGCGCACTTTGTTCCCCTCGAGCTGACCCTGGTGGAAGAAACGCAGGCCGGGACAGAGGAACGCCAGCACGGCGGCCGCGCGGTGCATGGCGGGCGGGAAGGTGGCGGCGGCGCGCGGCTCGTCGTGATTCTCGAGAAACCGGGCCGACCGGCGCTGAAAGGCGGCGTCGGCGAGGAAATGCTCGCGCACGGGACGCGCGTGGCCATCGCGCAGGCGGTCGTACAGGCGCTTGTCGTAGGTGTAGTCGAAGCCCTGCTGCTGCAGGTCCCACTCGCGGTCCCAATAGACTTCGGCCAGGAAGGTAAACTCCTGGTTGCGTGCGCGGACGCGCTCGATGGCGTGGGGCCAGAAGGGCGGCGGCCGCAGGCCCCAGGTCTTTTCGAACACGTCGGGCAGGATGAGCATGGCCATATCGCAGCGGACGCCGTCGGCCTGACCCGCGATCCGGAGCAGTTCGGAGATCATGGCCTCCTGCATCGCGGGCTCGGCGTAATTCAACTGCAGAGTGTCCTGCCAGCCGGGGAAATAGGGATCGCGGCCGTGCGCGAGGATGGTGGATCCGGCGCGGTAGTAGTTGCGCGGATCGCGGGCGAGATCGGCTTCGGTGCCGTGGACGTAAAACTCGGGATGGTCGCGGACCCAGCGGTGATCGAGCGCGGTGTGGTTGGGGACGAGATCGACCATCAGGCGCAGGCCGCGCTTTTGAAGCCGCTCGCGGATGCGCGCCAGGGCCGCGTCGCCACCGAGCGAGCGGGCGACGGTGTAGCCGGCAACTGAAAAGCAGGAGCCGCATACGTCGCGCTCGGTGAAATCGGGAAGCGCGCGGCGGTACTCGTCCATCAGCGGCGGTTCGACCAGCGCGGCCTCGCGGCCCTTTTCGCCGGTCTGCCACACGCCCAGAAGCCATACCCAATCGAAGCCTCGGGCGGCGATGCGGTCGAGTTCAGCGTCGGGTGCATCGTCGAGCGTGCCGCCATTCAGCCAGACGCGGGTATTGATCTGATAGAGGGAAGGAAAGCTGGGGTTGACCATGCCGATCAACCCCAGTATTGCAGGTGGGAGTTAGCGGTGGCCGCCGCCGTGGCCGCCGCCGCTGCTGTGACCGCCGCCGCCGCTATGACCGCCGCCGCCGTGGTAGCCGCCGCCATGGTAGCCACCGCCGTAGTAGCCGTGGCCATAGAAGCCGCCGCCGTAGTAACCGCGGCCGCCGAAGAAGAAGCTGGGGCCCCAGTATCCGCCATACCAATACGGGCTGTAGCCCCAAGGCGAATACCAATACGGCGAGTAGTAGTAGTTGGAGTAGTAAGGCAGAGGCGCTGTCCCAGGCCCCGCCGCCCGATACTGCATCCTCTGGCCGTAATCCGACTGGTTGACGGGCTGGAAGGCGTCCGGCGCGGCAACCGTGGAGATCTCAACCGGCGCTTCCAGGCGGAACGTCAGCGGTGTCTCGGGATACACCACGGTCGGCCTGCCGCGCGTGAGCAGGACGCCGATGGTGGAAGCCCCGGCTCCTGCAATCGCTCCCATTCCAGCGCCGAATCCGCCGGCGGCGGCAGCGCCAATCGCTGCGCCGACGCCGGTGGTAGTTCCGATTGCGGCCGCATCGCGGCCGACCGAGGTATCGCCTCGCCGGTCCACCAACTGCGTCTTGACCGGAACTTGCCGGCCGTCCACCAGGCTGACCTCGGCCAGTTCCAGCCGCAGGTGGGAGACGCCCTTGGCGCGCCCTGCCTTCACGGCCTCGCTGACCACGCCGCCCACCATCTGTCCGCGGCGCGCCACCACGACCCCATCGGCAACCAGCGGTTGGGCCAGGGTCGCGGAGAAGAAATCGCCGGGTTGGTTATGGTCGCTCGAAAGCGGCTGATCCACGCGGATCGTGATCCAGGTGCCCGCGGGCACCGTCAGTTTCGCCGGCAGCGGCGCCGCCATGGGCGGTTGTCCTTGTCCGAATCTGTGCCATCCCTGGGGCGGCGCGTTTCGGGGCGGCGGGGCCTCCTGCGGTGGCGGGCCCTGCTGCTCGATTCCTGAATCGGGCTGACCCTGGTCCGGCGGATCGGCCTCCTGCGCGAAGATCGGCGCGGCCGCTACGAGCGACGACGCCACTAGCAATCCCAACGTTCGTTTTCTTAACATAGCCAATTGCCTCACGCCAACCGTATTAGCAGGTTCGTGGCCATTGGCTAGGTGCTTCAAAATCAGTGGACTGCACGCACCTTCGGTGGCCGCGCGCCACCACCTTGGTGGTTTTCGGCCACCGCTTACCAGGTATAGTGCACCGTATAGTGAATGACGGCCTCGCCGCCGGGCTCGATGGTGGGCCTGAACTCCAGGGTGCGGGCGTCTTTCTTGGCGTAATCCGACGATTTTGCCGTAACTTCCCACTGGAACCAGCGGTACATATGCTCGACCACGCGGACCTGGACTGGCTCGGTTTTGTGGTTTCGTACCTTGATTTCGAAGGACTCGTCGGCCGAGTGCCCGTTGTTATCGAGCTTGTAATTGGTCTGGCGGCGCTCGCCGACGATATCGAAGGCGTTGCCGGTGTACAGGCGCACGGTTTCGTCTTTCGGCGTGTGGTCCACGGCGTCTTCGCCGACGAATTCGTTGCGTCCGTCGGTGTCGTGACGGTAGACTTTCACCTTGCCCTTGGGCAGCGGCATGCCCAGGTGCGACTTCTCCGAATTCTTGAACTCGAGCATCGCCCAGACTTTGGGGTTCGACTCGGTGCCGTACTCGGCGGTGCCACGGATGTTCTCGTAGCCCCAGCCGCGGTAGCGCGGATCCACCTTCAGCCCGTCGTAGACGTAGATGCGCTCGGCGGGGACGCCGGTGGCGCGGACGAACTCGACCTGCTTGACCTCGCGATCGAGCACCGTGGTGGGGCGCTCCAGGGTGTAGAGGTGGTATTCCTCGAAGGTCTTTTCGGTGACGGCCGGACCGAACGAGTCCGCCGCGTACGGGCTCGCCCCGTTCGATGAGAAGACCATCTGAGGCGGGTTGTAGCCCGGCGCGCGGGCCACGTCGCCCGCCATCAACTTCACGCTCGCATTCTCGAAATCCTTCCCGCTCATGTTCTCGAGCGTGACCCAGCCCACGATGTCGAAGCTGTCGCCCTTCACGGCCGCCACCGCGTTGTAGTTCGCTTCCCAGCGCATGCCGCCGGTGAGATACGAGAACTCCACCTGATGGCGGCCGGCGTCGCCGGACCACAGGCGCCAGAGCAGCGTCGGTTTGAGGAAGGCCTTCGGGTCGAGCGAATCGAAGATCGGCTTGCCGGGCAGTCCGAACTTGATCTTGCCATCGACCTCGACGATCGGCTGGCCGCCGCCTTCGGGGTTCGCGCAGGCCTGCTGGGCGTACTGATACTGCGCACCGTACTGCTGAAAGGCGGCGGTGTGCGGCACGTAACCGCTGCGCAGAATCCGGCCTTTCACGATTCTCGGCGGGCCGTTGGGCTCGGTGACCTCGAACTCCAGCACCTTGCCCTCCGACTTGCGTAGGAGCAGCCCTTCGCTTAGCGGATCGCTTTCGTAGTTCTGCTCCAGAATGCGGATGGAATCCGGCAAGCGCAGGTCGCGCAGGATGACCGACTCCGGCTCCAGGTGCGCGGTGATCTCGGTCACGCGGATTTCGTTCTCGCCTTTGGTCAGATCGAGCGCGCGCGTCTCTTTGACGGCGGCGAAGTTTTGGTTGTAGATGGTGAGTTGCGTCTGTGCGGACAGAGCAGCGGCCACGAGCGGCACGGCCAGTAGCAGGGTTCTCATACGCGGGAGTCTATCACTTCGTGGGGAAGACCCGGGTCCGGTTGCTGACGCGCGCTCGGTGCTGGGGGGTTAGCGCTCGACTTTATAAACGCAGAGCCCGGAGAGCAGCTTGGGATAGAAGTCGGTGGATTTCTGGGGCATGACGCCGCCGGCGAAGGCGATGCGCGCCATGTCGTCGATGGGCGTCGGCTCGAGCAGAAACGCCACCTGTGCCGCGCCGCGGCGGACCTCGTCGATGGCCGGTTCGGCGCCGCGCATATAGCGCGTGTTCTTCTCGTCGCGCACCGCCGCCTCGTCGATGCCGAGGGCGCCGCCGATGAGCCGCTGGTGCAGCACGGGCACGTCGAGCTCGCGCGCCGCTCGCGGGGCCTCGTAGACATAGAGAGGCTCTATTCCCGCGAGCGCCACTCCGATCCTCACCAGACCGGCGTGCGGTTCGGCCCAGAGCGCGCGCAACGCGGCCAGATCGCCCACCGCGCGCAGCCCTGCCGCGGCGATCAGCGCCTGCGGGTTGAAATCCGCGAGGCCGCTGACCAGCCGGTGCGTCGCCAGGATCTTGAGCCCCGACGAATGCATGTTGACGAAGGTCATCATCACGCGCTTGGCATCTTCGAGGCCGGGGTTCTCGTTGCGGAACGCCAGCGCGGTCTCATAGCGGTGGTGCCCGTCGGCGATCAGGAGCTTCTTCGCCTGCATCGCGCTCACGATCGCCGCGACGCGCTCCGGCTCCGCGATCCTCCAGAGGCGATTCACGGTCCCGTACTCGTCGGTGACGGCCGCGCACGGTTCGCCGGCGGCGGCCTGGTCCAGGATGCGGTCGGTCGCGCCGTCCGGGTCCGGGTACAACATGAAGAGCTGGCCGGCGTGGGCGCGCGTGTGGCGGAGCAGCTCCAGGCGGTCCTTCTTCGGGCCGGAGAGCGTCTGCTCGTGGCGGTGGACAACCCCTTCCGCGTAGTCTTCGACCGCGCCCAGGCCGATGAAGCCCTTGCGCACCAGCCGTTCGCCCGTATCGGGAACCGAGAACTCCTGGAAGTAGGCGAACACGGCGGGCTTGGCTTCTTTGAGCAGGACGCCGCTCGCGATCCAGCTGTCCAGGTGGGCGGCGGCGCGCGTGTAGACGTTGTCCTGTGGCGAGTCGGCGTCGAAGCGTTCGCCGAGAATCATCCGCACCAGGTTATAGGGGCTCAGGGCAAGATAGCGCGTCCGCATCTGGGGCGTGATCTTGTCGTAGGGCTGCGTTACCAGCGCCTCGAGGGGGCCGGCGGCGGTGGAGTAGCGGTACGGTTGGAACGGGAAGATCTTAGCCATAGGCACTATCAGGATACTCCGCCGGTGGGCCGGAGGCTTTGGCCCGGGGCGGGTCTGGAGAGGGACTTGCAAAACTCAGTCCGTCGCGTCCGCGGCGAGAGGTGAAAGGGCTGAAAAGCGGTGACAGGCACCGCTGTCCACGCGCGCTCGAGACCTATCCCGTTGACCAGGCGGGCATGTCGCTTGGGACAGCGGAGCCAGCCACCGTTTTTCAGCGGAGTCTTCAGTCTGTCAGGTTAATTCGCAAGTCCCTCTGGAGACCCGCTGCAGGACTGGAGTCCTGCCCCACGCTATTCGGGAGGGTGCGTCGTGCGGCGGGTCGCCATGGGCATCGGCTGGCCGGTCTCGAGGAACGTCTTGAGGCTCGAAAGCACCATCGGCCATCCGTTCGAGATGTCGCGCAGCATGTCCGAGCCGGGCTCCAGACGGTCGTGGGTCACCTTCAGGCGCACGGTCTCATTGAACGGCTCTATCTCGAAGGTGACGCGCGAGTGCTTTTCCTCGGCCCCGGCGTCGGCGGGAAGCGCCCAGGTGATCACGAGTCTCCGCGGCGGAAGGCTCTCCACCACCTTGCCCACGATGTCCACGGTGGCAGGGTTGTCGTAGTCCTGGTGTTCCCACTTCGAGCCCACCTTCCAATCCGACGCGTTCTTGCGCCGGAACCAGTATTGGTTGGTCACCTCGCCGTCGATCAGCGCATTCCAGACCTTCTCGGGTGTCGACAGGATGTAAGTCACGTACACGAATTCGGGTTTATCCATTGTCCCCTCCTTCCAGTTTGCGTTTGAGGTCATCGAGGGCGCGCAGGCGCTGCCTCTCGAACTTTCCGATCCAGCGCTCGTGGATCGCGTGGATGGGCACGGGATTGAGATAGTGCAGCTTCTCGCGCCCGCGCCACACGGTCGAGACGAGGTTGGCCGCTTCGAGAATGGCCAGGTGCTTGGCGACAGCCTGCCGCGTCATCCGCAAGTCCTTCGTGAGAGCCGTGAGCGTCTGGCCATTCTCGGCGCACAGCCGGTCGAGGAGCTTGCGGCGGCTCGGATCTGCCAGCGCCTTGAAGACCGCATCGATATCCACGGGACCATGGTAGGCAACCGAATGGTTGCATGTCAAGAGGCCGCCTGCGGCGGCCGGCCTCCGACACTCTTTGCAGACGCTCGACCGAGCCAGACAAATAGGACTCGGAGTGCCACTACTTAGGTGCTATCTTCGTTAACGATGGGCGGTTGGCAAGGTCGTATGAAGCACGTACGTCTTTCGCTCGCCCTTATGGCAGCCACCGTTGAGATGGCTGCCGGGCAACCGAGCCGGCCCGATCTGACGGCCGTAACGAATGAGTTGCAGGCTCTCTGCAACCAGGTGGGGGCAACGGAACGGGCAGAGGAAGGAATCCTGCAGAGCCACAAGTCTGCCGCGGTGACCCGCGCGCTGGCTTCGGAATCGAATTTCTGGCGGTTCATCACCGATCCCTCCACACCCTACCGAGATCGGATGGTTGCGACGCGGCAGGGTGGCGGCTTAGTCGGATTGGAGCGGCTTCCGGAGCTGTGGAGGGCCCAGGCCGATCTCGCTCGTCCCTCGGTTCCACGGATTCTATCGCCATGCGCGTTTCTGTTTTCGGCGAACATGACTCCTCTGAATTGGGTAACGAGGCACAACGCCTTCGTCTCCCCAACCAAGCCACGATCCAATTTCTTCATGGGCCAAAAGTTCGCACAGCCAATAGAGTATCCCATCACCCAGGCGGACAGGGACAACGCGCCTTGGTTATGGCAGATGGAGCGCATGTTGCCGGTCCTGATGAATGCAGTCGAAACGTACTACGCCCAACCGGATCGATATCCGGCGATGGCTGGGGTGGCCTGGAATTGGCAGACCTCGGATTGGTGGGAGGCCAGCGTTCGCGAAGGCGCTCTATGCAGAGGCCCCAGGAATGCGGCATGGCTGGAAAACATCGTACGCCTCGCGTTGGAACACAATCCCGAAGAGGCCGCCCCCGGGGCTCCGCCTAATCCCACTGAGACCGGGGCATACTCGGTCACAGACCTCTATGTAGGCGGAAACGACAGCTATCATTTTGAGGAACTCGTGCACGCTGCGCAGATCGTCATTCTGCAGCGGACAAACAGGCAGGACGTGGCAACTCAGGCAGCGTTTCAGATTGCTCAGCTCGCAAAATGGAAGGACTCGCTGCGGCCCGACTCTCCGCTCAAGCCCCTGCAAACGGCCACCGCAATCCTGGCAATCGCCCGATGGGCCCTGCACCAGAAGATCGGCGCCCGGGACCGTTACATTGTTTACGCCGGAGCCATCTGCGAGATCGTGAACGATCCTCCGTATCGCCCCAATCAATTCAGCGAGGCCGGCCAGATCACGGACGCCTTGGGTGCCTTCGATGTGTGGTTCTCGAAACAGCGACAGCAACTTGAAAGAGCCGCTGCCGCCGAGCGCTCGCACCTGAATGCTCTCGCAGCGGAGTTGCATCAAACTATCGAATAGGGCGGCCCGCCGCAAGGCCCAGCGGCAGCCTCGCGGCTTGTGGCTCGTGGCCCGTTGATCGGCCCGCGGACTTCGAGCGCTTCGATCGGGATTCATCGCGGCACGAGGCCGGGAAAAGCCGAAGCGGATCAACGGGCCACGAGCCACGGGCGACAGGCTGCTACGATGGTACTTCTCCGCCTATGTCCCTGCGCTTCTACAACACGCTCACGCAACGGGTCGAGGATTTCGCACCGCTCGACGACAACGTGGTCCGCATGTACTCCTGCGGCCCCACGGTCTGGAACTTCGCGCACATCGGCAACCTGCGCACCTTCACTTTCGTGGACATCCTGCGCCGCTGGCTGCGCGCGCGCGGCTACCGCCTGGACCACGTCATGAACATTACGGACGTGGACGACCGCATCATCCAGCAGGCGCTGGCCGCGCACCAGACGCTGCAGGAATACACCGCCGTCTACGAGAAAGCGTTCCTGGAGGACTGCGCCACGCTGCGCCTGGAGCGCGCCGAGCACCTGGTGCGCGCCACCGACCATATCCAGGATATGGCCGAGGTCATACGCCAACTCGGCGAGAAGGGCTACACCTACCAGAGCGACGGCTCCATCTATTTCCGCATCGCGAAGTTTCCCGCGTACGGCCAGCTGTCGCACGCTGACTTCAGCGGGATACGGGCCGGCGCGCGTGTGGACACGGACCGCTACGACAAGACCGACGCGCGCGACTTCGCGCTGTGGAAGGCGCCCAAGGAAGGCGAGCCGTTCTGGGAAACCGTGGTCGGTCCGGGGCGGCCCGGCTGGCACATTGAATGCTCGGTGATGGCGATGAAGTACCTGGGCCCGACGCTCGACATACACGCCGGGGGTATCGACCTCACCTTCCCACACCACGAAAACGAGATTGCGCAATCGGAGGCGCTGACCGGGAAGACGTTCGCGCGCTTCTGGCTGCATTCGGAGCACCTGCTGATCGACGAGCAGACGATGTCGAAATCGCTCGGCAATTTCTTCACGCTGCGCGACGTTGTGGGGCAGGGCTACGCGCCGGAGGCGGTGCGGTATCTACTGGCCTCGGTGCCGTATCGGAAGAAGCTGAACTTCACCTTCGACAGCCTGCGGTCGGCCGTGGCCTCGCTTGAACGACTGCGGAATTACAAATGGCGGCTTGAGAAGGAGAAGTTCCCGGAAGGCGCCAGCGAGGCTCTGCTCGAGCGGACCCGCGCGGCCGTGGCGCGGTTCGATGAGGCCATGGACGACGACCTCAACACGGCCGAAGCCCTCGGCGCGGCCTACGAGTTCGTGCGCGAAACGAACACGGCTATGGACGCGGGCGAATTCGGAGCCGGCAACGCCGCGCCCGCGCTCGATTTCCTGGCGCATTTCGACCAGGTGTTCGATGTGATCCGGCCTTCCGAGCAGCGGACTGGCATGTCGGACGCGGAGATCGAGGCTGCTATCGCCGAGAGGAACCAAGCGCGCAAGTCGCGCAACTTCGCGCGCGCCGATGAGATCCGTAAGGAGCTGGCCGCCGGCGGCGTGGTCCTTGAGGACACCAAGGAAGGCGTGCGCTGGAAGCGGGGCTAGGCGGCTACCTGCGCCGCGCTCGGAGCGTCGGGCGTTGAGCGTAATGCCGTCAGTTGCAGCGACGCGAGAGTTTAGCCAGCAAAGGGATCGACGATGCGCACGCCGGCGTTCACGAAATCGGCACGGTTTCGCGTGGCGATCGCCAGACCGTGGACGAGCGCCGTCGCTGCGATGAGGCTATCCTTGATCGGCATGGCTTTCCCGGTGGCGCGAAGACGCGCCAGCAGTTCCGCCCATTTCAGGCCCGTGTCCGCGTCCCAGGGCAGACAGTGGAGACGCCCGACCCCCGCGTCGAACCAGCGTTCCAGGGTGGTCCGCTTCCTTCCCTTGGGAAGGATGAGAATCCCGAATCGGAGTTCGCCGAGAATGACGGGATCGACGGCGATGTCCGGCTCATGTGCGCGAAGCCACGCCACGACGCGCGGATCGGGCGTCGGTTTCGTCGGCTCGCTCAGAACGTTGGCGTCGACCAGGTACTTCACAGCGCATCCGTCGACTCAGAGTCGATGGGCACGAAGAAGTCCTTCTGTGGACAGGCGAGCAGCCAGTCGATGACGCCTTCGTTCGGCGGAGCCGCTCGCCGGACGAGCCGGTAGTCCCCACGATCGAGACGCTCGACGTCGAACTCCTGCCCCGGTTCGACACGGTCCATCCGCCGGAACTCCGCCGGAAGAACGATCTGGCCCTTGGAAGAGACGGTGGTCCTCACACAGGTAAGATATCGTCTTACGTGGGCCATGTCAACTACACCTCACGGAATCCGGACGTCCCCCGGACGCCTTGAAGGCGCCAGACTCCGTCGGCCTTGTGGAAAGTGAGGGTCTGCATCCGCCATCCGGCATCTAGGGTGCTACGCGGGGCCGCTGCTCCCGCGGCGGTTCGTTGCGAGCCACGACAGACAGCATAGGAAGATCACAAGGAGACAAAGGCCCGCCTTGACGCGTCCGGCCGCCAGCTCCGCTATGCCGCAGCCGAGCGCCACGACACCTTGCGCGGCGCCTATTGTCAGAAGGGCAACGCGGCTGTCTCCGAGGAGAATCCTCGCCACTCCCAACACCAGGACAGAAATCATAAAAACGCTGGCGGGGATCTCCTTCCGAACTCCCCGGTCGAGCACTAGCCCGACAACAATCCCGACTCCAATCAAGTAAAGCAGCTCGAGCATCCGCGACGCCTTCGGATCATTCGGGATCAACATCGGGAACATTCTCTCTCATTTCGATCCGCAGCGCCGGGGCGCTACAGTGAATCTCAGGAGCACTCATGAACCTTCATACCAAGGCCGTCCACGCCGGCGACCGCAAGAAGCCCGGGCCCGCCGTGCCCGTTACCACGCCGATCTATACCGCATCCACCTACCTCTATGACGAGATGGAGCAGCTCGATCGCGTGTTCGGCCGCGAGGTGGCCGGCTATTCCTACTCGCGGTACGACAATCCCACCAATGGCGCGCTCGAAGAGCTCGTTACCGCGCTCGAGAACGGCTACGGGTCGCTGGCTTGCGCTTCCGGGATGGCGGCGGTCCAGATCGGTCTACTCACCGCGCTGGTGGATCGGCCGAAGGCCATCGTCGCCGCCAACGCGCTCTACGGCGCTACCATCAGCGTGCTCGGCAAAGTCTTCGAGCCCCTGAACGTGGACGTGGCCTACGTCGATATTTGCGACCTGGCCGCGGTGGAGAAGATGGTCGCCGAGCGCAAGCCGGGTTGCCTTTTGATGGAGACCATGTCGAACCCGCTGCTGCGCGTGGGCGCGATCGACCGTCTGGCCGAGATTGCGCGCGCGGCCGGAGCCGCCTTCGTGGTGGACAACACGTTCGCGACGCCCCTGCTGGTGCGGCCGCTCGAACTGGGCGCCAACCTGGTGGTCCACAGCCTCACCAAGTTCCTGGCCGGACACGGCGACGTCCTGGGCGGCACGGTCACCTCGGACCGCGAACACTACGACAACCTGCGCACGCTCTCTCGCGCCTACGGCCCCGTGCTCGGGCCCTTCGAGAGCTACCTCGCCATGCGCGGGATCAAAACCTTCCCCCTGCGGATGGAGCGGCAGTGCTCCAACGCCTGCAGGATCGCGACCGCACTGGCAGGGCATCCGGCGGTGGAGCGGGTCCACTTCCCGGCCGATCCGGCGCACCCGGACGCGGCCACCATCGCTCGCCTGTTGCCGCCCGATCTGCGCGGGGCCATGGTGAGCTTCGAAATCGCGGGCGCGGAACGGCCCGAGATCTTCCGCTTCATGGACCGGTTGAAGCTGATCGTGCGGGGCACCTCGCTTGGGGATGTGCACAGCATCATGCTGTATCCTTCGATGAGTTCGCACCGCGACGTGTCGCCCGCCGAACGGCGCCGGGTGGGGATTCGGGACAACCTGGTGCGGCTTTCGGTGGGCATCGAGGCTGCCGAGGACATACTGGCCGATCTGGAACAGGCGCTGAGTTAAGCACACGGCGGGTCCGGAGACCCGCTGCAGGCGTGGACGCCTGCCCCACTAACCATTGTAGAATCGGGAGTTGCCTGAAGCGCTGGTCACTATCGCGATCCCGACTCTGACTGCATCCCCGGTGCTCCGGGAGTGCCTTTTCGCTTTGGAACGCCAGACCTGCCACGATTTCGAGGCGGTCATTATTGACAACAGCGGCAAGGGCCTGGTGCGCGAGATGGCGGCGACCTGGAGCGGCGTCACCGTGATCGAGAACGACCGCAACGTGGGCTTCGGAGCGGCGGTCAACCAGGCGTTTCGGAAATCGAAGTCGGCCTACTGCGTCACGCTGAACGATGACGCCATCCCCGATCCCGGCTGGCTGGAGGCCTTGCTACAGGCGATGGAATCGCGCCCCGAGGCCGGCATGTGCGCTTCGGCGATCCGCCTGCCGGGCGGCACGCAGCTGGACTCGGCGGGAATGCTGATCTCGGGAGACGGCACCAGCAAGCAGCGCGGAAACCTGCAGGCGCCCGAAGCGTTCGGCAAGCCTGAAGAGGTTCTCTGCCCCAGCGGCTGCGCCGGGCTGTACCGGCGCGAGATGCTCGACCAGATCGGCTTGTTCGACGAGGACTTTTTCCTTTACTGCGAGGACACCGACCTGGGCCTGCGCGGGCGTTGGGCCGGCTGGACCTGCCTGTACGCCCCCGATGCCGGCGTCGAACACCGCTACTCCCAGACGGCGGGTGCGGACTCGTGGGTCAAAGCCTACTACGTCGAGCGGAACCGCCTGTTCGTGCTGCTCAAGAACTTCCCGATCCGGCTGCTGGCGCGCGTGCCGGCCGCTTCCTGCTCCCGCTACTTGTGGCATCTGATATCGGCGCTCAGCGGCCGCGGCAGCGCGGCGCGATTCCGCGAGCAGAGCTCGAACCCGGCGCAGCTGTTCTACATCGTGGTCCGCGCCCATTTTGTCATGCTGAAGCACGGCCCCCGCTTGCTGCGGCAGCGCTGGGCGATCCGCCGCAAGGCGCGGATCGGTTCCCGGGAGTTCGAGCAGCTGGTCGCCACGCACCACATCAGCCCGCGCGAGGTGGCGGCGCTGTGATGGACTCGCTGCTCATCCTGGTGCCCGCGTTCAACGAAGCGGCTGCGATCGGCCGGGTGGTCCAGGAGATTCACGACGTGGTGCCGGGCGTTCCGGTGGTGGTGGTTGACGACTGTTCAAAGGATGCCACGGCCGGCATCGCCCAGGCGGCAGGCGCGCGGGTGCTGCGGCTACCGTTCCACCTGGGCCTGGGAGGAGCGGTGCAGGCGGGCTACCGGCTGGCCTACGAGCTGGGTTTCAACTACGTGATCCGCGTGGATGGCGATGGCCAGCACGACCCTGCCTACATCGCCCAGGTCTACGAAGCGCTGCGGACCAACGCGTGCGAGATGGTTATCGGGTCCCGTTTCGAGGATCGCGCGGTGAACCATTCGAGCGTGCTGCGCGGCCTGGGCATCCGCTTTTTCCGGCTGGTGCTGCGTCCGATTCTCGGCAAGCCGGTACACGACCCCACCTCCGGCTTCGTGGGCGTGAACCGCGCGGCGCTCCAGGTTTTCAGCACCAGTTTTCCGCTCGAATACCCCGAGATCGAGGCCCTGGTGGTCTTGCAGCGCAAGCGTTTCCGGTTCGTCGAAATCCCTTGCCGCATGCGCGAGCGCATGGGGGGCCGGAGTTCGATCACCGCGGTCAAGTCGCTCTACTACATTTTTCACGTGCTGATGGGAGTGTTCGTGAACGTGCTGAAATACGAGGGGAGGCGGAAGAGGAAGTGAAACTCTCGCCCGTCGCCCGTCGCTCGTCGCTCGTCGGTCGCGGCTCACGACCAGCGCCTTCCGGCCGGCGAGCACGGTGCATCCCGCCAGCGAAGCTGGGCGACGGCCGCAAGCTCGGCGACGAGCGACGGGCGACAAGCGACGAGCGCTTTTGAGGCACTATGCAAGGACTGCTGAATTTCCTGACCGGCCTGAGCGTGCTGCTGATGGTGATGGTGCTGGTTTCGGTGCGTCGCTCTCACACCCGCGTGGAGCATTCGGTGAGCTGGCTCGGGGCGGCGCTGGCGCTGCTGGTGCTGGCGCGCTGGCGCCTGCTGCTGGACTGGCTGGCCTCGACGCTGGGCATCGGCTCGCCTCCCATGGCGCTGCTGACGCTGGTGGGCTGCGTGTTCCTGCTGGTGCTGTTCCGGCTTTCGACGATCATCTCGGCGCTCAAGGACGCCAACATCGCCCTGACGCAGCGCATCGCGATCCTGGAGTTTCAAATCGAATCGGTCCATGAAGAAGGCAAGAGCAAGAACTGACAAGGGCCGGCCTGCGACCGTCTCCGCCGGGCCCGTGCTGCAGGCCTGGCACTATTGGGCGGCTCTGGGGGCGGCATTCCTGGCGGTATGCATCGTCTACTGGCCCGCGGTGGACGGACCGTTCGTCTTCGACGATCTCTACCTGCCCTTCACCGCGCCGGAGATGGCCAGCGCGCCCTTGTCCCATTGGGTGGGCAGCATACGGCCGCTGCTCATGTTCAGCTTCTGGATCAACCACTCCATCTCAGGGATGCAGAGCTTCTCCTACCATTTCCTGAACCTCCTGCTGCACCTGGCGACGGGCGTGTTCGCCTTTCTCGTCGTGCGCAAGTTCCTGGACCGGGCCGGCGAGAGCGGCTGGAAGCGCGACGGCCTGGCCGCCTTCGCCGCGGGGTTGTTCCTGTTGCATCCGCTGCAGACCGAGTCGGTGGCTTACGTGGCCAGCCGCTCGGAAACTCTCAGCGTGATGTTCTTCTATGCCGCGTTCGCCCTATTCCTGTACCGCCGCTCGGAGGCGATCGGATGGCTCGAGTCGCTAGGCGTGGTGGCGCTGTTCGCGGCGGCCGCTTCCACGAAGGAGCACGCCGCGGTGCTTCCGGCGCTGCTGCTGATGACGGACTTCTTCTGGTCCGGGTGGCGCGGCATCCGGCGGAACTGGCGGCTCTACGCCTTGCTGGCGGCGGCCGCGGCGGCGGCCCTGCGTATGGTGTGGCACGTTCTGCGCGGCAATAACACCGCCGGCTTCGGCGTCGAGGGGTTCACCTGGCTTCAGTACTTCTATTCGCAATGCCGCGCCATCTGGCTCTACATCCGCCTGTTCGTCCTGCCCTACGGCCAGAATGTCGACCACGATTTCGCGGTCTCGAGAACGCTTCTCGATCACGGAGCGATCCTCGGCCTGGCCGCGCTGCTGCTTGCGGTTGCCGCGGCCATCTACTACCGCCGCCGGTTCCCGCTGGCCTCCTACGGCTTCCTGGCCTTCCTGCTGCTGCTCGCGCCGACCTCGTCTTTCGTGCCCATCCTCGACCTGGTTGCCGAGCGCAGGGTTTACCTGCCGTTCATCGGGCTGCTGCTGGTGGTGGTGGAGTTCGCGCGGCGATGGAAGGCGCCACCCACCCGCGTGGCGGCGACCCTGGCCGGAGTTCTGGCGGTGATGGCGGTGCTGACGTACAACCGCAGCGCCGTCTGGGGCGATCCGGAAACGTTGTGGAAAGACACGGTCTCGAAGTCGCCTCTCAAGGCGCGGCCGCACCTGCAGCTCGGTTTCGTGTACTTCACCCAGCAGCGGTGCGGCGCCGCGCTGCCGGAGTTCGAGGCGGCCGCCAGATACGGCAAGGCGACCTACCCGCTGCTGGTGGACTGGGGCATGACCTACGAGTGTCTCGGCCGGCACGACGAGGCCGTCGACAGGCTGCGCCAGGCGACCCTGCAGCGTTGGGACGCGGAGACCTGGTCCATGGTCGCATGGGCCGATCTCAGGGCCGGACGGAACGACGAGGCGGCCCAGGCCCTGGACACCGCCCAGCGCCTCAATCCCAACTTCGCCGGGACTTACGCCTACCGCGGCGACCTGCTTGCCGCGCGGAGCGATCTGGCCGGAGCGGCTACCGAATACCGCCACGCGCTGAGCCTCGACCCGGAGAACAACGTGGCGCAGGCAGGCCTCGCCCGGCTGGGCGCGGCGCGCTGAGATGCCCCCTTTGCGGATCGGCGTCAACGCGCTGTACCTGATCCCAGGCGGCGTCGGCGGGACGGAAATCTACCTGCGGCACCTGCTGGCCGCGCTCGCCGCCATCGACAGAGAGAGCGAGTATCTGGTCTTCACCAACCGCGAGACGGATGCGAGCCTGGTGCCCGCCGCGGCGAATTTCCACGCCGTTCCGCAACCCGTGCGCGCGGCGTTCCGGCCGGCGCGCATCCTGTGGGAGCAGACCGGCCTGGCGCTGGCGGCAGCCTCGCGGCGCCTGGACGCGCTGCTGAATCCCGGATTCACTGCGCCCATCTTGTGCGGGTGCCCGCAGGTAACCGTGTTTCACGACTTGCAGCACAAGAGGCACCCGGAGTATTTCCGCTGGTTCGACCTGCCGTTCTGGCGCCTGCTGTTGTGGGCCTCGGCGCGCCGGTCGCGGCTGCTGCTGGCGGATTCCGAAGCGACGCTGACGGACCTGGTGCGCTTCTATCGACTCGCCCCGGAGCGCATTCGCGTGGTGCCGCTGGGCGCCGATCCCGCATTCTTCAAGATCGCGCACGAGCGGGAGAGCGCGGCCGTCGAGCCCTATTTCCTGTGCGCCTCTACCTCGCATCCCCACAAAGGCCTGGTCCCGCTGGTGCGCGCGTTTGCCCGCTTCGGGCGCGAGCGGCCCGGCTTCCGCCTGGTGATCACCGGAGTGCGCGGCTTCCACGCGCAGGCGGTCGAGAGCGCGGTGGGCGGCTCGGACGCGGTGCAACTGACCGGTTGGATCGAGCGCGAGGAACTGTACAAGCTGTTCCGCCACGCCTTCGCGTTCGTGTATCCCTCGACGTTCGAGGGTTTCGGGCTGCCGGTAATTGAGGCGCTGGCCGCGGGCATTCCGACGGCGTGCTCGGCCATCGAACCGCTGGCGAGCCTGGCCGGCGATGCGGCGCTGACGTTTGAGCCCGCCGACGAAGAGGCGCTCTGCGCGGCACTCGAACGGTTGGCATCGGACGACTCCCTGCGCGCCCGCCTGGCTGCCGCCGGCCCGCCCCGCGCGGCGGAGTTCACCTGGGAGAAGACGGCGGCGAAGACGCTGGCGGCGGTTCGGGAAGCGGCTGGATAGGGGCCAGCCTCCGGCGGAACGGCTGGCTCAGCCTTACGTGGTTCGGAGTCAAAGAAGCCGCTTTGGAAGTCGAGAAATCCACAGTCGGAACACGCACCGGAAAAGCGCGTGACGGAACCGGCCTTGCTCAGCACCCAGACCACTTGATAGCTCCCCGCTGCATCGGAGCCAGTCATGAACACGAACACGCTTTGATTGTCGTCACCGATCCGAACCGCCAGGAGGCTTTTGTCAAGGTGGGGCTCGTAGCAATCAGCGATGAGGTTTCGCGGGACCTCGATCGGAACGCCATCGAGCACAGCCGTCATGCGCACAATCTCGCGCTTCGGAAGGTCTCCATCCGTGCCCAAAGGGGTGCGTCCATCAATGCGCAGGACGACTCGAACGTCAGGGGGATAGTAATGGTGGCTAGCAAGATACTGCGGGCTGGCGTACGAGATGCGATGTGCGGAAGCGCTGAATGCGCGGGTAGCAATGTCGAGGGTGACCCGGTGAGTTCCCCTCACGGCTGAAAACCGGGCCTGTCGAGGTTCCGCCGGCGCGGCCACGCCGCGTGAATTGATGGCAATGAGGGCAAGCACTAGAATCCTGAGCATGTTCTGCCGTAGAGTCAGCGCTCAGAAGTATACTCCTACTCCCCGGTCCGCAGCCAGATGCTCGACGGGAAATGCCCGGGCTCGCCGTCGGCGAAGAGGCCGCCGTGCATGGCGCGGGGACGGTAGTCGGGCAGCAGGCGGGCCAGTTCGGAAGGCCGCGCGTGGTGCAGGGCCGACAGGCTGAACAGCACTTCGAGCTTGGGATTGTTGGTCAGCAGCGCGGCCAGCAGCACCGTTTCCTGCCACGCCCAGAATGGCCAGCTCAGAATGTCCGGCGGGTACAAAAACGGCAGGAAGATGTCGTGAACGTGGACGAAGACGCCGGGCCGGAGGCGGGGCAGGATTTCCAGGTAAATACGAGGTACCTCCGAGCCGACCTTCACCGCGTGGCTGGAATCGATAAACAGCAGGTCGCCATCCTGTAGCTCGTCGAAGACCGTGAGCGGGACTTCCTGGCAGGGCAGAGCGAGCAGCCGGACACCCGAGGTCCGGCACAGAGCGGGAGAGGGGAACGGCTCTATGCAGGTGAGTTGGACCTGGGGCAGGCCGTGAATCATGCAGGCCGTGGACACGCCGCTGCCGATTTCGATGATGCGCCTGGGGCGCTGGGCCCGCAGGAAACAGTGCAACACCTGCGACTCGATGGGACCGTAGCCCGGCCCCCAGGCGTCCGACGTGACCCGATTGTAGAATTCGAGGCCGGCCACCTCGTGAACGTAGGGCGCCGAGATCCGAGCCAGGCGATCCAGTTGGGCGTCGAGATCCCAGGCGACGCCGGCCAGGGCGGAGGCGCCCTCCCAAAGCTCGGCGTGTTGCCGCAGCCAGCGCACATCCGGCACCGGTGTGTAGTAGTGCCTCGGCGTCAGGTGGACCCCGGCCCGTTCCGCCACGCGGAAGAGGGCGGCGCACGCGTGACGCGATGGTTGCCGCATACCAAAGTATCGGCGGCTGTGTCGGAGGGGATTAGGGGTGGCCCCGCAACGGTCTGCTAGAATAGCCGGGTCGATACAGCCATGAGGCCAGAGAACGGCAGATCTCCCCGCGTTGCGGTGATCGGTGCGGGGCCCGCGGGCCTGGCGGCAGCCTACACGCTCATCCAGGAAGGCATACCGGTTACGGTCCTCGAAGCGGACCCCCAGTATGTCGGCGGGATCTCCCGCACCGTCGAGTACAAGGGTTTCCACTTCGACATCGGCGGCCACCGCTTCTTCTCGAAATCCAAGGAGATCGAGGATCTCTGGACCGAGCTCCTGCCCGAAGACATGCTCGACCGGCCGGGCCTGTCCCGCATCCTCCACCGCGGCCAGCTCTATTCCTATCCGCCCAATGCGGCCGAGGTGCTGTGGAAGCTGGGCTTTTTCGAGTCCTTCCTGTGCTGGCTTTCGTACCTGCGCGCGCGCATACGGCCGGTCCCCAACGCCACGAACCTGGAGGATTGGGCCGGCAGCCAGTTCGGCCGGCGCCTCTTCCGCACGTTCTTCAAGACCTATTCCGAAAAAGTGTGGGGCGTGAGCTGCAAAGACATCTCCGCCGACTGGGCCGCGCAGCGGATCAAGGGATTGTCCCTGGCATCCGCCATCGGAAACGCGCTGGTCGGGGGCGGCGGCAACGGGCAGGTCAAGACGCTCATCCAGGCGTTCCGCTACCCGCGCTACGGGCCGGGGATGATGTGGGAGGCCGCCGCCGCCAGGGTCGAGGAGCTCGGAGGCGAGGTCCGTATGGGACAGCGAGTCTCCGCCTGCCATTGGGAGGAGGGGACGCGCCAGTGGACGCTGACGTGCGAGCCCGGGTCGAAGCTCCTGACCGCCGACCACGTCATATCCTCGGCGCCCATGGCCGAGCTGGTGCGCTCGATCACGCCGCCGTTTTCGGATCAGGGCCTCGAAGCCGCCGCCAGCCTGAAGTACCGCGACTTCCTGACCGTTGCGCTGATCGCGCGCGGGCGGAGCGAGCTGGCCGACAACTGGATCTACATACACGACCCCGATATCCGCGCCGGCCGGGTGCAGAACTTCCGGTCCTGGTCGCCGTACATGGTGCCCGACGAGGCGCATTCCTGCTACGGGCTGGAGTACTTCTGCTTCGAGGGCGACGAAATCTGGACCATGCCCGACGCGGATCTGATTGCGCTGGCGCGCCGCGAGCTGGGGCGGACCGGCCTGGCGCGTCCGGAAACCGTGGTGGACGGCTGTGTGGTGCGGCAGCCCAAGGCCTACCCGTTCTACGACCGCGACTATTCCGCCCACGTCGGCACGATTCGCGCCGAGATCGAACGGCGGTATCCTCAGCTCCACCTGGTGGGGGGCAACGGCATGCACCGCTACAACAATCAGGATCACGCCATGATGACCGGCATCCTCGCCGCGCGGAACATCGCGGCCGGAAGGCAGATCTACGACCTCTGGGAGGTCAACCAGGATGCCGAATATCACGAGGCCGCCGGCGCCGAGCCGCGACCGTGAGGAAGCGGACCAGCAACAACGCTAGCCGGCCCGGTTGCCGCCTGCTCGCCGGACCTTCGGCTTGCTCTTGCGCTCGAGATTGAGCGCCACGGCGGCGCGGATGAGGTCCTTCAAGGCCGCCTCGTCGACCTTCTCGCCTTCGTGGATGTCGATGGCGCGCCGAACATTCCCGTCGAGGTTGGAGTTGAATAAACCTGCAGGGTCCTTCAACGCAGCTCCCTTGGCAAACGTCATCTTGACGTGGTTCTTGTAGGTCTCTCCCGTGCAGACGATGCCGCCGTGGGACCAAATGGGAGTCCCCATCCACTTCCACTCTTCGACGATCTCAGGGTCCGCCTGGTGTATGATTTCGCGCACTTTCGCGAGCGTCTTCCCGCGCCAGTCCCCAAGCTCCTGGATCCTCTGGTCGATGCATGCGGAGGCAGATTCCACCGCGATAGGTCTTTTCATGTAGAGCTCCCTCTTGCCCCTATTTTAGCCGCGCTCAGCGTCACCTGCACCTTCGCAAGTGGAAGCCTCCGCTCCCTTGCGGTCGCGGCTCGTAACGAACGGCGGCGAGGGCCAGCTTCTGCAAGGTCGATTCCATCGGTTCTTCTCCCTTCAAGGCTTCGGACCGTTGGACGGCCAGCCGGGGGTCTCAACGCCGAGCAGCTTTTTGTACTCGGCGTGCAATCGCTGCCAGCCGGCGAACTTCACGGCGTCGGGTCCGACCATGCGGCCGATGGGAGTTCCGCTGAGAAGATGATCCAGGACGTCGAAGCAAACGTGCCACCCGGCGGCGCCCATGGCGATGAAGCGGCGATCGATGTTGTGCCAGAGCGTCAGGCGCGTGCCGCTGCCGGAGGGTTCGAGTTCCCACCGGGTGTCATCGTACTCGAGCAATTTGGGCGCGTCGGCTCGCGTCACCGTTGTTTCCTGCGGCGTGGCCGTTGCCACCCAGGTGAGCTTCACGGTTCCAACCGTACCCAGGTTCCCGTCGGCCACAAAGGGCGCCCACTCGCGCAGATGCGCCGGGTCGGTCAGCGCCTGCCAGACTTTTTCCGGAGGGTGGCGCAGCTGTCTGACCAGAATGAGCGTCCACTTCTCTCCGTCGCCCTTTCGGATTTCGGCCCCGCTGGCTGGACCCGGCGTGTACTGCGCGCGTTCGGTCATCTTCCTCTCTTTTACCAGCGTTTCAGCTGGGTGAGTTGAATGAGGTTGCCGCAGGTGTCCTTCAGCATCGCAATGATCGAGGCGGTCACGTCGGTGGGCGGCATCGTGAACTCGGCGCCGCGCGCCTTGATCCGCTCGTAGTCGGCCTTGACGTCGTCGGTGAAAAACATGGCCGCGGGCTGGCCCTGCTGGAAGATCGCTTCCTGATACGCCTTGGCCGCGGGGTTGCCGTTCGACGCCAACTGGAGCTCGGTGCCGTCCGGCTCCTCGGCCGAGGCGACGGTCAGCCAGCGATAGGGGCCCTGGCTGAAATCGGTCTTCTTGGCAAAACCCAGGACTTCCGTGTAGAAGCGGAGGGCCTTGTCCTGGTCGTCCACGTATATGCTGGTCACTTTGATTTTCATGTTGTGTCTCCTTTCCATGTCCGTTAGTGCATCTGTGCCAGCCTGTACCAGGCCGGAGCATAACTGACGAGCACCAGCGCGCCGAGGGCCGCGAGCCCTTTCAGTGCGCGAAAGGCGCTGATCGGAGCGGGCGCGATGGGCCTCACGGATAACCGTCCGTACGCGATGAACGCGGCGACCCCTCCCAACACCACATTGACGAGCAGAAAACCGTACTCGCCTCGCGCGATGTGGAAGATGGCCGCGAGAATCATAACTACCGTCAGGCCGATGGCGGCAATCGGCGTGAGCTTTGGTTTGACTCCGGTCAGCGCCGGCAGGATCAGACCGACGCCTCCGAGAAACTCACAGAGCCCGATGAAGATCATCAGGTCCTGCCCTACCGCGGAAAACCAGTGCACCTGATGGACGGCCTGGTTCCACAGGGCCTGATTGTAGAACAACATTTTGCCAAAACCGGTGATGCTGAAGGAGACTCCCCACAGCACTTGCGCGGTCCAAAGTGTGGTCTTCATGGTTGCTATCCCCCCTGATTCAAGAGTTTTGAGCTACTCCCAATACGCGCCGGATCCGGCCGGCGAGGCGATGGAGTTCGGTTGGCCCCAGCCGGTCAATTGCCCCTCCGTGTCTTCGTCTTCGTTGGTTGATCCATGAGGTCGAGGTGGCGTTCGAGAGCATCCAGGTGAGCGGACCAGAACCGGCGGAACGGAGCGAGCCAGGCATCCACTTCCTGAAGCGGTTCGGGTTTCAGCCGGTAGAGACGGCGCTGCGCGTCCACCGTGGATTCCACGAACCCGGCGTCGCGCAGCACTCGCAGGTGCTTGGACACGGTCGGCTGGGGCATATGAAGCTGACGCTCGATCTCCCCCACCGACTGTTCCGCCGACACCAGGAGGCCCAGGATCGCCCGGCGGTTCGGTTCGGCAATGATTTCGAAGACTGATTCCACGCCCCGAGTATACGCCTATGGGAATATACGTGTCAAGGCATATAATGGAGCGATGATTTCAGTCCGATGGGTCTTGGACGTGTGCGATTCAGAGCGCCCCGGCGCTGTGCTATCCTAATTGGGTACAAAGACGGAGATAAGGACAGAGAAGGAGTATCTACTCTAGCATGGCCCTGGCGACTGAAGCGAAAACGGTGATTGTAAGCAAGTATCGTGTTCACAAGACGGACACGGGCTCGCCAGAAGTGCAAGTGGCGCTCCTGAGCCGGCGTATTGCCGAGCTTACGGAACATTTCAAAACCCACCAAAAGGACCACCATTCGCGTAAGGGTCTGTTGACCCTGGTGGCCCAGCGGCGCCGGCTGCTCAAATATCTCAAAGCCGAGAAGCCGGAACGCTATCAGAAGCTCATCCAGGAGCTGGGTATCCGCCGCTAGAGTTAGACTCGAAGGCGGGCGGTTGTTGCCGCCCTGGTTAGAAACCCGCCATCTCGTTTCACCCTATCCGATCTCCATCTCGGGCGCGTGCGTTGCTGCCGGCCCGAATACGCACCGGACCCCGATGGGGCCGGGATTGGAGCAGTTCATGATATACACGTCAGAGATTGACCTGGGCACCTGCAAGATTTCCCTCGAAACAGGCAAGGTGGCCAAACAAGCTAACGGAGCGGTAGTGGTTCGCTCCGGTGATTCGGTGGTGCTGGTCACCGCCTGCATGGCGCCAGAGCCGAAGGTCGGCGCAAGCTTTTTCCCACTCACAGTCGATTACCGCGAATACACCTACTCCGCGGGCAGGATTCCGGGAGGATACATCAAGCGCGAAGGGCGCCCCTCGGAAAAGGAAGTTCTCACCAGCCGCTTGATCGATCGTCCCATCCGCCCGCTGTTCCCGGAAGGCTTCAGCCATGAGACGCAGGTGATCGCCATGGTCCTTTCGGCCGATCCCATACGGGACCCCGGCCCGCTGGCCATCATTGGCGCGGGCGCGTCGCTGGCCCTTTCCGATCTTCCCTTCCCCGAGACGCTGGGAGCCATCCGCGTAGCCCTGGTCAAGGGCACGATGATTGCGAACCCGACCTACGACGAGCAGCGCGCCGCCACGCTGGTGATCACCGTCTGCGGCACCGACAGCGGCATCGTGATGGTGGAAGCCGGCTCGCTGGGCGCTTCGGAAGCCGAAGTGCTGGATGCGATCGACTTCGGCCACCAGTGCTGCAAGAAGATCGTCGCCGGCATTCGCGAGCTGGTTGCCCAGGCCGGCAAGACCAAGATGGTATACACTCCCGCCGTCTTGGACCCGACGCTTTCCGACCAGATCGCGGCCCAGTACAAGGACGAGCTGGCCGACGTGCTCGACACCGAGAAGTACCCCAAGCTCGAGAGCCAGGTAAAGATTCACGAGCTGAAGAAGAAGGTGCTGGCGGGCGTCGCCGAGGAGCAACAGCCGGAAGCCAAGAAGGTCTTCGAAGCGCTGAAGGAGAAGATCTTCCGCACCCAGATCCTGGATGCGCGGCGCCGGCCCGACGGGCGTGCGTTCGACCAGATCCGGCCCATTTCGATCGAAATCGGCGTGCTGCCGCGCGTACACGGCTCGGCGCTGTTCACCCGCGGCGAGACACAGTCCCTGGTCACCGTGACCCTGGGGACCAAGGACGACGAACAGCGTCTCGAGCTGCTCGAAATCGGCGAGTCCTCCAAGCGGTTCATGCTGCATTACAACTTCCCGCCCTTCAGCGTGGGCGAGGTCGGCTTCATGCGCGGCCCGGGCCGCCGCGAGATCGGCCACGGCGCGCTGGCAGAGCGGTCGCTCACGGCCGTGATGCCGGACGAGACGGTTTTCCCGTACACCATGCGTGTGGTCAGCGACATCCTGGAATCGAACGGATCGAGCTCCATGGCTACCGTGTGCGGCGCGACTCTGTCGCTGATGGACGCGGGCGTGCCTATCACTTCGCCCGTCGCGGGCGTGGCCATGGGCCTGGTGCTCGAGGACGAGAAGTACGCCGTCCTGACCGACATCGCCGGCGCCGAAGACCATTACGGCGACATGGACTTCAAGGTCGCCGGGACGAAGGAAGGCATCACCGGCCTGCAGATGGACATCAAGGTCCCCAAGGTCACCATCGCGATCATGAAGGAGGCTCTCGACCAGGCATTGCGCGGGCGGCTGTTCCTTCTGGGCAAGATGGAAGAGGCGATCGCGACGCCGCGTACGACGCTCTCGCCCTACGCTCCCCGCATCTACACGCTGACCATTCCGACCGACAAGATCCGCGAGCTGATCGGACCCGGCGGCAAGGTGATCCGCGGCATCGTGGAGCAAACCGGCGTGAAGATCGACGTCGAAGACGACGGCACGGTCCACATTTATTCGGCCGACGAGGCCTCCGCCGCCAAGGCGACGCAGATGGTGAGCGATATCGCGGCCGTGGCCGAGATCGGGAAGACCTATCTGGGCAAGGTGGTACGGCTGGTCGATTTCGGCGCCTTTGTCGAGATCTTCCCCGGCACCGACGGGCTGCTGCACATCAGCGAGATCTCGGAAAACCGCGTAAAGAACGTGCGGGACGAGTTGCGTGAAGGCGACCAGATCCTGGTAAAGGTGCTGGCGCTCGAGGGCAACAAGATCCGGCTCAGCCGCAAGGCCGTTCTGCGCGAACAGCGGGACAAGCTGCAAACCCCTAAGAACTAGGGGTGGGATCGAGGCCGGCGCGGACGCACCGCAAGTGCCCGCGCCGGCCTCGCCTACCTCGCCGCGGCCTGCGGATAAAACCGAAGCCCGGACCACTCCTCGCACAGCAGAATCGAGTTAGCCGGATTGTGCGCCAGGTACTTCAGCGTGGCGGGCCGCTCGATCAACGTCCGCGGATCCTCGGGCAGCATATCCAGCAGCGCCGACACATCCTGGGACGCCGTGTACTCGACGCCGCTCACGAAGTACGAGTAGCAGATCACGCCGTCATGAAAGTCCGTGATCGTGGCGCCGCCGGTCCGGCCTCTGGCGTTGACCGCCATGCGCCGCCGCCGCTCGCGCTCGGCGGGAGACCGGCGCGAGGAGGGAACGAACCACGCCATCACGCCCGTGAGCGCTCCCGCCATCCCCGCCATCAGGATTCGCCGCTTCTTCATGAGTGTTCGATCCGCGTCTCGTGGAAGGCTTTTTCGTAGTCCTTCAAAAACTGCTCTAGTCCTCTATCGGTCAGAGGGTGGTTGAACAACATGTCCAGAACCTTAAATGGCATGGTGGCGATATCCGCGCCCGCCAGCGCCGCCTCCAGCACGTGCACCGGCGACCGGATCGAGGCCACCAGGATCTGGGTCTTGAATCCGTAGTTGTCGTAGATCGTACGGATGTCTCCGATCAGCTCCATCCCCACCTGCCCGATGTCGTCGAGGCGCCCCACAAACGGGCTGATGATGTAGGCCCCGGCCTTGGCCGCCAGCAACGCCTGCGGCGCGGAGAAACACAGGGTCACGTTCACCCGGATATTCTCTTTCGTAAGCGCGGCGGTGGCCTTGATCCCGTCGCGGGTCAGCGGGCATTTCACCACTACGTTGGAATGAATGCGGGCCAGTTCGCGGCCCTCGGCGATCATCGCGCCGGCTTCGGTGGAAACCACCTCGGCGCTGACGTCCCCACTGATGATCTCCGAGATCTGCCGGATATGCTCCGCCATCGGACGCCCCTCTTTTGCGATCAGCGACGGGTTGGTCGTTGCACCATCCACCACGCCCCAGTCCGCTCCCTTCCTCAACTCGTCGAGGTTTGCCGTGTCCAGGAAGATCTTCATACTTCTACGTTACCCCAACGGCGCTCGCCGCTCGGCCACGGGCAGCCTCCGTGTTAACCTTGACCTTTATGCGACGACTTCTCTCGATTGCCACCCTTGCCGCTCTTGTTTCGGGCGCCGCCTTCGCGCAGACCGTGCGGCGCGCGCCCGGGTTCTCGCTGCCCGACCTGAACATGGCGGAGCACGACCTGGCGGACTACCGCGGCAAGATCGTGGTGCTGGACATCATGCAAACCACCTGCCCCCACTGCATTCCGTTCGCGAAAGTGCTCGAAACGCTCAAGGCATCCTACGCAGGAAAGGTGGCAGTGCTCGCCGTCGTCAACCCGCCCGACGACCACAACAAGGTCGCGACCTTCGTCGCCCAGTTGAAGATCACCTACCCCATGCTCTTCGACTGCGGCCAGGTCTCCTACTCCTACATCCTTCCCGACGCGATGCAGGGAGGGAAGATCACCACCCCGCACGTCTACCTGATCGATGCGAACGGGATCATCCAAGGCGATTGGGTCTACGGCCCCGAGACCACGGACATCTTCCAGGGCAAGGGCCTCAACAGCGCAATCGACAAGCTGCTGGGAACCAAAACGCGGTAAGGCTCGGACCCAGCCGACGGGCGACGAGCGACAAGCGACGGGCACTTGATATCATGTCGAGCGGGGCCCTGGGAATCACCGGCCCAAGGAGAGCAACGTATGCGTACGCGAATTGCACTGGGCATTGCGACGATTCTCTGGAGCGGAACCACGCTGCTGGCCGACTTCAGCTACCAGACAACCTCCAAAATCACCGGCGGCATGTTAGCAAGCGCCATGAAGATGGCCAGCGTCGTCTCCAAGCAGGCCCGCGAGCCGATCCAAAGCACGGTGATGGTGAAGGGCGACCGGATGGCGACGGTCAGCGCCCACGCGGCCCACATCATCGACCTCAAGAACGAAACCATGACCGAGGTCAACTTCGACAAGAGGACCTACTCGGTCGTCACCTTCGCGCAGCTCTCTGAAATGATGAAGCGCGCCGACGAGCAGATCAAGAGCGAGAAGGGGAAGCCGGTCCAGAACCTGACTATCAAGGCATCGGTGGACAAGACCGGCAAAACCCGGACCATCGCGGGCACCGATACGCACGAAGCGCTGGTGAAGATCGAGATGATCGGCCAGGACGAGAAGACCGGCGAGCCGGTCACCGCCATGGTGATCACCTCCGATATGTGGCTGGCAAAGCCGGCGTCGGGATACGACGAACTCCGCGACTTCCAGCGCCGCATGGCCGAGAAGCTCACCTGGTCGCCCGGCATGGCAATGATGTCGCAGCCCGGCATGGGTAAGGGCATGGCCGAGATGGCCAAGGAGATGTCCAAACTCGACGGCATGCCCATCTACCAGTTCATGGTCATGGGCGGCCCGGGCAGCGAGCAGGTCGCGGCCAGCCACGATCCCACCGCGCAACCCACTCCCGAACCCGAGCAGAAGGGCGGGCTGATGGGCCGCCTGGCCGCCGCACGGCTGGGCGTCGGCCACAAGTCGGACCAGGACCAGCAGGGCTCCGGCCAGCAAGGCGCCGGCACCATGATGGAGATGGTCTCGGAGATGAGCGGCTTCTCGACCGACTCGATAGACCCCTCGAAGTTCGAGGTGCCCGCCGGCTTCCAGCAGACCGACTACAGGGAACCCGGCGCCCGCAAGAAGTAGGCGGCCAGCACCGGCCGCGCGCGTAAGCAAGCGGACCGAGCGTAGTGCGTCGCAAATTCCGAGCAGTACGACTGACGGAAGACCAGGGGTGGGACAGGCACGAATTTCGCAAGTGCGGCGAAATTCGAGCCAGTCCCGGGTTCGCCGCCATTCCGAGGCGAAATTCGAGCCAGTCCCGGGTTCGCCGCCTAGCTGCGTTCTAAAAGCAGCTGATCGATGTCGTGCGCCAGCAGCCGCTCGTCCACCATGCCGTAATAGGTGCGCGCAACGCGCCCATTGCGGTCGATCAGCAAAGACGTCGGCAGGTTTTCGATGGAGGTCGAGAACGGCGAACTGGCGGACGGAAGCAGGATGGGATAGGGGATGCCGAACTGCGAAACAAACGGCGGCACGGCCCGCAACGGCGAGTCATCCATCGCGATCCCGACCACCTCGACCCCGCGCCCGGCGTACTGCTTCGCAATGCTCACCAACCCCGGCGTCTCCGCCCTGCAAGGAGGGCACCACGTCGCCCAGAAGTTCACCAGCACGATCTTGCCGCGCTGTTCGGAGAGCGACCATTGCCCGCCCTTGAGAGCCGGCAGATCCAGGGCCAGCGTCTTCCGGCCGCTGCTGTCGTTGAGCTTCCCGAAGCTGCCTACCGAGCCGGGAAATATCAGATAACCAAGCAGGATGGCGGCCGCGGCAACCACCGCAAACTTCAGCGCTTTGACCATACTTCGGCCTCCAGAGATTGGATGCCGAAACCCGCCGCCGGGTGACCACCTCTTTTCCCGCAAAAAGAGCCTCCACGTTTCAGGCCCTCCGGCAGTATCTCCTAGTGTGTGCCCTCGGACAGGCTCCCATGATCGAGTCCATGATGGCGGCCGGTGAAGGCAGCCTGCTCCGGGACGCCAAGGCGGGCGACCGGGCCGCGTTCGAGCAGGTCATCCTGCGCCACGAGCGCCGCGTGCTGCTCACCGCCCTCCACCTGCTCGGCCGCTGGGAAGACGCGCAGGACGCGGCGCAGGAGGTCTTCGTCCGGCTGCACCGGTACCTGGGGCGCTTCGACGACGCGCTCGAACTGGCGCCCTGGCTCTACCGCATGACCGTGAACGTATGCCGCGACATGGCCCGGAAGCGTCCCCAGCACGCCGAACTCGATGTCAATGCCGCCGATCCTGCCTGCGGCCCGGAGCGCACCGCCCGTTCGGCTGAAGAGCGCCGCATCCTGCGGGCCGTCCTGCGCAAGCTCCCCGAGAAGGAGCGCGCGGCCCTGGTCCTACGCGATCTGGAAGGTTTGCCCGCCGCCGAGGTCGCGCGGATCTTGAACTCGTCCGAGGCCACGGTGCGCTCGCAGGTCAGCAGCGCGCGGCTGAAAATCCTGAAGCTCACGGAGCGCTTCCGGAGGGAACGAACATGAGTTGCGAAACGTTCGAGAAGCTCATCGCGCTCGATGCCGGGGGCGACCTCACGCCGCCCGAAACGGAGCGTTTACAGGCGCACCTCGAAGCCTGCGCGCCGTGCCGCGAACTGGCCCGCGACATCGGCGAGTCACAGGCGGGCCTGAAAGCGCTGGCCGGAGCCGGTCTTGACGGCCGCGATGAGGAGGCCCTGGAGCGCTGGCGCCGCGGCCTGCTGGCACGCATCGAAGCCCAACCACAGCGGCGTATCCTGGCGTGGCGCTGGACCTGGGCCGCGGCCGCGGTGATGGCTCTCGTGGCCCTCTTCGCCGTTCCTCGCATCGTCCATCGCCCGCCTGCCGAATCACCCGTGGCGCAGGCGCGTCCGCCCGCGTCGCCCGGCCTAAACGCCCTGCCGCACCCGCCACAGCCCGCGCCCGTAGCGCACCGGCACCCGCGCCACCGCCGCGCGCCCGCGCCGGCCGCCGAACCACTGCTCGTGAAGCTCGAAACGCCCGACCCGAACGTGGTCATTTATTGGATTGTCGAAGAGAAAGGAAACTGAAATGAAAACCACACTCGCTCTGCTCGCAACGCTCCTGGCCACCGGCGCCTGGGCGCAGGAAAAGACCGTCAAGGTCATTACGGTAAAACCGGTCAACCTGGAACGCGTCGAACGGAGTCTGACGATGGTTGTCGGCGACGGCAACGTGGTCCGTGACACCGCCTCATCCACGCTCGTCGTCAGAGCCGTCCCTTCGCTGATGCCGGCCGTCGAACAGGTGGCCAAAGAGCTGGATGCCGCTACACCCGTGGCGAAGAATGTCGAGCTGACGTTCTACATCCTCGAAGCGACCAAGGAACCTGCAGCGGAATCGGCCGCGCTCCCGGCCGAACTCAAGCCCGTAGTCGCCCAGCTCAAAAGCCTCTTCGGGTTCGAGGGTTTTCGGCTGTTCGACACGGCCTTTATCCGCACCCGCAGCGGGGAACGGGCCGAGGCATCCGGTCAGGCGCAAGTGCCCAATGGCACTGCTGGCTACCATCTGAATCTGCAGGCGTTCGTTTCGTCCGAGACGACACCAGCCACGATCCGCATCGACAACTCGCGCTTCCAGGCCTGGGTAGGATCTACGAACGCTGGATTCAGCATCAACGTGGATATCAAGGTGGGTCAACAGGCTGTTGTCGGCAGGGCAGGAGTCGAAGGCAATCGGTCGGCCCTCATCCTGGTGGCGAGCGGTAAAATCGTCGAGTGAGGCTGCTCCTCGCGCTCTCCACCACGCTTCTGCTCGCCCAGCAACCCCACCAGCTCTCGACAATCGAGGGCGAGGTCGTGGACGCGTCAACCGGCCTGCCAGTCCCCGGCGCGCGCGTGATCGCCATGCGCACCGGAGGCGCCGATGGATTGTGGGGGGCAAAGATCCCGACCGTGCTGGATACGCAGCCGGCGGCCGGCGATCAGGACCCCGCGGCCGATCCCGTCGCTGTGCTGACGGGAACCGACGGCCGGTTCCAGCTGCGCTTTGGCGGGCCTGTGCAGGTAACGCTGTTTGTCGACGCCACCGGCTACGTGAAGCCGCCAATCGTCATCGGCGGCACCGGCCACACCTTCGAGCTGAAGCCGGGCGAGCCGAAGACGGGTTTGCTGTTCAAGCTCGTCCGCGAGTCAGGGCTCCGCGGCCGTCTCATCGACGCTGACACCCGAGAGCCCCTACAGGGTTTCCAGGTGATGGCCGCGCGCCGTCAGTCCGCCGGATCGGACCCTACCCTCACGGGGGGCGACGCGACCAGCGGCAAGGACGGCCGCTTCAGCCTCGATCGCATCGCACCGGGCGACTATCTCCTCGAGGTCCGCCCGCCTCACGCCAACAGGATCGAATCGCCCAGGCCTGTCGAGGATTTCCGGCACGCCGTCCAATACGGCTATGCGCCCACCTGGTACCCGGGAGTCGATCGCCGCGAAGAGGCCGCCACCGTTCACGTAGCGCCCGGAGCCGGTCTTGAAGGCGTCGAAATCAGGCTCTCGAAGAAGAGGATCGCATCGCTTCGCGGGCACGTGCTCGACGAGGAGGCCGCGGCGAACACCGAGGTGCATCTCCTCCTTGACCGGCTCACCGGACGCATCGGTCTGTCGGAGTCCAGCTTCGCCGCGCAGGGGGACGTCAAGGTGGGGTCCGAATTCGAGATCGCCAACCTGTCCCCGGGCGCCTACGAACTGCGCGCTCTGACGCCCGAGAAACAGGCCCTCATGACAATCGAAGTCGGCGAGGAGAACCAGGACGGTCTGGACCTGGTCCTCACCAAGGGCCTGTCCCTCAACGGCCGTGTGCGCATGGAAGGACGCGACGACGATCCCGAGAAACCAGCGCTGCCCGGAGCCGGCGCGCGGGTGCAGTTGGATTCGCTCATTCGTTTCGTTGGGCGAGACCCGGACCCCGCGCCCGTCGCACCTACGGACGGCACATTCACCATCGAGAGAGTCGCGCCATCCAGATACCACGTGCGGATCCTCTCGCCGCCCCAGGGATACGCCACCTCCGAAGTCCGCTACAACGGCGTGCCGGCGGCATATGACATGGTGGTCATCGACGCCGGAGCTGCCGGCCAAAAACTGGAGATCAAGCTCGCACCCGCCAACTCCGCGATAGCGGCAACCGTGACCGACGGTGACCAGCCCGCAGTGGAGGCCACTCTCCTGCTCGTCCCTGCCGGCGTAACGGATGAGGCGCTACGCTACGCGTCGGACATCCTGCGCCGGACCAAGTCCGGCAAAGACGGCCGAGCGACCATCTCCGGCCTGCTGCCGGGGACCTACCGCGTCACGGCTTACCCGAAGGGCGCCTTGTGGGCCGACGACCCGAATCTGCTCCAGCGCCTGGCCGCCGGCGACGAAGTGAACCTCGGCGACAAGCAGACGGCAACAATCACGCTGCGCACCCAGTCCCCCGCGAGCGAGCGATAGAAGCGGCCGCGAAGCGGCGCCGCTGTTTGCGACGGGCGACAGGCGACGAGCGACGGGCCTCTTCGCTATACTCGTCTTTCACCGTGTTCCATCGACTCGAAACACTCCTTCTGGACAACGTGTCCCGCCATGTCCGCGAGCGCTACGGCATCGACGCCGCCATCGCGGTCGAGCAGCCCAAGGAACCGCGCTTCGGCGACCTGGCTCTGCCCGTCGCCTTCCATCTCGCGCGCCAGTTGCGCCAGCCCCCCAGGACCATCGGCACCGAGATCGCCGCGGGCCTGGGCGCGATTCCCGGCATCGCCTCGCTCGAAGTGGCCGGCAACGGCTACATCAACGTGCGCCTGGACCGCGGCGCCTTCGGCGGATCGTTGCTCCAGCCCGCCGGGCCGCCCACCGAAACCGCCGACAAGATCATCGTCGAGCACACCAACATCAATCCCAACAAGGCCGCCCACATCGGCCACCTGCGCAACGCCGTCCTGGGCGACACCTTCGTCCGCATGCTGCGCGCGCGCGGCCGCCGCGTCGAGGTGCAGAACTACATCGACAACACCGGCGTCCAGGTCGCCGACGTCGTCGTGGGCTTCCATTTTCTGGAACAGAAGACCGCCGCCGAGGTCGAGAAGCTGATCCTCGCCGAGCGTTTCGATTACGTCTGCTGGGACCTCTACGCCCGCGTGGGCACGCATTACCGCGACAACCCGCCCGCGCTCGCCTGGCGCGCCGAGACGCTACACGCCATCGAAGCCGGCGAGGGCGAGATCTACCAGCTCGCGGTGCTGATCTCGGAAGCGATCGTGCGTTGCCACCTGACCACCATGTGGCGCCTGGGCATCGTCTACGACGTGCTCCCGCGCGAGAGCGAAATCCTGCACCTGAAGTTCTGGGAGACGGCCTTCGATCTGCTCAAGCAGCGCCAGGCGATTTACCTGGAGACCGAGGGCAAGAACGCCGGCTGCTATGTGATGCCGGCGGCCGCGTTCTCCGGCGACACCGCCAACGAGGACAACAAGGTCATCGTGCGCTCGAACGGCACCGTCACCTACGTCGGCAAGGACATCGCCTATCAGCTCTGGAAGTTCGGCCTGCTCGGCAAGGATTTCTTCTACCGCCCGTGGCTGGCCTACGGCGGCCACATGGTCTGGGTCTCGACCGCCGAACCGCAGCCGCCCGGCGGGCCCACCTTCGGACACGGCACGCGCGTCTACAATGTGATCGATTCGCGCCAGAGCTATCTGCAGGACGTGGTGATGGCAGGCCTGCGCCAGTTAGGCTTCACCGACCAGGCCGCGCGGTCCGTGCATTTCTCCTACGAGATGGTGGCCCTCTCGCCGCGAAGCTGCGCCGAGCTGGGCATCGAGCTCTCGGAAGAGGAGCGCCGCCGTCCCTACGTCGAAATGGCCGGCCGCAAGGGCCGCGGAGTGAAGGCCGACGACCTCATCGACAAGCTGATCGAGGAGGCGCTGGCCGAGGTCGCCTCGCGCCACCCCGAAGACGCGGCGGAAAAACAGCGCCACGTCGCGACGCAACTCGCGGTAGGAGCGTTGCGCTATTTCCTGCTGAAGTTCACGCGCAACACCGTCATCGCTTTCGATTTCCAGGAAGCGCTGAGCTTCGAGGGCGAAACCGGCCCCTACGTGCAATACGCGGCCGTGCGCGCCCGCAACATCTGGCGCAAACTCGAAGAGCGCGGCGAAGCCATCCCCGATTTCGCGAGCGAGCTCGGGCGCGGGGCCTTCGCGCGGCAACTAGCGAACGAAGATCTCTGGCAGCTGGCCCTGGCAGCCTCGAAAGCCGATTGGACCATCGAGCGCGCGGCCGCCGCCGGCGAGCCCGCCCACGTTGCTCGATACGCTTTCCAGCTCGCCCAGGCGTTTAACAACTTCTACCACGCCTACCCCGTCATCACCGAAGAGAACCGCGAGCGCAAAATCTTCCTGCTGTGGCTCACTGGCTACGTCCGCAGCCAGCTCGAGCGCACGCTGGCCGTGCTGGGCATCGAAGTTCCCGAGTATATGTAGGCGCCGTCCTTACCCGCCCGGCGTCCCGTGTGGCGCCCTGGCCCACGGAGACAGGATACTACTACCAGTGCAACCAGCAGCGCGAGCCGGCCGATCGCGTGAGCACGCATGGAAGGTGCAAGTTCAGCCCCGGCGCCTCCCTTCGTTGAGAGCTTCCTGGCCCGCGCAAGGTCGTGCAAAGCCCAGGCTGCTATGGCGATCAACGCCGCAGGGCCAACCACTCGAGGTTGTATAAGCGCGATCGAGGCCATTACAAAGAAGGTCAAAACCACCGCCTCACACAGGCCTTCGACAAAGGCTGCAATTCGCCAAACGGCTTTGTAGACCCTGTGGCCGGCAGGACAAACTTTGACCCCCAGCCACTTCTTAAGGTGCACATTCGTGACGACGCACTTGCACTCAGGGCATATGTAATGCAACAGTTTCAGCCGCTTCTCCACGGCATAGGCGAGCGGGAAAAGCAGGGCTACCACGCAGCTGAACATGACCTTCTTCGCCGGACTCCAATCCGCAGTGCCGGCGATCATACCGAGAACCCCCAAGAGGATGGCCCCCAGCGCCACTGCCCACGCGACGGCTCTCTTCACGCGACCCTGAACCATGCTGAAGCTCGGGCCCCATTGTAGCGAGGTGGGGCTTTTCGGACAAGTTACTCTCGTATAATACGGCTCCGCCCGTCCCATCCGTGAAGCGGTCTCGATTCGCAGAACCCCCTTTGGTGGTCGCAGATGCTATAGTAGTGAATGTCACTACATTGTTGAGACAACCATGGACAAGGCAATCTCGGCCTCGGACGCCAATCGCCGGTTCTCGGAACTCCTGCGAACCGTAAAGAAGGGCCGAAGCGTTGTCGTGACCAGTCACGGCAAGCCCGTGGCGAAGATCTCGCCCGTGGCCGACGACGAGCGGGCCGCAGAAGGCGCGCGCTCCGCCCTCATCGCCCGGCTCCGTAAAGAACGAGTTGTGAACGCCGGCCGCTGGACGCGTGACGAACTGTACGACGACGCCTCATGAGGATCGCGCTGGACACGAACGTTCTGGCCTACGGCGAAGGAACCAACGGCGCGCCCATGCGAGACCGGGCCCTGAAGCTGCTCCAGCGATTGCCACCGGGGGCTATCGTGCTGCCGGCTCAGACGTTGGGCGAGCTCTTTAATGTACTTGTTCGAAAAGCCAAGCGGCGCCCAAGTCGCGCGCGAGAGGCTGTGCTGAGCTGGCGCGACGCATATGCGGTTGTCGACACGTCCGCCGCCGTGATCATCGACGCAATGGATCTGGCATCCGACCATGGCCTCACGATCTGGGACTCGGTCGTGCTGGCCGCTTCGGCGGACGCCGGCTGCCGCTTGCTCCTATCGGAAGATCTCCAGGAAGGGTTCACCTGGCGCGGAGTCACGGTCGCCAATCCGTTTGCGTCGGCGCTGAATCCGATATTGGCGGCGTTGCTCGCGGCGCCAGAGGCGTGAAGCGCCGCTAGCCTCTCCTCGCGCGCAGGTACTCCGCGATTTCGGTCTTGCCCGCGTGCGTTGCCCAGCCCTCTGCCGTACCCTGCCACATCGTGTCCGTCAAATCCAGCCGCGCGCCGCGTTCCACCAGGAGCCGGACAACGTCGAAGTGTCCGGCCAGGGCGGCCTGGTGCAGCGGGGTCGAGTGCGAATGGATTCCCACCGGGTTGTAACGGTTCGGGTCCTCTCCGGCGTCCAGCAGCCATCGCACGATCTCCGTATGACCAAAATGCGCCGCCAGCGCGAGGGCTCCGTGCCGCTCCTCGCTGCTGGCGGTCGCCAGCAATCCGCGCGCGTCTTCAAGACGCCCCAGCGCCGCGGCGACGGTGAGGTCTATCCGGGCGCCGTTCCGGATCAGCGCGTTCGCCGCTTCAAATTCCCCGTGAGGAAGAGTGGGCGCCATGCCGCTGTCGGGGTGCGCTCCGTATGCGCAGAGGAGATCGATGAGCGCGATCTGCACGCCGCATTCGCGAGCAACGCTGCCCGACGACACCAGTCCGAGTGTTTCGTTCAACGCCGCCTGGTCGCTCTTCGCGCCCGCATCCAGGATGGCCCTGGTTACCTCGAGGATATTGGGCGGCAATTTCCCGTGTCGAGTCGGATTCTCCGCCACAAACGCCAGCAGCGCCGGATTGCGGAAGTAATTTCGGCCCTCGAGCACCACACGCTGATGGATCAGACCCCGATGCGTGTCGAGGTGCGCGCGCAGACCGTCGACATCGCCCGCATCGAGGAGTTCAACCGCCCGGCGAAATGTCTGGTCTTCGATGCGGTCGTCGAGAGCGAGGCTCATACTGGCGGCGAGCGCGGTACTCTCCAGGTGCCTCTTCAACGCTGTCCAACTCTCGAATCCACGTTCTCGGGCGATCACGAGTTGAGCGTCGCTGAGCCGCAGCGGGGCGTCGAAGATCTCGCGGTCCGTCGCCTTCCCGAAACGAGGATGAAACTCGCGGATTCGCTGGGCCGCCTGCGGTTCGCGTGAACCATGCTCCTTGATCAGGTCCTTCGCCTGATACTTGAGATGGTCGAGATTGGCGTTCGGTGGGAGCTGTTTTACTGGCATGACGCGTGGTGTCTCTGAAGTCCCTTGAACACCGCTCCCTCGCGATCGCGGCTCCGTTCCGAGCCGCGCGCGCCAGCAAGCGGTAAACGAACCTAGCGGCCCGCCTGTGCCGCCCGCATCGCCGCGATCCGCTCGTCCATGTGCCGCGTGAGGTGCGGCGTGATGCCGAGCATCCGCTCGACCACCATCAGTTGCCCGCGATGATGCATCTCGTGTTCCTTGGCCGCCATCAGCATTTCGAACCGCGATTTCACCCGCGGCTCCATCCCTTCCGGATACTCGACCTGCTCGCCCAGAAAGTCCTCCGAGGCGCCGTCCAGAATCTTGGCGAACTTCTCGCCCTCCGTGCGCAACAGTTCCAGCACCTGCGCCTTTGTGCGCGGCGTCTTCACCTCCGCTTGCAGCTTAGCCCCGAGCGCGAAGAAATCGAAACCGACCGTCGTGCTGCGGTGCTCGATGGCATGGATCTGCTCCGCCATGCGCGTCATCACCGCGATGTGCACCAGCGTCTCCGCTACCGAGCGGCATCCCTCCGCCGGACGAAAGCCGTACTTCTCTTCCGGGATCTCCTCCGCAAGTTTGATCGTATTGCCGCGGACCGTGCGGAACGATCGCGCCAGCTCTCTTGCTCCGTAATAAGTCATGGATGAAACTCCCCTCCTGAGGTTCTGAAGACTAGTCTATCGCGCCAGTGCCGGAAGACGGCGGCGGGCCCGGCCGCGTCACGGGCGGCGGGCGATAGAATATAGTCAGAATGTCATCCACCAACAGTTTTTCCTCCAGGACCGCTCTGCGCCTCGATGGCCGCACTTACGAAATCTACTCCCTCGCCGCCATCGAGAAGGCCGGCTTGGGAAGCGTTTCCCGCCTCCCCTATTCGATCCGCGTCCTGCTCGAAAACCTGTTGCGCCACGAGGACGGACGCACCGTCAAGGCCGCCGACATCGAATTCGTCGCCCGCCGCGCCAGCGCCGAACCGCGCGAGATCGCTTTCATGCCCGCGCGCGTGCTGCTCCAGGATTTCACCGGAGTCCCCTGCGTGGTGGACCTCGCCGCCATGCGCGACGCGCTCAAGCGAATGGGCAGCGATCCCGACCGCGCCAACCCGCTCATCCCCGCCGACCTGGTCATCGACCACTCCGTGCAGGTGGACGAGTTCGGCACATCGGGCGCCTTCGCCGCCAACGCCCTGCTCGAATTCCAGCGCAACCAGGAACGGTATGCGCTCCTGCGCTGGGGCCAGTCGGCGTTCCGAAACTTCCGCGTGGTGCCGCCCGATACCGGCATCGTCCACCAGGTGAATCTGGAATACCTGGCGCCCGTGGTCTTCACCGCCGAGCGCGACGGCCGCCTGCTCGCCTACCCGGACACGCTAGTGGGGACCGATTCCCACACCACCATGATCAACGGCCTCGGCGTTCTCGGCTGGGGCGTCGGCGGCATCGAGGCCGAGGCCTGCATGCTGGGCCAGCCCGTCTCCATGCTCCTGCCCGAAGTGGTGGGCTTCCGCCTCAAGGGCAACCTGCCGGAAGGCTCCACCGCCACCGACCTGGTGCTGACCGTCACCGAGATCCTGCGCAAGAAGCGCGTGGTCGGCAAGTTCGTCGAGTACTTCGGACCCGGTCTGGCGGAGCTGAGCGTGGCCGACCGCGCCACCATCGCCAACATGGCGCCCGAGTATGGAGCCACGGCGGGCTACTTCCCGGTGGATTCCGAAACGCTGCGCTACCTGCGCCTCACCAACCGCCCGCCCGAACTGGTCTCGCTCGTTGAGGCCTACGCCAAGGAGGCCGGCTTCTTCCACACCGCCACCGCCCCCGAGCCGGTTTTCTCCGATGTGATCGAGCTCGATCTCTCGACCGTCGTCACCTCGCTCGCCGGTCCCAAGCGCCCGCAGGACCGCATCCGCCTGCCCGACGTGAAGGCCAACTTCGCCGCCTTCCTCGGCGCCGCGCCGCGCGAAACCGCCGAGCTCAAGGACGGCGCGGTCGTGATCGCGGCCATCACAAGCTGCACCAATACGTCGAACCCGTCCGTGATGCTGGGCGCCGGCCTGCTCGCGAAGAAGGCCGTCGAGCGCGGCCTCAAGAGCAAGCCCTGGGTCAAGACCAGCCTCGCGCCGGGCTCCAAGGTAGTGATGGATTACCTACAGCAAGCGGGCCTGGTCCCGTACCTGGAGGAGTTGGGATTCAATCTGGTCGGCTTCGGCTGCACCACCTGCATCGGCAATAGCGGACCGCTGCCCAAGCCGGTCGCCGACGCGATCGAGCGCGAGAAGCTCGTAGTGGCAGCGGTCCTGAGCGGCAACCGCAACTTCGAGGGCCGCATCAACCCGCACGTCAAGGCCAACTATCTGGCTTCTCCGCCGCTGGTGGTCGCCTACGCGCTTGCGGGCTCGGTGGATATCGACCTCCAGCAGGAACCGCTGGGAAACGATGGCCACAGCCGCCCCGTGTACCTCCGCGAAATCTGGCCCTCGCCACAGGAAATCCGCGACTTGCTGGCCAGCTCCGTCCGCACCGAAATGTTCCACAAGCAATATGCGGAGGTCTTCGAGGGCGACGCGACGTGGAAAGCGATGCCCGTGCCGCACGGTGGCCTGTTCGCCTGGAGCGACGCCTCCACCTACATCAAGCGCCCTCCCTACTTCGACGAGATGGCCGATCCGGAAACTTTCGTGCAGGACCTCGCCGGCATGCGCGTGCTGGCCCTGCTCGGCGATTCCATCACCACCGACCACATTTCTCCCGCGGGTTCGATCCCGGTTAAAAGCCCGGCCGGGCAGTACCTGGTCGGGCACGGAGTCCAGCCGCGCGACTTCAATTCCTACGGCTCGCGCCGCGGCAACCACGAGGTGATGGTGCGCGGGACGCTGGCCAACATCCGCCTCCGCAACCAGCTCGCGCCCGGCACCGAAGGCGGCTGGACCGCGCACCTGCCCGCTGGCGAGGTGATGTTCATCTACGACGCGTCCCTGCGCTACCGGCAGGATGGTGTGCCGCTGCTGATCCTCGCCGGCAAGGAATACGGCTCCGGCTCCTCGCGCGACTGGGCGGCCAAGGGCGTCAACCTGCTGGGCGTGCGCGCCGTGATCGCGGAGAGCTACGAGCGCATACACCGTTCGAACCTGGTGGGGATGGGAGTGCTGCCGCTCGAATTCCTGCCGGGCGAAAACGCGGCGACGCTAGGCCTCACCGGCCGCGAGACCTATGCCATCGATGGGATTCGCGAGGCGCTCGCCGGATCGCGCCGCGCCCGAGTGCGCGCCGTGGCGGACGACGGCGCCGAGCGCTGCTTCGAAGCCCTGGTAAGGGTCGACACGCCCCAGGAAGGCGAGTATTACCGCAACGGAGGAATCCTGCCCTACGTCCTTCGCCAACTGGCGTAAACCGCAAACCGGGGACTGGATCCTAATTTCGCCGCCGTTGCGAAATTGGTGCCTGTCCGAAGGTTTGCCCCGTGGACGATCGTCCGGAGCCGTAGCCCGCCTCTACCTCTTCGCCCAATACCGCCGCCGCGCCTGCACCACCAGCCCCTTCTGCCTGACCGTCAGTTCGATGGCGCGAAACTCGGACACCCTCACCGGCTTGTCCGACACGTAGCCCAGACTGTACTGGGTGCGCAGCTCCTGCTGCAGCACCTCGAACATTTCACCGACGCCGTGTTTCTTCGACACTTCGAAAAAGCTGCCGCCTGTCTCGTTCGCCATCTTTTCCATGACGCGCCGGCCGTCGCCGCCGCCTCCGAAAAGTCCGTAAGCGCCCGGATCGGAATAGAGGATCGAGTAGATGAGCGTATCGGAGCGCTCCGCCGCCTCCACCGCGTCCTCGAGAGTGCCGTCGCTCCCGACATCCACGCCGTCGGAGAGCACGATGAGAGCCTTCCTCCCGGTCAGCTTCTTCATGACGTCAGCGCACGCCGTGACGACGGCATCGTAAAGCACGGTGCCCCCGCCACCCTGCCGGCGCATCTGGTCCTTGGTCTCGGTATCCACATAGGCCAGCGCGTCCTCCAGCTTCGCGACGGAAGAGGTGAGGGACTGGCGCATGAACGCGGTGGTGTCGAACTGCATGATGAACACCTGGTCCTTGTTCTCCCGCACCACCTGGTCGAGGAATCGCATACTGGCGCCGCGCTCGGCGTCCAGGAGGTGCCGCTGGCTGCCGCTGGTGTCCACCATCAGACCGAGCGTCAGCGGCAGATCGCTCTCGCGCGCGAAATAGCGGATGGTTTGCGGGCGGCCGTCTTCCGCCACCGAGAAATCGTCCTGACCGAGATTGCCGACCAGAGCTCCGGCCTTGGTCCGAACCGTCGCCAGAACGTTGACGACTTTCACTTCCGCGGAATAGCGAGGCTCGTCCTGACCGCGCGCAATGCCGGCGCAGCACAGGCCGGCGACTCCCCGAAAGATTTCGCGCCTCGTGAAATGGCCTCGCATGGGTAAGACCCCGCCTGGCGACGGGCGACGAGCAACGAGCGGCCGCCGAAGGCGGCCCCCTTACGCCCCAGCCGCCTCTTTGCGCGCGTGCTCGAACAGGAAGTCCAGCGTCCTCTCGGTGCGGATGTGGTTGGCGATCCGGCGGATTCCGTCGTCCTTCTCCAGCCGCTTGCGGGTCGCGGCAACCGGCTCGCGCTCCTGGCGCGCGATGCGCTGCACCTCGCGGTCCACGTCTTCCTGTGTGGCGTGGATCTGCTCGGCATCGGCGATCTTGTCCAGCAGCAGCGACGCCTTCACGTCGTGAACCGCCTTGTCGCGCTGCGTCGCCTTCACCTTCTCCCAATCCAGCTTGATCGACCGCGGGTCCACGCCCTCGGCCGCGAGCATGCGCAGGTTGCGCTCCACTTCGGCCTCGATCTGCCGCTCGATGAACGCCTCGGGGACGGGGAACTCGTGGCTCTCCACCAGCGCGTCCACGATCTTGCCCTTGGCTTCCTGCTTGGCGAAGTACTGGCGCTCGGCGAAGAGCGACTTACGCACCGCCTCGCGCAGCTCCTCCAGGTTCTGATAGTCGCCCAGGTCCCGCGCGAACTCGTCGTTGAGCTCGGGCAGTTCCTTGTGACGGATGCCCTTGAGCGTGGCGCGGAAGCGAATCGTCTTGCCCGCCAGCTTGGGCTGCCCGTAGTCCTCCGGGTAGCGGACGTCGAATTCCTTCGTCTCGCCCGGCGTCATGCCCATCAGGTTGTCGCTGAAGTCGCCGAGCGTATCCTCGCCGCCGACGTGCAGCGTCAGTTCGTCCTGCTTGATCGGCTGGCCCGGAGCGCCGGCCAGGCTCTCGAGCGCCACCACGGCGTGGTCTCCGCTCTCGACAGGCCGCGGGTCAACGTTGGCGTAGTCGGCCTTCTGCTCGCGCAGTTGCTCGATCCGCTTCGCGACGTCTTCCTCCGCGATCTCGGGATCCTGGTAAGGGATGGTGACTTCCTGGTAGCCCTTGAGCTCGATAGTGGGCGCCACTTCGAACTCGGCCTTGAAGACCAAAGGCGCGCCGGCTTCGAGCTTCACCTCGCTGACGTTGGGCCTGCCCACGACGGCCAGCCCCTCGGCCTCGGCCCTCTTGAAGAAATGCCGCGGGATGAGCTTCTCGATCACCTCGTGGCGGACGTCCTCCTGGTAGCGGTGGCGGATCAGATCCAGCGGAACCTTACCCGGCCGGAATCCGGGCAGGCGTATCTTCTTCTGCAGCGATTCGACGACCCGTGCCGTCTCCGCTTCCACCTCATTCGCCGGAACTGTAATTTCGAGTGACTGCTTAGTGCTCTGAGGATCTGCCAAAGGTGTCTCCACTCGCGGTGGTCCGCAAGCCATCCACTATCGACCATCGGCCATCGACCGCTTCTACGTTCCTTCCGACCAGCTCGCCAGGTACCGTTCCTGCTCCGGAGTCAGCCGGTCGATCTTGACCCCCATGGATTCGAGTTTCATGCGGGCGACCTTCTTGTCCAGGTCCTCGGGGACCGCGTGGACGCGCTTCTCCATCTCCGCGTGGTGCTGGACCAGATACTCGACGGCCTGCGCCTGGTTGGCAAAGCTCATGTCCATCACCGAGGCGGGATGGCCCTCCGCCGCGGCCAGGTTGATCAGCCGGCCTTCGCCCAGCACGTACACCCGCCGCCCGTCGCGAAGAGCGAACTCTTCGACATACTCGCGAACCTGGTGCCGGGAAGACGCCATTTTACCCAGCGCTTCGAGGTCAATCTCGACATTGAAGTGGCCGGAGTTGCACACGATCGCGCCGCTCTTGATGCGCTCGAAGTGCTCGCGTGCGATCACGCTCTTGTTGCCGGTGAGGGTGACGAACAGGTCGCCGATCTCGGCGGCCTCGAGCATCGACATCACGCGGAAGCCGTCCATCACGGCCTCGATGGCCTTGGTCGGATCGATCTCCGTCACGATGACGTTGGCGCCCAGGCCCCGCGCGCGATTGGCGAAGCCGCGCCCGCACCATCCGTAGCCCGCCACCACCACGGTGAGCCCCGCCAGCAGGACGTTGGTCGCGCGGATGATGCCGTCGAGCGTGCTCTGGCCGGTGCCGTAGCGGTTGTCGAACAGGTGCTTGGTCAGGGCGTCGTTGATGGCGATCACCGGATACCGCAGCACGCCTTCCTTGCTCATGGCCCGCAGACGGATCACGCCCGTGGTGGTTTCCTCGGTGCCGCCGAACACGTCCGCGAGGGCGTCCTGCCGCTTGGTGTGCAGCACGGTGACCAGGTCGCAGCCGTCGTCCATGGTGATCTGCGGCTTGGAATCGATGCACGCCAGGATGTGCGAGTAGTAGCTCTCGTTGGTCTCGCCCTTGATGGCGAAGACCGGAATGCCGTAGTCCCGCACCAGCGTCGCGGCCACGTCGTCCTGAGTGGAAAGCGGATTGGACGCACAGAGCACCGGTAGCGCGCCGCCGTCGCGTAGCGTGATCATCAGGTTCGCGGTCTCGGTGGTCACGTGCAGACAGGCGCCGATGCGAATGCCCGCCAGCGGCTGCGTCTTGATGAACTGCTTGCGGATGGTCTGGAGCACCGGCATGGACTGGAAAGCCCATTCCGTGCGCCGCTTGCCGAGATCGGCCAGCGAAATGTCTTTGACGTCGTGTTCGATCGTAATCTGCGGATGAGTGGACATGGGTCTCCTTACGGCGCTATACCTGGGCCGCCGACAGCCGCGCTTCTTCGCGCAGCACAGCGGCCTTGTTCGTGGCTTCCCACGTGAAACTCTCTTCCGTACGGCCGAAATGGCCGAACGCGGCGGTCTTGCGATAAATCGGCCGGCGCAGGCGCAGGTAGTCGATCATGCCGCGCGGCGTGAGCGGGAAATTCGCGCGGACCAGTTCGACCAGCCGCTGCTCGTCAATCTGTCCCGTGCCATACGTGTTCACCGAAACCGACACCGGGTCCGCGACGCCGATGGCGTAGGCGAGTTGTACCTCGCAACGGCTGGCCAGGCCGGCCGCGACGATGTTCTTGGCGATGTGACGCGCCATGTAGCACGCCGAACGGTCCACCTTCGTCGGGTCCTTGCCCGAGAACGCGCCGCCGCCGTGCCGTCCCATCCCGCCGTAGGTATCGACGATGATCTTCCGCCCGGTCAGCCCGGTGTCGCCGTGCGGGCCGCCAACCACGAACCGCCCCGTCGGGTTGATGTGATACTTCGTCTCGGCATCCACCATGTCCGCCGGAATCACCGGGTCGATGACCAGCCGCCTCACCTCGGCGCACAGCGCTTCGTGCGAAATCTCGGGACTATGCTGCGTCGAGACCACAATGGCGGTGATGCGCTTGGGCCGCCCGTCGACGTATTCCACGCTGACCTGCGACTTGCCGTCCGGCCGCAGGAAATCGACCAGTCCCTGGCGCCGCACCTCGCTCAGCCGCTGACACAGCTTGTGCGCAAGGGTGATGGGCAGCGGCATCAGTTCCGGGGTTTCGTTGCAGGCGTAGCCGAACATCAGCCCTTGGTCGCCGGCGCCGCCGGTATCGACACCCATGGCGATGTCCCCCGACTGCTTCTGGACCGCGTTGATCACGCCGCAGGTATCGGCGTCGAACCCCATGCGGGCATCGTTATATCCGATGTCGCGTATGGTGTCGCGCGCCAGTTTCTGCACATCGAGATGGCAGTTCGGACTGGCCGTAATCTCGCCGGCCACGAGACACAGGCCGGTGGTCACGAGCACTTCGCATGCCACACGGCCCATGGGGTCTTCCGCGAGCACTGCATCCAGCACCGCGTCCGATATCTGATCGGCAATCTTATCGGGATGCCCCTCGGTCACCGATTCCGACGTAAAAATAGAGCTGCGTCCGTCTGCCACCTGATTCTTCCTCCAGGAACTCTGCGAGAAGTCGAAACCTCTATTCTGACAGAACCCCGGACGGCGGGCAATCCAGCCTCAGCACCGAACCGTGACCGTCAGGGAGCGGCCCCCTTATTGCCTCTTCGTCAGCGTCACCATGACCTCAATGGGCGTCTCTCCGCGCATCACCTTCACTTTGACTACGTCGCCCGGCTTCCTGGCTCGTAGCGCGTAGGTGAAGTCGTAAAGGTTCTCGATCTTTTTGCCGTCGAACTCCACCAATACGTCGCCGCCCTTCAAGCCTGCTGTGGCGGCCGGACTGCCTTCGCGCACATCGGCGAACTTGACGCCCTTGACCTCTCCACCGAAATCCGGCACCGAGCCGAAATAGGGGCCGTAACCCGACGAGCCGCCCACCGGGCCAACGGCCATGGCCGCGTGCGGCTGCGCCAGCACGCGAACGAACTCCGGTTTCGCGCCCGCTTCACGCAGTTGTTCCGTCACGTCCGCCACCAGATCCAGCACTCTCGCGGCGTCCGGCGCATCGATCTTGTCCCAGGTGTCGCTGGGCTTGTGATAGTCGGCGTGCAGGCCGGAGAAGAAGAACAGCACGGGCACCTGCTTGGCGACGAAGGACACGTGGTCGCTGGCCCCTTCGAAGCCGGCGTTGTCCGACAAATCGGGCTTCAGGTGGACCTTCGCGGCGGCCTCTTCGAGCATCGGCCGGAAGTTGGCTGCGGTTCCCGCGCCGCCAATGTAGATTTTGTCGGCGCGCACGCGGCCGATCATGTCCATGTTGAGCATGGCGGCCGCCTTCTCCAGCGGAAGCTCGGGATGGCCGGCGTACCAGGCCGATCCGAGCAGCCCCATCTCCTCGCCCGCGAACTCCAGGAACAGGATTCCCCGCTTCTGTTGCGGTTGGTGCGAGAACCAGCGCGCCAACTCGATCACGCCCGCGGCGCCCGAAGCGTTGTCGTCGGCGCCGGGATGCACCGTGCCCGTCATCGAGGGCGCCAACGAATACGGACCGCCCAGGCCGAGATGGTCGTAGTGAGCACCCAGAATCACGTACTCGTCCGTCGTGCCGGGCAACAGCGCGGCGACGTTGCGCACGGTCTTGCGTTCCCGCTCCAGGTCCACCGCGGCGTCCACGCGCAGCGCTTCAGGAAAAGCGAACGACTCGGGCTTGAGGTCCTTATCGATGCCCGCCTGGATGTCGTCCAGACTCTTGCCCGCGCTTTTGAACCACGGCTCGGCGTCCGCGGCCTTTACCTCGATGAACACGATGCCGGCATCGGTGGGGCCCTCGGCGGCGCCGATCTTCTCCAACTCGTTGGCCTCGCCGTGGTGGGCGGCGGTGTCCGAAATCAGGATCACGCCCGCCGCCTCGTGTGCCTTGGCGTTGGCCGCCTTGCTGGCGAAAGTGGCGTGCATCGTGAAGTTCTTGCCGGCGAAGACGCTGTGCTCGTCGTTCTCCTGCGGCTCGTGGCGCAGGATCAAGACGATTTTCCCCTTCACGTCCAGGCCCGCGTAGTCGTCGTAATGATACTCGGGCGCGGTGATTCCGTAGCCGGCGAAGACCACCGCTCCGGCCAGCTTCCCCGATGACGAGATGTTCAGCGGGACGAAATCCTCGGGACAGCGCAACGTCGCGGGCCGCCCGTCCTGGGTGAACTGAAACCGATTGTCTTTGCCCAACGTGGCGCCCACCACCACGGAGAAGGACTGGTAGAAGCTCTTGCCGTCGGCGGGCTTCAATCCAAACTCACGGAACTTGCCGCCGATGAAGTCGGCCGCTTTCTCCAGTTCCGGCGAACCGGTGCCGCGGCCGCGCAACTCCGGCGAGGCGAGAAATTTCACATCGTCCAGGTAGACGCTCGGGTCGATAGCCGGGTCCGCCGCGAAGACGGCCCACGATGCGCAGAATAGAATGGGCGCAAGCGCCCGCTTGAAGATCTTCATTGTGTTCTCAGTCCAGTGGGCCGGGAGGCCCGGAGTTCAGCCTCATCATACCAACAGTTGTTCCCCGTAGCGCGCCCCGGCGCCCCTGAAGTATAAGGAAGTATGCGCAAGGTTCTCTTGCTGTCACTGGCCGCGGCCGCCATCGCCGCCGCGCAATCGAACCACCTCGCCGACATCCACCAGCTCACCCACGGCGGGCAGAATGCCGAGGCCTACTGGGCGCCCGACGGGAAGCGGCTCATCTTTCAATCCACCAGACCGCCCTACGAGTGCGACCAGATGTTTGTCATGAACGCGGATGGCTCGGACCAGCATCTTGTTTCGACCGGCAAGGGCCGCACCACCTGTGGTTACTTTCTGGGCGATAACAAACACATCATCTATGCCTCGACGCACCTGGCCGCCGATGCGTGCCCAACCAATCCCGACCGCAGCAAGGGCTACGTCTGGGGCGTTTTTCCGGGGTACGACATCTTTCTCGCCGACGACAGCGGCAAGATCGAGAAACGGCTGACTGACGCGCCCGGCTACGACGCCGAGGGCACGGTCAACTGGAAAACCGGAGATATCGTCTTCACATCGCTCGCTTCCGGCGACCTCGATGTCTGGAAGATGCGGCCCGACGGCTCGGGAAAGAAGCAGCTCACCAGCAAGTTGGGTTACGACGGCGGTTCCGTGCTCTCGCGCGACGGCAAGAAACTCGTCTGGCGTGCCAACTACCCCAAGACGCCCGAGGAAACGGCGCGGTATAAGGCGTTGCTCGCGGACAACACGACGGCGCCGATGAAGATGGAAATCATGGTGGCGGACGCGGACGGCGGCAACGCGCGCGCCATCACGGCCTTCGGCTGCGCCAGCTTCGCCCCCACCTTCACGCCGGACGGCAAGCGCATCCTGTTCGCCTCGAACAAGCAGGAATGCGACAGCCGCAAGTTCGAGCTCTACATGATGAAACTGGACGGCTCGGACCTGCAGCAGGTGACCAGCTTCGGCGGCTTCACGTCGTTCCCCGAGTTCTCGCCGGACGGCAAGACGCTGGCCTTCTGCTCCGATCGCGAGGCCAAGGACCGCTACGAGTTCAACATCTTCACCGCAGCCTGGTGGGACTAGGCCTTCGAGCGTCCGCTTGCTGACGCGCGCGGTTCGGTGCTGGCGCTCAGGCGGCGATGGAAATGGGCTTGACGGCCCGGAGCTCGGGGGCGGGCGGCGGGGCGACAGGCTGGGCGCCGGAATCTTCCCAGGGAATCTCGTACACGCGGTTGCAGCGGCGGCACCGATAGTGTCCCTGCACCGGCCAGGCGACATCGTTGTGCATCGTGCGGCACCAGAGTTGTCCCAAGGTTGCCAGCACGGTCCGGCTCTCTCTCCGGGCCACCCTCGTTCTCACGGGTCCCTCCTCTTCCGATTCACGGAGATAGACGCAGAGGAGGCATTTTGGGTTTCAATGTGCTGCTGGGGTATGGGTCTGCGCTACAATGGCAGCGCGATATGGATGCGATTGGCCGCTATCAGATCATCGGTGAACTGGGGCGCGGTGCGATGGGGGTGGTGTATCGCGCGCAGGATCCCGCCATCGGCCGCCTGGTCGCTATCAAGACCATCCGGCTGGCCGATCTGAGCGACCAGGCGGAGCGGGCCCGGCTGCAGGAGCGCCTGTTCCGCGAAGCGCAATCGGCCGGCATCCTCTCTCATCCCGGCATCGTGGTGGTCTACGACGTGGGAACGGACGGCGACATCACGTACATCGCGATGGAGTTCGTCAACGGGACCACGCTCGAAAAAATGCTGGCGGACCCGAACCCTCCCGGGCAGCAGACAGTCCTCGGCGTCCTGCGCCAGACCGCGGCGGCCCTCGATTACGCGCACAAGAAGGGGATCGTCCACCGCGACATAAAGCCGGCCAACATCATGATCGGCGTCGAGGCCACGGTCAAGATCGCCGACTTCGGCATCGCCAAGATCGCGACCTCGAGCCAATTGACCCAGACCGGCCTGGTGATGGGGACGCCGAACTACATGTCGCCGGAGCAGGTGCAGGGCAAGGTCGTGGATGGCAAGGCCGACCAGTTCGCCCTCGCCGTGGTCGCTTACGAGATGCTCACGGGCGAGAAGCCGTTCACGGGCGAGCAACTCACCACGGTGCTGTACAAAATTGTCTCGGAGGATCCGCCGCCGGTCGAGCACCTGAACCCGACGCTCGGTTTCGCCGTTTCGATGGTCCTGACGCGGGCGATGTCGAAGGATTCCTCCAGGAGATACGGCAACTGCTTGGAGTTCGTCGACGCCCTGGAGGCGGCGCTGAATTCCAAGAAGGGCTGGCAGGCGCTGGCGCGGGGCGCAGGCCAGAACATGCCGACCGAGGTGGTGGTAGGCGGCGCGCTCGCGGCGCGGCCGCAGGCGTACGCGGAGCCGGAGCCGAAGCCGCCGAAGACGAGCGCCGGCGGGCGTGCCATGCGCATGATCGCGGGCCTGGTCCTCGGGGTCGGCCTTGTGGCTCTCATGTTCCTGGGAGTGAAAAAGTGGTTGCTGACGGAACCTGCCGCGGGCGAGCCGGCGACCGCGGTCACCGCGCCTACGCCGCCTGCCGGACCCGCGAAGCCATCGCCCGCCGCCAAGCGGGTCGAGGCGCCCGAGAGCGCACACGTGCCACCGCTGGCCGAAACACCGGCCCAGCCGCCGCACACCAAGCCCGCGGAACGGGCGGCGCCTGCGCTCGCCACGATTCAGATCGTGACCACCCCTCCCGGCGCGCAGGCAATGTTCGATCGCGACCCTTCGCTGGTGTGCGTTTCGCCCTGCTCTCTCGAAGTGGCGCAGGGCCCGCACTCGCTCGCGCTCACGCTCGCCGGATACCGCCAGGAGTATCGGATGCTGGACGTGAGCGGACCTCGCCAGCTTACCGTCGCCCTGACACAGCCGACGGGGACGGTTCGCGTGGAGAGCGATCCGCCGGGCGCGGAGATCTTCATCGACAACCAGCCGCGCCCCGAAAAGACGCCGGCCACGTTCGTGCTGCCGATTGGCAGCTACATGCTAGCCGTGGTCAAGGACGGAAAGCGCACCGAGCAGCGTCTGCAGATCAGAGACGGCGCCCTGGTTACGTTCAATCTGCAGCTGATGCCGTAGGTGGGGCAGGCGGAAACGTGACAGGCGGAAACGCCTCCCACAGGAATGCACATACTGCGACTCGAGTGCCGGCAAGCCGAGAAGGACACTCTGATCGCGGAGCTGTGGGAGCGAGGCACGCTCGGTGTCATCGAAGAGGACGTGCCGGGCGGCGTCGTGGCGCTCCGCGCTTTCTTCGACCAGCCGTTCGATGCCTCGGCGTGGGGCCCGGCGCGCTGGGAGCCGGCCGAGGATCGGGATTGGGTCGGGGAGGCGCAATCTAAGTGGGAGCCGGTGCTGGTGAGCGCGAAGTTCTACCTGGTCCCGTCCTGGCGCGCGGATCCGACGCCGCCCGGGCGCCTGCGTCTCGAGATGCAGCCCGGCCTGGCCTGCGGCACCGGATGGGGACCCGCGACCCAGTTGGCTCTGGAAGCCATGGAGAGCCAGCTTCGCCCGGGGATGGCGGTTCTCGACCTCGGGACCGGCTCCGGCATTCTGGCAGTCGCCGCCGCGCTGCTGGGGGCCGGCCGCATCCACGCCTGCGACATCGATTTCGAGGCTGCCGTCGCCGCCCGGGACAGGTTCCGCAGCGAAGGGATTCAGGTGGGGCTCTTCGCCGGCTCCATCCGCGCCATCCGCACGGCGGCGGTCGATTTCGTGGTCGCCAACATTAACGCCGAGGCGCTGGCGTCCCTGGCGCCGGAGATCGACCGCATCCTGAAGCCCGGCGGAGGAGCGGCGCTCACGGGCTTCCCCATTCGCAACCTCGAAGCGGTCCGGGCGGCGTACGGAGGCCGAGGAACGGTGATGGAAAAGGGCGAATGGCGGTGCGTAACATTTCCGCCGCTGCCGTCATCTCTTCCTTTATGAAAGCGCTGCGCTTCAGCTCACTATTCGTGTTGGCTCTGGTGCTCGTCGCGGCGGCTTCGGCCGCGGACGTGGCGGGCAAGTGGGTGGCACAGGTTCCCGGCCGCGGCGGCGAGACCCGCGAGGCGGTCTTCAACCTCAAGGCCGCGGGCAACCAGCTTACGGGCACCGTAACTTCCCCACGCGGGGAACAACAGATCTCGGAGGGGAAGGTCGAGGGGGATGCGATCTCGTTCACGGTGGTGGTGGAGTTCAACGGCAACTCGATGAAGTTCCTCTATAAGGGGAAAGTGGCCGGTGACGAGATCAAGTTCACGCGCGAGCGCGAGGGCGGCCCGGAGGGCCCTCGGGAGTTCACCGCCAAACGTAGCTCCTGAGGGTGCCACATATGCGCGCTTGCCACTTGCTGCCGGTGGTTACCCTTGTCGCCGCGGCGGCCCTGGGGGCCTCTTCGCGCGACGAACTGCGCAAGACCAGCGAGGCTCTGGAAGAGCTGTCGCTGAAGGTGTCGCCCTCGGTGGTCAAGGTCCTGGTGACCGGGTACGGGCCGATCGGCGACGATAGCCACGAGAACACCGGGCTGATCGGGAAGCAGCACGCCATCGGCTCCGGCGTGATCGTGGACCCGGCGGGCTACATCGTCACGAACGCGCACGTGGTGGAGGGGGCGCTCACCGTGCGCGTCGTGATACCGCCGCCTCGCGGCCCTCGCGACAAAGCGGCGTCCTCCGGCCCGGCTCGAACGCGCACCCTCAAGGCGCGGATCGCCGGGGTGGACAAGGAGACCGACCTGGCGGTGCTCAAGGTGGATGCGGAAGGGCTGCCCGCGCTCGAGATCGCGGACTACCGGAAGCTCCGGCAGGGCCAACTGGTGCTGGCCTTCGGCAGTCCGGAGGGACTCGAGGACAGCATGAGCATGGGCGTGGTCAGCTCCGTCATGCGCCAGCCCGACCCCGACAAGCCGAGGATCTACATCCAGACCGATGCCGCGGTGAATCCCGGCAATAGCGGCGGGCCGCTGGTGGACCTGGATGGAACCGTGGTCGGCATCAACACCTTCATCCTGTCCGAGTCGGGCGGCAGCGAGGGGTTGAACTTCGCGATTCCGAGCGTGGTGGTGCGGTTCGTGTACCGGGAAATCCGGGCGCATGGCCACGTGCGCCGGCCGCGCATCGGGGTCAACGTGCAGGCCATTTCACCCACCCTGGCGGCGGGCCTGGGACTCAAGCAGGACTGGGGGCTCGTGGTCTCCGACATGTTGCCCGACGGGCCGGCCGACAAAGCCGGGATTCGGGTGGGCGACATTCTGCTGTCGCTCGACGGCGCGTCGCTTCCGAACGTGCCGCGGTTTGAAACGGCCTTGTTCCGGCAGTCGCACGGGAATCCGGTGACGATTGAGGTGCTGCGAGGTTCCGAGAAGATGTCGTTCACGGTGCCGGTGGTCGAAGAGCCGGAGAGCCAGATCGACAATCTCGCGGAGCTGGTCAATCCAGACAAGAGCCTGGTGCGGGGCCTTGGGATCCTGGGGGTCGAAATCACGAAGGAGATCGCAGGGGAGCTCGAGGATCTGCGCGTCGATACGGGCGTGATCGTTGCGGCGCGAGCCGCGGACGCCACACAGGAGACGGGGCTCAAGGCCGGCGACATCATCCATACGATCAACGGCACGAAGATCGAGACGCTGGACGGGCTGCGGGCGGCGGGCGGCAAGCTCAAGCCGGGCGATGCGGTGGCGCTGCAGATCGAGCGCGACGGGATTCTGATGTATGTGTCGTTCGAGCTGGAGTAACTACCGCACGACGATGTTCACCAGCTTGTCGGGTACCACGATGATCTTCACGATCTGTTTGCCGGCGACCAGCGCTGCGATCTTCTCGTCGGCTAGGGCCAGGCGCTCGAGCTCTTCGCGCGGGGCTCCGAAGGGGGCGCGGATTCGGCTGCGGAGCTTGCCGTTCACCTGCACCGGGATCTCGACTTCTTCCTCGCGCGCCAGGTCGGGATCGTAGGACGGCCAGGGCTCGCGCAGGACCTGGTTGGTGCCGCCCAACTCCTCCCACATTTCCTGGGCCACGTAGGGCACGAAGGGCGCAACGACGAGCACCATTTTTTCGAGGATCTCGCGGAGGGCCGTTCCGGAAAGCTGCGATTCGACCGGCACCAGTTCGTTGAGCAACTCCATGGCGGCCGCGATGGAGGTGTTGAAGTGCCAGCGACTCTCGAAATCCTCTGTAATTTTTTTGACGGTCTGGTGCAGCTTGCGGAGGGCCTTGGTGTCGGCGTCGGCAAACGAAGACTCGGCGGAGTGGGCGCGCTCGGCGTTGCGCGTCACGAAACGGTAGAGGCGGCTGAGGAAACGGTACATGCCCTCGACGCCGGCGTCCTGCCATTCGAGGTCGCGCTCAGGCGGCGCGGCGAAGAGGACGAAGAGGCGGCCGGTATCGGCGCCGTACTTCTCCACCATGAAATCAGCGCCCACGACGTTGCCCTTGTTCTTGGACATCTTGGCGCCGTCCTTCACCACCATGCCCTGGGTGAAGAGGCGCGTGACGGGCTCGTCGTTCGTGACCAGGCCGAGGTCGCGCATCACCTTGGTGAAGAAGCGCGAGTAGATGAGGTGCAGGATGGCGTGCTCGACGCCTCCGATGTATTGATCGATGGGGAACCAGTAGGCGATCTTGCTCGAATCGTAGGGCGCGTTGCTGTTGTGGGCGTCGCAGTAGCGGTAGAAGTACCAGGAGGAATCGACGAAGGTGTCCATGGTGTCGCTCTCGCGGCGGGCGGGAGCGCCGCACTTCGGGCACGGCACGTTCATGAATTCGGGCACGGATTCGAGCGGCGAGCGGCCGGCGCCGGTGATCTTCACGTTGAGCGGGAGGACGACGGGCAGTTCGTTTTCGGGCACGGGCACGACGCCGCAGGCCGGGCAGTGGATGACCGGGATCGGCGTTCCCCAGTAGCGCTGGCGTGATACGCCCCAGTCGCGGAGGCGGTAGGTGATGGCGGCCTCGCCGAAGCCGTGCTCCTTCGCGTAGGCGGCCATTCGCTGGCGGGCCTCTTCGCTGGTGAGGCCGGTCCATGGGCCGGAGTTTTCGAGGATGCCGTAGTCCGGGAAGGACTCCTTCATCGTCGTCTCGTCGGCGAGCGGGCCGTCAACGGGCCGGATCACGGGGCGAACGGCGATTCCGTACTTGCGGCAGAACTCGAAATCGCGCTGGTCGTGCGCGGGGACGGCCATGATCGCGCCGGTGCCGTATTCCATGAGCACAAAGTTGCCGACCCAGATGGGGACGCGCTCGGCGCTATAGGGATTGAGGGCGTAGAGGCCGGTGAAGAAGCCAACCTTCTCTACGTCCGCGGCGTTCTTGGCGTCCTTGGCCTGGCGGGCGGCGGCGCGCATGGCGGCGGCTTCGGGGAAATCCTTCGCCAGCGGATGCTCGGGCGCGAGGATCACGCAGGTGGCGCCGTGGATGGTGTCCACGCGGGTGGTGAAAACGCGGATGGGCTGGCCGGTGCCTTCGAGGTGGAAATCGATTTCGGCTCCGTCGGAGCGGCCGATCCAGTTGCGCTGCATCTCGAGGACGCGGTCGGGCCAGCCGCCTTCGAGCTTGGCGATGTCGGCGAGGAGTTCGTCGGCATAGCGCGTGATGCGGAAGAACCACTGCTCGAGCTCGCGCTGTTCGACGGGCGTGGTTTCATGGCGCCAGCAGCAGCCATCGACCACCTGCTCGTTGGCGAGCACGGTGCAGCACTCGGGGCACCAGTTGACCTTGGACTTGCGGCGGTAGGCCAGGTCGCGCTCGAGCATCTTGAGGAAGAACCACTGGTTCCAGCGGTAATAGTCGGGCTCGCAGGTGGAGACTTCGCGGTCCCAGTCGTAGCTGAAGGCGTAGCGGGCGTGGGTCTTCTTCATCTCCGCGATGTTGGCCCGGGTCCAGTCGCGGGGGTGCAGGCCGCGCTTGATGGCGGCGTTCTCGGCGGGAAGACCGAAGGCGTCCCATCCCATGGGGTGGAGCACGTTGAAGCCGCGCATCCACTTGTAGCGGGCGAGGGCGTCGCCGATGGTGTAGTTGCGCAGGTGGCCCATGTGCAGTGTGCCGCTGGGGTAGGGCAGCATTTCGAGCACGTAATACTTGGGCTTGGCGGAGTTCTCCTCAGCCTGGTAGAGGGCGGGCATGTTTTGCCAGCGCTCGAACCACTTCAGTTCGATGGGGATGTGGTCGTAGATCTTCTCGGGCATTGTTTTTTGTCGCTCGTCGCTCGGGGCTCGGTCGCCCGTCGCTCGTCGCCCGTCGCTCGTCGCCGCGGCGTGCGAAGAGTTCCATCGTAGCAGAGGGAGTCCGGGGCGAGGCGAAATTGGGTTCGTTTTGTTTTGCGGGGCTCGCGGAGACGCGGCCTCCGGGGCGGGAGGCGAGTGAATTGCCCTGGTGCGGAGCGAGGCGTTGAAAAGAGGGGGAATTGAAGCGAGCGAAATGTGTGACCGGCTACGCTGCGGATCCACGAACGTCCCATGCCACGTGCCGGCATGTCCGGGCCTGCCGCCTCGATCTGTGCCCTGCGCTGGGAGGCCATCCTTCCTTGAGGGGAGAGGACCAGAGTTGGTCGCCGCGCATTCGTCTGGTACTAGACTTTTGGGTTCTGAGGACGTGCCAATGTTGCGGATTCCTGATTCGGAGCGGCCCAGGCTTCTCAGGCTGGCAAGTCTGAGCGATAAGACAGTGGAGGAGTTGGCGCTGGCCCTTGAGAACACCTCTCCGGTGCTCAACTCACGGCGGTTCGCCGACCGGGTGGAACCACGCCTATCAACCCCGATACCCGACCTTGAAGAGATCCTCGGGGCACTTATGTCTCTCGAGGCGGCTAGGGAGGCGCAGGAAGTGGCAGTTGAGCAACTCGCCGAGGATGTCCGCGAGGGGATGTTGAAGTCTTCTGGCGAGGCGTTATTCGCGGCAAAGCCCGGAGACGTGTTCAAAAGCCGCATAGCTCGGCTTCTCCAGATACGCTCACTTCAACTCGCTGCCAAAGCACAAGGCCTCGTCACCGAACAGAAGTGCTTATTTGACAATGCGAGAATCATCTCGGACATTAGACCCATTTTCGACGACAATCCAGAACACACGCCCGAAGGCGCAGTGGTCGTTCACACCCTCCGCGTAGAATACTGGGATGATGCGGAGGCGAGGTCCATCCATTTCGCGATGGACGGCGATGATCTGGAGGAGCTGCAGGAAGTGATCCGGCGGGCTGCGGTGAAGGAGAAGACGCTGAGAGAATTGTTGGCCAGCAATCGTCTCCAGACTCTACAATAGTAAGAAACAACATGCCTGACACTCGTCATCGTTTGTACCTGCATCGCGAAGAGCGACAAGGCTGGCAGTGGATGAATCGCCGGGAATGTGCTCGAGCCCCTGCTCGCGAAAAGCAGTTTCGACGTACGTTCCCGCACCCTCCGCCTGTTGATCGGACCCAAGCCCTGTTCGAGCAACTTGCAGAGCAGTGGCGAGCTGAGACCGCGTTCTGCTCGTCCGTAGCTGACATGATCTTGCATCCAGCCTACCAGCGCATCATCGGTTTGGGGCCGGCCGTGATTCCCCATCTGCTACGAGACCTTCAGCGGCGCCCCGATCACTGGTTCTGGGCTTTGGAAGCTCTGACTCGCGAAAATCCCGTGGCGGAAACGCAGATGGGCAGGATTGACGAGATGGCAGCCGCCTGGATCGCTTGGGGGCAGCAGCGGCGCTTTATTGGGTGAGCTTTGGTTGCCAAAACAAGTGAGGTCGATCCACGGTATAACTGCATAGGCTGGGCAGCCGAGCGCGATCAATCGAGGTTCTGGTCGCCACTTGGCCCATACTATTGGCCAGCCGATGTGCCTCGTAAACAGACGGTCCGGCATTCGTCCAGGCGTATGCAACCGTCGGATATGAGCCGTGCGGTGGTCCCCAGCTTGAGTCAGGGTACGAGAAGGTCGTTCTCTACACTGTTGACGATGTGCCCAAGCACGCGGCCCGCCAACTAGATACTGGGCGGTGGACCAGTAAGCTTGGGACGAACATAGACGTACTGCACGACACACCCGAAGGTTTGTTCGAGTTGACCAAATTGTACGACTTCAGGGACCTCAGCAGGATATACGGAACGCCGGAGGTGTACCTGAGACGTCCCGGCACACCTGCTCCTGAGCCCTTGCAGCGCAAACTGATCAATTGCGGTTAAGGCGACAGGGAGCCTAACGGCGGACTCTCTCCTAAGCGCGTCTGCGTTTGCACTCGTGAAGCGGCGAGGCGGCCGTACCACATCATCGTCTCGTACTGAAAGAGGACACGGCCGGCTTCGTGGTGGGAGTCGAAGACTCGGCGAAGATCGTTCAGCATAGGCTCGTGAGAGGGATGGCCGCTGGGCGGTGCGTAGCTCGAGGACAAGAGCCGGCCCTTGAGGCCTTCATAGTCGAACAGCTGATTGTGGGCGAAGGTTGCCCGGCGAACCTCTTCGCCCTGGAAGAACGCCGCGATCGATTCCTGGTCGCCACGGCTTTCGCGAATCTTCTTGTAGTCGGTGCCGTAGTGGAGGAGCATGGCTTCGTAGGCATGGTCGAAGGCCGAGGCTCCAGCGCGTTCGTTCCAGATCAGCGCCACCCAGCCTGCGGGCTTCAGGATGCGGCGGAACTCGGCGCGGGTCGCGATCGGCTCGAACCAGTGGAAGGCCTGGCCGGCGACCGCGAAATCCACACTGGCAGGGGGCAGGGTGGTCGCCTCCGCACGGCCGTCAACCGGGTGGAAGCGAGGGAATTTCTGAAGCACCTTTTCGGATGCTGCGCGCATGGGGGCGTTCGGCTCGATGCCGAACACCGTGTTCCCGTTCTCCAGAAACACCACGGCCAGGTTACCGGGGCCGCAGCCGATGTCGGCAATGGCAGCATGCGTGGTCAGCCCGCAATTCCCCTGGAGCGTTTCAATGACCTCGTGGGGATAGCCGGGCCGGTAGCGAACATAGTCTTCGACACGGTCCGAGAATCTGTCGAGCGGGTTCATTGCTTCTATTTTCGCTCGCGTGTGTATAATCGAGCAGCGGGCTGGGACGCAGCGGAGCTGGGATGATCATCAAAGCGGCGATGGCGGTTTTGGCGGTGGTGTCGGCGTTTGGGGCGGAACCGGAGCAGGTGCACTTCAGCGCTGGGGACGAGAACGTCGCCCGGCCGATCCACCTTCCGGACGAGATCGTGGAAATCCTCAAGAATGACGGCGCTGTGCGGCAGGTTCTCGAGAGCGAGCACCTGTCGGCCGGTCACCTTCCCATGTCCTGGTTCGTGGCCTCGGAGGTTCACCTGGGCGGGCCCAAGGAGAAAGACATCGTCGTGGTGGGGATGGGGAAGCTGAAGCGGGCGGGTCTCACCACGTTCTGGGTGTTTCGTCCGTGGTACCCCGGGTATGAGGTGCTGCTCTCGGCGACCGAGCATGACTTGATCGTTACGGACGAGCTGTGGAAGAAGTACAGGATCATCAAGACGTCCGCAGTCACGGCAACCAGCATCCGCAGCGCGTCTTACCGGTTCGAGGGCGGGCAGTACAAGATGTTCAAGGACAGCACGGTGCGGCGGGCGGAATAAGAGACGTTGCGCGGCTGGTCAAGCCCCGCGCGGGCTAAAGCCTAATGCTGCAATGGGCGGCTCTCCAGAGCTGGGCCGGACGTCCACGTCCGGCCTGATTCGTTTCAGGAAGTTGGACGGAGGCGGGTCTGGAGACCCGCTGCAGGACTGGAGTCCTGCCCCACAACGCTGCACTCAACGCCGGAAGAGGCCCCAGGCGAGGGCGAACCAGGCGGCGATGAAGGCCAGGCCGCCTAGCGGGGTGATGGCGCCCAGGGTTCGCACTCCGCTGAGGGCCAGGAGGTAGAGGCTGCCGGAGAAGAGCAGGGTCCCTGCGGCCAGCAGCCAGCAGACCCACGCGCCGGTTCCGGGGCGAAGAGCGCCAATCCGGAGGAGCAGCGAGACTACCAGCAGACCCAGGGCGTGAATGAAGTGGTAGAAGACGGCCTTCTCGTAGATGCCCATCGAGTAGGCGTCGAGACGGGCGCGCAGGCCGTGCGCTCCGAAGGCGCCCAGCATAACCGCCAGACCGAGTAGGATTGCCGCGATGCCGCTCCAGTTCATGCGCTACCGTTCCAGTATCGAAGGCTCAGTCAGTAGCCGCTGCAACTGGGGACGAGGGCGTGGCGGCCGGTCTAGCGCTGATACGAATGCGGCCCAGCGCTCTTCCGACAAGAGGACTACCCGCTGGTCTGCAAGCGTTTCCTCTGCCTCCGCGCAAGCACTCGCGACAATGAAATCCGTCACCGTTTGCTTACGTCGCTCGGCGCCCTTGCGGATCAGCTCCTCCTCTTGAGCGGATGCGCGGATATTGATCCGCCTGGAGCGGTTCGGGACTACTCGAGACTGTTTCTTGGCTCGGCTAGGCATCAGAGATCACCACGTACGTACATTGTACCCCGTTTGCGTGATCCTATTGAGTCCCCGGACGATTCGCGTTTCGCCCTGGTGTACCATTGTGCTTGTGCAAGCCGCCGAACCACCCCTCTCGGGAGTCCAGAATCTCACGGCGGAGCACGACACACGCTCGTTCCGCTGCCGTAAGCATGCGCTCGAAAGCTGGCTTCGGCGCCATGCGTTGGCTAACCAGGCGGTCCGTTCTTCTCAGCCGTATGTCGTGGTGCGTGGGAGTCGAGTTGTTGCCTACTATGCCCTGACATACGGCGAGGTCCGGCGGGAGGATTGGCCGGTGAAGGTTTCGGAAGGTATGCCAGAACGGTACGCGATCCCGGTTCTGTTGCTTGCGCGGCTGGCTGTGGACGACCGCGAAGCCGGCAAGGGACTCGGGAAGGCGCTGCTCAAGGACGCTCTACTTCGCGCCGTCGCAGCTGCCGAGATCGGGGGCCTTCGTGCGGTTCTGGTCCATGCAATTGACGACGAGGCTCGCTCGTTCTACAAGCGATTCGGATTCGAAGATAGTATTGCTGAGCCCTTACACTTGATGATCCTGATAGACGAGATTCACGCGGAGATGCCACTCGGCGAGCCGCGGTAAACGCGTCTATTGCTCCAACGCCGCAGAGGGCCGCCCACGCCGCTCCGCCGGATTCCGAACCGAGTGGGACGGCGAGGTGGGATCGCCGTAAATGATGCCGCGGCCGTTGGTGCCGATGTAGACGCGGCCGAAGACGCGCGGATCGCCGGTCACCAGGCTGGCGTTGCCGTACTGGTGCTGATCGTCGTTGATGCGGCTCCAGGTGGCGCCGGCGTCGGTGGAGCGGAAGAAGCCCGACACGTTGCCCGCGATGCCTAATATGTAGATCGCGGGATAGGTCGCGCCCGGCGCGGCCATGCCAAAGCCGACGCTGTAGGCCTGCTGGACGCCGGCGATCGTGGCGAACGTACTGCCCGAATCCGTCGAATGAGAGAGGCCGGCGTTCGATGCCAGCCACAGGTCGCCTTCGGCCGCAAAGGAGGCCACCGGCGCTCCGCTTGCGGCCGCGCCCGTGGTGGCGAATGTGACGCCGCCGTCGGTGCTGCGGTAGAGAGAGCCGCCGCTGGCGATGTAAAACTTCATGGGATTCACGCGGTCGGCAACCACGGCGGTGCCCGAGGGAGCGGTGGAGGATGGCGTCCAGGTGGTGCCCTGGTCGGTGGAAACAAAGACAGGCACTCCGATGGGCGCCCAGACGAACCTCGTGCCGTCGGCCGAGACGGCGATGGAGCCGGCCCCTTGCGTGGTCCCGGCGGGGGTGCCGGCAAAGGGCGTCCAGGTGATGCCGCCGTCGGTGGAGTACGCGCCGTACGGGCTCAAGTTGTTGTTCGTGTAGCCGGTGCGGGCCATCACCAGCGGCGCGTTTTGGGCGAAGTCCAGGCCGGTGGTGGTGGAGAAAACGGGATTGGTCATCAGGCCGGCAGGAGGGCTCTGGGTAAGGCTGAGATGAGCGAATCCTCCGATGTCGCCGACGCCGCTCAACAGATTCGCCGGGCCGGTGGGCGGGCTGATGAGTTGGAGCACGGCGGTTTCCTCGAGGCCCACGGCTCCGATGGTCCAGTTCACGGGCTGGCCCGAATCGATCGCGGTGGCGTTCGATGTTGACCAGATGGTGGCGCCGGTGCCGTACATCGCGTGGCCGGCGTTGAACGGATCGATGGCCAGCGAGCCCATCCACCATCCCGGCGACGTGCTGCTCTGAAGCGTGCGTACCCACGGTGACAGCGAGGTGTCCCAGGTGCCGGTGGCGCCCATCTCCTCCCAGGCGTCGCCGCCATCCAGGCTGCGGAAAATGTCATCGTGCAGGTACCACAGGTCGAGGGTGCTGACCATGATGACGCCAGGGTTTTCGAGGTCGACGGCGACGCAGCCGTAACCGTACCCGCCGTTGATCGTATAGGACGGCAGGGGCGGCGTAATACGGGCCCAGGTGCCGTTGAGGTTGGGAGTGAGGTTGGGGGGCGGCGTGTATCTCCACACCGCTCCGGCGGTGATGTTGTTGGGGCCGACGTCGTTGCCGTAAGAGAGGTAGATATTGCCGTCGGGGCCGACGGGGCCGTGGCTGGGATAGAGGCCGGTGGGCTGTCCGGGAACGGCCTGCCAGGTGACGCCGCCATCCGTGCTGCGATAGAGGTTGGTGACCGGGTCGGAGACGCCCACATAAATGACCGGGGTGGTGCTGCCGGAACTGCCGCTACCCTTGATGAAATCCACGAAGACCACGCCCACACCGGTTCCGCCGGTATGACCGGTGATGGGGAAGCTCGACACCTGGCTCCAGGTGGCGCCGTGATCGGAGCTCTTCCAGAGGCCGTTATTGCGGGAGCCGAAATAGACGGTGCTGCCGAGGTTGGGGTCCACGGCGAGGCGCTCGCCGGCGTGGCGGCCGTTGTCATTGGCGCCAATCGGAAAGGGCACCGGCACGGTGGTGAAGGTGTGGCCCTGATCGGTGGACACCAGAATGGCGCCGTTTCCGGCGAAGGATTCCACGTAGGTGCCGACGGCGAGGTACAGGCGGGTGGGATCCGCGGGGTCGAGACCGATGCTCTCGACTCCGATGTAATTCGACTGGCCGCGGCCGATCCAATCGAGCAGGGGGATCCAGGTGCTGGTGACGGTGTCCCAGCGGTAAGCCCCGCCTATGTCCGTGCGGGCGTAGACCAGGCCGGGCTGGGTGGGATGAAAGACGATGCCATCGACGAAGCCGCCGGCCACGATCTGGACGTTGTTGAAGGTGTAGGCCGTGGTGGGCGGCGGAGTCGGCGAGGGCGTGGGTGTGGGAGTGGGAGTCGGCGTAGGAGTGGGAGTTGGGGTGGGAGTTGGGTTGGAACTGCTCGACTTGCCGCCGCCACAACCGGCCATGAGACCGAGCAGCAGGGCGAGCAGACCTAAAGAAAGCGCTGTCTTCTTCATTGCGGGAACGCCCCTTTCGTGGCCAACAAACCTCAGTGTAGTGCGTCGAAGGACGTGACCGCTCGGGCGCCGGAGGGGCGGGTGATGCGGTGGTGGCTACTGCCGGGCTCGCCGGCGGCGAATGGCTAGGCACTACGTGGACGAGTTCGGGAATGAGTTCCGCTATCGGTCGCGAATATGGGATGAGGCTGGCGGGGAGCACGAGGTTTGCTACGACGTATTCCTGGAGAGCTCGGACAGAAATGAAGCGGTCTGGCACGTAGGCAGCGTGGACGGCACAGAAAGCGGCACGATGTGCGTGGATCCCCCGCCTCAGCGACTGCTCCAGGGGTGCCCGTTTGGACCGGTATGCGGAATCCATGGTTGGCAGTGTGCTTCTGGCGGTCCGTCCCCGATCATCCTCGATATCAGCGGCCACGGCTTTCACCTGACTGACGTTGCGAACGGGGTGAAGTTTGCCTTCTATCCAGGTCAGCCTCCCTTCCAGATGAGCTGGACGGATGCTGCTTACGGCAACGGCTTCCTGGTCCTGGACCGGAACGGGGACGGCATGATCAACGACGGCTCCGAGCTTTTTGGGAACATAACGCCGCAGCCGCTGTCGGCGACCCCCAACGGGTACCTTGCGCTCGCCGTCTTCGACCTTCCGGAGAACGGGGGGAACGGCAATGGTGTGATCGATCCTGGCGACGCCATCTACAGCAAACTACAGGTTTGGATCGACTTCAGCCACAACGGCAGCAGCGAACCATGGGAACTGTACACGCTCCAGGCGTTGGGGATTGAGCGCATCGAATTGAAGTACGTGTATTCCCAGCGGGTAGACCAGTTCGGGAATCGGTTCCGATATCGCTCGAAGGTCTGGGACGAGGATGTCTTTGGGGAGGCCGATCCGGACATTGACCTGTCATATGACGTGTTCCTGCAAGCTGGGGCCGCGAGTCCCGCGACGAAATAGAAGGAGAAACGAATGCATAGACGTCTGTTCCTGCCGATTTGTCTGGCCGTGGCAGTGCTGATCGGTGCGTACTCCGGGATGTGGGCCCAGAGCCAATGCAGCGGCGGTACGCTGTGCAGCGCCAACGGTTGGATCGATGGCGGCATCCCTGCGGGGAAGTTCGTGAAGCACAGCTGCCCGGTACTAAACTGCGATCCCACCGGAGCTTCTACCGCCTGCCTGCATGAGCAGTGTCAGTCGTGCAAAGGGAACGGCGGATTTTGCGCGGGCGGCAATTTCTCGCAATGCCCGACGAAGCCGGGTGCCTGCGACCAGTACCCGACCACGCCCTTCTTGTGTGCCAACCTGTGCGGCTGTCAGTAGGGCGGAAAGGACTAAAATGGAGGTGGGTATGGAAACGACCCGTTCGCATTGGCGGGGCTGGCTTCGCTACGTGGGAACCAGTGCCGCCGTCGGCCTGCTAAGTCTCGCCGCCTCGTTCGTGTTTTACGCTCACCGCGCTCGTGCCGCCCAGGGCCTCACTGCGTCGGAGCCCAAACCGGTGAAACCGCTAATTGCGCGAAGCACGACGCGCTTCTATGACCCTTCAGATAAGCTCGCGTTTGTGATCGCCTCGCGTTATGTTCGCTACAGCGACCACTCGGAAGTTTGGTCGGGACAGGACCTGTATCCCAAGACGAGGGAAGGGCTCACCCACATCGTTGACCGCCAGACCGAGCGGGAGATTTCTTCCGATCCGTTGACTAAGTCTGTCATCACCATGCATTTCACGCGCGCCGAGCAGCAAAATACGTCGGGGGCCTGGGAGGAATCCTGCCCGGTCGAGGATATGGCGAATGCGTCTCCTGGCGGCGTGTTCTTCGGGCACCAAACCCTACACATCGTGAAGCAGTGGGGTGGGACCGACGTCACCGAACGCTGGATGATCCCCGAACTAGACTGTTTCTCGGTCAAGGAGATCGACACCAGCAGCGGTGCGCGCAACGTGAAGGTTGTCCAGTCGCTGCAAGAAGGCGAGCCGGACCGCTCGCTGATGGCGGTTCCACCGGACTACACCGAAAGATCACCCGCTGCCGTGGAAGACCTTCGAGAGAAGACCACGGGGGAGGGGGCCTTCGGGCGCGGATTGGTCGGCAGGATGGAGAAGAACTACCAGAGGCGTAAGCTCCACTGAGCCGCCCCTACCGGCCCCATTTGAGCAGGGCGCCGCAGGGGCGGGGCATGGGGTCCCCGTAGTGGTCGGTTGTGATGCGCAGGGCGTAGCCAATCCGGCCGGTCTGCTGGGGCACGATCTCCTTGGCGAAGACCACCACCGAGCCGCGCTGCTCGACCGGCGGGAGCGTCATCACCGTGTCGCCGGCATAAAACAAGGCATGTCGATTGCACGAGTAGCGCCGGGCTTTGTGCTGTTCACAGCGACGGCCGTGGGGGTTGGGCTTCTCCTCGGACTCAGCGCTAGGCCGCAGACCCCCTCCGGACCTTCGCAAGGCGCTCCAGTCTTGAAGCCGTTCTCGGCCCAGATAAACGAGCTGTACTACGCCTCCCGGGGCGATACGCCCCGAAGTGACTTGATCCGGTTCGTCGCGCGGAGGTCTGATGGGTCCGTAATGGACCGGTTCCCAACGCGCTCTCCTGGCGGGGAAGTTGGGGAGATCGCTACGATCACCGATCTCCGTAGGGGAATACAGGTGACGACGGGGCCGTTTGCGAAATCGGCGACAGCGCTGTACCTCTCCCAAGCGGAGGTGACGTCCCTGCGTGCCGCTCAGGATGCCTGCAGCGACTCAGATATTCGGGCTGCGGTCACGTCCAGCCTGAGCGTGCGCGGGCATGTGCTCGGCTACGAGGTGATTCGGGTGAACCTTCACCCCCGTCCGGACTGGCAGTTCTCCTCCTGGGTAGCTCCCGCGCTGAATTGTCTGGAAATGCGGAGGAGCGATTCCTGGACTGACGGCGCTCACAATGAGTTCGCGGTTACCCAGTTCGACCCACACGAGCCGCCGGACGCATTGTTCGATGTGCCGGCGGGGTTGACCGAACGCTCTCCCGCTGAGGCGGAGTCCGAGTACGCAGCGAAGTACCCAGGCAAGGCATATCTTGGATCGCGGGTCGCCAGCAGGCTGGAGGAACGGTATCGGATTCATCAGGGCAATCGCCACAACTAGCGGTGCGGAGGCGGGGGAGCCCTACCTTCCCCATTTGAGTAAGGCGCCGCAGGGGCGGGTCATGGGGTCTCCGTAGTGGTTCGTTGTGATGCGGAGGGCGTAGCCCATGCGGCCGGTCTGCTGGGGAACGATCTCTTTGGCGAAGACGACCACCGATCCGCGCTGCTCAACCGGTGGGAGCGTCATCACCTCGGTGTCTTCGAGCTGGCCGTTGACTCCGACGCGGCCCACCACCACTTCGACGCGGACGTCCTCGGCCTTCAACCCCGCAAGGTTAACCGCCGTCTTCACCGGCACGGGTTTGCCGCTCAGGACGGCGCCTTTGGGCGGCGTCCCCATCTCCACGAACTGGACCTGGTCCCACACCTTGCGGACGTCGGCATTCCAGCGCGCCTGCTCGCGGGCCTTGGCGAAGTTGTCGTAGCGCATGTCGGCCCAGGCGCGGTTGGCCGGCTCGTACAGCTGCGCCGAATACTCCTCCACCATGCGCTGGCAACTGAACTGCGGGCTGAGGTACTTGAGCGAGCGCTTGACGCGGCGCATCCACTCGCGCGGGACGCCCTGGTCGCGGTCGTAGAAGGCCGGGGCCAACTCGTTCTCGAGCAGCGAATAGATGGCGGTGGCGTGGACCTCGTCCTGGTCCTCGGAGTAGGGGATGCGATCGCCCACCGCCCAGCCGCCGCTGTACTCGGCCGCTTCGTCGAACCAGCCATCGAGGATGCTGAGGTTCAAGATGCCGTTGCTGCCTGCCTTCATGCCGCTGGTGCCGCAGGCCTCTTCGCCCCTCCTGGGGGTGTTTAGCCACACGTCCACGCTTCCCACCAGCTCGCGGGCCACGTGCATGTCGTAGTCTTCGACAAAGACCAGGCGCTTGGAGAGCTCGGGATCGCGCGAGAGCTGCACGATCTGGCGGATCAGCTCCTTGCCGGGATGGTCCTTGGGGTGCGCTTTGCCGGCGACCACGATCTGTATGGGGCGCTCGGAGTTCGACAGGATCCGCTTCAGCCGGTTGAGGTCGCGGAACAGCAGCGTCGCGCGCTTGTAGGTGGCGAAGCGGCGGGCGAAGCCGATGGTCAGCGCTTCCGGATCGAGCACCTCGGAGGCGCGCCGCAATTCGGAGCCGGCGGCTTTGCGGTGGCGGGCGCACTCCACCTGGCGCTCGCGGACAAAGGCAAGCAGACGGCGCTTGCGGCGCCGGTGGGCCTCCCAGAGCTCCTGGTCGGGGATGTCCTCGACCTGCTCCCAGGTTTTGGGGTCGGTGAGGCGCTCGCGCCAGTCGGGCTGGAGGTACTGGTCATATAGCATGGCCAGGTCGCTCGAGAGCCAGCTCAGAAGGTGGACGCCGTTGGTGATCGAGGTAATGGGGACTTCCCAGGAGGGCAGCTGCGGCCACAGGTCCTGGAACATTTCCTGCGAGACTTCGCGGTGAAGCCGGCTCACGGCGTTGCGGAAGCAGGAGGTCTTGATGGCCAGAATCGCCATGGAGAACCGCTCGTTGTTGTCCTGCGGATTGCGGCGGCCGAGGGCCATGAGCTGGTCGAACTCGATGCCCACCTCGCGGCAATAATCGTGGAAGTACTCCCACATCAGGCCCGGCTCGAAAATGTCTATGCCGGCCGGCACCGAGGTATGGGTGGTGAAAACGTTGCTGTTGCGGGAGGCCTCGAGGGCCTCTTCGAACCGCATGCCGTGTTCTTTCACCAGCACGCGGATGCGTTCCAGGGCGAGAAAAGCAGAGTGCCCCTCGTTCATGTGGAAGACGGTCGGATCGAGGCCCAAGGCCTTGAGCGTTCGCAGGCCTCCCACGCCGAGCACCATCTCCTGGCGCACCCGGGTGAGGGAGTCGCCGCCGTAAAGGGCGTCGGTGATGCTGCGGATTTCGGGCCGGTCGTTTTCGGGGATGTTGGTGTCGAGGAGATAGAGCTTCACCCGCCCGACTTCGAGCAGCCAGACCTTGATGCGCACGGGGCCGCCGGGCAACTGCACCTCGACCTTCAACTCGACGCCCTGGTCGTCGCGGACGGGCTGGACGGGCAGCGTGTAAAAGTCGTTGAGCACGAAGCGTTCCTGCTGCCAGCCGTCGGGGTTGAGGTACTGCTGGAAATAGCCGGTCTGGTAGAGGAGGCCGACCGCTACGAGCGGCACCTCGGAATCGCTGGCGGACTTCAGGAAGTCGCCCGAGAGGACTCCCAGGCCGCCCGAGTAGATGGGCAGGGCCTCGACGATGCCGTACTCCATGGAGAAGTAGCCGATCAGGGTCTTCTGGTTCTGGGGGGTGGAAACGGTTTCCGACCGATGCATGTAAGCGTCATATCGCTCACATGCGCGGCGGTACAGAGCCAGATAGCGCGGGTCGGCAGCGAGGCGCTCGAGGGTGGCCTGGGGCACGCGGCCGAGTACCGAGACAGGATTGTGGCCGGAGGCCTGCCACAGGGTTGGATCCATGCGGCGGAACAGGTTACGGATGGTAGACTCCCAACTCCACAAGACGTTGTAGGCAAGTTGGGAAACCCGCGCCAGAGGGGCCGGCAGAGCGGGCCGCACAAGAAACTCCCTAAGTGGTTGAATCTGAAAAGACATGGAAATAGGAGTGGTCAATCATAAGATAGCAGAGTTCCACCCCCTGCGCCCGGCTCTGACCTCGCGGCGGTATTGACGACTGCGGTAGGATGGTTCTCTTGCGGGTTTAACACCCGGCAATCCGATGGCCCCTGGATTGCTTAGCTGAACGGCACAAGAGGAGATTCAAACCTGATGGCGTACGTAATTACCGATACCTGCACCAAAGACGAGCTTTGCGTTGAAGCATGCCCGGTGGACTGCATCCACCCCAAGAAGGACGAGGGCGCCTTCGACGAGATCAAGCACCTGATGATCGATCCGGAAGCCTGCATCGACTGCGGCGCTTGCGTCCCGGTCTGCCCGACCAATTCCGTTTACGCGCTCGACGAGCTGCCGGCCGACCTGCAGGCATTCGCCGGCGCCAACGCCGCTTACTTCGGGCACTAGGCTTCCCCGACCCCGGCGCCGGTTGCCAACCGGCGCGCAGCTTGACGAGCCAACGACCACTTAGTTATCCCGGATGCGGACAGCCGGAGTGGGCGGCTCTCCAGAGCTGCGCCGGACGTCCACGTCCGGCTTCCTTCGTTTCAGGAAGTTGGACGGAGGCGGGTCTGGAGACCCGCTGCAGGACTGGAGTCCTGCCCCACGGCTGCGGACCCCTTACGCGGTCGCGACCAGGTTCGACTGTAGCTCGGGAATCTCGATCTCGATGCGGGTTCCCTGCCCCGGCTTGCTGTCGATCCACATCTTGTAGTCGCTGCCGAACAGAACTTTCAGCCGCTCGTTTACGTTGCTGACGCCGATGCCCTGCTCGCGCAGGGTGGCCAGCTTGACCTCGGGGATCCCCACGCCGTCGTCTTCGACCAGCAGGCGCAGGCGGCCGTCCTTGAGGCTGCTGCGGAAGCGCACCATTCCGCCATCCACCTTGCTGCTGAGGCCGTGCTTGACCGAATTCTCGATCAGCGGCTGGAGGAGCATGCTGGGCACCAGCCGGTCGAGCGTCGCCGGGTCGGCATCCTTCTCAAAGCGCAGCTTCTCGCCGAAGCGGATGACCTCGATGGAGAGGTAGTCGCTGATGAATTCCAGCTCCTCTCCGAGCGAGGTGAAGTTCTCGTGCTTGCGCAGGAGCCGCCGCAGGATATTCGAGAGCTTGTAGACCACGGCGCGCGCCTGCTGCGGGTTGGTGCGGATCAGCGAGGAGACCGAGTTCAGGGTGTTGAACAGGAAGTGGGGGTTGATCTGGTGGCTGAGGGCGTCCATGCGTGCCTGCAGGAGCAGCCGCCGCTGCTCTTCGAGTTTGAGCTCGTTGCGGGCGCTGCTCCAGATCTTGAGCGGCAGGCTCACGGCGAAGAGCGCGGTGGCATAGGTGGCGACGATGGCCAGCCAGTGCGGGTCCGGCCAGTCGGGCCAGATGGCGAATAGCCGCCGGGGACGGAAGTGGTGCAGCCCCTGGCGCAAGGCCTCGGCGCCTACGATGGCGGCCAGAAAGACGATCTGGTAGGCGGCGCGCCAGCGGTCGGGACGGCGCGAAAACATGCGGTAGACGCTGAGGTCGATGATGGGCGAAAAGCGCCACACCTCCTCCGGCGCGGCGGCGTAGTTTCGCAACAGGCCGCCGAGGGCGCCGACGCCGGCCAGAAGCGGCATGGTGAACAGCTCGTGGCCGAACATGGCGGGGACCGAAATCAGGACTCCCGAGATCAGGCCAGAGACATAGCCGCCTACCAGGCCGGCCAGGAGGCTGCCCTCGAGTCCCAGGTCAACCGCCCGATAGGACGGCGCGACCAGCCGGATAAAAACACCCGTCCCGAAGATCCCGGCGAAGCAGAGCGCCAGGACGAAGCGCTGGTTGATGGTGCGCTCCTCGCGGAGCAGCATGGTCTTGAAGCGGCCGACGCGGACCAGGATGCTGGCCAGCGACGCCACCGCGCACAGGCGCAACAGCAGGACCATCAAGTACTCTTGGCGCATCGCTCTGGGTCTCCAGGCGGCGACCGCGGTGCCGAGCAGGTCCGCTCCCTCAGGGTTGCGGTTCTGTGCTGAGCGTGCCGGTCACACTGGTGTCCATTATAATGAATGAATCGGAGCACTCCGGCGACTGGAGGTGTGGTGTCCCCCGGCTGCCCGCTTCGAGAGGATTATGTCACACAATGGGAACGAATCCGCGTTCCGCGAGGTTGCCGAGGCCGATTTTCCTACGCGCTTCGGGCATTTCCGGATTCACGGATTTGAGGGCCGCTATTCGGGCGAGTTCGAAGAGGCCGTCGTTCTGAAGATGGACGATGTCGCTTCGGACGAGCCGCCGCTGGTTCGCATTCACTCGCAGTGCCTGACCGGGGACGTGTTCCATAGCCTGCGCTGCGATTGCCGGGCCCAGCTCGAGCTGTCGCTCGAACTGATAGCGGCGGAGGGCCGGGGCCTGCTGATTTACGAGCACCAGGAGGGCCGCGGCATCGGCCTCGCCAACAAACTTCGGGCCTACCAGTTGCAGGACGCCGGCGCCGATACGGTCGAAGCGAACCTGCGCCTGGGATTCAAAGCCGACCATCGCGGCTACGGGTTGCCCGCCGATATCCTGCATCATTTTGGGGTGACGGCGGTCCGGCTGCTGTCGAACAACCCCGACAAGATCGCGGCGCTCGAAGCGGCGGGGATTCGCATCGCCGAACGCGTGCCGTGCGAAGTCGCCCCGGGGGCCTCTTCGGCGCATTACCTTCGAACGAAGAAGGAAAAGCTGGGGCATCTGCTGGATCTGTAGGACGGGGTCCGCTCCCTGACGGTCGCGGTTCGGTGCTGCCGACTCAACAAGTAGCCCATTGACTTCGGGCGTCGCCCTTCTCATGCTAAGGACAATGTGATCACAGGAACTTCTCTGCCTTTTCACGTAACTGGCTCCTTATGCATCGCTTTTTGCTTCGCCGCGATTGCGGCCGGGCAGGGGCCGGAGCCGGCGATACCGGTATACACGCGCTTCATCCACATCTCGATGACCGGGACGCTGTCTTCGAGCGTGGTCAGCCGGGAGGACACCACCACTGCAGAGGTTGGGAAAGGGGCCAATGGGGCCAACACGGTGCAGAGCGAGCGGCTGTACGACTCGAACGAGCTTTCCACGCCGGGACGGGGGGCGTTGATCGTGGAGACTCCGATGAGCGCGCTGAAGTTCGTGATAGAGAAGGGCACCTACGTGGCGCGCGTGCGGGTGACGGCAACGGCTGTTAACGGGGACGGAAAGGCGGTCTGGAGCCAACAGAAGGAGATCACCATCAGCGGCAAGCAAAGCAAACTCGAGGCCAGGCGCCAGGGCAGCCTTTACTTCGTGCGCGAGGTCACGCTTCCCGGCGGCTCGCACTACTGGGTGGAAGGCAAAGTGGAGGACCTCGAAGCGAACGTCACCGGCACGGCCCGGAATCCTCTTAAGAACAGCGCGGGTGCGCCCGGCATCAATGCCAGCGATGCGATGTTCGTGAGGAGACTGGACGAATCGACAGACAAATTCGATGCCGACCAGGTGTTCAGCTACGAAGGCAACGCCTTTTCACCGATCCTCGATCCGGTCTTTCCCACCGGCCGAGCGTTTGGCATGCAGGTGTTCTTCGTCATTTATCCCGACATCAGGGGCGCGCCGCCGAAAATGAGCCTGGAACTGCTGCGCGCTGGGCGGGCGATCGCGAAGGGGGCGCTGCCGTTCAAGCACAAACTGTATGACTTGGCCCTCGACGGGAGGGCGACCGGCTTCAGTGCCACCGAACGCGCGCACGAGTTTCCCTACCTGGCGGACATGAAGTTCAGCCAACTCCCCGCGGGGAACTACGAAGCGGTCATCACAGTCAGCCAGGGCCGCAGCACGATCTCGCGCAGCGTGCCGTTCAAAGTGGCCGGCACTCCGCCGCCGGCCAAGTAGGGTACTGGCGTCGAGAGCGAAGTCGCACCGGGGGCCTCTTCGGCGCATTACCTGCGGACGAAGAAGGAAAAGCTGGGGCACGTGCTGGATCTGCAGGCTTTCGACCGGGTCGTCCGCTTGCTGACGCGCGCGGTGCTGCCGGGGCGGCCTTTCCGGCCGATTAACATGTAACCCATTGACATCAGGCGTCGCCCTTCTCATGATAGGGAGATTATGATCATGAGAACTTTTGCGCGTTTTAGCCTAATTGCCACCCTGGGGGTCGCTTTTTGCTTCGCCGCCGCCGGACAGAACGCGGCTGACCAAGGAGTGTCGCTGGGGAACCAGAGCGCGATGCCGGTGTTCGCGCGGTTCTTTCGCACGTCGATGTCTGGAACGCTGTCTTCGAGCTCGGCCGGCGGCCTGCAGGACAACGTGACCAGCGCCGTGGGGACCGGGAGGAGCAGTTGGGATGGATCGCGCGTCGACTCGAACACGACTTCGGGCCCGATGCACGGCATGGTGTTGGTGGAAACTCCGCTGACCGCGCTCAAGTTCAATACGCAGAACGGCAAATATGTGGCCCGAGCCAAGGTCACTGTGAAGGTTCACAATTCGGACGGCAAGGTTGTCTTCACCGCCGAAAAGGAAATCGGCGTTAACGGAAAGGAAAAGAACCTTGAAGCGCGGCGCCAGGGCAGCCTTTTCTTCGTGCGAGGGCTTACTCTCCCCGGCGGCTCCGAATATACGGTGGAAGCCCAGGTGGAAGACCTGCAGGCGCAACAGACGGGAGCATCCGAGAATCCGGTGGTGACCGGCGCAGGCGCGCCCGGCCTCAACGCCAGCGATGCGATGTTCGTGCGGAAACTGGACAACTCGGTGGACTCGTTCGAGGCCGATCAGAACATCAGCGTCGAAGGCGTAGGTCTGGCGCCGATTCTGGATCCGGTGTTCCCCGCCGGAAGGAAGTTCGGGATGCAGATGTTCTTCGTGCTCTATCCCGACATCGACGGCGGGCAGCCGGATATGAGCTTGCAGTTGGTAACCAATGGGAAGACGGCGGCCCAGGCGCCGCTGCCTTTCAAGCACACGCTGCATGAACGAGCCTTCGACGGGAAGAACACCCCCAACGGATCGATAACGGGAGGAACGACCGCGATTTTCAACACCGCCACCCAGAAGGTGAAGGAGTTCCCGTATCTGGCCGATATGCAGTTTTCTCAGCTCCCCGAAGGAGACTACCAGGCGGTGATCCGGATCCGGCAGGGCGGCCGGATCATCACGCGCGAAGTACCGTTCAAGGTGGCCGGCACTCCGCCGCCGGCAAAGTAAGGGACTGGCGGCCGCGTCACTGGTTGACGAACGGCCCGCCGCTTTGGCCGAGAGCGGTCAGGAAATCCTCTTTGCGCGTCTCGGCTGCAGCCACGGCGGCCCGGGTGGCGAAGTAGTAGCAGGCCGCTCCCGCCAGCGCGTCGAGAGCCAGGATCTCGTAGAACAGGGCGCGGCTCTCTAGATACCAGGCGGCCACATATGCCAGGGCCACCGGCGCCACCATCACGGGGAACAGCATCAGCATATAGACCTGGAACCGCCCCGCCGATGAGCGGCCGTAGGAATGCTCCGGATTCACCGGCCGCGGCTGATAGACCGAGCTGAGGTTGCCCACGCTCAGGAAGTAGAGCGAAAAGACCAGCGTCACCAGGATCGCCTGCACGATGTTCTCGAGCGGCAGCGGGACGCGCAGCAGCGCGCACACCAGCAGGATCAGGGCGATCTCCAACACGACAAACGCCATTCCGGCCAGATTCTTGGCCCGCAAAACCACCGAGAAGGGCGGCGGAGCGGAGAAGTAAAGCTCGGCAGCCGAGCGGTCGAAACCGAACTGGTTCCAGAACGCCACCTCGGCCAGCAGGATCATGGCGTAGCCGCTGACCACCACCGGGTAGCTGAGGCCGCCGGGCACGGAGTGGCCGCCGTGCATGAGCGGCCACCAGATGATGGCGCCGAAGGAAAAACCCATCAGGAAGACCACGCGGAAGCGTGGCGAACGGGCCAGCGTCTTGAGCTCCTTCTCGATCAGCGCGGCCAGCGGATCGCGAAAGAGAGCCGCGGGCCAGGCGTAGAGCCGGTCGGCCCAGCGCGCGCTGCCGGCCGAGCCCGCCGAGCGTGCGGCCGCCATGTCGAAGCGCAGGCTGCGGCGGAACTGGAGCCGGCCGAAGGCATACGCGGCGGCGGTCGAGGCGCACAGGATCGCGAGCGCCAGCGCCACTTGGCTCCCTAGAGCGAGACGCGCCGCCGCGGCCCACGGCAGCACTACGCTCTGGTGGGACGAGAACAGCCGCTTCAGAGCCCGGCCGCGTCCGCTCGTCCCTAGCAGTTGCGGCAGTGCGCCGCAGGTCACCATGAACATCACCACCAGCTCCCGGACGCGGCGGATCGCGAGCAGGCGCTCCAGCAGGCTGCGCAGGCCCGCCGAGAGGAACAGGTTGAAGACGACAAAAATCAGCAGCGCCGGAGCCGGGAGCCAGCGCGGCACGGCGGGATTCAGCGCGAGACCGATCCCGGTGCCGGCGAGCACCAGGAGCATCTCGAGCGCCGTGGTCAGCCGCAGGAGCAGCTGCACGACGAACAACTCGCCGTCCGAAACCGGGTAGAGCCCGAGCTTCCGCACATTCAGCGAGGCTCCGGCGTCGGTGGTGAGGATGGGGGCGAGCTGCCAGAAAAGGCAGACGCCCATCAGGATCGCCGGTAGCGTGGACTCCACATCCTGGCGCGAGGACAGGGCCGTCAAGAACGCGGCGGCCACGCCCAGGAACGCCCACAATCCGTACCAGACCAGCCACAGGGCACCGGCCAGAGCCCGGCCTCCGGAGAGGCGCGCGAGAAGGTGGCAGGTGCACCTCCACTGCGCTTCGAGGATGGCCCGCACGGGTGAAGACATCGGCTACAGCCAGTCCAACTTGTCTTGCATGCGCTCGGCGCCGACCAGGCGGACGAAGGCGTCCTCGAGCGTTTCCGATCCTTCGCGGAGGCCGGCCATGGAACTCTCCATCACCAGCCTGCCCGCGTCGATGATGGCCACGCGGTCGCACAGGCGCTCGACGACTTCGAGAACGTGCGAAGTGAGGAAGACGGTGGCGCCGTGGCGCACCTGGTCGAGCAGCAGGTCCTTCATCATGCGGGCGCCCACGGCGTCGACGCCCTCGAAGGGCTCGTCGAGCAGGAAGACCTCGGGCCGGTGGATCAGAGCGGCGGCCATGGCCAGGCGCTTGCGCATGCCCTTGGAGTACTCGGCGATCAGCTTGCGGGTCTCAGCGTCGAGATCGAACAGCGTGAGCAGTTCGCCCGCGCGGCTGGCCGCCACGCCGCGGTCGAGGCCGTACATGCGCCCGGCGAATTCGAGGAACTCGCGGCCGGTGAGGCGGTCGAACAGGACCGACTCGTCGGGCACCACGCCGATGCGGCGCTTGATCTCGAGGCCGCGTTCCGGCATCGGGAGGCCCAGGATCTCGATAGAGCCCGAGGTTGGCGGCGCGAGGCCGATCAACATGCGTATGGTGGTGGTTTTGCCCGCACCGTTCGGCCCCAGGAAGCCGAAGAAGCAGCCGCGCGGCACGGCCAGCGTCAGCCCATCGACGGCCGCCTTGTCGCCGTAGACTTTGCGAAGCTCGCGTACGGCGATCGCAGGCGTGTCGTCGGGCATAGATTCCATATTAGAGCCCGCTTGTCGCTCGTCGCTCGTCGCCCGTCGATTATTTGCGGGATTCGTGCGCTTCGCGGCCGGCCTTCGTCAGGTGCGAAGCGGAGAAGAGCCGAGCGGATCCCTTGCGACGGGCGACGAGCGACAAGCGACGGGCGGCTTCATGCTAAAGCCTTCCCCTCAAACACCCGATAACTAAAGCGGTGCCTTCTCCCACAGTGCCTCCGCCGCTGGCACAGGCCGCCGACCTGCTGAGCACGGAGTTTCGGCACCGGGTCCGCAGCCTCGCACGGCTGTTGAAGGGGGAATCGAGCGCCCTCGATGCGGCGTTCCTGAGGTGGCTGGGACGGCGGCGGTTCGACGCCCGGCAGGCCAAGGCGCTGGCCGCGATCACGTGGGGAGCGGCGGTCCGGCTGCTCGCGCAGAAGAAGACGCTCGCCGATTTCTTCGAGCAGGTGGAATACAACGGGCGGCGGCTGGCCAAGCTGGACGTAACGCCGGCCTCGGTTCTGGAGGCGCTCTCCGCTTACGATCGCCTTCTGACGCGCCACTCGCGCGGCATTGCGGAGCCCGAACAGCAGGATCTGCGCTGGGTGGCCAGGCAGTTGGACTTCTGCGTGGTCCTCACGCTCAACAATGCCTTCTATCAGGTTCGCGAAGCGGAGACCGCGGCATTCTTCGAGCTGCACGATGCCGAATTGCAGGCTTCGGACGAGGGCGAACTGCTTGAGGCCTATCTGGACATCCTGGCGCGATTCTGCGGCGCCGACGCGGCCTGCGCGGTCCTGTTCGATTCCAGCCGGCGGGCGACGGTCGCCTGCCGCGTCCCGGATCCGCTGCCCGCGGGGCTGGCCTGGAAGAGCCTGGCGACGCCCCGCCTGATGAGAGGCGGAAACGGCCGCGCGAGGGGGCTGCTTGATCGGGCCTGGGCGCACGAGTATGTCTCGGCGTGGTCGGTCCCGCTGGGGAGCGGGGGTGCGATGCAGTTTGCGTTCCGCAAGGAATACCACTGGCTCCCTCGGGAACTGCGGCTGCTCTCCGGGGCCGCCAGCCGGTGCGTTATGGCGGCGGAGAAGCTGCGCCTGGCGAGCCAATTGGCCGCACGGGAGCGGGAGGTGCGCGAACTGGCCGAGCGCATGCTTCAGGTGGAGGAGCGGGAGCGGCGCCGCATCAGCCGGGAATTGCACGACGAGGCAGCTCAACTGCTTCCCTATGCGCGCCTGCAGCTCGAATTGATCGAGCGCGAGGAGGATGCGCCGCCGGCCGTCGTACGGAGGCTGGCCGGCGCTCGCGAGGCCATCGGCCGCACTGTGCTGGAGATCCGGCGGGTGCTTTCCGACCTCAGCCCGGCGGTGTTGGAGCAACTCGGCCTGGCGGCCGCGGTACGCCAGTTGCTGATCCGGCTGCACCAGGCACACGGCGTCGCTACCCGGCTGGAAGGCGCGGGGCTGAAGGCTCTGCCGGAGAAGACGGCGATCCTCGCCTACCGGCTGGTTCAGGAGTGCTGCAACAACGTGGCGCGGCATTCATCCGCCTCTCGCCTAAACGTTTTCGTCTCCGCCGCCGATGGAAGTCTGAAGATGCGAATTCAGGATGATGGTGTGGGTTTCCGGGTCCCCGAGGCCTTCGCCAAGCCGGGCTCTTACGGCCTGGCGGGGATGCGGGAGCGGGTCGCGCTGGCAGGCGGCCAGTTCGAGATCGCGAGCTCGCCGGGCCGGGGCACCCGGGTTTCGGCATCTATCCCCATTCCCGTGCCTCACGAGACCGCTGCCAAATCTTCGAGCCCGCGCCGGGGGGCCGGGCGATGCGCTTGAAAGTCGAGGGCTTATGCCAAAGATCAAAGTGCTACTAGCGGACGATCACACGCTGTTCCGGCAAGGGATCAGGAACCTCCTCGCGTCGGAAACCGACCTCGAAGTGGTCGCCGAAGTGTCGAACGCCGGAGACGCGATGCAGAAGACGGCCGAATTGCGCCCCGATGTGGTCCTGATGGACATCGGAATGCCCGGCTTCAGCAGCTTCGAAGCCACGCGCAATATCCGGCGGGACCGGCCCGACACGAAGGTGCTCTTCCTCACCATGTACGATGACGAGGACTACCTGGTGGAGAGCATGGAGGTCGGCGGAAACGGCTACGTGCTGAAGGACTGCCCGGCCGCTCAACTGCTCGCGGCCATCCGCGACGTGAACCGGGGCGGCAGCTACCTCAGCCCCAAGATGCTCTCGCAACTGGTGGACGACTTCCGCTCGCGGGTCAAGTCTTCCGCCCGCATGCCGCGCTTCGCCACGCTAACCGCGCGCGAGAAGGAAGTCCTCAAGATGCTGGCGGAGGGCCAGTCGGTCAAGGAGATCGCCTGCTCGCTGAACCTAAGCGTCAAGACAGTGGAAGCGCACAAGTTCAACCTCATGCGCAAACTCGATATCCACAACAAGGCGCAGCTGGTTCAGTACGCGATCCAGAAGAAGATCATCCAGATTCCCAGCCTCGCGTAGGAGAAGGCGGGAGGTTTGTCCGACGGGGGCCTGTCTGAAGGACGCTTGTCCGAGGGACGGTTGGTCAATTGTCTGAGGGACGCGGTCCGAAGGACGGTTGCCTATTGTGCGAAGGGCGTTGGCCGCTGGTCTGAAGGATGCTTGCGCGAAGGGCGCTCGTCCGAAGGAGGCTCGCACGCCAGCTGTCCGAACCTCCCGCCTTCCCTCTTTTTTGGAATGCTCAGAACGCCCCGACCGATTCGATGCCCACCGAGTGCAGCGCGGTGGCCATCTTCTCGAGCGCGGATTTGTGGATCTGCGAGACCCGGCTTTCGTTGATGCCCAGGATGCCGCCGATTTCACGCATCGTCATGTCCTTGGTGTAGTACAGGACCACCACTTTCCGGTAACGATCCGGAAGCGTCTTCATGGCTGTCCACAGCGCGTCGTGGAGCTGGCCGTGAGCGCAGATCGAGTCGGGGTGCGTCTCGGGCTTGGCCGGATAGTCGGGCGCGGGCAGATCTTCCTGTTCGGGGCGGCGGCTGGAGATCGAGATCAGGCCGACACACTGCATCTCCGCCATCATCTGCCGCCAGCGCTCCACTTCCACTCCCATCCTCCCCGCAATCTCCGCCTCGGTCGGATTGCGCTGCAACGTCGCCGCCAGCTCGCGAGTTGCCTCCTCGACCTGCTTGTGCCGGCGCCGCAGATCCCGCGAGGCCCAGTCCAACTGCCGCAGGCTGTCCAGGATCGCCCCCTTAATGCGGTGCTTCGCGTAACTCGAGAACGCCACCTGCTTGGCAGGCTGGAACTTGTCGACGGCGTCGAACAGACCGAGAATGCCTGCATGGATCAGGTCGTCCAGATCGACGTGGACGGGCAGGTTCTCGTGCACCCGGACCGCGATCGCTTTCACCAACGGCAAGTGGTCCATGATGATGCGGTCCCGCTCTTCCTTCTCCGCGTTCGTCCGTTCCTTCGAGTTCGCTTGCTTGGTCATGCCCCTATGGAATGCAACCCCGCGGCCAACCCGGAGAGGGGTGTGTCGCGGAGTTCGCTGTAGGGACTTACCTGACTGAGAGGGCAGGCACTTACGGAGCGAACACCTTAGTACGAAAGTGCCGAGATGGCGTTCCGAGCGGGCTCAAAAAGGCAGAAACGGAACCCAAAACGGGATTCGCGTTCCATTCTGAAACGCTGCGGGAACGCGGCTGGAGAGAACGCGGTTTGGCGGACCCGGCGGGTGGGGCCGCGGTCGCGGCGGAAAACGCGGCGGAGCGGACGCGGTGCGTAGGAAGGCAGTGGTGGGAGGCTCGGGCGGACGCGCCGCGTGGAGGCGCGGTGGCGGGAGCACGCTCAGGCGGACGCGGCGCGTGGAGGCGCGGTGACCGGAGCAGGCTCGGGCGGACCCGGCGCGTGGGGCTGCGGTCGCGGCGGAAAACGCGGCGGAGCGGACGCGGTGCGTAGGAAGGCAGTGGTGGGAGGCTCAGGCGGACGCGGCGCGTGGAGGCGCGGTGGCGGGAGCACGCTCAGGCGGACGCGGCGCGTGGGGGCGCGGCCGCAGAGGAAAACGCGGAGGGGGCGCGGCAGAGGCGCTCAATCCCGCTGCGCTTGGGCGATCCAGGTCTTTACGGCGAGGCCGGCGAGCAGGATCCACACGGCGATGCGGAACACGCCGTCGAGAGTAAAAGCCGCCAGAAGCGCCAACACCCCGTAGCAGGCCATGGCGGTGATGAGGCGGGTTTTCATGAGCTAGCAACCATGGTAGCGGTTCGGAACGGGACGGCGGGGACGCGGCGCCTACGGCCGCTGACGGACGAACTCGTATCGCTCGACCGTGGCCGCGACCTCGAAGGGCTTGTCAGGCTCGACGCCGTTGCGCGCGGCCAGATCCAACCGCGTCACCTTGCCCAGGCAGTGCAGGTCGAGGTCGCCGGAGGCGTTGAGCGAGATCGTGTACTCAATCGGCTCGCCGATGTCCAGTTTCAGGTCCGAGGCAAACAGCACCCCGCCCGAGCTGAGGTTCTTGGTCTCGCCGGCGCCGGCGATCGAGCGCAGGCCGTTCCGGAGCAGTTTCACCGGCAGCTTGACGTCGAATCTTTTCGATCTGCGTTGTTCTACCACGGGGACCTCTCTAACCTATTCGGTTTCGTGGGTGTTAGTCAATATATTCGGCCTCTTTTGGGGCTGATTACGGTCCTGGTACTTCACATTACTTTCGGTGTAGTAAGTTCGTTTTAGGGTTCGGACCCGCTTCCGGGTACCGTAGTTTTGGCCTATTGGTTTTGCGACACTACCGGCCGCTGGCGCGAGGCTCCCGGCTCGGGCGACAATGGAGAATTGGCGGAGTATCGCCTACCCCCACCATGCTGGACCGTATCACTGTACACGGAGCGCGGCAACACAACCTGAAGAATCTCGATGTCGAGATTCCGCGCAACACCTTCACGGTGGTTACCGGCCTGAGTGGCTCCGGCAAGTCCTCGCTGGCTTTCGACACCATCTACGCGGAGGGCCAGCGCCGCTATGTGGAAACGCTTTCGCCTTACGCCCGCCAGTTCCTCGACCAGATGGAGCGCCCGGAAGTCGATTCCATCGACGGCCTGAGCCCGGCCATCTCGATCGAGCAGAAGACCACCAGCCGCAGCCCCCGCTCGACCGTCGGCACCATTACCGAAATCTACGACTACCTGCGGGTCCTCTACGCCTCTATCGGCGTTCCGCACTGCCCCAGCTGCGGCCACGAGATCTCGCAGCAATCCACCGAGCGGATCCTGCAGCAGATCGCCGGCCTCAGGCAGGACGAGCGGGTCATGATCCTGGCGCCCATCGTGCGCGGACGCAAGGGGGAATACCGCAAGGACCTGGAGAAACTGGCCCGGCAGGGCTTCCTGCGCGCCCGTATCGACGGCGTTCTGCGCTCGATCGACGAGCCGGTTGTTCTGGACCGCAGGCGCAACCACACCATAGAAGTAGTCATCGACCGGCTGCTGGTCAAGCCGGGCATTGAGAAGCGCCTGGAAGCTTCCATCGAAACCGCCACCAAGCTCGCTTCCGGCCTGGTGACGGTGGCCGTGGTGAACGGGGACGAGCATCTCTACTCGCAGAAGCTGGCTTGCCCGGATTGCGACACCAGCGTGCCGGCGATCGAGCCGCGGTCGTTTTCGTTCAACAGCCCTTACGGCGCCTGCGAGACGTGCTCGGGCCTGGGCAACAAGTGGATGTTCGACCCGGGCAAGATCCTGGCCGACTCCTCGAAGCCGCTGTTCGAAGGCGGACTGGTTCCGGCGGCGGCGTCGGAGACCATCGCGCGCGCCACCACGGAGGCGGCCAAGAGGCAGAAGATCAACCTGGCGAAGCCGTTCGACAGCCTGTCGGCCAAGGCGCAAGAGTTCCTCATGGCCGGCGGCGCCGGCTTCCCGGGCATTCTCAAGCTCCTGGAGGACAAGTTCGAAGACGCCACCGATATGTATCGCGAGTGGCTGATGGACTACATGTCCCCCAGCCAGTGCCCGGAGTGCAAGGGACGGCGGCTGAAGCCTTCGAGCCTTGCCGTCCTGGTGAAGGGCGTCTCGATCGCGGCGTTCACGGCGCTGCCGGTGGCCCGCGCGATTCCGAAGCTGAAGGGCTGGGAGTTCAGCGAGCGCGAGATGCAGGTTGCCGGGCGCGTGCTGCACGAGATCCGGAACCGGCTGGAGTTCCTGAGCGCGGTGGGGCTCGACTACCTGAGCCTGGACCGCTCGGCGGCGACGCTCTCGGGCGGCGAGGCGCAGCGGATACGCCTGGCGACGCAGATCGGCTCGCGGCTGCGCGGCGTGCTCTACGTGCTCGACGAACCCTCGATCGGGCTGCACCCGCGCGACAACGCCCGCCTGCTCGACACACTGGCGCGGCTGCGCGACCTCGGCAACACGGTGCTCGTGGTGGAGCACGACGCCGAAACCATCGAGCGGGCCGACTACGTGATCGACCTGGGACCGGGAGCGGGCCGGCTGGGCGGCGTGCTGGTTGCCGCGGGCACGCCCGCTCAGATCGAGTGTAACCCCGCGTCGCTCACCGGCCAGTATCTCTCCGGCGCCCTCAGCATTCCGACGCCGGCGCGGCGCCGCGCGGCCAACGGCAAGAGCTTGGTGATTCGCGGCGCGCGCGAGCACAACCTGAAGAACATCGACATAGAGTTTCCGCTGGGCCTGTTCATCGTGATCACCGGCGTTTCGGGCAGCGGGAAATCGACCGTGGTCAACGACATCGTCTACCGCGCGTTGATGCGCGCCATCTACAAGTCTCGCGAGGAGCCGGGTGCACACGACTCCATCGAAGGCCTGGAGCACATCGACAAGGTCATCGAGATCGACCAATCCGCCATCGGGCGGACGCCGCGCTCGAACCCCGCCACTTACACCGGGGTCTTCACGCCCATCCGCGATCTGTTCGCGATGCTACCCGAGTCGCGCGAGCGCGGGTACAAGCCCGGCCGGTTCAGCTTCAACGTCAAGGGCGGGCGCTGCGAAGCTTGCGAGGGCGACGGGCTCAAGCGCATCGAGATGAGCTTCCTGCCGGATGTCTACGTGACCTGCGATCTGTGCCGCGGGCGGCGTTACAACTACGAGACACTCCAGGTAAAATACAAGGGCTATTCGATAGCGGACCTTCTTGAAACGACGGTCGAGGAAGCGGTGGGCATTCTCGAAAACATTCCGCAGATCCAGCCGAAGCTGCAGACGCTGGTGGATGTCGGGCTGGGCTACGTGCACCTGGGCCAGTCGTCCACCACACTTTCGGGAGGCGAAGCTCAGCGCATCAAGCTGGCGCGCGAGTTGAGCCGGCGGCAGACCGGGCGGACCTTCTACATCCTCGACGAACCCACCACCGGGTTGCACTTCGACGACATACGCAAGCTGCTGGACGTGCTGCAGCGGCTGGTGGACCTGGGCAACACAGTGGTGGTGATCGAGCATCAGCTCGACGTGGTTAAGTGCGCCGATTGGATCATCGACCTGGGGCCGGACGGCGGCGATGCGGGCGGGCAGGTGGTGGCGACCGGCACGCCCGAGCAGGTGGTGCGGAGCCGCCGCAGCTACACCGGCCAGGCGCTCGCCAAGGTGCTGAAGAACGGCAGAAACGGACACGCAGCGTGAGCCAATACGACCTCGAGCCGTTGGATTTTTCCGGGCTGAAGACGATTCCGATCCGCGAGCGCGGCGGCAAGGTGCGGGTGGAGCATTTCGCCACGCCCTACGAGAAGGGAGCCGGCGTGGCGGCGTGGCTCGACTCGCTTCCGCACCTGCTGGCAGCCGACGGCTTTCGCGCGGTCATTGAAGCGATGGAAGGCGCGCGCGCCGCCGGGAAGCCGATCCTGTGGGGCATGGGCGGGCACGTGATCAAGTGCGGCCTGGCTCCGGTGTTGGCGGACCTGATGCGGCGCGGATTCGCGACCGGGTTCGCCATGAACGGCTCGGCGGCGATTCACGATTTCGAGATCGCCATTGCCGGGGCCACCAGCGAGGACGTCGAGGCCGTGCTCCCCGACGGGCGCTTCGGAGTGGCCGAGGAGACGGGCTGCGAGATGAACGCCGCCATCGTCGAAGGAGACCGCGAGGGGCTAGGCATGGGCGAGGCGCTAGGGCGTCCGCTTGCTGACGCGCGCGGTTCGGTGCAACAGGGCGGGGTGTCGCTTGCCGACGGGGGCGGTCCGGTGCAACGGGGCGGGGCGTCGCTTGCCGACGCGCGCGGTCCGGTGCAACAGGGCGGCGTGTCGCTTCTCGCCGCCGCCTACGGCAACCGAACGCCGGTCACGGTGCATGTTGCCATCGGCACGGACACGCCGCACATGCATCCGACCGCCGACCCGGCCGCCATCGGGCGCGCCACGCATCGCGACCTGCGCCTGTTCTGCCGCCTGGTGTCGCAGCTCGATTCCGGCGGCGTGTACCTGAACCTGGGCTCGGCCGTGGTCATGCCGGAGGTGTTCCTCAAGGCCGTTTCGGCGGTGCGCAACCTGGGCTACCGCCTCCAGGACTTCACCACCGTGAATCTGGACTTCCTCCAGCATTACCGCCCGCGAGTGAACGTCCTCGAGCGGCCGCACACCCGCTCGGGAGGCCGCGGAATCGCCATTACGGGCCATCACGAGCTGATGGTGCCGCTGCTGGCGGCCGCCCTGATCGAGCGCCAGTCATGACCGATCCTTCCGAGCCGCAGCCGCCGCCGGACTTCGAACTCCCGCCTCCTTCTGTAGCTCCGCCCGCGCCCGAGCGCGTTCCCTTCTGGGGCTATCGCGATCTGATGTTTCTCATCGCGGTCGCCTTCATTCTCCTTTTGGTGGTGGGCAGGGTGGCGCTGCTTTTCTTCAAGGGTCCCCTCGGCGCCGTGCAGGCGCTCGTGGTGACCTTCGCGTTCGAGGGCCTGTGGTTCGTGGCCTTGTATGGGCTGATGCGCTTCGGATACGGCCGCCCGTTCTGGCGTTCGCTCGGCTGGGTGAAAACGTCGCGCGGGTTCTGGGACGCGTTTGGCTGGGGGCTGCTGACCGCGCTGATCTGCGTCGCGCTAGGCAGCCTGCTGCCGACTCCTCACGTCAAGACGCCCATGGAAGAGCTGCTGAAAGACCGCGCGTCCCTCCTGCTGATGGGTTTCTTCGCGGTCACCCTCGGACCGCTTTGCGAAGAGCTGGCGTTCCGCGGCTTTCTGCAGCCGCTGCTGGTGAGCACCTTCGGCGCCGCGGCTGGGGTGGCGTTGCAGGCGGTGCCGTTCGCGGCGTTGCATGGCGCCGAATACGCCTGGAGCTGGCAGCAGCTTCTGGTCATGCTCCTGGCCGGGGCGGCCTTCGGCTGGATGCGCCATCGCACCGGCTCGACCGCCGCAGCCGCCTACATGCATGCCGGCTTCAACTGCGTCGTCTTCATGGGGATTTTGGCGGAGAACTTCGTTCGAAAGAGCTGAACCAATGGTAGAGACAATTCAGTGGACTGACGCCGGCGTGGTCATGATCGACCAGACGCGATTGCCGCGCGAGGAAGAGTACGTCACGTGCCGGGACTACCGCGAAGTGGCCGAAGCGATCCGCTCGATGGTGATTCGTGGCGCCCCGGCCATCGGCGTCGCCGCCGCGATGGGAGTCGCGCTCGGCGTGTTGCGTGCCGACCCGTCCCGGCTCGACGCGGAGTTCGAGACCACCTGCGCGACGCTTGCCGCCACCCGTCCCACCGCGGTCAATCTCTTCTGGGCCATCGACCGCATGAAGAAGCTGTACAGCGGGATTCGCGCCTGCCCCATCGAGGAGATTCGCAGGCGGATGGTGGAGGAGGCGCGGCAGATCCGGCTGGAGGACATCGCCATCAACGAGGCCATCGGCCGGCATGGCGCTCCGCTCGTTCCGGACGGCAAGACCGTGCTCACGCACTGCAACGCCGGGGCGCTGGCGACGGCGGGCTATGGAACGGCGCTCGGCGTGGTGCGGGCCGCCATCGCTTCCGGCAAACGCATCGACGTGTTTGCCGACGAGACGCGGCCGTTTCTCCAGGGCGCCCGGCTGACCGTGTGGGAGCTTCAGCACGACGGCATCGCGGCCACGCTCATCACCGACAATATGGCGGGGCACTTCCTGAAGTCCGGACGCATCGGCTGCGTGGTGGTGGGCGCGGACCGGATCGCCGCCAACGGCGACGTGGCCAACAAGATCGGCACGTACACGGTGGCCGTGCTGGCGCGCGAGAACGGGGTGCCGTTCTACGTGGCGGCGCCGGTTTCGACGCTGGACCTGAGCCTCTCCTCCGGCGACCAGATCCCGATCGAACAACGCCCGGCCAGCGAGGTGACTCACGTGTTCGGAGTTCCGGTGGCGCCTGAAGGCGTGCGAGTAGAGAACCCGGCGTTCGACGTGACGCCGCACCGGTACGTAGACGCAATCGTCACGGAGCGTGGCGTGGCGCGCGCGCCGTATACAGAGGATTTGGCCAGGCTCGCCGTGGGGTAAAAGGATCTACCGCGCCGGCGCGCCTCTCCGGCCTCTCCGCCCGTGTGGCGCGATACCCGAAGCCGGCCCGTAGCCGTAGAAGATGCCCCGCCCGCCATTGCCCACGTAAACCAGGTCCTGAGTGCGCATGTCGCCCTCCAGGGAATTGATTTCGCCGAACTGCATCCGGGCCGGGTCGCTGATTTCGACCCAGGTGGCGCCCATGTCCTCTGACTTGTAGATGGCGTCGGCCGCGGCTCCGGGAACCCGCCCGTGGACATACAGGAACGGCGCCGCCGCTGTGGCGCCTTTGCCGAACGCTACGTAGTTGGCGCTTGCCAGCGAACTGATGGGGGCGAACGTCTTGCCGCCGTCGGTGGAATGCAGCAGTTGGTACGTCCAGGGCTGGTTGGGGTCCGGCGCGAAAGACATCCAGACGTCGCCGGCCTTCACCGGGTTGGGAACGATGCTGGCATTGAGAACCCAGTGCGGATCCCGCGGCCAGGCCGTGTTGCCCAGCGTCCAGGCGGCTCCGCCGTCGGTGCTGTAGTAGAAGCTGCCGTTGTCGAAGTAATAGAACGTGCCCGCAGCCACGAGGTCCGGTGCAAGCACGTCGCCGTTCCACCACGGGTTCGTCAGCTGCCAGGACGCGCTGAGAGGCGCGCCGTTGTACCGGGCGGGCTGCCACGTGGCGCCGCCGTCGCGAGTGTACTGTGGATTGGCACCGGTAGGCGCCCAGACCATGTTGGCCGGATTGTCGGAGGCCATCGCGATCTTGCCGCCGACGCCCGGGCTGGTGTTGGGGATGTGCCTCCAGGTGAGCCCGTTGTCGGAGGTGATGCCGGACATCGGAGCGGTAGAGTTGGCCTCATCCCAGCCCACAAACGCCGCATTCTGAGGCTGCGAGCCGCAGTAGGTGAGGCCGGTGCCCTGGGCGACATACAGGAAGCTGTCGATGGTGACCTGGGGGACCATGTCGCGGCTGGCGTGACGGAAACCAACCATGTCGGCACCCACGCTGAACAGGTCAGCCCCGCCTTCGACCGGTGGGACTTTGATCTTCTGGACCACCAACTCTTCCAGATTGCTCATCTGCCAGGTCCAGACCGTGGAAGCGGCGGTGATGTCGTCGGTCTCGATGACCCCATAGCCGTTGGTCTGCCAGACCCGCTTGGGGTCGGCGGGATCGATGGCCAGCGCGGCGTTGCCCCAGGCGCCCGCGCCGGCCGGGTAGTATTGCGGCTGATAGGCGAACGACCCCACCGCGATCGCGCTCCACGAGTTACCCTGATCGGCACTGCGGAATATTTGCAGGCCCCCGTTGACCGCCGCCATGACGATGGCCGGATTCGCCGGGTCCGAGGAAACTCCGGAGTAGCTCTTGCCGTTCCCCTGCGGAGTGACGTCGGTCCAGGAGCCGTCTTTGTAGCGCCCGACGCCGCCCGTGGTTCCGCCTTCGTCGCCGCCGAAGGTGACGAACAACGTTCCGTCGGTCGCCACCGCGGCGCGCGCGGGATTCGTGGCGCTGCCGGTTTGTGACCACGAGATGCCGCCGTCCACGCTGGCCCACACGCCGCTCCCGTAGACGCCGGCGTACAGGTTGCGAGTGGCGCCCGTGGCGGTGACGCCTGCGATGGGATCGAACAACACGAAGCTGATGCCGGGGGACGCGGTGCTCGCAGGCAGTCCTCCGCCGACCTGCGACCAGTCGGTGCCGCCCCTCCGCCACAGGCCGTTCTGCCGGCTGGCGAAGTAAACTACGCCAGGCTGGTTCGGATCGACGGCCAAGCGTTCGCCCGTGGTGCCGCGATACGCATCGTTGGCGCCGATGTAAAGCGCGTGCGGCGCTAGGCCCGTGTCGCTCCAGGTTGTCCCGCGGTCGTGCGAGACCAGCACCTCGGCGGGCGTAAAGACGCCCGAGGCTGTTATGGTCCGCCCGTGTGCCGCAGCGAGATAGACGGTGTCGACGTCCGCCGGGTCGGCTGCGATGCTTTCCACTCCGTAGATTTCTGACTCGAGGCGGCCGTACTGGTCCAGCAGCGGGACCCAGTATTGATTGGCGCGGTCGAACCGGTACGCGCCGCCGACATCGGTGCGGATGTAGATGTCATGCGGCGCGAGCGGATGCGCCACGAGGCCGGTGACGTAGCCCATCCCCTGCGTGTCAACGCTCTCCCAGGAGAAGCCGGCGCTGCCGGTGGTGACCAATCCCACCGAGACGAAGACTCGCATACTGGCGTTCAGCGCATTGAAGGTTGCCGCCACCGTGGCCGAGCCGGCTGAAACGGCGTTAAGCAGTCCCGAGGTGGAAACGCTGGCCACCGAAGCCGGGGTGACGCTCCAGGTCGCGCTGGTGGTGACGTCCCTGGTGGTGGTGTCGCTGTAGGTGACGATGGCGACGAGTTGGGCCCTGTCGCCAACGGTCAACGAGTTTCCGGGAGCCGTCACCCGGAGCGACTGCGCGGTCAGGGTTGGTGTGGGGGTTGGGGTTGGCGTAGGAGTGGGAGTTGCGCTCTGGGATCGAGCGCCGCCGCAGCCGATGAAAGCGATCAAGGGCAGGGCGAGGAGAAAGGGCCAAAACAGCGACTTTCGATTGACTGACAACTCCGCAGTCTACCCGGTAACAGGTAGGGCCGCAACCATGCCGGGGCGGAGTCAGCCGAAGTGGTGCCGGCCGCAGTGGCGTGGCGGGCGCAGTGGCCCAGACCGCGGTCGTGCTGGCCAGAGTGGTGCTGGCCAGAGTGGTGCCGGCCCGCGCTGGCGGCGAGGAGGGGCGCACTTTGTCGCCAGGACGAGGAGATTGGGTCCGGTGTTACCGGACCGCATGGGAGATCCCGGCGGCAACAGGCCGGCGGAGAATGCCGTCCGCCCTTATCGGACCGGGACGACCGAGAGCGCTTTCGAAACTTCGCGGATCAGCTCATCGGGAACGAACTTCGCCACGAAACCGTCCGCTCCGACACTCTTCGCATGAGATTCGTTGGCCGACCCGGACAGAGACGAGTGGATCACCACCGGAACGCTCTTCAGTAGATCGTCTTCCTTCACGTGGCGGGTCAACGTGAACCCGTCCATCTCCGGCATCTCCAGATCCGTCAGCAGCATCGCGACTTTCTGACCGATGGGCAATCCCGCACTCCGGGCCTGTTGAGCCATGCTCTTCAGCTGGTCCCAGGCCTCTTTGCCCGTCTTCGCGCCCACAAAGGGGAGCTTGCAGCGGGTCAGGACCGCCTCGATCTGCCGCCGCGCAACGCTGGAGTCGTCGGCATAGACGATCACCGAGCCCTGCGGAATTTGCATGGGCGGCGGGACTTGCGTGATCTCTTCGCCGCTGTTGAAGCGCGACGGCAGGGTTTCCCGCAGGATCGATTCCACGTCCAGAATCAGAGCCAGGCGAGCGCTCTCCTCCTGGTCGTCCAGCCGAGCCAGGCTCGTCACGAGCGCGCCAGCCGCGGACTTCTCGGCGGAGACCACGCGATCCCACTCCAGGCGCACGATCTCCTCAACTTCCTCCACGGCGAATCCCTGGACCGAACGTTCGTACTCGGTGACCAGGAGTATGTTGCGCGCCGAGGGCGTGCAACCCACCACCGAGGGCAGATCGATTACCGGGATGATCTGGCCGCGAATATTGGCCACGCCCAGGACATGCTTCGGCGATCCAGGCATCGGCGTGATCGAAGGCATGATGAGTGCTTCGCGCACTTTGAAGACGTTCATGCCGAAGACCTCCCGCGTGTTCGAGTTCCGGTCCTCGCCCAATCGAAAGATCAGCAGTTCGAACTTGTTTGTGCCGGCCAGTTTCGAACGCTCGTCTACTTCCCGCATCACATCGCTCATGGCGCAACTCCTCAATTCGGCTTTTGACTGATCGCGGCACCCAGGTCGTCCAGCTTCTTCAGGAGTTCCTGTTCCAGGCGCGACAGATCCGATCCTTGGCGCAGTGCCTCGTCGCGGTCGCCCGTCTGCACGGCCGTGCGTATTCCGCGGGCGGTAGCAAAGAGCGCAGCGTAAGGACTGCCGATGTCCTGAAAGGCGGGAGTTTGTCCGAAAGACTCCCTGCCCACGCCTTCATACCAACGGCCAAAGCTGGACTGACGATGGTCCGGCACCTCGCCGGAAGCTTCGGAGACGGCCCGGTTGCCAATCTCGGCCAGCATGTTACGAACAAAAATCTTGATGTCGTTCCTGGCCGACTCGATGTTCATGACCGCCACCATGCTCTGAAGCGTTTGAACCCGCTCGCCGAGCGAAAGGGTGACCGACTCGGCGCCATGCGCCGTCTGCTCGGCCGCGTGACTGGTCTTTTCGATCGATCTGGCCGAACCGTCAATGTCGAGGATGTTGCTCTGTACTTCCTCGGTAGCCTTCTGCACGCGCTTCGACAGATTGCGCACTTCGTCGGCAACCACCGCAAAACCGCGTCCATGTTCTCCGGCCCGCGCCGCCTCGATGGCAGCGTTCAGCGCAAGCAGGTTGGTCTGGTAAGCGATCTCCCGGATGGTCTGCGCGATTCGTCCGATCGCGCCGACCTGTGAGATCAATCCCTTGGACGCTTTACGGCTGTCGGCCACCGACTGGGCAAGCCCGTTCAACTTGCCGCCCACGGCCTTCATGGCCCGATCGGTCTCGCCAGCCAGCTCCATCAGCGATTCAGCGTGCTCCGACGCAGCCTTGCTCATGCTCCCGATCACCTGCTCGGCGAGTTTCCCGTCACTGATGTTGCGCCAGGAGGCGTGGAAGGCAATGATGTTCCCGGCCCGATTGCAGACCGGTGTGAACTTCAAGGCGAACGTTACCCCACCAAGGAGCAGTTCCGTGCTGTGCTCGCGCGCCGGATCGGCGGCCAGAGCGCGGAAGATACCCCGAATGCGCTCCGGGTCTTTGTGAAACTGATGAATCGAACAGCCGAGAGCCTTTCGTACGTCCGCCCCTCTGAGGAGAGGGTTGAGCCTTCGGTGATTCAGGCTCATTGCTTCCAGGGCGGCGTGGTTCATGAAGAAGATGCGGTTCTCCATGTTCTCGTCGGCCTCGCACAGCATCTCGAGGCTCAGGAGCGGCTCGAGCAGCACCCGCGCATACTCCAGGAGCCGTTCTCGTTCAGAGTTCGCTTGCCGCTGCTTCGGAGATGTCGCCGCGGCGGGCGCCTGGGACTCCGGCGCGAGCGTGGTAGACCTGGCGCCACCACGGCGAGGGCGTGCCGCTTTGGAAGGCTTCGGATTCGTTCCGTTGCCGGCCCGACGGCGATTGGGAATAACCATGCTAGCCATTGAAAGCTCCTTTTACCGGGAAATTGCGGCTCCGACGGTCAGACCGTCGAACCAGTCGAGGAAACGCCCCACGTTCCTGCCAGCGTAGATCGCTCCGTGCTGAGGGCACAGATAATCGATATCCAGCTGGCGGACACGGTCGATCCAGTCCTTCTTGGCGGCGTTGGAAGGCATCCATCGCCGGTGAAAGAACCCGGCATGTTGGATGTGCTCGTCAAAGTCCCTGGCGGATTCCGCTCCCTGGTGGCCGCCGACCCAGACGCTGTGACCGGCCGGCAGAAGGGCCGATCCAACATCCCCACTGAAGAAGACCTTGGCCTCCGGGTCATACACGTGAAAATTTGCGGAGGCGTGCAAATAGTGGGCCGGGACGAATTCGAGCTTGTGGCCGCCGACAACCATGTCTCCGCCTTCGTCTGGAATGCCGACCAGCTCCGCATCGAGGGCGCCATAGTGCCGGATGAAGCCTTCCCACAGGCTGGGCATGTGCCATTGCACCTTGTCATTGCAGGAGTTCCACAACGGAAGGCTGGACGCAATGTCCGGATCCTGGTGCGAGACAAAGGCCTTGGCGACGGACGTAGGCGGCACCACCTCGGCTACAGCCGCAAGGACCTGCGGGAAGATCTCAAAACCGCCCGGGTCCAGAATGGCGCTCTGCCCGTTGGACTCCACGATATACACGTTCGAATCGATAACCCGGCGCTCCTCCTGGTCATACAACACCCACCAGCGGTGCTTCCCCGCTTCAAAGACTGGCGCTGCTTTCATGCAATACCTCCTCCAGTTCAGCGCGGTATTTCCAGATCGCATCTTTGACCTTGGCCACCGCGAGACCCATCTCGTGCGAGACGCGCATCAGGGGTGCGCCGCTCTGCTCCGAGAGCGCCGCCTCAATCCGGCCATTGGTCACGACGTATTCCTGTTCGGTGATCCCCTCCTGCAGCCGGGTGACCGTCTCCACCAGGTGGCGCAGAATCGCGATTCCTTCGGCTTCCTCCGCTTCGGTGTCGCGCTGACCGTTCCGTTGCGATTGGGACAGAAAGGCGCTCGAACGACCGTTCTCCTTCACCAGCTCCGCGGTGCGGCGGAACATCTCCGTGAGGCGGGCGTGCTGCAAAACGCGCATCTGCACCCGGACCAGCGGCGCGACCGATTGCTGCAATGGCGCCGCCGCATTCTCCAGATGCACCGCCTGCTCACGGAACGCCTGCGCCACCACACCATAGCTCGCCAGCTTGTTCCCGTGCCGCTTGACCAGAACCATGGCATTCAAGGCGCGCCGGTCGATCTCGTGCAACGAGCGTTCGATGATGCGCCGCGTGCCGGAAGACGCGTCCATGATGCGCATGATGCGTTGGATATCCATCAACACTCCCCTTCCAGAGCGGCGGCGGCTGCGCCCAGGGCTGCCGCGTCGAGAATCAGGACCACGCTGCCCCGTCCGGAAATCGTGGCACCCTGGTACAGGCTGGCGCCTTCGAGAAAATCAATGGGCTTCACCACGGAGTCCTCGTTGCCCAAAACTTCGGAGACCACAAACAGACCGCGTTCGGTCAGCACGCCCTCGACGCTCTCGCGGCCGAGACGCAGCGGCCGGCCCTGCAGAATCGCACCCAGATCCACCACCGGCACCGTGTGCGTGCCATCCAGCCGGTAGCTCACCCGGCCGGCAAGCCGATGCACCCGGTGCTCTTCGATATCCGTCAGGCTATCGATAGCTGAGATGGGCAGAGCATAGACATCCTGGCGAACCCGCAGGTAGAGAACCGGAAGCACCGCCAGTGTGAGCGGAAACTCCATGGCGATGCGCGTACCCTGCCCGACAGAGGTGTCGATCGAGAGCCGGCCCCGCAGCTTGTCGGTGGTTTACTTGACTACGTCCATGCCCACACCGCGTCCGGAGAGATCCGTGGCCTGGTCCTTGGTGGAGAAGCCGGGACGAAAGACCAACTCGAGCGCCTCCTGCTCCGAAAGGCGGGCAGCCTGCTCAGGGCTGATGACTTTCTTCTCGATCGCCTTCTGCACGATCAGCCGGCGATCGATTCCTTTGCCGTCATCGGACACTTCGATCCGCACCCGGTCGCCCAGATGAATCGCCACGACTCGCAGCAGGGCGGTGGGGACTTTGTTCGCGCTCTTCCGGACTTCCGGCAACTCGATGCCATGATCGAGGCTGTTCCGCACCAGATGCGTCATCGGACCCGACAGAGCGTCCACTACGGTCTTGTCGATTTCCACATCCTCGCCGACAATCTCCAGCTTGACCTCCTTGTTCAGCTGGTGCGAAAGGTCGCGGACCACCCGCGGCAACTGCTGGAACAGGCGCCTGCAGGGTTGCATGCGCAGGCGCATCACCGTGCGCTGGAGATCGCTCACCCGCAAGTCCATCTCCCGCGCGATGCGGGACATGTTTTCGTCTTCCTTGCCCAGCCCTCCTACCGCGGAGGTGAGGCGGTTCCGCAGGAGGACCAGTTCTCCGACCTGGTTCATCACCGCATCAAGCCGGTCTGCGTCCACACGCAGCGAGCTCTCGGGCGCTTCAGTCCCCCTGGGAACGGACCGGGGAGCGGGAGCAACCGCGGCGGCAGGTTGTCCGGGAGCGGCCTCGGCACAGGCCATCGCGGATGCGATCGCGGCCAGGGAGCCTCCACAGTCAGGCTCCGGGCCGGCCAGCATTTTGATCCTCTGGCCCAGATCGGCCGGGCCGGGACCGGGCTCCCGTTCCTCCGCAAGCGCCTGAAGCATGGTGCTCACGACGTCGCTGCCGCTGAGGATGGCGTCGATGCGGGCAGACGTCACCGGTAGCTGATGCGAGCGGAGTTTATCCAGAAGATCTTCGAGGTCGTGAGCCCAACTCACCAAGTTGCTCGCGCCCACAAAGCCCGCCCCGCCCTTCATGGTGTGAAAGGCCCGGAAGATCGATGCTAGCACTTCATCGTTGGCGGGATCGGCTTCAAGGCTCAGGACGTCTTGCTGGGCCTTCTGTAGCAGTTCTCGCGCTTCGGGCAGGTAGTCCTGTAAGAATTCCAGTTCCAAGGCGGCACCGCACGTTCTATCGGCTGCCGCAAGGAGCTACTGTAGGCTATTCCACGGGAGACTCGCCGCTCTCGGCCGCCTTCAATATCTCGATCATCGCAGCGGGGGTAACGATCCGAGCGGGCTTGTGGCTTCGGATAACCAGGAACCCGGCGTGGCTGGCTTCAACCGGGGCGCTTGCAGCGCGGCTCGGCGGCGCCTTTACCCAGCGGCGGGCCCGTGAGAGTCTTGCCCCGCATCTGCCGGAGCTGTTTCAGCCGCCGGATGTTCCTCGGCGGCGGGCCCTGGCTGTCCCTCGCTTAGGGTGCAAGCTACGTACAGATACGTGCCGACGACGGCCTGCCAGAACGCGTACGAGGTCCTCAGGAGCGTAAGCTGCTGCGCGGTCTGCTCCACTTTTTGATCAGAAAGGTAGGATTGCACCCAAGCCCCGAACGGAAGCGCCGCGACCGCCCCAATCACCGCCACGCCTGCCAGGCACCACATCGAACGCAGGCGAGGGCGGAAGATGCCGAAGGACAAGGTCATCAGCACGGCTCCCACCAGGCCGCCAAAGGACATCGCGAGGAACGGATCCCAAGACCCTGCGTCCCTGCTCCCACCGATGGCCCAGAAGGCCGAGCTTTCGTAGGCGACGAAGTAGGCTGGCATGCTGAGGAGCACCGGAACGATGGCCTTCCAGCTGCGAAAGAAGAGGAGGGCACACAGCGCGGCGAACGTAACGGCCAGAGGAAACGGCGGCGCAAACAGTAACGGTACCCTACCCTGGAAGACGCCAGCGGACCACTCTCCGCATAGCGCGAATGGCGCCCACACCACAAAGCAGCCGAAAAACTCCAAGGAGGACTTGAACTTCATCGCAGCTCGTCCGCAGGACGCGGCCCGACTATTCTACGCCTTCACCGACTGCACCGGCGTCTGCGCAAACCGCTTCACGAAATTCGTGTCGAACTGCCCCGCGATGAAGTCGGGGTCCGCCAGAATGCGCTGGTGCAGCGGAATCGTCGTGTAAATCCCCTCCACCACGAACATCTCGAGCGCCCGGTTCATCCGCGCGATGGCCTCGGTGCGGTCATTGCCGTAAGTGATCAGCTTGGCGACCAGCGAATCGTAGTAAGGCGGAATCACACAGTCCGTGTAAGCCGCCGTGTCCACCCGCACGCCCACGCCGCCGGGCAGGTTCAACCCCGTGATGCGGCCCGGACAAGGTGCGAACGTCTGGGGATGCTCGGCGTTGATGCGGCACTCCAGGGCGTGGCCGCGCACCTGCAGCGGCCGCCGCAGAATGTCGTCCAGCCTCGCGCCGGCGGCGATCAGGATCTGGCTCTTCACCAGGTCCACGCCCGTGACCCATTCCGTCACCGGATGCTCCACCTGGATGCGGGCGTTCACCTCGATGAAATACAGCTCGCCGTTCTCATCCATCAAAAACTCGACCGTGCCCGCGTTCACGTAACCGGCCTCGCGCATGGCGGCGCGCAAGGCGCAGGCGATGCGCTCCCGGGTCTCGGCCGTCAGCGAAGTCGAAGGCGCTTCCTCCACCAGTTTCTGGTGGCGGCGCTGGATGGTGCACTCGCGCTCGCCCAGCACCTCGACGTCCCCGTACTGATCGGCCAGGAACTGGAACTCGATGTGCCGCGGGGCCTCGACGTATTTCTCGATGTAGACGTTGGGGCAGTCGAAGCTGGCGCCAGCTTCCTGCTGAGCCTGGATGATCTGCGCCGGCAACTCGTCGGGCCCGCGCACGATGCGCATGCCGCGCCCGCCGCCACCCGCCGAAGCCTTGATGATGACCGGATAGCCGACAGCCGTGGCGAGCGCCAGCGCCTCGTCCGCGCTTCGAATGATGCCCTCCGACCCCGGAAGCACCGGAACGCCCATGTCCTTCATGAACGTGCGGGCGCGCTCTTTAAGCCCCATCATCCGAGTCACGGCCGGCGGAGGGCCGATGAACTTGATCTCGGAAAGCTCGCACACCTCGGCGAAGTCGGCGTTCTCGGAGAGAAAGCCGTAGCCGGGGTGCAGGGCGTCCACGTTGGTGATCTCGGCCGCGCTGATGACCGACGGGATGTCAAGGTAGCTGAGCGAGCTCTTGGCCGGGCCGATGCAGATGGCTTCGTCGGCGAAGCGCACGTGAAGGCTGTTGCGGTCAGCCTCAGAATACACGGCCACCGTCTTGATGCCCAGGTCCTTGCAGGCGCAGATGACGCGGAGGGCGATCTCTCCACGATTGGCGATGAGGATTTTCTCAAACATGCGCGCGGAGCCTCAGAGCGGGCGAATGGCGAACAGCGCCTCGCCATACTCGACGGGCTGAGCGTTATTGACGAACTTGGTGACCACGGTGCCGGAGATCTCGGCCTCTATCTCGTTCATGAGCTTCATGGATTCGATGATGCAGAGGACGTCGCCGGGCTTTACCGTGTCTCCGGTCTTGACGAACGACGGCGCGCCCGGCGAAGCCGCTTCGTAAAACGTGCCGACGATGGGCGACTTGACCGTCACCACGTTGGGGTCGACCATCGGACTGGCGGCGGTAGGCGCGGGGGCGGCACCGGCGGGAGCGGGCTCCGCGGAGACCTCGCCGGAGATAGCCATCCCGGCGGGCACGGCCAGGCCCGTGCCACGCGGCCGCAGAATGCGCCGGATACGTACGCGGCTGTCGCCACGCTCGACTTCCAGTTCCGCCACGCCGGTTTCGGTGACAACTTTGATGAGCTCGCGGATTTCTTCGAGTGTCATGTTTGAGCTTGGTGCGGTCAGAGAACCAGCAGTTCCTTCGATGTCGGCGTCAATACCTCGCACCCGGAAGAGGTTACCACAACTGTGTCCTCAATGCGAATGCCTCCAAATCGTTCGAGATACGCGCCCGGCTCTACCGTAATCGCCATTCCGGCTTCAAGCGGCGTCGGGACCCCCTTCGCCAGGCGGGGCCCCTCGTGAATCTCGAGCCCCAAACCGTGACCGGTGGAGTGGACAAACGCCTTCTCTATGCCCCGGGCCCGCAATACCCGCCGTGCCGCACGGTCAACGCTCCCGGCCGTAACGCCCGGCCGGACGGCATCGATCGCCGCCAGTTGGGCCTCCAGCACGGCGCCATACAACTCCCGGACCTTTCGCCCGGGCCGGCCCAGGAAAGCCATACGGGTCATATCGCTGGCGTAGCCTTCCAGGCTCGCGCCCATGTCAATTAATAGTAGCTGATTGTTCCGTATGGTTTGGGAGGATGGCTGGGCGTGCGGCATGGCGCTGCGCGGGCCGCTGGCCACGATGGTGTCGAAGGCCGGCCTCTCCGCACCCAGCAGGCGCATCTGGTAGTCGATCTCGGCGGCCAGCGCGGATTCGGTCACGCCGGGCCGCACCTTCGCTATCGCGCGCGCGTAGGCCTCCGAGTTGAGATCCACCGAGCGCCGGATCGATCCGATCTCGGCGGCGGATTTCACCGTGCGCAGGGTTTCAACCAACCCCGCCGCAGGCTCCAGCGAGGCTCCGAGCGGGAGACCGGCCTCGATCTCCCGGTACGCTTTGAGGCTGAGGCGGCCGTCCTCGATGCCCAGGCGGCGCAGGCGGCGTCGTGCCGCGGCCGTAATCAGCGGCACATAGAGCGGGCCGCGTACCACCCGGACCGCGCAATCCACCTCGGCCGCGGCCTGTATGCCGTAGCGCGGGTCGGTGAACAGGGCGGCGCCCCCCTGCCACACCAGCGCCATGCCGGCCGAGCCGGTGAATCCCGTCAGGTAGCGCACGTTCGGCGCGGAGGAGACGATCAGGCTGTCGATTTTGCGCGAGGCGAACGCCTCAGTGGCGCGCCGGCGGCGTTCAGCGAACTCCGGGCGTTTCACGGCGTCACTCCGGAAGGATCAGCAGCTTGCCGCTGGTCTTGCGGCCTTCCAGGTCGCGGTGCGCATCGGCGACATGGGACAGGTCGTAGGTGCGGTCGATGCGTATGCTCAACTTGCCGGCGGCGATCCAGCCTAGCACGTCGTCCGCGCGCCACAGAAGCTCCAGCCGGGTGGCCAGGTGATGCGCCAGCGTGGGACGCGTGAGGAACACCGAGCCCATCTGGCTCAGCACCAGCGGATCGATCGGGGGCACCGGGCCGCTCGATTGCCCGAAGGAGACCATCATGCCGCGACGGCGCAGGCAGATCAGGCTCTTGGTGAAGGTGGCCTGCCCGACCGAGTCGTAAACCACGTCGACGCCGCGGCCGTCCGTGAAGCGACGCACTTCGGGCTCGAAGTCCTGGCGGCTGTAAATGATGATGGCGTCGGCTCCGGCCTCGATCGCCAGGTCGGCTTTGGCCTGTGTGGAAACGGTGCCGATGACGCGGGCGCCGCGCATCTTCGCCATCTGGATCAGCAGAAGCCCGACGCCGCCCGCTGCCGCGTGCACCAGCGCCACGTCGCCTTCCTTGAGCGGATGCGTGGAGTGCGTCAGGTAGTGCGCCGTCATGCCCTGCAGCATGGCGGCCGCTGCCGTGTTGAAGTCGATTGCGTCGGGGATCTTCACCAGCGCCGAGGCCGGAACGGCGGCGTATTCGGCATAAGAGCCAAGCGAGGTGGCATAGGCGACGCGGTCGCCGACCGCGACCTCGGTCACGTCGGGGGCGACCGACTCGACCACGCCCGCGGCCTCCTGCCCCAGCGTCACCGGCATGGGAGTCTTGTACAGGCCGGACCGCAGGTAGATATCGATGAAATTGACCCCGGCGGCGGCGATCCTGACCAAAGCCTGGCCAGGCGCGGGGATGGGCGTGGGCACGTCCCGTAGATGAAGCTGTTCGGTCCCCCCGGGGGTATCGACTACGATGGCTCTCACAGTACATAGTGTAGCCGAAGGCCCGTTGCCCGTTGCTCGTCGTACGGCCGGGGGTCCGCTCCCTTGCGGTCGCGGCTCGGTAACGAACGTTCGCGCCTGCCCCAGGAAATGCGGGCGGTGCTAATGTAAGGTTGGCGCGGGCGGTTCGACCGCGCCACCGAGAGGAGCTGCTATGGCCCATTATCAGATCCCGGCCCCGTCGCGTCGACGCATCTGGCCCCTGGTCCTGATCGGCGTTTTGTTCCTGGTCCTGATGGGCGCGCGATCGATCGCGAGCTATATCATCGAGTACCACTGGTGGAGCGAGATGAGGCAGGTTTCGACCTGGCTCTCTCTGCTGGCGTACTCGCTCTCCCCGGCGGCCATCGTGGTGGCGATCGTTTTCGTGGTGCTGTTCATGGCGCACCTGCTGGGGATGAGGTTCGGCGGGGCGCGGCTGGGCCAGTATCCGCTCTACGCGAAGATCTCGGCCGCGGCGATCCTGCTGCTCTCGTTCCTTATCGGCTCGGGCATCGTGGACACCTGGACGGTGGTGCGGTACTTCGGAGGGCGCAACCTTCCGAGCGAGGCGACGGCGTGGACCGATCCGGTCTTCGGCCATCCACTCAAGTTCTACCTGTTCGACTTGCCGTTCTACGGGGTGCTGCGGCAGTTCCTGCTCGCTCTGGCGATCGCCTCGGCGTTGGTCTACTGGCTGGCCGCTCGCGCGTGGCAATTGCGGGACACCTTCCGGGAGGCCTTCCGGGACCGTACCCAGGTGGGGCTCGACCTGCGCACGTTCGGACTCGCGGGCGCGCTGCGGTCGCACTTCCTGCGCGGCGTCGCGGCCCTGTTCCTGGTGGCGCTGGCGTTCCGCTTCTTCCTGGGACGCTATGAGATGCTGTGGAGCGACCACGGGTTCATGGTGGGTATCGACTACGTGGACGAGACCTGGCGGCTGCCGCTGCAGTGGCTGCTGATGGGGACCTGTCTGATCTCGGCGGCGGCGGTCCTTTTCGGCCGCTGGCTGTGGACTCTGTCGGTGGTGGCAGCGCTGCTCATTCGGGCCATCGTGCCCGCGGTGGTTGAGGCGGCGTACGTGCGGCCGAACGAGATTTCGATCGAGCGGCCATACATACAGAGGCACATTCAGGCGACGCGCAGCGCGTTCGCTCTGGGCCAGCACATCAAAGAGGGCGAGTACAAGGCCAAACTCGAATCGCGTTTCGACCCGGCTAAGAACCAGGCCATTTTGAGCAACGTGCGCCTGTGGGACTGGCAGGCGTTCCACGATACGGTTACGCAGATGCAGGCGCTGCGGTCGTACTACCGCTTCGCGGACACCGATGTCGACCGCTATATAATCGACGGCAGTTTACGCCAGTTACTACTCACGCCGCGCGAGCTGGACATCAACCAGTTAGTGGCCTCGGCGCAGCAGGGCTGGCCAAACACGCACCTGATCTACACGCACGGTTACGGCCTGGTAGTGGCCGAGGCCAACCGGATCACCGCGGACGGGCTGCCGGTGTTGTTCATCCAGGATGCCCCGCCGGTGATTAATACTCCCAGTCTGAAGCTCACGCGGCCTGAGCTGTACTACAGCGAAGTGGCGCACGAGCCTGTATTCGCCGACACCAAGGAAAAGGAGTTCAACTACCCGGCCGGCGCGGACAATGTCTTCGAGCGCTACCAGGGGAAGGGCGGCTTCCCGGTCTCGTCGTTCGGCATGCGTCTGGCTGCGGCGGTTTCCGAGGGCGACCCCAACATCCTGCTGACCAGCTCCATGAGCGAAGGCAGCCGCATGATGATCCGCCGCACGGTGCGCGAGCGCGTGGCGGCGCTGGCGGGCTTCATCACCTGGGAGACCGATCCCTACCTGGTGATCGCAGACTCTGGCCGGCTGGTGTGGACCATCGATGGCTACACGACCTCGGACGCGCATCCGTACTCGCACAAGGTGGACCTCGGCGACGTGGGAGAGGTCAATTACATGCGCAATGCCGTCAAGGCTACGGTAGACGCCTACGACGGCGAGACGCACATTTACATCTTCGACGGTTCGGACCCCATCATTCGAGCCTACCAGCAGCTCTTCCCGCGGTTGTTCCAGCCGTTCTCCGAGATGCCCGCGGACCTGCGGCGGCACGCGCGGTATCCCGAGATTTTCTTTCGCACGCAGGCGGAGATCTACCGCACCTTCCACATGCTGGACCCGCAGGCCTTCTACAACAAGGAAGACCTGTGGGACGTAGCGAAGACCGCCCGTACGCTGGGCAAGGAGCCGGAGGCCATGTCGCCCACTTACGTGGTGGCCAGCCTGCCGGGCGAAGACAAGGCCGAGTTCCTCTTGATTCTTCCGTTCACACCCCGCAACAAGGACAACATGATCGGGCTGATGGTGGCGCGGTGCGACGGCGACCATCTGGGCGACGTCGTGGTCCTTCAACTATCGAAGCAGGAGCTGATTTTCGGGCCGATGCAGATCGAGGCGCGGATCAATCAGGAGCAGAACATCTCGAAGGACCTCACGCTGTGGAACCAGCAGGGCTCGCAGGTGCTGCGCGGGCAGATGCTGGTGCTGCCGATCGCGGACACGTTCCTGTACGTGGAGCCGCTCTACATACAGTCGTCGGCGGCGAAGATGCCACAGCTGAAGAAGATCGTGCTCGCGATGGGCAACCTACTCATATACACGGACACCTACGACCAGGCGCTGGCGCAGTTGAGCAACGCCATGCAGAGCGGAACGATCGCGGCCACGCCGGCGGCACCGGGAGCGGCTCCCGCGATCCCGCAAAAGGCGACGGCCCCGGCCTCCGATCAGCGGCTGGAAGCGATCCGCGAGCACTTGCGCCGGTACCGCCAATTCGCGGCGGATGGCCACTGGGCCGAGGCTGGGAAGGAACTCGAGGCGATACAGGACGAGGTGAACCGGCGCTAGGTCCACTCGCTCACGCTCGCGGTTCGTTGCTGTGGGTGGTTCTCATTGGTTCGGTTCGCGGCGGATGGCGATGGTGCGGGCGTCCTCAGCGGTCTGAGCTGCTTCTCGGGCGATGGTGACCACGCGCTTGCCGTCGACCTTCTTGTTGCTCTCTAACTGCTGCGCCTGGCCGTAGAGTTGCTGGGCCTTTTGGAGAGTGGTTTGCGCGTAACGGTCAGCGCCTTCGGCGCGGGCGAGTTGGAGTGCGTTCTGCGCCTCATAGAGGGCTAGCAGGGCTTGATAGCGATCCATGGACACCGCGCGTTCATTGGTGGAATAGCGCACCTCGACGGGGGCCTCCGGGACGGGATACTCGCTGCGGCGCAGGAGTTCGAAGTGGGCCTCAATCTTCTCCGACTGGCCCACGGTATCCGGACGCAACACGTTCTCCAGGACCACGACGTTGCTCGGCTGCGTCACCGAGAAATACGGCTCGGCGGTTACCAGCAGGCCGAAGGCCTGGAACTGCGAGGTGACGTGGAGATGCACCTTGTTGGAGGCGTCGGGCAGTAGCTCGCCGAGATTGACGGGGCGGCCCTCCGGGGTGATGGCCCAGAGAACATACGTGAGGTAGCGGGGGCCGAAGCGGGTGGGCGCATCGAGTCCCTCGAATTTCGCGTCGATATCCACCGCGCCCGGCTTGCCTTCGACCTTGGCCTCTCCCTTCGCCAGTGGCAGCAGCACGGTGCCGCGGAAGCCGATCTTGGTCGGTTGGCCGGTGTGTCCGTAGTTCACGGCCTCGATGCTGTGCTGCTCGACTGTGACTTTGTAGATGGGCGCCTGGCCGTAAGCGGCCGAGACCCAAAGAAACGACAGAGCTAACAATAAGCACTTCATGCCCTCGGGAGAGCAAATGCAGGGCCAGTTCCGAAGGCCCCTGGGTTTTCAACGCGGCAGCCGCGGGGTAGGAAGGAATTACCAGCGCTGGTGTACCAGCGGGCGAATCTTGGCGTCGTATAGGCGGGTCAAGGCAGCCATGGCTTCATCCGTCAAGGGCGGAAGGCCGGAGGCGGCGCAGTTCTCCCCGACCTGCGCGGGGCGCTTGCCGCCGGGGATGGCACAGGTGACGGCATCAAACATCAGGATCCAGCGCAGGGCGAACTGAGCCATCGCGGTTCCGACGGGCAGCAGGTGGCGGATCGTTTCGACCGCACCGAGCGCCGCATCGTAATCCACGCCGGAGAAAGTCTCGCCGACGTCGAACGCTTCGCCGTGGCGGTTGAAGTTGCGGTGATCGTCGGGGGCGAACTGCGAGTCGCGGGCCAGCTTGCCCGTCAGCATTCCGCTGGCGAGAGGCACGCGCGCAAGGATTCCCACACGGCGGCGCCTGGCCTCGGGGAAGAAGAGCTCGGCGGGCCGGCAACGGAAGCAGTTGAAGATGATCTGGACGGTCTGAACGTTGGGGAATTCGATGGCCTTGAGAGCTTCCTCGACGGTCTGGACGCTGACGCCGTAGTAGCGGATCTTTCCGGCGCGGGCGAGGTCGTCCAGCGCGCCGAACACTTCGGGGCGGTAGTAGACCTCGGTGGGCGGGCAATGCAACTGCAGCAGGTCCAGGCAATCGGTGGCGAGGTTGCGCAGGCTGTCTTCTATGAAGCGGGTGAGGTTGGCCGCGTTGTAGCCGTCGGCGGTATGCGGAGAGAGGCGGCGGCCGGCCTTGGTCGCGACGACAATCTGTTCTTTGCGGTCGCGCCTTACTTGACCCACGAGGCGTTCGCTGCGGCCATCGCCGTAGACGTCGGCGGTGTCGATGAAGTTGACGCCGCAATCGATCGCCTGGTGCAGCGCGGCGAGCGATTCGTTGTCGTCGGTCGAGCCCCAGGCGCCGCCGATGGCCCAGGCGCCAAAGCTGACTTCGGAGACGTTCCAACCGGTGTGACCGAGAGCGCGGTAGTTCATGGGTCCAATGTAGCGGAAACGCGGCGGAGCGGGGCTGACGCCCGCCTTCCCTAGTCGAGAGTCTGCTCTAGCACTTTGCGGGCTTGGGCGGCGCGGTAGGCTCTCAGCTTTTCTTTGTACTCGGGATGGTGCGCGGCCAGAATGGCCACGGCCAGCAGGGCCGCGTTCCTGGCGCCGGCTTTGCCGATGCCGAGTGTGCCGACGGGAACGCCGCCGGGCATCTGCACCGTCGAGAGGAGCGAATCGAGGCCCTTCAGCGCGAGGCTTTCCATAGGCACGCCGAGCACGGGCAGGATGGTGTGGGCGGCTATCACGCCGGCCAGATGCGCCGCGCCGCCCGCCGCCGCGATCATCACCTCGAGGCCGCGATCTTCCGCCTGCGAGGCGTACTGGGCGGTCTCGGCCGGGGTGCGGTGCGCGGAGAGCACACGCGCTTCGTGCGGCACTCCGAACTCAGTCAGGGTCGCGGCCGTGTCCCGCATGACCTCCCAATCCGACTTGCTACCCATCACCACGGCAACCAGGGGCTCGCTCATGGAACCCAGGTTAGCAAGGCTGCTCGTCGCTCGTCGCTCGTCGAAAGATCGCGAGTGCGAGTCGTGTCGCTTCGCGACCGGGATCGACGGGCGACAAGCGACGGGCGTCCGACCCTACTTCCCGCGGCGGGCTTTCAGTTCGGCCAGCATCTGGTCGATGCGGTCCGCCTTGTCGAGGGCGGTGAGCTGCTCCTCTGTGTTGTCGGCCAGCATCTCGGCCTTGGCCTGGCTCGTGGCCTCGCTGTGGAGGACCTTCTTCTGCATGCGCTCGAAGGCGGCGGCGCTCGACCCGTCGGCAACGGCCATACGGGCGTCGCTGGCTTTCGAGAGAGCGCGGGAACGCCGGTGCTGCGCGATCAGCATGTCGCTCATGTTTTTCGCCTCCGTCAGCTTCTGGCCCAGCTTATGAAGCGCAGACTTGAGCTCCTCGACCTGGACCTTCTGGTCTGCAATCTGTTGATCGAAGCCCTCGTCCATCTGCTTGTAGCCGAGGGATCGCTCGAGCGCGGCCCGAGCGAGCTCTTCCTGGCCCTTGTCGATGGCCAGTTCGGCCTTGCGCGTCCATTCGGCGTGCTTATCCACGGTCTCTTTCCGTTTCTTCTCGAGGACGTGCAGATCGGCGATCGCGACCGCGACCTGCGTCTTGACCTGCAGCAGTTGATTCTGCATGTCGAGAATCACCTGCTTGATCATCTTCTCCGGGTCCTCGGCCTTATCGATGAGGTCATTGAGATTGGCCCGGATCAAGGTGGAAACACGTTCCAGTAGTGCCATTTCGATTGCCTCCTTCTGGGCAGGCGAGGCCGCCTGCCCCACACTAAAGTCCCCTAGCCCTGGTCGGGCTCCGATTTCTTCTCTCCAATCAACTTGACCTTCGAGAACAGCTCGGACATCTTCATTCCCGAGAGTGTCTCGAACAGCGCCGGGATCTGGGCCGCCATGGCAGCCATATCGCCGGTGATCTTGTTCATGCCGGCGGAATTGCCGTCGCCGGTGGATACGATGGTGATCTTGTCCACGTTGGCGAGCGGCGCGGCGAGCGCCCTCGCGACTTCGGGCAGCCCGCTGATGAGCCGGTCCACGACGGCCGCCTGGTTCCATTCCTGGTAGGCCGCGGCCTTGACGTTCATGGCGCGCGCCTCGGCGTCGCCCTTCTTGAAGATGATGTCGGCCTCGGCCTCGCCGGTCGCGCGGGTCGCGGAGGCCTGGCCTTCGGCCTGAATCGAGAGACGCTGCTTCTCGGCTTCAGCCAGGGTCTCGATTTTCTGCCGCTCGATCTCGGCCTGCTTGAGCACGGTGGCGATCAACTCGCGTTCGCGGCGCTGGATTTCGGCGTCCTGCACAGCGATCTGCCCCTGCCGCTCGACCTGTTGGATCTTGACCTGCTCGGCCACGACCTGTTGCTGCATGATGTTGGTCTGGATGTCGTAGGCCTTGTCGGCCTGGGCCTGCTGTCTCTTGGTGGTCTCGACGTATTGCGCCTTCCTGACGTCGAGATCGCGCTGTGCCTGGGCCTGCGCTGCCAGCGACTGGGTCTCCGCCAGGACGCGCTCCTGGTCGGCCTGCGCCCGCGCGATGGCGGCTTCCCGCTGCGCGATAGCCCTCCGGATGGCCGTGTCGCGCTCCGCTTCGGCGGTGGCGACGTCGGCGTCGCGCTTGATGCGCGCGACATCCGGCCGCCCCATGTTGCTGATGTACTCGTTCTGGTCCTTGACTTCCTTGATGGTGAACGAGATCACCTCGAGACCCATCTTGTTCATGTCGCCGGCACAGGTGGAGCGCATACGGTCGGACACCATCTCCGGCTCTTTCACGATCTCTTCCACGGTGAGCTGGCCGATGATGCCGCGCAGATGGCCTTCCATCACCAGGCGGATCAAGCCCTCGCGTTCGTTGTCGGACTTGGTCAAGAACTGCTCAGCCGCGGTGAGGACCGAGACGTCGTCCGACTTCACCTTGATCTGCGCCACCGCTTCCACCGTCACCGCCACACCTTGCTTGGTGTACAGATCCTGTTTGGGCGCCACATCGAATGACATGAGTTCCAGCGACAGGCGACGCCAGCTTTCAACCAGCGGCCATATGACCGTGCCGCGGCCCTTGATGATGCGTGTGCGCCGCCGCCCGTAGACTACCAGCGCCTCGTGGGGGCCGGCCTTGCGATACAGGCGCGCCAGCGACATCGGCACAAAGAAGATCACCAGTATGGCCCCGCCGACGATGAGCCAAATCAAGCCTTTGTCCAGAGATGTCAGATCCATAAGTTCTCCTCAGTCCTTGTCCACTTCGTCCGCGGGCTCGCCTGACAGGTCTTCCCAGCGCCGGACATAGGCAATGCCCTTGTCGAAACGAGTCACAACAACTTCCGTATTCTTCGCGACCGCCGCTCCATCTTCACTTCTGGCGGCCGTGCAATGCCGCGTGCCCCCCTGCGTGAAAACAATCTCTCCGGTGCCGCCCGGCCGTATCCCGACACTCAGCGCGCCGAGCACGCCGACCATTTCCGAATCTTCCGGTTCCACTTCGTCTTCCCAGCGCATCAGCACCTTGGCCAGGAACAGGAAGATGATGGCCGCGCCCACCAAACCTCCCGCGATGGCGATTCCCAGAGCGAAGAAGACCCAGACACTCGAGAGGGTGACCAGCAGCCAGCCCGTGGCGCCGAACCAGGTCAGAAACGCCGCCAGCGTACCGAAGTTCAGCACCGGCACGTGGCCGCCGCCCACGTGCGGAACGTGAACGTGCGGGACATGAACGTGCAGATGCGGCAGGTGCAGATGCGAGCTTCCCGTCACGAACGAGATCAGGCTCATCAAGAAGCCGACCAGGAAACAGATCAAGTAGAACTGCGCCCAAGTCATCGGGAACGCCTCCGTTCCCCGGGGGGCCTGAGGACCTGTAACAAGCGCTCGGCCAGGCCGGGGTTTTCCAATATCGCTCCAAGCAGCAGCAGGCACATGCGCGTGTCGTCGTGCCGCGACAGCTTCACCAGGGCGCCCGCCAGTTCGGCGTCGTCGTGAAAGCGCTCGGCGCCGGCGATCAGCCACAGGTCCAGCTTGTCCTCCGGAGCGCCGAGGCTCGAGACCAGCTCGGTCGAATAGCCCTCGGGGTCGTCGACCAGGTAGCCCGGATGCACCTTGAAAAACGTGGCCAGGAGCATGCGGGTCGAATTGGTGAGGTGCGGCCGGGCCCCGTTCTCGATCTGCGAGAGATAGGACTGGCTGATGGCGCGCCCCATCTCCTTTTTGAGGAGCCGCACCACTTCCTGCTGGGTGAGCTCGCGGTCGAGTCCGCGGAGGGTTCCCTCGACCTCGCGCAGGTAACGGAGCTTTTCGCCGAGCTTCATATTGCTATCAGCAATATGTATATCACGGATTGCGATAATCTGTCAATACCCGAGTTCGCTACACTGCTGATTTGGAACACACTAAAGTGATTCGCTGGTGTTTGCCGGCTGTCTTGGTCGCTTCGACAGCATGGGCTCAAGCCCACGCCGGCACGCTGAAGCATGCGCCACAGTTCGACCGCGACTACGACGCGCTGGCGGCGGCGCGGTCCATCAGCGAGACAGCGATCGCTCCGGACGGGAAGCGGGTGGCCTGGGTGCAGGACGCGGGGGACATCTTCGTCTCCTCCGACCCGGACGGGACGCCGCTGCGGATCGCGGAAGGGCACGACATCGCGTGGTCGCCGGATGGGCGGGCGCTGGCGTTTCTGTATCTGTCCGACCTGTACGTGGCGGACACAGGCGGCGGCTCTCCGCAGAAGCTTGCCGAGTTGAAAGGCCATGCGGCGGATGTGCGCTGGTCCCCCGACGGCCGGACGATTGCGGTGCTGTTCGCGGAGGGCGCCCCATCGGCAGCAGGCCCGCTTCAAGCGGCGCGTGCTGAGACCGGGGTGATCGGCGAGCGCATCTTCAACCAGCGGATCGCGACGGTCGATGTCGCAACGCGCGCGATGCGCCAGGTTTCGCCGCCCGAACTGCACGTCTACGAGTGCGACTGGTCGCCCGATGGGAAAGCGTTCGCGGCGACGGCGGCTCCGGGGCCGGGCGACGACAACTGGTACGTGGCGAAGCTGTACCGCATCGACGCCGGGACGGGCAAAGCCAGCGTGTTGGCGAAGCCGGCCCGTCAGATCGCGGTGCCGCGGTGGTCGCCGGACGGAGCGCGGATCGCGTACATCTCCGGCCTGATGAGCGATGAAGGCTCGACGGGCGGCGACGTCTTCGTAATTCCGGCCGGGGGCGGCGAGCCGCGCAACGCGACGCCCGGCATGGCCGCCTCGGCAAGCGCGATCGCGTGGCTCGACGCCGGCCGCATCCTCATCTCCGAACAGGTGGACGGCGATTCGGGCTTCGCGGTGCTCGATGTGGCCGCCGGAGGGATCGAGACCGTGTGGCGAGGCCCGGGCGCGGTGACGCGCGGCGGCTGGGTGCCGGACGTGTCGCTGGCAGGCGACGGGAAGACGTCGGCGGTGGTTCGCCACTCGTTCGAGACGCCGCCGGAGGTGTGGACCGGGCCGATCGGGGCATGGCGGCAAATCACGAGCGTCAACCGCGAGGTGCGGCCGTCCTGGGGCGAGGTCCGGAGCATACACTGGCCGAGCGAAGGCCGCAGCGTTCAGGGCTGGCTGATCTATCCGCGCGGATACGATCCGGCGCGGCGGTGGCCGCTGGTGGTTATGCCGCATGGCGGGCCAGGAGCCATGGAGCGCTCGCATTGGCCCGGCGCTGGGTTGGAGAGCATGCTCGCCGCGGGTGGGTACTTCGTCCTGCTGCCGAATCCGCGCGGGAGCTTGGGCGCGGGCGAGGCCTTCACGGAAGCCAACGTTCGCGATTTCGGCTACGGAGATTTTCGCGACATTTTGGCGGGCGTGGATGCGGTGGTCGCGAAACTGCCGGTGGACAATGCGCGGGTGGGGATCATCGGTTGGAGTTACGGCGGTTACATGGCGATGTGGGCGGTCACGCAGACGGAACGGTTTCACGCCGCGGTGGCGGGGGCGGGCCTCTCGAACTTTCAGAGTTACTACGGCGAGAACGGAATCGACCAATGGCTGATACCGTTCTTCGGTGCGTCGGTGTATGACGATCCGGCGGTTTACTGGCGCAGCTCGCCGATCACGTTCATCAAGAACGCGAAGACGCCCACGCTGGTGCTGGTGGGCGAACGCGATGCCGAATGCCCGGCTCCGCAATCGCGGGAGTTCTGGCACGCCTTGAAGACGCTGGGCGTCGAGACGGAGCTGGTCATCTATGCGAACGAGGGCCACGCGGTTCTCGATCCGGAACACCAGCGCGATATTGTCAGACGCTCGCTGGACTGGTTCGATAAGTACCTGCGATAGAGCGCCGCGCCCATGTTACCCTTTGATTAACTGGAGGGGCGCATGAGTGCTGCACAACCTGTAGCGGAATCCGAACAGCAGTTATTCGAGGCCATCCGATCGGGCGACGCCTCGCGTGTGAACGAGTTACTGGAGGCTGCTCCCGCCCTGGCCGGCGCAAGGACGCCCGACGGCGCTTCCGCGGTCCTCATGGCGATCTACTGCGGCCGTCCCGAAATGCTGCGGCTATTCGAGGACCGGGGCGTGGTATTGAACTTGTTCGAAGCCTGCGCGGCGGGCCGGCTCGAACGGGCGGTGGACCTGGTGGCCGGCGACCCCTCGCTGGTTGGCGGGTACTCCGACGACGGCTACCCGGCTCTGGGTCTGGCAGTGTTCTTCGGCCATGAAGACGTCGCGGGGATGTTGATGGAGAGGGGCGCGGATGTGAACGCGGCGTCGCGCAACAACCAATGCGTCACGCCCCTGCACGCCGCGGCGGCGCGCCACAACACGAAGCTGGTCGGCGATCTGCTGGCGCGCGGCGCCGACCCCGACGCGGCTCAAGGCGGCGGCATCACGGCCCTCCACGAGGCGGCGTTCCACGGCGACGGAGAAATCGTGGACCTGCTGCTCGGCTATGGCGCCAATCCGCGGCAGAAGACCGCCGACGGCAAGACCGCCGCCGGGATGGCCGCCGAGCGCGGCCACGCCGAACTGGCGGCGCAGTTGGCACGGCTGGCGGCGTGAGTCCACTCGCTTGAGCGAGCGGACCTTCGCGCGGCCTGCCGTCTACCCCCGGTAGCCGCGCACCAGTTTGAACGTGCGGCGCCACCGCGTCTTGGTGAAGAAGTGCTCGAGCAGATCGACAATGTGGTCGATGCTGATCGTGGGGCCGGCCAGGGCTTCCGTGGAAGCGTCGTACGACCAGTAGATGATCAGCGGCTTGCCGATAATGTTGTCGCGCGGGACGAAACCCCAGTACCGGCTGTCCAGCGACAAATCGCGGTTGTCACCCATCGCGAAGTAGCTATCGGGCGGCACCACCACTTCGCCGTTCACCAGGTTGTGCTCGAGCATGTCCACGCCGCGGGAAAGCACCTGCATGTTGGGCATGGAGGGGAAGTTGTCCCGGTAAGGATCGATGTAGTCCGTCTTGAAGAAGGTGTACGGCTCGTAGAGCTTCTCGCCGTTGCGGTAGACCTGCTTGTTGACCAGACGGATGCGGTCGCCCGGCACGCCGATGACGCGCTTGACGAACGTCTGCTTGATATCGACCGGGTAGCGGAAGACGATGATGTCGCCGCGCTTGGGCTGCTCGTAAGGCAGTAGGTGAACGCTGACCGGACCCGCGGGCGCATAGCTGAGCTTGTCCACCAGGAGGTGATCGCCAATGAGCAGGGAGTCCTCCATCGATCCGGTGGGAATCACGAAGGCCTGCACCAGCGTGGTGGTGCCGAACAACAGGAGGATGATCGTTACCGCCCACTCGGCGATCGCTCCGCGGGGCGTATCGGCCCTGGGCTTGGGGGTCTGGGGGGTCTGCTCTGGCACGGTCTTGACTGGGTCCAAACGAAGCTCCTGAAAGGCTGGGGCTAACCTTCTATTCTAATGTACCGGCGTGGCGCACGCTTCAGCGTGCCGCCGTGGGCTTCAGCCCGCGGTCGGGGGCCCACGCCGCGCGAACCGGCGCAACCGGAACAGCTCGATGAACGAAATGACGATATCCACCGCTCCCACGCCGCTGATCGCCCCGCGCAGGTAGGGACTCATCCACAGCTCGGGCCATCGGGATGCCAAGCGGGAGAAGTAATTCTGGTCCCAGATGTCGAGCCAGGGCAGCAGAATCAGCACCACCCCGATCTCGAAACAGAAAAAGGCATAGAGCACCGCACCTGCCTTTAGGTACCAGGGATAACCCGGCTGTCCGCCATCGGTCTCGTCCGGCAGCTCTGGCGGCGCCGCTCGCTCAGGCGCACGGTTCAGGTCGGGCGGCTCTAGCGCCATGCGCGCGCCTCCAGCGAGCACACCAGGCGAACCGGCTCGTAGCTCAGGCGGTGGTGCTGGGTCGGGCCGTGGACAGCCAGCGCGTCCAGGTGCTCCGGCGTGCCGTACCCCTTGTGCCGGCAGAGGCCGTATAGCGGGAACACGTCGTCCCACGCGCGCATCGCCGCGTCGCGCGCGGTCTTGGCGAGGATAGAGGCCGCCGCGATGGCCTGCGAGCGGGCGTCCCCGTGAATCAGTGGAATCTGCGGCAGTGGCGTCTCCAGCCGGACGGCGTCCACCAGGAGCGAATCCGGCTCGGGCGAGAGTTGTTCCACGGCGCGCTGCATCGCCAGCCGCGAGGCCTGGTAGATATTGATACGGTCGATCACAAAGGCATCCACGGAGGCCACGGCCCAGGCGATGGACCGCTCGCGGATCTGCGCGGCCAGTTCCTCGCGCCGCCACGGGTCGAGCAGCTTGCTGTCCCGCAATCCGGGAATGGGGCGATCGGGAGACAGAATCGCAGCGGCGGCGAACACCGGTCCGAACAGCGAGCCCCGCCCGGCTTCATCGGCGCCGGCCACCAACGCGAAGCCTTCAGCGCGCAACTGGCGCTCGAAGGTAGCCCGGCAGCGGAAGTTTCGCTTCGCCCGATCGGCCAAAGTTACTCGCGCTCTTTGAGGCGCGCCGCCTTACCCTTCAATCCGCGCAAATAGTAGAGCTTGGCCCGGCGAACCTTGCCGGTCCGCACGACATCGATGTGATCGATGACCGGAGCGTTGACGGGGAAGATACGCTCCACGCCATGTCCGAAGCTGACCTTGCGGACCGTGATGGTTTCACCCATCCCGGTGTTGTGACGCGCAATGAGCGTGCCTTCGAAAGCCTGGAGGCGCTCTTTGTCGCCTTCCTTGATCTTGACGTGGACCCGGATGGTGTCCCCCGGCCGAAACACGGCCATATCCGTGCGCTTCTTACCGTTGATGTATTTCTGCAAGAGCTGACTATTCATGACTATCGCGCCCGGCCTGACTGGGTACCGGCTCGGGTTCCTTCCTCTTCTGTAAACTGCGTTCCGCCAAATCGGGGCGGAGGCGCCGCATCTTCTCTAGCGCCGCCTGGCGGCGCCAGCGCCGAATCTGTTCGTGGTGACCGCTGACCAGCACCTCGGGCACCTTCCAGCCGCGAAACTCCGCCGGACGCGTGTACTGCGGCCAATCGAGGAAGCTGGCATCCTCACCATTATCCAACGCGCTGAAGGATTCGTTCAGCGCCGAATTCTCGTTCCCCAGGACGCCCGGCAGCAACCGCGCCACCGCGTCCACCACTACCGCGGCAGCCAACTCGCCGCCGCTCAGCACGTAATCGCCGATAGAAACTTCCTCGTCCGCCAGGCGCTCGGCCACCCGTTCGTCCACGCCTTCGTAGCGGCCGCATAGCAGCAGGATGCCGCTTAAGGAAGCATACCGCCTCGCCATCGCCTGGTCGAACATCCGGCCCTGCGCCGAGAGCAGCACCACCTTGCGGTCCGGAGCGCGCTCCGGCCAGATCGATTCGACGGCCGAAAAGACCGGCTCGGGCTTCAGGATCATGCCCTCGCCGCCGCCGAAAGGCCGGTCATCCACGGTTCTGTGCCGGTCCGACGTCCAGTTCCGCAGGTCGTGGATGCGAATGTCCAGCAGCCCGGTTTCCCGGGCGCGCGCAACCACCCCGTGCTCGAACGGGCCCCGGAAAAACTCGGGGAAAATGGTCAGAACGTCAAAGATCACAGATCCTTCAAACCCTCGGGCAACTCGACGGCGATCCGCCGGCCCGGCACATCGATCTCCACGCAAATCGCCTTCACGAAGGGGATCAGGAGCGGCTTGCCTTCTCCCTGCACTTCGAGAAGCTGCGGGCCGCCGTTATCCACCCAATCCACCACTACTCCTACGCGCTCGCCGTTCGAGCGCTCCACAACCTCACAGCCGATCAGGTCCGACTGGTAGAACTCTCCGTCCGCCAGCGGGGCCCGCTCGCTGCGGGGCAGGCGAACGTCCAATCCCTGAAGCGCCTCGGCCTGGTCAATCGAATCGACGCCCTGGAACTTGAAGACCAGGCGTCCCCGATGATCCCAGACCGACTCGATCCCGATGGGGCGCGGCATACCCCCCGCGCTTTCCGTCCCAAAGAGAAAAACTTCCTTGACTCCGTTGAAGCGCTCCGCGCCGCTGGTCAGCGAGTCGGCTATAAGTTCGCCGCGCCGGCCCCATGCTCGGGCCAGCCGGGCCAACGTGACCCACAACGCTTCGCTATCGGAGTGTTCCGGCGCCAACTACTCCAGGATCTCTAATGTGAACCGGCGGTTCAACTTCATCCCGGCCGCTCCGAGTATGGTGCGGATCGACCGGGCGGTCCGCCCCTGCTTTCCGATCACCTTCCCAAGATCAGTGGGCGCAACTCTCAGCTCCAGGACTGTGACCTGTTCTCCCTGAACTTCTCGTACGGCAACCTGGTCGGGGATATCAACCAGAGCCTTAGCAATATCCTCTACAAGTTCTTTCATCCCTGCCATCCCACCGCCTCCTCTATTCGCCTCGATAATAGCATCCTGCCAACAAGGAACGTTGCATCCTGAACGAACAGCAGTGAGACGGAGAGCCGCTGCTTCCGGTTACTGGGCGACTGGCTCGGCCGCAGGCTGCGGATACTTTTGGATCAAGCGCGCCACGGTGACCGACGGCTGTGCGCCGCGGGCGATCCAGTGGGCAATGCGATCGTATTTCAGGTTTACCGCAGTCGGCTGCCGGACGGGATTGTACTGGCCGACCACTTCCAGGGCGCGGCTGTCGCGCGCCCGTTCCTTCTCAATTACCACGAGGCGATACGAGGGCTTTTTCTTCCCGCCGAATCGCGCCAACCGAATCATCAACATAATCGGGTATCCACTCCTGAGATCTTAGCTCGGTTCCTGCGGGCTACATGCGCTGGCCGAGGATGTCCGGCAGTTTCATCTTGCCGAGCTTCCGCGACAGGAATCCGCCCGTCAGGCCCTTCATCATCTTACGCATCTGCGAATACTGCTTCAGCAGATTGTTGACTTCCTGTACGGTGGTCCCGCTGCCTTTGGCGATACGGCGGCGGCGGGAGCCGTTAATGGCCATGTGATGCTCGCGCTCGTACGGCGTCATCGAATCGATGATAGCCACCACGCGCATGATTTCTTTCTCGTCTATCTTGACGTTCTTGAGGTCCTTCAGCATGCCGACCTGGGGCATCATCGACATGATCGATTCGAGCGGCCCCAGCTTCTTTAGCTGGCGGATCTGATCGCGGAAATCCTCGAGCGAGAATTCGTTGTCGAAGAGCTTCCGCTGCATTTCTTCGGCTTGCTTCTGGTCGATCCCCTCCTGCACCTTCTCGACGATGGAGAGCACGTCGCCCATGCCCAGGATGCGGGACGCAGTGCGGTCGGGATGGAACGGTTCGAGGGCATCGAACTTCTCGCCCACGCCCACGAACTTCAGCGACTGGCCGGTGACGGAGCGAATGGAAAGCGCCGCGCCGCCGCGTGCGTCGCCATCCATCTTCGTAAGGATGACGCCGGTGATGCCGAGTTGCTTGTGAAACTCATCGGCGGATTTGACGGCGTCCTGGCCGGTCATGGCATCGGCGACAAATAGAATCTCGGTCGGCTCCAGCGCTTCCTTGAGCTGCTTGAGCTCGGCCATGAGGTCTTCGTCGATGTGCAGGCGGCCGGCGGTATCGACAAGCACCACGTCGCGGCCCGAATTGGCGGCCTCGCGCCGCGCCGACCGCGCCAGATCGACGGGCTTCGTTTCCTCAGCCGTGCCGGCGTAGACGGGCAGCTTGATGTCGCGCCCGATGACGGCCAACTGCTCGCGCGCGGCGGGCCGGTAGACGTCCACCGACACCATCAGCGGGTTGTGACCGTTCCTCGAAAGCCAGCGCGAGAGCTTGCCCGTGGTGGTGGTTTTGCCGGAACCCTGCAGGCCGACGATGAAGATGACCGTGGGTGGCTCGTTCGCGAAACGCAGCTTGGCCTGGTGGCTGCCGAGGGTCTTGATCAGCTCCTCGTGGACGATCTTGACCACCTGCTGCGTGGGGGAAAGGGCCGTGAGGACCTCTTCTCCCATCGCCTTTTCCTTAATGTTTTCAATGAGCTGCTTGACCACGCGGAAGTGGACGTCGGCCTCCAGCAAGGCCACCCGGATTTCGCGCAGAGCCGTTTCCATGTTGGCGGCGCTGAGCTTGCCCTCGCCGCGCAGCGTTTTGAAGACGCGCTGAAGCTTGTCGGATAAGTTCTCAAACATGATCGGGGCCCGAACTGCTGGTTTTCGGTGGGACGACCGAACACACGACCGCCGGAGCGGTTATTCCATTATAGGACAGCCAGCCGTCAGCTGCCCCAGGCATCCAGCAGCCTGCGTAACAGGACCAACTGCCCGACGTGGTACGAGTTGTGGTCGGCGATCAGCAGCGCTTCGCGGTAGAGCGTCTGGCCCTGGCCCCAGGGAAACGGCTTGTCGAGCTGGCGGGCACGCTCGTGCAGGAGTTTCTCGAAGGCTTTGAGGTCGCGGCGAAAGGCGGCGAGCGATTTCTTCCATTGGGCCTCGTTCTCCGGCGCGGGCGAAGCGGGCCAGTACCCTTCAGGCCACTTAGGCGAGACGTAGTCGGGCTCGCGGCTGAAGCGGAGGATGTCGTTCTGCGCCATGCGCATGTGTTCCACCAGTTCCCATGCCGAGTAAGGCAAGCCGCGGGGCCGTTTGCCGATCTTGTCGAACGGCAGTTTCTTGACCGCGTCGTCGAAGGTGGCGTGCGCGTGGCCGCCGTGAAGAAACTCCAGCAGCGTGTCGAGTTGCATCCCGAGCCCAGGATACTACGGCGCGAAGCATGTGGGGCAGGCGTCCACGCCTGCAGCGGGTCTCCAGACCCGCCCTCCGTTGCCCTACGGCGCGAAGTAGCCGTTGATGTCCAGGATCACGTGCGTCTGGTTCGTCACGTAGACGCTGACGGCGCCGTCCGTGCCCGCCGGGACGATGGCGGCGTTGGCCACCACCGTTCCATCGAACGAGTTCAAAGTCGAGACGAACGGCCGCGGCGATCCCGTAGGCCAGGCCGTGAGGTAAGAGAGCGCGCCGTCGGGCACCACCGTGATGTTGAGCGCATACGCCGCCGCGCTCGACGGGATGCCGCAGCCGCTCTCCGGGATCTCGAATGATCGCGTGGTCCCGGCCGCCATCTCCGGCCCGTCGTCCCCTTCGCGCGTGTCGGCCACGCGGCAAGGGACAACCGGATAGAAGGTGAGCCCGGCCGTGCGTCCGGACGCCGCGAAGTAGCCGTTGGCGTCCAGAATGACATCGGTCCGGTTGGTGACGTAGACCGACGTCGCACCGTCCGCCCCGGCCGGCACGATGGCTGCGTTCGCAACCACGTCGCCGGTCCAGGAATTCAGCGTGGAAGCGAAAGGCTGGGCCTCGCCCGCCGCCCAGGTCGTGAGGTATCCCAGGTACCCGTTGGGGACCACCGTGGCGTTCATCGAGTACGCGCTGGCCGTGGCCGGCAGTCCGCACGGGCTTGCAGGGACCGGGATGTTGCGGGTCTCGCCCACGGCGAACGCCGGACCGCCAAGCGGGCCAGCGGGACGGCGTGTATCCTCCACGCGGCAGGGCTGGACGGGATAGAACGAATCGCCGGCGGCGGCATCGAAGTAGCCGTTGATGTCCAGGATCACGTCGGTGGGGTTGGTGGCGTAGACGCTAACCGCGCCGTTCTGGCCCGCGGGGACGAGGGCGGCATTCGCCACCACGTTGCCCTCGAATGAGTTCAAGGTGGAGACATGCGGCCGCACCATGCCGCCGGGCCACAGAGTCAGATAGGCCAGCGGACCGTGGGGCTCCACGGTCACGTTCAGCGAGTAGGCTTGCGCGGTAGCGGGGATGCCGCAGGCGCTCTGCGGAATGGCGAAGGAACGCGGGGAGCCCTGGTCGAGCGCGGGACCACCGAATGGTCCCGTGGAGGTACGCGTATCCACGACGCGGCACGGGGCGACCGGAACGAACCGGCCCTGCATGGGCGTCAGCAGATAGACGGAGCGGGTCGCTACGTTGGCGGCGATTTGTCCGGAGTCGTTGATGCCAACGGCTTCCGAGAGTGTGTCCCCGTCAGGGTTGGGAGCCAGAGCGCTAAGATCGTACATCTGGCCGCCACGGTATAGGAAGGCCCTCTGCGGCGATGACGAGCATGTTGCACAGAATGTCCCAGCCACAGGGCCCGAATGGCCAACGATCTGACCTTTGTTATTGATGGCAACGGCCTCACTGCTGACCTCGCCAGGGAGGACGCCGAGAGCGGTCATGACGCCATCGCTGTAGAGGAAGGCCTGCGTATTCCCCGACGAGTCGGTTGCATAGCCAACGATTTGCCCGCTGTTGTTGATGGCGGTCGCCACGCTATCGACGTAGCCGGGAAGGGTGCCGAGGCCGGTCATCACCGCTATAAAGAAATGCCTGCTCGTCTTGCAAGGAAAGGGATCGATACACGTAGCCGACGACCTGCCCACTGCTGTTGATCGCGTTGGCTATGCTCCAGTCCCCAGTGGACCCGGGAAGGTCGGGGAGATACGTCGGAAGCCCACTGCTGTACAGATAGGCATTCCCCGGGCAGTTCGCTGTCAGGCCAGGACGGCCGGCAACCTGCCCGCTGTCATTGATTGCAGCGGCGGGGCCGCCAAGAGTGAACAAAAGGCTTCCGCCGCTGTACAGAAAGCCCCCGAGGAGGGTGCAGCCGTGGAGGCCATCACTCTTTTCGCCGACGACCTGGTCGCTGTTGTTGATGCCCGTGGCCCAGAAGTAGTCCGACCCGACGGGCCCATAGTCCCGGATGATCGCAGTGGCATTGTAGATGTTCTGGGCCCACAGTCCGGTCGCTGCCGCGGCTGCGAGAATGAGCATGCGTGTTCTTGGTGACATAGTTCTGCCCATGCCAATATAGTCCTTTGAGTTCACCCCGTCAACGCGTCTTTACACGATCAACATGCAATCGCCGTAGGAATAAAGGCGGTAATTACTCTCCACGGCGTGGCGGTAGGCGGCGAGCACGAGTTCTTTGCCGGCCAGGGCGCAAACCAGCAGCAACAGGCTCGAGCGGGGTAAGTGGAAGTTAGTCAGCATCGCGCCTGTAACCCGGAATTCGAAGCCGGGATATATGTAGATATCCGTCTCGCCACTGGCGGCCCCGCGGGCGGCGCTTTCGATGGTCCGCACGCTGGTGGTCCCCACGGCGATACGTCGCGAAGCTTCGCGCATTATCTGCGCATTATCGGCGGAGATTTCGTAAAACTCGGAGTGCAGGCGGTTCGCCTCCACCTCCGCTTCGCGAATAGGCTGGAAAGTGCCGAGTCCCACGTGCAAAGTTACATACGCGATTTCGGCTCCGGCGGCACGGCACTGCTCGAGGATTTCCGGCGTGAAGTGCAGGCCCGCGGTGGGCGCCGCGACGGAGCCCGGTTGCGACGCGAAGACGGTCTGGTAACGCTCGCGGTCGAGCGGGCCGTCACATCGTCGGATGTAAGGCGGCAGGGGAACGTGGCCGATCTGGTTGAACTTCTCGATCAACTCGCCCTCGTAGTCGAACCGCAACGTGCGCTCACCGAACTCGCCGCGCCCGACGATCTCGGCTTCGAGACCGCCCTCGAAGTGCACACGCTCGCCGACGGGCATCTTGCGGCCCGGATGCACCAGCGCTTGCCAGATCCGCGGGTCCTCCAGCTGCGGCCGCAGCAGGAAGACCTCAACGGTTCCGGTGAGATTCGTCGCGCGCGCGGGATTCTTCTTGCCGACGGGCAGGGCGCGCACGCCGGCGCGGTGCCCGTAGAGCCGGGAGCGGAACACCTTCGAATCGTTCAGCACCAGGCAATCGCCGGGCCTCAGGAACGAGGGCAGATCGCGGAACATGCGGTCCTCCCAGCGCTGCTCCTGGCGATAGAGGACCAACATGCGCGAGGCGGCGCGGTCGTCGAGGGGCCGCTGCGCGATGCGCTCCTCGGGGAGGCGATAATCGAAGTCGGAGAGATTCATGAACGCGGTTTCTACCGCAGGATAGCAATGGCGAAGATTCTGGGCATCGAGAGCTCGTGCGACGAGACGGCGGCGGCGGTGGTGGAGGACGGGACGCGCATCCTCTCCTCGGTGGTAGCCTCGCAGCTCGATACGCACGGCAAGTACGGCGGCGTGGTTCCGGAACTGGCGTCGCGTGAGCACTTGCGCGCGATCGTGCCGGTGGTGCGCGAGGCGCTGGAGCGCGCCGGCACGGACCTGAGCGATCTGGCGGCCGTCGCGGTGACCGCGGGGCCGGGACTGGTGGGATCGCTGCTGGTGGGGATCACTTACGCCAAGGCGCTGTCGTTTGCGCGCGGGCTGCCGCTGATCGGGGTGAACCACATCGAAGGACACATACACGCGGTGATCTCGCAGGCGCGCGGCGGCGGGCGGCCGGTGGAGTACCCGGCGCTGGCGCTGGTGGTGAGCGGCGGGCACACGCACCTGTTCGAGATTCTCAAGGGGCCTTTGTACCGGCTGCTGGGCAAGACGCGCGACGACGCCGCGGGCGAGGCCTTCGACAAAGTCGGGAAGCTCGTCGGCTTCGGCTATCCGGGCGGGCCGGTGATCGACGCGCTGGCGCCTCACGGCAACCCGCACGCGGTGAAGTTCACGCTGGCGAAGATGAAAGGCAACGCGCTCGATTTCAGTTTCAGCGGGCTCAAGACCGCCGTGCTGCGCTGGGTGGAGCAGCACGGGATGAGCGCGGAGATCGAGGTCCGGCGGGCGCTGCTTCGCGCGAATCCCCATCCCACGGTTGAGGAGTGGCTGGCGGTGACGCCGCGGGCGACGCTGGACCTGGTGGCGTCGTTCCAGCGCACCGTGATCGAGGAACTGCTGCGCCACGCGGCGGTGGCCGCCGAAGGGATCGGCGCGCGTTCGCTCATCGTCTCCGGCGGCGTAGCCTCGAACGCGGGCCTTCGCGCGGCGGCCGAGGAAGCGCAGTTGCCGTGTCCGGTCCACTTCCCTGCTCCGAAGCTTTCGACGGACAACGCGGCCATGATCGCGGCGGCGGCGTTCGTGAAGTACGAGCGCGGCGAGTTCGCGGACATGACGCTGGCGGCTTCGGCGAGCCTGACGCTGGCGTGACGGCGTCCGGCGCTGGAAGAGATTCGCGGTCACATCGAGGCTGGGTATCAGGCGGGGCACGGCGCGGACCGGAAGAGCTACTTCGATCGGGACAAGACGCGAGTGGTGGACCTGCGGGAAGAGGGGGCGAGTCTGGACTTTCTGGGATACACGTTCCGGAGCGACGTTCGCTCGATGCGCGGTCGCGGAGCCGGCTCACCCGGCAATCTGTTTCGCGGTGACGAAAAAATCGCGCGCGGCGGGCCTGATGTCGACCTCGACTTTCGAGACCGCGCTAAACAACCGCTGGATATCGCCGCGACGGTAGAGGAACAGGTCGCAGCGCTTGCGATAACGCATCCGGCGCTGCCAGGCGAGGATTCCGCCGGCGGCGGGGAACGAGAAGAACGCGCGGTGACGGGTGAGGGAGAGGACTTTCCGGATGACGGCCATCGGGTCGGACATGTAGTCCATAAAACCCATGACGATTACGTAGTCGAAGGGCTCGGAGGGCGTGTACTGCAGGAAGTCGGCGTTTCGAAACTCGCAGCGGTCTTCGACGCCGGCCTGGCGCGCGTGGTCGGCGGCGAGCCGCAGCATGCCATCGGCGAAATCCAGGCCCACCACCCGCGCCGCTCCCGCCCGCGCCAGGGAGATGGAGTAGTGGCCAGGGCCGCAGCCGATATCGAGGACGCTCTTGCCTTCAATCGGCCGGCATCCTTCCATGGTCCCGATAAAGCGCAGCTTCATGCTCCGGCGAAACAGCCGGTTCAGGACGCCGTTCAACGGCCCGGTGCTGGTGCCGTAAATAGCGTCGAAGCGGTTGGCGTATTCGTCAAAGAACCCCTGTGCGCGATCAGCGGCCATCCGGGGCCTCCGGCAGGTTGTGCGTTTCCGCGATGAAATCCCGGAAAGTAGTAACGGGGAATTCCGCCAGGATCCGTCTCAATTTCGTCTCCGTAGTGTGTAGGTTGACATAGGACTTGAAGCGGCGAGTCAACGGCATCCGAATGCGGGGATGGGAGGGATCGATTTCCCTGGGATGAATGTAAAACACCACGGGCCTGCCTTCGGCCAGCACCTGCCGGACGGCGCGGCGAATCAACCAGGATGGGAACAGACGGAGATAGCCGCCGCCGAAGAAGCACAGGGGTTTCCCGAGCAGGGTGGAAACCGTAATGGGGAACTCCATGAGGGGGCCGGAGGGAGTGCTGACGCGATGGGGCTCCCGGCGGGCCTGCGACATCCCGCCGTGGCCCCGAGCGCCCGGAAAAACGGACGAATCGTAAGCGTACCCGGCCTCCACCAGGGCTTCGAAGAACCACTGGGTCTCCTCAGTAACCGAAAAGCCGGCCGAACGGTAGCCGCGGACCGGGGTACCGGCGAGATCCTCCAGCAGCCGGCGCGCGCGCGAGGCGTCCTCGAAGAACTCCTGGCGACTTGACTGGTAGACCAGCCGGTGTGCGTAACCGTGGGAAGCGATCTCATGCCCCCGCGCGGCGGCCTCCTTGACCAGGTGCGGATAGCGCTCGGCCACCCAACCCAGAAAGAAGCAGGTCACCCGGGCGCGATGCTCGTCAAAAAGATCCAACAGGCGCCGGAAGTCGGGTTCGACGATGGAGGTCAATTCGTGCCACGAGGAAAAGGCGGGGGCGCCGGCGACATCGAGGACATGAAACCAGTCCTCCACATCGACCGAGAAAATGCTTTCGGGCACTTCTGGCGCCGGAGCGAGAGCGCGCTGTGAACTGGCGCCAGCCGCCGATCCCGCGGCCACTGGACCGAACTGATTCATGACGAAGTGATGTCATTATAGCCGTTTTACGAATAAGAAATCGGCACGGCGATTGTGGGTAGCCATCAGCGGCCCGGCGCCGGCGAGTTGCGCGGCGCAGCGACACAATACAAATGCCCTTCGGCGGCGACGTTGGAGGTGCCGGCAGTGACCTGGGTCCCGGTTTCCACGTGGCGGATGTCAGAGTAACCGAGTTCGTTCAGATAGGCCACGATCTCCCCGACTTTCCTGCGCTTCAGGTTCATGGTTTCGCCATGCATCTCGAGAAAGAGTCGCGGGCGATGCGCCATGATGGTGTCGCGCGCTCCGGTGAGACCGGCGAGCTCCTGGCCCTCGATGTCGAACTTGATGAAGTCCGGCGCGGGCAAGGAGGCATCACGGATGTCGTCGTCGAGCCGCACGATGGAGATCTTCTCGGAGACGAGGCGCAGGTGTGATGCTCGCAGGCCCTCGACGGAGGCACTCTCGATGGTCGCCCCTCCGCTCATGAGAGGCATGGCAACCATGGTGGCCGTAGAGGATTCAGACCCGACGCCCAGTTTGCGGACGATCACGTTTTCCACCCCGTTGAGACGAAGGTTCTCGGTCAGGCGCGCATGGTTTCCGCTGTTCGGTTCGTAGCTGACGACGGCGCGAGCCTGCCGCGCAAAGAAGAGGGTCAGTAGCCCGTGGAAGGCGCCGACATCGTAGACCACCAGGTTCTTGCAGTCGAAATTGCTCCAGAAAACCTGTTCCGGCGATCCTTCACTACCTGCGATGAACTGGGGCAACCATCCCAGTCCACCCCGGCGCTTCATCCCTTTGAGCAAGCCGTGGCGCACGGTGTAGGTCAGGTTGTCGAACAGATGCTGACTGATCCAGGAGACGATCCGGTGTGTGGCGGTGTAGTGGCGAAACGGCTGATCGTCGGCGGCAATCTTCATGATTCTTCTAAGAATATCAAGTCTCCCTGGAGCGGATGGTCCTTGACCGCGGTTCGGTGCCCGGGTATTTCGGGGACACGGCGGGTGCGGTCCGCTCGCTCACGGTCGCGGTTCGCTGCACAGGAGGCGAAACTGTAAAGGGGGCCAACGCGAGCCACAAACCGGGCGTCGGGGAACCCCGGTCTGGTACCATACTTGGAGTGCTGGTTGAGGGCCCAAAAACCCCGAAAACGGGACGGAGGGAACGGTTCGTAAAGAACGTTCTGTGGAGCTGGGCGGGCGTCGGGGTGAGCCTTCTGACGGGCCTGTGGCTGTCCCCGTTTATCATCAAGAAGCTGGGGGACGAGGGGTACGGCGTCTGGGCGCTGGTTTTCTCTTTTGTCGAATATTATTGGCTTTTGGACTTTGGATTTCGTTCGGCGACGCTCAAATATTCCGCTCATTACCGCGCGACCGGAGAAAACGGCAAGGTAAACGAAGTAATCAACACAGGCCTCGCCTACACCGGCGCGGCCGCGTGCCTGCTGATCTCGGTGACCCTGGTTTTCGCCGGGCGGGCGCAACAATTCTTTCAGATCTCGGCGGCCTACCGGCCCGTATTCAACACCCTGGTCATCATGGTGGGCTGCACGTTCGCGCTGGGTACGATATTCAGCCTGTGCAGCGGGGTGGTGGAGGGATATCAGCGCTTCGATCTCACGACCCGGGTCTGGATCACGACCACGGCATTGCGGACCATGGGCCTGGTGGCCGTGCTTCTGATGGGTTTTCGATTGAAGGCGATGGCGATGGTGGCGATCGCGTCTCTGGCCGTGGGCTATGCTTACAACTATCGCAACCTGCGCACAGTCTTTCCCTCGCTGCACTTATCTTTCTCGGGCATCAACGGGTCGATGTTCCGGCGGATGTTCCGGTACGGCATACACACGTCGGTGGCGACGGTGTCCACGCTGGTGCTGAACCAGAATGTGCCGCTGATACTGGCCCACTTCCTGCCGACGGCTTTTGTGGGCTACTTTCTGCTTCCGACTCGCCTGCTGCGCTATTCGGTCGATATGGTGTGCAAGGTTGGGTACGTAACCGGGTCGAACGCAGCCGAGATGGCGGCGCGGCGAGAGTACGACCAGGTGTACAGGATGGGCGTTTACGTGAACCGGTACTGTTACGTGCTGTTCGCCCCGGCGGCCCTGGCGCTGTGCCTGTACGGAACCGAACTGCTGAGGGTCTGGGTGAATCCGGAGTTCGCGCTGCACAGCGGACCGGTCGTTTCGGTGATCGCGGTGGCCACAACACTGGGCATCGCCGCGCAGTACAACTCCAGCTCCGTGCTTTACGGTCTGGGGAGACACCAGTTGTTCGCGTATTCCCTGCTAGCGGAGGCCATCCTGAGTTCGGCGGCGGCGTGGGTGGTCATTCCGCGGTACGGGATCACCGGCGCGGCATGGGTAGTGGCGGTTTTCATGGTGGTGAACCGAGGCCTCCTCACCTCGTGGCTTTTCTGTCGGGGCGTCGAGCGGAGCTTTGGAGCCTATGTGCGGGGAGTGTACCTGCGGCCGACGCTGGCGGCGGTTCCGGCGCTTCTGCTTGCGTGGGTGATTAAGTTGCGGTGGTTGCCGGGAAGGAACTGGCTGCAGGTGCTGGGAGGCATGGCGCTGGTGGCAGTGGTTTACTACGCGGCAGCGTATTTTATTTGCCTGGAGAAGGAGCACCGATCGATCCTGAGGCGGTGGATCGAGGAACGGTTGGGGTGGCGCCCGGCGCTGCGGAGCGCGCCATGAAAACTTGTTGCCAAGCCTCGCCCGGCTGCGCGCGGACGGACGGGACCTTCGAGTTTTGCGGGGAGCGCGGATTCGCGTTAGCGCGGCCGAGGGCCCGCCGCGGAGCGCCGGGCTGCAGCCGGTTCGTTCTCGGGACGGAGGAGATTCAATGACACCGGCGCGCGGGGGAACCCGGACTCCCTGGGCGCCGCCCACCCAGGCGTCGGCGAACGGCCGCGGTGCTAGCGGGATGCTGCGGGTGGGCTTTCTGTGCTTCTGTTTCTACGTCTTCGCCTTTTACAGCCGGATACTGGACCTGGGGCTCGGGCGTCTGCATCTGCCCGGCATCGCGTTCGGAATGGCTATCGCAATGGCGGTGCTGAGCGGGCGTATTGTCCAGGGGCTGCAAAACCGGATTGGCGTCTTCGTGGCTGGGCTCACCGTCTGGATGGCGATTACGATCCCCGGAAGTTTCTGGCGGGGCGGCAGCCTCAAAGTATTTACAGGAAGCTGGATTCCCGCGGTGCTGCTGTTTCTCGTGGGTGCGGCGGTCATCACGACGGCGGCGCAGTGCCGCCGCAGTCTGTTCGTGCTTGGGCTGGCAACTGCCGCCGGAGCGATGATCGTGACGCTGCTGGGAGCGGCCGCCCACGGCCGGCTGTTGCTTGCGGGGAGCGGCTACGCAAACTCGAACACGATCGCGATCATGCTGCTGCTGGGAATGCCGATGGTCTGGCTGCTGGCGGCCGGTCCGCAAGTGGGGAAGGCGCGCAAGGTGCTGGTTGGCGGGCTATTGCTACTGATGGTCGTCGCGTTGCTCCGCACCGGCTCACGCGAGGGGCTCATCGGTCTGGGAGCTCTTTGTGCGACCGCATTTGTGCGAAGCCGGGCGCTCGGAAGGGTGGCCATCGCCTTTTCGGTGATTGTGCTGGCATTGGCATCGGTGGCGTTTCTCCCACAGAGCGTAAAAGCGCGCCTGGGGACGATCTTCGGACAACCCCGGTATGTAGTGATAGACGGGGACCAGGCGGCATCCGATTTGGCCGTGGCGTCTTCGGCGGAGGCATCGTCCCAGGTTCGGATGAGACTGCTCGAGGACAGCCTGAGACTAACGGCGAGTCACCCATTGCTGGGTCTGGGTCCCGGCAATTTCGCGCCCTATTCCGCCGCCAAGGCGAAGGAGAACTCGCGGTTTGCCGCGTGGGTCGGCACCCATAACACTTACACCCAACTGTCCTCAGAATTGGGGATCCCGGGGCTTATTTTCTACCTGGGGATTCTAGTGGCGAGCATGATGACCCTGCAACGAACCTACCGGCGAGCCGCGCGCATTCCCGGCAACCGGGGGCACGAGATCGCGTACATGTCGATGGCGTTGCATACGTCGTTCGTCGCGTTCTGCGTCGTCTGCTTTTTCAGCCACATGGCCTATGAGATGGCCATGCCTCTGATGGCAGCCATCGCAGTGGCGGTCGGCAAAACGGGGTCAGACGAACTGAGGCGCATGGAAGAGGCTGCGAAGGTCGCAAGTGCCGCCGCCGACTCCGAGCGTCCGCGTGCGAATCCGAGCCCGACCAGGGCGAGAACGCGGTCCTGAGCGCGGATTCCGGCACCAAATCCCGCAGCCGGCACAGCGCTCTCTCGCGGGTGGCTCGGTTGGACAGGGTTGGCGTCCGGAATCGCACGCGCGCTATCATTTGTTGTGCTTTTCCGGACCGGCATTTGCAGCGTCGGCGATTGGGACCGGGATCCAACGGCCCGGACGCAGCGCGCCGTCTCGTACCGGCTGTTGCGGTGCGCGGAGCAAGGGCGGGTGGACGTCTTCGAGGGCGTCGTACGCAATCTGCACCACCACTCCGGCGTTTGCAGCACCACGTACAGCCGGCGCCTGGCCGACGTTGACGCGGCGGTGAACGCGCTGCTGGCGCGCCGGTTCCCGCGGTCCGAGCCGCTGGTGATACACGACTGGGCGGCGTCGGACTGCATCACCAGTGCGGAATGGGCGCAGCTGGTGTTGCCGCAGTTCCCGTGCGCCCGCTTGGTCGCCTCCGACACGCACCTGTTTCTGCTGGAAGTGACGGCGGGCGCGGAGTCATACGTTCTGGAGGCCGACGGGACTCCGCTGCAATACGTGCGGCCGCCGTTCGTGGTGCCGCTGCGGGAGCCGTTTCCGCGCCGTCCGGTCAACCGGATGCTGGCGCGCCGGGCGCTCGGCCGCGCGGGTGAGCTGACGGAGTTGCTGAAGCAATGCCGGTGGCCGGGCCTCGAGGATGGAACGGTTTTCCAGTTTCCGCCCTGGAGTGTCAGCCGGCTTCCGCTGGTGCATCCGGAAGCGGCCGCATTTCAAGCCACGCACCCGGCCTTTCGCATCGAGACGCACTCCGTGTTCGAGGGGCTGGGAGAGCCCGCCGACGTGATCCGCACGATGAACATTCTGAATCGCTCCTACTTCGGCGAGGCGCGGCTGTCCGAGGGCGTTCACGCCGTTTTCGAGAGCCTTCGGAAAGGCGGTATCTGGGTGGCGGGCCGCACGGATGAGGAGGCGGATCCTCCGGTGAACGCCACGTCCATCTTAGAGAAACGGGATGACCGCTTCGCCATCGTGGAGCAGATACACGGCGGCTGGGATCTGGAAGCGATGGCGGTCGCGGCGCGCTAGCCTGCTGAGGCTTCCGGACAGCGTCACTTTGCCAGTGACGCACACCCACTCCAGAATTTTCTTAGTCGTTTCACCGACATAGACGTTTTCATGCATCTCGTCAGTACGGACCCCCAGTGTAGATTGAGGCCGGGAGGTGGGATGTTGCCGGGAGACCAGGGCGGAAGCCGGCACCTACAGCGTCATGCAGACACCGAAACGCACTTACTACTTGCTCGCCGTGCTGGCACTGGCTTGGGCCGGCGCGGCGCAGACTAAAGTTGACCTGCGCACGCAGGCAAAGACAATCGACTTCTCGCTCGCCGATTCGACGCGGCCATCGAAGATGGGCACGGGCCTGCCGGCCACATGCGCTCAGGGGGAAACATTCCTACGCCTGGACGCGCCAGCGGGGCGGAACTGGTACACGTGCCTGACCGCAAACCAGTGGACCCTGCAAGGAGCCGATACGCCGGCGGTGGGAACGGGAAACACGAATTTCGTACTGGCTAGCGACGGCAGCGCCGCAGTGTGGAAATCGCTCGGCGGGGATGTGAGCGGCGCGCCGGACGCGTTGACGGTGAATCGGATTCTGGGGCGGCCGTTAGACTCGACCGTTCCGACGTCGGGGCAGGTGCTGACGTGGGGCGGAACGTCCTGGGGGGCGGCGAACCTTCCGGCTCCGGCGTTGAGCACGGTATTCGGACGGACGGGTGCGGTTACGGCGCAAACCGGAGACTACCAATTCAGCCAGATCGGCGGGACGATTCTGAGCACGCAACTGCCGGCGCCGGGAGGGGATCTTTCGGGCGTGCTGAGCTCGGCCACGGTATCGCGCCTCCAGAACCGGCCGATGGCGGCCACCGCGCCGACGACCGGCCAGGTGCTGGCATGGAGCGGCGTGCAATGGGAGCCCGAGGCGGCGTCGGGCGGAGTGACGAGCGCGTTCGGGCGAACGGGCGCGATCGTGGGCCAGAGCGGGGACTACAGCTTGAGTCAGCTCAGCGGCACGGTGGGGAGCGGCCAGTTGCCGGCGGCAGGCGGAGATCTGACAGGGACCCTGACGACAGCCACGGTATCCGGGCTCCAGAGCCGGCCGGTGGCGTCGACGGCTCCGACGACGGGGCAGGCGCTGGCATGGAATGGCACTCAATGGCAGCCGCAAACCATCGCGGGGGGAGTGACGAGCGCATTTGGCAGGAGCGGGGCCATCACGGCGACGGCCGGGGATTACACGGCGAGCCAGGTCACTAACGCGGTGGACCTGACACAGCCGACCAATTACTCTTCCGGAGCCCGGCAAAGATTCTCCGGCAGCGCGACAACCGCGGGGGTGCAGGTGGCTCCCTCCGTCCTGCCGACAGCGGCGCAGGCGGGGGACATGGTGGTGGACAGCGGGGATTCCAACCAGTTGAAGGTCTACAACGGCACCTCCTGGGTGGGCGCGACGCCGTCGACGACACCGGCGAACTACTTGACCACCTTCATCGGACAGACCACGATCAGCGTGCCGGGCACCACGCACCGGTTGGGAACCGCCAACCTGCTGGTGGCCTGTTACGACAGCAGCGTTCCGGCGAACATGATCGAGCCGAGCACGATCACCGTGGACCCGACCAGCTACAACGTGACGGTGATATTTCCGGCTGCGCAAAGCGGGCGGTGCGTGATCAACGGCTACAGCGGTGTTTCCGGAACGGGGGGCTCGGGCGGAGCGGTGAGCACGGTATTCGGACGAAGCGGAGACGTGGTCGCGGGCAGCGGCGACTACGCGTTTTCGCAAATCTCGGGCACAGTGGCGAACAGCCAGGTGGCGGCGGGCGTGGACGCCGCGAAGATTGGAGCGGGTCTTGTGAGCAGCCAGGCGTATGGCTATCTGTCCAACGTCAGCAGCGACATTCAAGCCCAGTTGAACGGCAAATCCGCCACCTCCCACACCCACACTGCGAGTGGGGACGTCAACGGCGCTCTAGCGACCACGGTGGTGGCCGGCATACAGGGCCGGGCGGTTTCGAGCGTGGCGCCGCTGGACGGACAAGTGCTGACCTGGAGCGCGACGGCGAACCAGTGGCAGCCAGCAGCGGGTGGAGGAGGAGGAGGAGGCGCGGGGATGGCGGGCCAGCTAGCGGACTTCGGCGTCACGATGACGAGTTCCACGGTCCTAACAATCGGGGCACGGTGCTCGCCGACGACGCCATGCAACGTGCGTTTTGGGGGCCGCGTCTATTCGTTAACCTCCGGTGCGACGGCTACGCTGAACAGCGGAGCAGGGACAGCATATGTCTACTTCTCGGCTGCAGGGGCACTGACGGTCGGTCACACGATGAACGTCACCTGCTCCAACGCCTGCGTGGCCACGGCGGGAGTAGCGGGGTTTCCGGTGGATTCGATCCCGTTGTATTCGTGGAACGCGGCAGCCGGCAGTTGGGGGGCGACCGGAACGGACTGGCGGAGCTGGATGAGTAGAAGCACGCTGCTGGCAGGCACGGGCATCGTGACGACCGAGGCCGGCGGCCAGACGACGATCGCAATCGACAGCACAGCGGTGCCCACATACCTAAAGAACTCGGTTTCGTTTGACTTCGCGAGAATATCCGCGGGGAGCTGTTCGCCGGATCTCACCTTTACCTTGACGGGGGCGGCGCCCGGCGACGCCGTAGCGCCGGGGTGGCCGAGCGGCATGGCAGGCGGACTAATAGGGAACATGTGGGTCAGCGCCGCAAATCAGATCACGGTCCGGCTTTGCGCCATGGGGCAGGACGTCGATCCGCCAAGCGCGGTGTTCAGCGCGGCGATCATAAGGGGGCTATAAGTCATGCGACGAGCTTTGATCGTGTTAGCAGCGGTGATTGGATGCGCGTACGGACAGACCACCAGTATGGGTGGCCGGACGATGAAGGGCGATTGGGACGCCTCGAGCGCGCACACGACGAAACCGGCGAAGTCGGGAACGGCGTTACCGGGAACGTGCTCCACCGGAGAGGCGTTCTTCAAGACGGATGCGACCGGCGGCCAGAACCTGTATCTGTGCAAGCCGGACAACGCATGGACTCAGGTGAGCGGGGGCGGCGGAGCCGCCGGGGCCATCGCCTGCATCGGCAACCCCGGCAATACGGCCGGCTCGTACCGTCAGCAGTGCCAGACCACGGCAGGCGCGCTGTATGCCTGCAACAACGCGGCGGGATGCACGGTGGCCGCTGATTGGGTCGCGCAAGGCAGCACCGTCAACAGGAAGACGGCGACGTTCCTGCTGTGCGTCGGCTCTCCAGGATGCTACGTCGGGGAATTCACGAACCTCAAGTTTTCTGCAACCGAGGCGGACACGGTAACCGGATGCCAGATGGATGCGATATTCTATCCGACCGGGACGAACCTGACCATCGACATCCTAAAGAACCCGGCCATCGGCGGCACCCCCGGATCGCCGACACTCACCGGAGGGACGACGATCTTCTCCTCGACGGTTCCGACGCTTGCGGCTGGTTCGAGCGCATACAGCGCTCAGGCTGGAATGGCGGCGGCGGCGGCGCTGGCGCAGGGGGATTACCTCATCGCCAAGGTGCTGACGGCGGATGCGACGGTGCCCGGATGGGGCGTCACGCTGACTTGCACGGTTACGTTCTGAGGAGACTACGATGCGTAAGGCGATCTTCGTGCTGGTGCTCTCCGCAATACCCGCATGGTGCGTTGGAGCGGGCACCTATTGCGTCACTCCGACCGGGTCCGTGCCATCGCCCAATCCACACAACTGCGCGGCTGGGAAGACCTATACCACAGTCGCCCTGGCTTATGCCGGGCTCGTTACGGACCAGGGCGCAACTCCATTCACGGCCACGCAGAACATCTTTGTTTCTTCGGGCGGCACCTACCCGGCGATGGGCTCACTGGGAACCCTGGTGCCGACTTCCACCTACCACCTGAACATCGTGGCGGACACGATCCAGCAGCCGTTCGCAGGTTCGGTGGGGCAACCCAAAATAAGCTGCGGATCACTCTCAACTGACAACGCGACCGTCTACCCCACGTACACTACGATCAGCGGATTCGAGATCACAAATTGTGGCAAGGCATTCAGTTTTGCCAACGGCAGCGGAACACACATCGAGATCAGTTACAACTACATCCACGACTTGACCACGGCGTACGCGGCGATCTACGCCAACATCACGTCCTACGCAACCAGCAGCCGGGTCCACCACAACTACTTTTACAACGTCGTGCGCGGGCTCTACGTGCTGGCGACGGCGTTGGAGGTGGATCACAATGAATTCAACGTGACGACCGGAGGAAACATGATCTCTTCCAGCGGAACGTGGAAAATTCACGACAATATTGGATACCACGCCTACGTCACACTTGGCAGCTTTATCCTCGCTGGAGGAGCCGATCTCGATACAGGCAATGTCGGATACGACAATCGCTACTGCACTCAGGGCGGGGCTGGCACGGTTGGCGCAGTCATCTCGAACAACGTCTGCGTGGCAAACATGTGGACCTGCCACTACGAGGCCGGAGCGAGTGCAGCGCAAGGCGTAACTCAGCACTCGTTCTGCTACCGTGGCACGGTCCCCGGTGGAGCTACGGGCGGTCAGGTCATGCGGATGTCGGGGAGCGGGGCAAGCGGTTGGACAAGCGCCGAGATCAACAACATCTGCTGGCCGAATCAAGTGGTGTCGTCCGGGGACGGAGGTCTCTACTCTCTCGCGACCACGACTGGGTCGATGTCGGACTACAACGTGTATTGGTTGACGGGAACTCCTGGCGCTCACGCCATCGCTAACGTCGCCGGAGCAAGTTACAACACCCTTGCTCTCGCCCAGGCGGGCAGCGGCATGGAGACCCATTCCATCAGCGCCAATCCGCGCATCGTGGGCGATCCAGATCTGCTTGCGACAACATCGCAAGTCTACACTGAGTGTCCAACCATCGAATGTCGCTTGAGTAAGATTCGCCGAAACTACATGCCGACCAACCTCGCACTCAAGGGCAAAGGCTGCGCTTCGTGGAGCGGAAGCTGCACGCCGGATCACTCCGACATCGGGCCGGTCCCGATCACGCTCTATGACGCGCCGGGCGGAGTCGGGCCTGGGGGCAGAGCATTCTGACGTGACGGTCGGGCGTAGAAGGTCGAAGTGAGTTGAGGAGCAGGCGCCCGGTCTCGCGAGGCCGCCACCAGGACGGGCACACAGATTCGGCGCGCTAAGCGGGTGACTCCGGCCGGCCGCCATGTGGCATGCTTGAATTACCGTCTCCATGCCGCCGCACCCGTCCATCCTCCGCCAGACTGGCTTTCAGAAGTGGGACGCTGACTTCCTCTTCCTGCTTGAATGCTTCCGCGACGCTCTCACCAGCATTGGCGAGCGCGACCTGGCCGACGTGGTCGGGAGAGCCTTCTCGGTCCCGCCGGCGCCCGGCGACCGCCTCCCGCCCCGAGGGTCCCAGGCCCTGTCGGTCGCCTTCCATCTCCTCAACATGGCCGAGGAGAACACCACCAACCAAGTCCGCCGCATGCGGGAGAACCTTCTGGGGCCCGCTGCCGAAGCCGGCACCTGGCCGCACCAACTGCAGCTCCTCCGGGATGGCGGTTTTTCCGCCGAGGATATTCGGCGCGTTCTGCCGCGCATTCATGTGCAGCCTGTCCTGACCGCCCACCCCACGGAGGCCAAGCGAGCCTCGGTCCTGGACCGCCATCGCGAGCTCTACCTGCTCCTGGTGGAGCGCGAGAATCCCAACCGCAGCCCGATGGAGCAGGCCACGCTCCGCGAGAGGATTGAGGCCGGTCTCGAGCGCCTCTGGCGAACCGGCGAGATCTTCTTCGAGCGTCCCGACGTGGAGTCAGAGCTGCGCAATGTTTTGCACTACCTGACGAGCGTCTTCCCCGACGTCGTGGACCTGGTCTCAGAGCGCTTCCGCCAGTCCTGGCTGTGGACCTTCCCCGGCACGGAACCGCCGTCGGAGCCCAGAGTCAGTTTCGGCGACTGGGTGGGCGGCGATCGCGACGGGCACCCCTTCGTGACCACCGAGGTCACGCGCCGGTCCCTGGAATCCCTGCGCGCGGGCGCGATGGCGGTCCTGCACCAGCGCCTCGAATCGCTGGCCGGCCGTCTCAGCCTTTCCGACGTTCTCCAGCAGCCCCCGCCTTCGCTCGCCGCCCGCATCGCGCTCTACCGCGGAGCGCTCGACGAAGCGGGCCGCGCCCTGGTGGACCGCTATGCCGGCGAGCCCTGGCGTCAGATGGTCCACCTGATGCAGCAGCGGAGCTACGCAACCTCGAGAGAACTGGTGGACGACCTGTTGCTGTTGCAGATCTCGCTCGAAGAAGTGGGCGCCGGCCGCATCGCGGTGGCAGAGGTCGCCCCCGTGACTCGCGTCGCTACCACGTTCGGGTTTCACCTGGCCGCGATCGACATCCGGCAGAGCGCCGCATTCCACAGCCGCGCCGTGGCCCAGCTACTATCGATCGCCGGCCTGGATGGCGCGGGCTACCCCGAATGGACGGAAGCCCGGAAGCGACAGCTTGTCGATACCGAGCTCGCTTCGCCGCGTCCGTTCGCCATCGAGACCGCGACGCTGCCGCCGGAGGCCGATGCGGCGGTCGGCGTCTTGCGGCTGGTGTGCGATTGGACCGCGATTCACGGCCGCCAAGGCGTTGGCTCGCTCATCGTGAGCATGACCCACGGCGCTTCGGACCTGCTCAACGTGTACCTGCTGGCACGCGAAGCCGGTCTGGTCAGCTCGACGCCCGAGGGGCTTGTGTCGGAGATCCCGGTGACGCCGCTGTTCGAGACCATCGACGACCTGGAGCGGGCGGGTAGCGTGCTCGCGGAATTCCTGGCCCACCCCATGGCCATGCGATCGTTGCGGCACTTGCAGCGCCGCGAGGGCCGGCCTTGCCCGCTCCAGGAGGTCATGATCGGCTACAGCGACAGCAACAAGGACGGAGGAATTCTCGCAAGCCACTGGTTTATCCGGAAGGCCCAGACGCAACTTGCCGAGGCCGCCCAGGCCGCGGGCGTTGAGCTGCGCTTCTTCCACGGACGCGGCGGCACCATCGGACGCGGCGCCGGTCCCACGCACGTCTTCCTCGAGTCGCTCGCTCCGGGCACACTTCAGGGAGAGATGCGCGTAACCGAGCAGGGCGAGGTCATCGCGCAGAAATACGCCAACCGCCTGACCGCCGCGCATCACGTCGAGCGAATGCTGGCCGGCGTCGCGCGCTGGACGCTGGTGCACCAGAGCACCGCACAGGCTGCGCCGCACCCGGCCGAGGCGGTGTTTGAACAGGTGGCCCTGGCAAGCCGCGACGCCTATCGCCGTCTGATCGAGACCGAGGGATTTGTGGAGTTCTTCTCGCAGGCGACGCCGCTCGACGCGATTGAATCGAGCCATATCGGTTCACGGCCTTCGCGGCGTACCGGGCAGCGTACGATCGAGGACCTGCGCGCCATCCCCTGGGTCTTCAGCTGGAGCCAGGCCCGCTTCAATCTCCCCGGCTGGTACGGAGCCGGCAGCGCCTTCGAGCGTGTTCGCAAGGCCGATCCCGCGGCATGGCGGACTCTCTCGAACGCCGCCCGCGACTGGCCGTTCCTCGACTACCTGCTGCACAACATCGAGTTCAGCGTGGAGGCCGCGGAGGAAGGCATCATGACCGAATACGCGGGGCTGGTGGAAGACCCGGCGCTCCGCGATGCGATTCTGGCGCGGATTCTTGACGAGCACCAGCGAACGCGCGCGGTTCTCGGCGCGCTGTTTGGAGGCGGGCCCATTGAGGAGCGCCGGCCGCGCCTGGTGAAGGCGATCGCGATTCGCCGGGAGGCTTTGTTGCGATTGCATCGGGAGCAGATCGCGCTGCTGCGGGAGTGGCGCCAATCGCGATCCGAGCAGCTGCTGCCGCCGCTTTTGATCACGGTCAATGCGATCGCGGGGGGGCTGAAGACGACGGGATGAAACCCGGCGGGTCCAGGGGGACCCGCGCGGACCGGTGGGTCCGCCCTACATAAGGAGCTGTCATGTCTGACAAAGTTCGTTGGGGGGTTTTGGGCGTCGCTAAAATCGGCGTCGAAAAAGTGATTCCCGCCATGCAGCGGCTGGCGTCGGCCGAGATCGCGGCCATTGCTTCGCGCGACATCGACAAGGCTCGGCGCGCGGCGTCCTCTCTCGGGATCCCTAAGGCCTACGGATCCTACGAAGAGCTGCTCGCAGATCCCGCGGTCGAGGCCATTTACAATCCGCTGCCGAACCACCTGCACGTGCCTTGGTCGATTCGGGCAGCCGAGGCGGGCAAGCACGTGCTGGTGGAGAAGCCGGTGTCGCTCAACGTGGCCGAATGCCGCACGCTGATCGAGGCGCGCGACCGGACCGGCGTCAAAATGGGCGAGGCGTTCATGGTGCGCACGCATCCGCAGTGGATCCACGCGCGCGAACTGCTGCGATCGGGCGAGATCGGCCGCCTGCGATGCATCGCGACCGCCTTCAGCTTCTACGGCCGCGACCCGGCAAACGTGCGCAACATTCTCGCTTACGGTGGCGGTGGTCTGATGGACCTGGGCTGCTACGCCGTCCAGGTGGCGCGCTACTTCTTTGGCGCCGAGCCCGCGCGCGTGGTGAGCCTGATCGAACGCGATCCCGAGTTCAAGATCGACAGCCTGGCCTCGGTGCTGCTCGATTTCCCGTCCGGCCAATCGCTGTTCACCTGCTCCATGCAGATGTTCCCGCACCAGCGAGTGCAGATTATCGGCGATAAGGGCCGTATCGAAATCGAAATCCCGTTCAACGCGCCGCCGGACCGTCCTACGCGCATCTTCGTGCACACCGCAGCGGGACTGCGCTCCGAGGAGTTCCCGATTTGCGACCAGTACGCCATCCAGGGCGACCTGTTTTCGAAGGCCGTTCGCGGGCAGGGCGACGTTCCCACTCCGCTCGAGGACTCCATTCGCAATATGGCGGTTCTCGACGCCATTCTTCAATCGGAGCGCGAGGGCGGCTGGGTCCCGCTATCATAGAAACAGACGGGAACTGTTATGGCTGAAGGTGTCAACGCCTGGCTCCAGGACGAGTTGTACCAGGAATACCTCCACGACCACACCTCCGTCGACGAAAGCTGGAAACACGTGTTCGAATCCAACGGATCTCCTACTGCTACCGCTACCCCTGCCCCATCCGCCTCATCGCCCGGCGATAACGACCTACAGCCGCTGCATGGCGCTGCCGCGCGCCTGGCAGGCAACATGGAAGCAAGTCTGGCGGTGCCGACCGCTACTTCGCAGCGCACTATCCCCGTCAAGGTTGTGGATGAGAATCGCACCATCATCAACCAGCACCTCACGCTGGTGGGCCGCGACAAGGTCTCCTACACGCATCTGATCGCGTGGGGTATCGTCAGGGCGCTGGCGAGTTTTCCGAACCTCAACAGCTCGTACGCGGAGCGCGACGGGCAGCCGCACCGCCGAGTCCCGCCCGCGATCAACTTCGGCGTGGCCGTGGACGTCGCCGGCAAGGATGGCGCGCGCTCGTTGCTGGTGCCGAACATCAAGAACGCCGGCGCGCTCAATTTCCAGCAGTTCGTCGCCGCCTTCGATGACGTGATCGGCCGCGCGCGCACCGCGAAACTGGCCGTGGCGGAATTCGAGGGCACTACCGTTTCGCTCACCAACCCGGGGACGGTCGGCACCGTAGCCTCCATGCCTCGCCTGATGCCGGGCCAGGGCGCCATTATTGCGACGGGCGCTATCGACTACCCCGCCGAGTACCGCGGCGCCGCGCCCGACACGCGTGCGCTGATCGGCATCAGCAAAGTGATGACGATCACGTGCACTTACGACCACCGGGTGATCCAGGGCGCCGAGTCCGGGCTGTTCCTGGCGAAAGTGCAGGCGCTGCTCGAAGGGCAGGACAACTTCTACGACGCCATCTTCGCGGACCTGCGGCTGCCGTACCAGCCGGTGCGGTGGGAGCCGGATCGTGGGGCGTTCCTGCCCGGCGGAGGCGATCGCGGCGCACAGGTCGCGCAGCAGGCGGCGGTTCTGCAGCTCATCAACGCGTATCGCGTGCGCGGCCACTTGCTGGCCGACCTCGATCCGCTTGGCTCAGAGCCCAGCTATCACCCGGAACTGGATCCGGCCAAGTACGGCCTCACGATTTGGGATCTCGACCGCGAGTTCATCACCGGTTCGCTGGGCGAGGCCATCGGCGGCGGCTCTCCGCAGCCTTTCGCCACGCTGCGCCAGATCCTCGAGATCGTGCGCCAGACGTACTGTGGCAAGATCGGCTGCGAGTACATGAACATCCAGGTGCCGGAGCAGAAGCGGTGGCTGCAGCAGCGCATGGAGCCGGCGGCAAACAACTGGCCGCTCGACGCCGCCGTGCGCCGCCGCATCCTGGACCGACTTCTACAGGCCGAGGAGTTCGAGCACTTCCTGCATGCGCGCTTCGTGGGCCACAAGCGCTTCTCGCTCGAAGGCGCGGAGAGCGCCATGGCGATCCTGGACGAGTTGATGCGGCGCGCGGCTTCGAATGCGGTGCACGAAATGGTCATCGGGATGGCGCACCGCGGACGCCTGAACGTGCTCGCCAACCTGGTGGGGAAGCCGCTTCGCCAGATCTTCTCCGCTTTCGAGACCGAGGAGCCGCTGAGCGCGCAGGGCTCGGGGGACGTGAAGTATCACCTGGGCGCGAGCGGCTTGCGCACCTTCGAGGACGGCGGCGAGATCGTGGTCTCGGTGTCGCCGAATCCCAGCCATCTCGAAGCTGTGGACCCGGTGGTGGAGGGCATCGTGCGGCCCAAGCAGGACCGCCTGGGCGACGCCAAGCGCCAGCGCGTGATTCCGCTGTTGGTGCACGGCGACGCCGCGTTTGCGGGGCAGGGCGTGGTGGCGGAAACGCTCAACCTGTCGCAGCTCGACGGCTACTCCACGGGCGGCACCATACACCTCATCATCAACAACCAGATCGGGTTCACTACGCCGCCCGAGGAGGCGCGTTCGACGCCGTACTCGACCGATGTGGCGCGCATGGTGCAGGCTCCGATCTTCCACGTCAACGGTGACGATCCCGAGGCGTGCGCAAGGGCGGCGCAACTGGCTTTCGATTACCGGCAGCAGTTCGCGAAGGACGTGGTCATCGACATGTTCTGCTACCGGCGCCACGGCCACAACGAGGCGGACGATCCCAGCTACACGCAACCGATCCTCTACAAGAAGATTCGCGCGCATCCGTCCGTGGCGGTGCTCTACTCGGAGCGCCTGTTGCGCGAAGGCCTGGTGGCGCAGGGCGATGTCGATGCCGTGCGGAAGCGCGCCGCCGGGTGGCTCGGGCAGAACTTCGAGGAAGCACAGAAGGGCGAGGATCGATTCGAGGTGCAGGAGTTGACGCCGGTCGCGGTCGAGGAGGCGGCGGCGGCGCCGAACACGGCCGTGGATCGCGCCACGCTCGAGCGCGTGGTGGCCGGGCTCACGCGGTTTCCGGATGACTTCCACCTGCATCCCAAACTGCGCGGCTTCGTCGAGCGGCGGCGCGAGGCGTTCGCGAAGGGCGGTCCCATCGATTGGGCCACCGCCGAGGCGATGGCGTTCGGCAGCCTGGTGCTCGAAGGCACGCCGGTTCGCCTGAGTGGGCAGGACTCGGCGCGCGGCACCTTCACGCAACGGCACGCCGTCTTTTACGATTACGAGGACGGCCACGAGTTTTGTCCTCTGCGGCAGATCGCTCCCGATCAGGGACGTTTCGATGTCTACGATTCCCAGTTGAGCGAGGAAGCGGTGCTCGGTTTCGAGTACGGCTACTCGATCGGCGATCCGCTCACGCTCACCCTTTGGGAGGCGCAGTTCGGCGACTTCGTCAACAACGCGCAGGGCGTCATCGACGAGTTCATTGCCGGTTCGGAGGCGAAGTGGGGCCAGCCGAGCGGGCTGGTTCTGCTGCTGCCGCACGGCTACGAGGGGCAGGGGCCGGACCACTCCAGCGCGCGCATCGAGCGCTTTCTGCAACTGGCGGCCGAGGACAATCTGCAAGTGTGCAACCCCTCGACTCCGGCGCAGTACTTCCACCTGCTCCGCAGGCAGATGTTCGGCGGACGGGACCGCCGCGGGATGCGCAAACCGCTGGTCATCTTCACGCCCAAGAGCCTGCTGCGCCACGCGCGCGCGGTCTCGAGGGTGGACGATCTGGCGGGCGGCGGCTTCCGCGAGGTTCTGGCCGAGACCGGGCCGCTCGAGGCCGAGCACGTCAGGCGCATTCTGCTCGCGAGCGGCAAGGTCTACTACGACCTGGCGGCGGAGCGCGAGGCGAAGCTGGCGAGCGACGTCGCGCTGGTGCGCATCGAGCAGCTCTACCCGTTCGCATACGCCGAGGTGCAGGACGTGCTGCTGCGCTATCCGCTCACCGCGGAGGTCTTCTGGGTGCAGGAGGAGCCGCAGAACATGGGCGCATGGCGGTTCATCCACGAGCAGGTGCAGCCTTTGATCGCGCAGGCGCGCCGCGTTCTGGGCTACGTGGGACGGCCGGCGAGCGCGGCGACCGCGACCGGCTCGCACCGGCGGCACGAGCAGGAGCAGCGCGAGATCGTCGAGGCGGCGTTCGCGCCGTCGGAGGCGCGGAGCAATATTCGGGTGATCGGCGGCCGACGGGCAAGGTGAGGGGCAGAAGGTCTCGGCACGAGTGCCGAGACGGCAGCCTGAGAGGCTGCGCCAAAGACTTCGACGCCCCGTCGGCCCGGTCGTACCGACAGGCTCGGTTGATCAGCGCGAAATCGGGTCCAGGGGGACCTGCGCGGACCAGGACCAGGGGGTCCACCCCACCTTGGTCGCGCTATGCTTCTGGTATGGCGACTCCTGTAGCTCACAACATGGTTACGACCGCGTTTACGCTGGACGGCTACCGCATCGTGCGGACGCTTGGCGTTGTGCGCGGCATCACTGTTCGCTCACGCTCTCTGCTGGGGACGCTCGGCGCCAGCCTGCAGACCATCGTCGGCGGGAACATCACGCTGCTGACGCAACTTTGCGAGAAGACGCGCGGCGAGGCGTTCGACTTCATGCTCGCTCATGCGGCCGAGCTTGGCGCCAACGGCGTGGTCGGCGCGCGCTATGACGCCACCGAGGTCATGCAAGGCGTCACCGAGGTTCTGGCCTACGGCACCGCCGTCGTGGTGGAACCGCAATCCTGATCCGGAGGAACTCATCCATGCTTAAGACCAAGGCCTACGCGGCTAGCGCGTCCAAGGCGCCGCTGGGGCCGTATTCGTTCGAACGGCGCGATCCGCGCGAGCGCGATGTCGTGATCGACATCCTTTACTGCGGCATCTGCCATTCCGACATACACCAGGCCCGCGACGAGTGGGGCGGTTCGATCTTCCCCATGGTTCCGGGCCACGAAATCGCCGGCACGGTTGCGGCGGTCGGGGGCGGGGCCACGAAGTACAAGGTTGGCGACAAGGTCGGGGTCGGCTGCTTTGTGGACTCGTGCCGGACCTGCGCCGAATGCCGCGAGGGGATCGAGCAGTACTGCCCGGGCACGGTGTTCACGTACAACTCGCGGGAACACGACGGCACGCCGACCATGGGCGGCTATTCCGAGAGGATCGTGGTGGACGAGGACTACGTTCTGCGGATGCCGGAGAACCTGCCGCTGGACGCGTGCGCGCCGCTGCTGTGCGCGGGGATCACACTGTATTCTCCGTTGGTACATTGGCATGCCGGTCCTGCCACAAGGGTGGCGATCATCGGGCTGGGCGGGCTCGGGCACATGGGCGTCAAACTGGCCCATGCCATGGGGGCCGAGGTCACGGTGCTCAGCCACTCGATGCGCAAATGCGAGGATGCGAAGAGGTTGGGCGCCGACGACTTCCATGCGACGTTGGACGCCGAGACGTGTAAGAATCTGCAGGGGCGCTTCGATCTTATCGTCAACACGGTGTCGGCCGAGATGGATTGGAACCAATACCTCAATCTGCTGAGGGTTGACGGCTCGATGGTGGTGGTGGGCATTCCCGAGAAGCAGGTGCCGCTGGGGGCTTATCCGCTGGTGTCGCGGCGGCGCAGCCTGGCGGGTTCGATGATCGGCGGGATCCGGGAGACGCAGGAGATGCTGGACTTCTGCGGGCGGCACGGCATCGTGTCGGACATCGAGACGATTCCGATTCAGAAGGTGAACGAGGCTTACGAGCGGGTTTTGAAGAGCGATGTGCGGTATCGCTTTGTGATCGACATTGCGAGCTTGAGGTCCGCTCGCTGACGCTCGCGGTTCGGTGCTGGCGGGGGCGGCATAAATAAACCGCCCCGCACGAGGCGGGGCGGTGCAGAGGTGACAGCTAATTCCTAGTAGTCCATCTCGGGGCCGCCGTGGCCGCCGGGCATGGGACTCGCCTGCTTCTTCTCGGGGATCTCAGCGATCAGGGCTTCGGTGGTCAGCATGAGCGCGGCGATGGAGGCCGCGTTCTGGAGCGCGGTGCGGGTGACCTTGGTCGGGTCGATTACGCCGGACGCCACCAGGTCCTCATACGTGTCGGTCTGGGCGTTGTAGCCGAAGTTGGGGTTGTCGTTGTTGCGGACCTTCTCGGCGACGATGGCGCCTTCGACGCCCGCGTTACCGACGATCTGGCGGAGGGGCTCTTCGCAGGCCTTGCGCACGATATCGACGCCGATCTGCTCATCGCCCTCGAGCTTGAGAGTGGACAGCGCTCTGCCGGCCCGGAGCAGCGCGACGCCGCCGCCCGGAACGATGCCTTCCTCAACCGCGGCGCGCGTGGCGTGGAGAGCATCCTCGACGCGGGCCTTCTTCTCCTTCATTTCGGTCTCGGTGGCCGCGCCGACCTTGATCACCGCAACGCCGCCGGCCAGCTTGGCCAGCCGCTCTTGCAGTTTCTCGCGGTCGTAGTCGGAAGTGGTCTCTTCGATCTGGGCGCGCAATTGCTTGATGCGGCCCTCGATGGTCTTCGGGCTGCCGGCGCCGTCCACGATGGTGGTGTTGTCCTTGTCGACGGTGACGCGCTTGGCGCGGCCGAGGTCTTCCAGGCGGACGCCTTCGAGCTTGATGCCGGTCTCTTCCATGATGGCCTTGCCGCCGGTGAGGACGGAGATGTCCTCGAGCATGGCCTTGCGGCGGTCGCCGAACCCGGGGGCCTTGACGGCGCAGGCATTGAGGGTGCCGCGCAGCTTATTGACCACCAGCGTCGCCAGGGCTTCGCCCTCGACTTCCTCGGCGATGACCAGCAGCGGCTTGCCGGAGCGAGCGATCTGCTCGAGCAGGGGCAGCAGGTCCTTCATGTTGCTGATCTTCTTTTCGTGGATCAGGATGTAGGGATCTTCGATGACGGCTTCCATCCGCTCGGGGTCGGTGATGAAGTAGGGCGAGAGATAGCCGCGGTCGAACTGCATGCCTTCGACGGTGTCCAGCTCGGTGGACATGGTCTTGGACTCTTCGACCGTGATAACGCCGTCCTTGCCGACCTTCTTCATCGCTTGCGCGATGGTATCGCCGATGGTGGTGTCGCCATTGGCGGAAATGGTGCCGACCTGAGCGATCTTATCCTCGGTGGTGACGGGCTTGGAGAGCTTCTTCACCTCTTCGGTGACGAGCGCGACGGCCTTCTCGATGCCGCGCTTGAGGGCCATGGGGTTGGCGCCGGCGGCGACCGACTTCACGCCCTCGCGGAAAATGGACTGGGCCAGGATGGTGGCGGTGGTGGTGCCATCGCCGGCGACATCGGAGGTCTTGGAGGCGACTTCGCGAACCATCTGCGCGCCCATGTTTTCGAGCGGATCCTTCAGCTCGATTTCCTTGGCGACGGTGACGCCGTCCTTGGTGATGGTGGGGCCGCCGAATTTCTTCTCGAGCACGACGTTGCGGCCTTTGGGGCCGAGGGTGACCTTCACCGCGTCGGCGAGTTGATTGACACCGCGCAGAATGGCCTGCCGGGAGTTCTCACTGTATACGATCTGCTTTGCAGCCATGAACAATCCTCCTGAAAACTATTAGGCTTTCGCCTGCTTCGCCGCGCCTTCGAGGATTCCGAGGACCTCGTCTTCGCGCATGATCACGTACTCTTCTCCATCCAGCTTGATTTCGCTGCCGGAGTATTTGCCGAACAGAATCCGGTCGCCGGGCTTCACGTCGGGCGCGACGACTTTGCCGCTGTCCAGGCGCTTGCCTTGCCCGACGGCGATGACCTCGCCCTCCTGGGGCTTTTCCTTGGCTGAATCGGGGATGATGATTCCGCCTTGGATGGTCTCCTTCTCCTCGAGACGCCTCACGACGATCCGATCGTAGAGCGGCCGAATATTCATATCAATTCCTCCAGTTGCTGGTGTGGTTAACGGAAAGGATCTGGCTTTGGGTGCCGGACCCGCTATCTAGTATTAGCACTCTCGACCCGAGAGTGTCAAGACGGGAGCAGGGGTCGAGACGGTGTTTTGGCGCGGCGGACGGGCGCCCGATGCCTCACGGCACGGTCCGCTCCCTCGCGGTCGCGGCTCGGTACCGGCGGCTCGGCAAACACGATCACTCGTTTGGCGGATTTAAATTTGGCGTTATCTCAGAGAGATCGGGGATGCAGCCGGGGGCTCACGCGAAATCCTCGTGCGATTGGTTGGGTGGGAGGAGAACAAATATGTGGACTCGAAGATTGACGGCAATTGTGGTGATTGCGGTGTGCCTGTCGATGATCGGCTGCACGCAGTCGCAAGTTATCAGCGACATTGACATCGCCTTGAGCGCGGCTCAGGTGGCGATTCCGATCGTGGCGGGAGCGGCTGGTTTGCCGGCGGCCCGGGTGGCGGAGATTCTTACGTGGATCGAGGCGGCGGTGAAAGCGCTGGGCAGCGTGTCCAACCGCCTGTCGGTGGGCGGACCGGCGGGAGAAGTAGCGGCGGGTATCACGGCGGACCTGGCGGGCGTGGTTGCCTCCGTGCCGGACTTGCAGGGCGTTCCGGCATCGATTGCGACCGTGGTCCAGACATTGGCCACCGACGTCCAGAAGGTTCTGGCCACTTACGGTGCGAAGTCGTCGCTAACGTTGAAGTCACATTCCGCGCTGGGAGCCAAAGTTCATTTTCGGAGCTCCGACCAGAAGAAGATCGCGGGCCTGAAGGCCAAGGATCTGGCGGCGCTCGCAGCGGTCGAGAAGGCCCTCGCCGCGCGGAGGTAGGCCATGCGGTTCAAGCTCGGGAAACTGCCGCCGCGGCACGACGCCCGCACATTCAAGCTGGGCCAATACGTGGAGGCGCTGCCCACGGCGCCTCCGCTGGTGGACTGGACGGGCAAGGTCCCGCAGTATGGCATGTTGTTGAACGACAGCTTGGGATGCTGCGTGATCGCGGGCATGATGCACCTGGCCATGCAGCAACGGGCCGCGGCGGGAGTGCCGGTTGCCGTGCCGTCCGACGGCGATGTGATCGCCATGTATTCGGCTATCGGCGGATATGTTCCAGGCGATCCGGCGACCGACTGCGGCTGCAGCATGCTCGACGCGCTCAACTACTGGCGCCAGCAGGGGCTGACTTTCGGCGGCGCGACGCACAAGATCACGGCATTCGCCGCCGTCAAGCCGAACGATCCGGCGGAACTGTCGGCCGCCTTATGGCTGTTCGGGGGTACGCTGGACGGCTACGCGCTGCCGGCGTCGGCCCAAGGGGCGTCCGCTTGGAAGACGCCAACGGGCAAGCTGCGCGGGAGAACGGCGCCGGGGAGTTGGGGCGGGCACTGCGTCGAGGGCCCTTATGACAAGGGCGGCGCCCTGGAGGTGATCACGTGGGGCGCGAAGATGCCGGTCGATAGCGGATTCCGCGACGCCTACTGCGACGAGAGCTACGTTGTGTTCACTGCCGAGTGGATTGACGCGAACGGGAATTCTCCGTGCGGGTTTAAGCGCGACGCGCTCCTGGCGGACCTGGCGGCGCTGTAGGGCGCGGTCCGCTCCCTGACGGTCGCGGTTCGGTGCTGGCGTGGCGGGCGACGGCCCTGGCGTGGCGAGCGAGGTGCTGGCGCGGCAGGCGACGGTGATGAGGAAGCGGCTAGCCGGCGCGGCGGGCGACGACTACGGTGACGTCGTCGGCGGGGGGGTGGCCGGCGATCCAGTCCTTGACCGCTTCGTGAATTGCCTTCACCACCTCGGCAGCGCTGCGGTCGCGCAGGCGGGCGGCGAGCCTGGGCAGATTATCCTCGAATTCTTCGCCCGCGGGGTTTTCGGCCTCGGTTACGCCGTCGCTATAGAGCACCAGGAGGTCGCCGGGCTCCATGTGGCACTGGCGGCGCTGGTAGGTCATGTTGGGCAGGATGCCGAGCACGGGTCCGCCGCCTTCGAGCCGCTCGATACCGCCTCCGGCGCGGACTATGAAAGGCGGGTTGTGGCCGGCGTTGCAGAACGCGATGTCGCCGTTCGATGCATCCAGGATGGCGAAGAAGAACGTGATGAAGCGGTTGGCGGGGCAGGTGCCGACCAGGCTGCGGTTGAGACGTCCTACCACGACGCCCGGGTCGCCCGGCGTCTCGGCGAGGGCTTGCACCTTGGCCTGAAGGCTGGTCATCATGAGCGCCGCGGGCATGCCTTTGCCGGCCACGTCGCCGATCACGACGCCGACGCGATTGTCGGGGTAGGGCAGGAAATCGTAATAGTCCCCACCCACGGTGCGGCAGGCGGCGTTGTATCCGGCCAGCTCGAGGCCGGGGAGAACGGGCGCGACGGAGGGAAGGAACTGGCGCTGGATTTCGGCAGCCTGCTCGAGCTCGCTGGCCATGAGTTTTTCGGCCTGCTCGACTTCGGCGAGACGGTCGCGCTCGATGCGAATGGCGGCCACGTTGGCCATGACCGTGAGCAGGTTGAGATCGTCGCCGGTGAACTCGCGGGGGAACTGCGGCGAATCGACGTAGATGAGGCCGATCACCTGGTTGTCGGTCTGGAGCGGCACGGCCATGAGCGCGCGCACGCTGTGCTCGACGATGCTGAGACGCTGGCGCAAGGCCTCGTCCATGGAGACATCGCGGACCATCACGGAGGTCTTGGCGTCGAGCACGCGGTCGCGAACGGCGCTGCTGATGCGGAAGCCTTCGCCCTTGGATGCCTGCGTGACGAGCTGTCCCTTCTCGAGCGTCATGAGGACGCCCCGTCGCGCGCTGACCGCTTCGGTGGCCAGATCGAGGATCACGGTGAATAGCTCGGGCAGCGGGCGGCGGGCGGCCAGCTCGCGGCCGGCGCGGAGCAGGGCGGTGATGGCGCTGCCCCACTGGGGCGCAAACGGGGACTTGTCTTTGGCCTCGCCCTGCAAGAGGTGCTCGAGCGTGGTGCTGACGGTCTGCTCGGAGGGACGCGCGAGGACGGTCCCTTCGAAGAGCACGGTCTTGTTGGCGTCCACTTCGGAGGGGTCGTACACCAGGGCCACGCGGCTGGCGACGATGCGGTCGCCGGGTTTGAGGCGCACGGTGCCGGACACGCGCGCGCCATTCAGAAACGTGCCGTTCTTGCTGCCGAGGTCGCGCAGGGCCCAATCGTCGCCGTCGCGCTCGATGGTCATGTGCTGGCGCGACAGGCCGACGTCATCGGGAAAGCAAAGCTCGTTGGTGCTGGAGCGTCCGAGGGTGAGGTTCTGGCCTTCCAGGCGGGTCTTGTTGGTGGTGCCGTCCGGTGAGGTGATAGCGAGTTCGCGAAGCATGGCGGTTCGTCCTATAGTCGGTCCGCTCCCTGACGGTCGCGGTTCGGTGCTCTACTCACGATACTCCCCGAAGACGCGGCGCAGGCGGTCGGAGATTTCGCCGACCGTGGCGTGGCGATCGGCGGCCTCGAGGATGAATGGCATCAGGTTCTGGCAGCCGGCGGCGGCCCCTTCGAGTCGGTCGAGGGCGGCGTCAACGGCGGGGTTGTCGCGCGAGGCGCGCAAGGCGTGAAGGCGCTCCACCTGCTCGCGCTCGATGGCCGGATCGAGGCGGAAAGTCGGAACCGCCTGGCGCTCGCCGGCCTGGAAGCGGTTGACTCCGACCACGACGCGGTCGCGGGTTTCCACCTGGCACTGAAGATCGTAGGCGGCGTTCTGAATCTCCCGCTGGATGTAGCCGGATTCGATGGCGGCCAGGGCGCCGCCGAGCGCGTCGATCTTCTCGATGTAGTCGCGCGCGCCCTGCTCGATGCTGTCCGTGCGGTCCTCTATGTATTGACTGCCGCCGAGCGGATCGGTGGTGGCTGCGACGCCGGTTTCATGGGCGATGATCTGTTGGGTGCGCAGCGCCAGGCGAACGGATTCCTCAGTGGGCAGGGCAAGCGCCTCGTCCCGCGAGTTGGTGTGCAGGGACTGCGCGCCTCCCAGCACCGCAGCCAGCGCCTGGAGAGCGACGCGCACCAGGTTCACGTCCGGCTGCTGGGCGGTGAGCGACGAGCCGGCGGTCTGGGCGTGAAAGCGCAGCATCATCGAGCGAGGGTTCTTCGCGCCGAAGCGGTCGCGCATGAGGTGGGCATAGAGGCGGCGCGCGGCGCGGAACTTCGCGATCTCCTCGAGGAAGTCCACATCGGCGCTAAAGAAAAAAGAAAGCTGCGGAGCGAAGGAATCGAGATCGAGGCCGGCGTGGAGGGCGGCGTCGATGTATGCGATGGCGTTGGCCAGGGTGAAAGCGACTTCCTGCACCGCGGTGGAGCCGGCCTCGCGGATGTGATAGCCACTGATCGAGATGGTGTTCCAGCGAGGCACTTCGCGGCCGGCCCAGGCAAACAGGTCGGTGACGATGCGCAGGGCGGGGCGGGGCGGATAGATGTGAGTCCCGCGCGCGATGTATTCCTTAAGGATGTCGTTCTGGACGGTGCCGGAGAGAAGGCGTGGGTCGATGCCCCGGCGGCGGGCGGCCAAAACATAGAACGCAAGGAGGATGGCCGCCGTGGAATTAATCGTCATCGAGGTGGTGACGCGGTCGAGCGGAATGCCCTCGAAGAGGCGCTCCATGTCGGCGAGCGAACAGATGGCGACACCGACGCGGCCGACTTCTCCGGCGGCGAGCGGGTGATCGGAGTCGAGACCCATCTGGGTGGGAAGGTCGAAGGCGACCGAAAGGCCGCTAATCCCTTGAGCGATCAGGAAGTGATAGCGCTGGTTGCTGGCGGCGGCGTCTCCGAAGCCGGCGTACTGGCGCATGGTCCAGAGGCGGCTGCGGTACATTTCCGCGTGGATGCCTCGCGTGTAGGGGAACTCGCCAGGTCTTGCGAGGGCATCGCTCATTGTAGTTTGGGAACTCTGCTGGGTAGTTTGGGAACTCTGCTGGCGCGCCAGAAGGAATGGAGGCCAAAACCGGTCATGAAGGCGACGAAGATGCTACTCAGGACAAGGCGGAAGACGGACTTCGGTTCGCCGTCGAGCTCGTGGGCGCTGTGAATGACGCGGGGCAGAGCGGCTGCGGCGAGCACCAGGAAGAAGAAGCCAATCACTTGATTCCAGATGACGCGCAAGGGTCGCATCACGGCGGGCAGCACGTGACCGACGAACTGGCGCGCGAGGGCGATGGATAGCATCGTGGAAGTCCTTTCCCATCGTAGCAAACCGGGGAATTCATGCAGTCGCCGAAGGAGCGTTAGTGGTACCACGGTACGACGATATGAGAAAAACGATACAGAACTTCGACGAGGTGGCCGATGTGTAGTTTGGGCTTGTGGATCGGGAGCAGGTCCAATACAATCAATGCGGGCCCAGGCTGTCAGGCTGATTCGCTGAAACGGAGGATGGCAGCAGGGCATCAGTTTAGTGAGGATGTTATCCTCAAAGAGGGCCCGCAAGAAGGGGGCGAACTGTGGACGAGAAGCTAAAAGTTCTCATGCAGGAGCTCGGAAACGCGATCAACGAATCGCTGTCGGACTCCGACCGCATCGCCGCTGCAATTGGTGACATCAGGCGCGCCGGATACGACGTGTTCCTGGTCTTGGAAGCTACGATCGGGTTTAACAAGAGAGATGAGAACGAGGCCGAGACTGAGGGCGAGGAACTGGGGGAGTCCATCGAGGCCGAGATAGAGACTCCGACCGAGCATTCTCCGAGGCGGGGAGAGACGAGGGCCAGGATCAAATGGACGTCGCAGGATCAGAAGTTTCTACGCGCCCTGAAGATCGCGGTTGACGACGAAGCTCGCTAGAGCATACCGATCCGACCGGCAGACTGCCGGTTGAATCTGACGACGCGCTGTTTTCGTTTTCCCAGGCAGGGTCAAGGACTCGCCCGTTTTTGCCTTCGACCGTGTGATCCGTTTCGTCCGCTCGCTTACGCGCGCGGTTCCGTGCTGGCCCCGAATCGCGACCACCAGGAAGGTCAGACCACTAGGCTGACGCGGCGGAGGTTTGCCCCGCGGGTTCGCCGTGGACGAATGCGTCGATGCTCTTGACGAGGCGGGGCAGCGGACGGATTTCGTGGGCGGCGAAGACCATCCACTTGGCCGGGACCGCTAACAACACCGAACGGTTCTCGGAGGTCACGTTCAGGGTGAGGCGCCTGGCGAAGAGCGCATTGATGTCCTCGCGCACGGAGGCCACCGAAGTTTCGCGGTGCAGAATCGCGAGGATGGCGGGGCCGGTCCAGCGATAGAGGCGGTCCGCTTCTTTCAGCCCGTGGGCGATGTGGTGGCTGAAGAAGAGCAGCAGGTCGTCGCCGACCGAGCGGCCGAAGCGGGCGTTGATCATGTCCAGCCGGTCGGCCACGAACACCGCGGCGTACACCGGTTGCCCTTCCTTGACGGCAGATGCCAGCGCGACCTCGGCGCCGGCACGCTCGATCAGCCCGGTCAGGGGATCCTTGCGCGCCAGCTCTTCGGCGCTGTGCCCCGGCCTCGACGAGCGAAGGCCCTGGACCACCGAGTGCATCTCCGAGATCTGTTTGGCCGACTCGCTGCGACGGTGGACGATTTCTTTGCCCAGGACCTCCAGGCACTCCGACATGCGGATCTTGGCCTGGTGGAAGTCCTCGAGGACGGAGGCCGTCTGCAAGGTGGTTTGGATCTCCTGGAGGCGCGAGATGCTGCTCTTGCTTTCGGAGGTGATGGCCGCCATGGTTTTGGTCAGCATGGCCACCATGTTCTGAAGGTCCTCGCACTGGGCGCGCATCTGTCCGGTGGCGTGCGCGTTGTATCCCTCGAGCGTCTTGAGCGCCTGAGAGGCCAGCACGAAAACCTCGCTAGCGGCGATACCTTCCTTGAGGTCCGCCCGAATCAGACCCAGCTCCTTTCGGAACCGGTCGTAGTCTCCCGCATCGCGCCTGACCGCGTGCACCTCGATTCCTTCGAGCAGGAGGTGGGTGGTACGCAAAAGGGCGCCGGGCACTTCGTCCGACCGGCGATCGAGGAATCTACGGATAGAGATCATCTGCGCACACTGACTATCGGCAGGGCGACGGGGAAAGTTGAGGGGGGTAGAGCGTGCCGGCTCAAACGCTATAGCGTTTGAGCTTGCGGTAGAGGGTGGTGCGGCCGATGCCGAGCAGAACGGCGGCGCGCGCGCGATCTCCATGGGTGGCAGCGAGCGCCTCGGCGATGGCGCGCCGCTCAAGCTCTTCCATGGGGACGACGCCCCGCGGCGGCATGCGCTCGGGCGCGACCCCGGCGGGGCCGCCAACCGCCGCGGCCAGCCGCTCGAGTTCCTGGTACTCGGCGGCGGCGAGCGACCCCTGGACTGCGGAAGGGAGATCGCCGCTGTGGAGGTAAGGCCCGGAGTTCATGGCCACCATCCGCTGGACCGCGTTCTCCAGTTCCCGCACGTTACCGGGCCAGTCGTATTGCAGCATGGCCTCGATCGCCTCCGGCGCCAACTCGTGGCCCCGTCCGTAACGCTCGAGGAAGTACGCCACCAGCTCCGGGACGTCTTCCCGGCGGTCGCGCAACGGGGGCAGCCGCACCAGGACTACGTTGAGGCGGTAGAACAGATCGCGGCGGAAGCGGCCGGCCTCGACCTCCCGAGCCAGGTCGCGATTGGTGGCGGCGATGACGCGGAAGCGCGCCTTATGGCCAGTGAGCGCTCCCAGGGCGCGGAACTCTTTCTCCTGGAGCACGCGCAGCAGCTTGGCCTGGATCTCGGGCGGCAACTCGCCGATCTCGTCGAAGAACGCCGTACCGCCTTCGGCCACTTCGAGCAAGCCCGGCTTGGTCGCCACCGCGCCGGTGAAAGAGCCGCGGGTGTGACCAAAGAGGTCGCTTTCGAGCAGAGGCCCGAGCAGGGAGCAGTCGATGGGAACGAACGGGCCACGCGTGCCTGAGTAGTGGATGGCGCGGGCGACCACCTCCTTGCCGGTGCCGGTCTCTCCGAGCAACAGCACGGGCGAATCGGAACGTCCCAGCTTGCGAACGAGCGCGTTGATCTCGCGCACGCGGGGAGAGCGGCCGATCAAGTCAGGCGGACCGGTAGCGAGATCCTGCACGGAGACTCCATGCGTATTAGTCGCCCGACGAGGCGTCTACTCTCACTACAAATGCAGGTCCCGACTCCGCCTGGATGCGCGCGGCGAGTGCCGAGGCATCGGCGATGGTGGATGCGTGGCCGGCCAGGACGCGCCAGAGCGGCGGGTCGCCGCGCAGAAGCAGGCGCGCCGAACCGTAACTCCGCTCGATCGCCTGGCGCTGCCGCTCGGCGTTGGCGCGCTCGCGGAACGCGCCGGTCTGCACGGCGAAGTAGCCGTCCGGGATCGCGTTGGGAAGCGACGTGATGCGCACGCGCACGTTGGCGGTGCCGGGGCCGAGCATCTGGATCTCGCGCGCGGCGGCGTGAGAGAGGTCGATGATGCGGCCTTCGACGAACGGGCCGCGGTCGTTGATGCGCACCGAGACGGCGCGGCCATTGTCCAGGTCGCGCACCTCGACGACGGTGCCGAAAGGCAACGTGCGGTGGGCCGCGGTGAGTTTCTCCATGTCGTAGATCTCGCCGCTCGATGAAGCGCGACCGTGATAGGGATGGCCGTACCAGCTCGCCATGCCGCTCTCTTCATCGCCGACGTGGGGCAGCGACGCGCCGGTTCGCGGAGCGGATGGCGGCGCCGCGGCGCGCTTCTTCTTCGCACAACCGGTGAGGACAAGCGCGAGGGCGACGATGAGCGAGAGACGACGTTGCATTTCTCCAGATCCTATACCGATGGACGGCGGAGAAGCAAGCGGACGCCATCGCGAGCCGGGAAACGCAGGCCGGGTCGACGCTCCGCGCGGGAGGAAGGGTGTCTTTCGAGGCGCAAACAATTCCACTCATCGACGTTCTGGACCCCGGAATGCATTTTTCTCTTGACTTTCGGAGCGAACGACTTTATATATGAATCACACTGCAGTCATTCGTGATTGCAGATTTTGATGTCAAGGGAGAAACGATCAATGAAGAACGCAACCAAGAAGGCCGCGAAGAAGAAGGCCGCCCCGAAGAAAAAGGGCAAGTAGCCTCACCACAGCGGCAAGACAAGTTCTAGTAGCAGGCCCCGAAGGTTTCGGGGCCTTTTTAGTTTTCGGCCCCTCCCGAGACGTCCTCCTCCGCTCCCCTCCTCGCTTGCAGCAACGTGCGGAAGGTCTCTCCCATGCCGAACAGCAGGGTCTTCAACTGCAGACGGCGCTCGGACGCGACCGCCGCGGTCGGCGCGGCCAGCGCGGCGGCGAATTGATCGGGCTCACCCGCCTCCAGTAGCGTTTGCGCGAGCGTGGACAGGGACGCGGGATCGAGACCGCACCCGCTGCCGTGTTCTTCGAGCGCGCTGAAGGGGACGTGCGCGGTGATGTCGCGCTCGCCGGGATCCGTCAGCACATCTTCGAGCGCGGTGTGGCGGTGGTAGCTCATCAGCGTGCCCTGCGGGAAGCGCGCGCGCTCGCGGCGCGTGTAGCCGTAGTCGATGGTGAACAGGAATCCGCGATCGAGCGATCGGGCGACGCGCTCGATCCAGGCCAGCGCCTCCAGGTTGATCTCGACTAGTTCCCCCTCTTCGCAGGGGGCGAGGTAGCGTTCGATGTACGCGGCCGCCTCCGGAGTGACGGCGCCGCCCTCGATCCAGGCGAAGCGCTCTCCGTTCCAGTTGACCAGCATCTGGCGGAAGCCGGCGGCGCGGCAGACGGCCGCATCGACGGGAAGCGCGTCGAAGAACTCGTTTGCGAAGACGACGCCGGTAAAGCGGTCGGGCAAGGCACCGCGGTCCACGTCAACGGGGAGGTAGCGCCAGTCGGAGAAAGCTTCGCGCATCTCCGCGCGGCCGGCGCCGAGATCGACGACGGTGAAATCCGGCGGGCGGCCGAGTTCATCCCACAGCGCGCGCATGCGGGCGGCGATCAGGATTCCGAAAACGGGCTGCAACTGGGCGGCGGTGTAGAAGTCCCCGGCCTTGCCGAAGGGATCGCGGGCGCGGCGATAGTACCCGTGTTCGGGATGGTACAGCGCGAGTTGCATGAAGCGATGGAAGGGCAGAGGACCGTCGCGCGCGATTTCGTTTTGGATCAGAGAGGCCAGTGGAGAGGCGGGGGCGCTCAAGACACTAGGCTAGCAGCCGCCCGTCGCTCGTCGCTCGTCGCCCGTCGCAACGGCCGGGGGCTCTCTCGGCTTCGCACCGCGAGTCGCACGGATCCCGCAAAAGATCGACGGGCGACAAGCGACGGGCGACAAGCGAAGTTACCATGATCCTAGTGGGCTTGCCCGAGACCATCCGCGTCAAGATCAGCTCGGAGGAGGCGGGTTCCATCTCGCTGACTCCGGTGGTGGTGCGGGAGATGCCGGTGAGCGAGCTGATTGAAACGCTGATGGGGGCGACCGGCAAGGATGCGGAGCGGATCGCCGGGCTGCTGTTGCGCGGCACGTTCGTCTCGGGGGCTTCGCGGCTGCGGTGGACCGGGCTGGCCGCCGAGCTCGATGCCATCGCTTCGGTGCTGTCCACCTTTCCGGATGCAGACCCGCGGCGTCCGTTCGCACGCGAGCTCTGCGTCCGCGCGGTCTTGAAGGGACCGGCGACGCGCGTCGAGATCGAACGTGGGCCGGGGAGCGAACGCCGCGCCTTCCGGCGCCGCAGCTTCTGGGACGCGCTCATGGAGCTGGCGGAAGCGGGCGGGCCGGCGTATGGCGGCTACTCCTACCGGCACCGCGCCGACCGCTATTCCGTGGCGCTGACCTTCGAGGCGGCCGAACGGCTGCGCGAAAGCGCGGGCGCGATCCGCTACTCGACGCTCGAGGCGGCGGTGGGCCGTGCGCGCGTGGAATCGGTGGAGCTCTTTGTGGAACGAGCGCCCCGGTAGATCCACACGATCCCGGCGAGGAGGGCGATCCAGCTCAGAATCCGCGCCACCCACATTTCCAGGCCGCCGTCGTAGTTCAGCTCGACCGTCGACGGGCCGTCGCACGCCGGCTCGACAACCAGTTGGCCGAGGTGGTCGCGGTAGGTGGAGCAGGTGCGGCCGTTGACATGGGCGTGCCACCCCGGATGGTAGCTGATCTGAACGGAGAGGACCTGGCTCTTCTGCAGGTTGGCCGTAATCGCCGCGTGGCTGGGGGCGAGCCAGCGAAAATCCGCTAGCGGATAGGCGGGGTTGTCGAGCGCGGCGACGTAGGGACGCAGGGGGTCAACGTCGATTCCGCTGGCCGGCGCACGGGGCACCAGGTCTTCCCGCTTCATGACGTGGGCCAGAGAAGGCGTGCGCGAAGGTACTGCATAGATCACGTCGTCGCCATCGCGCCAGAGCTCTTTGAAGCGGCCGGCGAATTTGTTCGGGTTGCGGATTGGCTTGTACGCCTCGCGGCTGTGGAGACCGCCGACCATCGCCGCCTGGACGCCGAAGGATTTGAGCCAGAGTTCCCCGATCTCGTCCTCGTGGCCGTTCGTGCCCTCTCCCGAAAAGAGCTGATAGATCACAACCGGGATGAGGTAGTTGGTGACGCCTTGATCGAAGCCGCCGTTGAGCTGGGGCGTATCGTTGAACGCGCTCAGCCAGAATCCCACGCTGCCCGGCACGAAGACGCGCTGCCCTTTCATGTTCCGGTCGAACCATTGCGCGGATTCGTACTCGATGGTGCGGTGGATGTCGATGGGACGGTCGCGGTAGCGGGTGTAGGTTCGATAGGTCTTCGCCTGGAAGATGCAGAACAGGAGGAACCCGAGCAGGACCAGGACGCTCTCGCGCCGGTTCAATCGAGCCGCGAGCGGCCGGAGAGCGAAGACGGCGAGGAGCGCGATCCCCATCTCCACCTCGAGCTGGTACCGCTGGGGCTGGGGCAGGATGGCGACGTTGAACCACATCGATGAAAGCACGATCGCCGCCAGCGGGACAGTGAAGAAGAGAGCGAAGCGGAGAACTGTCGAGACCCTGAACCGCTCGCACACGGAGCGCAGGAACGTCAGGGCAATGATCCCCAGACCGAGGAACTTGAGGTGGCGCAGGGTGATGTCGTACGGCCCTCCCACGCGCTGCGCGTTGGTGCGGACGGTCTCAATAGCGGAAGGCGGAATCCAGGGCGAGGCCAGCACGTAGGCGTAGATGCCGATTGCCACGGCGGCGAGCCAGAGCCTGGGTGAGGTCCCGGGGCGCGCGAGGAGGTACGCAATCACGGCCACGGCGAGGCCAAACCCACCCAGCCAGTTGGTGAGCACAACCGCGGCCATGCCGAGCGCCGCCAGGATGTAGAAGAGCGGCCGCTTCTTCTCCAGCGCGGCGTCCAGGGCGACGATGGCGAGCGGGATGAGCGTGAGCGAAGCGACGTGCGGGCCGTCGCCATACTCGATCAGTGTCTGCACGCGGCGGGGGTTGAGCGGGCTTTGGATGTCCAACAGGATGCCGGGGCCGAACAGCGCGCTGGGCGAGACCAGCGAGTAGAACATGGCGGCGCCGAAACTGAAGGCGCGCGAGCGCGAGAGACGCCACGCCAGCCAGAAGAGCGTCACGGGCCCGAAGGCGTAGAAAGCCGCGGCGACAAAGTGGTAGGCGACCACGGGCTGGGCGCCTGTGAGCGTGGCGGCGATCGCAACCAGAAAGTGCATCAGGGGAGGGTAGGTGTTCTGATACGGCACGCCGTCGTACCAGAGGGGGAACCACCCCAGGTCGCGCCAGTTCTGGCAGAGATAGCGCGCGATGCCGATGTAGGCGGCCTCGATCGATCCCATCTGTGCGATAAACCCGGCCCGGAACAGATCGTACACGACGTAGCAATTGACCGCGAGCAGGACGGCGGCGAGCGAACCGGTCTTCAGTTTTGCGGTGAGCACGTAAGCGCGATTATGGCGCAAATAGCGGCCGCCTGTCAGCCCGGAGCGGTACGCTCGGCCGAGCCGCGACCGCAAGGGGGCGGTGTTTGAGGTTTACGGCGCGCGCCCGCACGGCGACGAATCGGGATCGTTTGGCAAAAAGCCCCGGGGCGCCGCTCGAGGGGGACGCGCGTTGAGCCGACGCAGGGTCCGCTCCCTTGCGGTCGCGGCTCGGTAACGAACTCAGGCGCGCTTCGCGAGGGCGGGGAGGCGGAGGGGAGGCAGGGCCTGCTCCAGTTGCGGACGGCGGGCTTCGAGCCAGGGAGGCAGCATGAGGTGCGTTCCGAGCGCGCTGGCGGGTTCGTCGACGGTGAAACCCGGCGCTTCGGTGGCGATCTCGAAGCGGACGCCTCCGGGCTCGCGGAAGTAGATGGAGCGGAAGTAGCGCCGATCGATCGCGGGCGTGACGCGACGGCCGGCGCGCAGGATTTCGTCCCGCAAGGCGTCTTGCGCGTGACCATCGGGCGCGCGAAAGGCCACGTGGTGGACCGCTCCGGCGCCGATGCGACCGGGCCGCAGGCCGGGCAGGTTCTCGACATCGACGACCGCTCCCGGCCCTCCCGGCCCGGCGATGAATCGCGTGCGGCCGCCCGATTCGCCGGCGATGCGGAAGCCCATGGTCCCGCCCAGGAGCGCCGCCGTGCGGCCGGATTCCTCCTCCGCCAGCGTGACTCCGTAGACGCCGCGGACGGAGGATTCGGCGGAGACGGGGCCATCGGCGAACGGCGGGCGGTCGTCGCTAGCGGCGATCAGTTCCACGCGCAGGCGGTCCGGATCGGAGAATGAAATCACCTCGTCGCCGAAGCGGGCGTGAACCTCGAAAAGGATTCCGTGAGTCTGGAGCCGGTGGACCCAGAACTCCGATGCTCCTTCCGGGATCGAGAGCGAGACGGCGCGGACCTGCCGGGTGCCGGCGCGGCTGCGCGGGGCGCCGGGCCAATGGAAGAACGTGAGCAGGCTGCCGGGCCGCCCCAGCGCATCGCCGTAGTAGAGGTGATAGGTGTCGGGGTCGTCGAAGTTGACGGTCCGCTTCACCAGGTGCAGTCCCAGAACGCCGCCGTAGAAATCGAGATTCCGCTGCGGATCGCTCGCAATCGCGGTCACGTGGTGAATCCCAGGTAGCACCCGCCCCGTCCTTACCCAGTATGTTCGCACAGACCGTCCGCGGATGGCGTGGGCGCGGCTGCTACCATAAAGCCAAGGTGATTCTGATCGAACTGGTGTATGAGGCGGGGTGTCCGAAAGTGGCGGCGGTGCGCGCCAACCTGGCCTGGGCGCTGATGGAGGCGCGCGTCTCGCAGCGATGGACGGAGTGGATGCTGCCGGGAGCGGACGTTCCGGCCCGTGTTCGAGGCCTTCCTTCTCCCACCATTCTTGTCAACGGCCGGCCGGTGGCGGCTTCCGACCCGTTCGACGCGTCCACAAAATACAACACCGTGCCGCCGGTCTCGACGATCGCCAAGGTGCTCGCCGCGGCTCAGAAGAAGGACCCGGACATCCCTCGACACCGGATGCGCGTGCACAGGAAGCGTGCCGGTGAGCAACAATGAAATCGGCTGTTCTATGCCAGACGGCGGCACCAGCAGGATGGTCCTAAAGCGGAGGGTGGCTTGGCCTCCGGTGCTGCAGATGTGCGGGCGAGCCTGTATCTCAGCCTATAACGACGACGCCTTCGGAATCGGCAAAGGCGCAGCCTACTCTGCGCTGCTGGCTTTCTTTCCGCTGCTCACCACGGCCGCGACGATCCTGGTCCGGTTCCGGGCCGAGTTCATCTCCGACGCCATCTACAATTTCCTGTCCGAGATCCTTCCGCCGGGGACGCAGGATCTGGTGTTCTACTACTTCGCGGTGCGCGGCAAGCAGCCGGTGCTGGTGCCCATCACGGGCATGCTCATCTCGATATGGGCGGGATCGGGCGTGATGGTGAGCCTGATGCAGGGATTCAACAAGGCCTACCGCGTGCAGGAGGGGCGCCCGTGGGTGCGCGAGCGGGTGATCGCGATCCTGCTGGTCTTCTCCGCGGCGATTCCGGTGCTGTTCGCCTCTGGCCTGATCTTCTTCGGCATCCGCGCGGAGAATTGGATCGTGGACTTGCTGGGCCTGGCCAGTGAGGGACAAGCGATGCGGGGATGGGTGGCGGTGCTGGGCAAGATGTTGCGCTACGCGATCTCGCTCGGCGCGATCGTTCTGGGAGCGTCGATCCTGTACTACATCGCTCCGAACCGGCGGCTGTCCTGGCGTCGGGTGTGGCCCGGCGCGGTACTGACGACGATCCTGTGGCTGCTGGCGACATCGGGGTTCGCCTGGTACGTGCGCCACATAGCGAACTACAACGTGATGTACGGCGGCATCGCGACGGTGGTGCTGCTGCTGGTGTGGATGTACGTGCTGTCGATAATCGCGTTCGTGGGCTGCGAGTTCAACGCGGAGAGGGAGAAGGCGGTGGGCTAGGAAAGGCTTGGGGCCACGAATGAACACGAATGGACACGAATAAGGACAGGAATGCAGACTGCCGTGATTCATGCGTAGGTATGCGCTTCCATTCGATTTGACCCGGAGCCTTCAGGTAGGTGATGCACGGATCCAGGTGTTCGTTCGAGAAGCTAAGCGGTTCTCCAACGACCAGGTCGGCGGCAGAAACCGTGCTCCGAGCGGCACCCACCACGGCTTCAATCAGCTCGTCCGGAGATTCGTGTTCATTCGTGTTTATTCGTGGCCCAAAGTTTTGCCTTGTAGACCCCAGGAGCCTGCTCGCTAAGATAGGGATGTGATCGAGCGGGTTGCGGCCAGCATTGCGCGGTACGGGATGTTTGCGCCGGGGCAGCGGGTGGGGGTGGCGGTTTCGGGCGGGGCGGATTCGGTCTGCCTGCTGACGGTGCTGCGGGAACTGGCGCCGGGTTTGGGGCTGACGCTCAGCGTTCTGCACCTGAATCATCAGCTGCGGGGTGCGGATTCCGATGCCGATGAGAGATATGTGGGGGAACTTGCTTCCAATCTCGACCTCGAGGTGCGCTCGGCGCGGGCGGACGTGCTGAGGATCGCTTCCGAGACGGGCGACAACCTGGAGCAGGCGGCGCGGCGGGTGCGGCGAGAGTTCTTCCTCGATTTTCTCCGGCGTGGGGTTCTGGATCGGGTCGCTCTCGGGCATACGCGGTCGGACCAGGCTGAGACTGTCGTTTTCCGGTTCCTGCGTGGGTCAGGAACGGGCGGCATGGCAGGGATGCGGCCCCTGACGGAGGAAGGCCTGGCCCGGCCGCTCATCGAGATCGAACGCGCGGAAGTGGAGGAGTTTCTTAAGGATCGCGGAGTCGCCTGGCGCGAGGACGCGAGCAACCGTGACTCCCGGTTCGCGCGCAACCGGATCCGGCACGACCTGCTTCCCCGTCTGACCCAGGAAAATCCGCGGCTGACGGCGACCCTGGCGCGCCTTGCCGCGGTGGCTGGGGACGAAGAAAGCTACTGGGACGCGGAGATCAGACGCGTCGTGGAGGGCCGGCTTCTCATAAACACGCCGGGGGTGGTGTTCCGGGTGGATTGGATCGGCGCCCTGCACCCGGCGGTGGCACGGCGCGTAATCCGTAGCGCAATTGTTTCCGTTAAGGCCGACCTGCGCTCGATCGGCATGGAACATGTGGAGCGGATTCTGGAGCTTACGAGAGATCGGGAGGGCAGTGCGCGGCTGCAGGTGCCGGGGGTGGACGTCCTCCGTTCCTTCGACTGGGTTCGCATGGCGCCGCCCGGAACCTATTATGATGCCGTAGTCCGGGACTACGACTTGTCGGTGCCGGTGCCAGGGAACGTCGAACTGCCCGGCTGCCGTAGCTCTCTCGGGCTAGAGTTGGAGCCTGAAGCGGGTGCGGCCGGTTCCGCATATAATAAAGATGGCAGCCAATTAGACTGGGGCCGCATCTCCGGCGGTTTGCGAGTACGGAGCTGGAGGCCGGGTGATCGATATCGACCGGTTGGGCACACCTGCGAGACCAAGATCAAGTTTCTGTTCCAGGACGCCCGCATCCCTCTGTGGGAACGCCGCGGATGGCCGGTGATCACGTGTGGAGACTCGATCGTTTGGTGCGCGAAGTTCGGGCCGGCAACGGAGTACGCCGTCTCCGGGCGGACGCATAGCGTCCTGAGGGTACGCGAAATTGGTGACATCACCGAATTTTGAGATCGTATCGCGGCGGTTCGGCGTCTCTATAGTAGGGGACGTTGTTGGGGCGCTCGGCGAGAGACTTGTATGAATTCCAATCTGAAAACAGCGATTTTCTGGGTGGTCCTGATCATGCTGGTGGTGGTCTTCGTGACCGTCGTCCGCACGGGCCAGCGTGGCCCGGACAGGAACCTGACCTTCACCCAGTTCGTTCACGACGTGACGGACCACAAGGTCAAGGAAGTAACCGTAAGCGGGATGGAAGTGCACGGCACCTACACCGATGGCGCCGCCTTCCATACCATGATTCCCGAGCGGTACCCGGAGATCTACAAGACCCTCGGGGACAGCAACGTCTCGGTGGTGATCAAGGAAGCGAACGCCAGCAACTGGGTTTCGCTGCTGATCAACGCAGTCCCTTTCATCCTGCTGCTCGCCTTCTGGATTTTCATGATGCGGCAGATGCAGAGCGGCGGGAACAAGGCTCTCAGCTTCGGCAAGAGCCGCGCGCGCCTGCACTCCTCGCAACAAAAGAAGGTGACGTTCAAGGACGTGGCGGGAGTGGAAGAGGCGAAGGAAGAGTTGCAGGAAATCATCGAGTTCCTGCGCGAGCCGCAGAAGTTTCAGAAACTGGGCGGCAGGATTCCGAAGGGCGTGCTGCTGATCGGCCCTCCGGGAACAGGCAAGACGCTGCTTGCGCGCGCGATCGCGGGCGAGGCCAACGTTCCCTTCTTCTCCATCTCGGGCTCGGACTTCGTGGAGATGTTCGTGGGCGTGGGCGCGAGCCGCGTCCGCGACCTGTTCGAGCAGGGCAAGAAGAACGCGCCCTGCATCATCTTCATCGATGAAATCGACGCTGTGGGCCGGCATCGCGGTGCGGGCCTGGGCGGCGGGCACGACGAGCGCGAGCAGACGCTGAACCAGTTGCTGGTCGAGATGGACGGGTTCGAATCGAACGAAGGCGTCATCCTGGTGGCGGCGACGAACCGGCCGGACGTTCTCGATCCGGCGCTGCTGCGGCCGGGCCGTTTCGACCGGCGCGTGGTGGTGGGGCGGCCGGACGTGAAGGGCCGCGAGGCGATCCTGCGGGTTCACACCAAAAAGGTGCCGATCGCGGACGACGTCGATCTCATGGTGATCGCGCGAGGCACGCCGGGTTTCGCGGGTGCCGACCTGGCGAACCTGGTGAACGAGGCGGCGCTGATCGGCGCGCGCCAGAACCGCAAGGTGGTCACGATGGCGGATTTCGAAATCGCCAAGGACAAGGTGATGATGGGCGTGGAGCGGAAGTCGCTGATCATCAGCGAGGAAGAGAAGCGCAACACGGCGTATCACGAGGCCGGACACGCGCTGGTGCTGGCCATCCTGCCGAACGCGGACCCGGTGCACAAGGTCACGATCATCCCGCGCGGGATGGCACTCGGCGTCACGATGCAGTTGCCGGAGGACGACAAGCACTCCTACACGAAGGACTACCTGGACACGCAGCTTGCCGGGCTCATGGGCGGCCGCATCGCCGAAGAAATCTTCATGAAGCACATGACCACGGGGGCGGGCAACGACATCGAGCGCGCCACCGACATCGCTCGCAAGATGGTCTGCGAGTGGGGCATGAGCGACCTGGGGCCGTTGAGCTTCGGCAAGAAGGAAGAGCAGATCTTCCTGGGCCGCGAGATCGCGCAGCATCGCGACTACAGCGAGGACACGGCGGTCAAGATCGACAACGAAGTGCAGAAGATCGTGCGGCGGTCCTATGACCGGGCGCGGTCGTTGATCGAAGAGCGGTCGGACGCGCTGGTGCGGATTGCCGAGGCGCTGCTCGAGCGCGAAGTGCTGGACGGTGAGGAAGTGCACCAGTTGATTGAGGGCCGCGTGCTTCCGCCACTGCGTCCTATCCCGCCGGGCGACGGCGGCCGGACGCAGCAGGTGGTTCGTCCCGAGGGCGGCCGCAGGATTACGCCGCTGGTTGAGGGAGAGCGGCCGCAGCCGGCGTGATCGCGCGCTATCCGGTCTACCTTTTTGACGTAGACGGAACTCTGGTGGACTCCGCGGAGGACATCTGCGGGGCGATCCTCGAAGCGCTGAAGCCCACGCGGGTCAACGCGCTCGACCAGGCCGATCTGCTTGGCTATGTCGGCGTTTCACTGCTGCGCATGTTCCAGGAACTGCTGCCCGAGTACACGCCCGAGCAGCACGAGGAACTGATCCGCAACTACCGCACCATCTACTCCGCGCGCGGGCATCGCTCGACTCGCGTGTTCCCGGGCGTCAGCGAGGCGTTGCGGGGGTTGGGCGGACGGAAGTCCACCGCTACCACGAAAGGCACTTCGACTACGCGCGCGGTGCTGGAGCAGTTTGGCTTGGCGGCGTATTTCGATCACGTGCAAGGCACCGACGGATTCGCCTACAAGCCCGCGCCGGATGTGATCCTGGCGTCGCTCACCGCCCTGAACGCGCGTCCGGAAGAATGTCTGCTGGTGGGGGATTCACCGGCAGACATGGAGGCGGGCCGGCGCGCCGGCGTCGCGATCTGCGCCGTGCGGTACGGGTACGGCGACCCCGCGCTCATCGCGCGCTTCGAGCCGGACCTGTGGGTTTCCGACATGCGGGAACTGCTCAGCTAAGCCCTTTGGCCACGAATGAACACGAATGCACACGGATAGGGAAGGCAAGTCTTTTGTTTTCATTCGCGTGCATTCGTGGCCAGAGTTTTGGCCGTAAGGGTTTTTGGGGTTAAGCGGGGCGGCGGTGCCGAGTGCTACCGTCCGCCCCGTTTTGCGAGGAAACTGTCGCGCCGCGAACAGCAGCGCTATACAGATTAGAGGCCTTTCGGGCCTTAGAAGCAATACTGGCAAGGGATACTACCACCCCTTAGCTGCGGGTTAGCCGATGGTTAATAGCCATGGGGGGATAACCCGCCCTACCACCGGGTGTTGTCTCTTGCCAACCTTTGCTTTTTCCGTTACAGTCGGGTTGGACTTCCTCCCGCGACGGGAAGGACGGTTCTGGTGTCGGTTCCGCCGCGTCCTCCGCGGTTTCCAGGATTCCGCACGCCGGGCCGGGCGACTCGTTGCCGACCGGAGCGCCGCGCGCGCTTCATAAAGGAGGGTCGCATGCCGATTCTAAGGAAGCTGCAGGAATTCCTGGAACAGAACCAGGTGGTCTACACCCACACGGTTCACCCGCTGGCATACACGGCGCGGGAAGTGGCTGCGGCAGAGCACGTTCCCGCGCACGAGGTCGCAAAAACCGTCATCTTCCTGAGCGAGAACGGCTACGCGATGGCCGTCCTTGCAGGCGACACCGTGGTGGACCTGGAGCAGTTGAGGATGGATCTGGCGCTCTCGCGCCTGCGTCTGGCGACCGAAGCGGAACTGGCGGACCTGTTTCCGCCCTGCGATCTGGGCGCGATGCCGCCCTTCGGCAACCTGTTCGGCCTGCCGGTCTACGTCGATAGCCGGTTGGCCGGGGAGGACATGATCACGTTCAACGCCGGGACGCACCGTGACGTGATCCACATGCACTTCGGCGATTTCGAGAGGCTGGCGCAGCCGTCGGTGGTGGCGTTTTCGCGAAGAGCGCGGGCGACGGCGTAGGGGGGCGGCGGCCTGATAGCGCCCAAACAGCAAAAGTAGAGAGGGCTTTCGCCCCTTCGACCCATAGCAAACCGCCTACGGGAGGAACTGCCGCTGCTAGCACCGTGAAGACGGATGGACGAGCCACGATGGAACGATGCCACGCCGGACGAATCGAAGAAACTTAGCGAGCCTGCCCCACAGGCTCCGCCTGCTTCACCCCGAACTCGTACCCCTTGTCGAACGCCCGCAAGTTCAGCTCGCGAGTAGCCGGCGGGACCGAATCGCCCACCGCCTTGCGCAGCGATTCCGGCTTGAGCAGCCCGGTCACGGCCGCGAAGAAGCCAACCATCACCACGTTCAGCACCATCTTCTTGCCAAGCTCTTCGGCCAGGCGCGTGGCCGGGACGCCGTAAACACGCACGCCGCTCTTCAGGCCCGCGATACGCACCAGGTCTTCCTCGACGATGAGCACCCCGGTGTCCTTCAGCTCCGGCGCGAAGCGCGTGTAGGCTTCCTGCGACATCACCACCAGGAAGTCCAGGCCGGTCACGTAGGGGTAGAGAACGGGCGTGTCGGACAGGATCAACTGGGCGCTGGCCGCGCCGCCGCGCGCCTCCGGCCCGAAATTCTGGGTCATGGTGGCGAAGCCGCCCTCGTGAATCGCCGCCGCCTTGCCGATCAACGTGGCCGAGAGAATCACTCCCTGGCCGCCGAATCCCGCGATACGAATTTCAGTTAGCCGCATACCGGATTGTCCGCCTCAAGGTAACGCTCGCCCAACTGCGTGGACAGCCGGTCCCGCATGAGTTGCTGGTAGTCCGGCCGCTCGCGGTCTACAAACTTGCCGACCACGATCTCGCCTTCCTTCGTAATCTGCAACTCGTCGAGCGACGCCCCGTTCCTCAGCTTGCTGTGCGTCTTGTAGAACTTCATGGTGTCCAGGCCGTCGCCCATCTTGTTGCGGCGCTGGTAGAGCGTGGGGCAGGGCGAGATCACCTCGATGAAGCAGAAGCCGCGCCGCTGGAACATCTCGGAAATGGACTTGGTCAACTGCCGCACGTGGAAGGTGGTCCAGCGCGCCACGTAGGAGGCGCCCGCCGAAGCCGCGAGCGAGGGCAGATCGAAAGCCGGCTCGAAGCAGCCGTAGGGCGCTGTGGTGGTGATGGCCGTGGACGGCGTGGTGGGCGCGGTCTGCCCGCCGGTCATCGCATAGATCAGGTTGTTCACGCAGATGACTTTGATGTCGACGTTGCGGCGCGCCGCGTGGATCAGGTGGTTGCCGCCGATGGCCGTCAGGTCGCCGTCGCCCGAGTAGACCACCACTTCCAGATTGGGGTTGGCAAGCTTCAAGCCGGTGGCGAACGGGATCGCCCGGCCGTGCGTGGTGTGGAACGAATCGAGCGCCACGTAGCCGGCCACGCGGCCGGTGCAGCCGATGCCCGAAACCACGGCCACGCGGTTCAGGTCCATGTGGGATTCGAGCAGGGCGCGCGCGAAACAATTCACGGTTGTGCCGATCCCGCAGCCGGGGCACCAGATGTGCGGGATCCGCTCGGTGCGCAGAAAGGGCTCGACGGGGTTGACCGGCGCTTCGATGGTCGTCATCATTTCGCGGCCTCCAGGATGGCGTTGAGGATCTGCTCCGGCCGATGCACGCTGCCGCCGGCGTGCGTGACGGCGACGGTGTTGGCGAAGTGGCCCGTGGCTCGCTCGACTTCCCGCGAGATCTGCCCCAGGTTGATCTCCGGAACCACGAACGCCTTCACGCCGCTTTGCGCGATTTGACGCAATCGCTGGTCCGGGAAGGGCCATATGCCGATCAGACGGCAGCGGCCGACCTTAACGCCGCGCTCGCGGGCCACGTCGATCGCTCTTTGCGCCACGCGCGAGGTGATTCCGTAGGACACCACGGCCACCTCGGCGCCGTCCAGATCGGCCTCGTCAGTGAAGGTAAGGAGGCCCTCGGCGAGCAGGATCTTCTGCTGTAGCCGGCGCACCAGCTTGTCCTGCGTCGCGACCGTCATGGAGGGATAGCCGCGCTCGTCGTGCGTCAGGCCGGTGACGTGGAAGCGGTGGCCCTCGCCGGCGTGAGCCATGGCCGGCACCAGGTCCTCGGCCGGCTCGAAGGGTTTGTACTTGCCGGGCGGCCGGCTGCTGTGGCGGCGCGGATAGATGTCGAGCTGGTCAGGCGTCGGGATGATCACCTTCTCGGTCATGTGCCCGACGCACTCGTCCATCATGAACATCACCGGCGTTCGATACTGTTCCGACAGGTTGAAGGCCTTGATGGTAAGGTCGAAGCACTCCTGGGGCGAGTTCGGACACAGCGCGATCATTTCGTAATCGCCGTGCGATCCCCAGCGCGCCTGCATCATGTCGGCCTGGGCCGGAAGGGTTGGCAGGCCGGTGGAAGGGCCGCCGCGCTGCACGTCCACGAAGACGCACGGCGTTTCGGTCATGGCCGCGTAGCCGATATGTTCCATCATCAGCGAAAAGCCGGGGCCGGAGGTGACGGTGAAGGCCTTTGCTCCGCCCCAGACCGCGCCGAGGATGGTGATGGAGGCCGCCAGTTCATCCTCCATTTGGATGAAGGTGCCGCCGACGGTCGGGATGCGTGCGGCGAACCGCTCCACCACTTCGGTGGACGGAGTGATGGGGTAGCCTGCGGCAAATCGCGCACCTGCGGCAAGAGCGCCTTCGCAGCAGGCCTGATCGCCGTCCAGAAAATGAATGCCTGTTAGGACTCCGCGGGGGTCAGCCTGCATTGGGCACCTCCGGTTTGGGCTCGGCGTTCTTCCAACCGTAGATCGCGAAGTCGGGGCAGTACATCCCACACAGGTCGCAACCGCTACATTTATCAGGGGCGACGATGTGGGGGGGATGGTATCCCTTGGAGTTGAAGGCGGAAGAGAGGCTGAGGACCTTGGTGGGGCAGAACTCGACGCAGAACGCGCAGCCCTTGCAGCGTTCGACGTTGATGCTTACGTAGCCTTTTGCCATAGCGTAGTTTGTCAGCTTACCGGTAGAACCTTGGCACGCAGAGGGCCAAAGGGAAATTGCCGGTAAAGCAGAACGACTGGGGTCTGAGATCCTAATGTAGCAAATGAGACCAGCCCAGGGGCTATGAGCGGACATGGCTTCAGAGGGGCTTCGATGCTTAGGTGCCTGTTCGCGCTGCTTGCGGGGTCGGTGGCACACCGTCCGCATCCAGCAAGGAGGCAAGCTGTCGATTGAGTGAGTCCCCTAAGCGGCTGCGGCCACTCTCGGCTGCCGACGCTTGGATAAGCGGAGGATTGGAGGGCGAGGTCAGCCTTGCAGTGACGCCCGCCGCAGGGCGGGCGGTAGGGGAAGCGAATACCCAATCAGGCACAACTGGTCTAGAGCGAACAGAACCACCGACTCCAGCCCCGCCGCCTTTGACAGCCGCACTTCCTTCAGCCACGGTGCCGTGGAGTCGCCAATCCCAACCAGATGCGCACTGCTCTGCCGGGCGAACCCGCGCGTTTGCGGCAACTGAATCGATGAGAGGCACTTGTTCAGGTCGCGCGAGCCCGTGTATCCGAAACTCTCCGTCTTCAGGCAATCGAGCGCCGCCGGCGTCCAGGCGCCCGCCGGGTAGTTGATGGCGCGGTTGAAGTCGGTGTCGTTTACGTCCAGCGGGTATAGCACTTCGAACCGGCAGGTGGGGAACGCTGCCCGCACATACGCCATGATCTGGCTGGTGAACGCTCCGATCAGAGTTGGCAGGAACTGCGTCTCTTGCGGGTAGGCTCCCGGCGAGACGTTATTATCCAGGATAGCTTCCATCTCTCTCCCGTACTGGGCGAAGAAGGTGTTCCTGGTGTAGGCATCGTAGAACGGCATCCCGGACCGCTTGTCGCGGAAATACCACCACTGCACCTCGCCGAACTGCAGGTACGGCCGCAAGCCGGCGTCCACCTGCAACTGGGCGATGTCCCGGTACACCTGTTCCCAGAATGCGATGCTCGCGGGCGAGAAGTTCGTTTGTAGCGCCGGCGTGGACACCCAAACCGCCTCCCCGTCTGGGTCCGGGCTCCGCTGGGCGATACCCGCCTCCAGCGAGTCATCCCCGTTTCCTATTTCCATGCTGAGCGCCGCCACCCCATCCAGGCCGCACCCCTTCAGCGCCGTGAAGAAACTCCGCGTCCAGTCTCGCGCTGCCCGATTCAGTCGCGGCGTTACCTGAAGATCCGTGAGCCACGTCCCGTCCTGCCCGCCAGTGAGGTTTTGGCTCGCCGGCTCTGGGACCATCGAGGTCGATGTGGCCGAAACCACGATGCTGTTCGAAGCAGAGCCCGGCGAGCGCGAGTAGATCGTCAGCCCCGCCCCGTCCGCCACGGCCCTCACCGACATCGTGCCGCGGTTGATCTCCATCTCGAAGGCCTTCACCACCGTTTCGGCCGTGTCGCCGATGTAGTGCACGTGTTCGATCGTCGTGCCGTCGATCGTGATCGACGTCCGCTCGTTGAGGGCGAAACGCGGCGTCCCGGTGAAATCGATATGTGCCGACGCATACCTGAACCCGGAGCTCACCAGCTCGTAAAACCACATCGCTCCCACGTAGTGATTCACCCGTCCGTGAAAGCCGAGCGCATCGATCATCCACGCCGTTCGCTCCGGTGCCACGCAGATCGAGTGGTAGGTGTCCCAGTCCGTCGCCAGGCTCAGTTGCGTCTCCGCGGACAGCTCAGGCAACTCGGTGGTCGGGATCGCGATTTCCAGAAAATCGAAATTGAAGGTGTAAGGGCCGTTCGAGTCGTTCGGCCCAGCGTGCTGTACCACTACCGTGTGCGTCCCACCGCCGTACTGCCCCAGGGGAATCCGCACCAGTGCGTCTACTTTCGGAACCAGCAGGGTAGGCGTCATCGGAGCGCCGCCGTCCACCGTGACCGAGAGACTCGCCCCTTTGTCGACGAACTCCGCGCCCAGGTAGAGACTGTGCGGCACCGATGCCCAATACGTGCAGCTTACTTGAGCCCCGCTCGTCTCGGTCGAGTGGTACGAGCCATTCGAATAGTTGTACGACCCCTTGAACGCGGTCCACCCGTCCGAGTACCCGACCTGCGGCCCGTCGTCTTCGATCCGGCGGCTCCCCGGTCCCGCCACCGAGTACGTACGGTTCGTTCCCGTCACCGTCCAATTGCTCACCTGGACCTCGAACTCCGTCCGCTGGAACGCGCCATTCTGCCAGGCCGGCACATAGGTCCACCGCATCTTCCGCACGGACGTCATCTGCAGGCTGCTAAAGTCCAGTCGGATGCGCCACTTCGTCGGCGACGTGCCGCCACTCAGCAGTTTCCACCACGGCGACCACGACTCGGTTGCCCCGCAGACAAATCCGTACACGCCTACCCGGTTCCAGTCCGCGCCCGTCGCTACCGATGTCAGCGTGATGTGCGCTCCCGAGGAGGTCGCGCTCAGTGACTTCGAGCCAATGGTCGGGTGGTTTATGATCGCGGCCAGCGCCCCGACCGCGCTATCGATACTGTCCCAATACTGCATCTGGTAGTTGTACTGCTCCGTGAGCCACGACACACCGATATAGTCTCCGGTGGTTGCCGTCCCGGTGAGCGTCAACGTGGCCGAGGCCGCCGTGGCCGTCCCCTCAATGGGGGTCGCGCGGTCCGGCGTGTACAGTGGCACCAGTTCCGGCTGCCCCTCCGGGGTTCCCTCCCGCCAGAGCCGCAAATATGGCCACCCGACGGTCGGCCCCAGGTTGCTGTCCATCGGCATGCAGTTGGTCCGTGTCTCTTCGTAGGTGAGAACAAGACCGCTGAGATCTCCGTCGGGAAGGGTTCGGAACAGGGGATGCTCAAACCCGTTGTCGCGGTTCCATTCGATCACCGCCCAGTCGAACTGCTGGCGCCAACTCCCCGATAGCGTGAATCCCGTGGGGCTCGTTGCGCTCAACGCCGCGATCGCTGACGGCTGCAGGAAGTAGCACTGTAGGTCTCGGTCTGGGCTCAGCTTTTGGAGTGTCTCTGCCATAGGTCCGTCACAGGTTGATCGTCACCGTCAGGTCTCGCCCCGGTTTCGAACCCGTTGCCTGCGGCACCCTGGTGATGTCCAGCGTGATCAACCCGCCCGCGGGCAACGGCGCCATTCCGCACCCGTTCACCGTATTCGAATAGGTGACGTCCGCCGGAATTGTCAGGGTGCAGTAGACCGCTCCGTTCACCCGCACGTCCATCTGGATCCATTCGACCGTCGCCTGGTCTGGCGGGATCGCCGGGGCGTTCATCGGTGCATCGCTGACCATGGCCGAGATGTTCCACACCGAATGGGTGCCCTGCACCACCAACGGAGGCGCCGCGTTCGTTTCGATTGCCAGGTTCCCTGTCACCTGAATCGAGTACTGGCCGCCCGACAGCGTCCTCAACCCTTGATCGAGTCTGCTGGTGAGGCACGCCGTTGTAGTCGGGCTGTCTCCAAACGGATTGGTCACGAAAAAGGCGGCCGCCGATACGCGCGCGTCCGGCAGCATCACGAAGTAGTCGAACTCGCCGCTGGCGGGGCTGCCGAAAAAGTCGGCGGCGAAGGGAACCACCAGCCTGAGTTTGGTCAACCCGTACACCGGCGCCGCGGCGCTATGCCCCGCGGCCGTGCTCCCCATGGCGCCTCGCAACACGCCCAGTTGCAGCCCGTTGTTCCCGACCGTTTGAACCTGGAGCAACTCGGCGTCGATCTGAATCAGGTCGCCAACCTGAATGTTCTGCCCCTGCGCCAGTGTCAGCGTCGTGTCACCGGCGCCGGCGTCCGCGTCGAGCACGTTGGGCGAAGGATACGTCAGCTCGTTCCAGTAGTACAGCGCCAGAGTGCCGGAGGAAATCGATCTGGTGTTCGCCAGATTCTCGAATCCCACTCCCGTCAGCCCCACGTCGCCTGATTCGCGGCTCAGGATTCCGAACACAGGCGCCGGCGGTGCGGCCTCGTCCGATCCTGGACTCCCGCCCGTGATCCGCCAGCGCGTCACCAGGCTCAACTCGGCCGGGCACTCCGAGTCGTAGACATTCGCCGCCCGCGCTGTTACTTGCACGGTCGATCCGATGTGCGTCGGAACCTGAAACACCAGCGGTCCGCTGCTGCCCGCGGATCCGAGGTGCCAGCCCGCCTCGGCGACCGTAAAGTAACTTGTCCCGTCCGGCTCCGTGTCCCAGGGCTGGGTTACCGTCAGCGTGGTCGCGTCGTTTGCGGTCACAATCTTTTCCTGGCCGGCTCCCGTTCCCCGCGTGATCCGCACCACCATCCCGGCGTATGCGTTAGCCTCCATCGCGAGCGATGGATTGCCTACCGTCTTGGCGGAGGTGGTCGCTACCGCGATCTCCGGCTGAAGCTCGAGCCGCCAATACGCATTGGTGTGATCGTAGTTCTCGTCCGGAGGCGGTATCAGGCTCGCTGCCAGGCCGGTGTCGGTGAAGCTCGGCGCCATAGACTGGTTCGTCGCGATTTGTGCGAGCTGCATCGGCGTCGGCCCGCGGTATACGGAGAACATGGTCGCATCGCTGGTGAAACTGAGCTCCGTCAGCGTCACCGTGTTCGTGTTCGTTCCGTTCGGTATCGTTGCCGGGACCACGAAAGAAAGCCCGCTCTCCTGCCCGCTCGCATCGCTCCCCGTGACGGCGTAGTACAGCGTCTGGTTCCCCGCCAGCGCGCCTCCGGTGTTCTCGGTGCCGGCCGCAATGCTGATCAGCGGAATGCCGAGCCCCGTCACCGCTGGTTGCCGCGGCCGGTTGAAGCCGGCGCTCAAGGTGATTGTCATCGTCCCGTCTGCGTTGACGGTGTCCTGCTCCGCTATGTCGAGCTGCGGGTTGCCGTACTGGTCCAGCAGCTTCCCGGTGACCGGTCTCGGAATCCCGATCCCGTACCCTGGCCGCCGCCCTGGCAGCCCGCTGCCGAACACGTCCGCGTTGTTGTCGCTGTACCACCCGTCCTGGTGGATCTGCGCCGTGATCAACGCCGTCGAGTAGTTCAGGCCCGGAGCAATCTTCACCACGCGAAACGGCTGCTCGTCGAAGCCTTCCTTCAGGTACGTCACGGTAATCAGGTCGCCCGGCCGCAGCTTCAGCCCCCGCATCGTCGTCGCGAACTCGACGTATGTGTTTCCCGTCACTAGCTTGTCGAGCTGGAACTTAGCGATTCTGGCCGCCTGATTGAAGTTTGGGATGCCCAGCACCGGCAGGTTCAGGCTGACCTCCTGCCCGACGGCCAGCATATCGTCCACATCCGTCACCGACAGGCTGTCCTGCTGGTACTGGTTGAACGCATCCTGAAATTCCAGGTTCAGGCGGTTGGGTGTCTCCGCCGTGGTCCGCGACCAGACCCGGATCCACGGCTCCCCACTCGGACGCCGCAGAATCCCCGAGAGCCCCCCCGTGCCGTCTCCGAACTCATAAGCCGGCCATCCGCCCGTCACCGCCTCGTTGGCGTTACTCCCGTCCGGCTTCGCTGGCTGTTGCAGCGCCAACGTGTTCTCCACTTGAAGCCCCAGCAATCCGCCCAGGCCGTATCTGAGGAAGAGGCGCGATCCGTTCCTCACGCCTCGGATCACGTCCGCGGCGGAACGCCGGCTCTTCAGCACCAGGTTGCATTGGTAGCGCGGAATACTGATCTGGTTGCCGTTCAGGTCTTGTGCCGTGATCGCCTCGCCGCAGTACGCGGCGGACTGGGCGAAGCTCGCGATGTCGATATCCTCCAGCGCCCACCCGCACCGCCGCAGTAGATCCAGCAGCAGCCATGCCGGATTGTTGGTGAAGCTTTGGCCCAGCGAGTTGCCGTCCGCGGAGAACTGCTCCAGCCTCGTCCCCTCCACCAGAACCTTGATCTGTGGCAAGCTGTTCCCGTTGTTGATCTGGTTCGGCACCACCACGTTCAGAACCGCCATGCTGCCGTACGGGTCGCCAAGCGGATTGCCGCTCGTGTCCACATACTCGGGATTGAACGTCCCCGTCCCGCCGCCCATCGTGACGAAGTTGTACCAACCCGTCGCCGTCATGTTGGAGCCCGCCCGCCCCACCGGGATATCGACGTCGTTGACCAGGACCTTGATCACGCTCTCCATCGCGCCCATGCCGAGCAGCACGTCCATGTGCGTCAGGTTGCCGTCGTTCTTGGAGAAGATCACCAGCGGCGCGTACCACGCTGTGCCGTAAACCAGAGGGATGAAATCGTTGTACCGGGCTTCATTCATCAGTGGCGCCGACTCGTGATTGCCCTTCTCTCCGTAACTCCTCACCACCGTCGACGCCGGCACGAACTCGATTCCGCCGAACCTCGCGGTTCCGGTGGCGAACATCCCGCGCGCCTGACACTGCGCTCGCGTCCGGTCGCAGTTGGTATACGGCGTGGTGCCGTTGAGGCTCCCGCATCCACCCGCCACGTCCGGCGAATATCCGCAGCGGTAGAACGGAGAATACTGTCCTTTCGTTCCGCCCGTCGCCGCTTCGGCCCGCTGGTCCGCCGTCGCCGGGAACTTCCAGGGGCACCGCCGCTCCACTCGCACGTCAGGCAACAGCAGGCGCTGCATGTTTAGGCTGTTGGTGACCGTCAGCCGCAGCGTCGATTCAGTGATCTCGGCGGGGGCGTCCGCCACTCCTTTGAACAGCACTTGAACTTCCGAAACCGCCTGGCCCTGGCTCAGGTCATAAAACACAAACTGGGCCGTGATCCGGCTTCCCTTCCAGCCCGTGCTGCGCTCGATCTCCGAAAAGTGCGAATCGGCATTCGCGAGCCAGATCGAGACTTTTGCGATGGCGTCGATCCCGTCGACCGCCCCGGACTGCATCTCGAACAGATCGTGCCGCAACACGCGCGCCGAGTATTGCTGCCCGTTGACCATCGCCGCGTGCGTGCTCCAGCGCTCGACAGCCCCGGAGCTCAGCACGCAGTCGAACAGCAACAGCGGCGTCTCGGTGATGCTCAGCTCTTTGATGTCGTTGATCGTAGCCATCCAAGTCCACCCCGTCTCGTTTGTGGGGCAGGCGTCTACGCCTGCAGCGGGTCTCCAGACCCGCTTCCGGCGGTCCCTCAGCCCTTCGCGCCCAAGTCCTACCGAACCGCGACCGTCAGGGAGCGGTCAGCCCTTCGCGCCAATCCGCACCGGACACGAGTAGATCGCCGGCGCCTCGCTCGTCATCTCGAGCACGTCGTTCAGGAACGACACGTTGGCGTAGACTCCGCTTTGCCCGCCCGTGGCCTTGTAGCTCGATGCGCCCACCTGCGCCTCTGCCTGAAACCCGAACAGTTCCACCGTCGCCCCACCCGGAATCGTGACCCCGAAAGTCGCCGTCCCTTGCTGCGCCGTCAACTGTGCTCCCAGCACCAGTCGTCGCCACGCTGGCCCCACCGCCAAATTCTGCTGCGCCGATTGCGTCCCCGCGCTCACGAAGAGCGTCGCTAGCCCCGCCGCATCGCTGCGCGCCCACACGCTGAAGCAGTACCGATACCAGGATGGAACCGCCGCCGTCTGAGCCACGTTCCGCGGCGTTCCGGAGGAATTGGCTATGCGCGTCGCCCCCGTCCCGCCCTGTGGGTCCGCAACGCCACCGGTCAGCGTCAAGCCAGCATCTTTTTCCCACGCCGCCGCGCCCGGCTCCTCGCTCCAGCTCAGAAGGTTGCCGAACGGATCCAGAAACGTAAAAGTCCCCAGTTGCCCCTGAGCTGCCGCAAACAGCGCCCGGACAGCGTCCCATTCCCCCTGCGTCAGGCTCGCCAGATCGATGTCCCATTCCACCCTGCACGCGCCTGGGTCGAATAGCTTGACTTCGCAGCCGTCCGCAAGCACGTTGACCAGCGTCCTCTGCTGCACATGCTTCCTGCACGGGAACTGGCTCACCGCCCCGCTCGCGAGTTGGGGAAAGTACAGCATCAGCCGTTGTTCTCCTTGATCACTAGTCGCAGGCGTCCTTGCGCTTCGCCGTCCAGGCTGAGCGCCAGTTCGTCCGACTCAAAACTGCAGTTCGGATGGGTGCTCTCGTCCCATGGGTCCACGAACGAAAACGTGCCGAAGCGGCCTTGCTGCGATTGGAAGAACGCGCAGACCCGCGCCATCTCGGTATCGTCCAGGAGATCCAGCTTGACGACCCACCTTGTCGCCGCACTTCCGCGCAGCGGAAACTTCTGCTCACTGCCGTCCAGAAACCGGAACGCCTGCGTCGCGTACCCCGTGGTCCGTGTCGCCGGATACTGGGCCACCGCCCCCGTCTTCAGCAGCGGAAAAGTACTCATAGGTCGCTCACAACATCGTTCAGGGAATTCGAATTGAGCATCGCTTGCCGCACCGCGTTGGCGATGTCCTGGCTATGATCGAGGAACGATTGGCTGTCCATGGCGTTCACCTGAACCGTGATCTGTGCGCCCGTCGAAAGCGGAGATCCACTATGGGCCCCCCCGCTTCCTCCCCAGTCGGTGCTGTTCGCGCTGCGGTTAACGTCGCCTTCGAACCGGATCGATTCCGGAGCCGTGTAGGCGCTGAGCGCAGGAGGAGTGCTCGAGCCGCCGCCCCCTCCGAATAAGCTCGCCAGGCCGCTGATCAGGGGCCCAAGCCCGAGTCCGTCTTCGAGGACATTCGCTGCCACGCTGCCAATCGTGCCCAGAGCGGAATTGCCGCCCGAATTCTGGGAGCTACTGTTGCTCGCGCTGGCGCTCTGGTCGGTCGTGCCCGCCTGTGCCTGCGTGATAGAGCGCTGTTGCTCAACCGCCGCCGTCGGCGCCGCCGCGGCATCCGACATACTGGTGCTTCCGTCGCCGGCACTGCCTGCGAGCAACTGCCCAGCCTGCGCCGCCAACCTCGGAGCTCCTGTCTCCTGACTCCCGTCTTCTGGCTCCTGCTGCCCGAGCAGTTCCGCCAGCGGAGCCATTGGCTCGCTTGGCGGGAACTGGGCCGCGCCCAGGGCCTCGGCGAGCCGGCTCGCCAACTCCTCAATTCCGCTGTCTGCGTTCGCCACGCTTCACCTCGCTAAGAAGCTCCTGCTCCAGAATCACCATCGCGTGCACCTCGCGAGCGCTCAGCGCGCGCGGGTCCGGGTAGCCCAGCCGTTTCCACGCCTGAAACTCATCCAGCCACGCCCGGCTGTCGCCCGAGACATAGGATTTCGGGCACACGTCAGTCGCCACACCCGCGCGTGCCCACACCGGCCGTGGCTCCGTCGCCAGCGCCGCGGCCACCCATCCGCACCGGCGCTTGACCTCCAGCCCGCTCTTCCTGCATTCGTCGCACCTCCACCCGGCTGGATTCGAGAACTGGAAGTGGAATGCGACTCTCAGTTTTTTGCTTCGTCCGCGTTCAGGCCACACTCCGCCTTGATGGCCGCCACCACTTCCCGGCACAGCGGCTCGGGACCTTGAGTGACCACCAGTTCGGCGGTTGCCTGCTCCCCGTCAACAGTCAGTCCCTCGATCTTGTGCAGCCCCCAGCGTAGGTAGATGCCGTCGATCTCGGCCGTCACCAGTGCGGCCTCCAGCCTCCCTCGAACATCGCCCCCCGCCTCCAGGTGCTCGGCCTTTCCGGCGAGTTCCCAGATCCGCCGGGTCAACTCGATCCGCCGGCCGAACGACATCCGCGCGATCGTGAACCACACCCCCGGCAGGGCTTTCGATTCGATTCTCTTTTCGCTTGCGTACTCCATCGGTCTCCGCCTATCCGAACGCCACGTACATCTCGTCGTTTCCCGTCCCCTGCGCCCGGCTGCCCGATAGCTTCCACTGCAGCCGCGTCTGGCTGTCGTCAAACTCGGGGACTTCCGGGACCACGCTCTTGAGGTACACCCCCGCGAGCTGGCCCGCCTGCTGCCCGAGTTGCAGCATGATCGCGATGGGTGAACTCTGCCGCGCCGCCTGGTACAGTCCGCGCGTGGCGTCGTCGTTCGTCTCGAAGAGCTCCAGGTCCGCCGTCACCGTCCTCATTCCCGGCGCCAGGCACCGCGGAATGTTCGCCCCGAACTCCCGCTCGCGTTTGTCGAGCGCGTTCTGCAGCGTGATCTTCGCCGCCGTGATCGTGAGGAACTGGTCTGGATTCGTACCCAGCCATACTTGGCCCAGGTGCCCGGGGATGATCGAGTAGTTGTACGGCATGAGCGCCGGCTCGGCCGGAAAGCTGGCCAGCCCCCCCTGCTGGGCGGTGAAGCTCGTGCTGTCGATCACATCGGCCGCGATTCCAATGAACTCGAACTCGTGGTAATCGCCGTTGATGTTGATCTTCATCTGATCGACCGCCGCCCCGCACAGCACCCGCTGCACCGCCGCCGTCGGGCACCAGTAGTCGAAGATGCTCGTGCTCGCCAGTGCCGTCGCTGGCTGATAGGTCACCGTCGGTCCGATCGGCGCGCCGGCCGTCGGCATAACCGTGAACGGTGAGCTGAGTTCGATCGTCGTCTGGTCGATAATCGAGCACACGAACCGGAGTTCCCCGCCGAACGTCACCGCTTGTCCCGGCACCAGGCCGTGCGCGGCCGCAAAGCTGAGCAGCTTTGTGTTGGCGTTCGCCGCTGCTGTCCCGCCCGCGAAGAAGATCGGCGACGCGCCCAGGCTGGCCTGAAACAACGGGCCGTAAACGGGCTCGGTGCTCGGCGTGCTCCAGCCCGTCATGTAGGTCACCAGGTCGAACGTCGTGTTCTTTCTGAGCCCTGCCGGAGTGCCCCCATAGGTTCTCGTGCCCGTCTTGTCCTTCCGTTCGGGCCGGATCATCTGCTGCTTCGCCGTGAGCTTCACGCCCGGAATCCGGCTTCCGCTCTGGATCGCCGGCACCTGTCCGTAGTCCGACTCCAAGCCCACATAGAGCCGGTTGTTATTGGATGAAATATAGTTGCACGCCATCGTTTCCCCTTTTCCTCAGCACCGAACCGCGCGCGTAAGCAAGCGGACGCCCCCGCGCCCCGACTTAGTAACTCACATCGACATCGAAGCTTATCTTCGCCGACTGCAGGAAGTTGCTGCCGCCCCTCTTCACGGGCCCGAACGTAACTTCATATCCGCCGGTGTAGAACATTCCCCCGTCCCAATCGCCTCGCTGGGAGTCCAGTACCTCGCTGGCCGCCGCTGCATAAAGGTGGAGGTCCCGGGCCAGTCTCTCTAGCCGGTCGTGAGAGACCCGTATCTCGACCGCCATGCTCGCCGTGCCCGAAAACGTCCGGAACTTCTCCCTCAACCCGTTCGACAGCTTTTCGCAGTACACGTACACCGCCGGATACGTCACGCCCGCCGTCTTTTCGGCCACGTCGAACGCGATGTTCCCGGACTGGATCTGTTGCGCCTCGATCGGTGCCAGTCCCACGTGCTCCCGCTGTGCCAAGCTCGGCACCATAAAGGGCAGGCCCGTGCCTCCCGCCAGCATCTCCACCACCTTGCGTGTCGCCGCCGCTCCGATCGCTGGCATCGCTACCCCCTGTTCAGCATTCCCGTCAGGCGCAGGAACATCTCCGGCCTCTGCCCACAGGACGCTGGTTTGCCTTTCCCGAGCCCGGCCTCCGGCTCCGTCCAGGTCTCCCCGGGCGTCACCGGTCTGTCGTTCTGGCGGGTCAATCCCGTCGGAGAATAGCTCGCGTAAACGTTCCAGCCTGTCGCAGTCTCCGGAGGATCGACGGCCAGTACCGTCAGCGCGCTTGACCCGGTCGTTGTCAGCGCCGCGGTCACGCTCGGCGCTCCTTCGATTCCGCTCTGCGCCACCCAGGTTACGCTCACGAAGTACGTCGTCGCGGCCACTGTTCCAGCCGTCGAGCCCAGTTGAGGCCTCGCCGCCCGGGGCATCGGTGAACTCGTCATTCCAACCCCGCCGTTGGTTAGCGACAGGCGCGCCCAATCCGCCATCTTGTCGTACTCCTGCCACTTGCCCAGGAAGCGATCGTTCAGTTGGCGGTTGTAAGCGTCCCGGTAGACCAGGCTCAGTGACCGAAAAATGTGCCACTTGTGCAACGCCTCGGTCACCACGACGTGTCCCAGCCCTCGCCGCCCCGCGGTCCACAGGATGTCTTCCGATTCCTGCCGGCGTCGGAGCAGCGCGTCCAGTTCGACGCCCAGCTCCTCTTGCGCCAGCTTCAGCTTCGCCGTGAGGTCGATCCTCTCCGTCTTGGCCACGTCCAGGACCGCAGACTCGTATTCCACGAGTTCCTCAATCGTCGATATCGATCCATCGGTGAATAGCGCCATCGTCCTTCGACCTCACGCCCCGCTTGGGCCTTTATCCCTTTTTGCCGCTCTTCAGCGTCCTGAACTCGGCTTCCGAAAGCACGGTGAACTGCACTTTGCTCGCGGCCGCAAGCTGGTCCGCCGCCGCTTTCGCCTCCGCGCCCCGGTTTCGGAATTCCGATGCTTCCTCCGCTGTCGCCAGCCGCGCCTTTCCTTCCACCACCATCAGGGCGGCCAGCGTCCGTGCCACTTCGGTGGCGATGCCCTCCCGTCCTCCGTCCGGCGTCTGGAAACTAATCACCACCGCGTATGCTTCGGTGATCGTCTCGGCAACCTGCCGGACTTTTTGGTAAAACACTCTAACGTCCATACATCCTCCTCCCGGCCTCGCCTCAATCTACGGCTCGTCTCCGCGAGCCGCGTCGCGTTGCCCGACGCCTTTGTCAACATTGCGCTTGGCCGTCGGCCGCCAGCCACGCGCCGTCACCTCTTCGCTGACGGCTAATGGCTGACGGCCGGCGGCCCAATTGCGCCTACGAGTTCACTTGGACGCCGAACCCGTTCCGCAGCACGCCCACGCCGTACAGCACGTCCACTGTGAACTGCTGTGCCAGAGTGTTCGGCTGGTAGCTCAGGATCACCCGCATTCCGAAGTTGCCCAGCTCCGCGTACTCCGCGATCGCTCCCGTCCCGGGCAGCGGCTGCGGCAGGCGCCGGACCACCAGGCCCAGTGCGCTACGAGCGAACGCCAGGTTGTGCGTGTTCGCCGGCGAACTCGTCTTGGCGACGAACTGCGACCGGAATACGAAGAAGTCCTTGATCTTCCCGACCGTCCCGTCCACCACCGCCCGCAACCCCGCATCGCCCGCCGTCTGGTACTCACTGAAGCGTTCGATCTGGCGCAACGCCGAGTAAGCGTCCGCGTCCACTACCAGGTACCTGGGTTCGCTCGCAGGCAACTTGGCCCGGAACAGCTCCGTCTCGGCAGCGTCAACAACGAGCTCGGTCAGCGGCGTCCCCGCCGTCCCCACCGGCAAATTCGCCGTGAAGCTGGCGTACGTGTTCAGCAGGTCCGTCTCGATTCTCTCGGCGAGCGCCACCATGGCCGGCTGCATGTACAGCTTCAGCAGGTCCGGAACCGCCAAAACTTTGGTCACGTCGGGCACCAGGAAGGTCGCCTCGGCGTGTGTGTTCAGCACGATCTGCGCGTTCCCCAGACTCGGGTTCTGCGTTTGCACCGTGCCGCCTTCGGCCAGGTTGTTCGCCACCAGCGTGGGCGGGATCGGCACGTTCACCGTGTCGCCGCCCTGCGCGAGCGTCGGTTCGAAATCGCGATTGACCAGGTTCCCCATTACCAGGTTCCCCATCAGAGCGGGTAAGGCATCCACAGCCACCAGCTTCACAATCGCGTTCGCCACGTTACTTGAAGTAATTGCTGGCATTCTTTCTCCTCCAGTTAGTCCCTCGCCCCGTCTCAGATACCTCTGAGCGACTGCGAAGTGATTCTTACGATGTCCTGCCGGATCCGCTCCGCTTCCTCCGGACTCATCCCCGGCCGGATTTTGTCCAGATCGCTGACCGCTGCCGGCGCCGAAGCTTTGTGCGCCGTTGTTACTCCCGACCCGCCTTGAATGCGGGCCGGCAGGAACTCCGGGTTCTCACTTAGAAAGTGCGAAAGGTATTCCTTCACACTCTGCTCCCCGTCATCCCCTTTCGCCAGCAGCCGTCCATCTTCCGCGCGGAAAATGTCGTCTTTCACCGCTTTGAACGCGATCTCCACCTTGGCCACGCCCAGCCGTTGCAGCTCCGATCGAATCGTCGCGCCCCGGTCCGCTTCCTCGGCCAGCTTCCTGCTGCGCTGGTTCTCTGCCACCAGTTCGTTCAGCCGGCGCTCGAGTTGCTCCCGCTTCTTCTTCTCTTCCACCAGCTCGTTCTTGTAGGCCGGCTCCGACCTCACCTGCTCCCTCTTCAAGAACTCTTCGATGGCATCTTTTACGATCGCCCGCACTCCGTCTTCGCCTTGCAGTTGTTCTCCGTCCATAAGCGCACTCCTTACCCTGCCGCCTCCTCAATCTCCTTCACGATCTGGTCCTTCAGTTCCTGCCTGACGTCGCACAGGTACTTCTGTGCCAGCCTCTTGAAGATCTCTTTGCGTAATGTCGGCGACCCCACACCCAACGTCAGGAGCCTCTGTGCATCGTCCAACTCGCTCGAAAAGTCGCCGATATCGAATTCGTCCAGACCCGATACATCCACCGTCAGCCCGTCCTGCCGCGCTGCCTCGATCGCCCGCAGCAGGCGCTTCAGCGTGTCTTTGATCGCGTCCCCGTACGCCCGCAGCACTTCGTGCGTCACCGTGAAATCTCGTAGCTTGCTCGTGCCCGACTGTGTCGTTTGGTCATCCCAAGACTGCGGCATCAAATAGCAGACCCGGTAGATCTCAGTCTTCAGCCGGTTCAGGTTGTCCACCGCGATCTGGTAGACCTTCCCTTCCGGCTCCGTCCACCCGAACTTATCGTTCGGCCCGAGTTGAATGTAGTAGGACTCTCCGACGATCTGGTTCCACTCGCGATCCGAGTAGACCACCGGCATCGCAAACAGCCCCATCGTCAGCGCCCAGCCCAGCGCGTTCGACTTGTTGAAGTGCTCCAGTTGCAGCAGCGCCGCCTTGTTCATCAGCCAGAGCCCATCCGAGACCTTCAGCCGGAACAGCGGCACCCGCCGCAGGCCGGCCAGCCCGTGTCGCCCGGCGTCCACCAGTTCCGGTGCGCTCTTCTCGCCGGCCTTGCCCTCCACCCGGCGGTAGATCCGGAACTCCTCTTTGTCGTAATAGACCCACCGGGTTTCTTTGAACCACGCGCCGTCCGGAGTGTCCTGCCTCTGGTTCGACGTCCGCAGAACCACCCACTCGAGGTTGCCCTGCTGGTCCTGGCTCCAGTTGATGAGGTCTTCCGCCTGGTAGCCCACCAGGTACGCTCGCGACGCTCCCTGCAGATCTTCTTCGGCCCGGTTTGCCGCCGGTTGCGCTATGCGCGGAAAGTCCACCAGGATGTAACTGCTCCCGCCGACCAGCGCCCCCATCAACTGCCGCCGGAAAAAGTCGCTCAGACTGGTCTGTTTCAGGTCGCAGTCTTCCGTGAAGGCGCAGAAGAACGTCTTTGCCGCCTCGTTGTCCCCTTCGAACGTCAGAATCGGTTCGCGCCGGAACAGCGTCGCCGCGTACCAGTCGATGATCGATCCCACGTAGTTCTCGTAGAACACTCGGGCCAGCCGCTCGGCGAATACGTCGCCAGGCTCTTTCTGCCGCCGCACCAGGTATTCCCCGGCGTTTTCTTTGAGCTGCTCTCCGCCCATGTACAGATCCTGGTAGACCCTCCACATCGCCTTCCGCCGCTTATATTCCGGATGTTCCCGATCGATTTCCATTTCTGTCTCCCGGTTCTCCCCGTCGCTCTCTACAGCAGCCGCACGCCGCGCTCACCCACGGTCGCTTGCGGCTGGCACTCCTGCCACACCAGATAGCCCAGGGCGTCCGATAAGTGCGTCCGCCGCGGGTCTTTGTCTTTGTCGATTACAGTGCTGTCCGGCTTGTAAGTTACCTGTTCGAGGTCTTTGACTAATTCCGTGCACTTCCGGTCGATTACTAAGTGCCTCTCTGAGGACGCCGAACACAACTTCGCGTTTACCAGACCTACCCGCTCTCTCACCGGCGGATTCGCTCGCGGCACCTTGTAAGTAACGTTGCGGTAACCCTCGCGCTGAAAGAACTCCCGGATGACCCGGTAGTCCGTCGTGCCCGCCGTCTGCATGTGGCTCCCCGAGGCGTCGCCGTAGACGCAGATTCCCGCCCCGTGCCGCGGAAAGCGCGCCGCGAACTCTTGGCACGCCTCTTGAGTCGTCGAGCGGCTCAGTACGATTTCGCCCACCACCCGCACGGTCTCGCCCGCGATCTGCGCTACTACCGAGCACATCGGGTCTACGTTGAAGTCCAGCGCCCACAGCAGCGGCAGCACCTCTTCGACCTTCACGTCCGCCGTGTGCTCCGCCCTGTTGAACGCGTGATATACCAGCCCAGCGCTCAGGCTGATGTACTTGCCCATGACTTCCTGCTCGTAGAACTTCGAGTCGTAGCTCCGCTTCAGCCGCTCGTAAAAGTCCGGAATCTGCTCCAGCAGATAGTGGTTTTCGAACGGCTCGGCGACCACTAACTCGTAGCCTTCCACCTGCTCCTGTACGAATCTCCGGTAGACCCAGTCGAACCCCTTCGGCGTCCACGTCGCGAACCCGCATAGGCGGCTCGCCCTCGGATCCCGCAGCCGTCCCTCGAGTACCACCCAGGCTTCCTCTTGGGTGTAAGTCAGCTCGTCCAGCCCGAACCACGCCAGGTTGGTTCCTCTTAGCCGGTCGAATTCCTCCACCGGACGGAACAGAATCCTCGAGCGCGTGTCCTTCAGCATCACCGCGTTCTCGGCCTTGCTGTGCTCGTACGGAATGCGACCCTTGTCCAGAATCTCGAACAGGGCTGTCTGCGTCGCGTCCCGCAGCATCGGATAGGTGGGCGCCCCCAGCAGTCCCATCCTCCCGGCGTTTACGTACGCCAGCTTGATCGCTTCCTGGCACAAGGCCTGGCTCTTTCCGGAGCCGATCGGTCCAGAGAATCCCTTGAATCTCGCTTTGGATTGGTGAAACCGCGCCTGGGAGGTAAGCGGGCTGTACTCTATTCGTCGGGTACATGTTCCTTTTCTTCCGGTTCGACCCATGAGACCTTAATCTCCTTCGGTGTTTCTTCCAGGAGTTCCTTTTCGAGTTGCAGCAGCCGGATGAAATCCCCCACCGTCGGCTTCAGTTCGTCCTTCTCGATCTTTTCTCCGATCTGCCTGATCGCCTGCTTCACCAGCGCCTTCTTGTTCTTCGCCCGCTTCGTCTTCCCCACCTGCTTGGTCTCGGCCATCTCGTTCGGCTTCGCCCCCTACTCTGTGCCGCTTGCCATCTCGCTGGCCCCTCTTCCTCGCCCTGAAATTACCACCTGCCGGTTCCGTCGCCTCCGGCCTCCATCCTGCATCGCGTTGGAACTAAGGCGTAAAACAATTACTCTGACGTGTGATCGTTGATGTGGCGTCCGGCAGAAGCCGCTCGAAGCCCATCCGCCAGCCCAATTCATCAATAAGCGACTCTTATGAGCGCACCCGCTTGCATTTGGTCCGCTGGTGGGTTACTCTAAATACAAAGGAGGTAGGACGGACTTGCTCGGCCACCGTTCAGCGCCGTCGAACTCGCCCCTCCTTGGTGTGTCCCCTCTCGCCGTTGTTCCCGTAATCATCGTCATTACCATCGGGGTCGCTGTATCGGACCCCGCCTGACGGCCTGTTAGGATTTCAAAAGGCCACTGGCGGGGATTAACTCCGCGCAGTGGCCTTTTTTGTTAGTGGAGACTGACTTTAAGGATGGATGCTATGGCAAGTCTAATGAGCGGCGCAAGGATGCTGCTGGAATGTCTGGTTCGGGAAGGGGTCGAATGCTTCTTTGGTTACCCCGGAGGAGTGACTATCCCCCTCTATGACGCCGTATTCGACCACCACATTCGCCACATCCTCGTACGGCACGAGGAAAACGCGGCCTTCGCCGCCTCCGGCTATGCGCGTTCCACCGGCCGCGTCGGCGTCTGCTGCGCCACCTCCGGGCCCGGCGCCACAAACCTCGTCACCGGCTTGACCGACGCCATGATGGACTCCATCCCCATCGTCGCCATCACCGGCCAGGTCCACTCCAAGCTCATTGGCAGCGACGCATTCCAGGAAGCCGACACTTTCGGCATCACCCGCTCCTGCACCAAGCACAACTTCCTGGTCAAGAACATCGCCGATCTGCCTCAGGTCGTCCACGAGGCCTTCTACATTGCCGCCTCCGGCCGCCCCGGCCCGGTACTGGTCGACATCACCAAGGATGTCTTCCAGGGGCAGGCTCACTACACTCCGGTCTCCGCCATCCACCTGCCCGGCTATAAGGTCTACACCGAGGGCCACACCGGCCAGATCCGCCGCGCCGCTCAGATGATCTGGGAAGCCGAGCGCCCGCTCGTGTATGCCGGTGGCGGCATCATCTCCGCGGGTGCCTCCGCCGAGTTGCAGGAATTGGTCGAACTGGTCGACGTCCCCGTTGTCTGCACCTTGATGGGACTCGGCGGCTTTCCCGGCAGCCACCCCAACTTCATCAGCATGCCCGGCATGCACGGCAGCTACGCCGCCAACATGGCCATGACAGCGACCGACCTCCTGATCGCCGTCGGCACGCGTTTCGATGACCGCGTCACAGGCCGCCTCGCCGCCTTCGCGCCCCACGCCAAGGTCATCCACATCGACATCGATCCTGCGGAGATCGGCAAGAACCGCGCTCCCGACCTTCCCATCGTCGGCGATGCCAAGCGCGTTCTCCGCAAAGTCGTCAAGGTGCTCGATGAGATGGCGCCTGAAATGTCCTCGCGCAGCACCAACGGGCGCAAGGCCTGGTGGCGTCAGATCCGTTCCTGGAAGGAAGAGCATCCTCTCGAGCCCGCTCTCTCCGTTGACGAGATCAAGCCGCAGCACGTGATGTTCGAGATCGATCGCATCGCTAACGGCGAGGCCATCGTCACCACCGACGTCGGCCAGCACCAGATGTGGGCCGCGCAGTTCGTCCGTTTCAATCAGCCTCGTTGCTGGATCACCTCCGGCGGTCTTGGCTCGATGGGTTACGGCGTGCCTTCTGCCATGGGCGCGCAGGTCGCCAATCCCGACAAGCTCGTCATCGCCATTGTCGGCGACGGCGGCTTCCAGATGTCGCTCCCCGAGCTCGCCACCATCGCCGCCAACAACCTGCCGGTCAAGATCGTGATCGTCAACAACGGCTACCTGGGGATGGTTCGCCAGTGGCAGGAGCTCTTCTTCAACGATCGCAAGTGCGCCGTCCAGCTCAAGTCTTTCCCGGACACCGAACTACTCGCCTCCGCCTTCGGTATCAAGGGTCGCACCGTCGACCGGCCCGAGGATCTCCGGCCCGCTCTCGAAGAGGCCGTCCGCGACCCCGGCCCCTATTTGCTGAACGTTCGCGTCTCACCCTTTGAGAACGTCTATCCGATGGTCCCGGCCGGCTCCGCGATCAACGAGATGGTTTTGGGCCCGCCGACCCCTGTGCCAGTACCGAAATAGCCCCCGACGCCAAAAAGGATCTTACATGATACAAGTCATTTCGTTACTGGTCGAAAACAAGCCAGGCGCTCTCATGCGTATCACCGGCCTGCTCAGCGCCCGTGGTTACAACATCGAGAGTCTCACCGTCGCCCGCACCCTCGATCCCACGCTCTCGCGCATGACCATCGTGGTCGACGTGGATCCCACCCTGCGCGCCCAGGTCATCAAGCAGATGAACAAGCTCATCAATGTTCTTCAGGCCAGCGACCTCACCGAGTCCCCCGCCGTCGCCCGCGAGATGGTGCTCCTCCGCGTCCGTGCCACCATCCAGACCCGCACGGCTATCCTGAAGGAATCCGAGATTTTCGGCGCTCGCGTCGTCGACTCCTCCGTCGAGGGCTTCGCCATCGAGGCCACGGGCGCCTCGGAAAAGCTCGACGAATTCATCGACGTGATGCGGACCTACGGCGAAATCGAAGTCACGCGCTCGGGCCTGATCGCCGTCTCGCTCGAGACCAAGCGGCTACGCCTGTCGCCGCCGGTTCCAACCGCAACAACATCGGCGCCCCCGCGGTCCCCAAAGCCCGTGCTCGCGCACGACCGACGCACTTCTCTAGAGGAAACGGAGTAACTTATCAATGGCCAAACGCTACTACGAAAAAGATGCTGATCTGAGTTCTTTCCAGGGCCGCACCGTCGCCATCATCGGCTACGGCAGCCAGGGCCACGCGCACTCGCTCAACCTTCGCGATTCCGGTGTGAGCGTGGTCGTGGCCGAGCTTCCCGGCACTCCCAATTGGGACAAGGCCAAGGCCGCCGGCCTCAACGTCATGTCCGCTGCCGACGCCGCCAAGGTCGCCGACGTCATCATGATCCTTGTCGAGGACCACCACCAGAAGGGCGTCTACGACAAGGACCTCGCCCCCAACATGAAGGCCGGCAAGACCCTCATGTTCGCCCACGGCTTCAATATCCACTTCGGCCAGATCGTCCCGCCGAAAGAAGTTGACGTGACGATGATCGCCCCCAAGGCTCCCGGCCACCGCGTACGCGAACTGTTCGTCGAAGGCGTGGGCGTGCCGGCCCTCGTCGCCGTCCATCAGGACGCTTCCGGTCATGCGCTGACGAACGCCCTCGCGTACGCCCGCGCCCTGGGTTGTCTCAAGGCCGGTGTGATCGAGACCACCTTCAAGGAAGAGACCGAAAGCGACCTGTTCGGCGAACAGGCGGTCCTCTGTGGTGGTGCCAGCGAGCTGATCCGCGCCGGCTTCGAGACCCTGGTCGAGGCCGGTTACGCCCCCGAAATTGCCTACTTCGAGTGCCTGCACGAATTGAAGCTGATCGTCGACCTGATCCAGGAAGGCGGTCTGGCCTACATGCGCTACTCCGTCTCCGATACCGCCGAGTACGGCGACTATTCTCGCGGCCCCCGTATCGTCAATGATTCGACTCGCGCGGAGATGAAAAAGATCCTCGCCGAAATCCAATCCGGCCAGTTCGCAAAGGAATGGATCGAAGAGAACAAAACCGGCCGCAAGAATTTCCTGCGCATGCGCGAAGAAGCCCGCCACCAGCCCGTCGAAGAAGTGGGCAAGGAGCTCAGAGCCATGATGCCCTTCCTGAAGAAGAAGAAGGAAGCTGGCGTCCCGCAAGAGTAGGTCCGTGTGGGGCAGGCGTCCACGCCTGCAGCGGGTCTCCAGACCCGCCGGTGTGGTCCGTAGTACCGAACCGCGACCGTAAGGGAGCGGACACCGCGCGGCCCGAGCCGCGTAACCGAAATCCTGAGCCCGGCGCAAGCCGGGCTCCCTAACCGTTCGTTAGCTGATGGCTCTTATATGACAATCACCACTCTCGAGACCACACTCCGCGACGGTACCCAGGGGGAAGCGGTGTCCTTCACCGTCGATGACAAGCTCGCAATCGCCCTTCGTCTGGACGAGTTCGGCATCGACTACATCGAGGGCGGCTGGCCCGGCTCAAACCCCCGCGACAAGGATTTTTTCGCCCGCGCAACGGGGCTTCCGCTCAAGCACGCGCGGCTCACCGCCTTCGGCTCCACCCGCTTCGCGAAGAACCGCGTCGATCGCGATCCCAACGTCCGTGCCCTCCTCGAATCCGGCACCCCTACCATTTCCATCTTCGGCAAGACCTGGGACCTCCACACCCGCCGCGCCCTGGGCATAACCGAGGAAGAGAACCTGAAGCTCATCGGCGAAACCGTTCGCTACCTCAAGGAGCACGGCAAGGAAGTCATCTTCGACGCCGAGCACTTCTTTGACGGCTACACCAGCAACCAGGCCTTCGCCCTCCGCGCCCTCGAAGCCGCCGCCACCGCCGGCGCCGACATCCTCTGCCTCTGCGACACCAACGGCGGCATGATCACCGGCCACCTCGCCGAAATCGTGGCCGATGTGCGCAGACGCTTCGATGGCACCCTCGGCATCCACGTCCATAACGATTCCGATTGCGCCGTCGCCAACACCATCGCGGCCGTCGAGCAGGGCGTCACCCACGTCCAGGGCTGCATGAACGGTTACGGAGAGCGCTGCGGCAACGTCAACCTCGCCTCCGTGATCGCCAACCTCGAGTTGAAGCTCGGCCATACCGTGGTCGGCCCCGAGAAGCTCGCCACCCTCAGCTCCGTCACCCGCTTCATCGCCGAGCTCGCCAACCTGCCGATGCCCAACGCCCAGCCCTATGTCGGCCACAGCGCCTTCGCCCACAAAGGCGGAGTGCATGTGAGCGCGGTCCTTCGCGATGCCGCCACCTACGAGCATGTTCCGCCCGTTACCGTCGGCAACCGCCAGCGCGTCCTCCTCAGCGATCTTTCCGGCCGCGCCAACATCCTGTTCAAGCTGAAGCAGCACGGCATCGCCGACCGCCTCAATGAGGACTCCCGCCGCGAGCTTCTCGAGCGCATCAAGCACCTCGAATTCCTCGGCTACGAACTCGAGGCCGCTGAAGGCACCTTCGAGCTCCTCGTCCGCGAGGCCCTCCGCCCCGGCGTGAAGTTCTTCGAGCTCGTCAACTTCGAGGTCGCCACCAAGATGGATGACGACGCCGAATCCACCACCACTGCCAGCGTCACCATCAAGGTGCAGGACGCCATCCACTCCGCAACCGCCCACGGCCACGGCCCAGTCCACGCTCTCGACCTGTGCCTTCGCAAGTGCCTCTCCGCGCTCTATCCCGGCATTCAGGACGTCCGCCTGACCGACTACAAGGTGCGCGTTCTGGACTCAAAAAAAGGCACCGCCGCCAAGGTCCGCGTCCTCATCGAGTGGTCCGACCATCGCAAAAGCTGGGCCACCATCGGCGTCTCCGACAATGTGATCGAGGCCAGTTGGTGCGCCATGATCGACGCGATCCGCCTCGAGCTCATGCGCATCACGGAGCAGGATGATAGTATCGAGAGAGCCGTAGAAGACTACTGTTGGGGAGTCTAGACTTCGTGCGTTTCGTGCTCCGCCGGCGTGTTCCCGCGGGTCGCATCCTTTTCGTGGAGAGCGGCTCGCGCGAGATCAGCGAGCGCCTGCTTCCCACCTTGTGGCGCAACCACGGCGCTCCCGTCGATGTGGTGACCTGCTTCCCCGGTGTGCCCGAAGGCCTCCCCCCCGGCGCGACCGTCTTCCGCACCGGCGACTACCGGGGACGTGTCGGGCGCAAACGCCTCTACCGCGAACTCCGCGCCCGTCACTACGCGCTCCTCGGCATCCTGTGCTCCGGCGAGCGCGTCATGACCAGGTGGAAGTGGGCCCTGGCCCTGCAAATCCCCGCCAAGATTTTTATCGTCAACGAAAACGCCGACTACTTCTGGCTCGACTACGCCCACCGCGGCGTCCTGACCCACTTCGCCTTCCTCCGCTCCGGCTTGACCGGCATCGGCGGCCTGCGCACGCTGGCTCGCCTCGTCGCCTTCCCCTTCACTCTGGCCTGGCTCGGCGCCTACGCCGGCTGGGTCCACTCCCGGCGAGCCCTCAGGCTCCTGGTCCACGCCGCCCGGTAGTCCCGCGGCGCAGGCACTCCTGCCTGCCGCCTCGACACTCATGTCGAGGCACGTCTTCGCAGCTCCCGCCCTACTCCTCCGCCCGCGGCACCGCGCTCGACAACTCGGCGGACCGGACGCCGTAGACCTTCAGGACCCTGCGGCAGAGCTCGACGACGAGACGATCGAGTGGCTCGCCCTCCTCGTGCTCGATTTCAACTTTGATGAACAGATCGGTGCGGGGCATGTGAGATGATGAAATGAATGTGCGGGTGCTGGACCCGCCTACCGCTATTATGCCCTGTGTGCTATGTCAGGTTCGCCGCCCGCGCCGCGCCTGCCACGGTGTCGGAGGCGACATCTGCAGTGTCTGTTGCGGCACCGAGCGCGAACAGACCGTCAATTGCCCGCTCGATTGTCCTTACCTGCGCGAGGCCCGCAGCCATGAAAAGCCGGCGCCCGTGGATCCGAAGGAACTCCCCAATCACGACATCGTGGTCGACGAACCGTTCCTCCAAAAGAACGAGATCCTGCTGGCGGCCCTCATGCACGCAGTGGCTGAGGCCGGCCTGGGAACGGCCGGCGCGGTAGACTCTGACGTGCGTGAAGCGCTCGACTCCCTGGTCCGGACCTACCGGACCCGCGAGTCCGGCCTGTACTACGAGACCCGGCCCTCGAACCTGATCGCGGCCGCCGTCCTGGAGCGTCTCCAGAAGAGCATCCAGGACTTCCAGCAGGCGCTCGCTAAGCGTTCCGGGATGGAGACTCTGCGTGACGCCGACATCCTCGGTGTGCTCGTCTTCCTCGAGAACGTCGAGTACCAGATCGACAACGGCCGCAAGCGCGGGCGCGCCTTCCTGGACATGCTGCGCGAGCAGTCGGCTGCCCTTGCGCCGGCCCCGGACGCCTCCGGCTCGTCGCTGGTCCTGCCATAGCCAGACCATAAGGCCTCAATAACCCATTTATTTCCCGATACTTGAGGATCGGACGCCTTTGTGCTAGCCTGATCGCAATCGCGGAGGTGCTTATGCCGCAGCTCAAAGATATCCTGCACGACCGGAAGCTGTTCTCGGTTCACCCGGACCAGACCGTGGCAGCCGTGGCCGCCCACATGGCGGCTGTCAACGTGGGGGCAATCCCCGTGATCGACAACAACGAACTACGCGGCGTGTTTTCCGAACGCGACCTGATGAAGCGGGTCGTCCTCGGAGGCCGCGATCCTCAACAGACTCTGGTCGGCGACGTGATGTCCACCAGCCTCACCAAGGCGGATGAAGAGACCACCAGCGAGGAGGCCATGGAACTGATGCGCCGCTGCGGCTGCCGCCATCTGCCGGTGATGCGATCGAGCGAAGTGGTCGGCTTCATTTCCATGCGCGACCTGATGATCGACGAGTTGGAACAGAAGGCCGAAGAAATCCGGCACATGCGCAATTACATCCAGAGCGTATAGCCCCAGCTCAGCTCGCGCCCGAGACTTCGTGAACCTCGACGCGCGCGTAGATCTCGCGCGTCTGGTCGAGATTGGCGAATCGCAGGCCAGGCAGCGTCGCCGAAGCGGTCCCGGCTGCCACTCCCCAGCGCAGCGCGTCCGCGAAATCGCCGCCGCGCGCCAACGCCCACGTGAATGCGGCCGCCAAAGCGTCTCCCGAACCGATGGGGCAGACCACGCCGACGCTCGGTGGCACCACCTCGACAATGCCGCGCGCAGAGGCTCCCACCGCGCCCCGGCTGCCCAGCGATAGGATGACCGATTCCGCTCCCATGCTCCGAATCTGAGCGGCCGCTTCCAGGAACTGGCTCCGCGTGATCAAAGCCGTATTGAGCAGCCGTTCCGCCTCCTGCTGGTTCGGCGCAACCACGGTCGGGCCTGCGCGCACGCCTTCGGCCAGCGCCTCCCCGTCGGTGTCCAGCAACGTCTTCACCCCATGCTGGCGCGCCGACTTGATGAGGTCGGAATAAACGGCGCCGGGCACGCCTGGAGGAAGGCTGCCGCACAGCATCAGCCAGTCCGCGCCGGGCAGTCGCTTGCGGACCGCGTCTCCCAGATGGGCCAGCTCTTGCCTGCTGAGCCGCGGCCCGGGTTGGTTGAGCTTGATCGTGAGGCCCTGGCGGTCCGTGATCGTGAAGTTCGTCCGAATGCCTTTCTTCATCGGGACGATTTCGGTAGGGAAGCCGCAACCGCACAGCAACTGCTGGAACCGCTTGCCCGCCCGCCCGCCCGAGGGAGCGATCGCCAGCGTCTCTCCACCGAAGGAATGGATCACGCACGACGCGTTCACACCGCGCCCTCCGGCCGATTCCGACGTGTCCACTATGTAGGCGCGGTCCTCGAACACCAGCCGGTCTGCCGTGACGTTGTGGTCGATCGCAGGATTAATGGTGAGAGTCAGGATCAAGCTCTCATTCTAGCCCGCTTTTCTCGGGACGCGTCTCCAATGCCGGATGCTACGCTGATTAAATGGGGTCGCCGCCACCGCTGTCCGCAGCCGGTCGTGCGCGCGCGCAAGCGCTGCGATCGTATGGCGCTCTGGCTTCCGTCTGCCTGTTCTGGGGAACCACCTACCTCACCATCCGGATGGCCCTCGAATCCTTCCCGCCGCTGGCTCTCGTGGCGATCCGCTTCTCCGTTGCCGGCGCCATCCTGCTGGTCGCGGCCCTCCTGAAGGGCGCGCGTCTGCCGAAGGGCCGCGAGCTGTGGGTCGGCGCCCTCACCGGCGTACTGCTGCTGGGCGGCTCCAACACCTGGCTGGTGATTGCCGAGACCTGGATCCCCAGTGGGATGGCCGCCCTGTTCATCACGATTTCACCCTTCTGGCTGGTAGGCACAGAGGCCGTGATGCCAGGAGGCGACCGTCTCCACCGCCCCACCATTCTCGGCATGCTGGTCGGCCTCGGCGGCACCGCGCTCCTGGTCTTGCGTGACTCTTCGGGTCAAGGATTCGGCTCCGGTCCGCTCCTGCTCCGCGGCTTCCTGGTTCTGCAACTCGCCAATGCCTGCTGGGCCGTTGGGTCGATCTACTACCGCCGCCAGCCCGCCCAGGCACATCCCATCGTCGTGAGCGCGATCCAGATGCTGGCCGCGGGACTTGTTCTTGCCGTGGCCGCGCTGGTCATTCCGGAGCACCCCATCACTCCCACCGTCCGCGGCGTGGGAGGCCTTGTGTACCTCATCCTCTTCGGCTCGATCGTCGGCTACAGCTCGTACATCTACGCGCTGAGCCATCTCCGAGTAGCCGTCGTTTCCGTCTACCCGTACGTCAACACCGTAGTCGCGGTCTTTCTGGGCTGGTGGTTCTACCGCGAGCCCTTCGGCCTCCGTGAGACAGCGGCGATGCTGATCATCTTTACCGGAGTGGCCTTGGTGAAGCGAGCCAGTAAACACTGATGGCCTCCTGTCTCCCGCCTTCCCCCCATTTGGCCCCCCGCATGCACAGACAGGCACTCCAAAGGCATAGAATGAGTGCGATATGGCTGAGGCGATGATCAAACTCGTAAACGTAGAGAAGTGGTACCCGACGGGCAACATGAAAACCTTCGTGCTCCGCCGGATCGACCTTGAAATCAAGGAGGGCGAGTTCGTGACGGTCATGGGACCGTCGGGCGCCGGCAAATCGACGCTTCTGAGCATCATCGGGATGCTCGATGGCGCCTGGACCGGCGAGTTCTATTTTGCGGACCACCCCATCCACAAGCTCAACACCAAACAGCGCGCCGAGATCAACAAGAAGTACATCGGCTTCGTGTTTCAGAGCTACCACCTGCTCGACAACCTGACCGTGTACGAGAACCTCGAGATCCCCCTCTCCTACCGCAACATCAAGGCCGCGGAGCGTGCCAGCACCGTCTGCGACATGCTCGACCGCTTCCAGATCGTGGGCAAGAAGGACCTCTATCCGAACCAGCTCTCAGGCGGCCAGCAGCAGCTCGTTGCCGTCGCTCGAGCCCTGGTGGCGAACCCCAAACTGATCCTGGCCGATGAGCCCACCGGCAACCTCCACTCCAGCCAAGGCAAGGAGATCATGGAGCTGTTCAAACGCCTGCAAGACGAGGGCACCACCATCATCCAGGTCACCCACTCGGAGGCCAACGCGGCTTACGGCGATCGCATCATCAAGCTCTTTGACGGCTGGATCGTGAAGGACTAGGAGGGCGGGCTTTAGCCCGCGCGGGGCTTTAGCCCCGCCGTCCATTGCCGGAACGGAGAATCCCATAAACGGACACTAAACGCATGGCAAGCTCGAATCCCCGAATCCTCATCGCCGACGACCAGCCCGATGTCCTGATCGCCTTGCGCCTCCTGCTCAAGAGCGAGGGCTTCGAGACTGAATCCGCCAGCTCGCCCGCCGGCATTCTTTCCGCCATCGAAAATCGCGATTTCGACGCCGTCCTGATGGATCTGAACTACGCGCGCGACACCACCTCCGGTCAGGAGGGGCTCGACCTGCTGTGCCGTATCCAGGCGCTCGACAGCGCCTTGCCCGTGATCGTCATGACCGCCTGGGGCAGCGTCGAGGTGGCCGTCGAAGCCATGCGCCGCGGCGCTCGCGACTTCATCCAGAAACCCTGGGAGAACGCGCGCCTGCTAACCGTCCTGCGCACCCAGGTCGAACTCGGCCGCGCGCTTCGCCGTGGACAGCGCCTCGAGGCCGAGAACCGCCTGCTGCGCCAGGAGGGCCGCTCCACGCTGATTGCCGGCGCGCCCTCCATGCGGCCCGTGCTCGAAATGATCGAGCGCATCGGTCCCTCCGACGCCAACGTCCTCATCACCGGCGAAAACGGCACCGGCAAGGGAGTGGTGGCGCAGGCATTGCACTCCATCTCCGCGCGTTCGCCCAAGCCGCTCATTACGGTCAACACCGGCGGGCTTCCCGAGGGCGTCTTCGAGAGCGAGCTGTTCGGCCACGTCAAGGGCGCCTTCACCGACGCGCGCTCGGACCGCGTGGGCCGCTTCGAGCTGGCCGACGGCGGCACGCTTTTCCTCGACGAAATCGCCAACATCACCCCAGCGCAGCAGGCCAAGCTCCTGCGCGTCCTCGAGACTGGGAGAGTTCGAGCGCGTGGGCTCTTCGAAGACCCACCACGTCGATGTTCGCATCCTCTCGGCCACCAACTCTGACCTGCACTCCGAGGTCGCCGGCGGCCGCTTCCGTGAGGATCTGCTCTTCCGCCTTAATACCATCGAAATTCGTGTCCCGCCGCTGCGCGAACGCCGCGAGGACATCCCGCTGCTGGCGATGCATTTCCTGGGACTCTACTCGCAGCGCTATCGCAAGGCCGTGAGCGGTCTGGAATCGTCCGCCTTGCAGGTGCTCCTCGACCATCCCTGGCCCGGCAACGTGCGCGAGCTGGACCATTCGATCGAGCGCGCGGTGCTGATGGCGCAGGGCACGCAGGTCAAGGCCAGCGACCTCGCGCTGCGCGCCAGCGGCCGCGAAGGCGCGCCTCGCCTGGAGGACATGAGCCTCGAGGAAGTGGAGGCGTTTTTGATCAAGAAGGCCCTGGCACGCTACCAGGGCAACGTCAGCCAGGCCGCGGGTGCGCTGGGCCTCAGCCGCAGCGCGCTCTATCGCCGCATCCAGCGCTACGGCCTCTAGTGGCGCCATGAAGCTGCGAAAGCCCGGCCCACTGCGTCACGAGCATCGCGTTTTCCTGCTGGCCCTGGCCTGCGGCTTCCCCGGCACACTCGTCGCGCTGCTCCTGCTCTGGGTCGGCGACTTCAAGGCGCCCTTCGCGCCCAAAGAGCAGTGGACCCTCACCGTGGTCATCGCCCTCTGCTGGCTCGGATTCGCGGGCGCCGTTCAGGGCCGCGTAGTAAGACCTCTGCAGACGCTCTCGAATCTGCTCGCGGCGCTGCGCGAGGGCGACTATTCCATCCGTGCGCGCGGTGCCCGGCGCGACGATGCGCTCGGCGACGTCATGACCGAGGTGAATGCGCTCGGCGAGACCCTGCACACCCAACGTCTGGGTGCCGTCGAAGCCACGCTGCTCCTGCGCACCGTCATGACCGAGATCGAGGTCGCCATCTTCACCTTCGATGGCGAGCAGCGGCTGCGCCTGGTGAACCGCGCCGGAGAGCGCCTGCTGGCCCAACCCTCCGAACGCCTCCTGGGCCGCCGTGCCGCCGATCTCGGCCTCGCCGATTGCCTCGAGGGAGAAGTTCCGCGCACAGCTCAGATGGTCTTCCCCGGCGGCATCGGCCGCTGGGGCATCACCCGCTCCACCTTCCGCGAGGAAGGCATGCGCCACCAGTTGCTGGTGCTGACCGACCTCAGCCGCGCCCTGCGCGAGGAGGAACGTCAGGCCTGGCAGCGCCTGCTCCGCGTCCTGGGCCACGAGCTCAACAACTCGCTGGCGCCCATCCGCTCGATCGCCGGGAGTCTCGAAAGCTTGATCGGCCGCGAACCGCTCCCGCCCGACTGGCAGGAGGACGTGAAGGGCGGCCTCGCCGTCATCAGCTCTCGCGCCGAGGCCCTCACCCGTTTCATGCAGGCCTACTCGCGCCTAGCCCGCCTGCCCCAGCCCAAATTCCAGCCCGTCGATCTGGGACCCTGCATCCACCGCGTCGCCACCCTGGAAAGCCGTGTCTCCATTCGCGTGAGCCCCGGCCCACCGCTCATCCTTCAAGCCGACCCCGATCAGCTGGAGCAACTGCTCATTAATCTCCTGAAGAACGCCGTGGACGCGGCTCTCGAAGCAGGCGGCGGAGTCCAAGTGAGCTGGACGCGCGTCCCCGGTTTCGTCGACATCGTGATCGAGGACGAAGGGCCGGGCCTCTCGAGCACCACCAACCTCTTCGTGCCCTTCTTTACTACCAAGCCCGGAGGCTCCGGCATCGGCCTGGTACTGAGCCGCCAGATCGCTGAAGCCCACGGCGGTACTCTGACTCTCCACAACCGCGAATCCGCTCGAGGCTGCGAGGCCCGCCTGCGTCTCCCGGCATAGCGTGCGCCCAACATGGCCGCGGACTCCTGTCTCCTGCGTCCACCCCCGTTCCCTGCCGCCCGTTTTGCTAGGATGAGTTTTCTATGCTGAATCTCAGGCGCGCTGGCGTGGCCGTCGCACTGTGCGGATTCCTGGGTGGCTGCTCGTCCCAGCAGACCGCCCCACTCGACCCTAAGGTGTATCAGATGGGAGAGTCGGTCAAGACCGGCCCCCTCGCTTACACGGTGCTCGACACGGAATGGTTCGACCAGCTTGGCGATCCCGCCGCGCCGCGCCTGCCACACGACCACTTCCTCGCGGTGCGGTTCTCGGTCACCAACACCGGCTCCGTTACCTCCGGCATTCCCCCGCTGACCGTCATGAGCAGCCAGCGAGTCACCTACGCCGAGCTCAACGAAGCCAATGCCCTTCCGGAGTGGATTGGCTACATCCGTAGCGTGAAGCCCGCCGAAACCGTCCACGGCCGCATCCTCTTCGACGTTCCGACCGGCAACTACCGCCTCAAAGTCACCGATGATGCCGAGCCGGAGAACCAGTCGTCCGCCACCATCGAGATGCCGCTCGAGCTGATCCGTCCCTAGCCGCGCCAGCACCGAACCACGAGCGTCACGGTCGCGGTTCGGTGCTGCCGTCCGCGAGGGTCCGCTCCCTCGCGGTCGCGGCTCGGCCAGGTTCGCTAGAATGGAGACCTAGCCGTTACGTCTTAGGAGCTCTGATTGGACCGAGCCAAGAAAGCCGCCAAGAAGCGGACAGCGAAGCCTCAGCCAGTGAGCGGCGGACTCAACCTGGCCATCGCCGGCTGGGCGGTAAACGCCATCGTGTTGCTGTTCGGCACCACTACCCTGGTGCAGGCTTTCGTGATTCCCACCGGCTCGATGGAGGACACGCTGCTCGTCGGCGATCACCTCCTGGTCGACAAACTGAGCTATGCGCCGGCTGGCCCCCTGAGCGCCCACCTGCTGCCCTACCAGCAGCCGAAGCACGGAGACTTCATCGTCTTCCGCTCCCCGGCCGACCTCAAGATGACCTTGGTCAAGCGCCTCATCGGCGTGCCGGGCGATCGCATCCGGCTGGTCAACAAGCAGCTTTACCGCAACGGCGCTAAGATCCCCGAGCCGTACACGTTTTTCAAGACGGACTTCGTCGATCCCTACCGGGACAACTTCCCCGCCGTGCCGACTACTCAGGTGCTCCCGGGCGGCATGGACATGCTCGAGCACAACGTGGTGGACGGCGAAGTGGTGGTGCCGCCAGATTGCTTCTTCGCCATGGGGGACAACCGCGACAACTCGCTAGACAGCCGGTACTGGGGCTTCGTTCCCCGCGACAACATCATCGGCAAGCCGCTGATCATCTATTGGTCGTACGACGCTTCGACGGAGGCCCTGCTCGGCCCCACCCTTGGCATCGACCACATGGTCGACGTTCTCGAGCACTTCTTCACCAAGACCCGCTGGCGCCGCACCTTCAAACTGGTGCGCGGGTATCCGGGCTAGACGCTCGCTATGCAGCCCGCCTCCAGCGCAGTCGGAAAAGTCGCCGAGCCAGATCGCACCGAGCCCCGCCGCAGTAGCATCGCCGAATGGACCACCACAGGGATCCTGTTCCTGTTCCTGATCACCACGCTGTTGCAGGGCTTCGTGATCCCCACCGTCTCCATGGAAGACACCCTGCTGCGCGGCGATCACTTGTTGGTGGACAAGTTGGCCTACGGACCTCCGGGTTTCGCGAGCAAGTACCTGCTTCCGTACCGCGACGTGCGCCGTGGCGACATCATCGTCTTCCGTTACCCCATCGACATCCGGCAGAACTTCGTCAAGCGCGTGATCGGCGTTCCGGGCGATCGCATACGCATAGCGAACAAGGCCGTCTACCTCAACGGAAAGCCGCTGGACGAGCCCTACGCGGTCCACAAAGCGGCATACACCGACTCGTACCGCGACGCGTTCCCCGGGGAGCCGAACGTGCCGCTTCCCGATCCGGCCGTGCAGATGCTCGAGCACGACGTGAAGAACGGCGAGGTGGTGGTCCCCGAGGGCGCCTACTTCGCCATGGGCGACAACCGCGATAATTCCGCCGACAGCCGCTACTGGGGTTTCGTCCCGCGGGAGAACATCGTCGGCAAGCCGCTGCTGATCTGGTGGTCTTACGATGCCCCCACGGAGCAGTTGGCCGACGGGAACATCATCGGCCTCTCGCACCTGGCCGACCTGGCCCGCCACTTCTTCAGCAAGACGCGGTGGAACCGGACCTGCCGGCTCGTGCGCGGCTATTCGCTGCGCTGAGCCTGGAATTCCCGTAGCGGCAGGAAGGGGCCGTCGATGCAGCTCAGCGCTCCCGACGGGCTGGCGCATTTGCCGCAGATGCCGACGCCACAGCTGGTCATGTACTCGATCGAGCCGATGATGCGGTCCGGGGAGGCGATTGGTTCCTGAACCTCGAAGCAGCGCAGCACCATCGGCCCCGGGCCGCAGTTGATGAATACGGCGCGCTCGCGCTCGGCCGGCGTCATTTCATCGAGCGCGGCGCGGAGCAGGTCGGGGACCAGGCCGTGGAATCCGGCGGTGCCGTCGTCGGTAGCGACGCGGACGGGCCCGAGACGCTCGAACTTTTCGAGCTCGTAGATCTGATCGCGCGAGCGCGCGCCGAGCAGGAACATCTGCTGGTTGCCGGACCACAGCTTGTAGGCGATCTCGAGCAGGGACGCCGACCCGGTGCCGCCTCCGGCGAAGACCAGCGTGCGGCCGGTGAAGTCCGGCACGCCGCTTCCATAGGGGCCGCGGACCAGGATCTCCGCGCCGGGTTTCAGCTCAGCCAACGCGCGCGTGAAGATGCCGACTGTGCGGACGATGATGCTGCGCTCGGACGCGGAGAAGATCGCGAACGGCTTCTCGCCCACGCCCGGCAGACAGAGGAAGAAGAACTTCCCCGCCAGGTCGCCGTCGCGGTAGTTCGCGGGCAGGCGATCGAGCACCAGCTTGAAGAGCGAGGGCGTGTAGTCCACGCGGGAGGCGATGCGTGCCGTCACGTAGTCCATGGGGACGCGTGTTTCGCAGGAGCACTGGCAGGCGGCTCCGCATGCCAGGTCCCGCATGTAGTCGCGCATCTGCGCGCTGTCGAGGCCGGTGAGCGCGCTGCCGACGCCGAAGATGTCGGCCCCGGCCTTGGCGAACTGGCGCACGTGTTCCGACGAGGCGATGCCGCCCATTCCGATGATGACCGGTCCCGGACCCACCGCATCGCGCACCTGCTGGACGGCGCGCAGGCCCATGGGACGGATGCCGTCGCCCGAGAGTCCGCCCAGCTTGTTGTAGAGGATGGGCTGGTCGCCCACGTCCGCCATGGCCGGGCCGACGGTGTTGGTCAGGGTGATTCCGGCGGCGCCCGCGGCCAAGGAGGCGCGCGCGGCTTCTCCCAGATTGGGCAGAATCGAAGACAGCTTGACGAATACGGGAACGGCGACCGCATCCGCGACGGCGGCGGTTATGCTCTTCAGCAACTCGGGGTCCTGGCCGATTTCGGCGCCGTAGCCCTTGGCGTGCGGGCAGGACATGTTCAGCTCGAAGCCGTCGGCGATGGGGGCCAGCGTGCGAGCCGCGGCTAGGAAAGTCTCCACGTCGCAACCGAAGATGGAGACCAGCAGGAACTTGTCGTCCGGGATCCTGATGCCGTCGAACTCGGCGAGGAACTTCTCCGCGCCCGGATTCGCAAGGCCGACGGCGTTGATGTAGCAGCCAGTGGCGTAGCGGGCGTAGATGGGCTCGCGGTATCCGGCGCGCGGCTGGAAGCTGATGCTCTTGGTGGTGATGACGCCGATCTCGGGAATCTCGTCGAAACACTTCCGGATGGTGGTGGCGTGCGTGCATCGAATGCCGGACGGGACGAGGAAGCGGCCGCGAACCGTCTTGCGTCCGAGCGGATAGGGCTGTTCGAACATGTCGAGAGAAGATGATAGCAAACGTGGCGGGGGCGAGATTTCCAGAGGGCAAACCTTGGGACAGGCACCAATTTCGCAAAAGGCGGCGAAATTGGGATCCAGTCCAATCCAGTCCCCGGTTTGCGGCTCCCTCCGCGCTAGCGGCGCTCGTTGCGGGGGCGGGTCTTGATGACGATGGGGGTGGCTTCGAAGCCGAAGCGCTTGCGGATCTGATTCACCAGGTAGCGCTCCTTCGAGAAGTGCAGCGGCGTCTTGCGGTCCGTGAAGAGCACGAACGTCGGCGGGCGCACAGAGGGCTGGGTGATGTAGAGAATCCGCGGGTCGCGTTCGGACTTGAGCGTTTCGAGGAAGCGGTTCAGCTCGCCGGTCCCTACGCGCGCGGAGGCGGACTCGTAGGCCTTGTGGATGGCGGCGTAAAGGCCGTCCACTCCGGCGCCGGTGCGGGCGGAGATGAAGATCACGGGCGCGTATTCGAGGAACTTCATGGTGTCGCGCACGGAGGTCTCGAAGGTGCGCTTGTCCTTCTTCGCGACGGCGTCCCACTTGTTGACGCAGACCAGGACGGCGCGGCCTTCCTCGTGCGCGTAGCCGCCAATGGTGGCGTCCGCGGCGCTCACGCCTTCGGTGGCGTCAATGACCAGAAGCACCACGTTGGCCATGCGGATGTGGCGGCGCGCCATCACCACGCTGAGCTTCTCGGCCATCAGTTTGGTCTTGCCTTTGCGGCGGATGCCGGCGGTATCTACGAAGACGTAGGCCGTGCCGTCGCGCTCGATCGAGACGTCCACAGCGTCCCGGGTGGTCCCGGCGACGGGCGAGACGATGGCCCGGTCCTCGCCCACCAGCGCGTTGAGCAGCGTGGATTTGCCGACATTGGGCCGGCCGATGATGGCGACCTTGATCTTCCGCTCCGGCTCCGGGGTCTCTTCGGGGACGTTCATCGGGAAGCCGGCGGTGATGTGGTCGAGCAGGTCGTCGACGCCGAGGCGGTGCTCGGCCGAGACAGGGAACAGATCGGCAATGCCGAGCGTGTAAAAATCGGCGGCCAGGGACTCGCGAGCGGCGGTATCGACTTTGTTGACCGCCAGCGCCACCGGCTTGCCGAGCTGGCGGAGGAGCTGGCCGAGGTCGCGATCAGCGGAGGTGAGCTCGCTGCGGCCGTCCACGACGAAGATAATGTGCGAGGCGTTCTCGATCACGTGGCGCGCCTGCTTCAGGATCTGCGTGGGGATGTGCTCGGCGTCGCCGCGGACGATGCCACCGGTGTCGATCACTTCGAACAAGTGGCCGTGGTGCTCGGCGATACCGTGAATGCGGTCGCGGGTGATGCCGGGCTCATCGCCGACGATGGAGCGGCGCTGGCCGATGATGGCGTTGAACAGCGTCGATTTCCCGACGTTGGGACGGCCCACGACGACGACGGTGGGCAGAGCTTCGGCAGCCGGCATAGACTCTAGCGTAGCAGCCGGGAGGCAGCGGCAAGGATCGGCTTGGCCCATTCCGGTGTCCGTTTGAGATTGGGCCAGCTCACAATCCGGCCGCGAGCCATATGCAGGAGCAGCTTTGGCTGGGGAGTGGCGCCCGCGTCCGGGTCGGCTTCGTCGCTGTTGTCGTAGAGGCGAAGTTCGGTCAGCCTGGGCAGGAGGTGAATCAGGTTGACCCGGCTGCGGTCGTACCGGTCGCGGATTTTTGCAGCGGGAATATCGTGGCCGCCCTTGGCAACTCTCGCTCGCACCCTTGCGATGTGCAGGTCGGCGCTGCGCAAACCCACGTACCAGATGCGTACCTCGATTCCCTCCGAGAGGGCCGCATCGAGCAGCGCCGCGATGGTGCGGCCTCCCAGCGCGGTCTCGAACGCAAAATCCAATTGTTCGGCGATGGCGCGTTCGAGCAGTCGCTTGCCCTCGCCCCAGGCGGCGCTATTCGCCTCCGCGAGCGTGATCCGGGGATTGGCGGCCAGGATCCGATCGGTCGCTTCGTCCGGGTTGAAGTACCCGGCACCCTGCGCGCGGAAGGCGGCGCCGCCGACGCTGCTCTTTCCGGCGCCGTTGGTCCCGGCCAGGACGTAGATGCGGGCTCTATCGTGCACGCTTGCGAGCCGCCGCGGCGGCCCGTCCCAAGCGCCTGGGCGATGCTCCGAAGGCGGCCTTCATACCGGCACGAGACGCCGGCGTCTGCATTCCGGCGAGGAGGAGGTCGAACTCGCCGCTCAGCGTGTCGAACTCGGTCCGGTGGGAGCTTGATAGGGCGTTGAACTCGTCCATGGAAATCAGGACCGCTTTGGGGAGGGAGTGCCTGGTGATCACAACCGTGGCACCCTGAATCACCTGTTCAAGGACGCGGCCAAACTCGTTCTTCGCGACGGTGGCCGAAATGGAGGTACGGCTGTTGGGCATCTTCGTTTCCATCCCCGAAGCCATATTAGCTGTTTTGTCCAAAAGGGTCAATTCTCGGCGGGGGGCCGTGGGGGCGCGACGGCATGTCCGCTCACTCACGTTCGCGGTTCGGTGCTGCCCCCCGTCAGCGGCCTACCATGCGCATGGCGGCGGCGGAATAGCGGGTGCCGGCGAAGGCGCCCTTTGGGGCGGCGTCGGCGATGCGAGCGGCGTCGTCGGGCGTCCACGCGATATCGAGGGCGGCGAGGTTTTCTTCGAGCCAGCTGCGCCGCTTGGTGCCCGGGATCGGGATGATGTCCTGGCCCTGTTCCAGCACCCAACGGAGCGCAAGCTGCGCCGGGGTCACGGACTTCGCGGCGGCGATGGCGTGCACGCGCTCGACCACGTCGAGGTTGCGCTGGAAATTGTCCCCCTGGAAACGCGGCGAAGTGAGGCGGAAATCGTCGGGCCACAGGTCCTCGGGGCTCTTGATCTTGCCGCTCAAAAAGCCGCGGCCGAGCGGGCTGTAGGCCACGAACGTGATGCCGAGCTGGCGGCAGGTCGGGAGGACTTCGTCCTCTGGATCGCGACTCCACAGTGAGTATTCCGTCTGGAGCGCCGTGATCGGGTGCACGGCGGCGGCGCGGCGGAGGGTCTCGGGGGCCGCCTCGGAAAGCCCGAGGAAGCGAACCTTGCCTTCGGCCACGAGGCCGGCCATGGCGCCCACGGTCTCCTCGATGGGCACGTCCGGATCGACGCGGTGCTGGTAGTAGAGGTCGATGGTGTCTACGCCCAGTCGCTCCAGGCTCGCCTCACAGGCCTGACGGACATATTCGGGACGGCCGTTTACGCCGCGGAAGCGCGGGTCGCCGGTGCGTACGATGCCGAACTTTGTGGCGAGCACGACGCGGTCGCGACGGCCGTGAATGGCCTGCCCGACCAGCCGTTCGTTCGTCTCCGGGCCGTAGACATCGGCCGTGTCGAGGAAGTTGACGCCGAGGTCGATGGCGCGATGAATGGTGGCGATGGATTCGCGGTCGTCGCGCGGGCCGTAGAACTCGGACATCCCCATGCAGCCGAGCCCGATCGCGGAGACACGAAGACCCGAAGATCCAAGAGTGCGGTATTGCATGCGCCCCCCTATGCCTTCACCGTACCACGGGAGCGGGGGACACCTCGAGCACGCAGATGTCGGCGAGGTTGCGGTACAACTCGGCGTAGTCGAGGCCATAGCCGACCACGAACTCGTCGGGGATCTGGAAGCCGACGTAGGCGACGTCCACGGGGCGTACGCGGCGGTCCGGCTTGTCGAGCAGCGTGACGATGCGCAACGAGCGGGGCTTTCGCTGTTCCAAGACGCTGACCAGGTAGCTCAGGGTGATGCCGCTATCGATGATGTCCTCGACCACCAGCACGTCGAGGCCGTCGATGGTGGAATCGAGATCCTTGGTGAGTTTGACTTCGCCGGAGGTGGTCTTGCCCTTGCCGTAGCTGGAGATGCCGATGAAATCGATGCGCACGGGGCGAGTGATGGCGCGCGCCAGGTCGGCCAGGAAGAAGCAGGCGCCCTTGAGGATGGCGACCAGCAGCACGCCGTTGGGATAGTCCTTGTCGATGGCGGCGCCCAGCTCGCGGATGCGGGCCTGGATGCGCTCGGCGGGTACGAGAATACGTGTTGGAGACTCTGTCATGATGGGTCTGGAGCGATTCTTGATTGTAGTACGATGAGGCAGAGGAGTTGATTGCGAAGTAACAGCGAAGAGACTACGCCAGCCCGCGACGACGCCGCGGCACCTATGATTGCGGTCCGCGCCGCCGAATCCAAGAAGGCCGCCGAAGTCCGCGTCTTCGACCTGCGGGAGGTCAGCACGTTCACGGACTTCTTCGTCATCTGCTCGGGTGCCAACTCGCGCCAGGTCCAGGCCATCGCCGATGGCGTTCAGCTCGAGCTCAAGCGGGCCGGCGAGCTGCCGCTGGGCATCGAGGGATACGCCAAGGCCGAGTGGGTGCTGGTGGACTACGGCGACTTCATCGTGCACGTCTTCTCTCCGGCCGCGCGGGAATTCTATGGCCTGGAGCGCCTCTGGCGGCAGGCCAAGGAACTGAAGCTGCCCGAGGCGGCCGAGGCCTGAGGCCCGCACGCCCGCGCTCGAGGCCGGCTGGTCACAGCGTCAGGCCGGTTCGTCAATCAGCGCGCCCTTCGGCGGTTGTATTGCGGTAACCTGCGGGTCAGATGCAAAGTGCGGCCAAACGGCGGCTGAGAAACTACGCCGCGGCTTTTGGCGCGTGGACCGCGGTCGCCCTCTTCTTCTTCACGCAAAGCCTGATGCAGAAGTTCGCCTCGCGGGAACCTACGCCGGCGTCGCACTACCTGGCGTCCTGGCTGGTGGGAGTTTACATCTGGGGGTTGCTGACGCCGGTGATCCTCTGGCTCGGGCGACGATTCGCATTTTCACGCCGGTACTGGCCGCGCAGGACCGCGCTTCACCTGCCCCTCAGCGTGGTTGTCTCGATCGTTCAGCTGGTTGTCGAGAGTGCCATCCTGGCTCAGATGAAGATCTTCCCGACGATCATGAAAGACTTCGTGTCGACCCTGGCCTTTCTGCTGATCATCGGGTTTCACCAGGGTGTGATCACTTATTGGACGATTCTGGGCGCGCAGGCCGGATTCCGCTACTACCGCCAGTATCAGGAGCGCGAGCGGCAGGCGTTGAAGCTGGAACTGGACGCCTCGGAGATGAAGACGCAACTGGCGCGGGCGCAACTCAGCGCGCTGAAGATGCAGCTCCAGCCGCACTTCCTGTTCAATACCCTGAACGCCATCATGGTGCTGGTGCGCCAGCAGAAGGGACCGCAGGCCGAGGAAATGGTGGGCCGCCTCAGCGATCTGTTGCGGTGCGTTCTCGAAGATGTGGAAGCGCACGACGTGCCGCTGCGCCGCGAGCTGGAGTATCTGGAGCTGTATCTTTCGATCGAGCAGGTTCGCTTTCAGGACCGGCTGAAGGTTGAAATCGCCGTCGATCCGGCGGTGCTCGATGCCGCGGTGCCGCATATGGGGTTGCAGCCGCTTGTCGAGAATGCCATCCGGCACGGTATCGGGCGGCGTTCGGCCGCGGGACGGTTGCGGATCAGCGCTACGCGCGTCGAAGGGACGGTCGAGATCAAGGTAGAGGACGATGGGCCGGGATTGCCGCCCGCGGAGGCGATCGAGGGCCGCGGAATCGGGCTGGCGAACACGCGGGCGCGCCTCAACCGGCTGTATGGCGATGCGGCGCGGCTGACGGTCGGGAACGGCGCGCAGGGCGGGGCCGTGGCGGTCATGGTGGTCCCCTACCGCGAGGCGCCCGCCGCTTCGGAAACGAACACGATGGAAGTCCATGCGCATCACGACGCTGATTGTTGACGACGAGCCACTGGCGCGGGAAGGCCTGCGCATGCTGCTGGCCGAGGACGCCGAGGTCATGGCGATCCACGAGGCCAAGGACGGCCGCGAAGGGGTGGCGGCGATCCGAACTCTTCGGCCGGACCTCGTGTTTCTGGACGTGCAGATGCCGGAGATGGACGGGTTCGGGGTGGTAGCGGAGGTGGGCGCGGAGCGCATGCCCGCGGTTGTCTTCGTCACCGCGCACGACCGGTATGCTATTCAGGCGTTCGAGATCAACGCCATCGACTACCTGCTCAAGCCGGTTACCGGGGAGCGGTTCCGGCAGGCGCTGGCGCGGGCGAAAGAGCGGCTGGAGGCGAAACCCGCCGAGGGGGCGAGCCGGCAGATCCTCTCTCTTCTCGAGACCATCGCCTCGCCGCCGCGGTACCTGAAGCGGTTGGCGGTGCGGTCCGCGGGCAAGACGGTCTTCGTGGACGTCAACGAGATCGACTGGATCGAGGCGGCGGAGAACTACGTTCAACTGCACGCCGGGCGCGCGGGCCACCTGATTCACGTGACGATGAACACGCTGGAGAAGTCTCTCGACCCGGAGACGTTCGTGCGCATCCATCGATCGGTGATCGTGAACGTCCAGCGGATCAAAGAGCTTCAGCCCGCGCTGCACGGCGAGTACGCGATCACGCTCGCGAACGGCGTCCGGCTGCAATCCGGGCGTGCGTACAACGCGAGGCTGCGGGCACTGGCGGAGAATCCGTTCTAAGGGGGGCCGCTCCCTCCCGGTCGCGGTTCGGTGCTGGGTGGGGATAGGCCCACAGCGCCCTGACGGTTAGTCCCCTGGTTCGGCCTTTTGGTCAAAATCCACTTTCCCTGGGGGCGGTTCAGGCCGCAGACTGAGGGTGTAGCCGCAGGAGGAAAAATGACCATCGACAACAACTACCTGGCGGAACTGAAGGGCGCGACCAAACGATTCGGAACCGTAGTGGCGCTGGACGGGCTCGACCTCGAGGTGCGCCCGGGAGAACTGCTGGCGCTTCTCGGGCCGAACGGGGCGGGGAAGACCACCGCGATCTCCCTGATGCTCGGCCTGCTGCAACCGGAACAGGGCACGGCGCGGCTGTTTGGACAGTCGCCTCCGCGGGTGGAACCACGGCGCAGGATCGGCGTGATGATGCAGGAGGTGAACCCGGCGGCGGATCTGCGCGTGCGCGAGCAGATCGACCTGGTGGCCAGCTACTACCCGGATCCGGCGCGGACCGAGGTGGTGATGGAGATGGCTCACATCACGCCCCTGGCGCGCCGCTTTTACGGCAAGCTGTCGAACGGGCAGAAGCGCCAGGTCCAATTCGCCATGGCGGTGTGCGGACGGCCGAAGCTGCTGTTCCTCGACGAACCCACGGTGGGCATGGATATCCAGGCTCGCGAAATGATGTGGGCGACGCTGCGCCGGCTCATCGACGACGGCGCTTCCATCGTGCTGACCACACACTACCTGGAGGAGGCAGAGGCGCTGGCCGATCGCGTGGTGGTTCTTGCCAAAGGCCGCGTGCTGGCGTCGGGCACCGTCCCGGAGATGCGCGCGCTGGTGGTGCGTACGCGCATCCGCTGCATTTCGACTCTGGCGGTGGAGCAGCTCCGTGAGTGGCCCGGGGTAGGCAGTGTCACCCGCGATGGCCCGCGGCTGGACATTACCGCGACCAATGCCGAGGCCGTCGTCCGGCAACTCCTCGGCTGCGACGAAGATTTGCAGGAACTCGAGGTTCGGCGCGCCGGCCTCGCAGAGGCTTTCACCGAACTCACACAGGAGGGCACAAAATGACCGCGAGTCTGGAGGTGTCTCCCGTCCCGATGTCGAACGGGCGGCTGCTGCGCGCTTATTGGACCGAAGCGAAGTACGAGTGCATACGCTTGCTTCGCTCCCCGGCATTTGCCGGGCCGTTCCTGGGGTTGCCGGTGGCGCTCTACTTGTTGTTCGGAGTGCTGCTCTACGGCGATGCGCTCGCCAAGGATCCGAAGGCGGCGCTGTTCCTCTTCATGGGCTTCACCATCTTCGGGGTGCTGGGGCCGGGGATGTTCGGCTTCGGCATCTCGGTGGCGACCGAGCGCGAGAAGGGCCTGTTCGCGCTGAAGCGTGCGCTACCGATGCCGCCCGGGTCTTCGCTGTTCGCGAAGCTGGCGATGTCCATGCTGTTCGTCGCGATCATCATGGCCACGATGATCGCGGCCTTGCCTCTCGGTCACCTGAAGCTTGCGGCCGGGCAGCTCGCGGCCCTGTCGGTGGTCTGCATACTGGGTTCGGCGCCGTTTGGCGCGATGGGGCTGTTGGTCGGAACCCGGGCGTCGGCCAAGGCAGCGCCGGCGCTGGTGAACCTGGCGTATCTGCCGATGATCTACCTCTCGGGCTTTCTGATCCCGATGCCGAAGTCCATGGAGCGGATCGAGCGCTTTTCGCCGGCGTTTCACCTGCACCAGTTGGCGCTGCACGCGATGGGTGTGCCCAACGCCGGTTGGCAGCCTCTTGTCCACATAGCCGTCCTCGCAACCGTGACGGTGGTGTGCACGTGGCTGGCGATCCGGAGACTGGCGCGGGTGGGTTGATCTCAGACCGCGTCGGCGGCGTGGTAGGAGCTGCGCACGAGCGGGCCGGCTTCTACGTGGGCGAACCCCATCTCGATTCCCTGCCGGCGCAGGTCGGCGAACTCTTCGGGCGGAACGTAGCGGATGATGGGCAGGTGTTTCGGTGACGGCCGCAGGTACTGTCCCAGGGTGAGGATATCGACGGCGTGGGCGCGCAGATCGCGCATTGCGCCCAGCACCTCGTCGGTGTTCTCACCGAGCCCGAGCATCAGGCCGGATTTCGTGGGGATCTCCGGGCGCGCGGCCTTCGAATGGGCCAGGATGTCCAGCGAGCGCTCGAAGCGGGCGCCGAGGCGGACCTGGCGGTAGAGGCGCGGCACGGTCTCGGTGTTGTGGTTGAGCACGTCTGGGGCGGCTTCCAGGACCGTCTCGAGGGCGGCGTGCGAGCCCTGGAAATCGGGGATCAGCACCTCGACACGGCAGCCGGGAATGCGCTCGCGGATGGCGCGGATGGTGAGGGCGAACAGCTCGGCGCCGCCGTCCTTGCGGTCGTCCCGATTGACGCTGGTGACGACGGCGTACTTCAGGCCCATGGCGGCCGCGGCCTCGGCGACGCGGTTGGGCTCGTCGTAATCCACGGCCAGCGGCGCTCCCTTCTGAACGGCGCAGAATCCGCAGCGGCGCGTGCAGACGTTGCCGAGAATCATGAACGTGGCGGTGCGATGGTTCCAGCACTCGCCCACGTTGGGGCAAGCTGCGCTCTCGCAGACGGTGTGGAGGCGCAGGCGCTCGATCAGCGTTTTGAGATCGCGGTAGTTGGCGCCGACCGGCGCGGGCGCGCGGAGCCAGTCGGGGCGCGGCGGCTGCGGATGCTGGGGAATCGTGACCAACACTGACTCCATTGTAGAGGGACCGGCGAAGGTCGTGACCTACTGCTTCAGTCTTTGTGCCCAGGATGGCGCTTTGGGCGTCAGATCGCTATCCCATTTCCCGAGTAAGTGCTCCGTCGCGATGTCACGCAATTCGTAGTGTGGCACTGGGGTGCCGTGAGGGAAGTCCTGGTAGATGGCAACTTGCGTTCCGCCGCGCACGAACTGCCAGCCGAAAATCGCCCGGCCGTCGCCTGTGAACCGGTGCAGGGGCTCGCCCGTCCGGTACACCACAAGTATCAACTGTAGCGGGTATGACGTGCAGCAGAAGTCGGAGTCGACCAGCCATCCCACCGCACTCCGGTCTTTGGAGATGCGGAGCGTACTGCACCCCACCTGTTCTTTTTCCTTCGGTTGATGAACGACCTTGCCGTTGTCATCGATGATGCTTGCTCCACCCGCACCAACAAAGATGGCGGCGATGGACGCCGTCTTCGCGTTCAAAGTCGTCACCGGACCAACGATGTCACCAATCAATCCATTATTGGAAGAGGATTGCCGAAGAGCGATGTTCCCCAAATCGACGTCCGGTCCTTCGGAGATCTCGATCTTCCCTACCGCCGTCAAAGCGCCAGACAGCGCCACAGGCACTGCGATGCCGTGCTCGGTGATATCGAAGATGCCGTATTCGTCGTAGCTGACAGCGGGGAAGACAAAGTACCCGTTTCGATTTGTTTTAAGAATGCTAAGTCTGCCGTCGCGACTGCCGAATTCCAGAGTCCTACCAGGCTCGGGAACGCCATTCGTATCCGTGACACGGGCGGAAATGCGACGAATGTGAAGTGGAGAAGGCGGGCGGCGGTTGACCGGGCTGACGGGCTGGATGACAATGTCTCCCGTGTCCACATCGAGCTTCTCTGCGTCGAGGTCGACCACCGTGGAGTTCAAACCCGTTGCCTCAATGTGCAGTGAATAGCGTTGATCTGGAGATACGAGTGGAAGGTTGAAGTTACCGTTCTGGTTGGTTTGGGCGGCGATGCGGCTCTGGGCGTTGCCGCTCAGAGTGACTGTCTGATCCGGCAGCGGCGTGCCAGTGAAGTCCACAATCCGACCTGAAATACTGACCGGTTGAGGTGGCGTCGTGTCGACGGCCTGACCGGGCTTCACTTGGCCGAAGGCCATGCTGAAGAACACGACCGCAACGACGGCGCACCATTTGCTCATTGGTAGATTATGGCGCGGTACCAGCTACTGCTGCTGGCCCGTTTCCATGTAATCCCCTTTCAGTAGGGTCGGGAGCTGGCGCCGCTTGCTCCGCAGGTCCGGCCTATCCATTGCTCCCCGTTTCCTCTGGGAGTGCCTCATTAGCCGAACCGTGAGCCGGTTTCCAGTTCCCGCCACGTCAAACCCAGCGTGCGGATTTCCCGCACTGGGCTTTCCTGCTTGTTTCACGTCAACGTTTATGAGACCTATCATGCCGGATTGGCTTTCAGCAGCGCCTCTGGCCGGTGGACCCGGTACTGCTTGTACAGCCCGAGTTCCCCGTAGAGCCACTGCCTACTCCACCGCTGCCAGCCGAAACCCTTGCGCTGCCGGGCGCGCATCAGATGCCGCCGGACCTTCTTTTCCACCCAGTCTTTGACAAACGAAAAGCACCGGCTCGAATGTCCCACCGCGAAGTAGTTCACCCACCCCCGGAGAATCGGGTTGATCAGTTCGACCACCCGCTCCACCGGTTGGCTGGTAAACCGCCGGAAGATCTCCCTGAGCTTTTCCAGCAGCGCCGTCCGCTTCTTCAGCCTCGGCGTGTACTGCGGCCGCCACACCCCGCTGTTGCTCAGAGTGCGACGGAAATCGAAGCCCAGGAACGCAAAGGTCTCCCCTTGCGCGAGGTCCACGATTCGGCTTTTCTCTTCGTTGATCTCGACCTGCAGTTTGGCCAACTCCTCCCGTAGCCGCCTTTCCACCGCCTTCAGCAGCCAGTCATGACGGCGATAGGCGTCAATCAAGATCGCCAGATCGTCTGCGAAACGTGCATATTCGACGTAGGTGTACTTGCCGCAACGCGTGGTTGCTTTCGCCCTTTCCAGCATCCGGTCGACCTCGGTGAGGTACAGGTTGCTGAGCAGCGGCGAAATCACCCCGCCCTGGGGAACGCCTTGCTTGCCGGTTACGGTCAGCATCATCTTCAGCAAGTGCATCACCTGGGCATCCTGGACCCTCCGCGCCACTTTGCTTAACAGAATCGAATGCTTCACGTTATCAAAGTAGGCGCGCAGGTCGATGTCGATGACCCGCGTCTTGTATCCGACAATGGCTTCCGCTACCCGGTTCACCGCTTGATGAGCTGTCCGCTTGGGCCGGTATCCATACGACCCTGGTTGGAAATCAGCCTCGAAAATCGGCTCCAGGATGAGCTTCAGTGCCCCCTGGACCACGCGATCACGGATCGAGGGGATCGAAAGAACGCGGACCTTGCCCCCGTCCTTCGGAATCTCCTTCCGCCGTGCCCGCATGGGACGATACGTCTGTGCTACCAGTTCATCCCGTATCTGCCCGAGAAAACCCTGCACCCCGCTTTGCTCGATGGCTTCGAATGTGACTCCATCACTGCCAGGAGCCCCGTCATTGGCCTTCGCGCTTTCGTAAGCGGCCTGGAGCGTCTCCCTCTTGCAGACGTGGACGTACAAACCCCAGAAACGCCAGGCTGGTTCAGCCTTCGCCTTGACGTATAGGCTCTTCCTCAGGTCCTGCAAACCAATGGGTGCCTTTGTCATCTCACCCTTGCCTTCCGTCTTGTCAGAGCCATTGCAATCAGCAGGACTCCTTCGCTCCACGGACATTACTCCGCTTCACCGCTACTACGAGTCCCTCCGCCACCCTCTCGCCTTCCACCGATTTCCCGGGTTCTCCGGTTATACGGCTTCCCTGCTCCGCCGATTTCGCGACGGGACGAGGAGGGCTTCTCCAGTTGCTTAGCGCGTCCTTGCCATCGTGCTGCCGCTCTCACCCCGCCAGAGTGGCGACGCCGCTTCGGTCAGTCTGCGGCGCCCCATGCTGCCTTCGCCCTACGGTTGCGGGCTCGGCCCCTGGGTTAGCATTTTCGAGGCCACCACTGCGTTCACTTTCGTTACGGCCCGATGACTCGCCGCCATCCCTTGGACGGCTTCGTCGATAGGTTTCAGGGATTCCGTTTCCTTCCTCCCTGCTATCCAAGCTACGAGGCTTCTGACTCTTGCCTCGGTGGGTCTGTCCCCCGCTGAACAACGCCAGCCTTCGCTGGACACACAACCGTGCATGCGGTTTTCCCGCACACGGCTTAACGATGATCTTCTAGGTGCGGCTTGCGCCGGGTACTTCACCGTGCCCATCAACTTGTGCAAGCCCATCCCGTAAAGCTGATCGCCGGTGAATGGTGCCCGCTTCGTCGCTCTTTGCCCGCCCCGCCGATACTGCCATCGTCGCAGACTCTGCACCACGAAGGTGTCCATCTTGTTGAACTCCCGGTCGGCATTTCCCGTCCGGAAATAGTTCCCCCAGCCGCGAAGCACGGGCGTCAGTTCCGCGATGATCCGCTTCACGTCTTTCCCGCTTTGCTGCTTGCTGGTCAACTCTCGCACGCGCTCCCGAAGTTTCTTCGTCGCCTTTGGGCTCGGCCACCGCTGCATGTAATGCTTGCGAGGGTTTCGCTGGATGCTCCGCTTCTTGCGAAGCGTGCATCCCAGGAATACGAAGCTCTCCCGACCGCCTCTCAAGTCCACCAGCCGCGTCTTCGCTGGATGCAGTGTCAAACCGAGCCGGTCCATCACCAGCCCGATCCGCCGGAGCGCTTCCCTGGCCCGTGACTCCGTGCCACATAGGGCCACGAAATCGTCGGCATACCGGACCGGTATCCCAAGCTGGCTACACCGCGCCGCCCAGATCCGATCCAGTTTGTTCAGGTAGATGTTGGCCAGCAACGGCGAGATCACTCCGCCCTGCGGGGTCCCCGCCAGCGTTTCCCTCACCGTGCCGTCCTCCATCACTCCGGCTTCCAGCCATTGGCGGATCAACTTCAGCACCCTTCGATCCGAGATCCGCTCCTTCACCAACTCCATCAGGGTTTCCCTCTGGATGTTGTCGAAGTAGCCTTGAATGTCCGCATCAACGACAAAGTTCAAGCCCTGGTTGCCCGCTACGCGGATTGCTTCCAAGGCCTGGGTCGCACTCTTCTTCGGACGGAATCCGTAACTGCACGGCTGGAAATCCGCTTCAAAGATCGGTTCGATCACCAGCTTCGCCGCCATCTGCACCACTCGATCCCGCACCGTCGGTATTCCCAACGGCCGCTGCTTCCCATCTGCCTTCGGAATGTATCGCCGCTTCACCGGGGAAGGGCGATATCGACCTGCCCGCAGCGCCGCTTCGATCTCCGCCAGAAACACTTCCACGCCTCGTTGTTCGATGGCCTGGATCGTCTCGGCATCGACCCCCGCCGCGCCACGCTTGCTGCGCACCCGCCTCCACGCTTCCCGCAGAACGTCACTCCTGTAGATCCGGTCGTACAGCGCGTGGAACCGTCGTGTCTTACTCCGCTTGGCACACACCCATAGCTTGCGTTGGAGTTCTCGTACTTTTTCATCGGGGGTGTTGGCCGTCTCCGGCATGCCCTCGCACTTACCTCCTGGCAAGCGTGATCAAAGCAAGGCCCCTTCCCTCCAGCGCGTTGTCTTGCACGCCTTCATCGGTACTACGGACCTCTCGGACTCCCTCCTGGCTCCGTGCGACTTCAGCCATCCGGCCTTATACGCCCGGTCTTTGCCTGACGAGGCTGCCAGGGAGGGCCTCTCCTGTTCTACGTTGCTCTGTCCCAACGTGCCAACGCCTGAGACCCCGGAGAGGTCCAGCATCCCTTCCGGTCCAGGATGCTGTCTGTTGCCTTCGCCGTGAAATGAGCGGCTCGGCCCTCTCGAACACCTTTCGGCTGATAATTTGACGAGGCTATTGCGTTCACGAATTGTTGCGGCCCGCTGGTTTGCTCCCCTCTTTTTCAAGGGCTTTCGACACTCCGCTTGGCTCGGTCGGATCTCTCCTTCCGGCTGGAGTCTGCTACCGGGCGCTCCGGCGCTTACCCGGACAGGACTTGCACCTGCTAGAACAACGCGTCTTTCAGGACGCACCATCACCTTCAATGCTACTCTGGACCGGCCCCGGGCCAGGTCCGCCCCACCAGCCCGCCGCTCCGCGCTAACCTTGTATTCTCATGCGGGACCGCGGCATTGCTTCGCCCACGGCTCAGGAGGACGACAAGCTCTTCGAGGCCAGCCTGCGCCCGCGGACGCTCGCCGAGTTCACCGGGCAGGCCAAGCTCAAGGAGAACCTCTCCATCGCGATCGAAGCTGCGCGCCGGCGGGGCGACGCCATGGACCACGTTCTGCTCTACGGCCCTCCCGGTCTGGGCAAGACCACGCTGGCGTCCATCATCTCGGCCGAGCTCGGCGTGGACTTCGAGCAGACCTCCGGCCCGATTCTCCAAAAGAAGATCGACCTGACCGGCATCCTCAGCCAGATACGCGGGCGGCAGGTCTTCTTCATCGATGAGATTCACCGGCTGATGCCGGACATCGAGGAGATGCTGTACGCGGCGCTGGAGGATTTCCGCATCGATATTCTCGTCGGTGCGGGGCCCGGGGCGCGCACGCACTCGCTGCCCATTCCGCATTTCACGGCGATCGGCGCCACCACGCGGCAGGGCCTGGTGAGCGCGCCGCTGCGCGGGCGGTTCGGCCTGGTGCTGCGGCTCAACCACTATGCGATGGAGGAACTGAAGCGCATCGTAGCGCGCTCGGCCGGACTGCTGCAGGTCGCCATCGAGGACTCTGGCGCCGAGGAAATCGCTCGCCGCAGTCGCGGGACGCCACGCATCGCCAACCGCCTGCTGCGGCGCGTTCGGGATTACGCACAGGTCCGGGCCGACGGCCGCGTCACCGGCGCGATCGCGCGCACGGCGCTCGATCTGCTCGAGGTGGACCGCTTCGGCCTGGACGAGATCGACCAGAAGATCATGCTGACGGTCCTCGAGAAATACGCCGGCGGGCCGGTGGGGCTGAACACCATCGCTGCATCGATCGACGAGGAGCCCGACACCATCGAGGAAGTCTACGAACCGTACCTCATTCAGCTTGGCTTCCTCGACCGCACCCCGCGGGGCCGGATGGCCACCGACCGTGCTTTCGAGTACTTCGGCGTTGCGCGCCGCATGCGCGACAATGGGCAGAGCACGCTTTTTCCGTGAGCAAGACGGTCTATCTCTCGCTCGGGTCTAACATCGGCGACCGCAAGCGGAACCTGCGCGACGCCGTGGACCTTCTGGCCGAGCCTCAACTCCGGGCGGTGCGCGTCTCGTCTTTTTACGAGACCGAGCCGCTCGAGGTTCATGACCAGCCGTGGTTTTTGAACGCGGTGGTAGAGGCCGAGACGGATTTGTTTCCGAAGCAGTTGCTGGCGCGGGTGCAGCGAATCGAACAGGTGCTCGGCCGGCGGCGCCTCAAGCCCAAGGGACCGCGCACGATCGACATCGATATCCTGCTGTATGGCGGGGCGGTGATCGACGCGGACGAGTTACAGGTGCCGCACCCGCGGCTGGCGGAACGGCGGTTCGTGCTGGAGCCGCTGGCCGAGCTGGCGCCGAACCTGCGGCATCCGGTGACAGGCCGGTCGGTCGCGGAGATGCTGGTTGCCGTGGCGCAGCAGCACGTGCGGCGAGCCAATAAACTACTGGCCACGGATGAACACGGATGAACACGGATGAACACGGATGGAAGTAATCGAACTTCCTGTCGCGGGGGATCGTATCAAGAGCAGAGGGACAACCATGTCAATTCTCGTTAGAACTTCAGTCGTCGCCATAGCTATGCTCTCGGCAGTGCTGCCCGGGCGGTCCTCTGCCCAGGGTCTACCGCCTTTGATCGACCGGCAATTGCTGTTCGGAGATCCCGAAATCATCGGCGCCGAGCTGTCGCCGGACGGCCGCTACCTGGCTTTCATCAAGCCCTGGAAATCGACGCGCAACGTCTGGGTTAAGAAGATCGATGAGCCGTTCGGCGCCGCCCGGCTTCTCACCACCGAGACCAAGCGGCCTATCCCCGGCTTCCTGTGGACGCGCGACGGCAAGTACGTTGTCTATGTCAAGGACACCGACGGTGACGAGAACTTCAACGCATTCGCGGTGGATCCGGCGGCGGCGCCCGCGGCCGGGGCAGACGCCCCGCCCTCGCGCGACCTGACCGGACTGAAGGGCGTGCGGGTTGAGCTCTTCGCCGCGCCGAAGAACGATCCCGACATCGTCTACATCGGGCTCAATGATCGCGACAGGGCGTGGCATGACCTCTACCGGCTGAAGATCTCGACCGGCGAGCGCACGCTGATCCGCAAGAACACGGAGCGGATCGCTGGCTGGAACTTCGATCTGCAGGGCCAGCTTCGCCTGGCCTTCCGCGTGGCCGATAACGGGGATCAGGAAATCCTTCGGGTAGATGCCGACGGCTTCAAGAAGGTTTACTCCTGCACGGTCTTCGAGTCGTGCGGCCCGGTGCAGTTTCACAAGGACGGCAAGCGCGTCTACATGGAAACCAACAAGGGTGACGACGCCAACCTCACCTCGCTGGTCCTGTTCGATCCGCAAACCGAGAAGCTCGAGAAGGTGGAGTCCGATCCGCTCAATAAGGTGGATGTCGGCCGGGAGCTCTTCTCCGAGGCCACCGACGAGCTGGTGCTTACCACGTACACGGACGAGCGCACGCGCCGGTACTTCAAGGACAAGAAGCTCAAAGCCGACTACAAGTGGCTGGAGAAGAAATTGCCGGGCCTGGAGGTCGGGCTCGGTTCGCACACCAAAGACGATCGGATCTGGCTGGTGACTGCCCACGGCGATACCGAGCCGGGCGAGACGTATCTGTTCGACCGCCAGACTCGCAAGCTGACGTTACAGTACAAGATCCGTGAGAAGCTGCCTCGCGAGAGCCTGGCTTCGATGCAGGCCATCACGTACAAGTCGTCCGATGGACTGGAGATTCCCGCTTACCTGACGCTGCCGAAGGGCGTGCCGGCGAAGGCGCTGCCCACGATCGTGGTCCCGCATGGAGGCCCGTGGGCTCGGGACAATTGGGGCTACAACTCGATCGCGCAGTTCCTGGCCAATCGCGGCTACGCCGTACTGATGCCCAATTTCCGCGGCTCCACGGGCTACGGCAAGAAGTTCCTGAACGCGGGCAACGGCGAGTGGGGCGCGAAGATGCAGGACGACATTACCTGGGGCATGAAGTACCTGGTGGCCGAGGGCATGGCCGACCCGAAGCGGCTGGGTATCGTCGGCGGCTCCTATGGCGGTTACGCCACGCTGGCCGGTGTCGCCTTCACGCCCGACCTCTACCGCGCGGCGGTGGACATCGTGGGCCCGTCGAACCTGATCACGCTGCTCGAATCCATCCCGCCGTATTGGGAGGCCGGGCGCAAGATTATGTACGCCCGCATGGCCGATCCGGACACTCCGCAGGGCAAGGCATGGCTCGCGGAGCGCTCGCCGCTGACGAAGGCGTCGAGCATCAAGACTCCGCTGCTGGTGGTGCAAGGCGCCAACGATCCCCGGGTGAATCGCCGGGAAGCGGAGCAGATCGTCATCGCGCTGCGCGATCGCGGGTTCCCGGTGGAATACATGCTCGCGCCCGACGAAGGCCACGGCTTCGCGCGTCCGGTGAACAGCATGGCCATGTTCATGGCCACGGAGAAGTTCTTCGCTCAGTATCTGGACGGCCGCTATCAGCAGGACGGGACGCCTGAAGTGGTGGCCCGCCTCAAGGAAATCACGGTCGATCCGAAAACCGTGACCGTATCGAAGGTTGTCGATGCGGGTGCGGTGGGTGTGCCGGCGGTGACCGTGGCCATGCAGCCCGGCACATGGAAGTACAAAGCCGGGATCGAGATGGGAGCCCAGAAGATGGCGCTCAGCCTGACCACCACGATCCGCGAGGAGGACGGCGCCTGGACCGTCAGCGATGTCGTGGAATCGCCCATGGGAGCGATGACCGACACCGCCACGCTCGAAAAGGGAACGCTGATTGTCCGCAAGCGCAGCGTAAAGCAGGGGCCGGCGACGATAGACCTTGCCGTCGACGGCAGCAAAGCCTCGGGGACCGTGAACATGAACGGGAAGGAGACGCCGATCTCGGCCGACCTGGGTGGTCCGCTGTTTGCGGAAACGGGCGGGCCACAGAGCCTCGCCCTGTTGCCGCTCGCCGACGGCTACACCACGACATTCCGCAATTTCGATCTGCAGAAGCAGAAGCTGAGGCTGATTGCGCTAAAAGTGGCGGGATCGGAGAGCGTAACCGTCCCGGCGGGCACCTTCGATACCTTCAAGGTCGCGCTTTCGTCGGCCGACGGCGGCTCGGAGAACGCGACGATTTGGATCGCGAAGGAGACCCGCAAGGCGGTGAAGGTGGTTGCGGTGCTGGCGGAGATGGGCGGCGCGACGCTGACGGCGGAACTCGAGTAAGACGGCGAGGCCCGTCTCACCGCGCCCGCGCGCGGCGCAGGTAGGCGAACAGTTGATATCCGAGAACGATGGCGGCGAGCAGCCCTGCAATCGCCCAAGTCAGGTCGCCGAGAACGGCACCCAGGGCCATCACGCGGTCGCTGAAGAAGCGTCCCAAGGAGATAAACACGACCGCGGCCGTGAGCTCGCCCAGAGCGTCCCACAAAAGGAATCGGTGCCACGGGTAGCGCGCCGTGCCGCTGGCCAGATTGATCCACGGCCCCAGCGGACTGAGCAGCCAGCGGGTGATGTAAATGCCGGGGCCGCCCCACGCTTTCGCCTTGGCTTCCATGGCCTCGAGGCCGGCGTGCTTCCCGAACACGGCGCTGAGCCTGGCGACGGCGGCGGGCCCGCCCCAGCGGCCAATCGCGTAGCCGGCCTGATCGCCGAGGATGGAACCGGCGCCGGCCGCGCCGATGGCCCACCAGAGGCTCACAGTGCCCTGTGAAACCATCGAGCCCACGACCACCAAAAGGAGCGTGATGGGCAGCGGCACGCCGACGGCCGCAATGGTCACGATTCCGAAAAGGGCCGGGGTGCCGTACTCCGACACCGCCGCGAGGATCTGAGTGTTCATCAAGGCCGGGGGGTCGGATGCGCAGCCTCATCGAGGGCGCGCTGCAATTGGGCCATCAGTTCAGGAGCGGGGCGGTGCAGGTCGTTGGCGATGCGGCGAACTGATCGCCGGTCGTGCGGCCACTCCGGCTCGACCCCGATGGCTTGAAAGAGCGCCGAGGGCGGGACGTGGTGAGTGTGGGCGATGAAAGGAACCGTCATCCATTCCTGGATGGGCTCGTTTTCCGTGCGCATGTGGCGCGCGCGGCGTCCGGCCCGGAACGCGAAGACGAAGGTGAACGCGATCGCCACCACGAAGGCGAGGCCGATGGCTAGCACGCGCTGCCAGGTTCGTTCCACAGATTCAATATAGCTGGTCAGCATAGCTGGTCAGCGCTCCGCCACCCGGGAGGGAACGGCCGCCGGCCATACGCAGCCGTCCTCCGCGACCCGTGATTGTGTTTGATGTAATGTCCCATTGAATTCCCTCCAACGTGCCAGACTGCCGCGGTGCGCGGAATATTCCCGCTGATCCGCTCCCTGACGGTCACGGTTCGGTGCTGGGGGTCCGCTTGGGGGCCCCTGACGGTCGCGGTTCGGTGCTGAGCGCATTAGACTGGTAACACATGCCTGGAACGCTGTACCTGGTGGCCACGCCAATCGGGAACCTGGAAGACATCACGCTGCGCGCGCTGCGCGTGCTGCGCGAAGCCGATCTGGTGGCCTGCGAGGACACACGGCAGACGCGCAAGCTGCTCGACCACTACGGCATTCAAAAGCCCACCGTGAGTTATCACGAGCACAACGAGACGGTGCGCGCGCAGGAGCTGATCGAGAAGCTGGAGGCTGGCGCGAGCGTGGCGCTGGTCTCGGACGCGGGCACGCCGCTGGTCTCCGACCCGGGCTACCGGTTGGTGACGCAGGCCGTCGCCAAAGGGATTCGCGTCGAGCCCCTGCCCGGTCCATCGGCGGCGCTCGCGGCGCTGGCCGCCTCCGGGCTGCCAACCGACGAGTTCCACTTCGGCGGCTTTCTGCCTCCCCGCTCCACACAGCGCCGTAAGACGCTTCAGAGGCTCAAGGACGAGCTGGCAACGCTGGTTTTCTATGAGGCTCCACACCGGCTGCTCGAGACGCTGGCGGATATCGAAGAAGTGCTGGGGCCGCGGGCGGTGGTGGTGGCGCGTGAGATCACGAAACTCCACGAGGAATTCCTGCGCGGCACGGCGGCGGAGTTGCGGCACGCCCACATCACGCTCAAAGGCGAATGCACCCTACTGGTGGCCAAAGCGGACCGCCACGAAGAGCAGGACGAGACGCCGATTCCTGAAGCCGTCGAGGCCTACGAGCGGGCCGGGATGAGCCGCATGGATGCCATGAAAGCCGTGGCTCGCGAGCGCGGCCTCTCCAAGCGCGACGTGTACCGGGAGGTGGAAGAAGCAGCCTGCAACAAACCCACTAATGGAAACGCACTATAGGTGCTTTGAAATAGGGCACGTTATAATCTTTCGGAGTGGTTAGTCTCAAGGTCCGCTACTTACTTACTGTCCTCTTCCTGCTGTCCGCGCGTGCGATGGCGGGCGCCGATTCGGCATATCTTTACACCGAAGCGGCGCGCTACGATCCGCAAGGCGGCGAGCGGTTCCCTTCGGGCGCCCGGCTCATGCTCGTTCAAACGAGTCCGGCGCGGGCGTTTGTCCCGGTGTTTGCGGCCTCCGCGGATGCCGCGGTATCGTTCGATGGCACGCGGGTGCTGTTCGCGGGCAAACAGAAGCCTGGAGATCCGTGGGCGATTTGGGAGACCGGCATCGCGGGCGGCTCGCCGCGGCGCGTGACGTCGGGTAACGAAGATTGCATCCGGCCGCTCTACATGCCGGGCGATAGCCTCGTTTACGCGCGGCGCACGGCGGCAGGCTATGAGGTCGAGCTCGCGCTGCTAGCCGGGGGCACGCCACTGCGCTTGACTTACGGTGGCGGAAATCACATCCCGACTGACGCTCTGCTCGACGGGCGGGTGCTGTTCGACGCGCCTCATGGTGCGGGCATGCGCGAGGTGTACACCGTCTATGCGGACGGCAGCGGAGTCGAGACCGTACGCTGCGATCACGGCCGCGACCGGCACTCTGGCCGGCAGGTTTCGTCGGGCGACATCGTGTTCGTAAGCGGCACGCGCCTGGCGCGGTTCACCTCGGCGCGCGCGGTGGAGCTTCCGCTCACGCTGCCGGAAGGCGAATACGCCGGAGCGGTCGCCGAGCCAGCGCCCGGCGAACTATTGGTCCCGTGGCGCGGGGCCGCGGGCGGGGCGTTCACGCTTCGTCTGATGAGGATCGGCCACACGGAACTCGAGCCCCGGATGAGCGCCAATCCAAACCAGCTCGATCCCGTCATGGTGCGCGCTCACGCGGTTCCCAAGCGCCACCCGTCGAGCCTGGGGGATCGCGACGGCGCCAACATCCTGTGCCTGAATGTCTACACTTCGCGCGAGGGCGCGATACCGGATGGCGTGGTTAAGGCGGTCCGCGTGTGGGGCCAGACTGACGCGGGCGCAACCATGCTGCTGGGCCAAACGACCGTGGAGCAGGACGGCTCTTTCTACGTGCAGGTGCCGAGCGAGCGACCGATCCGCTTCGAGTTGCTGGACGGCAACTCGAAAACGGTGCGTGACATGCGGACCTGGTTTTGGGCGCGGCGAGGCGAACAGCGGGTTTGCGTGGGCTGCCACGCCGGGCCCGAGCGCACGCCCGACAACGCTGTTCCCGCGGTGCTGCTGCGCACGACCGATCCGGTCAAGATGTGCGGCAACTGCCACGCTGACAAAACCGCTTCGCCAAAGGCGACCAAGCCGAGTTTACCCGTTCATTGAGGTGGCCATGAAGTACTGGAAACTGCTTTTGTCCATTCCGTTCCTGGCGATGCTGGCAGCTCAGCAGGCGCGACCTCCCATCCGCTTCGAAGACGTGACCGAAAAGGCGGGCGTCCAGTTCACGCACAGCTTCGGCGCCGAGAAACTGGGGTCGCTCCTCGAAAGCACGGGTGGCGGCGCGGTGTGGTTCGACTATAACAACGACGGGCTGATGGACCTCTATGTGGTCAGCGGCATCCCTCTCGAAAAGGGAATGCATCCCTATCCTCTGCGCAAGCCGCCCGCCACGCCCCCGCACAACCACCTGTTCCGAAACGACGGCAATGGACACTTCACCGACGTCACCGAGCAGGCCGGCGTCGCTGCGAACGTCTTCAGCATGGGCGCCATTGCCGCCGACTATGACAACGACGGATGGCAGGACCTGTTCGTCAGCGCTTACGGCCGAGCGATCCTCTATCACAACAACCACGACGGCACGTTCACGGATGTTACCGGGAAGGCCGGGCTCAAGGTTCCGGGTTGGTCCATCGGCTCGGTGTTCGTGGATTACGACCGCGACGGGTGCCTGGATTTGTTTGTCGGCCGGTATGTCAAGTTCGATCCCACTTACCGCGCTTACTACGCGGCGGATAACTACCCGGGGCCTCTCGACTACGAGCCCGAGTCGAACATGCTGTTCCACAACAATTGCAACGGTACGTTCACCGACGTCAGCGAGAAGTCCGGCATCGCGGAGCTGAAGAGCCGCGCCATGGGCGTAACATCGGGCGACTTCGATCGGGACGGCTGGCCGGACATCTACGTCGCCAACGACAAGACAGAGAACTTCCTGTTCCACAACCAGAAGGACGGGACGTTCAAGGAGATCGCCGTCTCCGCCGGGGTCGCCTACGGACAGAGCGGCGAGAACACCTCGGCCATGGGCCCGATCTTTCTCGACTTCGATCACGACGGCAAGACCGACCTTTGGGTCTCGGACTCGAAGTACAACCGCATGATGAAAAATGTCGGCGATCTCAAGTTCCAGGACGTGACTGAGAAGTGCGGTATCTCGCAGGCGGCCGCGCAATACACCAGTTGGGGGACCGGCGCATACGATTACGACAACGACGGCTGGGAGGACCTGTTTATCGCACACGGCGGACTGATTCACATGGTCCCGATGGAGCACAGCGTCTTCCGCAACCTGGGCGGCTTCAAGTTCGAAGACGTTTCCCCAAGCGCCGGCGATTACGTTGCGAAAACCAAGACCGTGGCGCGCGGGGCCGCTTTCGCCGACTTCGAGAACAACGGCAAGATCGGCGCCTACATTGTGAACCTGGGCGCGCCGGCGGTTCTGCTCCGCAACGTCACGGTAAACGCGAATCATTGGATCGCATTCAAGCTGGTGGGAGCGGGACGAGGGAAAACCAATCGAGACGGCATCGGCGCGCAGATCGAGATTGTCGCCGGCGCCCTGCACCAGCAGCGCGAGCGCGTCGGTTCGTCGGGCTATCTTTCGGGCGACGATCCGCGCGTGCATTTCGGCCTGGGCGCGGCCACGAAAGTGGATAGGGTGGTGGTCAAGTGGCTGGGCGGGTCGACGCAGGTGATGGAGAACGTCGCCGCCGATCGCATCGTAACCATCGAGGAGAAGTAGCCATGCGGAACCGGATCCTGCTCGCCGCGACGCTCGCTGTCGCCACTTGCGGGGCCCAGCCCAAGCCGCGCTATCCATCGCCGATCGAGATGGCGACGTCTTCCGATGGCGGCACTCTATACGTGGTGTGCGAGGGCACGGACGAACTGGCCGTGGTCGATGCGCGTTCCGGCAGCGTGTCGCGCCGCATCGCGGTGGGCCCTGTGCCGAAAGGGGTCACGCTATCGCCGGATGGACGGCGCGCTTATGTCGTGAACTCCTGGAGCGACGACGTCTCTGAGATAGACTTGGCGTCCTTCAAGGTGGTGCGCACCCTGCGCGCGGGTTCCGAGCCCACGTCGGCGATTACAGACCGCTCTGGGTCGTTCCTCTACACGGCTAACCGAATCAGCAACGACGTTTCGGTGATCGATCTGAAGACCGGCGCGGAGATCAAGCGTCTGCTGGCGGGAAGGGGGGCGAGTTACCTGGCGCTCTCGCCCGACGGCGCGCGTATCTACTCGACGCATATTTATCCGAATCTGGGTAAGTTCCGAACGCCGTCGCAGTCCGAGATTACGGTTATCGACACGGCGCGGCAGATGGTGGTAGACCGCTATGGTCTGTACAACGCCGCAGGCATCTTCCACGCGGCGATGTCGAGGGACGGCAGATTGGGCGTGGCGGCCGAGTTGCGGCCCAAGAACCTGGTGCCGCTGGCGCACGTCGAGCATGGCTGGGTGATGGGCAACGCGATCTCGGTTTTCGGCGCGGACACCGGCGAACTGGTGCAGGTTCCGATCGACGAACTGGATCGCTACTATACTCCTCCGTTCAGCGTCGTCATCGCGGCGGACACGAGCGTGGTCTATGTCTCGACGACCGGTTCGGACAGCGTGACCGTGGTCGATGTCGCGCGGCTGCTGAGGTTCATCCGCTCGCTTACACCCGCCCAGCGGAAGACCGTGGCGAACGACCTTTCGGCTTCCGCCAACTATGTGACGGGCCGCATTCCAGTCGGTGTAGCGCCGAAGGGCATGGCGCTTTCGCCGGATGGCAGCCGTCTCTACGTGGCCAACCGCAACGACGACACGATCTCCGTCGTGGACACCGCGACGCGCAAAGCGGTGCGGACGATCGCGCTCGGCGCACCCGCCCAGCTCTCCGCGGAGCGCCGGGGCGAGCGCTTGTTCTTCAGCGCGCGGTTCGGCTTCCAGGGTCATTTTGGCTGCGCGAACTGTCACCTGGAGGCGACTTTCGACGGCGCTCAATGGGACCTGGAGCCGGACGGCTTCGGCAAAGATATCGTGGATAACCGGCTGCTCGAGGACATCAAGGACACCGCGCCGTTCAAATGGAACGGCGGTAATCCCGATCTCGAAACCGAGTGTGGCCCGCGGACCGAGAAGTTCTTCTACCGTTCGCAGGGTTACTCGCGCGACGAGCTGGAGGACCTGGTTGCGTTCATCAAAGCGCTGCCGCTGCGGCCAAACCGCCATCGCCTGCCGAACGGAGAGCTGACGCCGTCGCAGGAGCGAGGCAAAGCGATCTTCGAGCGCACGCGCGGGAAAAACGGCAAGCCGATTCCCGAGAACAACCAGTGCCCCGTGTGTCACTCCGGTCCGCACTATACCAACCAGCAGCTTGCAGATGTCGGCAGCGGCAAGTGGACCGATCGCTCACCCTTGTTCGACGTTCCGCAGCTGAGTAACATCGCCCTCACCGCGCCGTATCTGCACGACGGATCAGCCAAGTCGCTCGAGGAGATCTGGACGGTCTTCAACCCCAAAGACACGCACGGCCTAACGAACGATCTGCAGAAGGACGAGCTAAACGATCTGATCGAATATCTGAAGACGCTGTAGCGCGACCGGATCACTGTATGTCGGCCGCGTGGATTGTGTCCGGGATAAAGGAGCGGTCGACTGTCGCGAATATCGCTTTCCAGAATGCCCGCCCGCAGGCCCATATTGGCAATTCGCTGCATCTCCTGGTCGGTCGGATTGAGCATCCGGTAGCTGACCCGATCCGGCGGCTCGGTTAGAACGTAGCGGATGAGGGCCTCATCCTGGCGGAAGTATGCCTGTGGTGAGCTAATTGCCGGACCCGAGCCACAACGCTGGCCTCGGCGAGGTGACAGAGCCCGAATATCGCGTCGAGTCCGCTTACTAGTCAAAACCATGTAACACGTTTTCTGTATTGACCCACGGCCGTTAGAGTGATAAGTGATAGTAAGGCTCGCTCAAGGCGGGCGTGGCGCAGAGGGGTAGTCCCGCAAAAAGCTGTTATGGGTCCCGTGAGGGCAAGTGTGCCCACTCGACCCGAAGAGATGCAGCCGGGGTGTGGAGGTCTCAATCATGAAGCAATTGAGTGTTCTGTTCCTATTCTTCGCGTGCCTGAGTGCGCGTGCGCAAGATCCGACGGGGACCTTGGATGGACAAATCCTCGATCCGTCGGGCGCGGTCGTGACGCAGGCGCTGGTCGCCGCGCGAAACACGCAGACTGGCTTCTCCGCGACGCAGCATTCCGGCATGGACGGCTCTTTTCGCTTCTCCGCCTTGCCGGTGGGCGACTATGAACTGCATGTCTCGGCACAAGGTTTTACGGCGTTCAGCGCCTCGCCGATTCGGATCGACATCAATCGCACGGTGCGAGTGCCCGTCAAGCTGGCGGTGGAGGGCGGCAAGAGCGAGGTGACGGTGACCGCGAGTGCTGCGACTGTCGATGTCAGCTCCACCCTGGGTAACGTCGTTTCCGAACGGGAGGCGACGGACTTGCCCCTCAACGGACGCGACCTGACGCAGCTCGGGCTGCTGCAGCCGGGAGTGGCGCCCATGACGGTCGGCCTTGCCGAGGCCGGCGGTATAGCGCGCAGCGGCCAGGCCTACGCTGTGAACGGGCAGCGGCCGGAATCGAACAACTACCTGCTGGATGGCGCCTCAAACGTGGACAGCGTGAATGGCGGATACGCCCTGCGCGTGCCGGTGGATGCCGTGACCGAGTTTCGCATCCTCACGCTGAACGCGCCCGCCGAATATGGCGAGACCAGCGGCGCGACGACGTCGATGGTGACGAAGTCCGGAGGCAACGGTTTTCATGGCGATGTTTACGAGTTTCTTCGAAACAACGCCATGGACGCGCGCAACTTCTTCGCCGCGCAGACGGAACCGCTGCACCGCAATCAGTACGGCGCCACCCTGGGCGGACCTATCCGCAAGGACAAGGATTTCTTTTTCGTCTACTACGAAGGACAGCGCGACAGCGAGGGCAAGACGCAGGCCGCTATCGTGCCCACCGCCGCGGAGCGGACCGGAGATTTCTCCGGGCTCACCGATCCCACAACGGGGCAGCCGGCTCCCCTCATCAACTACTTTACCGGGCAGCAGTTCCCGGGAAACCAGATCGCACCGTACATGCAGAATTCGATCGCTCTCGCTGCGACGAAACTGTATCCGCTGCCCAATATCGGCACCAACGTGTTTGAATCAACCCAGATCGGATCGACGAACTACGACCAGGGCGGCTTCCGCCTTGATCACTACTTTGGCGACAACGACCAGCTCTTTGCGCGGTACGCAACGTCGTCGCTTAACCAGTTCGACCCGTTGCCCATCGCGGGAGCCGGCGTGCCCGGATTCCCGGTCACGGACGACATAGTCACCAACTCGGCCACCGCCTCCTGGGTCCACACATTTTCGCCGCACACCGTGCAGACGGCGCGCGTGTCCTTCTTCCGGAATCTGTTCAAGGCGGGACAGGCGACCAATCATGCGCCGGGGAGTGACCTGGGGTTCCAATACGGGCCCACCCTGGGGCCGAACCAGGGCGTTCCGTATCTCATCGTGAGCGGGTACGCATCGCTGGGCAATCCGATTACCGGTCCGCAGAACACATATCAGAACGACTTCCAGGGGTCCTATTCGCTGGCCGTGTCGCGCGGCCGGCACAACCTCAAGGTCGGAGCCGACCTGACCCGCGAGCAGATCAACGTTCTGTTCGGCATTGCCACGAACGGCTTTTTCGTGTTCGCTCCCTTCCCCGCCAGCGATTCCTTCGCCAGTTTCCTGCTGGGGCAATCGGTGCAGTTCTTTCAGGGCGGCGGCCAGTTCGACCGCGGACTTCGTAAGTGGATCGCGGCGGGGTATGCGCAGGACGCCTACCGGATCAACTCGCGCCTGACTCTCAACCTTGGTCTCCGATACGAGGTCAACACGCCGTACGTTGACATCAGGAATCGCATGAACGCGTGGGCGCCGGGCCAGCAATCCAAGATCTATCCGAACGCGCCGGCCGGGCTGCTGTTTCCAGGCGATCCCGGCGTGCCGGCGGGCATTGCACCTATCGACTACAAGGAATTCATGCCGCGCCTCGGCTTCGCCTGGGATCCGTTCGGCGGCAACAAAACCATCGTGCGGGCCGGCTACGGTATTTTCTACGACGGCTTCACGAACGGCACGGGGGGGCCCTTGCAGGCCGCTGTCAGCGCGCTGCCGTGGACCGAGGCGTACCAGTTGCCAGGGCCGGGATTCAACCTGGCTAATCCCTATGGCAGCGCCGGGCCGCCGTTCAGTACCCAGAATTTCGTTGCGCCTGCGACCGTGCTGACGGTGCAATCGGGAATGCGGCCACCGTATTCGCAGAATTGGAACTTCTCCATCGAGCAAGCGATCGCGGGGACCTATCTGCTCGACGTTCGCTATGTCGGAAATAAGGGTACGCACCTGCCGCGCTTCATAGAGGCCAATCCCACCATTTACGGGCCGGGCGTTAATCCGAATAACAACAACCAGATGAGGCAGTACACCACGTGCAACGCGCAAGGTATCTGCAATTATGGATCGGTGGGGCTGCTGGCGGACAATTCCAGTTCCACTTACCACGCGCTTGAAGCGGCCTTCTCACGGCAGTACTCACATGGCCTGAGCTTCCTGGCGTCCTACTGGTACTCGAAGAGCCTTGACTATATCTCGACGCTGAACGTAGCGGGTTCGGCTCCCACGCTGGTAGCCGGCGAAAACGACCTGGCTCAGAACCCGTTCAACCTGGCGGCTGAGCACGGCCCTTCGCTCTTCGATGCCACGCACCGGTTCGTGTTCAGCGGAAGCTGGGCGCTGCCGAAGTGGCGGGATGCCCCACGGGCCGCTGGTTTCCTTATCAACGGCTGGCAGCTGAACACCATCGCCAGTCTGTCGTCTGGAACGCCTTTCACCGTGTACGACAGCGCTAACGTGTCCCTGCAGGGCAGCGCGCCCGAAATTACCGGCTTCTACTCGAGCCGGCCCGACCTGATTTCCGATCCGAATGCGGGCCAGCCGCACACGCCGAACCAGTGGGTGAGCCGCGCTCCCTTCGTGCAACTGAATCCGCAAACGCAGGCGGGTCAGTTCGGGAACGAGGGTCGCAACGTGGTGCGGGGTCCGGGGATCGAAGACGTCGATCTTTCGCTGTTCAAGTTCTTCGCCCTCGGCGAGACCCAGCGCGTGCAGTTTCGGGCGGAGTGCTTCAACCTGCTCAACCATCCGAATTTCGGTCTGCCTGAGAATGACCTGGAATCTCCGGCATTCGGCCAGATCCTGCAGGCGGGGCCGCCGCGGCTGCTGCAGCTTGCGGTGAAGTTCGTCTTCTAGATTAAATTCGGGACAGTATACTCATTCACCGATTTGCGGCGTGGCCCGCAAGACGGCTCAGATGCTGGGTGAGGAGACTCGCCAAGTGAACGTCCGCGGTCCGTCGATGACCTGATTTCCAGTCAGGAACGCCGGGCGGGATCGCGCAGTGAATGCCCTGCAGGCCGGTTAACTTATTGAAGACCAGAGTGATAGCACTGCTTGAGGACGCCGGGCCGCCGCCGGAAAATCGGTGAATGAGTATACTGTCCCGAATTTAATCTAGAAGCGGCCGGTGTCGCGCACGCCCTTGCCTTCGGTGCACTCCCAGAGCCGGCCGGCGGCCAGGTTCTTGAACTCTTCGACGCGGCTGCTGGGCCAGGCGATGACCACTCGGTCGACCTTGTCGCGCTTCGCCAGGCCGAAGGTCAGCGCCAGTTCCGACTGCGAAAGATAGCTCGACCCGCTCTTGACCACGCGCGAACTTACCTCGCCGCCGTAGTAGATGCGCACGGTGGCCCCGATCGCGTCGCGGTTCGACTTCGTGCCGATCAGCCGGAAGCGGATCGAGCGGTTCCCGGAAAACTGGTCGTTTCGATACAAATAGGCCGGGCCGTGGTTGGTGGTGATCAGGACGTCGACGTCGCCGTCGCGATCGAAGTCGGCGAAGGCGGCCCCGCGGCTGACCTTCGGCTCGGCGAACGCCGCTCCCGCCTGGCGCGCCACGTCCTCGAAGCCCTTCGGGCCGCGATTGAGGAACAGGTGCGGCGGCATAGCGTACTGCACGCCGGGCTGCACCATGCTGAAGTCGTCGATGTGGCCGTTCACCACCAGCAGGTCGAGCCGTCCGTCCAGGTCCACGTCGAAGAAGAAAGTGCCGAAGCCCAAGCTGCGGCGCGAGCGGCGGCCCAGCTCGGAGCCGGGCGCCTTATCCGCGTAGATCCCGCGCTTGTTCGGAGTGTAGAGCCCCAGCATCTCGTTGTCGAAGTTGGTCACCACCAGACCCGTGATGCCCGAGTTGTCGTAATCCGCCGCGTCCACGCCCATCCCGCCGCGCGCTTTGCCGTCTTCGCTGAAGGCGACCCCGGCGCGCACCGCAGCGTCTTCGAACTTGCCGTCGCGCAGGTTGTGGTACAGCTTGTTGGGCTCGGTGTCGTTGGCGACGAACAGGTCGGGCCAGCCGTCGTTGTCGTAGTCGAACATGGCCACGCCCAGCGATTTCGAGCTGCCGTCGAAGATGCCCGAGTGTGCCGTCACGTCCTCGAAGGTGCCATTGCCGCGGTTGTGAAACAGCCAGCAGGTCTCGCCGCGATACGCCTCCGGCGTGCAGTATTGCTTGACCTTGCCGTCCACGGAGCAGAAGACGTCCAGCTGCGGCGACCACTTCACGTAATTACACACGAACAGATCGAGCAAGCCGTCGCGGTCGTAATCGAACCATAGCGCGGAGCTGCTGAAGGCCAGCCGCCCGCCCAGACCGGCCTTTTCCGTCACGTCCACGAAACTGCCCTTGCCCGTGTTGTGGAATAAGCGGCCCTGGCCCACCGCGCTGACGTAGAGATCGGGAAAGCCGTCGTTGTCGTAGTCGCCGACGGCGACGCCCATGCCGTACATCTCGATGTCGAGCCCCGCCTGCCGCGTCACATCGGCGAACGTGCCGTTGCGGTTGTTGCGGTAAAGCTTCATCGCGGTGCGCTGTTTGCGATGCCCGGGCCAATCCATGCTCTGCACCAGCAGGATGTCCTGCCAGCCGTCGCCATCGTAGTCGAAAAACGCGCACCCGGAGCCCATGCACTCGGGCAAGAACTTGGCGCCGTAGGCGCCGCTGTTGTGGACGAAGCGGACTCCTGCCTGCGAGGTTACGTCTTCGAAGCGAAAGCCCAGATCGTTCTTGCTGTCGGCCAGGGCGCTCGCGGCCACGAGCGCCGGTAGGCCTGACAGGAACTGCCTGCGGTTCACGGCGTGACCAGCCCCTTCCGGATGGCGTACACCACCAGCTCGGCCGTGCGGTGCACGCCTAGCGCGTCCATCAGGTTGGCCCGGTGCACCGCCACCGTGTTGACGCTGAGGGTGAGGATGCCGGCGATCTCCTTGTTCGAGTTCCCTTCCGCGATGAGCTGCAGGATCTGTTTCTCGCGCGGCGTGAGCTTGTCGAACATGTCGTCGGGCGCGCGCTCGGCTGAAAGCAGGCCTGGATCGAGCACACGCTTGCCGGCGGCGGCGTCCTTGATGGCCGCGGGCAGGTCGATATCCATGGCGTTTTTCAGGATGTAGCCCAGCGCGCCGGCGTCGAACGCATTGTGCACGTAGTTCTCCTGCGAGTACATGCTCAGGATGAGGATGGCGATCTTGGGCAGGTGCCGCAGGATCTCGCGCGTGGCCTGAACGCCGTCCATCTCCGGCATGGCCATGTCCATGACGATCACCTGCGGCTTGAGCTGCAGCGCGAGCTGAACGCCCTGCTTGCCGTCGCTGGCTTCGCCCACGATGGAAATTTCCGGATCGTCCTCGATCATGCGCCGGAATCCTTTGCGCACCAGCGCATGGTCGTCCACCAGCAGAACCGTGATCTTGGCGCTCATGCCGCGGTATCCTCCCCGAGCGGAATCTCCAGACGGACGAGCGTTCCCTTGTCGCCCGGCCGCACGAACTCAATTCTCCCATGCAGCAGCTCGGCACGCTCCCGCATCGCTACCAATCCCGTGCCCTGCCCGGACGTCGCGCCGTTCCGCTGGGGAATGCCGGCGCCGTGGTCTTCCACCTCCAGCTCCAACCGGTCGGGCGCATAGCGCACCCGCACCCATGCGGTCTGGACTCCGGAGTGCTTCGCCATGTTGTTCAGCGCTTCTTGAAGCACGCGGTAGACGTTGATGGCCACGCGGTCGGAGACGGCGGGGCTGATCCCCGTCTTTTCGTATCGCACGGCGATGCCCGTCTGCTTCTGGAACGTCGGCACGTACCAGTCGATGGTCTTCTCGAGGCCTCCATCGTCGAGCACGGGCGGATGCAGCACCTGCGAAAGGCTGCGGATCTTGTCGATGGTGGATTGCGCGATCTCGCGGACCTCCGCCACTTCGGTGCGAAACGGAGAATCCGGCGGCAGGCCCCCCTTCTTCTCCGCGCGGCTCAGCATGGCGCCGATGGCGGTCAGGATCTGGCCGAACTCGTCGTGGAGCTCGCGGGACAGCGAGTGGAAGACCTCCTCCTGCACGGTGATCAGCTTGCGCGCCAGCTCGCTGCGGTGGCCGGAGAGGACGGCCAGGCGATCGAACAGCATCCGGTTCGAGCGTATCGTGTAGAGGCTGGTAAGCGAGATCGCCACCAGGACCGCGGCCAGGAACAGGTAGATCTGCCGCTCCACGCGCGCGTAAATGGCCTGGACGAGGGCTGCGGCCTGCTGCTCCATCTCGTTGTTTTCAACCAGCGCACGGGCGACTGCGTTGGTCAGCGCGGCTTGCTGGGCTTCGAGCGAGGTGCGGATGAACATGCGCGCCTGCTCGGTGTCGCCACTGCCTGCCATGGCGAAGAGCTGCTCGACCGTAGTCCAGAACTGGGCCAGCGCGTTCGAAATGTAGTGCCGCCGCGGGCCCCTGGTCTCCGGAGCGAGTTCCGATTCGATGCGCAGCGCGTCGTCCAGGTCGATGCGAGTGCGCTGGAACTGCCCGCGCCATGCTTCCATCGGATAGCGTTCGTTGCCGTCCACCATGTCCCGCATGGCCAAGCCCAGCGACTGCAGGTCGTTCTGTATGCGCAGGAGTTGGAGCGAGTCCTTGCGGTTCCGCTCCACGGTGCGCGCCTGGAGATCCTTGAGCATAGCGATCTGTCGCAGCGCGTACAGCGAAAAGACCGCGACCGCGGCCAGAGTGATCGCCAGGCCGATCAACAGCCGGCTGGTCGGCGAGGATAGGGTCTTGGCGCTCATTCGCCCTTGTGCCGCGGAGCACGCTGGCTCACACAGGATAGCGCAGGCCCGATTCCCTTGGAACCGGTCTGGACGGGGCCCCGGCTGAAGTAACAGCTTCCTACTAGTATCTTCTGATTATTTATAGATTTAGGACACGAATGTTATAATCCGTCGGTAAGGGTTAGTCTCGGATCGGCCACGGCGGTTCTCACGGCGCGATCCACGGCCGGCAGGAGGAATCGAGCGATGAGGATTTTCGTGGCCGCCGCGTTTGCGGTATGGATCGCTGCCGCGGCTCCGCCCGACATGCCCCGCTTCCGTTGGGAAAATTTCACCACATCCAACAGCCCTCTGCCTGACGACCATGTCTTCAACGTGTGCGTGGACGGCAACCACGTCTGGGCGGGCACCGAAGGCGGCCTGGCGCTGTACGAAAACGGCAAGTGGAAAGTCTACAAGCCCGCGGATGGACTGGCGCACCGCGCGGTGCTCTATGTCGCCGTGGACAAGCGCAGCGGAGACGTCTGGGCCGCGACCATGTCCGGCCTCAGCCGCTTTTCGGCCGGCCGCTTCGACAACTTCACCCAACTGAACAGCGGGCTGCCCAACGACGTGGTCTACGGCGTGACGGTCCAGGATGACTGGGTGTGGGTGGCGACGGCGGCCGGCGGTGCGCGCTATAACACCAAGGCCAACCTGTGGGAGCACTTCAACGAGCGCAACACCCCGATGTACGAGATCTGGACTTACGCGGTTGCCGCGGCCGAGGACAAAGTCTATTACGCGGTGTGGGGCGGCGGCATCCTCGAGTACGACGTCAAGACCGCGCGCTGGAAGGACTATAACGACCCGGACGGCGAGACCGAGATGGTGGTTCTGAAGGACCAGGGCCTGATCCACGAGATTACGACCTCGGTGAGTTACCCGGGGAAGGGCGTGTTCTGGGCGGCCACTTACTTCGGCGCCAGCCGCTACGACGGCCGCAACTGGAAAGGTTTTCTGGACAAGGACAGCGGCCTGCCGAGTAACTTCCTGAACCAGGTGAAGGCCGTCGACAACGATCGCGCCTGGTTTGCGACCGACAAAGGCCTGGCCTACTATGACGGCGTGAATTGGTCCGTGTACCGCTCGGCGCTCGATACGCGTCTACCCGAGATGACGGTGCGCGACGCGGCGGGAACGGTTACGAAGGTGGCGGTGGATTCCGCGCCGTCGCACAACTACATCCTGGGAATGGATTTTCAGGGTGACGATATCTGGGTGGCCACCGCGCACGGCTTGAGCCACGGGATCCGAATCAAGACGCCGCAGCAGCACTTAGCGGCGAAGCGAAATTAAAGGTCTTTTTTGCCGAGGAGGCACTTATTCATGACGCTCAATGAGATGCTGGAAGAAGCCACCATGGCTCAACACATCGAGAAGAAGGCAATCACCAACTACGAATGCCTCAACGAGGCCTATGCCTATGCCAAGCCGAGCTCCTTTTCGCGCGGCTTGCGGCTCGAGTTCGGCAACATCTGCGTGTTGCTGATCTCCGGGACGGCGAGCATCGACGAGAACGGCGTCACCGTTCACGTCGGCGATTTCCGTGCCCAGTGCAAGCGCACCTACTTCAACATCACCAAGCTGCTGGAGAGCGAAGGCGCCACGTGGAAAGACATCGTGCGCACCACCTGCTACCTGCGCGACATCGACCGCGACTACGACGCCTTCAACGAAGAGCGCACCGCGTTCTACACCGAGCAGGGACTCGACCCTCTTCCGGCCTCCACGGGCATCCAGGCGCACTTGTGCAGGCCTGAGCTGCTGGTGGAAATCGAGGCGATTGCGATTTTCCGGAAGGAGTAGAGCGCATGAAGCCAGCCGGGTTGTTGTTGGCCCTGGCGCCGGCGGCGCTGATGTGGGCGCAGGGACTCGCCGGTCCGTGCTCGTGCGGCGCGAATCCTCCGGGTCCACCGAAGAACCGCGAACTCCGGCCCTACGCGGACGCGCCGGCGGACATGGAACCCTACGCCAAGTTCGGCGACAAGGCCGGCGAACCATACTACGAGTTCTATACCCACCTGATTGAGTACAACGGCGCGGCGCGCGATGTTCCCACACTGAAGCCCGCCGATGTAGACGAGGTCCGCATCGGCTTTCTCGGCCCCCTCGAAAACCATCCCGAAGAGCCGCTGGGCAGGATGATGCTGGCCGGCGTGCAACTCGCCATCGAGGAAGCCAACGCCGCAGGCGGCTACGGCGGCAAGCCCTTCAAGCTGATGATCCACAATGACCAGGCGGTGTGGGGGGCGTCGTCGAACGAAATCGTCAAGATGGCGTACGACGAGAAGGTGTGGGCTATGCTCGGCTCCGTGGGTGCCGATTCCACTCACATCGCGCTACGCGTGACGCTGAAGGCCGAGGTGCCCATCGTCAATAGCGCGTCCACCGACCCCACCATTCCCGAGACCATCATCCCCTGGTACCTCACTACGGTTCAGGACGACCGCGTCCAAGGCTACACGCTGGCGCGCCGCATCTACACGGACCTGGGCCTGCAGCGGGTCGCCCTTCTTCGCGTCAATTCCCGTTACGGCCGCTTCGGTGTGCTGAAGTTCAAGGACGTCTCGCGGCGCATGGGCCACCCGGTTGTGATCGAACAGAAGTGGATGCCCGGGGATATGGACTTCAAGCGCCAGTTGCGCATCATCAACGAGTCGCGCGTCGACGGCATCGTCATTTGGGGCGACGCCAAGGAAGCCGGCACCGCGCTCAAACAGATGCGCGAGATGGGCATGAAGCAGCCGGCCTTCGGCAGCTTCCGCACCATCGAGCCGGGGCTGATCGAGACCGCCGGCGCCGCCGCGGAAGGGTTCGAGGCCGTCTACCCGTACGACCCGACGCGGGACGATCCGGTCTGGGTGGGGTTCAAGCAGCGCTTCGAAAAGAAGTTCGGCAAAGACCCGGAAGCCTTCGCTTCCCTGGGCTACGACACCATGAGCATCCTGCTTCAGGCCATCTGCAAGGGAGGCCTGAATCGCGGCCAGATCCGCGACGCGCTCACCGGCGTAGATCACTACAAGGGCGTCACCGGCGACATGGTTTTCGATCCCAACTGCAAGAACATCGTGCCGCTGTATCTGGCCACCGTGAAGCACGGGAAACTCGAATATCGCCGCTATCCCATGAAGAAGGAGTACGCGCGCGTGGGCGAGGGCGGGGTCGAATACAACGGCCCGGCGCTCTCGGACGCGCCCGCCGGTCCTCTGCGCATCGGGCTGTTCGGTCCCGGCGCGGACAAGGCGGCTCTGCAACTGGCGAGCGTGCTCGAAGCGTACAAGGGCCGTTACGAAGTGGTGCCCATCACCGCCAACACTCCCTGGGGACAAGGCTCGACCGAGTTGGTGAAGCTGATCTACGAGCCCAGCACGATCGGCATGATCTCGACGGACCGCAATACCAGCCACCTGGCGGAGCAACTCGCCATCAAGAGCTTCGTGCCGCTGATTGCGATCTCCGGCGACAAGTCGCTGACTGCGGTCAACATCCCGTGGATCTTCCGGCTGCCCGAGGATGCGTCGCTTCCGGACACGCTGCGGTCGATGATCGATGCGGCGGAGAAGTCCGGCCCCAATCGCGGCCGCCTGCGCGCGGCGCTCGCCTCCAGCGCCCGTTTCGACTCGAAGGGCGACCCTCGGTAAGGCTGGGGGGGTCTGGAGACCCGCTGCAGGCGTGGTGCAGGCGTGGACGCCTGCCCCACTGTTTTGAGTTACGATAGTCCTACTCAACTGTATGCAGACGCTCGCAGGTGCCGAGGAAGCCCTCTATCAGCATTGGGAAGTCCCCGGCAAGCCCATGACGGTTTATCTCTCCCGCGCCGCTTCGGGAGCGATACTCCTCGAAGGAAGGCGAGGGCTGATGCCGCGGCGCCGGGCCGAGGTGGGCGGCATCCTCCTCGGCAGGGTTACCGTCGAGGAAACGATCACCATCCGGATCGAGGCATGCCTGCAGATACCCTGCGAACACCTGTTCGGACCGTCGTACACGCTGTCGGAGGACGAGAAGCAGACGCTACGCCATGCCGTCGTCCGGCACGGCGTGGGCGCTGAGACGGACATCGGCGTGGTGGGGTTCTATCGCACGCACACCCGTCGCGGCCTGGCCTTGGATAGCGACGACATGCAGCTGGCGGACTTGTTTCCTGAAGGCGCCGATCTGGCACTGCTCATAAAGCCGCGCTTCCTGCGGCGGAGCCAGGCGGCGTTGTTCTTCTGGACCGAGCCCATGTCGGCCGCTGTCAAGTTCACGGTTTCAGGGCACGACAACCGCGACCTCGCCGCCGCGCAGGAAGTCGCCGCGCTGCCGGAACCGGAGGTCGAGCAGGCCGACGTGGCCGCGCCCCTTGCGGTCTCCCGTAGGCCGCTGTGGGCGTCGTGGTGGGTGCAGGGGCCGCTATGGGTTTGCCTGGCGTTCGTGCTGGGTTATTCGACGGCGCAGCAGGTCGATAAGGTGGTTCCGCGAGCAGTGCCGCCGCCCCGCGATCCCTATGCGATCTCGCTCCTGGTTTTGCAGTACGGAGACAACATCCGCCTGACATGGGATCGCCAGGCAATACCGATCGTCATGGCCGAGCGTGGAAGCCTGACCATCTCGGATGCGGGCCAGAGCCGAACGCTCGATCTCACCCGCGACCAACTGCGGAACGGAGCCGTGGCCTATCACCGGCTCAGCGAGCACGTCCAACTCCGGCTGGAGGTTGCTCTCCCCAACCGCCGCAGCGTCAGCGAGACCTGGGAAGCGTCGCCGACGGGGCAGTGAGCAGCCGTACTACACCGAAGCCGCCGAAGATCGGAACAGACGCGCCCGGATCAGGTTCAGGACGTCGTTCGCCAGGAAGGGCTTCCGCAGGATCGGGAAGTCGTATTCCTGGCAGATCGCCTCTTCTTCGGGGGTGAGCTGCGCGCCGGTCATCATGATCACCTGGACGCCGGGCAGCTTCCTCTGCAGCAGGACGCCGAGTTCGACGCCGTTGCCGTCCGGCAGGAGGTAATCGAGCAGAGCGGCATTGGGAGTCTGGCGCGTGAGAACCTCGTGGGCCTCCGCGGCGGATTCCGCCGTGAGGAGGCGCCATCCGGCCTGCGCCATCAGGCGCTCGAGGAACCGCAGCAGGTCGCGGTTGTCGTCCACCAGCAGCACCGTGGGATGCTGCGGTGCGCGCACCGCGCCCGAGTCCAGCGTGCGGATGATCAGGCTCTCCTTGTCCTCGGCCAGGTCGACACGGACCCGCGCGCCGGGCTCGATCTGTCCCGAAGCCACCTTGGTGGCCAGCGGCTGGGTCAGATTCCGGTGTATGGTGCGTTTCAACTCGCGAGCGCCATACTCGGGGCTGGTCCCCTTGCGCAGCAGGAACTGCCGGCTCTCGAACGGCACCTCGATGTTGAAGTAGCGGTCGCCCAGGCGCGTGTTGACGTGCCGTTGCAGCTCCGCCATCTGCTGGTCCAGGATGGCCGCCAGCGATTCGTGGTCGAGCGGCTGGTAGGTGATGACGGCGTCGATGCGGTTGACGAATTCCGGCGAGAACTTCTTGCGGACGGAGCCCAGCGCGATGCTCTCGAGCTTGCTGAACATGTCCGCCCGATCGGTGCGGGCGACCCCGGCCTGGAAGCCGAACTCGGGATGCAGTTCTTTCATCATCTCCCGCGCGCCCAGGTTGCTGGTGAGGAAGATGAGGCTGTTCTCGAAGTTGACCGATGTGTTGTCGCCCAGCCGCAGGTTGGCGCGATCGAGGATCCCCAGCAGCAGGCGCACCATGGATGGCGCGGCCTTCTCGATCTCGTCGAACAGAATGATGGCTAGCGTGCACTTGTCGCTGGTGACCGCGTTCAGCTTCTGCTGTGTCAGCATGGGCTGGGTCTCGCGGTGGCCCAGGTAGCCGGGCGGGGCGCCGATGAGCTTGGCGACCTCGTGCTCCATCTGATACTCGCCGCAGTCGATCTTGAGGACGTTCTTTTCGCTGCCGTGGAGCACGTCGGCCAGCGCTTCGACGGTCTTGGTCTTGCCGGTGCCCGTCGGCCCCAGCAGCAGGAACACGCCGGCGGGCCTGCCCTCGGGCGAGAGCCCGGCCTGGTACATCTCGACATACGGCACGATGTACTTCATCGCCGCGGGCTGTCCTATGACCTTCTGCGAAAGCAGGGTCACCAGGTCATTCGGCGACTCGACGGCAGGTTTCTTGGCCTTCCCAGCACTCCCCGGAGTTTTCATCTCGGCAGCTTCCCCTTCTGGCCCCATTATATCCGCAGCCATGCAAATACCGGCCCCTTCCAGAGGCGAAAGTCCGGGCATCCCAGCCCGGAACTACCCAGAATATTCGGTTAAGAATGAGAGGATTAGGTCGCCAATCCGGGAGCTGGCACGCCCATCTCCATAAGGGTTGTGAACGCGTGCCATGCGCTCGTACTCTTCCCGATCCTCGAGCAAGCGGCCGGCCTCGGCGAGAATGCAGGCTTCGTCGGTGCCGACCAGTTTCACGGTCCCCGCCTCAACTGCTTCAGGCCGCTCGGTTTTCTCGCGCAAGACTAGGATCGGTTTGCCCAGTGAGGGTCCCTCTTCCTGAACCCCTCCCGAATCCGTGATCAACAAGTATGCGCGCCGCATGAGATCCACAAAGGGCACGTAGTCGAGCGGCTCCACTAGAACGATGTTCTGCCGTCCGGACAGGTACTTCTCCACCGGCCCCCGAACGTTAGGGTTCGGGTGCACCGGATACACGATCTGGACATCCGGCCGCTCCGCCAGGCGCGCCAGTGCCGAACAGATCCGGACAAGACCTTCTCCAAAGCTCTCGCGGCGGTGCGCCGTGACGACAATTAGCTTCTTCGAAGAATCCAGTTGCGGCCACTCCGGCCCGTGCAGCGTCCCGCCTATTAACTTATCCCTAACGTACAGGACCGCGTCGATCCCTGTGTTGCCCGTCACTGCCACGCGTTCCCGCGGAACTCCCTCGGCATATAGATTCGACGCCGCCCATTCGGTCGCAGCGAAGTGCAGCGAGGTCACCCGCGTCGCCAGCACCCGGTTCATTTCCTCGGGGAAGGGCTGCGACAGGTCCCAGGTTCGCAGCCCGGCCTCCACGTGGCCAACCGGAACATGGTGGTAGAACCCGGCCAGTGCCCCGCACAGCGTAGTCGTGGTATCCCCCTGAACGAGAACAATATTGGGACGCGCGGATTCGAAGACCGGTTCCAGCGCGGCCAGGATCCGCGAGGTGGATTGCGAGAGCGTCTGGTTCGGCTGCATGATGTCGAGATCGTAATCCGGCACGACCTCGAAGGCGGCCAGCACCTTGTCGAGCAGCGCCCGGTGCTGCGCCGAGACGCACACCTTCACCGAGTATTCAGGACGGCTGCGAAGGTGCCGGACCACGGGACACAGCTTGATTGCTTCCGGCCGGGTGCCGAAAACGAACAGGACGACGCGGGCGCTCTGAGGGGGCAACCCTCCTGTTGTAGCACGGTGGGAACTCCGGCCGCTCGCTGCCGGGTGGTCGCACGGCATTAGCGCTCCTGGCGTTGACATTCCTCCCGTCGAGAGTCAAACTGAGCCGTCAACTGAGATGGCGCCCTGGTTTGATTTCCTTCGAATCGAGTCCGATCTTGCGATGACTTTCATCGACTCCGCAAGGCTGCAGCGCAGCCCGGAGCAGTCCGCGACCTGTCTCGGGAATGCGCGCAAGGCACTGGCGGAGATTCGAGCCGGACTGATGAGGCCCTCCCGCCATCGCTACTTCACCGAAGCCGAGGCGTTCTTCCTCGAGCAGCGCTGCGCACAAATCGAGGCGGCACTGGAAACGTTCTGAGCAGCGACCTGGACGTCAAGCCAGACCGGCAGTATGCCACCGGCGCGGAAAGGGCGAACGGGGGAAGGCGGGCTACTTGTGCCGGTAGGTGATTCGACCCTTGGTCAAATCATAAGGTGAGAGTTCCAGCGTCACTCGGTCGCCGGCCAGCACACGGATGCGGTTCCTCCGCAGCTTTCCGGCCAGGTGGGCCAATACGATCCGTTCTTGATCCAACTGCACGCTGAACTGCCCAGCGGGAAACTTCTCGACGACCGTTCCGGTCACTTCAATACTGTCTTCTTTGCTCATTGTCCTCCCGGGGATGGATGTAGGGTGTAGCCGGCCCCACTCGAACCAGGGATGGTCCGGGCGATTCGGCGCCGGTATTCTGTCTGACCTGAAGCTTCAAGCGTACTTCGATTATACAGCGGGCCGCAGGGTTGCCACGACACGCTTCCCAACGCCCGCGCCTTGTACTACCCTGACTGAGGGACGGTAAGGCGTGACATCGCTCAAAGACAAGTCGGTACTGATCACGGGCGCGGGGCGCGGCATAGGAAAGCGGCTGGCGCTCGGGTTCGCGGAGGCGGGCGCGCGGGTGGGCCTGCTGGCGCGCAGCAAGGCGGAACTCGACCTGGCGCATCTCGAAATCGAGCACGCCGGAGGCATTTCGCTCCGCATTCGCGCGGACGTCTGCGACTTCGAGCAGATGTTGGCGGCCGCCGAGCGCATGCGCTCGCATTTCGGAGGCGTGCACGTTCTGGTGGCGTCGGCCGCTGTCCAGGGTCCCATCGGCCCGCTGGCGGAGAATCCACCCAAGGCCTGGGCGGAGGCCATCGGGACCAATCTCCTCGGTGTCATGTACAGCTGCCGGGCGGTGCTGCCGGGAATGATCGAGCGGCGCGGCGGCAAGATTCTGGTGCTCTCGGGCGAGGGCGACATGACGCCGCGGCCCAACTTTTCGGCCTATGCCGCCTCGAAGGCCGCCGTGGTCCGGATGGTCGAGACGCTGGCGGAGGAAGTGCGCGACCACAACATCCAGGCGAACTGCATCGCGCCGGGCCTCACTTACAGCCACATGACGGACCAGATTCTGCACGCGGGCGAAGAGCGCGCCGGATGGAAGGCGCACGAGGAGGCGCTGCAGTCGCGCATCACCGGCGGAGTAGCGCCCGACAAACAGATCCAGCTCGCGCTGTTCCTGGCGTCGCCGCGATCCAATCACATCAGCGGGAAACTGATACACGTCGCGGACGACTGGAAGCGTCTGGAGAACTCGAACATCAATTCCGAGATCTATACGCTGCGGCGGGTGCAGAAGGTGTCGTAAGGTTGGGAAATCTCCTGCTCCGCGGCCTTTCCGATGCGGTATCCTACTCGTTGACTGGCTTATGGCTAGTCAAACCGTCGGCGGACGTTAAACGCGGAGAACAACATGACCTACCCTACCAGCCCCGCGGCTGAAACCGCTGAGGGGTTTCCCAAAGCCATGGCTGACATCATCGACTCCCTCAAGCGTCTGGAACGCATTGGCGCTGAGAACTCCAAGACCGTCGAGAAGATCCTCGAAGCGGCGCGCGATCTCGAAGCGAAGATCGCAGTGCTGTATCAGGACGAGCAGAGCGTATCGATACTCGGCGCGGTCGTTCTGGCCCGTATCGTCAAAGAAAACCGTTGCTCGCTGGCGGCAGCGGCAAAATCGCTTGGCCTCGATCACGAACGGGTCATGCGCATGAAGTACACCGTCGAGAGGAGTGCATCCGGAGGATACGTCCTCGGTCCCACGAGCACCAGAGTGAGCGAGACTAGAGAAGCGGCACTTAGCTTCGCCAACGATCTGGCGAACGGCTTACTCGTGGTTATCCAGCAGGACCTCATCGAGCGAAACGCAAGCAACCAGGCCGCGTTTGACGTCCTAGAAAGGTTCGCCAAGAGCCTCCCGAAGAGCTGACAGGATCGAGCAAGGGGCAGCCGTAATCGCGACGCACAAAAAAAGGCCGCGGCTTTGGAGCCGCGGCCTCGAGTTGACAAGGAAACCTACGCCCGGAGGGCGTAGGAGCTGAGAACCTTCAGGTAATTTCCGCGCAGGAAGGACTTCGGGTCCGCCACCGACTTCTGGCTCATCGAGCCCTGCATCTGCTTGATGGATTCGTATTCGTGCTCTTCCATCCAGGTCTGTAGCTCGCCCAGCACCGTCGCGATGTAATCGATGCCGCGCTTGAGAATCGCCGAGGCCATCATCGTTACCTGCGCGCCGGCCATCATCGCCTTCAGCACGTCGTAGGAGGTGTGGACGCCGCCCGTGATGGCCAGGTCCGGCCGCACGCGGCCGTGAAGGATCGCCACCCAGTGGAGCCGCAGCAGCAGCTCGTAAGAAGTGCTGAGTTGCAGGCTGGGAACGACCTCCAGCGCTTCGAGGTCGAAATCGGGCTGGTAGAAGCGGTTGAAGAGCACCAGTCCGTCGGCGCCGGCCTGTTCCAACTGCATCGCCATATTCACCATCGCGCTGAAGTACGGGCACAGCTTAACCGCCACGGGGATCTGCACGTTGGCCTTCACTTCCTTCACCAGGTCGCAATAGCGCTGCTCGATCTCGGCCGCGTTGACCCTCGGATCGGTTGCGATGGTGTAGATGTTGAGCTCGATCGCATCCGCGCCGGCCTGCTGCATCTTCTTGGCGTACTCGGTCCAACCACCCGACGATGCGCCGTTGAGGCTGGCGATGATGGGAATCTTCACGCTCGCCTTGGCCTTGGCGAGGTTCTCCAGGTAGGTCTCCGGGCCGATCCGGTAGCTGTCCACGTTCGGGAAATAGGACGCCGCCTCCGCGCTGCCGCCCATTGAGAGACTGCGGTCGAGCGCCTCGCTGTCCTGCTCGATCTGCTCCTCGAACAGCGAGTGCATAACCACCGCCGCCGCCCCGGCCTGCTCCATCTTCTTGATGTTGCCCAGATGCTCCGAGAGCGGAGAGGCCGAAACCACCAGCGGGTTCTTCAGGTTGAGTCCAAGATACTTTGTCGTGAGGTCCATGACTACTTTTCCTCCTTCACGGCCGGAGCCGGTTGCGTTTCGGTGCTGCCGTTGGCCCCGCCGTCGCCGGGCTTTGCCGCCATGTATTCGTACAGCTTCCACCGGCTGTTGACGGCCTCCACGGCCTGGTCGTAGAGCGCCTTGGCGTGCTCCGGTTGGCTCTGACGCAGCATGGAGTAGCGGGTCTCGTTGTAAATGTACTTGTCGAGCGGCAGAGACGGCGCGCGCGAATCGAGTTGCAGCGGGTTCTTCCCCTGCTTGGCCAGGTCCGGATTGAACCGGAACAGCGGCCAGTAGCCGGACTGCACCGCGGCCTTCTGCTGGTCCAGACCATGGACCAGATCGTACCCGTGGTTGATGCAGTGCGAGTAGCAGATCAGCAGAGACGGCCCGTTGTAGGCTTCCGCCTCCAGGAACGCCTTCTGCGTCTGCATGTCGTTGGAGCCGAACGCGAGCTTGGCGACGTACACGCTGCCGTAGTTCATGGCCATCATGGCCAGGTCTTTCTTCGGCCGCGGCTTGCCGCCGAAGGCGAACTTCGCGACAGCGCCCAGCGGCGTCGCTTTGGACGCCTGACCGCCGGTGTTGGAGTAAACCTCGGTGTCGAGGACGAGCAGGTTCACATCCAGGCCGCTCGCCAGAACGTGGTCCAGCCCGCCGTAGCCGATGTCGTATGCCCAGCCGTCGCCGCCGATGCCCCACACGCTCTTCTTCACGAGGCTGTCGGCGCAGGCCGCCAGGTCCAGGGCCTGCGAGGTCTTGAGATCCGCGATCTTCTGCTTGAGAATTGCGAGCCGCCCGCGCTGTTCTTCGATGTCGCGCTCGGTCTTCTGCGGAGCGTTGAGAATGGCCTCCGTCAGCTGTTCGCCCACAATCGAAGCCATGCCGCGGAGCAGGTGCTCGGCGTACGTCTTCTGCTGGTTGACCGCAACGCGCATGCCGAGAGCGAACTCGGCGCAGTCCTCGAACAGCGAGTTCGACCACGTCGGCCCGCGGCCCTCATGGTTGACGCAGTAGGGCGTGGTCGGCAGGTTGCCGCCGTAGATCGACGAGCAGCCCGTGGCGTTGGCGCAGATGGCGCGGTCGCCGAACAACTGCGTCATGAGCTTTAGGTAAGGCGTCTCGCCGCAGCCCGCGCACGCGCCGGAGAATTCGAACAGCGGCCGGAGCAGCTGCGAGTCCTTTACCTGCGACAGGTTGAGAACCTTGCGATCCGTCTCGGGCAGGGTCTTGAAGAAGTCCCAGTTCTCGCATTCCGGCTGGCGGAGCGGCTGCTGGGGCGCCATGTTGATGGCCTTGTGCTTCACTTCCGTTTTGCTCTTCACCGGGCAGACTTCGACGCACAGGCCGCAGCCGGTGCAATCTTCAGGCGCCACCTGCAAGGTGTACTTCCTGTCCTTGAATTCGCGCCAGCGCGCCGCCGTGGACTTGAACGTCGAAGGAGCGCTCGCCGCGAGGTCCGACTCGTAGACCTTGGCGCGGATGCAGGCATGCGGGCAAACCATGACGCACTTGCCGCACTGTATGCACAGCGTCTCATCCCACACCGGGATCTCGAGAGCGATGTTGCGCCGCTCCCACTGCGAGGTGGAGGTGGGGAAGGTTCCGTCAACCGGGAAAGCGCTCACCGGCAGGTCGTCGCCGAAGCCGGCGTAGATCTTGCCCAGCGTGTTGCGGACGAACTCGGGGGCTTCGGCGGGCATCGCCGGCCGCAGGTCCGTGAGGCTGTTGGCTTCGGACGGCACCTTCACTTCGTGCATGTAGGCCAGCGCCATGTCCACGGCGTCGAAATTCTTCTTCACGACGCTCTCGCCGCGCTTGCCGTAAGTCTTCTTGATGGTGGTCTTGATGGCCGCGATCGCTTCCTCGCGCGGCAGAATGCCGCTGATGGCGAAGAAGCAGGTCTGCATGATGGTGTTGATGCGGCGGCCCATGCCGGCCTTCTCGGCCACCTGGTAACCGTCCACCACGTAGAACTTCAGCTTCTTGTCGATGATCTGTCTCTGCACCGTGCGCGGGAGCTGATCCCACACTTCGTCGGGGCCGAAGAGGCTGTTGAGCAGGAAGACCGCGCCCGGAACCGCCGCGTGCAGCATGTCCACGCGCTCGAGGAACGAGAACTGGTGGCAGGCCACGAAGCTCGCCTGGTTGATCAGGTAGCTGGAGTGGATCGGCTTGGGGCCGAACCGCACGTGCGAGGTGGTGACGGTGCCGGCCTTCTTCGAGTCGTACACGAAGTAGCCCTGCGAGTAATTGTCCGTGTCCTCGCCGATGATCTTGATGGAGTTCTTATTGGCGCCCACCGTGCCGTCCGAGCCCAGTCCGAAGAACAGCGCCCGGATGGTCTTGGGATCTTCGGTCGAGAACGTGGGATCGTATTCCAGGCTGGTGTGGCCGATGTCGTCCACGATGCCGACCACGAAGTGGTTCTTCGGGGCGGGCTTGGCCAACTCGTCGAAGACCGCCTTGACCTGCGCCGGCGTGAAATCCTTCGAAGACAGGCCGTAGCGGCCGCCGATGATCCTGGGGAATTGCTTGAAGGCCGTCTGGCCGGCCGCGAACGCCTCGCTGATGGCGGCGATCGCGTCGCCGTGGAGCGGCTCGACCACCGCGCCGGGCTCCTTGGTGCGATCCAGGACGGCGATCGATTTCACCGTGGCGGGCAGTGCCGCGATGAAGTGCTCCGCCGAGAAGGGCCGATACAGGTGAACCTTCAGGATGCCGATCTTCTCGCCGCGTTCGACCAGGTACTCAACCGCTTCCTGCGCCACTTCGGCGCCCGAGCCCATCAGCACGATGACGCGCTCCGCGTCCGGCGCGCCCAGGTATTCGAACAGCTTGTACTGGCGGCCTGTGATCGCGGCGAACTTGTCCATCACGTTCTGCACGATGGCGGGGCAGGCGTTGTAGTAGGGGTTGCAGGCCTCGCGCGCCTGGAAGAAGACGTCCGGGTTCTGGGCGGTGCCGCGTAGCACGGGCCGGTCCGGAGACATGGCCCGCTCGCGGTGCTTGCGCACCAGCTCGTCGGAGATCATGGCGTGCAGGTCGTCCTTGGTGAGCTGCTCCACCTTGGCCACTTCGTGCGAAGTGCGGAAACCGTCGAAGTAGTGCAGGAACGGAACGCGCGATTCGAGCGTGGCGGCATGAGCCATCAGCGCGAAGTCCATCGCTTCCTGAACGGAGTTGGAGGCCAGCAGCGCGAAGCCGGTCTGGCGGCAGGCCATGACGTCGCCGTGGTCGCCGAAAATGGAGAGCGCGTGCGAGGCCAGCGTGCGGGCCGTCACGTGGATGACCGCGGAGGTGAGTTCGCCCGCGATCTTGTACATGTTCGGGATCATCAGGAGCAGGCCCTGAGACGCGGTGAAGGTGGTCGCCAGCGCGCCCGCCTGCAACGATCCGTGCAGCGCCCCGGCGGCGCCGCCCTCGCTCTGCATCTCGATGACCGTGGGCACCGCGCCCCACACGTTCGGTTTCCCTTTGGCCGACCATTCGTCGGCCCACTCTCCCATGGGAGATGAGGGCGTAATGGGATAGATCGCGCAGACTTCGCTGACGTGGTACGCCGAGTAAGCTGCCGCTTCGTTGCCGTCAATGGTTACTTTAGGTCTTGTCATTAGATCGGTCTCTTCCTTCGGTGTGCTTGGGCCCAAAACTGGTGGGGCAGGTATTAAGTCCTAGTTTATAGGATTTTTCGATCCGATGTGTTCGCTTGCCCCATGCACCCTCGACACTTCCAGGCTGCTCTTTGGGAGAAGCACGCCACGTGCCAGCAGGGCCTGTCGGCGAACCCTCTATTTCTGTTGGAGATAGCGCCAAGGCTAAGTATTTGCAAGGTGCGTTGGGGCAAATCCCCCAGCGGGCGAGGTGAGATATGCCGCTAAAGGCCCGGTCCGATCGCCGTCAAACGGGTGCGGATGTCTCCGCGATATACTTGAGGCACACGGGGGTAAAGCATGGATGCGCAAGAGGTTCGCCGCCTCTTCTTCCGGGCCATGGACGTGGAACCGGCCGGGCGGGGGGCGCTCATAGCCATGAGCGGTGCGCCGCCGGAAGTCCAGTCCGCCGTTCGCACTCTCCTGCGTTACGATTCCGATCAGGACACCTTCCTCAGAGAAGCCGTCCTTCGCGAGGTCCCCCGGCCCGTCCAGGATGGCGAGAGCTTTGGCGCCTACCGGCTCTGCGAGTTGCTGGGCCGCGGCGGAATGGGCGCGGTCTTCAAGGGCGAACGCGAGGACGGCGAGTTGCGGCAGACCGTGGCCGTCAAGATCGTGGAACGTGGGTGGCTTGACGCACAAGCGGTCGAGCGGTTCCGCCAGGAACGGCAGATCCTGTCCGGGCTGGTGCATCCAAATATTGCCCAGCTGCTGGATGGAGGGACACGCGAGGACGGCATCCCTTACCTGGTGATGGAGTACGTCGATGGCCTGCGGCTCGACGAGTATTGCGCGGAACATCAACTCGGAATCGCCGCGCGGCTGCGCGTGTTCCTTCCCCTGTGCGATGCGGTCGAATTCGCCCACCGCAAGCTCGTGATCCATCGCGATCTGAAGCCTTCCAACGTGCTCGTCACGGCCGACGGCGCGCCGAAGCTCCTCGACTTCGGCGTAGCCAAGGCGATCGACCCCGGCGTGGGCGGCCGGACTCAAACGGTGGTGCTCACCCCGGATTTCGCAAGTCCCGAGCAGGCTCTCGGTCGCGAGATCACGACGGCCACCGACGTCTACGGCCTCGGCGCGGTGCTCTATCACCTTCTGACGGGCCAGCCGCCCCATCGGGTCACCGACTTGTCCGCTCGTGAAATGGAGCGTTCCATCTGCGAGGTGCGGCCCGAGCGGCCGAGCGCGCTGCGTCGCGAACTGGCGGGCGACCTGGAGAATATCCTGCTGAAGGCGCTCGATCCCGAGCCGGGCCGCCGATACGGCTCCGCCCGGGAACTGGCCGAAGACATCCAGCGGTATCTCGATCACCGGCCGGTGCGAGCCACACCATACCGGTGGTGGTACGGAGTGCAGCGGTTGGTGCGTCGTCATCGCGCTGGCTCGATAGCGGCCTGCCTGGCGGCACTCGCCATCCTGACGGCCACCGGCGTTTCCATCCAGCAGGCGCACCGCGCCGAACGGCGGTTCGAGCAGGTCCGCGAGCTGGCGAACCGGTTCCTGTTCGACTTCGAGAATTCCATTCACGACGTACCCGGCACGCTCGAGGCACGCCGGATGGTGGCATCCACCGCCAGGGAATACCTCGAGAGCCTGGCCGGCGATGCTCGCGGGAATGCCGGCCTGACGCGCGAATTGGCCGAGGCGCACTATAAGCTGAGCCGGGTAGAGGTAAATGCCGGTCAGAGCCCGGCGGCCCTGGCGGATAACGAGAAGGCCGTTGCGATGCTGCGCGCCGTTGGAGCCGACCGCGGCTCCAAGCCAGGAGATCGGTTTCTGTTCATCCGTGCGCTGACCGACCTGGCGCGCTACCGTATGAGCACCCACGACGTCGCGGGAGCGCGGCCGATGAGTGCGGAGGCCGTGCGCAACAGCCGCGATTGGATCGGACGGGCGCCGCCTCAAGTCGAAGCCCAGCGGGCCCTGATCGCCTCTCTTTGGACCGAGGGTGCGGTGCTGGAGGGAGCCGGGGAACTCACCGCCGCACGAAAGGCCGTCGGCGAGGCGGCCGACCTGGCTGCGATTGTCGTCCAGCGCCATCCCGACGACGACACCCTCGCCTACGAGCAGGCGCGTGCACTGCAACTCCTGTCCCACGTTTGCATCTCACTACACGACGGGCAGGGAGCGGACGCTTCCGGCGGCAAGGCGGCGGACATCCTCGGCCGGCTGGTGAAGCGCCATCCGGAGAACGCCCGCTGGCGCAACATGCAGGCGATGGCGGCTGGCGACCAGGCCTGGGGCCTGCAACTTGTGGCGGACAAGGACCCGGCCTATGGTGCGCGGGCCCTCGATGCAGCCAGGCGCGCGTACGCGCTGGCACAGGAGAACGCCGCACGGAACCCCGGCTCAGCCGATGAAGCGGATACGGCTTTCGTGCTGGCGCAGCGCCTGGCGGGGGCGTTGAATCGGTCCGGCCAGAAGGCCGAAGCGGAGCGCTACGTGCGTGAATCGGGCGGTATTATCGAGGCGCTTCTTTTGCGCGACCCCGGCAACCGGAGGTTCCAACGGATGCGGCTCTACAGCGGCGCCCTGCTCGGGGAGATGATGATGGAGCACGCGGAGTGGGACGACTCGGCCAGGACGCTGGCCGGCACCGAGTCGCTCATCGAGCAGTATCTCCGGGCGGATTCCAAAAGCGCCATTGCCCTCGACCTCAAAGTCTCGGTGCTTGCCGACCAGGCCATCGTGATGCGGCATCTCGGAAGAGTCGCTGAAGCCCGCGAGCGCTGCCGCAACGCCCTGGAAATTGCGGCGCTGTTGATCGGCCGCGATCCGGCCATGGAGCATTCGATGGGCGACCTCGACAAAGCGCGCCGCCTGGCGCGCCAATTGGGCATCGCCGATCCCAGCGCCCCCGCCGGCGCGGGACGGTAGTCTCCAATGGAAGCCGATATCACGCTCCTGCTCCACCGCATCCGGGAAGGCGACCGCGACGCGCTGGACGTCCTCATCCCACTGGTCTACAGCGAGCTGCACCGGCTGGCCGCCAACCACCTCAAACGCGACCGCTCCAACATGACGCTACAGCCCACCGCGCTCATCCATGAGGCGTTTCTCCGGCTCTTCGGTTCCTCGGCGCCGTCCTTCCAGGATCGCGCGCATTTTCTGGGCATCGTGTCGCGCGTCATGCGCCAGGTTCTGGTGGATTCCGCGCGCAGGCGCCAGGCGCAAAAGCGAGGCGGCGGTCCGCAGGTGACGTTGGACGATGTCGCCGACGCCGCGGGGCGTCCGGTGGTGGACCTGCTGGTGATCGATCAGGCGCTCGAGCGATTGGGGCGCCAGGACCCCCGCATGGTCCAGTTGATCGAGATGCGCTTCTTCGCCGGCATGACGGCCGAGGAAACGGCGGCGGCGCTGGGCGATTCGGTGCACGTGGTCCGGCACGGCGTCCGCTATGCCTTGGCGACGCTACGCCGCGATCTCGCTACCTCCGGAACAATCGCACCCCCGGCCCGCTAATTATTCCCGCCGTCCACGCATTCCCTGGTGAGGACCGATGTCGAATCGGCCATAACTGGGAGGGACTAGACCATGTTTAGCGCACACCGCTCGCGCCTCGCCGCGATTGCCGTGTTCGGTTTTGCATCTCTGTGCTTCGCGCAGAAAGACCCTGGTGTCCGGCGGGGGCCGGCCGGGGCCGGCGGTCCGGTTGATGGACTGCAGATCAACGAGCAGACTCTGTTCGATGAGGGAAGGCTGCGCATGATCCAGCTGGAGGCGGTCTGCGACGATTGCAGCGACGTGACCGTCGGCTCGGACACGGGCCAGGATCCGAACCTGTCCACTCTGACCAATTCCTCTGGCCTCGGAGCCCGGTTCAACGCCGACCAATGTTCGGTCTGCCACCAGCAGCCGGCCATCGGCGGATCCGGCGGCTTCCTGGTCCCGAACCCGCAAGACCCGCCAGCCCGGCGTAGAAAGCCGGAGAACCCGATGTTCGATCTGATCCCGCACCGCAAAGGCGCGGTGAACCACGTGCCGTCGTTCATCACGCAGTACGGGCCGATTCGCGAGGTCCGCTTTCAACGAAAGCCGGACGGAACGCCGGACGGCGGAGTCCACCAGCTGTTCACCATCGCGGGGCGCTCCGATATCGGGACGTCGGGCTGCACGGACGCCGAACTCCCTCCCACGGATTTCGAAACCGAATATCGGGCGGGCAACCTGTCGTTCCGCATCCCGTTGCAGACCTTCGGCCTCGGGTTGGTCGAGGCGATCCAGGACTCCACCATCCTCGCCAATCTGGCCGCCACGGCGTCCCAGCGGGCTTCGCTCGGCATCGGCGGCATGCCCAACCGCAGCGGCAACGACGGCACCATCGCGCGCTTTGGATGGAAGGCGCAGAACAAATCGCTGGCGATGTTCGCCGGTGAGGCCTACAACGTGGAGATGGGTGTGACCAACGATCTTTTTCCCACCCGCACCAACGAGACCCCGGCCTGCGCGCAGGGAGTAAATGAGCCTAACGACATCACCCGCACCGATATCACGGATGCGCGCAACCAGGGATTCGACAGCCCGCAGCATCAGATAGCGGACTGGCTCGCATTCGCGGTCTTCATGCGCGAACTTGGTCCGCCCGAGCCCGTGCCGTTCTCCCCAAGCGCCCGGCGCGGCCAGCAACTCTTCGGCACCGGTACCGGCAATCCCGGCATCGGCTGCTTTCTCTGCCATTCGCCCAGCATGGTCACCGGCCCGCGGCACGAGACCGAAGCCCTTCAGAGCGTGACGGCCAATCTGTATTCCGACCTGCTCATTCACCACATGGGCGCCGGGTTGGCCGACAACGTGACGCAAGGCCTCGCGCAGGGTGACATGTTCCGGACCACACCGCTCTGGGGCATCGGTCAGCGCATCTTCTTCCTGCACGACGGAAGGACGGGCGATCTGCTGGAAGCCATCCAGGCTCACGCTTCCTCGCGCGGCGAAGGCGCGGGAGAGAACTATCCGCCCTCCGAAGCAACCGCGGTGATCCGCAAGTTCAACGCCTTGCCTCCCGCCGACAAACAATCGATCCTCGACTTCTTGCGGTCCCTGTGATCACCCGTACGGGCAGTGCGCGGCCGGCGAATCCGCCGCCACTGCCCGCCCGGCCTGGGCTTGACATCCGGGAACAATTATGACCATAGTCATATGTGACCATGGTCGCATCCCGACGCGAACGGAAGAAAATCGCCGCCCGGTCTCAGATCCTGTCCGCGGCCATCGACCTCTTCTCGCGGCGCGGCATCGACGCCGTAACCATCGATGAGATTGCGGCGGCTGCCGATGTCGGCAAGGGGACCGTCTACAACTACTTCGCCGCAAAAGAGGACATCGTGGTGGCGTTCATGGCCGATCTGGAGGCGCGCATCGCGCCCGCGATCGCCCGCGTCCGGCCCGGAGCACGGCCGGTCGATCGCGTCCTGTCCGACTACATCCTTCTTCACTTCCGGCTGAAGGAGCCATATCACGCCTTTGTCCGTGTGTTCCTGGCGCAGATGTTCATGGACACCGCGCGCTTCCTTCCGTACATGGTGGAGATGCAGAAGCACATCGATCCGCCGCTCCAGTCGCTTTTTGCCGCGCTCGAACGGCGCCAGGCGCTCCGCGCCGGCATCGATATGCCGAGCCTCATCCTGAGCTTCAAGACCATGCATCTCGGCCTCACCGCGCTGTGGGCCGTCGAGGGCCCACCCTTCGCCCAAACCACCCAGTTGGTTCGCCAGCAAATGCAGTTCTTCACCGAAGGCATCCTAAGGAAAGCACAATGAAACGCTCGCTTGCCGCGCTCGCAGTTCTTGCTTCCACGCTCGTGTCCGCGCAAACGCCCGCGCTGGGCGGCGGTCCTCTCACGCGCCACTATCGCGACGGAGAAACGCTCAGTTACCACATGACCGCCACCAATGAGGACTGGCACTACACCGCCGACGCCACCTGCACGGCGAAAAAGACGGCCAGCGGTAGCTACGTCGAGGAGTTTCGCTGGACCGGCATGACGTCCAACGGGCAACCCATCACACTGTCACCGGCGATGGCTCAGTTTCGCCAGTCCCTTTCGCTCGATCCCGGCTGGATGCCTTCCGGACCCGATATGAGCAAGGCTGACCCGAAGATGGTGGGGCCAATCCTCGACCTGATGACCTTCTATGTGGACCTGTGGATCATGAACAAAGTCGGAATCCTCAAGCGCGCTGGAGATCATTTTTACGTGCCGAACCCGCAGGTCAGCTCATGGGCGGATGGCGCGCGTGTGATCGTCGGAGCGGACCACATCGACTTCGACCTGAACATCCGGTCGATCGACCAGGCGCAGCAGACAGCCGTGGTCGTCATTCACCACGTGCCGCCACCCCATCCGAATCTGCGGCTTCCGGCGGATTGGATGCAGGCCCCGGTGGCGGACACGCCGAACAACTGGGTCGAAGTGACGAAGGCGGCGGACGGGAAGTACAAGGCCGCAGTCGGCAAGGAGACCTTCGACGTCACCATGACGGTAAGCACGGCGGACGGCAGAATCCTCTCGGCAGTCATGGAGAACCCTGTGGTGACGACCGGCCGCGACTGCGACGACGCGGCGCTGACCAAGTGCAGCGTCGCGCAACCGCACACCATCCACCGGCATGTCGAGCTTGCGCTTACGAAGTGAATCTGAAGTACAGCCACGGACGTCCGCCGACGATTCGGACTTCCTCTGTATACGAACCATGTGAGTGGATCGAGATCGCGGTTCGCCAGAAGAGGACGGCCGGCGCATTTGCCTCGAGGACTCTGACCTGCCATTCGCCGGGACGCTCATTCCAGAGGAGCGTGGCCATTCTCTGTCCGAAGCCCCGCCTCCGAAATCGGCGGATGACAAAGAACTCGTGCATGTCGTGGACAGTTTCCGATCCGACAATCGCGAAGCCCGCGATCGAATCTCCCGTCTTCGCCAGGTACACTTCGTAGCCCTTGCTCCACACCGATGCCGTGTCGTAAGAGTAGCTGCCGTCGGCATTGGTGTCGATTTCGAACCACTCAGCCATGTCGTGAATGTAGTGCTGGCACAGGTTCCGGAGCCGAACGTCCGACTCAGGCCCGATCCTCGAAATCGAGAGGTTGGAGGGTGACACTGGGGCCAGCATAGCCCAGCCCGAGGTCCGGCGCCTGGTGCGCGAAGATGTGGATATGGATTCCTGGACGCGACGGGATGCTCTCGGCGCGCTGGTTGGGAGCGCGGCCGCGCGCCTCGCGGCAGATGGGGGCCTTGAGATCGCAATCGCGTCGATCGGCCCGCGGACAGTCCGCATCTCCATCCAGCCCATCGAGAACGGCCGCGCGGCGCCCGTTCCGTCCAACGGGTGCCTGGCTCGCGAAACATGGGGCGAGCCCGCGGCCCGAATCCGCGACCTGTCCCGCCCACACACGGTGCCGGCCGGCGCGCTCACGGTGAAACTCGTTCCCGATCCGCTGTCCATCCAGATCGTGGCGGGCGACGGCCGCCAGGTGCAGCGACTGCGCGTGGATCCCTCAACGGCGCTCGTCGCCTTTTCGCTTGGAGACGGCCCTGTGCTCGGGTTCGGCGAGGGCGGTCCGCAGTTCGACCGTCGCGGCGCCGTCGATCCGATGCGCAGCGGGCAGGGCGGCTACCGCCTTCGCACGCACGGCGGCCGCGTGCCGGTGCCGTGGCTGATCGGCACATCCGGATGGGCGCTGTTCATCAATCAGCCCGCGGGGGCGTTCGACCTGACCGGCCCGGAAGGCAAGTTCACGCCCGGCGAGCCGAAACTGCCGCTCGATTTCTTCGTGATCGGCACGCGCGAGCCCGCCGAGGTGATGGCCGAACTCGCGCGGCTGACCGGCCCGGCCCAGATGCCGCCTCTCTGGTCCCTGGGTTACCAGCAGTCCCACCGCACGCTGGCGAGCCGCGAAGAGATCCTCTCCGAGGCGCGCACGTTTCGCGAAAAGAAGCTCCCATGCGACACGCTCATCTATCTCGGCACGGGCTTTTGTCCTTCGGGGTGGAACACGGGGCACGGATCGTTCACGTTCAACCCTTCCGTATTCCCCGATCCGAAGGCGATGATCCAGGATCTGCACGCGCAGCACTTCAAGGTCGCACTGCACGTGGTGATCCAGGCGCGCTCGATGCGCGGAACCGTGCGCGACAAATGCGATCCCGCGGCTCCGGTGGAAGAGCAGCCGTCCTGCTACTGGAACGCGCATCGCGAGGTGTTCGATCTGGGCGTGGACGGCTGGTGGCCCGACGAAGGCGATCCGCTCGACATCGCGTCGCGGCTCACGCGCAACCGTATGTACTGGGAGGGCCCGCAACTCGACCGCCCCAACCAGCGGCCCTACGCGCTCCACCGCAACGGGTACGCCGGGATGCAGCGGTTCGCCTCCTTTCTGTGGTCGGGTGACGTGTTCTCCACCTGGGAGACGCTCGCCGCGCAAATCCCCGTGGGGATCAACACCGGCCTGACCGGCATTCCTTATTGGGGCACGGACATCGGCGGCTTCGTCCCCACACGGGAGTTCACCGCCGAGCTTTACGTTCGCTGGTTTCAGTTCGGGGCGTTCTGCCCCTTGTTCCGTTCGCACGGGCGAGCGTGGAAGCTCCGGCTGCCGTGGGGCTGGAATACGGGCGAGCTCGGACCGAGCGAGATCGGCAACTACGGCGAAGCCGCGGTTCCCGACCCCGGCGAACTGCACAACGCGCGCGTGGAGCCGATTTGCCGGAAGTACCTGGAGCTGCGTTACCGCTTGCTGCCTTATCTTTACAGCGCCGTCCACGAGTGCGGCGAGACCGGCCTTCCTGTCATGCGCGCGCTCTGGCTGCACCATCCGGACGATCCCGCCGCCGTCGCGAGGGGCGATGAGTATCTGTGGGGCCGGGACATCCTGGTGGCGCCCGTGACCGAAAAGGGCGCCGCCTCGCGCCGCCTCTACCTGCCGCGCGGCACCTGGTACGACTACTGGACCAACCAAAAGCAGGAGGGCGCGCGCGAAATCAACCGGCCGGTTGACCTGGAGACCATGCCGCTTTATGTGCGCGCGGGCACGGTGCTGCCGATCGGCCCCCTCAAGCAGTACACGACGGAGAACCTTGACGAGCCGCTTAGCCTGGTCGTCTATCCGGGCGCCGATGGCGCTGGCACCGTTTATGAGGATGACGGCCTCAGCTTCAACTACCGCCGCGGAGACCGGATGTTGCTCCACGCCGTGTGGAACGACGGCCCGCGCACTCTGGGTTTGCGGCTGACTGCCGGTTCGCGGATGCTTCCGCCGCTCGAGAGGAAAATTGAGGTCCGGCTCGCCGGAGAGCAAACGGGCCGCACGATCGTGTTCGCGGGCCGGCCGCTCGACGTGAAGTTGTGACGTGCCCGCTACGGTCCCGTATTCGGTACAATCGCAAGCCGTATGGTCCTTAGTGCCGCGGTCCTGTGCGCCGTGTTGTTTGCGCCTCCGTCGGAGCAGCACCGCCTGATCGAGGCGGGCACGTTTCACGCCGGCGAGATCTCCGATGCCGACGCCGGTCCGTGGCTGGGCCTGTTCGCGGATGCGCAACGCTACGCCTGGCGCGACGCCGTCGTCGACGTCATGGCGGTTCGCGACGACTCGGTGGACGCCAAGGACCAGCGCACCGGGCGCGAGGTCTCGGTTCGCGGCGGCGGCAATCCCCTGTTCCTGGTGCGGGGTGGCGAAGACCTTCGCGTCGCTTTCGTGGACGGATTCCGGGATCTCGAACTGCGTGAGCTGCACAACGGCGACCAGCTCAAGCTCACCCTCGGCAACCAGGAGTTCCTGGTGCGCGTGGCGAACCCGCGCCGCCACGGCGATGCGGACATGGCCGGGTCCTCCCTCGAACTGGTGGCCAACGGCGTTACGCAGCTCCTGTATTCCGCTCCGGAGAACGCGAACGAGCCGGTCTGGGAGGTCCTGTGGGCGGGGGATCTGGACGGTGACGGCAAGCTCGACCTCTACGTCCAACTGGGCGCCGACTTACACGTGTCCGAGCGAATCCTCTTTGTTTCCACCAAGGCAGGCTCCGGCCAACTCGTCGGCGAATTTGCCGTCTTCACAACCAAGGGCAGCTAAAACTGTACCCTCTTGACCCTGGTTTGCATCAACAGGGATAAGGGGATAGCGTAAAATGAAACCGGTGAGAGGGATCTCACGAAGCTTGAAGTGTGGCTTGGCCGGACTGGCTCTAACGGTTACGCTCGCGAGTGCGGCGTCACCGGCGGATCGGGCGCGAGAGCTGTACCAGCGCACCGATTACGACGCTGCACTGAAGATCCTCCGGCCGCTGCCCCAGAAGGATGCCGCGGACTATCACCTGATCGGCATGTGCTATTACATGCAAGGCGATCCCAAGAAGGCCGGCGATTTCTTCGAGAAGGCCGTCGAGCTCAAGCCCAGGGAATCCGACTATTATTTGTGGCTGGGACGAGCCTTCGGTCGCCGCGCGGAGACTTCCAGCTTTGTGACGGCTCCGGGCTATGCCGGCAAGGCCAGGGATAACTTCGAGAAGGCAGTGCAGCTGGACCCGCGCAACATGGAGGCGATCAGCGACTTGTTCGAGTATTACCTCGAAGCCCCCGGCTTTCTCGGCGGCGGCTTCGACAGAGCCACCCGGCTGGCGGCGCACATGGCCGAAGTGAATCCGGCCGAAGGGCACTGGGCCCAAGCCCGCCTGGCCGAAAAACGGAAGCAGGACCGGACCGCCGAAGAGCAGCTCCGCCGCGCCATCGACCTGGCGCCCCGCCAGGCCGGCCGGCTTATCGATCTCGCCAAGCTGCTCGCTAAGAGCGGGCGTTACCAAGAGAGCGAGGAAGCGTTTCGCCGCGCCGAGTCCATCGCTCCCGGAGCTCCCAAAGTTCTGTTCGCTCGCGCCAGCGTTTACATACAAACCGGCCGCAACCTCCCTCTTGCCAGGCAACTGCTCAGGCAATACCTGGATTCGCCCCTGACGCCGGACGATCCGCCTCGCAAGGAAGCCGAACGCCTGCTGCGGCAGGTCTCGGCGAGCTGAGGCCAAGCTCAGGCAATGCTCCTCGGCGAAGCGCTTTCCTTCAGCTTCAACGCGCTGCGCGCAAACCGTGTGCGGACCTTTCTGACCGCGCTGGGACTGGTGATCGGCAACGCCTCCGTCATCCTGGTGGTCACCATCTCGATGACCAGCCGCGACTACATCCTGGAACAGATCGAGGGAATCGGCTCGAACATGGTCTATGCGTCTGCCACCGTGGGCGCGCAGTCGGGAGGCGGGCAGGTGGACGCCGACTACGTGAAAATGTCCGACGTCCGCGCCGTGCGCCAGCAGCTCGATGGCCAGATCGTGGCGGCCACCGGCGTCGAGACCTCTTTCGACCGCCTGGTGATCGATGGCCGTGAGGAAGACGTTACGGTCATCGGCTCGGATCAGTACTACAACCCCGTGCGGAACATGATCGTTCTGGCGGGGCGGCCGCTCGACGCGAGCGACGTGGCGCTCAGCCAGAAAGTCGCGTTGGTGACCGAGAGGCTGGCCAAGCGCCTGTTCGGAGGCCAGGAGCCCGCCATCGGCAAGATGCTCAAGATCCACGGGCTCGGTTTCACGGTCATCGGAACGTTCAAGGAGAAGGTGGAGAGCTTCGGCCTTTCCGAGTTGGCCCAGGAAACGGTGCTGATTCCCATCACGGTGATGAGCTACTTCGTCCCCGTCGAGCGGATCGACCCGCTGTATGTACAGGCACGCAGCCCGGAGGACGTGCCGCTGGTGACCACGGACGTGCAGAAGATCCTGGAGAGCCGCCACCGCGCCGGAGCGCGCTACTTGGTCCAGAATCTGAACGCCATCCTCGATGCCGCCAAGAAGATCGCCGTGATCCTCAGCCTGGTGCTGGTGCTGGTTTCGGCCATCGCGCTGGTCATTTCCGGCATCGGCATCATGAACATCATGCTGGTGACGGTCACCGAGCGGACGCGGGAAATCGGCGTGCGGATGGCCGTGGGCGCTTCGCGCCGCGACATCCTCGAGCAGTTTCTGCTCGAGGCCGTGCTCATCAGCATCGTGGGTGGCGGCGTGGGCATCGTGCTGGGCGTCGCCATGCCGTTAACCGTGCGCTACCTCACCGATTTCATCATCCCCGTCTCGAAGCTTTCGATCGCAGTGGCCTTCGCCGTCTCGGGCGTGGTGGGCCTGGTTTTCGGCATCCTGCCCGCCAACCGAGCCGCGCGCCTCAATCCGACAGAAGCCCTCCGTTACGAGTAGCACTCTTCGCCATCGTGGCGCAGGCTCTTAGCCTGCCGCGTCGGCTCTCCAGCCGACGCTTGGCGCGGCCGTTCCGACGAGCGACGGGCAACGAGCGACGGGCTTTTCGTACAATCGTCTCTCATGGGCACCGAGACCATCGCGCTGGCGGCCATCTGTTACGTCGCGTTCCTGCTATCCCTGACGTGCCACGAAGCGGCGCACGCCCTGGTGGCCAAGCTCGGAGGCGACAAGACCGCGTATGAAGGCGGCCAGGTCACGCTCAACCCCATCCCACACATGCGGCGCGAGCCGATCGGCATGATCGTCGCCCCCCTGGTCACGTACTTCGCCAACGGGTTCATGCTGGGATGGGCCAGCGCCCCGTACGATCCCCGCTGGCAGCAGAGCCACCCGAGGCGCGCCGGTTGGATGGCGCTGGCCGGCCCGGGCGCCAATTTCACTTTGGTCATTTTATGCATCGTGGCGGTGCGGATCGGACTCGCGACCGGCGCGTTCAGCATCCCGGAGAGCGTCACCTTCGCCCACATGGTTACCGCCACGCACCCGGGGCTGCCGGAAGGGCTGGCCGAGTTCCTGGGCATTCTCTTCTCACTGAACCTGATGCTGGGCGCGTTCAACCTGCTGCCCCTGCCGCCGCTCGACGGCAGCACGGCCATCGGCCTCTTCTTCAGCGAGAGCACAGCGCTGCGTATTGCGGAGTTCAGCCGCAATCCGATGTTCTCTCTGGTGGGGATTGTGGTTGCGTGGCAGCTCTTCGGGAAACTCTCGGGGCCGATCTTTCATCTCGGCGCCGTGCTGCTGTACCCGGACGCGTACAGTCTCTGAAATCAGGCCTTCCACTTCGGCGGCCGCTTTTCCCGAAAGGCCGTCACGCCCTCTCGGAAATCCGGTCCCTCGAAGACCGGCTTACGCGCCACCATCGCCAGGCGGCTCGCAGCCGGCGCGTCGAGTCCGCGCGAATCCCTCACGAAGGCCATCCCGCGGCGAACGGTGTCGCGGCTGAACCTTGCGATCTGCGAGGCGATCTGAAAGGCGCGGTCTTCCAGTTCGAACGCGTGCTCGACCTCATGCGCCAACCCCCAGGCCAGCGCCTCCTGGGTGCCGATGATCCGGCCGGTGAGGCTGAGCTCGAGCGCGTGCCGCTCCCCGATCGCCAGCGCGACGGCGCGGAAGACCACGAACGGCCACATCCCCAGGCGGATCTCGGTCAGCCCGAAGCTCGACCCGTGCACCGCCACCACCACGTGAGCGTTCGCCACCAGGCCAAGGCCGCCGCCCAGCGCCGGGCCGCCCACCGCCGCCACCACCGGCACCGTCAGCCGCGAGCCGATCGTGAAGATGCGCTCGTGAACCGCCGCGTGCTCGTCGGCGTCTCCCATCAGGGCTTCGTCGAGGTCCATGCCGGCCGAGAATACTTCCCCCTTCGCGGCGAGCAGCACCGCGCCCACCGCCGGATCGTCCTGGGCCCGCTCCAGCGTATCCGCCAGTTCGCGGCACATCTGGAGCGTCAGAGCGTTGCGCTTTTCGGGGCGGTTCAAGGTGACGCGCAGAACGCGCTCTTCGACGCTAGTCTCCAAGTTCGTGCTCATCGGCTTCGATCTCCAGGCCCAGCAGGGCCGCCCCCAGCGTCTTCCCCTGTGCATCCACCCGCAGCGACACGGTTCCGCCGCCGCCCAGCGCCTCGTGCATCACGAAGTTGAGCGCGCCAACGTTCGGCAACTCGAACCGCTCGACGCCGCCGCGCACGCGGTCGCCGAAGAGCGCCTTGACGCGCTCGGCTGTGACCTCGCGCACCAGCACCGGGTAGCGGCGTTCGTCGTACGCGATCACACCGATGTTGGCCACGTCGCCCTTGTCGCCCGACCGGCAATGCGCGATCCGCGCCAGCGGCACCTTCATTCCACCACCTCCACCCGCGGCTCCACTTCCTCGCGAGGGATCAGCGCGGGCCAGTACGCGACCACTTCGCGCGCCTGCGGACGGCCTTCGCCGTACCCTGTCCCGCCGGGCGGGCCGCTCAACACCAACGGCACCAACTCGCGCGTGAACCGCTCCACGGCGGCGCGGTCCGCGCCCCGCACGCCGATGCGCAGTTGGACCTCGGGCGGATCGGATGCCGGCGGCGCGGCGGGACCGTGGCAGGCGTTCACGCCGAAGTATTCCGTCTCGATGGCGTCGAAGGCAAGCCCCAGCTGAGCGAGGCGCTCGCGCACGATGCGGTCCGCCGTCTGCGCCTTCTCGAACGCTTGCGGCCAACTGTACACCAGCGTGCCCGTCGCCTTCCATCCGGCGGAATAGTTCAGCGACACCTTGAGCGTGGCGGGCCGCGGTGCGCCGCGCGCGCCCGTGATGCGCACCCGGTCAGGCCCGGCATCGGCCAGGCGGATGGAAGTGAAATCGGCCACCACGTCAGGCGTCATGTAGGCCCGCGGATCGCCGACCTCGTAGACGAGTTGCTCTTTGACCGTGGCGAGGCTCACACGTCCGCCGGTCCCCGGGTGCTTGGTGATGACCGCGCTGCCGCCGGGCTCGGCTTCCACAATCGGGTAGCCGATGTTCGCGAGGTCGGGGATGCTCTGCCAATCGGCCTGGCAGTTCCCGCCGGTGGCCTGCGCGCCGCACTCGACGATGTGTCCGGCCACGATGCCGCCCGCCAGCGTGTCCCAATCCGTCTCGCGCCAGCCGAAGCGGTGAATCATGGGCGCGACCGCGAGCGCGGCGTCGGCGCATCGTCCCGAGATCACGACGTCCGCGCCGGTGGCGAGCGCGCGCGCCAACGGGAAGGCGCCCAGGTAGACGTTCGCGCTGAGCACGCGGCCGCGAATGGTGGCCAGCGGCGCGCCGGTGTCGAGATTGCGCAACTCGTGGCCGCCAATGCGATCCAAGATGTCGTCGCCCAGCACCACGGCGACTTTCAGATCGGGCGCGAGGCGACGGACTTCGCGCGCGCAGGCCAGCGGATTCACCCCGCCGGCGTTGGCGATGGTCTTGATGTTCCGCTCCCGCAGCCGGCCCGCCAGGCGCGCCACGAGCGGCGGGAAATCGCGCGCGTACCCCAGCGCCGGGTCTTTCTGCTTCTGCTTTTGCAGGATCGACATGGTGACCTCGGCCAGGTAGTCGAGCGTCAGATAGTCGATGGGCCCTTGCTCCACCAGGCGCACCGGCGCCTCGAGCCAATCGCCCCAAAATCCCTGCCCATTCGCAATCCGAATCATGTGGTTCCCAGCTGTCCTAGTGGGGCAGGTGTCCACACCTGCAGCGGGTCTCCAGACCCGCCATTACATCCTCTCCAACACCAAATGCTCCCGATGCCGCCCGTACGCCGCGATCTCCAGCGCGAAGCTCAGCACCTCGCGCGACCGCCGCGGATCGATGACGGCGTCGGCGTGCCCGCGCGCGGCCCCGTAGAGCGCGTCCAGCCACCGCTCGTAATCGGCGCGCGTGTTCTCCTTCGCCTGCTGTAATTCTTCCGACGGCGGCTGCCCCGCAAAGAGCGCCTGCACTGCGGCATCGCCCTCCATGACGCCGATCCGCGCCGTCGGCCAACTGAACGTGAACGCGGGGTCGAACCCCTGGCCCGCCATGGCGTAATAGCCCGCCCCGCTGGCGTGGTTGAGCGTCAGCACGATCTTGGGAACCGTGGCGCACGCCATCGCCTCCACCATCTCCGCCCCGGCGCGTATGATGCCGCCCGCCTCGGCCTCCATGCCCACCATGAACCCCGAGACGTCCTGCAAGTAGATCAGCGGAAGCCCTTGCCGCTCCGCCATCTCGACGAAATACGCCGCCTTGCGCGCCGACTCGGTGTAAATGATGCCGCCCACGCGCGGTCCCTCGGGCGTCTTGAGAAAACCGCGACGGTTGGCGATGAGCCCCACCGGCCGCCCGGCCAGCCGCGTCTCGGCGCACAGCAACTCCGGCGCGTATTCCGGTTGGAATTCGAGGAAGTCGCCGGCGTCGAAGATCCGGTCGATGATCTCCTGAACGTCGTAAGGCAGCCGGTGATTGGCGGGCAGGACCTCGTACAGTCCCTCGGCCGTCTGCGCGGGCTCGACCGCGCGCGGCGTTTCCGGTGCCGGCGCGAGCTCTCGGAATTTCTGCCGGATCATATCGAGGCAGGCGCGGTCGTCGGCGGCCTTGTAGTGCGCCACGCCGCTCGATACCGTGTGCATGCCGGCGCCCCCGAGCGATTCGGCGTCCACCACCTCGCCCGTCGCGCCCTTGACCAGGTTCGGCCCGCCCAGGCCCATGAAGCTGGTCCCTTCGACCATGATGATGGAATCCGAAAGCGCGGGCAGGTACGCGCCCCCGGCGATGCACGGTCCCATGACCGCCGCAATCTGCGGCACGCGCAGCTTCCGCCGCATCAGCGAGTTGTAGTAGAAGATGCGCGCGGCGCCGTACTGGCCGGGGAAAATTCCGTCCTGAAGCGGCAGGTTCACGCCCGCCGAATCCACCAGGTAGACGATCGGCACGCGGTTGCGCATGGCGATTTCCTGCGCGCGCAGGATCTTGGTGATGGTCTCGGGCCACCACGCGCCGGCTTTCACGGTGGCGTCGTTGGCCACCACCACGGCGGGCCGGCCTGCAATCTTGCCGACGCCGGTGACCACGCCCGCCGCCGGCGCCTGTCCGTCGTAGAGGTCGTAGGCCACCAGCAGCCCGATTTCGAGGAACGGAGCCTCCGAATCGAGCAGAGCCGCCAGCCGCTCGCGCGCAGTCAGCTTCCCGTCCCGATGCTGTTTCTCGATTTTCTTGGGACCGCCGCCCGCGCGCAGCCGCTGCTCGATGTCTTCAAGACGCTGGAGCAGGTGCCGCATGTGAGAGGCATTCTGAGCAACTTGAACCGCGCCAGGAGCAGGTTTCATGAGCTGAGTGACGGCTGCTTTCAGGATACAGCGGAGTGGATGGAGGGGGACGGCTGCGGGCCCGGCCGAGCGGGTGGTTCGGCGACCCCGGTCCTCTCGATCCCGCGCTTTTAGGAGCCAATTTTCCGCTTGACCCTGACCCTGCGTCAGGCCCGACAATAGTCGGAGAGCGATGAACAGCAGCTTCCGGATTGGCGAATTCGCGAAATTGGCAGGAGTAACCGTTCGTGCGTTGCACCATTACGATCGGATTGCTTTGCTCAAGCCGCAGCGCGGAAGCTCCGGTTTTCGCCTCTACCGTCTGGAAGACCTGGAACGCTTGGAACAGATTGCCGCACTGAAGTTCCTGGGTATCCCGCTTCAGGAGATCAAGCTGCTCCTGAAACACGGACCGCTGACGCTCGTCGACTCCCTGCGTGTGCAACGTGAAGCTTTGGCCGAAAAGCGAAGGCTGATCGATCGCGCCGTCGTTGCAATCGAGGCAGCGGAAAAGGTCATTCGATCGGGGCAAACAACCGACGCATCCATCCTTCGAAAAATTATTGAGGTGATCGACATGCAACCACAAGAGACCTCCATGCGGAAGTATTACACCGACCAAGCCTGGCTCGATAAGGAACGTATCGTCCACGAAACGCCTCTTGAAGTCTGGCAGAAGAATATGAAGGCTTGGCGGCAACTCTTCGCCGAGATCGAAGCGGCCATCGATCTGGACCCCGCGAGCGAGTCCGCTCAGGCTCTCACGAAGCGGTGGCTGCAACTAGCGGAAACCGCCCATGGCGGCAACGAGGCGGTCAGGGCCGGCAATATCGAGGCATGGAATGATCGCCCCAACTGGCCGCGGGAGCAACAAGACAAGCTTCTGGCCAGCTTCGGCCTCGATCTAGACGACAGGGCCGCCTCCATGGAGCGCTTCGAATCAGTAGCAAGATTCTTAGGGCGCGCAATTAGCCACAAAATGCGCTCGCATCTTCCGAGTCTTCGAGCCCTGTACGGACTCGATCCAACTTCCTCTCCGTAAAGCCGGTTAGCGCCACGCGTCAGAATGATCGATGCCGCTCAAGGAGATAAGTGTGCGCCAGGATTCAAATCGATTGAGAGCATTTCCCGTCTCGCCCTTCGCCCGGATTCTGCTGGCGATCGCATGCTTTACGCAGGTTCCCGCGAGGGCAGCCCAGACCGGGATGCAGTCCGACGGGTTCCTCGTTCGGACAACCAGCGGCCCACTGCGGGGAGTCGCGCGGCCGGATGGGGGCGCTGAGTTTCTCGGGATTCCCTACGCTCAGCCGCCGGTGGGCGATCTGCGCTGGCATGAGCCGCTGCCCGTCAAGCCGTGGACCGGGATTCGCACGGCTGGCAGCTTCGGCGCTCCCTGCGCGCAGCCGCTGATGGCAGACTGGAACCGGCACGACGCCGAGACAGGCAAGGAGGATTGCCTGTTTCTCAATGTGATGACCCCGGTTTGGCCGGCCAAGCAGTCCCTTCCGGTCATGCTCTGGCTGCATGGCGGCGGCAATATGGGCGGTTCGGCTTCGAGCGCGCTCTACAAGGACGGAACGCTGATCCGGCACGGCGTCCTGCTGGTCACCGTCAACTACCGTCTGGGCATCTTCGGCTTCTTTGCTCATCCCGCATTGAGCGCCGAATCCGCTCACCATGGCTCGGGAAACTACGGCCTCATGGATCAGATTCTGGCCCTGCGCTGGGTGCGCGAGAACATCTCCAACTTCGGTGGCGATCCCAACAACATCACCATGTTCGGCAATTCCGCGGGCGCGATTGACACCGGGCTGCTGATGACCTCCGCCCTTTCCAAAGACCTCTTCCAGCGCGCCATTGCCGAAAGCGGCACATCGTTCGGTCACACGCTGGCGCCGCTGGCCGCTGCCGAAAAGGCCGGCGAGGCGTTTGCCGCCAACCTCGAAGTTGCAACCGGCGAGGAGGGCGTGAAGGAACTGCGTCAACTCAGCGCGCAGCAACTGCTGGCATCCAAGTCCAGCCTGAGTCCGTACTCGTTCTTCCGTCCGGATATCGATGGCTGGGTCATCGCCCGTCAGCCGGCTTCGGTTTTTGCCGCCGGCCAAGAGGCCGCGATCCCCATGCTCTTCGGCACCACGACGCGCGAGCTCGGAGCCGCAGCCTGGCGTTTTCCCACGGCCCCGGATGCCTTGCGCAAGAAGATCGCGGATACCTTCGGCGGGCTTGCTCCGCGGGCACTGGCGGCCTACGGGTTGGCCGAGGGCACCGAGCGAAGCGACGACCCGCTCTACGGATCGCCGGCAGACCAGTGGGCCGCCGATTTTATATTGCGTTGCCCGGCCACGGCCCAAGGGGGCTGGCACTACGCCGCCCATCATCCAACCTATGAATACGAGTTCGCCCACGCCATTCCCGGCCAGGAGGCCCAGGGCGCCGTCCACGGCTCGGAGCTTCCCTATGTCTTCGGGTACTTTCCCAGGTGGGGCAACATCGCCGGCAAGTTTGCCGGCACGGACATCCAGCTTTCCGATCTGATGGAGAGGTATTGGACCAACTTCGCCAAGACCGGCAACCCCAACTCCGCGGGCCTGCCAGAGTGGCCCCAATTTGGCGTCGAAAGAAAATTCATTCGATTTGAGCAGGACGGCAAGGTGGTTCCGTTGGCGAGCCTGCGCGACGCCCCGTGCGGAGCGTACCGGGATTCGCTCGCGGCGCGTACGCCATCAAGCCGCTATTGATCAGGTCCTTGAATCATGTCGAGGCACGCGCGGTCATCGGCGGCCTTGTAGTGCGCCACGCCGCTCGATACCGTGTGCATGCCGGCGCCCCCGAGCGATTCGGCGTCCACCACCTCGCCCGTCGCGCCCTTGACCAGGTTCGGCCCGCCCAGGCCCATGAAGCTGGTCCCTTCGACCATGATGATGGAATCCGAAAGCGCGGGCAGGTACGCGCCCCCGGCGATGCACGGTCCCATGACCGCCGCAATCTGCGGCACGCGCAGCTTCCGCCGCATCAGCGAGTTGTAGTAGAAGATGCGCGCGGCGCCGTACTGGCCGGGGAAAATTCCGTCCTGAAGCGGCAGGTTCACGCCCGCCGAATCCACCAGGTAGACGATCGGCACGCGGTTGCACATGGCGATTTCCTGCGCGCGCAGGATCTTGGTGATGGTCTCGGGCCACCACGCGCCGGCCTTCACGGTGGCGTCGTTGGCCACCACAACCGCCGGCCGGCCTGCAATCTTGCCGACGCCGGTGACCACGCCCGCTCCCGGCGCCTGCCCGTCGTAGAGGTCGTAGGCCACCAGCAGCCCGATTTCGAGAAACGGAGCGTCCTGATCGAGCACAGCAGCCAGCCGCTCGCGCGCGGTCAGCTTCCCGTCGCGGTGCTGTTTCTCGATCTTCTTGAGCCCGCCGCCCGCGCGCAACCGCTGCTCGATCTCTTCGAGACGCTGGAGCAGGTGGCGCATGTGGGAGACGTTCAGAGCAACTTGTGCCGCGCCAGGAGCAGGTTTCATGAGCTGAGTGACGGCTGCTTTCAGGATACAGCGGTGAGGAGTAAGGGGGACGGCGGGTCCGGCATCCGCTTGGGGGAGCGCCTTGTTCGGGGCGCTTTGGGGGGTGTCCGAAAATGGGACTGGGTTCTTCATTGTTCTTCATGCAGTTTTGTGTTTTCACCGCGAGCCCTCCCCGCCGCGAGACAGGAGCGGGCTTGGAGCGGAAATTCGGCGTCCGAGTGGAGCATAGCGCGGGCGGGTGGGGCGAGGAGGGGCGGCGGGCTGCAAGGGGTTGAGAAGGTGGGGAAGGATTCTCTGTGAGATTGGTGACTGCCCAGAGGGGGGCGCGGGCTCGCGCCGCTCGCGGCAGGCGCTCGGACCGCGCGCGCCGGGATGTTCCGGGGCCGTGCCGGCGGAGCGGCAGGCGCGGCCTGACGATGGTCGCATGCCGGTGCTACAGCGACCTGGCACACCGGCTCATGCGCACCTACTGTTCCCCGGGGCTTCGGCGCGCTGCCTCACGCGAGGATTGAGCCGGCGATCGCCGAAGCCCCAGAAGTCGGATCTGCGCTACGAGGAGAGGAAAGAGTTCTGCGTTCAGCAGGGTGGCCTGTTGCGCAGAGCGAGGTACGCCAGCAGGAGCAACCCCGAGCCCCCGAACATGACCGTTGAAGGTTCCGGAGTGGGCTGCGGCCCGTGGTCTTGGAACTCAGGCCCCGCCAACATCTGGGCAGGCAACCCGTTCCCAAGCGAGAAGGTCTTATAGACGAAGGCGAGGTCGGCGGACTTGCCGGCGCTCTGGTCCTCGTAGAAGTTAGCCCATTTGAGCACGTCGGGGTCGGTGGGGTTGTCCGTGTCGCTGGACGCCTCTACCTGTCCGGCGGAAAACCCATCGCCCTCGTCCACCACGATGTCCCAAATCGCAAGCTGAATCCCAGCCCCCTGGGCCGGTGAATCCACCCAGTCCGGTTTGTCCAGAGCCGACAAGAACGATACGTTCTCGGTCGGAAGAAGCGCATTGTCAATCAGCCAGGACACCCTGTTGAGACCGCGGCCGGGAACCCCGTCGGGTGTTACAACACCAGTGCCGTATGCCTGGCCGACGGTGATGTTCGTATACAAGTCGACGCAAAGCGTGTCCCGATAGTAATCGGTACGGTTGGCGTTGAGATCAAGGAAGAGCACACCGGCGAAGTAAGCCTGGGTAGCGCCACCATTGGCACCATGCTGGTTGAACCAGAGATTGTACTCGCCGCGCGCGGGGTCCACTGTAGCAACAAGTGTGGTCGCTTCACACAGCCCGCACGCCAGCAACAAGGTGATCGACAACCGACTGATCATTAGAAACCTCCGCACAGATGGTCGCGGTCCGCGTTGAAGGATCGCAGGCATTGCCGTTCTGCTTGCCTGCAGTGTTGATCGACGGTCTAGGGGTAAAACCTTAGAGGCTGGAGTACCAATTTAGTGTCGATTCTGCCGACTCCTGGGCCACTACTCGCATGTCGGAACAACGTCTCGCCCGCTCCGGCCACCGTGTCCGCGTGACGCCCGTTGCTGAGATGCGGCACGCCGGCCTCTGCCGCTGCAACGTCACACTACACAGAGCCATGCCCGCTCCGTCTTACAATGGCTATATCCATGCCACTTACCTCTGGGGCTGCCCTGGGCCGTATGAGATTGTGTCTCTGATCGGCGAGAGCGGGACGGAAGAGGTCTTTCGAGCCCGCGATACGCGCCTCGGGCGGACCGCCGCCCTCAAGATCTCCAAGGAAAAGTTCGGCGAGCGGTTCACGGGATTGTACGAAAGAGGCAAGACGGGCGCTGTGGCCGTCGTCAGCCTGAGCCCGCGCTGAACCCCCGCCCCGGACCCCGCGAGGTTATAGGCCTCCGATCCTCCTTTGCCTTACAATTGTTAATATCCATGCCACTTACGTCTGGGGCTGCCCTAGGGCCGTATGAGATCGTGTCTCTGATCGGCGAGGGCGGGATGGGAGAGGTCTATCGAGCCCGCGATACGCGCCTCGGGCGGACCGTCGCCCTCAAGATCTCCAAGGAAAAGTTCAGCGAGCGGTTCGCGCGCGAGGCACGCGCCATCGCCGCCCTGAATCATCCCCACATCTGCACCCTCTACGACGTCGGGCCGAGCTACCTCGTCATCGAATACCTCGAGGGCGAAACGCTCGACGCGCGCCTCAAGAAGGGCCCGCTGCCGATCGACAAGGCCCTCCCCATCGCCATACAGATCGCCGAAGCCCTGGCCGCCGCGCACCGCAAGAACATCGTTCATCGCGACCTCAAGCCCGCGAACATCATGCTCACCAAATCCGGCCCGAAGCTTCTCGACTTCGGACTGGCGAAGAATTCGGCGACGCTCGACTCAGGCATGACGGCCGCGGCCACGCAAGAAGGCCTGATCGCGGGAACTATCCAGTACATGGCGCCGGAGCAACTCGAAGCCAAAGAGGTGGACGGCCGCACCGACATCTTCGCCTTCGGTTGCGTGCTCTACGAGATGATGACCGGGAAACCGGCGTTCACCGGCGATAGCGCGGCCAGCCTGATCGGCGCGATCATGACCGCCGAGCCCGCGCCCCTCGCATCGGTTGCGCCTGCTACGCCAGCCGCCATCGACCGCGTCGTCCGCCGCTGCCTCGCCAAGGACCCAGACGCCCGCTGGCAGTGCGCCGGCGACCTTGCGGCCGAACTGCAGTCCATCGCCGTGGCCCCGCTCGAACCCGCCGCGACGGCGCCACCGGCTCCCTCGCGACGCCTGAACCCCCTTCTGGCCATTCCCGTGTTGGCCGGCCTCGTGGCGGTGTTCTTTGTCGGCTGGTGGTGGCCGCGCAAGCAGTCGGCCGAGCGCTGGTCCGGTGTGCTGCTCGGCGGCCCCAGCATGGCCATCGCGCCGCGCGTCTCGCCGGACGGGCGCTTGGTGGCCTTCGCCGCTCTGGTCGACGGCATCACCCAAGTCGCCGTCATGAAGCCCGAGACCGGCAACTGGACCGTGCTGACCCACGCCCGCGATGCCGGCCTGGTGGACTCGGTCTCCTGGTCGCCCGACGGCAGCCGCATCTACTTCGATCGCATCTGGGACTCTCCGCACGGCATCTACAGCGTGCCGCTGTTCGGCGGCGAACCGCGCCAGGTTCTAGACGCCGCGGCCGATCCCGAGCCTCTGCCCGACGGCAGCCTGATCGTCCTTCGCGTCAATGCCGAGCATCAGGTCCAGCTCCACCACTTCTGGCCTGATTCCGGCCGCCTGGAGCCGCTCGCGGCCGCGCTGATGCAGTACGAAGTGGGCGGCTGCGTTCGCGTCTTCCCGGACGGCAAGGAGGTCGCCTTCTACGGCCGGCCTTTGGCGGGCGGCGATCCGCACCTCTACGCGCTCGACCTGGCCACGAACCAGACCCGCAAGCTCGCGCCTGGCATAGAGCTGCACCGCGTGATGGGACCGCGCTTCCCGGTCGCGGTCACGCGCGACGGCCGCTCGGTCATCATCGATGTCATGGCCGGGAGTCTGCACCGCATCACCACCGTCCCCCGCGACGGCCGCGCCGGCGAGACGCTGCTGCTCACCACAACCGCTACGCCTTGGGACATCGACGCCTCGGCGGACGGCAGCCTCTACATGGATCAGATGGACCGCCCCGTGGACATCCTCCGCTTCCCCGTCAGCGGCGGCGTTCCCGAGCGCATCTCCGGCTCGTTTCACGAGGGGATGCGCGGCATCGTTCCGCTCCCGAACGGTGGCCTGGTGGCCCCAGGACCTGCCGGCGCCCGCGAGAGCCTCCTGCTGGTCGAGCCCGGCCGGGACTCCACTCCGCTCCTCGAAACGGCCGACCAGACGCAGCCTCCCGTGGCCCTCGGCGGTCCCGATCAGGTTGTCCTCACGCTGCGCAGCCCGGCGGGACTCGAGATCGGCGTGGCGTCCGTCAGCGCCCGTCGGCTCGTGAAGAGGGTTCGGATTCCCGAAGAGTCCATCCAGAGCGTGGCTCTCTCGGCCGACGGCAAGGAAGCGTATTACGCCGCTGCCGGAACCATCTTTGCGGTGTCCTTCGACGGAGGCAAGCCGCGCACGGTATGCCCGGGCGACTCACTGGCCATGTACCCGGGCGGCGAAGAGATGCTGGTGCAACTGGTCGACAAGGAGGGCACCCGCCTGGAGCGCGTATCCCTCAAGGGCGGCCCGACCGTGAAGGTGCCCGCCCGCATCGCCGTCAGCGGTGAGCCCCTGGCGCCGAACGCGGTCGGTCCCGACGGCCGCATCGCACTGTCCCTGGCCGCCTCCGACTCCTGGTTTTACCCGCCCGGCGTGCTCGACACCTCGACCGGCGCCGTGACCCGCATTCCCGTCCAGCAAACCGCCGACTACTTCGTGGTTGGCTGGGGCGGAGACGGGCGCCTGGTCGCCATGGCCATGGAGGCCCGCTGCGCCATCTGGCGCTTCCTGCCCAAGTAGGCGGAGACTCGTGCGGACGTTGTGGGCACTTCACTACACCCGAAGGGTGTCCAGCAGCCTGAAGAATTCGGGGAAGGAGACGGCTGCGGCTTCGGCGCCGTGAATCGTGGATTCGCCGGGGGCGGCGAGGGCGGCGATGGCGAACGCCATGGCGATACGGTGGTCGCCGAAGGAATCCAGCTCGGCGGGGCGGAACTTCTGGCCGCCGGGGACGCGGAGGCCGTCGGGGAGAACCTCGACCGCGGCTCCCATGCGCGCAAAGTTATCGGCCACGGTGGCGATCCGGTCGGTCTCCTTGATGCGGAGCTCGGCCGCGTCGCGCACCGTCAGCCCCTCGCCGCTCGCCGCGCCGAGCACGGCCAGGACCGGGATCTCGTCGATCAGCGCGGCAGTGAGTTCCTTTTCAATGACGCCGCCGCGGATGGGCGAGTAGCGCACTTCGATGTCGCCGACGGGTTCGCCGGCGTGAATGGCGAGGTTGCGTACGCTCAGGTTGGCGCCCATCGAGATCAGGAAGTCGAGCAGCTCGGAGCGGGTGGGGTTCAGGCCCACGCCCTCGATCACGATGTGCGATCCGGGAACGAGCAGGGCGGCCACCAGAAAGAAGGCCGCCGAGGAGAGGTCGCCCGGCACGGTCAAATCGAGTGCGCGGAGGCGCGGGCGGGACTGCACGGAGATTACGCGGGCGCGGATGTCCAGATCGGCTCCGAACTCGCGCAGGGCGATCTCGGTGTGATCGCGCGTGCGCGCGGGCTCGCGCACTACGGTGGTGCCTTCGGCAAAGAGGCCGGCGAACAGGACGCAGGTCTTCACTTGCGCGCTCGCGACCGGCAGCGCGTAGTCGATGGCGTGCAGGCGCGCGGGGTGAATTTCGAGCGGCGGGAAACGGCCGTCGCGCGCGTCGATCGAGGCGCCCATGGCCGCGAGCGGCTGGATGATGCGCTGCATGGGGCGGCGCGAGAGCGATTCGTCGCCCGCGATGCGGCTCGCAAAAGGCTGCGCGGCCAGGATGCCCGAGAGCATGCGGATGGTGGAGCCCGAGTTGCCGGCGTCGAGCGTTGTGGCGGGCGCTTGCAGGCCGTCGAGGCCGCGGCCGGTGACGGCGACTTCGGTTCCGTCGCGATCCACAGCGACGCCGAGCGTGCGGAGGCAGGCCAGCGTGGACGCGCAGTCCGCTCCGGTCGAGTAGTTGTGCAGGCGGGTCTGGCCGTCGGCGATGGCGGCGAGCATGGCGTAGCGGTGCGAGATGGACTTGTCGCCGGGGAGGCGCAGCAGGCCTTCGAGGCGGGCGGCGGGTTGAATGCTCTGGAGCATGGGGAACCGACTATTCTAGCGAAGTCCGTCGCCATCGAAACTGGCCGCGAACCCGGGACTGGCTCGAATTTCGCCGCCCTTGCGAAATTCGTGCCTGTCCCACCCCTGGTCCTCTGCCAGCCCTACCGCTCGGAATTGGCAACGCACTAGCAACCAAGCCGGTTCTAGAAACCCCGTGCAGTCCTGGACGCCTGCCCCACAACGCTGCGGGCGGCGTGGTAGCCGCACATGCCGTGAACTCCGGGGCCGGGGGCGGTACTGGCCGAACACACGTAAAGGCCTTCGACCGGCGTCGCGTATGGCAGGCGCCAAAAGCGAAGAGCTCCGGCCGCAATGTCTCCGCCGGCAAAGTTCGGGTTGTGGCTCTCGATTTCGGCGGGGCCCATCACGTGGCGGGCGAGGATGCGCGCGCGGAAACCGGGCGCGAAGCGCTCGACCTGGCTTTCGATCCGCTCGAGCATGTCGATGCCCGAGCCGTTGGGGACGTGGCAATATCCCCAGGCGGTGTGCTTACCGGCGGGGGCGCGAGTCGGGTCGAAGAGGCTCGGCTGCACCAGGATGACGAAGGGCCGCCCCGGGCAGGCTCCGCGAGAGACTTCGCGTTCCGAGGCAGCGATCTCGGCCAGCATTCCGCCCAGGTGCACCGTCGCGGCACGAGTGCAGGCGGCGGCGGTCCAGGGGATCGGCGCGTCCAGCGCCCAATCCACCTTGAAGGCTCCGGCGCCGTAACGATAGCGTTCGAGTTTGCGGCGGTAGGAGGACGGCAACTGGGAGCCCGCAATCTCGATCAGGGGTTTGGGCGAAAGGTCGCAGAGCGTGGCTCGAGCGGGGGGAACCTCACCCAGGGAGCGGACCCGAGTTCCGGTGACGATCTCGCCGCCCAGCGAGCGTAGGTGTGAAGCCAGCGCATTGGCCAGGCTCTGCGCGCCGCCCCGTGCGAGCGGCCAGCCCGTCACGTGCGCCAGCGTTTCGAGGATCAGGCCGACACCGGCCGTCAACGGCTCTTCGAGCGCCACGCCGCTGTGGGCGGCGACACCTGCGAACAGGGCGCGCGCTCTCTCGTCACGAAAACGGCTCCGGGCCAGGTTCGATGCGGAGCGGAGGGCGCCGGCGCCAAACCGCGCGAGCGCGAGTGGATGACCCGGCCAGGCCAAGGGTGGCCCGAAGACCGCATGCTCGACGCGCTGCCAGCCGGCGGCGAGCGGTCCCGAATCGCGACTGAGCGCCGCGGCGGTGCCGTCGTCGAACGGATGCGCCAGCGCGGCGGGGGGCTCTATCCATTCCAGTCCGTGGCGTGCGAGCGGGAGCGTGCGGAAGAAGGGAGAGGCGGCGGCGAGCGGGAATACAGACGCGCAGATGTCGTGGACGAAGCCGGGCAGAGTCAGTTCGGCCGAGCGTAATCCGCCGCCGGCGACAGGCTCGGCTTCGAAGACCGTGACGCGCCAGCCTGCCTGGGCCAGCGTGATCGCGGCCGCGAGGCCGTTGGGACCGGAGCCGATGACGTTCGCGTCTGGCAAGATCCAAGCCCGTGGGGCAGGACTCCAGTCCTGCAGCGGGTCTCCAGACCCGCCTCCGTCCAACTTCTCAGACCGCCGAAAGGCTGTCCAACAGCTCGCGGCGCGTAACCGGCGCTGTGCCCAGTTTCCCGACGGCGATGCCGCTGGCGTGGTTGGCGATCTCGGCGGCATCGGCCGCGCTGGCTCCGGCGGCCAGCGCCAGCGTGAAAAGCGCAATGGCCGTGTCGCCGGCGCCGGAGACATCGTAAATCTCTTTGGCCCGCGTCGGAGTGTGGACCGGTGGGCCGTTCTGTTCGAGCACCAGCGTGCCCTGCTCGCCCAGCGTGATCAGGACGGTGGCGGGCGCCCACTTCGCCACGAGAGTGGCGGCGGCCTCCAGAAGCGCGCGGTCCTGAGACGGGTCGCCGGCGGCGTCGGAGTAAGGCATCCCCGCGAAATCGAAGGCCTCGGACCGGTTGGGCTTGATGGCCGTGGCGCCGCTCCAGCGCAGGGGGTTCCTCGGGGCAGGATCGACGGTGAGAATTTTGCCGGCGCGCAACATGGATCGCGACAGGCGATCGGCGAAATCCTGCTCCAGAAATCCCTTGGCATAGTCGGCCACAATCACCGCATCGAGGTCCGGCAGGAAACGCTCGAAGCAGGCCAGCGCGGCTTCGGTCTGGGCCGGCGAAGGAGGCGACTTCTGTTCGCGGTCAACGCGCACCACCTGCTGCTGGCGGGCGATGATGCGGGTTTTGACCGTCGTTCGACGGCCGGCATCCTCGGCGAGGCAATCGATCCCGATCCCCTCGTCGATGAGCAATTGGCGGAGCCGGCCGGCTTCGGCATCGGCGCCGGTGAGACCCATGAGGTGGACGGCGCCCGCGAAATCTCTGAGGTTGCGCGCCACATTGGCCGCGCCCCCCGGATACCATCCCTCACGGGTGACCTCGACCACGGGCACCGGGGCCTCCGGCGAAACCCGCGACACCTTGCCCCAGACGAATTCGTCGAGCATGACGTCGCCGATCACCAGCACGCGCTGGCGGGCGAATCGCTCGATGATGGCACGGAGCCGCTGGGCCTGTGGCGTCACGTAGGCAGTATAGCGGAGCAGGCGCAAGGGCGGCGGTGGCAGGGACCGCCGTGCCAGGGACCGCCGTGGCCGGGACCGCCGCCAGCCCTCATGGCGCGAAATAGCCGTTGATATCCAGAATCACGTGCGTCGGGTCCGTGACGAAGATGGTAATTGCCCCATTCGTGCCGGCTGACACAATGGCCGCGTTCGCCACTACCGTGCCGTCGAACGAATTCAGGGTCGAGACGTCCGGCTGTCGCGAGCCGGCCGACCATGCCGTCAGAAAACCCAACGGCCCCTCGGGCACCACCGTTATGTTGAGCGAATAGGCAGCCGCGGTGGTGGGGATGTTGCACGCGCTGGCCGGAACGGTGAACGAGCGCGCCGTCGCCTCCGCCAAAATCGGCGCACCGAAGGGGCCGGCATCGAGGCGGGTATCCGCAACCCGGCACGGGTTCACTGGGTAGAACAACAGTGCACCCGCGTTGCCCGGCGGCGCGAAGTAGCCGCTAGCGTCGAGGATCACGTCGGTCGGACTCTTCACGAAGACCGAGACGGAGTCGTTGTTCCCCACCGGGACGATCGCGGCGTTCGCGACCACCTTGCCGGTCCAGGAGTTCAGGGTGGAGACCAGTGGCCGCGCCTGTCCGGTCGGCCACAGCGTCAGGTAGGAAAGCGGACCTTGGGGCACCGCGGTGACGTTGAGCGAATAGGCGCTCGCGGCGGGAGGAATGCCGCACCCGCTCAAGGGAATCGGGAAGTCCCGGGCCGCGGTGGGGGAGATGGTGGGCCCACCGAACGTGCCGGTTGGGCCTCGCGTGTCGGCTGCGCGGCACGGCGTCACGGGATAGAACGCCGACGAACGTGCGCCGCTGGACGAATCGAAGTAGCCGTTGATGTCCAGGACCACATCGGTCGGGACGGCGGCGTATGCGAAGACGCTCACCGCCCCGCCGTCGCCCGCAGGCACGATGGCCGCATTCGCCACCACGTTGCCGTCCGCGGCGTTCAATGTGGAAACGAAAGGCTGGGGCTGGCCTGTAGGCCACACGGTGAGGAATGCGACCGGCCCTCGCGGCACCACCGTCACGTTCAGGGAATACGCCCGGGCCGTGGCGGGAATGCCGCAGGCGCTCTGTGGAATCGCAAAGGAGCGATCGCTGAACGGGGCGATCGCCGGCCCGCCGAACCGCCCCGCCGTCCCGCGCGTGTCCGCGACACGGCAGGGGGCTACGGGGACGAATCGAAAGCCCACCGCCGGAGTGCCGGTGATGAAGGACCAGGTCTCGGAACTGGCCGTCCCCACGTCGTTCCGGGCCACAACCTGCCAGTAGTACGCGGCGCCCGGTTGCAGAGTGCCGGTAGCGTAACTGGTCGCGGTGGTGTTGGCCACGAAGGCAGGCGCGGACGAGGCGCCAAAGTAGACGTCGTAGGAGGTCGCCCCGCTCGCGGGGTTCCAGGACAGCGCCGGAGCCACCACCATGCCCGTGGCTCCGTTGACCGGAGAGCTCAGAACCGGCGTCGCCGGCCGCTGCAGGATGTTGACCACATCGCTGGCGCCGGACGGGTCCGCGCCGCCACCCGACACCGTGACCTGGTTGAACACAAAGCGAGGCGCGTCCGGGGTGACGTTCATCGTCAAAGTGATCGGAGGGTAGCTGGATCCGGCAGCGAGAGCGTCGTTGCGCGTGCAGGCATTGCCGGAGCAGTCCCAGCCCGTGCCCGACATCGAGGCCAGCGTCATGCCGGCGGGGACAATCTCGGTCACCGTCACGGGACCGCTGGTCGGCGCGGCCCCGGCTGCATTGCTCACCACCACGGAGTACGCCGCGCCGGTCTGCCCTTGCGCCAGAAAGTCCGCCGCGCGCGCGATGGCGACGCTCAACAGAGGGCGCGTCCCCTGCGGCACCGCGAGCCGGATCGCGCTGTTCTGGGAATCGGCGATATAGACTCCGCCGGAGGAATCCGCGGCCAGACCCATGGGCTGGCTGAGCAGCGCGCTGGTGGCCAGGCCCCCGTCTCCCGAATAGCCCACCTCGCCATCGTTGTGACCGGCCACGGTGGCTACGCTGCCGTTCGTGGCAACCTTGCGGATCTCGCCGTACAAACCCGTGTACGGGTCTGCTGCATACGAAACGTAGAGGTTCCCCGAGCCATCGACGGCCACGCCGACAGGGCCGTAGAGCACGGCGCAGCACCCAATGCCCGCCCCGACGCTCACAACCGTACCGGATACTGTGGACGTGGCTCCGGCGGGAGTCACTTTGAGGACCTCGCCCCGCGAGCACATGCTTCGGTGACTCACATCGACCGCGCAACCGAACTCCGAATAGTGCGCGATGTAGAGGTTGCCCGAGGGATCCACCGCCACGCCGTAGACTCGGTCCAGATTGCTGGCCAGGGTCGTGATCGTGCCATCTGCCGCGACTTTGCGAATCGCAGAATTCAAAGCGTCCGCAATGTATAGGTTGCCCTGTGCGTCCAAGGCCACGCCCGCGGGGCTGCGCAGTTGGGCGCTGGTGGCCGGGCCCCCGTCCCCCGTGTAGCCCGCCGTGCCGGTGCCCGCCACGGTCGCAATGGTGCCGTCCGCCGCCACTCTGCGGATGCGGTTGTTGCCCGTGTCCCCGATGTAGAGGTTGCCGGCGGCGTCCAGCGCCACGCTACCAGGGCTGCTCAGTTGAGCGCCGGTCGCCGGGCCCCCGTCACCCGAGTAGCCCGCCGTCCCGATGCCCGCCACGGTCGTGATGGTACCGGCCGGCGTCACCTGGCGGATTTCGTTGTCGGAGGTGTCGGCGATGTAGAGGTTGCCCGCCGCATCCACCGCCACGCCGTGCGGGAGGTTCAATTGGGCGGTGATGGCCGGGCCCCCGTCCCCCGTATAGCCGCTCGCGCCACTGCCTGCTATGGTCGAGATGGCGCCATCCGGCGTCACCTTACGGATGCCGGTGAGCACTGCGACGTAGAGATTGCCGTGGGCATCGACCGCTACGCCGGTAGGCGAGAGTCGGGCTGCTGTGGCAGGTCCGCCGTCGCCCGAGTCGCCCTGTGTGCCGTTGCCGGCCACGGTGGTGATGACGCCATCCGCCGACACTTTGCGGATCACAAAGTTCCCACGGTCCGCGATGTACAGGTTCCCGTCGGCATCCTCAGCCACGTCCGAGGGCAAGGAGAGTTCGGCTCCAATGGCCGGGCCGCCGTCGCCCGAATAGCCCTGGACGCCATTGCCGGCCACGGTCGATATGATGCCGTCCACCACCCGCACCTTGCGGATCCGGTGGTTTCCGGTGTCCGCGATGAACAGGTTCCCGGCGGCATCCGCCATCACGCTGGAAGGCTGGTGAAGTTCGGCGCTGATCGCCGGGCCACCGTCGCCCGAATAGCCCATGGGAACAGTGCCGGCCACGATTGTTGCCGTCCCATCGGGCGTCACCTTGCCGATGCGCGACCCGACCACGACGTACAGGTTTCCGCGGGCATCCACGGACACCGCGACGGGAAAGGCGCCTCCAAAGCTGGCTCTGGTGTTGGCCACGATCGAGATTGCGCCCTGCGGCGTCACTTTGCGGATGACGAAGTTGTCCGTGTCCGCGATGTAGAGATTGCCGGCGGCGTCGACCGCCACGCTGCCCTGTATGGAAAGTGGAGCACTGGTTGCGCAGCCTCCGCCGCCAGCAACGCAGGTGACCACACCGGCGCGGTCGATAGCCCACACCCTGCTGCCCGACCTGAAGTACACATTGCCGCGGCTATCCACCGCCACGTTCGACGGAGCGGGCGGCTGCTTGCCTCCCGCCACGGTTGTGATCAGGTACTGCTGGGCCCACGCCGACCCAGCCAGCAGAATGCCCAATCCAAGCAGGATGCTCTTCTTCATGGCGACCGCCTCCGTTCCACGTGCTCGAAGCCAAGGAAGATTCTACTCCAAACGCTCCCGCACCGGACGTAAAACGGCCTGCTTGTCGCCGTGGCCGGCGAATTGCCCGCGAACCCGGGACTGGCTCGAATTTCGCCGCCCTTGCGAAATTCGTGCCTGTCCCACCCCTGGTCTTCCGTCCGTCATACCGCTCGGAATTTGCACACCCACTACACTTGAGTAGTGGAGCGCAAAATCGGTTCCGTGCCCCCCGACGCCGCCGTGGCGATCGTTCGGACGGCCGGCCCGCAGGAGAGCGTTTTGCTCATCCGGCGCGCGACGCGCGAGACCGACCCGTGGTCGGGCCACTGGTCCTTTCCAGGCGGCCGGCGCGAACCGGAAGACCCGGACCTGGTGCATACCGCCCTGCGCGAACTGGCCGAAGAGTGCGGCATTCACCTGACGCCCCAGCACCTGGAAGGCGCGCTGCCCCTGGCCGTCGCCAGGCGGAGCACCCCGCCGTTCCTGCTGGTGGCGCCCTTCGTGTTCGCCCTGGACGGCCCGCGGCCTACGGTTCTCGATCCTCGTGAGGCGGTGGACGCGGTGTGGGTTCCGCTCGCTGACTTGCGCGATCCGGCTCGACACCGCCTGGGGCCGGTGGCCGGCGTTCCCCACGAAATTTTGTTTCCGGCGGTGGAGGTCAACGGCTGGCCGCTGTGGGGATTCACCTACCGCCTGATCTCGGACTGGCTGGGCCTCGCGCCCGAACAGACGGGCCTTGAAACGGCCCGGACGATCCTGGACTTCCTGCTTTCCCGCGGCCTACGGCTCAAGAGCGATTGGGTGGATGCGGCTGCCGAAGTGGAGGGCGTCATCCCGGTGGCGGAGGTTGTGGCCCAGGTCTCGAAGCCCGGGCGCGCCTTCCCGGCCGTCAGCATGGTCGAGGTTCGGACGGACCTGGTGCGCGTGCTGGGGCTTGCGTTCGAGGAAATCCGCGTCCGGGCTTACATGCCGAAGCCCTGAAGGGCTGACCGCGGTCCTGCCGGCAGACATGCGACCGGCAAGGCGCAGTTCGGGAGCTCGCCGCGTCGAACCTGGGCGGTTCGGCCGACGCCCTAAGTATGTCGATTAACGGGAGAGCATCTGCGCGGCCATCTGCGGGGAGACGAAATTGCACTTCGTCGAAAGGCCAGACGGCCGGACCATCGGCCATCGGCCATCGACCAAACCGGCGAATCAGGCTGGCCGCAAGCCGCTGTCGACGGGCGGCCAGCCTGAACCCGCTTACGTCTACATCCCGTATTTCTGAAGGACGGCCCGCAGCTCCGCGAGCAGGTTTTCACGCGAGCTGAGTCCGGGTATGTGCGCCGGTTCCTGAACCTCCGGCCGGACCAGCGCCTGCAGATAGTGCACTGGCTCCTTAACATACGCCGGGACATGCACCCGCTCCTGCGGATGGGAGCCCCAGGCGCGGATCGCCATCCGGTTGGCGGCGACCCTCTCGGCCAGGCGTAGCTCGGGATACACGATGTCGATAGCCGAGATCGTCAGAACATCCTCGATCGGCAGCGGAACCCGTGGATCGAACCAGTGCACCGGTTCCATCACCTCGGGCCGCACCGCGGCGCCGGCCACCTGCTCCCGCTCCGCCAGCGCGCCGATGAGCGACGCGAACGCCAGGATCACGATGGTGGGGCAGGCGTCCACGCCTGCAGCGGGTCTCCAGACCCGCCCGGAACACTTAGCGGACGGCGACGGCTTCGGCAACGGCTTCCTCGAACGCCCCGGCGCTGTCCTCGATGGCCTCGGCCGAGATCACGAGCGGCGGGCAGATCTTGACGGTCGAGCCTCCGGGGCCCACCGGACCGAACATCAGGACGCCCTTTTCGACGGTGCGGCGGACGATGTCAAACGCGAGATCGCCATCGGGGTTCTTACTCCCCGGCCGGACGCAGATGACTCCGGCGACCAGTCCCTTTCCGGTCACGAAGCCGATGCTGGGGAAGCGCGTCTGGATGGTCGTCAGTTTGCGGTGAAGCAGGGCGCCGTTGACGCGGGCGCGCTCGGCCAGATTCTCGCCCACGATCAGATCGATCGAAGCCAGCGCCGCCGCGCAGCAGACCGGATTGCCGGTGTGGGTGGAGGACATGGTGCCGGGCGGGAACAGATCCATCACATCCGCCCTGCCCGCGACGGCAGCTATGGGCAGCGAAGACGAGAAGCCCTTGCCGAAGGTGGCGAGGTCGGGGACCACGCCGTAGTGCTCGAATCCCCACAGCTTCCCGGTGCGGCCGAATCCGGCCTGGACCTCGTCGAGAACCAGCAGCGCCTTGTGGCCGGTGCACCACTGTTGCAGCGACTGCACGTAGGAGCGCGGGGCGAAGGCGGCGGTTGACCCCTGGTAGGTTTCCATGATGACGCCGGCCACGTTCCGCGGCTCGGCGCCGCGCTCGCGAATCTGCTGCTCGAAGTGTTCGAAGGCCAGCCGGTCGCTCCAGACCCCATCGGGAAAGGGGACCTGGACGAAGCCGGGGTCGAAGTTGACGATCCACTCCTTGAGCGCCGGGATGCCGCCCACCTGCTGCGCGCCGAGAGTCCGGCCGTGAAAGGCGTTCTCGAAGGACACGATGACGTGCTTGGCGCGCCCGCCCTGGCGAACACCGTGGGCGCGGCAGAGCTTGATGGCGGTCTCCACGGCTTCCGAGCCGGTCGAGACCAGGAACACTTTTTCGAGCGGCGGCGGCAGCAGCGAGGCCAGCCGCTCCACCAGGCGCGCGCGGATCTCGGTGGGGAAGCAGTAGTTCGTCAGCAGCCCGCCGGCGGCCTGGGCGGCAATGGCGCCGCGGATTTCCTGGCGGCCGTGCCCCGCGCTCGCCACCAGGATGCCGGAGGACCAGTCGATCCAGCGGTTCCCCCAGGCGTCGAAGACCTGGAATCCCTCGGCCCGATCCCAAACCACCGGCGGCAGGCCGCGCATGGAGACCGGCTCCAGGCGCGCGAGCTTTTCGAGCAGCGGCAGCGACTCGGGCACCGGCAGGTCGGTCGCGATGCGGCGGAATGGGGTCTCGACGTGGGGGACACTTCTGGGCGTCAGGTCGAATTGCGGCAATTCTCAGGGCTCCTCTTCTAAGACCGACTGTATCGCACTTCGCAGCGCCTCCTCGCTGCGGCTGCCGATGAAGTGCTGGCGGATTACGCCGTGCCGGTCGATCACCAGAAGCACGGGGATGGAGCGAATCCCGTAAGTGCGATGCACCTGGCGTTTTCCATCCATGAGAACCGGAAAGGTGTAGCCGGCCTTCTTGAGGAAGCCCTTCACGGTGCCGGAGTCCTCGTCGTTGATGCCGAGAAATTCCACCTTGCCCGCGAACTCGGCGTGGAGTTTGTCGATGAAGGGCAGCTCGGCGCGGCAGGGCGGGCACCAGGTGGCCCAGAAATCGAGCACCACCACCTTGCCTTGCAGGCTGGCGAGCTCGGTCGGCTCGCCATCCACGGTCTTGAGCGTGAAGTCGGCGGCGGGCCGGCCGGTGAGCACCAGCCGCTCCTCGCCGGGGAGCACCAGCATGTCCACCTGCGCCCACTTCTTATCGGGCTCGAAGGTGAAGACCGTGTCGGGAACATCGGTGTCCACCGCCACCTTTTTCATTTTGGTGTCGACGGTGACGTTGAGCAGGCGGCCGTTGGAGTTCCGCGTTCCGGACTGCAGATCGCGTAGGACCAGGAAGCGTTCCTTGTCGATCCACAGATCGTGCTGCGTCGGGCCCACCTGGAGCCGCAGGACGTAACACGGAGTTTTGCGGCCATCGATCTTCAGCGCCTCTTCCTTCAGGATTTCGGGATGCTCGGCGAACTTGGCGATCACCGGGAACCGCGTCAGGACGGCTCGCGAGACGTTGTCGTGGAGGTCTTTCGGGCGGCTGTCCTGCGCCTCCTCCGCGTCTTCGTTGTCGTCGTCCGTCGCCGCGGCGGCGAGTTCAAGCTTCATCCACTGTTTGGACGCGGGAAGGACCTTCCATGTAGTGGAGCCGTCGCTCACCGCGATCGCCTCGACGGAGCCCTTGATCCGGGCGCGGAACCTGCCGGGAGGCTTTTCCGCCAGCTCGTAATCGAGGTCGGAGGAGACGAAGGCGCCGTTTGCCGAGAAGGTCTGGGTCTGTGTCGCCGCCAGGTGAATTGCGGTGAGGCGGCCATAGGCCTTCTGGACGTTGGCCAGAATGCCGGCGGCGTCGGACTGGGCGAAGGCCGGAGCCGTTATGAGAATGAGCAGAGCAAGTCGAGTCATGGCAGTCATTCGCGGAATGCGATCGCTCCGTTGCGGTAGTCGATGGTGACTTTGAGATTCATGAGGACGGGCAGGCCCAGGAATCCGGATATCTCCGCGCCGGCCGCGTCGCTCTCATCCTGGAAGGTTCCCGGGCGAACGCGGACGTTTCTGAGGTGCAGGACTCCAAAGGCCAGATCCGCCTGTTTCCCGCTGCCCACGGGCACCGAGGTGCCCGGCGAAACCCTACTGTCGGCAATCATGTTGATCGGCGAGGCCGATTCAACGGAGAATGCTCTGGGCGCCAGTCCCTCGAGCGACACGGGCAGCAATATCCATTTCGGAGGGCGGAAGAATTCCGTGAATCCCTTCGCGAGCGGACGCACCGCATCCGCAATGCGCACCTCGGGCGGCGATGCCTCGCCCGGAAACGGTTCCAGAGTGAGAACCGCTTTGGGAAAATCAATCGTCACGAGGAACTGCTCGAAGACATCCGTGCCCAGGAATCCGTCGTGAGGGACCGGGTAACCCAGGTGCTCCGCCACGGTCACAGGATAGTTGGAGAAAACGAGCCCGCCTAGACGCAATACTGTTCACTTAACAATCCGGATCCGCTTGGAAAAGTCGATGCGGCGAGTGCGCTGCCGTTTGCGCGGCCGCAGATTGTAGTTGCTCATCTTGCGTTTCACTCCGCGGAAGTTGACGCGGTTCCTGCTGGAGACTACGCGCTCCTGGAGGATCTCCCGCAGGATCGCCTCATGCAGGGCCTTCCTCTGCCGAGGGGGGAATAGCGGCGTAGCGGGCCATGCGCCGCTGGACCACGCGCACCGCATGCAGGAAGGAGAGCCGGTCGGGATCTTCATCGGCTTCGAGGGCGGCTTCGTGCATCAGCCCGCGGATGGCATAGTGGGCCATGAGCAAGCCGTAGAACTCCTGGCGGACCAGTTCCGGGGTCTTGCTGCGCAGGACGATCTGCGCGCCGCGCAGATGAGTCTTCAACTCATCCAACGCGGCCTCGATCTCCCAGCGCTCGTGATACAGCGCCGCCAGTTCTCTGGCGGGCGCGGCCAAGGGGTCCAGGATGGTGGTGATCAGCCGGTAGATCGGCTCGGCACCCGGCACGTCTTTCAAACGGTATTCGATGACGCGCACCACCATGGCTTTGCGGTGGCGGCGGCGATCCGACGTGGAAGCATACGTGCGGCTCATGTAGGAGCCGTCCGACAGTCGGCGGTCCACTTCCAGCCGGACATTCTTGCGCACGCGCCAGAGCAGGTCCGCCCCGGTTTTCGCGGCTGCCTGCCAGAGTTGGTAGCTGGGGAAGAAACGGTCTGCCAGGCACAGCATGCCGTTCTGGAGTGCGGGGACAACCTCCCGGGCAAGCGTGATCTCGTCGGTTGCATAAGCGGCCATCCGTGCATTCCACAGAACGTGTGTCCCGTTCTCCAGCAACGCGACAAAGCGGATTTTGGGAAACGCGCTGGAACCACGACTGGCGCCCGGCCGCCCGAACGCCTCTTCGTTTTCGGCGGTATCGGCGGTGTCCAGGGTACTGCCGTCCAGACTAATCAGCCGCCACTGGCGGTACCAGGCTCCCCGGGTGCGCTTTTCGGCAATGGGAGAAACCACCATCTGATAGAGTCTCTTCAGCGGTTCCGGTCCCAGTCGGCTTCGCGCCTGGGAAATGCCCGACTTGCCGGCCACCTTCACATCTGCCGATGGGTCCATCAACCACTGAACTCCTTCCAGCAGACAGCGCAGAACCTCGCGATAGGACGCCCGCATATACAGCGCCAGGGCAATGACGTAGTAGACGACCACGTGGGCAGGCAAATCACGCTCGCGCACGCTGGCGCGTCTGGTCTGTATCAGCACCTCGCGCACCTTCTCGAGGGGGAAGAACTTCGCGATTACGCCGAGGCTGATGTAGTCTGTGATGCGGCTCCCGGCGGGCAACGATGCGACGGTACGGGCCATTCTGGGGGGCCTCCCGCCCCAAACAGAATAGCACACAAATGTTTGTTAAGTGAACAGTATTGCGCCTAGACGGAGCTCGCGCACCAGGGACTGGTCTCCGGCCAGAGTCTCCAGCCTTGCCTTCCACGCGGCCTTCTGGGTGACTAGAATCCCACGAGGGTGCGTGTCGAGAACAAGGTGAAGAGCCGGCTGGCCGTTGAGCTGTACGCTCAGGGTGAAGCGCTCCGGCAGACGAACTCGAGGCGCAAAGTACCCCTCGGGCGCCCGCAGCCGATCGAGCTTCAGGTCGTAGCGCTGGTAGGACGATTCGAGAACACGGAGGCGGCGCTCGCCGACCGCCTTCTCGACGGCCACCTGCTGGGCGAGGCGCTTCGCCGGCTCCGAATCGCGGTCGTAAATGGCGAGGGCGGTTGCGAGAGCTCGGAGCCGTTCCGTATGGTCCTTCAGAGTGTCGGCCCAAAGTAGGATGGCTTCGGGGTCGTCAGGCGCCAGGCGGTGGGCCAGGGTAGCCATCCGCCCGGCCGTTTCGAATCGCGACATGACGGCCGCGACGCGGGCAATCCCGCAGGCGGCCGGGGCGTATGCCGGTTCGAGTTGCAGGGCCGCGCTGAAGGCTTCCATGGCCTTCTGGAATTCGCCGTCTCGAAATAGCACGCGCCCGGCCGCGGTCTGTCTCCCGGCGGTGATTGGCGCGCCCTTGAGCACATCGGCGTAGACCTTGTACGCTTCGCGCGTCTTCTTCGCGGCGAGGAGAGCGCGGACCAGGCAATCGTACCCGTCGCCCCAGCCGGGGTCGGCGGCGACGAGCGTGCGGTAACGCTTGGCAGCCAACTCGTAGTGGCCCGCGAACAGGAGCCGCCTGGCCTCCTGCCTGTCCGGCAATTCCGCGGCGCACGCCAGCGCGCAGATCACGGCGAATCCCGCAATCAAGGTCCGCATTTCGCAATTATCGCCGAAAATGGCGCTGAGGCCCGAAGTTTTCGCTTGACCTGTCTACAACTTCATAGTCCAAAATCGGCCCATGAACCGAAAACAGTTCCTGAAAACGCTGGCTTTTGCCGCCTCGGCCGGTGTCTCGGCTGGGGCGGTCCCCGCCTTCCACGCCAAGCGGAAGGTGTCCGAATACAGCGGGGAGATCGCCGCGCCGCCCGAGGCGGTCTTTCCCCTGCTCTGCCCCGTCCGCGAACTCGAATGGCTGGCCGGCTGGACCTGCGAGATGATCTACACCAGGTCGGGCGTGGCCGAGGAGAACTGCATCTTCACGACCATGCACGGCACCTGGAACGTGGACCGGTACGAACCACCCAAGCGGATCGCTTTCACCGTGGTTTCGACGGAGCAGGTGTGCCGGCTGACAATCACGCTGGAGCCGGCCGCGGCCGGCGGCACGAAGATCACGTGGCACCGCATCTTCACCGGCCTGAACGAGGCGGGCAACGGCAAGGTCGACGTCTGGTCTACCGACATCGACCGGGCGCTCACCAGCAAGATCGAGTACTTCCTGAAGACGGGAAGGATGGCGCGAGAGGGATAGGCATCCCGGCGATATACAAAATGTTGTATAGTGGGGAGGCCGTGGACGAGCCACTCAAGGCTGTCGTTTGGATGGGCGACAGCCTGGGCCGCGTTCGCGCGTTTCCTGCGGCGGCGCGCCAGGATATCGGATACGAGTTGGACCGCATCCAGCGCGGCCTGGAGGCACGCGATTGAAAGCCTTTGGCATCCGTCGGGCCGGGTGTCGCGGAGCTACGGATCCACGCGGGCGGCGAATACCGCGTCCTCTACGTCTCGAAGTTCAGGGAGGCGCTGTACGTGCTGCAGGCATTCCTGAAGAAGGCCCGGAAAACGCCCGCCAGAGATTTATCATTCGGCAAGGAGCGCTACAAGAGTCTCCTCCGGGAGGAGGGTCGAAAATGAAGCCTGCCCCGACCAAACCAACTGCGAACGTCTTTCGCGATCTCCGGTTCCCGCCTGCGGAGGCGGAGAACCTCCGCATTCGAGCGGCTATGATGAATGCGCTGATCGCGGAGATCGAAAAGAAAGGGCTCACTCAAGCTCAGGCCGCCAAACTGCTCGGCGTCACACAGCCGCGGATATCGGATCTCATGCGCGGGCGCCTTCATCTATTTTCGATCGACGCGCTGGTCAACTTCCTCAGCGCAGCGGGCCTGCGCGTAAGCCTGCGCGTTAGTAAAGCCGCCTGACCCTTCGCCGCGCGGCGGAGTCCTACCGGCTGCTCGTCTTCGTCTCGCCTCCCAACAGTTCCGCCGATTTGAGGTGCTCCTCGAGAGCGGGAATTGTGTTGGCCGCAAATTCCTTTATTTGAGGCAGATTGCCCGACTCCGACTCCCTCTTGAACGCCTTCAGGTCGTTCTTGTGGTCGCTGACCATCGCCTTGACGTATTCCCGATCGAAGCTCGGGCCGGACAGTTTTGAGAGCTTCTTCTCGAGCTTTTGATCCTTGCCCGACATGGCGGTGGGCACATCGATCTTAGCGGCGGTCGCAGCCTGCTGCAGGTCCTGGTTGGCCTTCGAGTGATCCTGCACCATACGCGCGCCGAACTGTTTCACGGCAACGCTGGATCCCTTTTCCTGTGCAAGCTTACCCAGTTCCACTTCCGCGACGCCTCCCTGGGCGGCCTCCTTGACAAACTCCTTGTCGGCCGCCGCCGGGTCGGCGGGACGGCTCTGCTGCTCGGTATCCAACGGCCCCATGCCGGGACCATTAGGATTTGTGGCGTCCGGTCTGCCGGGAACCTGCCCCGGCGGAATGCCCTGTGGGTTCCCGTTGGACGACGGCATTTGTGCATAGAGCGCCCCTGCCAGGATGACGCTTCCGGCAATCGAAAACATGCGTAGTCTGAGGCACATAGCTTCCCCCTTGTTCGTAATTCGTGGAGGGCTCACGGCCCTCCGCCGCAGGTGGTAGTGCAGGTGAATTGCCAAGCTTCGTGTTAAGCTGCCTCTATGCCGAACCTGCTTGAGCGGATTCGCGTCGATCCAAACGTCTGCTTCGGCAAGCCGTGTATCCGCGGCACCCGCATCTGGGTCTCTTTGATTCTCGACCTGCTCGCTTCCGGAATGGTCGCCGACGAGGTCATCGCCGAGTACCCGCAACTTCAGAAGGACGACATCCTCGCCGCCCTCGCCTACGGAGCTGAAATGGCGCGCCAGCGCTTCGTGGACCTCCCCGGTTCCTCCGCCGCATGAGGTTCAAACTCGACGAGAACCTGGGGGGCCGAACTGTCTCCCTGTTCGTCGCGAGCAATCATGACGTGGAGACCGTCCGGAGCGAGAACATCGCGGGATGTTCCGACCAGGATCGGTATCAACGCTGCGTGGAGGAGCGTCGTTGCCGGATCACGCTCGACCTCGACTTTTGCGATGTTGTGCGGTTCCCGCCCTGCGCCGCCTCCGGCATCGCCATCATCCGAGTGCCCCACAACCCTACGCTGCCGCTACTCGAACGGCTGGTCGGCTCCTTTCTAGCGGAGATCCAGAACCAGCCGATCGAACGCCGCCTCTGGATCGTCGAGCCCGGCCGCATCCGGGTTCACGAGCCGGAAGACCTGTCAGGCCCCGAAGACCTCCTGTAAGGCGATGACACGACGTGAATAGGGATCAATTCTCTCGCGCGCTTCACCTCGGGCTGGGACGGGCGGTCCTCCACGCCCGGAACCACGACGTCAGCGAATTCCGCGACGTGATCCTCGACGCATGCCTGCACTGTCGTGTTTACGATCCGCAGAGCGAGGGGATACAGGTAGCCTACATGCTGGACCTGCTGCAGGCGCAAGCGGACAGACAGTTCTATTGCGAGGAGGTGCTGAAGTCGCTCCCTGCCTGTGGCGACGACTGGGATGCCGTGCACCGGTTCTACTTTGCCGCCTGTCTCGCCCGCGAGGGCTTTGCCGGTGCGAAACGGGCGATGTACGAGAACTACCGGCCGGGCCCGACGCACGGAGAGTCCATCGCCATCGACTTCGTGGAGATGGACGGCCTCGAAGGGATGCTGTTCGCCGTCGAAAAGCTCGGCGCGCTGGCGACGGCCGAGGGAGGTGACCTGGACCTCAGCTATTTGTTCAGCAAGAGCATAGAGCTCTGCGGCGAACAGGAAACCCTCGCCGTGTTGCGCGCGGCCGGACAGCAGAAACCGCAAGTTGAGGCATTCCGGCTGTCGGCGGAGGCCGAGCGCCAGAGGTGGGCCGCTCGGGATGCCGAGCGCGGCCGCATCAACGCACTCAGTTACGACCAATTGAGGCGCGAGCTTCCGGCCATGAAGCTCTATCGGCTTTGGGCGTGGGGCGAACGCGCCGGCGATGAAGATATCGAGCGCGCCGCGCAGGGCTTGGTCGCAGCCCGGGAACCTGGGGACCAATTGGCTCACCTGCGCATCTTTACCCGCCGGCGCTTCCCCATCGACCACAGCGTCCTGCTACAGTTGGCTGCCTCGGACGAGAACCGGATCGCCTCCGCCGCGGCAAAGGCCCTCGCTCATATTGCACACCCGTCCGTCCGCGAGCTCGCCATGCGGCTCGTCCGCGACCGCCTTCCAGGTCGACGGGAAGCGATCGCGTTGCTGGATGGGAACTTCGAGCCCGGGGATCAAGAAATGGTCCTCGATTGGTTCCAGGCCGAAGACGATCCGGAGGTGGTGCATTCGATGGGAATGGATCTCAGGGACCTCTGGGACCATCACCCCGACGATGACACCACGGTGCGCATGCTATGCGCCCTCTACGAAAACGGGCCTTGCTCGTTCTGCCGCGAAGGTGCGGTCAAACGGCTGATCGAGCACGGCGCATTATCGGACCAGATGCGGGAAGAGTGCGCCTGGGACGCCAACGAGGATATCCGCAAACTCGTCGCCACTCCTGCGCCCGGCTAGAACCCTAAGCCGGCGCGCCTTCTCTCGCGTGAATCTCCTGCAAGCTCCACACGCGGATCGGGTCCCGCCGGCGAGACGCTATGGCCTCGGCGGCCGCTCGCGCTCCGCTCATCGTCGTGATGCAGGGGATGCGGTGCGCTAGCGCGCTCCGCCGGATCGCCTTCTCGTCGCTGAAGGTGTGGCCTCCGGTGGTGGTGTAGATCACTAACTTGATCGAGCCGGCTTTCAGCATGTCCACCGCGTTGGGCCGGCCTTCGTTCACCTTCAGCACGGTCTTGGTCGAAATGCCGGCCGCGCGCAGCACCGCCGCCGTGCCGCGCGTCGCCGCGATCTGGAAGCCGTAATCGGCGAATGCCCGCGCCACCTCGACCGCCGCTGGCTTGTCCGCTTCGTTCACGCTCACGAAGAGCGTCCCCTTGTCGGGAATCGGAGTGCCGGCGCTCAACTGCGCCTTCGCAAAGGCCTCGCCGAAATTCTCACCCACGCCCATCACTTCGCCGGTGGAGCGCATCTCCGGGCCCAGGGCCGGGTCCACGCCGGGGAACTTCGAGAAGGGGAACACCGGGGATTTCACGAAGAACTGCGGTACCGTCAGCACGCCGCTGGTGCGGCCGCCGGTCAGTTGCCCCAGATCCGGCAGCTTGTTGCCGAGCATCAAGCCGACCGCGATCTTGGCCAGCGGCACGCCGGTCGCCTTGCTGACGTAGGGAACGGTGCGCGACGCGCGCGGATTCACTTCGAGGACGTACACCTTGCCGTTCTGCACCGCGTACTGCACGTTCATCAGGCCGATCACGTTGAGCGCGCGCGCCAGGCGCTCAGTGTAATCCCGGACCGTGGCCAGCGTCTCGGGCGCCAGCGAATAGGGCGGCAGCACACAGGAGCTGTCGCCCGAGTGTACGCCCGCCTCCTCGATGTGCTCCATGATGCCGGCCACCAGAACGTCGATCCCGTCGCTGAGCGCGTCCACGTCGATCTCGGTCGCGTTTTCGAGGAAGCGGTCGATCAGCACCGGCCGGTCCTGCGAGAACACCACCGCCTCGCGCATGTAGCGGCGCACGGTGTCTTCGTCGTACGCGATCACCATCGCGCGCCCGCCGAGCACGTAGGAGGGCCGCACCAGAACCGGGTACCCGATGCGGCGCGCCACGGCGCAAGCCTCTTCCACGTTCTTCGCGGTGCCGTTATCGGGCGCGGGAATGCCAAGGCGGTCGAGCAGGGCGCCGAACTGTTTGCGGTCCTCGGCGAGATCGATGTTCGCGGGATCGGTGCCGATGATCGGAACGCCTTGGGCCTTGAGCGGTAGCGCCAGCGTCAGCGGAGTCTGCCCGCCGAACTGCACGATGACGCCGTCGGGCTTCTCGGTGTCGTAGATGTTCAGCACTTCTTCGAGCGTCAGGGGCTCGAAGTAGAGCCGGTCCGAAGTGTCGTAATCGGTCGAGACCGTCTCCGGGTTGCAGTTCACCATGATCGATTCGACGCCGAAGTCCTGCAAGGCGAAGGAGGCATGGCAGCAGCAGTAGTCGAACTCGATTCCCTGCCCTATGCGGTTGGGCCCGCTGCCCAGGATCATGACTTTCTTGCGCGTCGAAGGATTGGCCTCGCATTCCCGCTCGTAGCTCGAATAGAGGTACGGCGTGAAGCTCTCGAACTCGGCCGCGCAGGTGTCCACACGGTTGAACACCGCGCGCACGCCCAACTCCTTGCGCCGCGCGCGCACCGCCAGCGGTTCGGCCGTCCACAACTGCGCGAGGCGCCGGTCCGAAACGCCGTCACGCTTGGCCTTGAGCATCTGCTCGCGCGTCACGGTTTCGATGGTCTCGGCGGCCAGTTCCCGCTCGTAAGCCACCGCTTCGCGAACCTGCTCCAGGAACCACGGGTCGATGGAGGTGTGCTCGCGCACCTGCTCGACGGTGTAGCCACACTCGAAGGCGAAGCGGATGTATGCCAGGCGGTCCGGGTTCGGCGTGATGAGCTTGTTCGGAATCAGGTCGCGGTCGTAGACATCGGCCGCGGAAGACTTGCCGGTCTCCAGGCTGCGCATGCCCTTTCCGAGGGCCTGTTTGAACGTGCGCCCGATCGCCATCACCTCGCCCACCGACTTCATCTGCGTGCCCAGCACGCTCTCGGAGCCGGGGAACTTCTCGAACTGCCAGCGCGGGATCTTCACCACCACGTAGTCGATGGTGGGCTCGAAGCAGGCCGGCGTCTTCTTGGTGATGTCGTTCGGAATCTCGTCCAGGCGGTAGCCGACGGCAAGCTTCGCGGCGATCTTGGCGATGGGAAACCCGGTGGCTTTCGAAGCCAGCGCCGAGCTGCGCGAGACGCGCGGGTTCATCTCGATAATCACCATGCGGCCGGTCTCGGGATGGAAGGCGAACTGCACGTTCGATCCGCCGGTATCGACGCCGATTTCGCGCAGGCACTTGATGGCGGCGTCGCGCATCATCTGGTATTCGCGGTCCGTGAGGGTCTGCGCCGGAGCCACCGTGATGGAGTCGCCGGTGTGTACGCCCATGGGGTCGAAGTTCTCGATCGAACAGACGATGATCGCGTTATCCGCGAGGTCGCGCATCACCTCGAGCTCGAATTCCTTCCAGCCGAGCACGCTCTGCTCCACCAGAACTTCGTGGACCGGCGAAAGGTCGAGGCCGATCTCCAGCAGTTCGACCATTTCCTCCCGGTTGTACGCAATGCCGCCGCCGGTGCCGCCCAGCGTGAAGCTGGGGCGGAGGATGGCCGGGTACGAGATGCGCTCGGCAAACTCCAGGCCGTCCTCGAGGTTGTTGACCAGCTTCGACTCCGGGCACTCCAGACCGATCGAGCGCATGGCGTCCTTGAACATGAGCCGGTCCTCGGCCTTCTTGATAGCGTCGATCTTCGCGCCAATCAGTTCGACGCCGTAACGGTCCAGCACGCCCGCCTCGGCCAGCTCCATGGATAGGTTCAAGCCGGTCTGGCCGCCTACGGTGGAGAGCAAGGCGTCGGGCCGTTCCTTGCGGATCACTTCCTCGAGGAACGCCACGCTGAGAGGCTCGACGTAGGTCCGATCGGCGAGGTTGGGGTCGGTCATGATGGTGGCCGGGTTCGAGTTGACCAGGATCACCTGGTAGCCGTCCGCCTTCAAGGCCTTGCACGCCTGCACGCCGGAATAGTCGAACTCGCACGCCTGGCCGATGACGATGGGGCCGGAACCCACGATCAGGATCTTATGGATGTCAGTGCGTCTCGGCATAGGCTAGTTCGGAGTCCCGCCCCCCATCACCGCTCCCCCCGCATCAACCGTTTGAAGTCCTCGAACAGGTAGAGCGAGTCGTGGGGTCCCGGCGCAGCCTCGGGGTGGTACTGCACGCAAAACACCGGCTCGCTGCGGTGGCGGAAACCTTCCAGAGTCCCGTCGTTCAGGTTGACATGCGTCAGCTCGATATCGGCCGGATTGAGCGAGTCGGGGTCCACCGCGAACCCGTGATTGTGCGAGGTGATTTCCACGCGGCCCGTCACCTTGTTCAGCACCGGATGGTTGGCTCCGCGATGCCCGAACTTCAGCTTGTAGGTGCGCCCGCCGAGCGCGAGTCCGAGCAGTTGCTGCCCCAGGCAGATGCCGAACAGCGGCGTCTTGCCCACCAGCTTGCGTATGTTTCCGATTTGCGTGGTCAGCGGCTCGGGATCGCCGGGACCGTTCGAGAGGAACACGCCGTCCGGCTTGAGCGCCAACACGTCTTCGGCTGAGGTCAACGCCGGGACCACCGTCACCTGGCAGCCCGAGTGCACCAGCCGGCGCAGGATGTTGCGCTTGATCCCGAAGTCGTAGGCCACCACATGGAACTCACGTTCCGCGGCACGGCCCCAATCCTCCGATGGCGAGCAGGCATCCACGTCCTGGTTCCACTCGTAGCGGGCCGAGGTGGAGACGCGTGTGGCAAGGTCCAGGCCCGCCATGGTCGGAATGTTGCGCGCCTTTTCGACCAGATCCTTCGAGTCGCCGCCGGCGGTGGAGAGCACTCCCCGCATCACGCCTCGGTTGCGTAGGTGGCGCACCAGGGCGCGGGCGTCGATTTCGGCGATCACCGGAATGTTGGCGGCTTCGAGGAAGCGGTTGGCATCCTCGTCACGCCTCCAGTTGCTCGCGATGGGCGAGAACTCGCGCACCACCAGTCCTTCGATGTAGGCACGGGACGATTCGTTGTCCCAATGGTTGGCGCCGTAGTTGCCGATCTGCGGGTAGGTGAGGACGACAATCTGGCCGCAGTAGGAAGGATCGGTGAAGATCTCCTGGTAGCCGGTGATCGCCGTATTGAAGACGACTTCGCCGGAGCACTGCGTGCGCGCACCAAAACTGCTGCCCTCGAAGACCGTTCCGTCTTCCAGGGCCAGGATCGCACTATTCAATCCGGTAGTCCTCCAGGTTTAGCTCGGGCCTGCTGGGGTAACCCCTATTTGACCATGTTGCGAGGTCCGCTTCAACATCGGGCAGGAGCACCGCGAAGAAGGGGCGGCGGATCGAGCGCGCCGCCCCTGAAAATGCCTCGTCAGATGAGCTTCACATCCTCGGCTTGCAGCCCTTTCGGGCCCTTCTTAACGGAGAACTCGACCTGGGCGCCCTCATCGAGCGAGCGGTACCCGGAAGACTGTATGGCGGAGTAGTGAACGAACACGTCCTCCCCTGTTTCTCTTTGAATGAAGCCGTACCCCTTGGCTGCATTGAACCACTTCACAACACCTTTTTCCTTCATCTCTGATCCTTCTTTTAAGCGAGTCCGGTGGCGGCGCCCGGGCGGGACATCCGATGCCTGATCGCGGTATTCTTAGCGACCCGACCCGAGCGCACCAATAGCGCCCGGCGTCAAATGCTCCTAAATCTTATACCATAAACAAGAGCTGAATACCCGAAAAAACGTGGGACAGGACTCCAGTCCTGCAGCGGGTCTCCAGACCCGCCTCCGTCCAACCCCCTGAAAAAGACTCCGCTGAAAAACGGTGACTGGCTCCGCTGGCCAAGCGACATGCACGCCTGGTCAACGGGATAGGTCTCGAGCGCGCGTGGCGAGCGGTGCCTGTCGCCGCTTTTCAGCCCTTTCACCTCTCGCCGCGGCTGCGACGCGCTGACTTTCGCAAGTCCCTCTGGAGAGCCGCCCGCTCCCGCCTGCGCCACCACTTCTGGCCAGCTTGCCGATCGCCAAGGCGTGGAACATGGGCCCTCGAATCGTCGTATCTTTAGGCATGAAGAGAACTTGCCTGGCCATGGTCGCCGGCGCCGCCATGCTCGCGGCGGGTTGCGCCCCTTATGAGCAGCAGCAGGAGATGTCGGACTCGCGATCGGTGGAGCTCAGGGGGGCCGAATCGGCACGGATTCAGATAGATATGGGCGCCGGAGAGTTGTGGCTGGAGGGCGGCAGCGCCAAGTTGCTGGACGCCGACTTCCACTACTCGGTGCGCTCCTGGAAGCCGGAGATCAAGTACGACGTCAGTGCCGGACGCGGCTACCTCACCGTCCGCCAGCCCCCGGTGCATGGCTTCAACACGGGCCGGCGGGAGAACCGCTGGGACCTGCACCTGAACGACAAAATACCGGTCGAGCTTCGGGTCAACGTGGGAGCGGGCAAGGGCAACCTGAAGCTCTCCGGCACTTCGCTGCGACGCCTCGAGATCGAGATCGGCGCGGGCGAGTTGCAGATCGACCTCACGGGCGGCTGGGACCACGACCTGGAGGCGGAAGTGCGCGGCGGCGTGGGCGAAGCCACGGTACGCCTGCCCCGCGACGTGGGCGTGCGCGCTACGGCCACCGGTGGACTCGGCGGCGTCAACGTGCAGGGAGGCCTCCACAAGGAAGGCGGCTACTACGTGAACGACGCGTATGGGAAATCCGACGTTCACCTTCGCCTCACGGTCACGGGCGGCATCGGGCAGATCAATCTGATCGGGTCGTAACCGGCTGCAGTGGGCCGCGAACGACCAGAACATTACTGGCCGCCGATTGCGTTCACGGACTTCTGCACGAGCGTGTGAAGCTCGTCCAACTTTCTTTTCCCTTGTATTGCGGGACGGTTTGCGGTATTTGTCGATTAGTGGCGAGAATAGTCTCCTCCCTCGCGTTTCTTTTCATTTTCGTTGCACTGGCGCCCGGCCAGGATTTCAGCGGAAGCTGGAAGCTGAAGTCCCAGCACGTCGAGGCCGGAGCTTTGCCCGAGGCACCTGCGGCAGCAATCGAGATCGAACACCACGACCGCTCGATCGAGTACGCGGCGGGTCCGGTCCGCTGGTCCTTCACCACCGACGGCAAAGAGGCCCGCGCCAGGGTTGGAAGGCGGTTTCTGAACACCGTCGCGAAATGGGAAGGTTCGGCGCTGCTCGTCAACACAATTGTGAACGACCCGGCCCGGAATTACACCCAGATGGACCGTTGGACCATCTCCCGGGACCGCAGGCTGCTGACCGTCACGCGCGAAATTGCGGGCCGCGACGTCGAGGCGACGCTGGTTTACGAGAGGGCGGACGCCCAGACCGCGGTTGCGTCCGCGGGTGCGGAAGCCCGGGCCGATCCCCCGAAACCGACCGAATACACGATCGAGACTGGCACGCGGATTCCGCTCGTACTGGTCAACTCCGTGAGTATGAAGCACTCCTCGGAAGGCGACCGGGTGTACCTCCGAACGGCTTTCCCTATCCTTAGCAAGGGAGTGGTGGTGATCCCGCCCGGCAGCAACGTAGCCGGCACCCTGACCTTCGTCAAACCGCCGGGGCACCTGAAGGGGCGCGGCGAGGTCTTCATCCGGTTCGATTCGCTGACACTCTCTAACGGAGTCACTCGCGACTTCCGGGCGAGGGTGGACCAGCTGGACGCTGCAACACACGGCCATGTCGATCCCGCCGAGGGCGCCATCAAAGGCGAGGGCGACAAGACCGGGACGGCCGGGACCGTGGCAAAGACGACCGCCGCCGGAGCATCGGTCGGAGGGATCGCGGGGGCAGCAGCCGGTCATGCGGGCGCGGGACTGGGCGTGGGTGCCGCGGCCGGTGCGGTCGCCGGACTGCTGCTCTCGCATGGCCCGGACACCGTCCTGGCCCAGGGCAGTAGCGTGGAGATGGTTCTGGACCATCCCCTGGTCTTCGCAGCCGCCGAGATTCCGAGCCTGGCGCGGCGGTAGAGGTGGAACTGGCCGCGAACCCGGGACTGGCTCGAGTTTCGCCGCCCTTGCGAAATTCGTGCCTGTCCCACCACTCGTCTTCCGCCACTCATACTGCTCGGAACTGGCCGCGAACCCGGGACTGGCTCGGATTTCGCCGCCCTTGCGAAATCCGTGCCTGTCCCACCACTCGTCTTCCGCCACTCATACTGCTCGGAACTGGCCGCGAACCCGGGACTGGCTCGAATTTGGCCGCCCTTGCGAAATTCGTGCCTGTCCCACCCCTGGTCTTCTGTCAGTCACCACTGCTGTGCAAATTAGCGCTGCCTGCCTCTCGCCCCTACTGCATCCATTGAGGATGACCTCGGCATTGGCCTCCTGACGGAAACCTGGTTGCCGTGACACTGGGATAAAGTGCTACCCGCTGGGGCGCCTCCTGCTATCCAAATTGCGATCGCTCATTCCTATATTTCTCCGCATGTTGTGTAGCAGCCGCCTTTTCTGCTGTCCCATTTACAGGGCCAGCGCCAGTTGCTCGGCTGGCACCAGAGGTGGTGGAGGCTGCCAGGGGTCGTTCAGCCAGGTCCACAGGTCGCGGTACACGAACAGTTGTTGCCGCAGCAGGGCAACCAGGTTGGACAGGCCCCAAGCGAACGTGCTCTTCAGTTGCAGGTACTTCAACACCAGCATGGCAATCAGCGCCGTCCAGATCTGAATCTGCACCGCGTTCTCGCTGGTGCCGACAAAGGTCTTGACCTTCAGACCCTGCTTCAGGGCCTTGAAGAAGAGTTCTATCTGCCAGCGCTCTTTGTAGATCCGGGCAATCGTCCGGGCCGCCAGGCGCAGGTTGTTGGTGACGAACACCAGGGTCTCCTGTTTCTCTTCCACCCAAACCTCGATGCGCCGCAGGCGGGCCTCGGGACCGACCTGTTCCTGGCTGGTCAGCAGGATCACTTCGTCGCGCAGGATGTCGGAACCCTCCGGCACCGGCCGCTCCTCCGCCACTCCGTACAAGGCGTTGTCCTTGAGCCGGGTGACGAAATCGACATGCGAGCGGGTCAGTTCCAGCCACCAGTCGTAGTCCGGGTAGCCGCGGTCGAATACCACGATGGTGCCGGGCGCGAAGTGGATCTTGCGGGCCTCGGTGACATCGGCCCGCCGGCCCTCGGTGATGACGGCATAGCAGGGCAGGCAGCCGTCGTGGTCCAGCACCAGGTGCAGCTTCAGCGCGCCCTTGGTCTTCTTATAGCGCGCCCAGTCGAAGCTCTCGGCGCACAGTTCCACCATGCTGGAGTCGAGGCTCAGGAGCTTGTGCTTGAAGCGGAACTTGCGCCGGGTGCGCAAGGCCGCCTCCGCTTGGCAGCGGGCCAACGTCTGATCGAAGATCGCCCGGTACAACTCCCAAGGCCGGTGGGCGTTGGCGTAGGAAAGCGTGGTGACCTTGGGGCAGTCGGCGATGCCGAGATGGCGCAACTTGCCCTCCAACGCGGCCAGCCCCCCACAGATCTCCCGCAGGCTCTGAGCGTAAGCGAGTTGGCAAAACAACATCGCCACGAACTGCTGCCAGCAGGTGAATCCGCGGGCATGGCGCTCGGCGTGGTGCTCACGCACCAGCGCCTGAAACTCCAGGCGCGGGAAGAACTGCAAAAGCTGGCTGAAAATGCTGCATACTCGATTCATGGCGGGGTGGCTCCTTGGTAGTTGAACTCAGTTTCTTGCGGAAACCTGAGCCACACTACCAGACTGGACGCCCCGCCGTCTCGCTACACCTCACGCCCGTGGCTCGAAGCTAATTTGCACGGGAGTGGTCAGTCACACTGGTCGGAATTAGCGGCAAGCCCCGGGACCGCGCTGTCCAGCTCGAAGATCGGCCCCGCTCTGCCGGGTGGTACTGGCGGTACGGACCAGTACCCTCAACTTCCCGTTGCGAGTATTCGACATTCCGGCGATAATGGGGGTGTCTCCGTGTGGTCATTTATGTGGAGCGCGGTTCGGGAGCTATCCTAAATGAAACGCGTTGGTTCTGACGAGCCGTTGCGCTGTTCCTTCTGCCATAAAAGTCAGGATGTCGTTGGAAAACTGATCTCTTCGCCGAGCGATTACCCTCGGGCCTACATCTGCGACGAGTGCATCGCCGTATGCAATTCGATCCTCGAAGACGACCGGCACGATTCCCCCTATTCCGCCCCGCACAAGCTCCCTAAGCCGTTGGAATTAAAGGAGTACCTGGATCAGTACGTGATCGGGCAGGACGCCACCAAGAAGAAGCTCGCGGTGGCCGTCTATAACCACTACAAGCGCATCCACATGAACAAGCAGCGCAGTGGGGATGTGGAAGTGGCCAAGTCCAACATCGTGCTGATGGGCCCCACAGGTTCAGGCAAGACCTTGCTGGCCCAAACGCTGGCCCGGATCCTGGATGTGCCGTTCGCCATCGTGGACGCCACCACCCTGACCGAAGCGGGCTATGTGGGTGAGGATGTCGAAAATATAATCCTGCGCCTGCTTCAAAACGCGGACTGGGACGTGCAGCGGTGCCAGACCGGCATCATCTATATCGATGAGATAGACAAGATCAGCCGCAAGGACGAGAATCCCTCGATCACGCGCGATGTCTCGGGCGAGGGAGTCCAGCAGGCGCTGCTGAAAATCCTCGAAGGCACGATCGCGAATGTCCCGCCACAGGGCGGACGGAAGCACCCCCACCAGGAGTTCACGCCGGTGGACACCACCAACATCCTGTTCATCTGCGGCGGCGCCTTCGTTGGCCTCGAGAAGATCATCGCGCGCCGGGTCGGCAAGAAGTCGATGGGCTTCCTGGCGGCGGAAGCCGACGGCAACAAGCCCTACGTGGCGAATTCGGGCAAGCGGGACATCGACCTGCTGGAGCGAATCCAGCCCGTCGACCTGATCAAGTTCGGGTTCATTCCCGAGTTCATCGGCCGTCTGCCGGTGGTGGGGATTCTCGAGGACTTGGACAAGTCTGCCCTGATGCAGATCCTCATCAAGCCCAAGAACGCCATCATCAAGCAGTACCAGCGGTTGTTCGAGTTCGAAAATGTTAGACTGAAGTTTAGCGACGAAGCGCTGGAGGCCATCGCGGAACTCGCGATGGAGCGCAAGGTTGGGGCGCGGGGCCTGCGTATGATCCTGGAAGATCTGATGCTGGACCTGATGTACTATCTCCCGTCTTACAAGAAGGTTCGCGAGTTCCTGGTGACCAAGGAGATGGTGATGACCCAGAAGATCAGTCTCGCATTGCTGGAGAAGGCTGGGTAGGGCGTTTCTGGGGCGTTTGGTTCTCTTCCGTATGCTGCATTGGTGCGCGGACCCGCGCAACCGCTCCCTGACGGTCGCGGCTCAGTAGGTGTCTATACAACATGCTTACATCCAAGGAAAAGTCGGATTCAAGACGTTTGCCGATGATGCCGGTGCGGGACGTGGTCATCTTCCCGCACATGATGACTCCCTTCGTCGTGGGGCGCGACTCGAGCGTGCGCGCGCTCGAGGAGGCGCTGGGAGCGGACAAGCGAATCTTCCTGGCCACACAGCACGACGCCTCGACCGACGAGCCTCGGCCTGAGGAGATCTACAGCGTCGGGACCATCGTCAACATCGTGCAAAGCCTGCGCCTGCCCGACGGGAACATCAAGGTCCTGGTCGAAGGCATCGAACGGGGCAAAATCGTCTCGGTAAGCGACGACGAAGGCTTCTTCCGCGCGGTGGTCAAAGTAGCGCACTTCAAGGTGGAGGCGGGGCCGCAACTGGAAGCGCTGGTTTCGCGCGTCACCACGCTGTTCGAGCAGTACATCAAGCTCAGCCAGAACCTGAACTACGAGACCATGATCGCGGCGATCCGGGTGGACGATCCCGGCAAGCTGTCCGACACCATCGGCGCCAATCTCCAGCTCACCATCGAAGAGAAGCAGGAACTCCTCGAAATCTTCGATCCCATCGAGCGGCTGACGCGAGTCGCCGAGTTGCTCGACATCGAAATCGAAAAGCTCAACGTCGACCGCACCATCCAGGGCCGCGTCAAGCGGCAGATGGAGCGCGCGCAGAAGGAATACTACCTCAACGAGAAGATCAAGGCCATCCAGAAGGAACTGGGCCGCGGCGAGAAGAGCGAGATCGACGAGCTGAAGAAGAAGATCGAGACCGCGGGGATGACCAAGGACGGCCTCGAGAAGGCCTTGGCGGAGTTGAAGCGGCTGGAGAACATGCCGCCGATGTCGGCCGAGTCCACCGTCTCCCGCAACTACCTGGAATGGCTGCTGGCGGTGCCGTGGAAGCAGAAGTCGAAAGAGATCCGCGACCTGAAGTTCGCCGAGGAAGTTCTGGAATCCGACCACTACGGGCTCGAGAAGATCAAAGAGCGGATCCTCGAGTTCCTGGCGGTGCGGCGGCTGGTGAAGAACCCGCGCGGTTCGATCCTGTGCTTCGTGGGCGCGCCGGGCGTCGGCAAGACGTCGCTGGGGATGTCGGTCGCAAAGGCCACCGGGCGGAAGTTCATCCGGCTCTCGCTTGGAGGCGTTCGGGACGAGGCTGAGATCCGCGGCCACAGGCGCACCTATATCGGCGCTCTGCCCGGCCAGATCATCCAGATGATGCGCAAGGCGGGCACGCGCAATCCCGTGTTCATGCTGGACGAAGTGGACAAGATGTCCATGGACTTCCGTGGAGATCCCTCGGCCGCGCTTCTCGAGGTGCTGGATCCGGAACAGAATTACATGTTCATGGATCACTACCTGGACGTTGAATACGATCTGAGCCAGGTGTTTTTCATCGCCACGGCGAACGTGCTGCACACGGTGCCGCCGGCCTTGCAGGATCGCATGGAAGTGATCCGCCTCTCGGGCTACACCGAGCTCGAGAAGATGGAGATCGCCAAGCGTTTCCTGGTGAAGAAGCAGATGAAGGAGACCGGCCTCTCGGACAAGCTGGTGGAGTTCACCGACGAGGGCCTGATGACCCTGGTGCAGTACTACACGCGGGAAGCCGGCGTGCGCAACCTGGAGCGGGAGATCGGCAACATCTGCCGCAAGGTGGCGCGGCGGTCGGTGAACGCGATGGGCCCGGGCGCGGACGGAAAAGACCAGGTGCAGCCGGACCGTGCGGTCATCACCGCGGCGCTGGTGCCGGAGTACCTGGGGCCCCTGAAGTTCCGGGACACGGAAGCCGATAAATGCAATGAGATCGGGGCGGCGGTAGGCCTCGCGTGGACCGAGGTCGGCGGCCAGATACTGACCACCGAGGCCCAGATCATGGACGGCAAGGGTAAACTCACCACCACCGGGAAGTTGGGCGATGTCATGCAGGAGTCCGCGCAGGCCGCCATGAGCTACACCCGGTCTCGCGCGCACCAGTTGGGTCTGCCGCGCGATTTCTACCGGAACCTGGACATTCACGTGCACGTCCCAGAGGGTGCCATCCCCAAGGATGGGCCGTCGGCGGGCATCACCCTGGCGACCGCGATCATCAGCGCCCTGACTAGGATTCCGGTGCGGTGCGACATCGCGATGACGGGGGAGATCACGCTGCGGGGGCGCGTTCTGCCCATCGGCGGGTTGAAGGAGAAGCTGCTTGCGGCGCGCCGCCACGGCATTCGGGAGGCGATCGTCCCCAAGGACAATGAGAAGGATCTTCCGGATATCCCGGAGGCCATCCGCGGGGAGATGAAACTGCACTTCGTCGAATCGATGGACGAGGTGCTGAAGATCGCCCTGGAGCGGGAGATCATCGCGCTGCCTCTGGCGCCCCCTGTGGAAATCGCGGCCCAGCAGCCGAGCGAAGAAAAGTTGCATTGATGAAAGCTGTCGATGGTGCCATCGGCTATCGACCATCCGCCATCGACCAAACCGTGACCGCTCAGTATATAATTGGAGCAGCCCACCGGGAGCAGTTTCCGCCCGAGGAACTACCTGAAGTTGCGTTCCTCGGCAGGAGTAATGTGGGCAAATCCAGCCTGCTGAACTGCCTGCTTGGAGGCAGAGACCTGGCAAACACCAGCAAAAAACCCGGATCGACAAGACTGATTCACTTCTATCGCGTGAACGGGGAGTTCTGCTTCGTGGATCTTCCCGGGTATGGCTACGCGAAGGTTTCGCAGGAGACCACCGCGGGATGGAAGCAGTTGATCGAGGATTACCTGCTCGGCCGGCCGAAGCTGGCACTGGCGATCCTGCTGGTCGATCTGAGGCGCGGGTGGATGGAGAAGGACCTGGAACTCAAACGCTGGCTCGAGTTCCACAACCGGCGACACCTGGTGGTCGCCACGAAAGTTGACAAACTGAACCGATCGGAGCAAATACGCGGTCTGGAAGCCCTGGGGCGCCAAGCGGGCGCGGAAGGGTTCCTACCGTTCTCGGCCGTGACCGGCCGGGGTGTAAGGGAGATTTGGCAAGCTATATGGACAACCCAGAAGAAGTCGTAAATCCAACCCAAACGCAGGAGGAAAAGCCCCAGGCGCAAACGCAAACGCCCCCCGCCGGCGCCCCTCCGCAAACGGGAGCCCGCAAAGGGCGCAGCGCGGCACAAGGCGGAGCGGCACCGCCCCAGAAAAACGGTCCGACGGCCGCGACCACGCTCGACCTGGTCGCGCTCAAGGACCTGAGCATCCAGCAGCTCAACACCATCGCCAAAGACCTGGGGCTGACCGGAGTCTCCGGCCTGCGCAAGCAGGAGGTGATCTTCAAGATCCTCCAGGCGCAAGCGGAAAAGAGCGGTCTGATCTTCTCCGAAGGCGTGCTGGAGTGCCTGCCCGACGGCTTCGGCTTCCTGCGCGCGCCGGAGTACAACTACCTGCCGGGCCCCGACGACGTGTACGTCTCGCCTTCCCAGATCCGCCGATTCGATCTGCGGACCGGCGACACCATCTCGGGCCAGATCCGTCCGCCCAAAGAAGGCGAGCGGTATTTCGCGCTCATCAAGGTGGACGCGATCAACTTCGAGCCGCCCGAGGAATCGCGCAACAAGATCTTCTTCGACAACCTCACGCCGCTCTATCCCAACGAGCGGGTGAAGCTGGAGACGGTCAAGGACAACTACTCGGGCCGCATCATGGATCTGCTGACCCCGCTCGGCAAGGGCCAGCGCGGGCTGATCGTCTCGCCGCCGCGCACCGGCAAGACCATGCTGCTGCAGTCGATCGCCAACTCCATCACGGCCAATCATCCCGAGATCGTGCTGATCGTGCTGCTCATCGACGAGCGCCCGGAGGAAGTGACCGACATGCAGCGCTCGGTCCACGGCGAGGTCATCAGCTCGACGTTCGACGAACCGGCGGCGCGGCACGTGCAGGTGGCCGAGATGGTGATCGAGAAGGCCAAGCGCCTCGTCGAGCACAAGCGCGACGTGGTGATCCTGCTCGATTCCATCACGCGCCTGGCGCGCGCCTACAACACCATCGTTCCGCCATCGGGCAAGGTCCTCTCGGGCGGCGTCGATTCGAACGCGCTGCAGCGCCCGAAGCGGTTCTTCGGCGCGGCCCGCAACATCGAAGAAGGCGGCTCGCTGACCATCATCGCCACCGCGCTCATCGACACCGGCAGCCGAATGGACGATGTGATCTTCGAAGAATTCAAGGGCACCGGCAACCAGGAAATCCACCTCGACCGCAAGCTGGTGGACAAGCGCGTCTTCCCCGCCATCGACATCAACAAGAGCGGCACCCGCAAAGAAGAACTCCTGCAGCCCAAGGAAGAGCTGACCCGCGTCTGGGTCCTGCGCAAAGTGGTGGCGCCCTTGTCTCAGGTAGAGACGATGGAGCTGCTGCTCGACAGGCTTTCGAAGACCCGCAGCAACGCGGAGTTCCTGAACTCGATGAACGGATAGGGAACGGCCAAACCTGGCGCCAACATGAGCCTGCCTGGCCAGGGCTTCGGGTTACTGCAACCGAAGCCCGTTACGCCAATCCAAGGCCGCTCGGGTACGACACCGATCCGCTCCTCACCTTGAGCAGCCACTTCAGCAGCGAGTCGTTGGCCAGCCAAGCCGGGTTTGACCTCAGCGCGTTGTCGACTATGTCGGCGATGTCGGCCACGAGAAGGCGCGCCAGCGCAAACACCCCGGAGAGTTGAATCCATTGATTTCTATCCGCGAGCAGCTTCCGCAGTTCGGCCGCTAGGATCGGCCGCAGGGAGTCGGCGGATGCTTTGGTTGCATAGATGATGTTAGCCCGACTTTCGCAGTTGGGGGCCCGAGCGACACCTAAGCCATTAAGAATCAGTGCAGGCGATCAAAAGGTCTTCACCACAAACCCGGGCTATCGACCAGCCTCGGCGACCGCTCGGAGGGCGGGTTCCGCGGTGATCCGCGGAGGTGGTTGCGCGGGCAGCTCGAGCTTGAGCTTGTCGAGGACCAACTGGGCATCTCTCTCCGGCTGCGTGTAGCGGGGGAGAATCAGCCAGCGTCCGTCGACGGTGGGAATGTACACGTCGATCATCTGAATGTTCGCCAGCGCGCCCATCACGGCCGCTGGCGTCAGCCCCGGCGCGTGAATCATGAGCCGGTTCTTCAACGTCACTTGAAGACAGTAGGCCAGGAAGGCGACCAAGATGTGAGCGTCGGCGCGATGCTCCAGTTGATGCCGGATGGGCCGAATCCCGAGCTCGCTTTTCAGGCTTCGAAAAACGGATTCGATCTGGGTCAGTTGCACGTAGCGCGACCACAACACCGTGGGGTCGCCGCCGGCCAGGTTGGAGCGCAGTAAGTAGTGTCCGTCGCGCAACTCCGCCTCTTTGAGCTTGACCTTGTCCACGTGGAATCGAAAGGTCTCCCGCGTCACCGGCTGCCGGGACTCCGGCAGTTGGATCTTCACGAAGCCGAAGGCGCGGCCCGCCTCGGTCTTGGCGGCGCCGATCCGCAGCAACAACTGATCGCGCGCCGGCAGGCTGCGCCGCATGGCGCGAAGTTTTCGCAGCAGCCGCGCCAGCCTCTTGCGCCGCATGGCGACCTCTTTGGCCTGGCGGCCCTCGCTCTTGGCCAGCACGTAAAGCTCGCCGTCCTGCTCGAACAGTTTCACCTCGACCGAGTCGCGAACCTTCTGCCAGGGCAAATCCAGCCACTTCTTCTCGTGCTGCTTGATCTTGCTCTTGGACGTTCCCACCAGGTAGTAGACCGTGCGCGCCGGGTCGCGCATCTCGGCCAGAATCGCCTCGGTCGGGATGCCCCGGTCCATGACCCACATCCGCTTCGCCTTCCCGTAGGTCTTCTCGATTTTGTCGAGGAACCCTCGCAGTGTGGTGCAGTCGGTGGTGTTGCCGTCCATCACTTCGTAGGCCAGTGGGAAGCCGTCGGTGGTCACCACCAGCGCCACCACTACCTGCAAGCAATCCGGCCGGCCGTCGCGGCTGTAGCCGCGCTTAGCCTTGGGGTTCTCTTCCATGGCGCCTTCGAAATACGTGCTCGTCAAATCGTAGAGCAGCACTTCGAAGTCGGCTTGAAACAGGTCCGCCCACTTTTGTCTCAACCACACGAACAGATCCTGCTTGTGCTCCAGCACCCGGTCCAGACAACGATACAGCCGGTCCTTTTCGGCGGCCGCATAGTCGACGTTCAGTAACTCGTCCATGGCGGTGGAAAGAAACCACTGCCGATGCACACGCCACTCGCTGGCCGGATCGAGCAGATGGTTCACCACCAGCAGTTCCAGCACCTTCTCCCATCTCACGGCCTCGCGGCCGTCCGGCAAGCGCCGCTGCCAAAACTCGTCGAGTCCCAGTTGACGCCAGATTTCGCAAGCCAGCCAGCAGTTGCCGAACAGGCGCGGCCGCCGCAGTTCCAGTCCGCTCAGCCTCACCTGCAGGCTGTCGACGGCATCTTCGGGAATCTCGCGATCGTCGGGGAACAGGCTGAGGTTGCGAGAACGCTGCTGCTGCTCGTCGAAGACCTCGAGGGTCTTGCGCCAGGCGGCTTGCTGAGAGTCGTTCACTTCACCCAGGTAGAGGACCGTGCGTTGCGCCGTCTTGCCCGAAGACAGTCGCCGGTTTTCCACCACGCTAAAGTAGCGGTGATCCTTGCCGTCCTTCCTGCGGTTGGTGCGGCGCAAGAACATGGAAGCAGCAGAATGCCAGAAAAAGGTCCGAAGTGGAAGAGGGTAGGTCTTCACCACAGCGGTTTTGAGATTCTCGGATTGCAGGCAAAAGGCTTAGGGCCGGCTGAACCGGAAAAACGGGCCTGAACTGCGAAAGTCGGGTTAGGCCACCAAAACACCACGTCAGTTGCCTCGATCGCGTTCACCGCGGCGCATTGCCCTTGCGAGATAAGACCCGCGAGACGCCTACGTTCGTCTGCGCTCCCCGTCGTCAAACCGTCGCCAGCTTCGTGTATGAGGTTTCGGCTCGCCGCTCGCAGGCGTTCAACTGAAAGCGAGGAGGCTTCCGACAATAGGCGTGCGGTGAAGTCGCGTCTGGTCAGTGGATGCAGATCGTAGCGAATGCGATCATATGCGTTTCTCTTTAGCCCGCCGGCCTTGCCGGTACGCATGTGCTCCAACGCATGCACTGCCTCCTGCCATTCTCTGTTCTGAGGCGCGGCATAGGAACTCGCTGAGCCGAATTCGCCACAAATGACGTCTACCCACAGCGGATACATGGAGCCAACGGAAGGTGGCGGCGATTCGAATTCGACGGGCATGCCGCACCGTGCGCCGAGTTCCTCAATAGTGCTACAGTCCCAGAAACGCCGGCCTCCAACAAGGACACGGTCGCCATAGATCCGCAGTCCGCTGTCCCCCATGTTCATGACGACACGCCAGCCAGGAAACCCACAAGCCATCTCGACCATCGAGTGAATGAGTCCGGCGCAGACGAGCTTAACATCGCACTCCACGAGGCTGAGCTGATCGTGTTCGTTGTACATATCGTCAACGACGAAGAAGTCTGGATGCCGAGCACCTCGCTCGAATTCCAGTTCGTCGTCATCGCCGGCGGAAAGGTCCGCTTCGCCGCTAGGCCCAACTGACCCGAATCCGCCCAGAACGCGGATCACATGGTTCCGGAAATCATAGAACTCCCGCCAGCCAAATCTGGCGGGCTGGCTGTAGTCTGTTTCTTCGATCTCGAGGTCGCTGCCGATGCGGAAAGGCATCTTGGTGCTTCTCCCGTTCCAGTGTGGCTCAGCCGCATGTGACTTTCAAACTCGAGGTCCCATGCGGCACGGCGATTGGCCAGCGATTGCTACAGTAGTCTCCATGGGGCGCATCCGCATCCTGTCCGACGAGGTCGCCAACAAGATCGCGGCGGGCGAGGTGGTCGAGCGGCCGGCATCGGTCGTCAAGGAGCTCCTCGAGAACGCCCTCGACGCCGGCGCCACACGCGTGCGCGTCGAAGTTGCCACCGGGGGGCGGCGCCTCATCCGCATCACCGACGACGGCTGCGGCATGCTGCACGACGACGCGATGCTGGCCTTCGAGCGCCACGCCACCAGCAAACTCTCGAGCGCGCGCGACCTGCTCCACATCTCCACTCTGGGATTCCGCGGAGAAGCCCTGCCGTCCATCGCATCCGTCTCGCGGCTGTTGCTAGAAACGCGAGCGCGCGAGGAGCAGACCGGAGCGCTGGTCGAGATCGTCGGCGGCAAGATGCTGCGGAGCGAGGAGGCGGCGCTCGCTCCAGGTACCCAGATCACGGTTCGCGACCTGTTCTACAACGTGCCGGCGCGCAAGAAATTCCTGCGGTCCGAGCAGACCGAGCTGGCCCACATCGCCTCGCTGGTCACGCACTACAGCCTGGCGCATCCCGACAAAGCCTTCCTCCTGGTCAGCGATGAGAGGGAACTCCTCGACGTGGCGCCGGCTGAAACGCTGCGCGACCGTGTCTACCAGGTCTTCGGAAGCCAGATGCTGGACGAGCTGGTGGAGCTCGGCGTGCGCGAGCGCGTGATCGAAGAGCCTCCGCCGGAGCCGGACGGCGAGGCGGACCGGCGAATCTTCCGGCTCAGCGGATTCATCTCGCGGCCGCAGATTCAGAAGCTAAACCGCAATTCCATCTTTCTGTTTGTGAACCGGCGCCTGATCCGCGACCGGCTGCTGCTCCACGCCATCTCCGCCGCCTATCACAACCTGATGCCGCCAGCCTGCTTCCCCTTCGCGCTGCTGTTCCTCGACTGCGACTACGAGGAGGTGGACGTGAATGTGCACCCCTCGAAGACCGAGGTGCGGTTCCGCGCGCAGAGCCTGGTACACGATTTCGTGCGCGACACGCTGCGGGAAGCGCTGATCGAATCGAAACCGGCGGGCTCGATTTCGGTGCCGGTGGCGCCGCGGCCCACGCCGCAGCCAGGGGCCGAGCTGCCCTACTCGGAGTTCTCGCAGCAGTTGGAGCGGGGACTCCTGGGAGCGAGCGCGATGCCGGTGGAGCGAGCCAACGAAGTGTTGCCGGAGTTCACTCTGCGAGGCACGCGGCCCGCCGAGCCTCGCTTCGACTTCAGCGGCGACCCGATTGCGCTGAACGAGCCTTTGCAGGAAACGCCGCCGCCGGGCGCCCCGATCCCTGACACGCACGGCGCGTTCCCCCCCGAGCTGGTTCCCGAACCGTCGCAGAGCCTGGCGGGACTCGGGGACTTGAGGCCGCTGGGCCAGGTCCACGAGAGCTTCATCGTGGCTGCGGGACGCGACGGGCTGTGGATCATCGACCAGCATGTGGCCCACGAGCGCATCCTGTTCGAGAAGATTCTGAAGGAGCGCGCGGCGGGACGCGCGGAGATGCAGCGCCTGCTGATGCCGCTGATCATCCGGCTCACGCCCGGCCAGCAGGTGGACTACGATCGCATCGCGGACGAGCTGCAGGCCAGCGGATTCGAGACCGAGCCGTTCGGACAGCGAACCATCGCCGTGAAAGGCGCGCCGGCGGGCGTCCGGCCGGATGAAATCGAGCGGCTGATCGGCGAGATTCTCGAGATCGCCGACCGCGAGCTGCGCAAGGTCTCGATGGACCAGGTGCGCCGAGCGATTGCGGCGTCGATCGCGTGCCGCGCCGCGATCAAGGTCAACATGCGGCTGGATGCCGACAAGATGGTCTGGCTGCTGAAGTCGCTGGCAGCGACCGAGTGCCCGATGAGCTGCCCGCACGGAAGACCCATCGCGCTGCGCTATTCCCTGCGTGACATTCTGCGCGGCTTCCACCGGATCTAGCGGAACTGGCCGCGACCCGGGACTGGCTCTGGTCCGCGCCCATTCATCCTGCTCGCAACTGGCGGCGAACCCGGGACTGGCTCGAATTTCGCCGCCCTTGCGAAATTCGTGCCTGTCCCACACTGGTGCATCTATCACTCATACTGCTCGAAAATTGCGACGCACTACACCCGCGCCGCTGAAACCTACGGCCAGGCCCGTGCGTCAACGAGAGGACTGATAGAATCAGGCGATGGCGCGTCCCCACTTAGCCGCGATCGTGCTGGCGACGGCTGCCGCCGCGGCCGGCGCCACCGACGAGAGCCAGCGCAACCTGCGGATGGTGTGGGAGCTGAGCGTGGCGCCGCTCACGGGCAATCCCGACCGGGGAGCGCCTGACCTGCTGGCGCTGCGGTTTTCGCCGGATGGGGACTGGATCGCGGCCCTCAGCTCGCGCATCACGGCGGAGGGAGAGCGCACCGAACTGCTGCTGGTCCCCTCGACCGGCGACGCATCCAAAGCGCGCCGCCTCCAGATCCGCGGGCAGCCGCTCAGCACGCCGCTGCACACCGGCGTCCACTGGTCGCCCTCCAGCGAGCACATCGCCGTAGAAACCACCAACTTCAGCACCGCCATTCTGCGCGTCGCCGACGGCTCGCGCTGCGAGTTGCCGCGCACCACGGTGTTCGGCGGCTTCATCGCTGCCGACAAGGTGATCGCCGCGGACTGGGAAGCCCCGAAAGACCCGGCCTCGATTCCGGCGGACTTCTCCACACTGACGATTTACGGCACGGACTGCGTGCGGCAGAAAACGTGGCGCGTGCGCGGGCAGGTGCGCGAGATCGAGACCAGCGCGCGCACCGGCCTGATCGCGCTACGTCCCGCTGCGACGGAAATTCGCATCCTCGACGCGACCGGCGCCGACCGCGGCCACGTCTCCGTGGGCTCGGGGAGCATGCTCCGCTTCGGCGAGAAGGGAGGTGTGTTGTGCAAAGCGGATTACCCGGCCAACGGTTCGCTGGCGTGCTTCGACCTCGCGAGCGGCCGTGAGTTCAGCCACCCCTACGTCATCGGCGGCGCGCCGTTCGATGTCTCGCTCGACAACTCGATCGTGGTGGCGACCCACGGGACGTCGTCCTACAACCTGATGTCGGGGAGAGATTCGGGCGGCCTGAGCCACTGGGTGATTTGGAACTATCGCACGGGCGAGGAGATCGGGCGGCTGCGCTACCGCAAACAGCGCCACGCCTATGCATACTCGCCGTCCGCGGTGGCTCCGGACGGCCGCCGTTTCGTGTTGGGCGCGGGCCGCACGCTCCGCATGTACGAGATCACGGGGGGATAAATGCTCTTCCGGAATCGGTGGCTCACGCTGATGGCCGCGACGCTCGTCCTGGCGTCGCAGGCGGGCGCGGAGAAGAAGGCTGCGGTCAAGGTCTACCATGCGGCGCGCCTTCCAGCGCTGGCGGGAAGCCGGGTCGTGTTGGGCCAGGTTTCCGGCGACTGCGCTCGCGAGCTCGCCGACCTGCTGGTTGCCGACCTCACGCTTCACCACATCGGCGTGGTCAGCCGGGAGGACGTGGCGAGCCTGCCGCCAGGCCTCCCCGTGGTGACGATCTCGGTAGAGGTGTCCCGCTGCCAGGCGCTCCCCGTGCCACCCATCATCAGCGGCGGGTTGCCCGCCATGCACATCTCGCGGACGGAGGGGCGCATCCTGGGGTCCGTTCGAGTGGCCGATCTGGCGAGCGGCGCGGAACTCGCCAATGAGTCGATTCGCGCGGAGGTCAAGAAGGACAACCAGGCACCCACCGGACAGCCGGAGTGGCCAGGCTCTCCCGAGGTGAAGGAACTGGCGCTGCACAAGGCCGCCGCCGACGTTCAGCGTCTGTACCTGCCGTCGCTCGAGGCCAGGGACGTCGTCTTCATGGACGACAAGGAGTGCGACCTCAAGACGGCCTTCGATCTGTTGAAGACGGGGGACTACGAGAAGGTCGTCGCGGTGGCTCGCGCCAGTGCGGAGGGCTGCAAGGCCAACGCGAAGGTGACTGCGGGAGCCTGGTACAACCTGGGCGTCGCCTATATGCTGGTGCGGAAGTACGACCAGGCGCTGACCGCGCTGGCCGCGTCGCAGAAGCTGCGCGAGAGCAAGGCCGCGGCCGAGATCGCGGCGGTGTGCCAGGAAAGCAAAGCGGCGGCCGAAGCCGAGGCGCGGCGGATTGCCGAGCAATCGCCGGCGCCGGCTGGTGGCGAAGTGCAAACGGGCATGTTGATGACCAACGACCTCGTCATCAAGCTGGTGGAAGGCAACATCGCGGAGGAGCAGATCCTCGAGATGATCGCAGATCAGCCGGGGCGATTCGCGCTGGGGGCGGAGGATGTGGCGAAGCTGAAGCAGGCGGGGGTGACCGATGCGATCGTTGCGGCGATGAAGGAGAAGAAGTGAGACTGTCACCGTGGGGCAGGACTCCAGTCCTGCAGCGGGTCTCCAGACCCGCCTCCGTCCATCGTGGACGTCCGGAGCAGCTTTGCAGAGCCGCCCCACTCCGGCTGTCCGCGTCCGGGATAACCAAGTGGCATTGAGCACCGTGACCGAGCCGTATGCCCTACTCGACATGCGGCGCGTATCGGTGATGCGCGGAGCCTGCACGGTGCTCCACGAGTTAGACCTCCGCATCGGCGTGGGCGAGCACGTCGCCATCCTCGGCCCCAACGGCTGCGGCAAATCGACGCTCATCAAGACGGTCACCCGCGAGTGTTATCCGCTGATGGAGCCGGGCTCGTCGATGACCATCCTGGGCCAGGACCGCTGGGATGTCTTCGAGCTGCGCGCGGTGCTCGGCATCGTCTCGAACGACCTCATGGCCGCCTGCACGCGCGGCATCACGGGCCAGGACGTGGTGCTCTCGGGCTTCTTCAGCAGCATTGGCATCTGGCCCTACCACGACGTGACCGTCGCCATGCGCGAGAAGGCGGATCGGATTCTGGAACGGCTGGAGGCGACGCATCTGGGTGAGCGGTTCGTCAGCGAGATGTCCTCGGGAGAGGCGCGCCGCGTGCTCATCGGACGCGCTCTGGTGCATGATCCCAAGGCGCTGCTACTCGACGAGCCGAGCTCGAGCCTGGACGTATCCGCGCAACACGAGCTGCGGCGCATCCTCCGCGAGCTGGCCCGATCGGGGATCGGCCTGATCCTGGTGACGCACCACCTGGCCGACATCATCCCGGAAGTGGAGCGCGTGGTGCTGATGCGCGACGGACGGCTGGTGGAAGACGGGCCAAAGGCGCAGGTGCTGACGTCGGCGAAACTGGGGCGGCTGTTCGGGGTGCCGGTTACGCTCGCGCGCCGGGACGGATATTATCATCTGTGGTGATGCCGCGTTCAGTCGGGGAAGCGCATGCGGCGGAGGAGGGACTGGAAGCGGGGGTCGGAACGCAAGGGGTCCCACGTGGCTCCCGATTTGATCCAGGGCATGTGCGAGCCACGCTGCCGGTAGCCTGTTTCGAGGGCCTCCATGGCCTGACCGTTCTCGCCCAGGCGGACGTATAGGCCTGCGAAGGCAAGCGGCGAAACACGGCGGCTCATGGCTTCCACTTGGAGTTGCTCGACACGTTTTCGCAGGCAGCTTCGCAGACCTCCGGTCCGGGCCGCCGCTTCCAGCGCATTCACCTGCCCGGCGTCGGTCCCGGACAGCGTCGCCGCCTTGAGAAAGGCCGCGGTAGCATCGCTCTCTTTTCCTAACGCCGCGTAGACCTGGCTGATCTGGTGATAGGCGCCGGCGCTGTTGGGGTCGAGATCAATCACCTTCTGGAACTGCTGGAGCGCCGACTCATAGCGGTGCGTGTCCACAAGCAACGTCAGCTTGTGGAGGTTGAGCGCGGGCGAGACAGGATCCAGGTGGAGAGCACGCCCCATTTCCCGCTCCGCGGCGTCCCATCGCGCGAGCGCGTGAAGACAGAGGGTATAGTGCCATGCCGCGTCGATCGAACCCGGGTCCAGCTCGACCGCGCGGTGAAACTCTGCCTCGCCTGCCTGCCAGTCCCAGTGGTCGTAAAACTTGATGTCTCCCGAGGCGTCGTGCACCTCGGCCAGAGTGTCGTCCAACTCCCGCGCTCTTTCGGCGGCCCTGCGTGCCCGGTCGCTGAGTGGCAGGTCTTGTACGTAACTCCACATCCCATCCGCCTCGTAGAGCAAGGCGTGAGCCAGAGCAAAGCCGGGATCCTGGATGGTTGCCTGCTCGAAGTAAGATGCGGCTTTCAGGTACTGGGCCCGGTCGAAAAAATACCAGCCCCTAAGGTAGGCTTCATAGGCCTCCGGCACCATCTTGCGGGTGCGGCCGAGGCGGACGCTCTCGCGAGGGCTGAGGGTGACCTTCAACTCCCCGGCAATGGCGCGTGCGATGCCGCTCTGCAACGGCAGCACGTCACTGACATCCCGCTCGAAGGCGCCGGACCAGATGTGCAGGTCGGTCCGCGCATCGATCAGTTGTGCCGTGATCCGTACGCGCGAGCCCGACCGCAGAACGGTCCCTTCCATGACGGCGTCTGCCTCCAGTTCGCGTGCCACCTGCCGCAGGGGCTGCTTCGTGCGTTTGTAGCGCATGACGGAGGTACGTGAAATCACGTTCCAGGCGCTCACTTGCGCCAGTTCGGTGATCAACTGCTCGGTCATGCCGTCGGCGAAGTATTCCTGCGCCGGGTCGCCGGAGAGATCCGTCAGGGGAAGAACGGCGATGCGCCGGATAGCGGCAGGGGCCTGGGCGCGCCACGGACTGCGCACCATCAGCGCCAGGAGCGCGGTCAACACGACGAGCCCGATGCCAGGGATCGCCCACCGGCGTTTCCAGAAGCTGGAGTGCGCTACGCCCGGGGAGGGTGCGGCCGGCGGCCCGTCGCTCCCGTTCCACGTCACCGGCGCCAGCAGTAGGTAGCCGCGCTTGGAGATGGTCTGGATGACGGAGGGCTCCCGTGCATCGTCGTGGAAGGAGCGCCGCAACTCGCCGACGCAGCGGGTCAGGGCGTCATCGGACACGAACGTTCCCGCCCACACTTCCTGAAAAATCTCGTCCTTGGCGACGACGCGCCCCTGCCGGCGGGCCATGCAGACCAGAACTTCCATGGCCTTGGGGCTTATGTGGCAGGACTCGCCTTCACGAGCCACGGTATCCATCTCCGGCCTGACCAGCCACGGCCCAACGCAGAAGTCCATTGGGGAGCTCCGGACAAACATCCTACCACCGATCAGGCAGAGGCAGAAGGACGGGCAAGATATTGAAAACAATGCCGCCGAAAATGGGGCGGAAATTTGTCGGATAAATCTCGGGTTTCTGTCGGGACCGGCCGGTGAGCGACGAGCGACAATCGTGCCGCCATAGGAGGCACACGATGACTACCCAATCGATGACTACCCAATCGAAGCGACGCATTTTCCCGATCGTGATTCTGGCGGCGGGCTTCGCGCTCTGTTCGCCCAGCCTCTGGTCCCAGCAGGCTGCGCAGGCGCAAAACGTGCAAAACCAAAACGCGCAAAACAACGCGCAAAACAACGCGCAAAACAATGACTGGTTCGGAGGTTGGTATGAACTGGCGTCGTGCGATGTGAGCGGCACCTGGTACGGAGGCGGTGCAGAAGCGAAGTACCTCCTGACCCTCATCCCCCAGCCGGGACTCACTGACAACCAGACGTTGATCTTCGACGGCGCGTACAGCCAGGCCACGCTCGGGTTTCCGGTGCAGACGAGGTGGACCGGCTCGCTGGCCAGGCGCCGCGGAGCGCACGCCGGGTGGGAGGTTTACGCCATCGCAATGGTCAACAGCAACGCGGGATTCCCGGCCCCCGCGCCGCAGGTCTGGGGCGTGCATGCCATCGTGCATATGACCGACTGCAACACGCTGAAGTTCGAATACGATTTCTTCGGCGCCTATTTCTGGCCGACCGATAAAGTGCCGTTCCTCAGCCTGCCGGATTACGTAGTGGTGCCGCCGCCGTTCAGCGAGACGTATCGACGCATGCCGGCCAGATGCACCGAGTGCGGTAACTGAGCCTCGCTGCCGGAGCGCGGCCAGTCCCGGTCGGCGTCCTTAGTGCGAGACGAGCATAGGGGCGTCGCGTATCCTTATCGGATGCAAGGAACCGAGGACTGTAAATGGCCACTATCGTCGTGGTTCCGACCTACAACGAGCGTGACAACCGCGCGGAACTCGTAGCAGGAGTCAAGCGGCACACGCAGGATTGCCACATCCTGATCGCGGACGACAATTCTCCCGATGGAACCGGCGAGCTTGCCGACGGGCTCGCGAACCAGTATCCCGGAAGCGTGTTCGTGATCCATCGGGAGAAGAAGGAAGGCCTCGGCCGCGCCTATGTCTGCGGATTAACCCGGAGCAACTGCCTCGCCTGCTCGACGCCGCCCAGAGCCACGATCTCGTCTTGGGATCGCGCTACATCGATGGATCTGCGTGCTCAACTGGGACCTGAAGCGCCTCATCCTGAGCCAGATGGCCGGAAGCCGATTGTTTCACAGCTTCCTGGCTCCGCTGTCCCAAGCGACATGTCCGCCTGGTCAACGGCATAGGTCTCGAGCGCGCGTGGCGAGCGGTGCCTGTCGCCGCTTTTCAACCCTTTCACCTCTCGCCGCGGGCGCGACGAACTGAATTTTGCAAGTCCCTCTCCGCCTGCCCCACAATTCTCACCCGGCAGAGGCGGCCGCCGGGAGACCACGCGCTTCGAGATGCGCTGTGACCGCCCTCGCTCCGGCATCCACCAGCGACTGCAGCCGGGCGTCCGACATGTTGAATTCGGTGGTGCCGAAGCCTTTGACGGGCAGGCGGCAGATCTCGGATGCGCGCTGGCGTATCTCGTCGTTGTCTTGGGCCCCCATCATCGTATCCATGAGGCGCGAGATCCGCTGGACAACGCGAAGTTGCTCGAGCGGCTCGGGAGGAAGCGCTGGGTTGGTGCCCGGGATCGCGAGCGTCTCATCGAGCAGCAGGCCCAGGTTCAGCGCGCCATTGGGATCGGTGTCCCCCATGATGTCCGGCGCGGGCTCGGCGATCAGACGGACGGGGAAGTTCGAGAGCACGCCTCCGTCCACGAAGATGTTGCCGGTCTTGCGGCGGCCTTGATAGGTTCCCCATGCGTCTTGCCAGACCACTTCGCGCCACACAAACGGGATGCTCATGGACATGCGCACCGCCCACGCCACCGGCACATCGGGCGCGGTGCGGTGATTCAGCACCAGCATCTCCATGTCGCTGGTGTCCGACGTCACCACGGAAAGGTCGGACTGGGTTTTGTCGAAAAACGTGGCCAGCGTGTCGGTGGCGGCGAGCCCTTTCGCCGCCAGTTTCTGGGTCAGCCACGCGAGGAAGTTGTCGCCGGCGAAGAACCCGCCGCATTCGACGAACGAGAACAACTGCGGGAACAGGGGCGAATCGAGCAGCAGGGTTAGCGCCGCCTCGTCCGCAAGCAAGGGAATGTGAACCTGGCGCAGAGCGACCATCGTTGAGCTGTTGGCCTTCTGCTCGGCCGTGAAGGTGGCCCCGGTGGGGCGATCCATGAAGCTGGCGAAGCGCGGTTTGCCGTTCACCTTCTCGTTCACCGCGGCCAGCATCTCGGCGGGCGAGTAGCCGGCCGCCCGCAGCGTGGCCGTGATCGCTCCCGCCGAGGTGCCGATCAGCCGCCGGGTGATGTGGTGTCCCGCCTCCAGCGCCGCGAGCGCGCCGACAAAGGCGGATCCCTTGGCTCCGCCGCCCTCAAAGACAACGTCGAAGACTGCCATGGTGCCCTCCTGAGATCGATGGCACCATGATATCGCCCCGTGGGGCAGGACTCCAGTCCTGCCGCGGGTCTCCAGACCCGCCTCCGTCCAACTTCCTGAAGCGAAGCAAGCCGGACGTGGACGTCCGGCGCAGCTCTGGAGAGCCGCCCTACTCCGGCTGTCCGCATCCGTTCAGCCCCGCTCCGCGGGGCGGCGGCACGTCTCCACTTCCATGTCATGCACCCGCCGGCTTGGCGAACTTCGCGTCGTCGATGGGCACGTTCTGCCTGACCTCGCGGATCTTGATGAGCACCTCAGCCTGTCCGCCGTCCTGGTGGATGGTCACCGGCACCTTCACACCGTCCACTTCTTTGAAGTCGTCAAACGTGGTGACCGTACCGCCCGTCTGATCGGGCCGCTCCATGCGGATCAGAAGGCCGGTCCGAATCTCGAAGTAGAGCTTCTCGGCGCCGCCTTCGGCCGGCTGCGCTTCAACCACCCATGCGTCGCGATCGCCCACCTTGGCCTTGCCGCTCACGGCCATCTTTCTGTATCGAGTCCTGAGGTGAAGCGGACCCTGCAGATCGGCGCCGCGCTCGAAAACGGCGAGTTCGGCCGCGCCCATTTGCCGCAGTCCCTGCTGGGGATCGAAGGCCCAGCCGTTCTTGCCGTCGGAGCACTGAATCACTTTGCCGTAGCCGGAGAGATCGCTGATATCCACCTGCCGGCCGGGCGCCTTGGTGTACTGCTCGAAGGTCCCGGTGATGCCGTAGGTCAGGACCTCGATGGAGCCCGTGCTCATACGGCTGGTGATCTTCTGGACGGCCGCGCCACCCGAGGCGGCGATATACTTTTCAAGCAGTTTATCGACGGACGGCAGCGCTCGGTCCTGTGCGGCGGCCTGGAACGGAGCCGCAATCGCAAAGGCGAGCGTGACGAGATAACGCATAAGGTGTCCTCCTGTGACGAGCATGCGGCACCTTGCCTCCGCGGCGCCCGGGCCGGCGGATGGAAGGGCGAATGGGCTGGCGGAGGGCCGGCCCGCGGGGATGAAAGGCGGCGGACTGGTCCCTGTGTTACCCTGTCCGTTGGCGCACCCCTATGGCTGAGACTCGTGAGAAGGGCCAGTTGATGAGCGCTTCCGAGATCGACCGGACACTGGTCCGGTTGGCGCACGAAGTGCTGGAGAAGAGCGAGGACCTGGACCGGCTGGCGTTTATCGGAATCCGCCGCCGCGGCGTGCCGATCGCGCAACGGCTGGCGGCCAAGATCAAGGCGCTCGAAGGCGTCGAGATCCCGGTCGGCATTTTGGATATCACTCTGTACCGCGACGATCTTTCGACCGTGGCGGCGCAGCCCGTAGTGCATGCCACCGAAATCGGGTTCCCGGTGACGGGCAGGGATATCATCCTGACCGACGATGTGCTCTACACCGGGCGCACCATCCGCGCGGCCATGGACGCGCTGTTCGACTACGGCAGGCCGGCGATGATTCACCTCCTGACGCTGATCGACCGCGGCCACCGCGAGTTGCCCATCGAGGCGCGCTTCGTGGGACGCCATGTGCAAACCGCCTCGAACGAAATCATCGAGGTGAAGTTCAACGAAATCGACCGCGCCGAGCGAGTGATGCTGGTCGAGAGAGTGTAGCGCGAGCGAAACCATGCCAGTCGGATTGTTGGGGATCGAGGATCTGGAGCGCTCCGAGATCGAGGCTATTCTCAACCGCGCCAAGTTTTTTCAGCCGCCGCCCAACCAGACCTTCGGACGCCACGAAATCCTGAAGGGGCGCATGATCGTGAACCTCTTCTTCGAGGCCTCCACACGCACGCGCACCAGCTTCGAGATCGCGGCCAAGCGGCTGGGCGCGGATGCAATCTCCATCACGGCGTCGGGGTCGAGCGTCTCCAAGGGCGAGTCCCTGGTGGACACGCTGAACACCCTGGTGGCGATGCGGCCGGATGCGATCGTGATGCGCCACGCGGCCTCCGGCGCGCCGCACTTTCTCGCACGCTACCTGCCGCGAACGCCGATCATCAACGCCGGGGACGGGACCCACGAACATCCCACACAGGCGCTGCTCGACGCCAGGACGATTCTCGATCAGAAGCCATCGCTCGAAGGGCTGCGGCTCGCGATCATCGGCGACATCGCACACAGCCGGGTCGCGCGCTCGAACATTCACCTGATGGCGAAATTCGGCGCGTCGGTGGTCCTCTGCGGTCCGGCGTCGCTGCTGCCCGCGGAACTGGCCAAGATCGCGCCCGGCGTCAGCCTGACCTACGACATCCGCGAAGCCATACGCGACGCCGACGTGGTCATGATGCTGCGCGTGCAACTGGAGCGCCAGCACGAAGCCGCCTTCGCCTCGAGCGAGTACTTCCAATTCTACGGGCTGCGTCTGGAGCACCTGGATTTGATCAAGCCGGACGCCATCGTGATGCACCCCGGTCCCATCAACCGCGGACGCGAGATTTCCTCCGAGGTGGCCGACTCGCAGCGCTCGGTCATTTTGAACCAGGTCGAGAACGGCGTCGCGGTCCGGATGGCGGTGCTCGAACGCATACTGGGTTCCCATGCCGAAACTGCTCATTAAGAACGGACGGGTCATCGATCCGGCTTCGGGCCGGGACGAGACGGCCGATGTGCTGATCAAGGGCGGGCTCATCGTGCGGGTAGGCCCGGACCTGCACGCTACCGGCGCTGTCATGTTCGACGCCACCGGGCTCGTGGTGGCCCCGGGATTCCTCGACATGCACGTGCACCTGCGCGAGCCGGGCTTCGAGCACGCGGAAACCATCGAGAGCGGCGCCAAGGCGGCGGCGGCGGGCGGGTTCACTTCCATCTGCCCCATGCCGAATACGCACCCGGTCAACGACGACGCCACGGTAACGCGCTACGTCGTTGAGCGCGCGCAGCGGTCGGCGATCGTCAACGTGTTTCCCATCGGCGCGATCACCAAGGACAGCGCGGGAGAGCAACTCGCGGCCATCGGTTCGATGAAAGCCGCGGGCATCGTCGCCATCTCCGACGACGGCCTGCCGGTGATGAACTCGCGCGTGATGCGGCGGGCCATGGAGTTCGCGCGGGCCTTCGACCTCCCCGTGATCGACCACTGCGAGGATCTCCACCTGAGCGCCGGCGGCGACATGCACGAAGGGCTGCAATCGGTGCGGCTGGGCCTGCGTGGCATTCCGGCATCCTCCGAGGACGTCATGGTGGCGCGCGACATCATTCTGGCCGAGACCACCGGGGCGCGCTTCCACGTGGCGCATATCTCCTCGCGGCGCTCCCTCGATATGGTGGCGCGGGCCAAAGCACAGAAGCTGCCGGTCACGTGCGAGGTCACCCCGCACCACCTGGCTCTGACCGACGCCGAGATGTTGCCCTACGACAGCAACTACAAGATGAAGCCGCCGTTGCGTAGCGCCTGCGACGCCGAGGGGCTGATCGAGGGCATCGCCGCCGGCGTGGTGGACGCCATCGCGACCGACCACGCGCCGCATCCGGGCAGCGAGAAGATGCAGGAGTTCGAGAAATGCCCCTTCGGCATTATCGGGCTCGAGACGGCGCTGGCCGTGACGCTCGAGAAGCTGGTGCACAGCGGACGAATTCCGCTGATGCGCTGGGTGGAGCTGTTCACGACGGGGCCGGCGCGGATCCTCGGATTGAATCGCGGGCGGCTGGAACCCGGGCTGCCGGGCGACGTGACAGTCTTCGATCCGGAACTCACCTGGACCTACGACGTCAACCGCTCGTTCTCGAAAAGCCGCAACTCACCGTTCCACGGCCGTAGCTTCCGCGGCGCTCCAGTGGCCACAGTGGTGGGCGGCAGACTGGTCTGGCAGCGCGAGCGCTGAATTGGCCGCGAACCCGGGACTGGCTCGAATTTCGCCGCCCTTGCGAAATTCGTGCCTGTCCCACCCCTGGTCCTCTGTCCGCCCTACTGCTCGCAACAGGCCGCAAACCCGGGACTGGCTCGAGTTTCGCCGCCCTTGCGAAATTCGTGCCTGTCCCACCCTGGTCCTCTGTCCGCCCTACTGCTCGCAACAGGCCGCAAACCCGGGACTGGCTCGAGTTTCGCCGCCCTTGCGAAATTCGTGCCTGTCCCACCCCTGGTCCTCTGTCCGCCCTACTGCTCGCAACAGGCCGCAAACCCGGGACTGGCTCGAATTTCGCCGCCCTTGCGAAATTCGTGCCTGTCCCACCCCTGGTCCTCTGTCCGCCCTACTGCTCGCAACAGGCCGCAAACCCGGGACTGGCTCGAGTTTCGCTGCCCTTGCGAAATTCGTGCCTGTCCCACCCTGGTCCTCTGTCCGCCCTACTGCTCGCAACAGGCCGCAAACCCGGGACTGGCTCGAATTTCGCCGCCCTTGCGAAATTCGTGCCTGTCCCACCCCTGGTCCTCTGTCCGCCCTACTGCTCGCAACAGGCCGCGAACCCGGGACTGGCTCGAATTTCGCTGCCCTTGCGAAATTCGTGCCTGTCCCACCTACCTTCCCCTCGCCGAACTCACAGGTGCGAGTCAATGAGCCGGGCGAGTGAGTTCTCGTCTCTGCCGCCGACGATTCTCTCCACCACGGCCCCGTCCTTGAACAGAAGCAGCGTGGGATAGCCGCGGACGCGGTATTGATCCACCGTTCCCGCGTTGCGGTCCACATCGATTTTGCCGACTTTAAGGCGGCCGGCGTACCGGGTTGCGATCGCATCCACGGTGGGCGCGATCCTCTTGCAGGGGCCGCACCAGGTGGCCCAGAAGTCCACCAGAACGGGTGTCCGCGAGCGCACAACCTCGGCTTCGAAGTTCGAGTCGCGAAGCGTGAGCACGCCGGCGGACTGAGGCTCCTCGGGGTGCAGGCGCACCTCCGTCCGGCCGGTCTCGCGCCATCGAGGATTGGCCTCGGCTTTGTTGGCGAGGGCCGTCTTGTCGACGTCGATCTCGCTGGCCGGCAGGTTGCCGTCTTTTCCATCGATCTCGCGGAACAGATATGAGCCATCGATCACAATGGGCGGGGCGTCGCAGACCAGGGTTCGCCCGTCCTTGAGGACTAGCTTCCAGGACGCCGCGGCGAGCGTGCCGGCAGCGAGTGCGAGAAGAAGGAGCGAGCGGAGAGACTGGCGTTTGAATGGCATGGCGATTCCGGACCGACTACTATACATCAAGGTGGAGTCGACTGGAGCTTCACCCCACCCCACGGTCGAAGCCCCCTCCCCCATCCTGCTGCTAAACTGGGAACGAGTCACGCAAGAGCATAATGCCGACCATTCTGGTTGTCGACGACGAACCGATGGCATTGAAGTTGGTGCAGACCATCCTGGAAAAGCGCGGCTTCGAGATTCTCGCCTCTACCAGTCCCAAGCAGGCTGTCAAGGTCTTCGAAGAGCACCGCGCGCGGATCGAGTTGCTCATCAGCGACGTCGTCATGCCGGAGATGGATGGCACCAAACTCGCCAGCCACCTGGTCGGGCTGAACCCGGACCTTCCGGTCCTGTTTATGTCGGGATTCCTCACCGAAAGCGAGATCGCCGACGCCAGCGCCATCGCCCAGTACGCATTCATCCGCAAGCCGTTCCGCCCCTCCACCCTCGTCCAGGCCGTCCGAAAGATGCTCACCGGCGAAGACGAATCCGCCTGAACGCCGCGCCCGCCCGCCCGCCACCCCGCCAGCACCGAACCGCGACGCCCCCCCAGTACCGAGCCGCGACCGCGAGCGAGCGGTCCGCGCCAGTACCGAGCCGCGACCGTCAGGGAGCGGACGCTTTTCCCGTTCCCACGCATCCCACAATAACAAGTGCCCATTCCTCAGTCACTTGCAGATTCCATCCGGGTCACTCTCTCCCGCCCCCCGCTTACCCTGGTCTCGTGGGACGACACCCCAACACCTGCACCGTAGACCTCTCCGTCATGTTCCACCAGGTCCAGCAGGAGATGCTTTCCCACCTCGCCGCCGGAGAACTCTTCGAGCATCCCACCACCGCCGGCGCCGTCACCGAGCAACACTGGCTGGCCCTCCTGAACCGCTATCTCCCCCACCGCTACCGCGCCGCCAGCGCCTTCATCGTCGATGCCGACGGCCGCCGCTCCCGTCAGATCGACATCGCCATCTACGACAATCTCTACTCGCCCCTTCTGTTCGCCGACCCCGCCGGACTCCACATCCCCGCCGAGAGCGTATACGCCGTCTTCGAAGTCAAGCAGGATCTCAACCAGCGCCTCATCCGCGACGCCGGCCGCAAAGCCGCCTCGGTCCGCCGCCTCCGCCGCACCTCGGTCCCCGTCGTTTCCGCGGGCGCTCCCCGCCCCGCCATACCCTGTCAGTCCATCCTCGCCGGCATCCTCGCCCTCCGTTCCGGTTGGCCCACCCGTTTCGCGAAGCGCCTCCCACGTGCCCTCAAATGCCTTCGCCCCGACGAACGCCTCGACCTCGGCTGCGCCCTCCGCGACGGAGCCTTCGAGAGCGCCACCGGCGACTTGACCCTCTCCACCGCCGACGAGTCCCTCATCTTTTTCATGCTCCGCCTGATCGATCGTCTCCGCGCCCTCGGCACCGCCCCCGCTGCCGATCTCATGGCCTACGGCCGCACCCTGACCTCCTTCGACAAGAAAAAGGTCGATGGCCGATAGTCGATAGCCAATGGCCCTTCCCCACCCCATCATCCATCGATAGCCACCACCATCCGCCTTCCACCGTCCACCATCGACCATCGACCATCCACTACCTTTTTGTCCGAAATCATGGCCGGCAAGCGTCTTCCCGTTGAGGAGATACTCGATGACCCGGGACTGGCACCGTTGGGCGCCCTACGCAGCAGCTACATGGTCACTGCTCTACGCCGCGCTGGGGATCTACTGGGCAGTGGGCGGCCCCGGCTTCCCTTACAGCCCCAAAGCCGTATCGGACATCATGGTGCCTCTGGTCGGACGGTTCGGTCCGCGCGCGGCCTGGATCGTCGTAATGGCGGCCGGGATTCCCGCCACCGCGCTGGGAGCGGCAATGCTCCGTGGGGTGCGAAGCAGGACGCTCCGCCCTCTCCTCATCACTGCCGGAGCGGTCCTCGCCGGCGTCCTCCTGCTGCTCATGACCGGCCTCAACCTGCTGGTTTTGCTCGGCTATGTCCCCTATGCCGTCCTCGGCCTCATCACCGGCGCCAAGATCGGCACGATGTACCTGGGTGGTTTGATGCAGTGGACCGTAATGCACCAGGTGCTCTGTCTGACCGGCGGCTTCCTCTGGCTGGCAGCCACCGTATGCTATGCCCGCCGGAGCGGTGGCACCTGCCTGTATTGTGGCCGCCGGGACGGCCTGGAGGGGTGGCAAAACCCGGATCGGGCTGCGCGCTGGTGCCGCATCGCCGTGTATGTGTCGATGGTGCCGCCAGTCTTCTACGCCCTCACCCGTTACGCCTGGGCACTGGGCTTCCCCCTGGGCATGAGCCAGGAGCAGCTGCGTCAGGGTCAACAGAGTGGACTGTGGATCTCGGGACTCTCCCTGGCGACCTTCGGCCTGGTGGGAGCGGTGCTCACGCTGGGACTGGTCCAGCGCTGGGGCGAGGTATTCCCGCGCTGGATGATCGGCCTGGCCGGACGCCGTGTCCCCATCGCGCTGGCAGTGGTCCCGGCCTCGCTCGTGTCCGTGCTGCTGGTGGTGGGAGGCACGGTGATATGGTCCAGCCTGGGCCGTATGGCCTCACCATTGGGGGCAATCATCTTCGTGATCGGCCCCGTTCTGCTGTTCCCGGTCTGGGGCGCCGCGCTCGCTGTGGGGGCACTGGGCTACTACTACCGCCGGCGCCGCCCGTGCAGTGTCTGCGGTCGTGGCGAATCCAGCACGCGCTATTCCCGACCAAACAAATACACTCCGCTCGAATCCTCCAGCGGCGCAGTCGGCACCGGAATCCCTTTTTCCACGTAGGGCCGGATCATGGCAGCGATCCGTTCAGCCGCCACTTCCTTGGAGTCGCGCGCGTAGCCGCGGAACCGCAGCTCGCTCCAGCCGTTCGATCGCACGGCATCCAACATTGCGGCGCCTTCCAGGTAGCCGGCAGCGCGCACGTTGTCAACCGAGCCTCCCGCATCCCAGCCCATCGTCCGCGCCAACTGCAGCGAGGACAAATCCAGCAGCCAGCAGCGCACCCCGTGCCGTGCGGCGTCGGCCGCCAGGTCTTTGACCACCGCCCCCGCCAGATACATGAGCAGCCCTTCGGTGATCACCAGGGTGGGAGCCCCGGCGGCCGCTGCGAACAGCGCCGCGCGCTGCGCCTGGTCGGTCACATCCGCGGCCACGCGCTCTAGATGGCACACCGGTTCCTCGGCTGCCATGGCCCGCGTCTTGTAGCTCAGCATCTCCGGAAAATCGGCTTCGATCCACCGCAGGTCCGGTGGAAGCTCCAGACGCCACGGCCGTGTGTCGAGACCGCAGCCGACGCTCAGCACGACCCCGATCCTTTCCCGCCCGATGGTCTCCACGACCAGATCGTCCAAGAATCGGGTGCGGACCCCGATGCCGAAACACATCAACTGCCACCCGGTGATGCCCCGCAGGATCGCATCGCCGCGCGGCCCGGCCAGCCTCTCGGCAAACGGATCGCGCACCAATCCATCGGCGCGCGAGGTTTCGACGGCGCGGCAAGCCGCCACCATCAGGGCGGTGTCGCTGACATGCTGTATCTGGTCAGGGCTATCGGGGGCCATGATTTATTATGTGGGGCAGGACTCCAGTCCTGCAGCGGGTCTCCAGACCCGCCGCCGTCCAACATCACCAACCCTTGAACGTGACCTCGAAATCCATCTCCTGGCTGACAGGCTGATAAACGCACATGGCGGGATGGTACGTCCATTTGGAAACCACGCGGAGGGCTTCTTCTGCCAGGTCGGGACGAGCGCTGTCCAGGACTTTCAACGCGTCCGGCCTGCCATCCTTCCCGACGCGGCCATGCAAGCGCACCGTAATGGCATCGTTCGATCGCGTCTTCGGCTCGGGCTGGGGAGTGTTGTCGGCGAACGCGCGGTGGAACTCCTGGCAGGCATGCGTGATCTTGGCGTCCGTCGGATAGGTGAAGTACTCTGGCGGATAGTCGGTACGGACCACGACGTTCATGTCGATCTCGAGCAGCTTCTCGTTGCCGGCCCAGCGCTCGATGTGGCCCGGAAGCGAGGCATTGTTGAAGCGGAAATAGGCGGACTGGTGGATGGTCTCGTCGCCGGTGCGCACGGTCAGGAGGAAACCGGTTTGCCCGTCGACGCAAACCTGGCCGGTTTGCTGCTGGTCGCCCTTAAGCGTGTCGAAGTCGATGCAACGAGCGGGCCGTCCGTCGACGGTGGCGCTGGCGATGGAGCGGATGAGGTCGGCGGGTTCGAAGACGCCGCGAAAGGCCGGCAGGAGCTTACGAACCGAGACCAGGGAGGCCGGCTCGGTGCCATCGGAAGCGTAAGTGGCCATTTCGTAGCCATCCCGCACGCGAATGTACTTGTAAGTACCGTAAGTGAACTCCCAGCGCTTGGTCAGGGGCGCCTTGACGCCGATCTTCAGGTCGCCTTCGGAGGCTTCCCCGGGACCCGGATGCAGCACGCGGAAATGGACGAATTCCTCGTTGGCCGGCCAGACGGGCGTGGTGAGCATGACCGCCCGTTCCATCAGGCGAACGGCCTCGGCCCGCAGCTGCGGATCCTCGATGGGCGCCGTCTCAGGCCGGAGGGTGGTGTTTTGCGCAAAGCAGGCGCAAAGGGACAGGATTAAGCAGAAAAACGCGCGTGGCCCCATGAGGCGAGTATAACGGGTTGGTTCGTCCGCGGGGGACCCGGGGGTCAACCAGATCGGGCGCGTCACGCTTTCCCGGTAATCGTGTACGGCGCCCAAAGGCCTAGAGTATCCCGATAGTCGCGTATCACAACGAACTGGTGTGGCAACGGAGCCGCCCCTCTCAGCCATCCACCATCGACAAAAAAGCCCGCCGGAAACCCGGCGGGCTTTTTCTTTTCAATTCGGGCGACGTCCTACTCTCCCACACACTTGCGCGTGCAGTACCATCGGGGCTGAAGGGCTTAACTTCCGTGTTCGGGATGGGAACGGGTGTGACCCCTTCGCTACAATCACCCAAAAGACCGTGTGACCATCGACTGTCCACTGTCGACAGCCCATGAATGTTGACGGGCAACCACAAGACGCTTTCCAAACACCCAATGCCTACGATAAATTTTATGGTCAAGCCGAACGGGCTATTAGTAGCAGTAAGCTCCATCCATTACTGGACTTCCACATCTGCCCTATCAGACTGGTTATCTTCCAGTGCCCTTCTTACCCTTTCGGATTGGGAGATCTCATCTTGAGGAAGGCTTCGCACTTATATGCATTCAGCGCTTATCCTGACCGAACTTCGCTACCCAGCTATGCCACTGGCGTGACAACTGGATCACAAGAGGTTCGTCCACCCCGGTCCTCTCGTACTAAGGGCAGCTCCCCTCAAATCTCCTGCGCCCACCACAGATAGGGACCGAACTGTCTCGCGACGTTCTGAACCCAGCTCACGTACCGCTTTAATAGGCGAACAGCCTAACCCTTGGGAGCTTCTACACCCCCAGGATGCGATGAGCCGACATCGAGGTGCCAAACCGGAGCGTCGATGTGAACTCTTGACTCCGATCAGCCTGTTATCCCCGGCGTACCTTTTATCCGTTGAGCGATGGCCCTTCCATACAGAACCACCGGATCACTAAGGCCTGCTTTCGCATCTGCTTGACTTGTTGGTCTCGCAGTTAACCTGGTTTATGCCTTTGCACTCGACCGCTGATTTCCAAACAGCGTGAACCAAGCTTCGCGCGCCTCCGTTACCGTTTAGGAGGCGACCGCCCCAGTCAAACTACCCGCCTACCAGTGTCCTTCTCCCGGATTACGGGAGGAAGTTAGAACCACAGAACGATCAGGGTGGTATCTCACCGTTGGCTCCCCCGAGTCCGAGAACCCGGGTTCAAAGCCTCCCACCTATCCTGCGCAGACCGCCCCATAGTTCACTGATAGGGTATAGTAAAGGTGCACGGGGTCTTTCCGTCTAGTGGCGGGCACCCGGCGTCTTCACCGGGACCACAAGTTCGCCGGGCGAGTTGTTAAGACAGTCCTCAGATCGTTACGCCATTCGTGCAGGTCGGAACTTACCCGACAAGGAATTTCGCTACCTTAGGACCGTTATAGTTACGGCCGCCGTTCACCGGGGCTTCAGTTCGTAGCTTCGCCTTGCGGCTGACCACTCCCTTTAACCTTCCGGCACCGGGCAGGCGTCAGCCCCTATACGTCGTTTTCGACTTTGCAGAGACCTGTGTTTTTGTTAAACAGTCGCCTGAGGCATTTCACTGCGACCCACGTTTCCATGGGCACACCTTCTCCCGAAGTTACGGTGCTAATGTGCCTAGTTCCTGAACAACTCATCACCCGAGCGCCTTAGAATACTCATCTCGTCCACCTGTGTCGGTTTGTGGTACGGATACCTCAACCCTCCTTAGAGGATTTTCCTGGCGGTCGGCTGGGCGGATTTGCCTGTCCCAACCTCCGGCTCGCCTGCTTTTGAAACCATTGCGCAAGCAGGTCTACCGTCCGCGTCCCCCCTTCGGTCTTGATCGGATTAAGGTAGTCACGGAATATTAACCGTGTGTCCATCAGCTACGCCTTTCGGCCTCGCCTTAGGCTCCGACTAACCCTGAGCGGATTAACCTTTCTCAGGAATCCTTAGACTTTCGGCGACCAGGGTTCTCACCTGGTTTATCGCTACTTATGCTGGCAGAGTCGCTTCCTGTAACTCCAGTCGTCCTTCCGGTCGACCTTCATGGTTCCAGGAATGCTCTCCTACCGTCAGCGGTTTTACCCGCTGGCCCATAACTTCGGTACTGTGCTTGAGCCCCGTTGGATTGTCGGCACCGAGCCGCTCGACCAGTGAGCTATTACGCTTTCTTTAAAGGATGGCTGCTTCTAAGCCAACCTCCTGGCTGTCTGAGCGCCTCGACTTCCTTTCCCACTTAGCACAGATTTGGGGACCTTAGTTGATGGTCTGGGCTGTTTCCCTTTCGACGACGAAGCTTAGCCCCCGCCGTCTGACTCCCGCGCTTTCCGTCACGGCATTCGAAGTTTGGTTGAATTCGGTAACCTGGAAAGGCCCCTAGTTCATCCAGCGCTCTACCACCGTGAGGCACCACGCAAGGCTAGCCCTAAAGCTATTTCGGAGAGAACGAGCTATCACGGAATTTGATTGGCCTTTCACTCCTACCCTCAGCTCATCCAAGCTGTTTTCAACCAACACTGGTTCGGACCTCCATCCGCTGTTACACGGATTTCATCCTGGCCAAGGGTAGATCATCCCGCTTCGCGTCCATTCCCAGCGACTAAGCGCCCTATTCAGACTCGCTTTCGCTACGGCTCGCTTTCGCTTAACCTCGCCACTGAGAATGACTAGCCAGCTCATTATTCAATAGGCACGACGTTAGGCATTCCACTTTGGATTGCTCCAAAGTGGCATAGCCCTTCGACTGCTTGTAGGCATGCGGTTTCAGGTACTATTTCACTCCCCTCGCAGGGGTACTTTTCACCTTTCCCTCACGGTACTAGTTCACTATCGGTCGCAAGTGAGTATTTAGCCTTACCGGATGGTCCCGGTAGATTCCCGCAGGGTTCCACGTGTCCCGCGGTACTTAGGAGCCACTGGAAGGAGGATTGCATTTTCACTTACGGGGCTGTCACCCTCTATGGCCGGACTTTCCAGTCCGTTCAGTTAACACTTTCCTATCCCTCTTTTTAACCTCGTGAGCTTCCGTGCCCTTCCGGGCCCGGCCGTCCACGAGATTATTGTGGTCCTGCAACCCCAGGCTCTCCTTTCGAATTGCCTGGTTTAGGCTCTTCCGATTTCGCTCGCCACTACTTTCGGAATCACGGTTGTTTTCTCTTCCTCCAGGTACTGAGATGGTTCACTTCCCTGGGTTCGCCTCATGCAGCTATGTATTCACTACATGATGACCGATGTTCGCATCGGCCCGGTTTCCCGATTCGGAAATCCCCGGATCACAGTGTGCTTGCCACTCCCCGAGGCTTATCGTAGCTGGCCACGTCCTTCATCGCCTACTTGCGCCAAGGCATCCACACGCACGCCCTTAGTAGCTTGACCATAAAATTGATCTTAGACACAGAGTGTCTAATGCGCCTTGTCCCTCGCCGCCGCCTGACCCGCCACTCAGCCTGCCACCTAGCCGTCGCCACCAGCTGACCGCCCGGATTTCTCCGCCCGATCCGCCGCCGGCTCCCGCCATGCAGCCTGCCACCCGGCTTCCGCCCCGCAGCCCGCCGCCCGCATTTCTTCACGCGACACGCCCCGCAGCTTTCGCCGCGAAAACACGCCACCCAAACTCCTCCGCGCGACACGCCGCCTGGCTTCCGCCACGCGACACGAGGGTAACTTGTAGTTGCCCGTCAACATTCAGTTGTCAAAGATCAAAAAAAGAACTCTTGGTGGGCCTGGGTAGAGTTGAACTACCGACCTCACCCTTATCAGGGGTGCGCTCTAGCCACCTGAGCTACAGGCCCGGACGGCTGAACTGGTGGAGCTGATCGGGATCGAACCGACGACCTCCTGAATGCAAATCAGGCGCTCTCCCAGCTGAGCTACAGCCCCTGAAGGCTTTGTAACACCAGAGAACTAATTTGAGGCCGGTTGGACGCAGGCCAGAGCTATGCCCCAGCCCATAAACTCAAACCTTGGAATCCGAGTGGAGAACACCGAGACGAGAGCTACCACCGATCCCGCCTGACTTGCGCCAGACTGCCGGGAGCTGCTTTGGAGTGGAACGGCTGGCAGCGATCTGTTGTCGACTGCCTCCACCCACGTTCTCTCTTAGAAAGGAGGTGATCCAGCCGCAGGTTCTCCTACGGCTACCTTGTTACGACTTCACCCCAATCACGGATCATACCTTGGGCCGCTGCCCCCCTTGCGGGTCAGCCGGCGGACTTCTAGTACAATCCGCTTTCGTGATGTGACGGGCGGTGTGTACAAGGCCCGGGAACGTATTCACGGCGCCGTTCTGATGCGCCATTACTAGCGATTCCAGCTTCATGCAGGCGAGTTGCAGCCTGCAATCCGAACTGAGACCGGCTTTTTCCGATTAGCTCCGTCTTGCGACTTAGCAACGGTTTGTACCGGCCATTGTAGCACGTGTGTAGCCCTGGACATAAAGGCCATGATGACTTGACGTCGTCCCCACCTTCCTCCAGCTTATCGCTGGCGGTCCCCTGCGAGTTCCGCCTTTCGGCATGGCAACACAGGGCAAGGGTTGCGCTCGTTGCGGGACTTAACCCAACATCTCACGACACGAGCTGACGACAGCCATGCAGCACCTCGACTGACGCCCCTTGCGGGGACCCTCTGTTTCCAAAGGTTGCATCAGCCGTTCGAGCCCAGGTAAGGTTCTTCGCGTTGCGTCGAATTGAACCACATGCTCCACCGCTTGTGCGGGCCCCCGTCAATTCCTTTGAGTTTCAGCCTTGCGACCGTACTCCCCAGGCGGCACACTTAACGCGTTAGCTCCGGCACGGACAGAATGAACTGCCCACACCAAGTGTGCATCGTTTAGGGCGTGGACTACCAGGGTATCTAATCCTGTTTGCTCCCCACGCTTTCGTATCTCAGTGTCAGTAGCGGTCCAGAGAGCCGTCTACACCGCAGGTGTTCCTCCTGATATCTACGCATTTCACCGCTACACCAGGAATTCCGCTCTCCTCTCCCGCACTCTAGCCTCGTAGTTTTCGGCGCACCCTCCCAGTTAAGCCGGGAGATTTCACACCAAACTTGCGAAACCACCTACATACTCTTTACGCCCAGTAACTCCGAACAACGCTCGCTGCCTACGTATTACCGCGGCTGCTGGCACGTAGTTAGCCGCAGCTTCTTCTGCGGGTACCGTCATTATCGTTCCCGCCGAAAGAGCTTTACACCCCGAAGGGCTTCATCGCTCACGCGGCGTCGCTGCATCAGGGTTTCCCCCATTGTGCAAGATTCCCCACTGCTGCCTCCCGTAGGAGTCTGGCCCGTATTTCAGTGCCAGTGTGGCCGTGTGCCCTCTCAGGCCGGCTACCGATCTTTGCCTTGGTGGGCCGTTACCTCACCAACAAGCTAATCGGCCGCGGGCTCCTCCTCCGGCGCCTTTCGGCTTTCTCCTCACGGAGATATGCGGTATTAGCCCCGGTTTCCCAGGGTTATTCCCCACCAGAGGGTAGATTACCCACGTGTTACTCACCCGGACGCCACTGTACTCAGGGATTGCTCCCCTTTCTCGTTCGACTTGCATGTGTTAAGCGCGCCGCCAGCGTTGATTCTGAGCCGGGATCAAACTCTCGTTTGATCTTGTAGAGTTTTCAATCGCCTCAGTTAAACTCGAATTCAACGAAGGTTCAAATTTGCGTCCAACCAGATTGTCAAAGATCTGCGCGCCCGACCCAGGGATCACAAGGAAACCCAAATCGACCGCTCGGCCTCAAAGCCGTTACGACCGCACTTCGCCGCGCTCAAATTTCCCGAGCGGGTGTGAAGGGCGATCAAGAACTTGGAAGGCTACTGCTGCCCTACTGCCGTTCAACCACATTATCACACTCGACGGACCGGCGCAAGGCCAGTTTCGCAATCGGGTGGCTGTCAGCGGATCGAACGACTTCCATAGGTTAGCAGATCGGTAATGGGTCTGCAACATGGCGGCCGTCTTTTTTTTTGGGGGGGGGGGGGAGAGCCAGGGGGCGGTTGTCCTGTAGAATAAGAGGGATATGCCCGACAACGGACAGGAGTTCTATCGTATCAAGAAGTTGCCGCCTTACGTGCTGGCGGTGGTGACGGAGCGAAAGGCCCAACTGCGCGCCCAGCAACTGGACGTCGTAGATCTGGGAATGGGGAATCCCGACGGCGCTACACCACCGGTGGTGGTGTCGAAGCTGATTGAGGCGGCGCAAGACCCACGGAATCATAGATATTCAGTCTCGCGCGGCATTCCGCGGCTGCGAGAGGCGATCACCAAGCGCTACAAGACGAATTATGGCGTGGACCTGGACCCGGACAAGGAAGTCATCGCCACGATGGGGGCGAAGGACGCCCTGGCGCACCTTTTGTTCGCGGTGATCGGGCCCGGCGACCCCGTGGTATGCCCCAATCCTGCGTATCCCATTCATCAGTATGGGGTTATTATGGCGGAGGGGCAGTCCTGCGCGCTGCCGGTGAGCGATCCGGCCGAGTTTCTGAACCGGCTGGAGGACCTTTTCAAGACGGCGATCCAGAAGCCGAAGCTTATCCTTATATCCTTCCCCCACAATCCAACGACCGTATGTGTGGAGCTGGACTTCTTCCGCCAGGTGGTGGGGATGGCGCGGGAGCACGGCGCGATGGTGCTGCACGATTTCGCGTACGCGGACCTTTGTTTCGACGGGTGGCGGGCGCCATCGATTTTGCAAGTGGAGGGCGCGAAGGACGTGGCGGTCGAAGTATTCTCCATGTCGAAGAGTTACAGCATGGCAGGCTGGCGGATCGGGTTCTGCCTGGGCAACCAGTCCATGATCCGGGCGCTGGCGCGGATCAAGAGCTACCTGGACTACGGGGCGTTTCAGCCGGTGCAGATTGCGTCGATTGTGGCGCTGCGGGAGTGCGAGGCGGAGACGCGGAAGATTTGCGCGGTGTACCAGAAGCGGCGGGACGTGCTGATCGACGGGCTGAAGAAAGCCGGGTGGGATGTGGCGCCGCCGCGGGGATCGATGTTCGTGTGGGCGCAGATTCCGGAGGCGTTCCGGAAGATGGGCTCGCTGGAGTTCTCGAAGCTGCTGCTGGAGAAGGCGCTGGTGGCGGTGTCACCTGGGGTCGGATTCGGGCCGCTGGGCGAGGGGTTTGTGCGGTTCGCGCTGGTGGAGAACGAGCAGCGGATCCGGCAGGCGACGCGGGGGATTAAGGGAGTGCTGCGGGAGCGGTAAGGAGTAGCGGCGAGTCGAAGCACGGTAGAATCGAGTGGGCGAATGGCCGATATCGAGATCGCGCAAGCCGAGGCAGATGCTCTGATAGCGATGGAGAGCGCTTTGTCGATGATGCCAACTGGACTTTCCCGGGTCCCGGTGAGCGAAAAGCGCTGGAGTTGACATCCTCAGACGAGCGCGAGAAATTTGCGCTCGATGTGACGCGTGCGCGGATCAAGCTGACCAAAGCGACGTTCCAGAATCGGGCCCGGCAGGTGATCGTGCTTCTGTGTCTGGACCTCGACGGCCCGCCACACCGAAATCCGGACGGAGTTGAACTGCCGTGCCCGCACCTCCACGTGTACCGCGAGGGGTACGGCGACAAGTGGGCAATGGCAGCGCCCGTCGACCGATATCCGGACACGGCGGACCTATTTTCCACGTGTGAGGCGTTCATCCGGCACTGCAACATCATCGGGCCGGCCAGAATGGAGAAGGGGCTGTTCTCATGAGCGTCGCGGAGATCGAGAAACTCATGCAGGACTACCACGTGTGGCTGAGGGATAAGACGACGCTCCGCGAGGTGAACGGCGAATGGGTGGAGATCACGACGCCCTATCTCGATCGGCACAACGACGCCCTGCAGATCTACGTCCGCGCTGACAGCGGCGGCTACATCCTCACCGACGACAGCTATACGATCCATGATCTCGAGGCTTCGGGGTGCAACCTCCATACGGATAAACGGCAGGATCTGCTCAGCATGACGCTGGACGGTTTTGGTGTGAGGCGCCGAGACGACGCCCTCGAGGTCCATGCAACTGCCGAGACGTTCCCGTCCAGGAAGCACAATTCCATCCAGGCCATGCTTGCGGTGAACGATCTTTTCTACCTTGCGAAGCCAGTCGTGGAGAGCCTCTTCTTTGAGGATGTGGTGGCGAGGCTAGACGCCAACGAGATCCGATGCACACCGTCAGTGAAATTCACCGGCATCAGCGGGCACGACCATCTCTTCCATTTCGTTGTTCCCAAGTCGCGCAAGCAGCCTGAGCGGATCGTGCAGGCGATCAACCGCCCGACTCGCGAAACGACCCAGACCTTTATCCACGCCTGGACGGACACGCGCCAGACTCGGCCGCCAGACTCGAAGGCGTACGCCATGCTGAACGACACCGAGCGACCGATCTCCGGGGACGTTATCGATGCCCTTCGGAATTATCAGATAGGAACGGTACCGTGGGCCGAGCGAGCACAGGTTGTTCCAGAGTTGGCCGCGTAGGCGGTTTAGCACTTGGTTGGCCAGGGTAGCAGCTCAACAGGATCTCTGGCAGCATCCGGGGTGTGTTGGGCATGGATCTGCGGTCTTAGGGGCGAGCGGACTGCAGTCTCTGAAGGACCTGCAACGAAGTGGCTTGAAGGGGGCCTTGGCATTCGAGCTTCATGGTTGCAGCCATCGCGGCGAAGCGGCCGATGTGGTCGGGACTCCAGTTGAAGCCCGAGGCGAAGATGAAGGCCGCCAGGTAGGTGTCTCCGCAGCCGGTCGGGTCGGCTAGGTGCGATGGCGGGAATGCGGGGATGACATGCTCGTCGCTTCCGTCATAGATGACAGAACCCTTGGAACCTTGGGTGATGACAACCGTGCTGGCTCCATGAGCCTTTAGGAGAGCGTGCTGGTCACACGGTGACTCCTTCCCGGTTATGAAGCGCGCCTCGTCTTCATTCACGAATAAGTAAGTGACGCGCGGGAGGAACTCGAATATCTTCTCAGGATGGCGCCAGACTATAGTTGTGCCGCCATCGAGATATCGCATCAGCCCCTGCGCGGCTAGCGCAACAGGTTGGCGGATATTGCGCATAACATCGGGCTCGAAGTTGTCATGGAACAGCGGGCCTAGGATCACTGCGTCGCAATCCAACATTCCGATGTCGTCGGCTCCGATGGTGTTTTGCGGGGTGATGGCGCGCTGTTCACGCTCGTCGACGTTGTCCTTGTACTCATTGATGAAGGTGATGGTCCCTGGCGCGGGGATGTGGTGCAGTCGAGCGGGGTGAAATTCGCCGAGCCAGCCTGCCGGCTCATCCCCGAAGGTTGCGAAGAGCTGGACGTCAGCGCCGAGGGATGAGAGCGCCTGCCCGGCGTAGTAAGTGACGCCGCCGATGCCGAAGCGAGACTGGCCTCGAACGATGTTCTCGTCCTTACAGAGCGGCCCGAGGACGGCGACGCGCATGATGCCTCAGAATAGCATCGGCAGTGCTTGCGGGAGATCTTGGCCGGGGGCGGCGCGGTCCGCTCCCTCACGGTCGCGGCTCGGTACGGACTGGGGGTCCGCTCCCTTGCGGTCGCGGCTCGGTGCTGGGCAACGGAAGTAGACTCAGCTTATGGACGTCCTTGGCGCGATCGGGAACACTTCGATGGTCAGGCTGCGCAAGGTGGTTCCGGCCGATTGCGCTCGGATCTTCGCGAAGCTCGAGTGGGAAAACCCGACCGGCAGCATGAAGGACCGGATGGCGGGGGCCGTGATCTCGCGGGCGGAGGAGGATGGGCGGCTGAAGCCCGGAGACACCGTACTCGAGTACACGGGCGGCAGTACGGGGACGTCGCTCGCGTTGGTCTCAGCGGCCAAGGGCTACGCCATCCGGATCGTCACTTCCGACGCGTTCAGCCGGGAGAAGCTGGATCACATGGCGGCGCTGGGGGCGAAGCTGACGCTGGTCCCGAGCGAGGGAGGCCTCACTACCAAAAAGCTAATCCTGGACATGATCGAGGTCGCTCGCGAGTTGAGCCGGGAGCCTCATACGTACTGGACCGATCAGCTCAACAACCAGGACAGCATCGCGGGGTACTACCCGCTGGGCGAGGAGATCTGGAGTCAGACGAATGGCGAGATCGACGCGTTCGTACACTCGGTGGGCACGGCGGCTTCTTTGCGCGGGGTGGCTACGGTCCTGAAGCGATACAAGCCGAGCGTCAAGGTGATTGCCGTTGAACCGGCGGAATCCTCGGTGCTGCTGGGAGGGCAGGCGGGGCCGCACAAGATCGAAGGGGTCGGGATCGGTTACGTTCCTCCACTCTGGGAGCCGGCTCTGGTGGACGAGATCGTGGCCGTCAGGACGGAGGACGCGAAGGACATGGCGAGGCGCATGGCGCGGGAGGAGGCGATCTTCGCCGGGACGTCGTCGGGAGCGAACGTGGTGGCCGCAATTGAGGTTGCCGGGCGGCTGGGGCCGGGGGCGAAGGTGGTGACGCTCATGGCCGATTCCGGGCTGAAGTATTTGAGCACGGACGTGTACCGGAGGAGATGATAACTGCGGCGGGTCTGGAGACCCGCTGCAGGTGTGGACACCTGCCCCCACTTCAATGGTGGCGGAGATCCTCGAGCTCCTCGAGAGTGCGGGGCCAGTCGGCGCCCAGGAGGCGGGAGAGGCTGCGATCGGCTAGCACTCGGCCGGCGGTCTGGCAGGCGGCGCAGTAATTCGTTTCATTGTCCGCGTAACGGATGCGGAGAACTTTCGCGCCGCAGCGGGGGCAAGGCTGGCCGTAGCGTCCGTGAACGGCCATGCCCTCGCGAAAGGCGGTCACTTTCTCGGGGAACCGCTCGCGAGCGTCGGCGCAGAGGCGGGCGAGCCAGAGTTCGAGCGTGGCGCGTGTCGCGGCGAAGAGGCGGTCCCATTCGATGGGGGTCAACTTGCGGGTCAGGGTGAGAGGCGAGAGACGGGCGGCGTGGAGAATCTCGTCCGAGTAGGCGTTCCCGATGCCGCTGACAATGCGGGGATCGGTGAGCGCCCGCTTCAGAGTGCGGTTTTCGCGGGTGAGGGCGGCGCGGAAGCAGTCCAGATCGGCGGCGAGAACGTCGAGGCCGCCGGGGTCCATTGCGAGCAGGCCGGGCTCGCCAGCAACGACGTAGAGGGATGCTCTGCGCTTGGCGCCGGCTTCGGTGAGGGTGAGCGAGCCGGCCGGGAAATCGAATGCCGCGAGATTCTGACGACCCCTGAGGGCAGCCTGTGCGGGCTTCCAATGCAGGCGGCTGGCGATCATCAAGTGCAGCACGAGCCAGAGGCCGCCATCGAGGCCGAACGCGATGCGCTTTCCGACGCGGCGTAACTCACGCACCGTTCTTCCTTCCGCCTCCGAGAGCGCCGGCGTGGTGGTGCGGAGCAGAAACGGGCTGGCGAGCCGGACGCGTTCGAGCGGCTGTCCCACGACGCGCGGTTCAAGGGCTGCGATGTAGGCCGCGATGTCGGGGAGCTCGGGCATGCTTCTTTATGCGTTGGCGGCGGACTCCAGCGGCGGGGCGCTGGGGGAGCGGAGGGTTCGGATATCGCGCATCGGCGGCTGGCCGAAGAAGCGGCTGTATTCGCGGTTGAACTGGCTGGCGCTTTCGTAACCGACTTCGAAGGCCGCGCTGGCGGCGTCCAGACCATCCATGAGCATGCGTCCGCGGGCCGCCTGCAACCGGACCTGTTTCTGATACTGAAGAGGACTCATGGCGGTGAGGACGCGGAAATGATGGTGCAGCGTGGAGACGCCCATGCCGGCGATTTCCGCGACGTCTTCGACGCGCAGCGGCTTGGCGTAGTTGGCCCGGATCCAAGCGATTGCTTTTGCGGTACGGTGGCTCTGCTCTCCCAGCGTCGCGATGGCTCGCAGGCGGGCGCCCTCCGCACTGCGAAGGACGCGGTAGACGATCTCGCGTTGAATCAGGCCGCCGAGAAAGGGAATGTCGCGCGGGGTGTTCAGCAGGTCCACAAGCCGGCAGCATGCACCGAGGAATTCCACAGTGGTCTCGCCGGTGGCCATGCCGGGACTGTCGGCCGCCGCCTCCACCTGAATCTCCTCGCAGCTGAGAAGTTCGCGAACCATGGGCATTTCGAGTTTGAGCGAGAGGGCCAGGCAGGGAACGGCTTCGGTCGCCTCGATCACACGGCTGACGACCGGCAGGTCGACCGAGGTCAGCAGGAATCGCGAGGCATCGTATCGGGCATGATTGACTTGTGAGCGGAGCCGAGGTTGATGCTGGCGCCCCGCAGCTCGCCGGGGAGTAACTTGCTTTTCCCCCCTCCAGTGCGATTTACTAAGTCGCACCGGGCCTGGGACATGGCGAGAAGCGCTTCCGGTAACCCATGCGGAGCGGGGCCGAACGCCTTGGGGCCGGCCGATTTCACCTATGGGCTTTGAGCCCGCTGTCGTATCTGGCCGCCCTTCCGGTCCACCCGGTTGAGCCTCGAGCTCGTATAGGTAGGTGCCGTTTGGTCCTACCCTGCTTCGCCGGTTCGCCCGACTTACCTCGGGCGCGCCGGCCGCCGGAATTTCCGGCGTGCGCGATTCTTGGCGCCGAGATCGCCCGGCCCCGCTCCCGCATAGAAAGGTAGTTACAGTATGCCATTTGCAGCCCTGGATCTGCACAAGAAAATCGTCGAAGCCGTCCTGCTCGACGACCACGGCGCGCCCGTCTGGCGCGGCCGTTTCCCCGCCACCCGTACCGCGCTGGAGAACTTCGCCCGCGCGCACCTCACTCCCCAACACCACCTCGCCCTGGAGGCCACCACCAACACCTGGGCCGTGGTCGCTATCCTGGAACCGTTCGTGGCCGAGGTGGTGGTCTCCAATCCCCTCCGCACCCGCGCCATCGCCAGCGCCAAGATCAAAACCGACCGCGTGGATGCCCTGGTGCTCGCCCAACTGTTGCGCAGCGACTTCCTGCCGCGGGTCTGGCAACCCGATGCCGGTACCCGCCACCGGCGCTCCGTCTCCACCGAACGCGCCAACCTGGTGGCCGATCAGACCCGCCTCAAGAATCGCATCCACGCCGTGCTTCACCAGCGCCTCATCGAGCCTCCCGCCGGCGATCTGTTCCAGCCCGCCTCCCGTCGCTGGCTGGAGCGGCTCGAACTGGACCCGCTGGGCCGCCAGACTCTGGACCGCCACCTGCGCCAGCTCGCCCGCCTGCAGGAGGAACTTACCGCGCTCACCGATGAGCTGGCCATCGAAGCCCACGCCGATCCGCGCGTCCGCCTGCTCATGACTCTGCCGGGAGTGGACTTCCCCGTGGCCCAGACCCTGCTGGCCGCCTTGGGCGAGGTGGACCGCTTCTGCGACGGCAACCGCGCCGCGGCCTATCTGGGGCTGGTGCCTTCCACGCATCAATCGGCGGAACATTGCTATCACGGCCGCATCACCAAGCAGGGCAACAGCCACGCCCGCTGGATGATGGTGCAGGCGGCGCAGGCGCTGGCCCGGCATCCCGGACCGCTGGGGGTGTTCTTCCGCCGCATCCAAAAGAAGAAGAACCGCAACGTGGCGGTGGTGGCCACGGCGCGCAAGCTGGTCACCATCGCCTGGCACATGCTGCACGCCAACGAGCCCTACCGCTACGCGCAACCGGCCACGCTCGAGGCCAAGTTCAGCCGCCTGCGCATCCGCGCCACCGGCCAGCGCAAGCGCACCGCTCCGGCCAAGGGCACGCCGCGCGCGGCCGCGTACGGCACCGGAAAACCCACCCGCGCGGTGCCCAGCCTGGACCAGGTCTGCGCCGCGGCCGAGTTGCCGGCCCTGCCCGCGGCCGCTCCCGGCGAACTCCGCATGCTGGAGCGGAGCGGCACGGCGGCTTTCGCCGAGCAGATCCGAAAACCGAAACGCGTGGCGCGGCGATCCGCGTAGAAGCTCGCTTCGTCTTCCGGGATTGTGAGTAAGGGCAGAGCGGTGGCGCGTCAAGGCCAAGCCCCTGCGGGGCGCTACGCGGCCTTGACCCGCCACCGCTCTGCCCTTCGGATCCTATGAGGAAGACGAAGCGAGACACCAAGCCAGCCCCGGCCTGGCACGGCCAAAAAACTTGCGCCAGGGGTGCGGATTTCAGTTGACACAATCATAGGTAGATGAAGACGTTGCGGCCGAGTTCAACGCGCTTTCGGCCCTGGGCGATCACGGTGAGGCTGGGCTCGTAGGTCATGGAGCAGGGGGCGGTAGGGGCGGTGCGCCGCACCAGCATCAGGCCTGGAATGTCCGTTACCCGTTTCTCTTCCGAGCCCATGAACAAGGCAATCTTGCGAGCGAGCTCCACGCGCAATGCGTCTGCCGGATCGGGCAGCGGAGTGGCGGGTCTCTTGTGGTTTTTCATATCGGCGGCTTCGCTCTCCTCTACCATAGGATAGTCGCCGGGGCCGGTGGCGGGTCAACAGTGCAAGAGGAATAGGCAATAAATCGGGAGGATCGGGATACCGCTTCCGGGGCGCCGGATCTAACCTGGAGATTGGAGAAGGAGGAACGAATGCAGAAGCGCAGACTTGGAAGCAGCGGCCTGGAGGTATCGGCTCTCGGGCTCGGCTGCATGGGAATGAGCTTTTCGTACGGGCCGCCCAAAGACAAACAGGAGATGGCCGCTCTGCTGCGGGCGGCCGTGGATCGCGGCATCACGTTCTTCGACACCGCCGAAGTCTACGGCCCGTTCTTGAACGAAGAACTGGTGGGCGAAGCGCTGGCTCCGTTCCGCGACCGACTGGTGATCGCCACCAAGTTCGGGTTCAATCTCAGTCCGGATGCCGATCCCCGCGGGATGAAGGGCGCGCCTAGCCTGAACAGCAGGCCGGAGCACATCAAGCAAGCCGTGGAGGGGTCGCTCAAGCGGCTCAAGACGGGCGTCATCGACTTGTTGTATCAGCATCGGGTTGACCCGGACGTGCCGATCGAAGACGCAGCTGGTGCGGTGAAAGAACTGATTCAGGAAGGCAAGGTCAAGCACTTCGGGCTTTCCGAAGCAGGAGTGAAGACGATCCGCCGCGCGCACGCGGTGCAGCCGGTCACGGCTCTACAGAGCGAGTATTCGCTGTGGACGAGGACTCCGGAGAAGGAAGTCATACCGACGCTGGAGGAACTCGGGATCGGCCTGGTGCCGTACAGCCCGCTGGGCAAGGGGTTCCTGACGGGCAAGATGGACGGAAGTACGAAGTTCGACAGCACGGATTTTCGCAGCACCCTGCCTCGCTTCACGCCGGAGGCTCTGAAGGCGAATCAGGCGCTGATCGGTCTGCTGGCCAGTATCGGGGAACGGAAGAAGGCGACACCGGCGCAGATCGCACTGGCGTGGCTGCTGGCGCAAAAGCCGTGGATGGTGCCGATCCCGGGCACGACGAAGCTCGATCGACTGGACGAAAACATCGGGGCGGTCGCGGTCGAACTTACGCCCGAGGATTTGCGCAACATCGAGAATGCGGCCGCGAAGATCACGGTCGAAGGGGCGCGATATCCCGAGAAGCTGGAGCGGATGACGGGCCTTTGAGCGGCCACGGGAAGGAGTTCAAGAGATGGACATCAAACGAAGCGGCTCACAGCCTTCCGGCAAAGGACCGGTGGAGTATTTCACGGGCACGGTGCGGGTGGACCCGCTGGTCAACCCACCCGGTCCGGCGCGCGTTGTCGCCGCCAGCGTCACGTTCGAGCCCGGCGCGCGGACAGCGTGGCACACACACCCGCTGGGCCAGAACCTGATTGTAACGGTGGGGTGCGGCAGGGTGCAGCGTTGGGGCGGACCGGTGGAGGAGATCCGGCCGGGTGACGTGGTCTGGATACCGCCGGGTGAGAAGCACTGGCACGGCGCCGCGGCGACGACGGCGATGACTCATATCGCGATTCAGGAACACCTGGACGGCAAGACGGCTGACTGGATGGAGCAGGTGAGCGAGGAACAATATGTACAGAGCTAAGGCTTACTCGGCCGGCAGCGCGACATCGCCGCTGGCTTCAACGACGGTGGCGCGACGGGATCCGACCGAACACGACGTGCAGATCGAAATCCTGTTCTGCGGTATCTGCCACTCCGATCTACACCAGATCCGCAACGAATGGAGCGGCGTGATGCCGACGGTGTACCCGTGCGTGCCGGGGCATGAGATCGTCGGGCGGGTCAGCAAGGTTGGGTCCGCGGTTACGAAGTTCAAGGCCGGCGACCTTGCGGCGGTGGGGTGCATGGTGGATTCCGATGGCACCTGCCCGGAGTGCAAGGCCGGGCTCGAGCAGTTCTGCCCGAACGGGACGCTCACTTACAACTTCCCGGACAAGCATCTCGGCGGCGTCACCTATGGCGGGTATTCCGACAGCGTGGTGGTGGATGAGCGGTTTGTGCTGCGGGTGCCATCGAATCTCGATCTTGCCGGCGCGGCGCCTCTGCTGTGCGCAGGAATCACGACTTACTCGCCGATGCGGCACTGGGGCGTGACCAAGGGCAAGAAAGTGGGCGTGGTGGGTCTGGGCGGACTGGGCCACATGGGGGTGAAGTTTGCTCATGCGCTCGGGGCACACGTGGTGGTCTTCACGACTTCACCGGGCAAGAAGGACGATGCGATACGGCTCGGCGCCGATGAAGTTGTCATGTCGCGGAATGCCGATGAGATGCAGAAGCACACGGGCAGCTTCGACTTCATTCTCGACGCGGTCTCGGCCGATCATGACATCAGCGCGTACATTCAACTGCTGCGGCGCGACGGTAACATCACGCTGGTGGGCGCGCCGGAGAAGCCGCTAGCGGTGTCTGCCTTCGGGCTCATCATGGGACGGCGCAGCCTGTCCGGATCGCCGATCGGCGGGATCCCGGAGACGCAGGAGATGCTCGATTTTTGCGGGGCGCATCGGTTCACGGCGGATGTGGAAGTGATCCCGATTCAGAAGGTCAACGAAGCCTACGAGAGACTGCTCAGAGCCGATGTGAAGTACCGGTTCTCGATCGATATGGCTTCGCTCAAAGCGGAGTAGGCCGGGCGAAGAAGCGGGAGAGGAGGGCGCCGGACAGGGCGCTCAAGGGAATCACGGCGGTGTGCCAGAGCATCACGTGAAAAGCCTCGAGGTTGGCGCAGTGGAGCTCAAGCATCGTCACGCCGGCCAGGCTCGCGAGCGTGCCGGCAGCCAAGCCGGCGGCGACGGGATTCACGGCGAAGCCGCGGCGGAGGAGCAGCCAAACGGCGAGGCCGGCGGGGATAGCGTGGACGAGGCCGGCGATGAGACAGGCCATGCCCTGGGGCAGGAAGCGATCGGCGATCTGGTAGTCGTGGAACAGCGACGCGAAGATCGCGACCAGGGCGAGGCTGCCGGCGATCAGCAGGAGCGGCGGGGACAGGCGGCGCCGGCTTCCGGGCGTCATCTGACCGACGGTCAGCACAGCCGCAATCCAGGTGAAGATGGCCAGGGCAGGAAAGACGATCGCAATTTCCGAGGCGCTGAGCTTGTGGATTCCGTAGAGACCCAGGCGGGAGGCTCCACCGAGGGCCACGGCCGCGGTGATCAGGCACAGGCCGGACACCAGAAGCCAGGCGGGCGGCAGCGGACGGACGGGAGCGAGCGAGGAGCGGATGGATCCCGCGATGCGCTCAAGCAGAGCGGGGTCGACGTCGTGAGGCGCGCTGGCGGCCTGGCGCAGGATGTCGTCGATGTCGCGCTCACTCATGGCGATCTCCCGGTCCCACCTGGCTCAGGCCCATGCCGGCGAGACGCTGCCTGAGGCTGGCGTAGGCGCGGTGGGCCTTCTGTTTGACGGAGCCGACGCTGGACGATGTGGCGCGGGCCACCTCATCCAGAGACATGTCGGATAACTTTAGCATGACGACGACCTCGCGCTGGCTCTCGGGCAAGCCGGCGAGAAGGTCGACGATGTCCGGACTCGTATCGGGGCGGCGCGAGGCTGGCGTGGGGAGTTCGGGCAATTGCTCCACCTGCTGCTCGCGGCTCTCGAAGCGGCGGGTTCGGCGGTAGTGATCGACGCGAACGTGGCGGGCGAGGGCGTAGAGCCAGGGCAGGACGGGCGCGCCGGGGCGGTAGGTTTGGCGGACCTGGTGGAGGCGCAGCCAAGTTTCCTGGAGCAGGTCGTCGGCATACCTGCGGCTGACGCATTGAACCATGAAGAACCGGTGGAGCTGGGGGCTGAGGCAGTTGACCAGAGCCGTGGCGGCGGCGGAATCGCCTTGTTGATAGCGGGCCATCAGGGTCCCCAGGTCGGCGTCGGCAAGCATCGCTGTCATGAGTTGTAGCAGAAATGCGGGCGGTGTTGTCCAGAGGGTTTATCCAGAGGGCAAACCTTGGGACAGGCACCAATTTCGCAAAGGCTGCGAAATTGGGTCCAGTCCTTCCAGTCCCCGGTTTGCGGAGTACACACACATAGAGATTCGGAGGGGAGGGCGAAAAAGTTACGGAGGCAGCGTAACTTTGGGCGGGCGGGGAGCGAACAGACCTACGACCGCTCAGAGGAGGGACCTATGAAGACACTTTGCCTATTGGCCGTACCGGCGCTGCTCATGGGAGCAAACACGCTGGTGGTTACGGCCTCCAATACAGCTCAGAACCAACTGCTAATTTACGATACCGCCGCCCACTCGGTACAGACGATTTCGACACACGGTCAAGGCGGCGTCAGCGGCAACGCGGGCGGAATCGCAGCGCACGGCGGCATGCTGGCGGTGGTGAATTTCGGATCGCAATCGGTGGCGATCTTTGAACGCTTGGGCGACAGGCTGCGGTTGGGGCAATCGATATCCACGCTGTCGAAGCCGGTCAGCGCGGCTTTCGGCAACGACCACCTGTACGTGCTGGGCACGACGACGGTGGAGTCGCACCGCATGTTTCTTTTCGGCATCGATTCCACTGCCGATGGGATGGCGCCACTGCTCTTGGCGGACGGGTCGGCGGCGCAGGTGGGCGTGGTGGAGGGCCAGCTTGTCATCGCCGAGAAGAACAATGTCATCGAGACAGTGGACCTGATGGACGATGGGGCGGTTAGCGGGACGGCGACGCTGGTCTCGAATATTCCGTCGAACGTCAATGCGCCGTTTGGACTGGTTACGCGAGGGAACAACGCTTACGTGACGATCGCGCATGCGGACGAGATCAGCCTGGTCCGGAATGGCGCGGTGCTGACCGTGACCCCATCGGGCACGCAGCACGCGCCGTGCTGGCTGACGCTCGTGGGTCCGTTCCTGTTCTCGACCAATTCGCCGAGCATGAGCATTTCGCGGTATGCGGTTTACGGGCAGAAGATCGTGCAGGACGCGGCGGTCGCGGCCACGCTCAATGGCAGCCCGACGGACATTGCGTCGGGGGATGGCGTGGTGGCGGTGGTGGACGGCAGCGGCGCGGTCTCGCATCTGTCGGTCTTCCGTGTTGACGAGGACGGCAATCTGACCTTGAAAGGATCGACGACGATCAACGCGCCGGCCAACGGCGTGGCGGTCATGCGCGATGAGGTGCCGGGGCGGTGAGTTATACTGCCCTGAATGAAAAGAATCGCCGTGCTGACAAGCGGGGGTGACGCCCCGGGGATGAACGCTGCTATTCGCGCGGTGGTGCGGGGCGGGATCGATAAAGGCTGGGAGGTGTTCGGGGTCGAGCACGGCTTCGCGGGGCTGATCGCGGGCAAGCTGAATCCGCTGGGGCCGCGCGACGTGGGTTCGATCATACAGCGTGGGGGCACCGTGCTTGGCAGCGCGCGGTGCCCCGAGTTCAAGACGGAGGAAGGGCGGCTGGCGGCCATCCACCAGATGAGCGCGGCGGGGGTTGAAGCGCTGGTGGTGATTGGCGGGAACGGCTCGCAGACGGGGTCGCACTCACTGTTCCGGATGGAATTTCCGGTGGTGGGCGTGGCGTCGACGATCGATAACGATTTGTACGGGTCGGACGTGACGATTGGCGTCGATACGGCGCTCAACGTGGCGCTGGAGGCGATCGACAGGCTGAAGGTCACGGCGTCCTCGCATCAGCGGGCGATGCTGGTGGAGGTGATGGGACGCGGGTCGGGATACCTGGCGCTGATGGCGGGCATCACGGGCGGGGCGGAAGCGGTGGTGATTCCGGAATGCCCTACGGAGCCGGAGCTGGTTGCGGCGGAGATCCGGCGCGCGTACGAACGGGGCAAGCCGCACGCGATCGTGGTGGTGGCGGAGGGCGCCACACCGAATGCGCAGGGGCTGGCGCAATACGTGGCGGAGCGCCATGCGCAGTTGGGGTTCGAGCTGCGCGTGACGATTTTGGGGTACACGCAGCGCGGGGCGGCGCCGACTTTCGCCGATCGCATGCTGGCGACGCGGCTGGGCGTGGCGGCGACGGACGAGCTGGCGGCGGGGAACCGGGGCGTGCTGGTGGGTGTGGTCAAGGGCGAGGTTGTGGCGACGCCGCTCGATGAGGTGGTGAGCGGGAAGAAGCCGCTCGATCCGCACTTGATGGATATGGCTCGGGTGCTGGCGCGCTGACCGGGCCCGATCAGGCGGGTCTGGAGACCCGCTGCAGGACTGGAGTCCTGCCCCACAGCCGGGTATGCTAGTGGCGTGCTGCTCTCGACGTTGGTTGCCACTTCCGCGCGGGTCGCGGAAACGAGCCGGCGTCTGGTCAAGATCGATCTTCTTGCGGCGCTGCTCGGGCAACTGGCGGGCGATGAGATTGAGACCGTAGTCGCATTTCTTTCCGGAGGCGCGCGGCAGGGGCGGACCGGCGTGGGGTGGGCCACCATCCGCGATGCCGGAGCGGCTGCCGCAGCGGAACGGCGCCTCGAAATCCTCGAAGTGGATGCCGGCCTGGACGCGCTCTCAAAGGTGCGGGGCTCGGGATCGGAGGGCCGCAGGCGCGACCTACTCCGGGGACTTTTCGGCCGTGCTACGGAGCCCGAGCAGCGCTTTCTCACGGGCCTGCTGATGGGCGAAATACGGCAGGGGGCTCTCGAAGGCATCCTGATCGAGGCGCTGGCCAAGGCCGCGCGCATGGACGCCGACCGCGTGCGGCGGGCGGTGATGCTGGCGGGCGACATGGGCCGGGTGGCGCGGGCCGCGCTCGAGGGGGGCTCCGGGGGCCTGGAACAATTCGACGTGCGTCTGTTCCGGCCGGTGCAGCCGATGCTTGCGGCGACGGCGGAGGATGTTTCGGGCGCGCTGGGGGACCTGGGCGAAGCCGCGCTCGAATACAAGTTCGACGGGGTGCGGATTCAGGTGCACCGCTCGGGCGATGACGTGGTGGTGTTCTCGCGGGCTCTGAACGACGTCACGGCGGCGGTGCCCGAGATCGTGGAAGCGGTGCGTGCGTTGCCGGGGCGCGACCTGATTCTCGACGGCGAAGCCCTGAGCTTAACGCCCGAGGGGCGGCCGCAGCCCTTTCAGGTGACCATGCGGCGATTCGGCCGCAAGCTCGAGCTGGAACGCATGCGCGCCGAGCTTCCACTGACTCCGTTCTGGTTCGATCTGCTGTACCTGGACGGCCAGGCGGCGATCGACGAGCCGCAGGCACGGCGGTTCTCAGCGCTGGCGGGCCTCGCGCGGCAGACGGTGCCGCACACGGTGACCGGCGATCCCGAGCGTGCCGCCGATTTTCTGCGCGAGGCGCTCGAGCGGGGACACGAGGGCATCATGGCGAAGGCGCTCGACGCTCCTTACGCCGCCGGATCGCGGGGCCAGAGCTGGCTCAAGGTGAAGCGGGCGCGGACACTGGACCTGGCGGTTCTGGCGGCGGAATGGGGCCATGGGCGGCGGCACGGGTGGCTGAGCAACCTCCACCTGGGCGCGCGCGATACCGAAAAGGGCGGCTTCGCGATGCTGGGCAAGACGTTCAAGGGGCTCACCGATGAGATGCTGGCGTGGCAGACCGAGCAACTGCTGAAGCTGGAGGTCGCTCGCGACGCCAATACGGTGTACGTCGAACCGAAGCTTATCGTCGAGATCGCGTTCAACGATGTTCAGGCGAGTCCGCACTATCCGAGCGGGATGGCGCTACGTTTCGCGCGCGTGAAACGGTACAGGACGGACAAGAGCGAGGCGGACACGTTGGATGCGGTCCGGCAGTTCGGGGTGGGGGCGTGAGGACGGCGGCTCGAGGACGGAGAACGTGGTTCGGAATCCGGGAGACAGGTGATCTATGAGCAAGTGGAATCGAATTCTTACGGCAGTTTCGGGCCTGATGTTAGTCGCCGGGATGGCGATGGGGCAGAGTAATGGCGAGTTACTCAAGAAGGGATTTGAAGATCCGCCCAATGGCGCGCGGCCGCTGGTGTGGTGGCACTGGATGAACGGGAACATCACGCAGGAGGGGATCAAGCTGGACCTCGAGTGGATGCATCGCGTGGGGATCGCCGGGTTCCAGAACTTCGATGCGGCGCTGGCGACACCCAAGGTGGTGGAGAAGCGGCTGGCGTACATGACGCCGGAATGGAAGGACGCGTTCAAATACGCCATCGGGCTGGGCGATCAATTTGGTATGGAGATGGCGATTGCAGGGTCTCCGGGATGGAGCGAATCGGGCGGCCCGTGGGTGCCGGCGTCGCACGGGATGAAGAAGTACGTGTGGAGCGAGACGGCGGTGGAGGGCGGAAGGCCCTTCACGGGCAAACTGGCGCAGCCGCCGGCGGTTACCGGACCGTTTCAAAGTATCGGCCTGCCGTTTTGGGAGCGGGCAGGAAAAATGCAGCTCTATGCGGATGCGGCGGTGGTTGCGTTTCGGGTGACGGGAGAGGACGCAGCGCAGGCGAAGATCACGGCAAGCGGTGGCGGCGTGGACGGCACGATGCTGAGCGACGGGGATCTGGTGAAATACACGGGCGTGCCGATCCCGGAGGCGGGATCCTTTTCCTGGATTCAGTGGGAGTATTCGTCTCCGCGGACCATTCGCTCGGTCGCCTATGTCACGAAGGATCCTGGGGAACTGGAGGCCTCGATGACTGGAGTTGGCGCACCGGAAAGGACGCTCGAGGCGAGCGATGACGGGCGGAACTTCCGGAAGGTGGCCGGTTTGCCGGGCGGCGGGGCGCCCGAACACACGATCTCCTTCGCGCCGGTGAAGGCGAGGTACTTCCGAGTGACATTCAAACCCACACCGCCGCCTCCGGTACCGTTCTGGGCGGCAGGGGCGAATCCTGGTTCCTTCGGCATCAATCCGTCCAAAGCAGCGAAGACGTATCAGGTGGCCGAGATGGCTCTGAGCCCGGAGGCGCGCGTTAATCGCTTCGAAGAAAAGGCCGCGTTTGTTCCGGAGGGGGACCTGTATCAGTGGGCAACTCCGGCGGTAGAGGCGACGAGTGCGGTCAAGAAGTCCGAGGTTATCGATTTGACCGGGAAGATGGGGGCGGACGGCGCGCTCGACTGGACTCCTCCGGACGGTAAGTGGCTGGTTGTGCGCATAGGCTATTCGCTGCTCGGGATTACAAACCATCCTGCTACACCCGAGGCGACGGGGCTCGAAGTGGACAAACTCGACCGGCGATTTGTGAAGGACTACTTCGAGAAGTACCTGGACAGTTACAAGGACACGGTGGGCGCGGACTGGATGGGCAAGAAAGGCATCCGGTATGTAATTAACGACAGCTGGGAGGCTGGTTCGCAGAACTGGACCGATAACATGCTCGCGCAGTTCCAGGCGCTGCGCGGTTACGATCCGAAACCGTGGCTGCCTGTGTTGACAGGACGCATTGTGGAGAGCGCGGAGGCGAGCGACCGGTTTCTTTGGGATTTCCGTAAGACGATCGCGGATCTTATCGCCAATGAACACTACGGCCAGTTGGAAGCTACGCTGCACGAGCGCGGCATGGGGCATTACGGAGAATCTCATGAAGGCGGGCGCGCCCTGGTTGCCGATGGCATGGAAGTTAAGAAGTTCAACGAAGTCCCGATGAGCGCGATGTGGACGCAGCTTCCGGGCGTAAACAAGGTGCAGTACGGGGCGAACGCGGACATTCGCGAGTCCGCCTCCGTGGCTCACATCTACGGGCAGAACCTGGTGGCGGCGGAGTCGATGACCGCGTCGGGCGCAGCGTCGTGGGCGTGGTCGCCGGCCACGCTGAAGCCAACCGCGGACGCGGAGATGCTGGCGGGGGTGAATCGCTTCGTGATCCACGAGTCGGCTCATCAGCCATTGATCGGGAAAGCTCCGGGCCTGACGCTGGGGCCTTTCGGACAATGGTTCAACCGCAACGAGACGTGGGCGGAGCAGGCCCGGCCCTGGGTGGACTATCTGGCGCGGTCAAGTTACTTGCTTCAACAGGGGCAGTTCGGCGCCGATGTCATCTATTTCTACGGCGAAGACTCGAACCTCACGGCGATCTTCGACAAAAAGGGGCCGGACGTGCCGGCGGGTTATGGATTCGACTATGTCAACGCCGATGGTCTGATCCATGAACTTAGTATCGCGAACGGACAAATCGTCACCAAGAGCGGCATGCGGTACAAGGTGCTCGGACTCGATGCGTACAGCCGTCACATGTCGCTGCCTGTGCTTCGCGCCGTTTACAGGCTGGTGCAAAATGGGGTGGTGGTGGCCGGCCCGAAGCCCACGGACGATCCGAGCGAGGCGGACGATCAGGCCGAGTTCCAGAAGCTGTCGTCGGAGCTATTTGGCGATGGGGCGGGCGTGCACAAGGTGGGCCAGGGGACCGTGTACGCGGGGCAGAGCCTCGGTGAGGCCCTGGCTGCTGTGGGCGTGAAGCCTGACTTCGACTGCGCGAAGGCGGACGTGGGGTTTGTGCATCGCAAGCTGACGGACGGCGACATTTACTTTGTCGATAACCGCAGCGACCAGGGGGTGTCGATCGATGCAACATTTCGAGTAAGTGGAAAGCGGCCGGAGTTGTGGCGGGCAGAGACGGGAGCGTCGGAGCCGGCGTCGTTCCAGATTGCAGATGGGCGCACGACGGTGCCGCTACGCCTGGAACCTTGGGGCACTGTGTTCGTGGTGTTCGATACAAATACTTCCGAGACGTCTCACGTCGTGGCCCGTGTTTCGGAGACCACAGTGACGACGCTGCGCGGACCGTGGACGGTCGGCTTTGAGGCCGGCCGCGGAGCCCCGGCGTCGACGACCATGGCGCAGCTGTCCGACTGGAGTAAGAACGCGGATCCGGGTGTGAAATACTTCTCCGGCGCCGCGACGTATACGAATACGGAGCAGGCTTCGGCGGAGTGGTTTCGGAAGGGCGCGCGGCTGTGGCTCGACCTCGGGGATGTGAAGAACCTGGCGGTAGTAACGGTGAACGGCAAAGAGGTCGGAGAGGTTTGGCACGCCCCGTACCGTCTCGATGTAACTTCAGTGCTTACACCGGGGAGAAATGAGATCAAGGTGATGGTGGTGAATGCGTGGGTGAACCGGCTGATCGGAGATGAGCAGCCGAAGGCCTCGAAGATCGCTTTTGCCGATGTGAAGCCTTACAAGGCCAGTTCTGCGCTGCTGCCGTCGGGCCTGCTTGGGCCGGTGAGGGTGGTGGCTACAGGTGCGGTTGCGAAGTAAACGCCTGCATTCAGTTCATCGCGTCCGCGGCGAGAGGTGAAGGGGCTGAAAAGCGGCGACAGGCACCGCTGTCCACGCGCGCTCGAGACCTATCCCGTTGACCAGGCGGACATGTCACTTGGGACAACGGAGCCTGCAGTCACCGTTTTTCAGCGGAGTGTTCAGTCGCAAGCTCTATGGCGCGAAGTAGCCGTTGATGTCTAGGATGACGTGCGTGGGGCTCGTCACGTAGACATCGATCGCTCCATTGGTGCCGGCCGGCACGATGGCGGCGTTCGCCGCAACCGTCCCATCCCAGGAGTTCAGGGTGGATACGATGGGGCGCGCCGATCCGGCGGGCCATGCGGTCAAGTACCATAGCGGCTCTTGCGGCACTACCGTCACGTTCAGCGAATAGGCTGCCGCAGCGGCCGGGATGTTACACGCGCTGGCCGGGATCAGGAACGAGCGCGTCTCGTTCGCCTCCATGATGGTCGCGGCACGAGTGTCGGCCAGACGGCAGGGCGTCACCGGGTAGAACGAGAGCGCCCCCGGAGCTCCCGGCGCGGCGAAGTAACCGTTGATGTCCAGGATGACATTGGTGGGGTTGGAGACGAAGACGGAGACCGACTCGTTGGTTCCCGCCGGAACCAGCGCGGCATTCGCAACCACCTTGCCGGTCCAGGAATTGAGTGTCGAGACGTTGGGCCGCGCCTGACCTGTCGGCCAGGCCGTCAGGTAGGCCAGGAAGTGCACCACGGGGTCGGGCACCGCGGTCACGTTCAGGGAGTAGGCCCGGGCGGTGGGGGACACGGCGCGGGGGCCGAGCGGAATGGGGTAGTCGCGGAGCTCTCCGCCGTACATGGACGGCCCGCCGAACTGGCCGGACGGCGCTCGTGTATCGACGACGCGGCAGGGGGCCGCGGGATAGAATGCAAAGGCGCCCGGCGCGCTCGAGGTGTCGAAATAGCCGTTGATATCCAGGATCACGTCGGTGGGGTTGGTGACATACACGCTCACCGCACCGCTAGCACCGGCGGGCACGATGGCCGCATTTGCCACCACGGTGCCATCCCAGGAGTTCAGGGTTGAGACGCCCGGCTTGGCCTGGCCGGCGGGCCACAGCGTGAGGTAGTGGAGCGGGCCTCCAGGCACCACCGTCACATTCAGGGAATAGGCTTGCGCGGTGGCGGGGATGCCGCAGCTACTCTGCGGGATCGGGAAGGCACGTTCTTCGCCGGCCACCAGGAACGGCCCGTGGAACGGACCTTGGGGCTGGCGGGTATCGGCGATGCGGCAGGGCGTCACGGCGACGAATCGGAGCGCGGGCGCGGGGTGCTGATCGGTGAGCGTGGTGAACGACCAGACATCGGAGGACGCCGCGCTGGCGCTGTTCTTCGCTACCACCCGTCAGAAGTAGAGCGCTCCGTTGTTCAAGGCTCCGGGCGCGTAGCTTGTGGCGGCGGTGGTGGTCACGAGCGGCGGCCAGGTCTGGGTCCCGAAATAGACCTCGTAGGAGCTCGCTCCGCCGGAGGCGGTCCAGGTAAGCATTGGCGCGAGCGAAACACCGGTGGCGTTGTTCGATGGCGCCAGCAGCACCGGCGCTTGAACCTGGGGAGTGAACGACCACACCGCTGACGCGTTCGAGCCTCCGGCGTTGGTGGCGACGACCTGCCAGTAGTAAACCGTTCCGGCGGTGAGCGCGCCGGGCGAGTAACTGGTTCCGGTCAGCGTGGCGGCGAGCGGAGGAGGCGCAGAGGTTCCGAAATGCACGTCGTAGGAAGCCGCGCCGGTGGAGGCGCTCCAACTCAGGACGGGCGACAGCGGAGTGGACGCGCCATTGGCCGGGGCAGTCAATACGGGTGCGGCAGGCGGTGTCACCTGCGTGGTGAACGACCACGTCGCGGAGGTGTTCGAACCTCCCGCGTTCTTTGCGACGACCGCCAGTAATACAGCGTGCCCGGGTTCAGCGACGCGGGGGAGAAAGCGGTCGTCGTCATATTCGCCGCCAATGGCGGCGCGGCGGAGGTCCCAAAATAGACGTCGTAAGAGGCGGCACCCTGGGACGCGCTCCAGGACAGAACCGGCGTCGCGGAGATACCGGTCGCGCCGTTCGCCGGCGCGTTGAGCAGCGGGGCCGGAGGCGCAGGCACCTGGGTGGTGAACGACCAAGTAGTCGAGGTGGTGGAGCCCGCGGCGTTCGTCGCGACTACACGCCAGTAGTATTGCGTGCCCAGGGTCAGCCCTCCCGGGGAATAGTTGAGGGCTGGCGTACTGGCCACCAGCGGCGGCGAGGGCACGGTGCCAAAGTAGACATCGTAGGAAGCGGCCGCGAGCGCCGCGGACCAGCTCAGATTTGCGGTGACGGCGATTCCGGCGGCTCCGTTTGCCGGGGATGTCAGTCGCGGAGCAGCCGGCGGCAGCACTTGCGTGGTAAACGACCACGTCGCTGAAGTGATCGATCCGGCGGCATTGCTCGCTACCACGCGCCAGTAATACAGCGTTCCGCCACTCAGCGCCGCCGGAGTGTAACTGACACCTTGGGTGGTGGCCACGTGGGGCGGCGAGGGCGAGGTGCCGAGATACACGTCGTAGGAGGTGGCCCAGCTCGCACGGGTCCAGGTTAAGAGCGGCGCCACCGGGACGCTGGTGGCCGCGTTGGCGGGGGAGGCCAGGACCGCGGCCGATGGCGGAGGGAAGACGGTGGCCACGGCCGCGGCCGCAGCCGTCACCGAGCCGCCGCCCGAAACGGTGGCCTCCAGGTTTACCTGCAACGGGGCGCTGGTCGCGACGCTAACGGTCACTGTGATCGGCGGGTAGCTCGAGCCGGGGCTGAGCGCGCTGCTACGTGTGCAGGCGGCGCCGGCACAACTCCATCCAGAGCCCGAGGCGGAAGCCAGCGTCAGGCCGGTGGGAAGGATCTGGGTTACGGTAACCGTTCCGTTGGTGGGCGCGGACAGAGCGGCGTTTTTCACTACGACGGAGTATGTTGCTCCCGACTGGCCCTGGGAGAAGGCGGCGGGGAGGGCGATGGCGGCACTCAGCAGCGCGCGTTCCTTGCGGCACGAGGAGGCGGACTACGAAATTACAGTAGTCCCCGATGAGGACGTTGCCGGAACCGTCTGCGGCGATGCGCCACGGGTTACAGAGCTGAGCGCTCGTAGCTGGACCTTGATCGCCCGAATGCCCCTGAGTGCCGTTGCCTGCCACGGTCTGGATGGCTCCGCTGGCGACGATAAGCCTGCGAATCTCCTGGTTGCCGGTATCCGCTATGAGAAGGTTGCCGGAAGGGTCTACGGCCAGGCCCCAGACGCTGCTGGCGCCGGTGGAGGCGATGGTGGAGATGGTGCCATCGAGCGCGACTTTCCGGATCACGTAGTTCTCCGTGTCGGCGATGTACAAGATGCCGGAGGCGTCCGCCGCGACAGCCATGGGCCATTGAGCTGCGCGCCGGTGGCTTGGCCTCCGTCGCCGGAGTAGCCCTGGGTGAAGTTACCGGCTACCGTAGTCACGGCGCCGTTGGGAGCCACCATGCGAATCACGTTGTACCCTCTGTCCGCGACGTAGACGTTGCCGGCGTGAATCGCCAGATCCTCGGCCGGAAGGAAGCCGGTGGCCAGGGTGGAGATGGTTCCTTGCAGCACTTTGCGGACGACCCCGAAGCCGAGATCACCGATGTACAGGCTGCCGTCCGCGCCCACAACCAAGGGGCCAGGGGACACCTTTGCGCTGGTAGCAGGGCCGCCGTCGCCCGAGTTTCCGTAGACGCCGGTGCCGGCCACCGTGGTGAGTGTTCCGTCAAGCGCCACCTTGCGAACCCGGGAGCTGGAACCCTCCGACACGTAGAAATTGCCCTGGGCATCGGCGACAACGCCATCCGTGCTGGTGAGGCGAGCATTTGCGGCCAGGCTCCCGTCAACGGAAGGACCGGTAATGGCGCCAGAGCCCGCCGCGGTTGTGATGGTGCCATGCGCCACCTTGCGGATTCGATAATTCAGCCAATCGGCGATATAGGGGTTGCTGGCGCCGTCAACCGCTACGCTGTAAGCGCCGTTGAAAGTTGCGCTCGTGGCGGAGCCCCCATCGCCTGAAGAGCCGGTAGTGCCGTTGCCGGCCACGGTGCTGATGGTGCCGTTGGTTGCCACCTTTCGAATCCGCTCGTTGTCGTAGTCGGCGATGTAGAGGTTGCCCGTGGTGTCCACGGCCACGCCCTGCGGGGAGGAGAGCTGCGCATTCACGGCCTGACCGCTGTCCCCGGAGAAACCCGAGGTGCCGTTCCCCGCTACGGTGGTGATGATGCCCGCGGGCGTCACCTTGCGGACGGTGTTGCTTCCCCCGTTGGCGCTGTACAGGTTGCCCGCTGAGTCGAGAGCCAGACCCCAGGGCCGCGAAAGCTCGGCGATGGTGGCTGGACCGCCGTCGCCCGACTGTCCACACGTGTTATTGCCGGCGATCGTACTGATGGTGCCGTCCGTGGCCACCTGGCGAATGACGCAGCTTTCGGTATCGGCGATGTAGAGGATGCCGGCCGCGTCCACCGCTACGCCGCGCGGACGATTGAGCTCCGCGGTGGCCGCCCTGCCTCCGTCACCGGAGTAGCCGGCAGAGCCGGTGCCAGCGACGGTTGTGATGATTCCCGTGGTGGCCACTTTGCGGACGACGCTGTTGTTGGTGTCCGCGATGTAGAGGTTGCCGGCGGGATCGACCGCGAGGCCCATGGGCTTGGCGAGTTGTGCGGCGGTGGCGGCGCCTCCGTCACCGGAATAACCAGCGGACCCGGAGCCGGCAGCACGGGTGAGTGTGCCGGCGGGGTCGAACATGTACACGCTGTCACCGGCGGCGAAATACACGTTGCCGAGGGTGTCGGTTGTGACCGCAACAACGGCAGGGAAGGCCGCGCTGACGGCGGCGGAAGGCACAGGCTGCATCCCGCCTCCCGCCACATTGGTGATCAGGTACGACTGCGCCCAGGCCGTTGCGCAGGCCAACAGGAGCAGCGCCCCACACAAACGAGCCTTCGTCATATCGCGCCTCCCATTCCGCACGCGCGAAGCGATCCGCGCGGGGTTTGCGGTAATGGGACATTTTACTCCAATCCTTCGAACATCGCGCGGCGGGAAATGGCCATCGATGTACACAATGCGGTGGTGCGGCTGGCGAGGTTGTTCGCGGGCATTCTGTGCGCGCTATATGGCTTGTGCGCGAGGATTTTCCGGTCTATCGTGTTTCTGAGGAGGGGAGTCCCATGCACCATGCTCTATCCATCCGCGGCGGCGGCATTCGGGGAATCATCCCTTGCTGCTGCCTGGTGAAACTCGAAGAACAATTGGGTGGCGTCACCCGCGACCACATCGACTTCTGCGCAGGCACTTCGACGGGCGCGCTTCTCACCGCGGCAGTCGCGGCCGGCGTCCCTGCCTCCGATGCCCTGAAGGTCTATACCGAACGTGCGCACGCGATCTTCACTCCGACCGGCGCCGCGGCGACCGTGAAGCGGACCGTCGCGGGCTTCATGTTTGACCCGGAGAACCTGCGCGACGTGCTGGTCTCCGTTCTGGGGCCGGCGGCGTTGTGGGTGATGAACGACAGCCCGCTCGACATCATGATCTCCGCGACCGCCATGAACGGCCACAACTGGTTCTTCGTCAAAGACAAGCCGAAGAACTCCCGAACCACCGGCTCCGTGAAGCTGATCGACGCCGCCGTGGCGTCGGCGTGCGCGCCCACCTATTTCGATCACTGGCGAATCGAGGGCATCGATGGCCAGACGCTCCGTTTCTTCGATGGCGGCGTCGGCGGAACCGCTAACCCCGCTTACCAGGCGTGCGTGGAAGCCTTCGAGTACGACGACTTCGCGCCCGCAGAGACGCGTGTGGTGTCGCTCGGGACCGGATTCTTTCCCGCCTCCGACGATCCGCCGACGGGGCTGATTGGCACGATCGGGTGGACCACCAGCACGCTTGTCGATAGCTCCGAGGACTGGGTGGATGATGCCGTGAACCGCCAATGGCCAGGCACCCTGAAGATCATCAACCCGCAGTTGCCGCGCGAGATCGATGAGGCCGACATTGACGCGATCCCGGTTCTAGTCGAGCTCGGCCAGCAGCTCGCGGCCACTTTGGATTGGACCGAGATTCTGGCAGGAGCACAGGGCGCCGCGGGGTGATGGGGGTGCCGGCCGCTATGCTTTGCGGGCTTGCCCCCGCGCCTATCGCCGACCGCTACAATGGGCTTTCGCTTTGCTTACCAGACGGAGTTTTCTTGTCGCCCCCGCGGCGGCCATGGTTGCCTGCGGCCGCCGGAGGGGTTCCGGCTACGAGGGCTACGCCTTCGTCTCCAATCAGGACGGCCAGGCGGTTGCCGCCGTGGACCTGATGACGTTCACGGTGGCCCGCTACATCCACCTGGATAGCGCCCCCACCACCCTCGCGGCGCCGGCGGGCCAGCGGTCCGTCTACGTGCTGACGCCCGCCACCGGCTTCGTTCATGAGATCGATGCCGCCAAGCTCTCGCTCCGGCGAAGGGCGCAAGCGGGACGCACGGCGGATGCCATGCGCGTCGTGCCCGGGGATCGGCCGGCGCTATGGGTGCTGTGCCATCAGCCGCACCAGTTGGTTCGGATCGGGTTCGAGGCATTCAAGGCCGATGCGGTCATCCCGCTGCCGTTCGAGCCTTATGATTTCGACTTCGCGCCGGACGGCGAGACCGCGGTGGTCAGCTTCGGCGAGAGCGGGCAATTCGGCATCGTCGATCTTGCCAGGCGGAAGTGCCGCCTGTTCGACCTGGGCCGGAAACTGTCGCTGGTGCGGTTCCGCTCGGACGGGCGCCAACTGCTGATCGCCGGCGCCGAGGAGCCGGTCTTATCCATCGTGGACTTCAAGACCGGCCGTGTGATGGTCCATTTGCCTCTCGCGGTTCGCGCCCGGAACTTCTGCTTCAAATCCGACGGCGGCCAGCTATTCATCACGGGCGATGGCATGGACGCCGTAGCGGTGGTCTACCCCTACACCACGGAGGTGGCCCAGACGGCGCTCGCGGGACGCTCCCCGGGTTGCATGGCGGAGTGCATTTCCGAGGGAGACGACTATCTCTTCGTCGCGAACCCGGAGTCGGGGGAGGTGACGATCCTCGACGTCGATAGCCTCAAGGTGGTGGCCGTCGTGGCGGTGGGCCGCCGTCCGGTTTTCATCGCGCAGACGCCGGACCGCCAGTACGCGCTGGTCCTGAACCGCGATTCGGGCGACATGGCGGTGGTGCGGCTGGCTGCGGTGGGCGGCAAGCGCGGCCGCTCGGCGCCGTTGTTCACGATGATTCCGGTGGGATCGCAGCCGGTGTGCGCGGCGGTGCGGCACGTGTAGCGGGTGTTATCGATGAGGGGTTTTGGTCGGGCCGCCGAGATTTGAACTCGGGACCTCTTGCACCCCAAGCAAAAAACGGCCGATCGGTCGATGTAGGCAGCGGTGATGAAATGTGTGACGGTGAACCCGTGGCGCGGAGGCATCTCATAGCTCTCATTGACGGCTCCGATTCCGAACTCATCTGCTGATTCTGGTTCCTCCGTGTTCATACCTGCCGCCGACTAAGCCTGGCGAGGAAAGGCAAGACAATTGGACCATGCTATCGCGCGATACTTCGGCATCACGGTTTCCGGAGCCTTTCCAACTAGGGGCAACCCTCCATCATGCGCGAGGAAACATTCGCATCAGCGGTCGACGTGGGGTTATGACTGTGGGAATCCGAACATCAACCACGACTGATTGGCTACCCAATGCGGGTACAACTCCGTCATCTGATCGAACAGCTCCTGGTCGGATGTCGCGGTCTTCTGCAGCCGATCGAAGTCCTGCAGGTAACGCTTGGTTTCTTGGATCGTCGAGGGAGAGTCGGGCGCGCCAGGCTTCTTGTGACCGGCAACAACCATCGCCGGGTTCAGCGCCGCTAACCGGTCCAGCGCCACGATCCAATTCTTTCGGCCCTCGGGGGTGGTGTCGCCGACGTAAATGCGGCATTGGTTGTACACAACGTCGCCAGCGACGATCAGGCCGATCGATGGAACGTGCAGAGACGTCGAATCGGGACTATCGGTGCGGCCCTGCTCGATGATGCGCAGTTCGTGGCCCTCGAGAGTGAACGTGTCGTGCTCATAGGGCTCAGGTGGAACCAGCCTGGTGGGCACCTGCCCAGGAAAAAGCCGGCGGGCCAACCGCTCCACTGGGGGAGAGAAAGACATCTGCATGGCGTTCACCGTCTTGGGCGTTGCGATCGCGCGAGCGGCCGGGAAACGGTCGAGCAGAATGCTCAGGCCGTAGAAGTGGTCGAAATGGGCGTGCGTTATATAGATGGTCTCCAAGTTGCGGTTGTGCAGAGCGACCCAATCCGCGAGAGCCTCGGCCTCAGCCACTGTCCCCATTGCGTCCACCAGCACCGCGTCGTACTCGCCGAAAATCAAAGTCGACGTGATGGGGTCAAAGCCGAGCGCTTCGCCGAAGGGCTTTGGCCGCTCGCCGACCATAGTCTTTCCCGGGGCCGTAAAAACGTTCACACTAAGTGCGTTCGACGCGACAGGCGCGGTCACGCGCGCGGTCTCTTTCGGTCCATTTGTGCGGTCCATTTGGTACTCCTTTCGATGTCAGCGAGTGACTAGCAACCCTGGCAGAAGCGCGACGACGAATCCGTTGGACGGACGTACCTATCAAGACCAAAGTGCTCGACATCCGCACCCGTTCAAATCCGAATCCAATCCGGGCCGAGCGCTAACCGTACTTGAGCTCGGTGCTCTGTCCGACCTCGATAATATAACCGTCAGGATCGCGGATGTAGCAGCGAATCTCCCCGTACTTGGGTATTGGCTCCGTGATGAACTCGGCTCCTCGACTTTTCCACAATTCATAGCACGCTTGAATGTCCGCAACGCGGATATTCATAAAGCCGTTGATCTTATTCGGGTCCGGGACGCTGAGCGTTACTGACGGCTTGTCGGGGGTCGGCCCGCCCCCGACGTTGACCAGGAGCCAAGTATTCGCGATCTGAATATACGCCGGCGCGCCTTCGTTGTCGCCTCGGCTCAGAATGCGACCGCCGAAGACCTTCTCATAGAAGCGAGCCGACCGGTCGATATCGGCGACGGTGAGAAAATGTGCGACGGTGAACCCCTCCCGCGGGGGCATCTCATAGCTCTTCTGTCCGACTTGTATCGCGTTCATTGATGGCTCCTTTCGATAACGTGCTCATTACAAATACGGTGTGCCGAGTGCCGTTCCCACTCGTAGAAAATCAGCTAGTGCGGCAGCGCTTCCCAATTGGCTGGACCCCTGGCGGTGCAGGCTACTGTTGATCCTCCGGATACGGATATGGCGGAAGCAGATCCACACCTTTGGTCATCCCCGATCCCCGCTTGCCTCGATCGTAGCACCAATCTTTATCCGGCCCGAAGCCGGCGATGATCGGATGCTGTTGTCGCCGCATGCTTGGACGCTTTCCGGTGGCCCAAGGGAAAGAGGCTCACTGCCGTCATCACAGGTGAACGCGGGCAAGCCCGCGGAAGAAGACCGGGCCTGTTGAGTCTATGAGGGGTTTTGGTCGGGCCGCCGAGATTTGAACTCGGGACCTCTTGCACCCCAAGCAAGCGCGCTAGCCAGGCTGCGCCACGGCCCGAACTCACTTATCTTATCGCACTTCGCGCGGCCGCGAGTTGGGCCTGGCGCGCGTAATCGATGGCCTCGGCCAGCAGGCGGGCGGATTCCTGCGGCGCGTGGAAGCCGAGAGACCGGTCTGCGGCGACGAAGTCGATGCGCCATTGCGCCCTGGTTTCCAACCTGAGCGCGTCGGCGGGGCGGTTGCCGGCGGCTTGCGCGCTCTTGATCGCGTCGATGGCGGCAACGAGCGCGTCTTCGGCGCGAGAGAGAAGCGCGCGGGTGCTCTGCTGGGTTTCCCTGACGCGCGCCAGCAGGTCGGCGGCCGGTTCGCGGTGGCAGGCGAGGCAGGCGCGGCCGGCGTTCTCGAGGGGGCGCGTGGCGCGGTGGTCGGCAATCCGGATCGCGCCGCGGCGCTCGAACGGCATGTGGCAATCGGCGCAGGCCACGCCGGCCAGCGCATGCAGACCCTGCGCGTACATTTCGAACTGTGGATGCTGCGCCTTGAGCACAGCGGCCCCGGTTCCGGCGTGGGTCCAGTCGGCGATGCCGCGCCCGTCGTAGAAGGCTTCGATCTCGTCCGCGGTGCGGCCCTCCGGAAACGCCGCCTGCCCCGCTACGATGTAGTATTCGCGGTGGCACTGCTCGCAAACGGCGGAGCGGAGGTCGCCCTTTCGCTCGTGGCAGTCGGCGCAGCCCAGCGGCTTGCGGTCGCGCGCCTCGTAGTAGCTTGCCGCGCGCCCTGTGCCGGCAGCGGCGTGGCAGGTGAGGCAGGCGGCGGGCTGCGGCCGCAACCTGGGACGCGCCCCCAGAATCCGCGTCCAGCGGGGGTCGTCATCGGGATAGGTTTCTTCGCGGTCTTCGATAGACCAGGCGTGGCCGCGGTTCTCGTGCCAGCGCGCGTCCACCGCCGATGGGCGATGGTAGGCGGCGGTCTCGTCCGGGAAGCGCTGCTCGAAACTGGCCGCGGCGGGAGCGCGCTTCGGCGCCCGCTCGCGCACCAGCAACCATGCCGCCAGGAAGGCGAGCAGCGCGGCCGCCGCCGCCGTGGCGAGATACTTCACCGGCGGCCTCCCAGGTGGGCAAGGGCACGGTCGGCGGCCGCGACTCCCCGCTGCTGCGCCTCTTCGATGATCGAGAAGCCGCTCAGGTCCGAATGCGCGAAGAACACCGGGCCGGGCCAGGCGGCCGCCCGCAGGCGCTCCTCGGATGAAAGAAAGCCGACGCGGGGACGCACCATGGCGTGTCCCAGGCGCATGATGTCGATGCGCGAGACGCACTGCCGTATGTCAGGATGCGCGCGCTCGAGATCGTTGAGGATGGCGTCGCGCCACCAGGCCCAGTCGGTCGAGAGCAGCAGCTTGCGGTTGCGCGCGGCCGGGCCGTTCGCCAGCGCCCAATAGAACGTCCAGACGCTCGCCCCGTCCACGGAGCGCAGCGACTGGTGGGTCGCCACCACGTAGCCGAGGGCGGGGGAATCGTAAATCACGTTGTCCCAGGCGGCCTCGGTCGCGCGCTCGCGTGGCGGGCGATCGACCACCAGGTTGGCGGTGAGCCAGGGCGAGTATTCAAAGCCGGAGACCGGCGGGGCGTCGTCCATCAGATAGGGCGCCAGGAACGTGGGCGCGGCGAAGACCACCACTTCGGTTTCGTATTCGACATCCTCGGTGACGACGCGCACGCGCCGGCCGTCGCGCACGATACGCCACACCGGCGCGCCGGTGCGCACGTGGTCGCCGAGCCGTTCGAGGAGGCGCCGGACGATCCAGCCGTTGCCTTCGGGCCAGGTGAGCGGTCCCTTTTCATCGGGCTCGCGCGAGGCGAAGTAGTGTATGCCGGCCCAGGCGGAGGTGTCCGCGGCCAGCGCGCCATAGTCGTCGCGGCAGGCGTAGTTGACGTACCAGTCGAGGTAGGGCGAATCGAAGCGCTCGCGGCGCAGCCAGTCGGCGATCGAGATGTGGTCGAGGGCCGGGTCGGGCGGGCGGCCGGCGCGCTCCATGGGAATGGTGAACTGGCCCGAGGCGCGGAATTCCGCCATGCGCTGCTCGAAGCGGCGGTAGTCTTCGTGATCGCGGCGCGTGGCGGCGATTTCGGGCTCGATGCCGTCCTGCCACTTGCCGTGCAGGAACAGGCGCTCCTGCGGGGAGAAGCACAGGTAACGCTCTTGCCATCGGCCCTCGACAAGGACGCCCAGGTCTGAGAGCAGCTCGCGGATGAGCAGCGATTTCGGGCCGGGGACCGGGACGTAGTGCGCGCCCCAGGGAAACGCCGTAATGCCGTTTTCGCCCCAGCGCGCCACGCCGCCGGCCTGCTTTTCCATTTCGAGCAGAACGAAATCGCGGAAGCCGCGCTTGTCGAGGCGCCAGGCGGCCGTGAGTCCCGCCATGCCGCCGCCCACGATCACCAGCGGGACGCGCTCACGGCGCGCGGGCGCGCGGAACGGGCCGCGGCTGCGCAGGCGGTGGCCCAGTTCGGCGCCATCGTTGACGAACGAGCCGGCGATGCGCGGATCGGTCTTGGACCCCAGACCCACTAAGGCCGCGGCGAGGAACCGGCGTCTGTTCAATGAGAGATCGAGCTCCATTCCTGATCGTAGTAACGGACCAGCACCTGGTCGTTCAAGCGGTTGACCTCGGCGGGCACCGGCCCCATGTCGGCGGGAAACTCGAACATCTGCGCCAGCGTCCGCGGGTTCAGGAAGCGCAGTCCGCCAGGCAGCGCGGACGGCGGCCGATAGGGGCCGAGAGTACCCAGTACGAAGCCCCACTCTCCGAATGCCGGCACGTAGGCGTGGTAAGGATGCACCTCGAAGCCGGCCTGCTTGATGGTCTCCACGATGCACCAGTAGGTGCGGCGCGCGAACAGCGGCGAGGTGCTCTGCACCGCGGCCATGCCGTGCGGCGTGAGGTGGTGCGCCAGCAGCTTGTAGAACGCCGTGGTGTAGAGCTTGCCCAGCGAGTAGTTGGTGGGATCGGGGAAATCCACCACCGCGAAATCGTAGTAGCCGCTTGTGGAATCGAGCCAGGAGAAAGCGTCGGCATTGATGATGTGGACGCGCGGCGCCTTGAGCGAGCCGCCGTTGAGCGGGGTCAGCAGCGGATGCGTGGAGAACAGGCGCGTCATCTCGGGATCGAGGTCCACCAGCGTGATGCTTTCAACCGCCGGGTACTTCAGGATCTCGCGGACCGCCAGCCCGTCTCCGCCGCCGAGCACCAGGACGTGGCGCGCTCCGGGGATGGCGGCCAGGCCGGGATGTACCAGGGCTTCGTGGTAGCGGTATTCGTCGCGCGAAGAGAATTGCAGGTGCGAGCTCAGGAACAGGCGGATATCGTCCTTCCACTTGGTGAGGACGATGCGCTGATAGTGCGTGTCGCGGGCGAAGATCACCTCGTCGGCGTAGATGTTGTTCTCGGCCGCGACGGTGATTTTGTTGGCGTAGACCATGCCCACTCCGAGCACGGCCAGGACGGCGACCGAGGCTGCGCGCAGGGAGGCAGGTCGTCCCAGTTCGGTGCGGAATAGGAAGGTGGACCACAGCGCCACCGCCGCGTTGACCAGCCCGAATAGCAGCGCCGAGCGAACCATGCCCAGTTTCGGCACCAGCAGGATGGGGAACAGCAGCGAAGCGCCCAGCGCGCCGAGGTAATCGAAGGTGAGGACGTGCGCCACAAGGTCGCGGAACTCGAAGCGGCCTTTGAGAATGCGCATCAGAAGCGGGATCTCGAGGCCCACCAGGATGCCGATGACGATCACGATGGCGTACAACTCGAGGCGGAACGCCTGGCCGTAAGCGAACCCGAGGAACAGCAGGGCCGACGAGTAGCCTCCGACAAGCCCCACCATCAGTTCAATCGAAACGAAGCGCGCGACCAACCCGCGCCGCAGGTAGCGCGAGAGGGCGCTGCCGATCCCCATCGCGAAGAGGTAGCTGCCGATGATGGTGGAGAATTGCAGAACGCTATCGCCGAGCAGGTAGCTGGCGAGCGTTCCCGCGATCAACTCGTAGACGAGGCCGCAGGCCGCGATCAGCAGAACGGAAAGGAAGAGTACGAGTGGCAACCCGGCCAGTGTAGCATTGCGGGCAGCCGGGGCTGGAGTCAGCCAGCGTCCCGCAGCAAGCGTTGGTCTAGTTCCTCGCGGCTCGCCAGGAACCAGACATGAGGACCGCGATTCGCTTCACGCACGAAGTCCCGCAACGCGGAGCTCTCGTTCAGGTGCCGGGAGATATCGCCGACGATGGCCAGTTGAAGCTGGTACGTGACGAACTTCTGAATGATGTCGCCGGCAATCCGTGTTCGGAGCCGGAAGAAATCGTCGTCGAGCCTCTCGGCCGGAATGACGATCAGGCTCGCTCCATGGTGCCGTGCCTCCTCGATCAGATCGATCGCATCCCGCTCGCCCTTGATTTTCTCGCCATCTGGCGCGCACTCGAAGATTTGAACGTCGCCCATACTCCAAGTTTGCCGCACCCACATAAACCTTGACATACTATGTGCCGCACAGTACAATGTGGCATACAGTGCAAAAGGCAGGCCAATCCGCCGCGGTTCCCGAAAGCCTGGCGCTCGAGTTGCGCCGCGGCGCGCTGGTTCTGGCCGCGTTGGGGGCCCTGCGGACCGAGCAGTACGGATACTCGCTGAAGAAGTCCCTGGCGGAAGCGGAAATACACGTCGATGAGGGAACGCTCTATCCGCTTCTGCGCCGGCTGGAATCGCAGGAGCTGCTGTCGAGCCGTTGGGTGATCGAGGAAGGCCGCCCGCGGCGCTACTACAAGATCACGAACCAGGGCCAGGCGACGCTCACCGCGTTGAGCGGCGAGTGGGAGCTGCTTTCGAAAGCCCTGCGGAGGGTACTCAAGTGAACCGCGAATCGAACGAGCTGATCGGCCGTTATGTCTACCACGTCGGGAGGCATCTGCCGCCCGAACGGCGCGAAGACGTCGCGCGGGAACTCACGTCGCTGATAGGCGATCGCGTGGACGATGAACCGCGTCCGGGCGAGAGCGACGAGGCCGTGGTTCTGAAAGTGCTGCGGGAGATGGGACCGCCCGCGGCAGTCGCGGAGCGCTACGGCTACGAGCGGCGCCTCCTCATCGGAACCAGTTCGCTGCCAGCCTTCTTCAAGCTGGCGAAGATTTTGCCCGTCGTGATTCTCGCCCTTTCGGTCCTCTCATTTCCTTACTCGGATGGCTTCACCCTGGGCGCCCTCGCGACGTGGCTGGTGAACTACTTCCATTCCGTGCTTCTGAATCTCGGCATTCTGGTGGTGGTCTTCGTCGTTCTGGAGCAGGTCTCCCGAACGCACGCGAGGCCGGAAGCGGAGTTCGATCCGGAAAAGCTCTCGCCGTCCCCTGCCCCCTTCGACGGCGGCAAAGTGCGGCCCGCCACGCTTGTGGCCAAGATCTACGCCACCGTAGCAGTTCTGTTGCTGTTCAACTTCTATCCAAACGTGATCGGCGTGTGGACCAACGCAGGCGACGTCCGCTTCTGGGTGATTCCGCTGAGCGCCGTTGGCGTGCACGTTCCGCTGTGGCTCTTCAACGCGTGGCTCGCGGGGCACATTCTGTTGAAGACCGAAGTGCTGCGCCAGGGCGCATGGACGCGCGAGTCCCTCTGGACCCAGGTCGGCCTCGCGATGCTGGGGCTGGCGGTCTTCATCGCCGCACTCTGGTCCAGTCACCTGGGACAGATCGACACGGGCTTCCTGGCATCCTTGGGCCTGGCGGCGTCGGATCCGAGAGTCAAGGCGCTGTCCGAGGGCAGCCGCGCCCTGGTGCTCGCCGCGGGGCCGCTGATCCTCCTGGCGCTGTGGAGCATCGCCAAGGACGTGCGGAGGCTCCTACGCGCGACCGGCAGCGCCGCGTAACCGTACCAGTTCGTCGATCATCTTGTGGCGGACCGCTTCCCGCAGCGCCGCGGGCTCGCGAGGGTCCCAGCCTTCGACGGACACGGGTTCAAGGGCCCGCACGTAGATGTCCTGGCTCGGGCCGAACAGCCAGGTGTTCCTCGGCAAAGCCGTGCCGGATCCCTCGACAACGAGCGGCAGGATCGGCGTCCGCTCGCGCAGAGCCAACTGGAAGGGACCGTCGTTGAAGGCGTGTATTTCGCCGTCCCTCGAGCGCGTGCCCTCCGGGAAAAACATGACCGAGCAGCCCTGGCGCAGGGTGCGCGCGCAGCGCAGCATGGCCTGGGCGCCCTTGCGGCGGTCGGACCGGTCCACGGGGATGTCGCCCGCCATGCGCAGCATCCAGCCGACCACCGGCACGCGGAAGACTTCCGCCTTGGCCAGCCATTTCGAATCGTTGATGATGTGGGCGATCACGGGGATGTCGGCCATCGACTGGTGATTACTCACCACGACGTAGGCCTGGCCCGGCACCTTGTGCTCGGTGCCGGAGACGTGGACGCGCCAAGGGTTGATGGCGGCGAGCACGCGTCCCAGGCTACGGAACCAGCGGCCGGTGCGCCGCTTCAACGGGTCGCGGTCGAACAGCCACACCACGGCCAGCAGCGGGCACCAGAGCACGATCGCGGACGCGCTGGCGGCCCAAATCCAAATCGATCGAAGGCGGCGGATCATCAGAGTCAGAGAGCATTGTCGCAGATGCGGGTCGCGCGGGCTACCGCAGGCCCTCCACCAGGTGCAGCTCCGACAGGGTCTGCTGGGTGGAGTAGACGTAGCTCTTGCCGTCGGGGGTCATGATCAGGTTGATGCCGGTGCGGCCGACGCCCGCCCGCTCGTTGGGCGCGATTTCCTCGACGAACTGGCGGCGCCCGGTCTTGTAGTCAACCCGGTAGATTCTGGTTGGCAGGTCCCTGCGCTGGAAGACCAGGAATGACTGGCCATCCAGAGCCCAAGCGGCGATGCGTTCGCCTTCCTCGATGCCCCGGATCACTTCCGGCTCCCCGCCGTCCACGGGATACAGCATCGTCTTCGAACCAGCCCGCACCACAAGGTGCTTGGGATGAGACTTGGTGGGCCGGGCGGCCAGCTGGGTGCCTTCCGGCGTGACCGCGCGCGGCTTGGAGCCCTCGAGGCTGGTGACGTAGAGCCTGCGACCGTGGGAGGGCTCGTTGCCATCGAACCAGATTCTTCCATCCTCCAGCAGCCCCGCCATCGCTACGGTGTAGCCTTTCAGCGCGATTTGCTTCGGGCGGCCCGGGCCCACGGGGTAGAGCGTGATCTCGGAATTACTCTCGTTCACGGAAACCACCGTCTGGCCGTCGGGCGAGAAGGTCGCCAGCGTGCCGGGACCGAGCTTGGCCGCGGCCGCGCCGCTCGTTTCGCGAAGGTAAACCACCTGGTTGCCGGCCACGCCCTCACCCGTTTCCGAGAACACGATTAACTTCCCGTCGGGCGAGATGTCCGTTGGCAGGGACCAGTCCAGCCACGACAGCTCGCGCTCGCGGGTGTCGGACGGGCCGTGAAACATCATCTTCTGGCGCCATTCCATGTTGGTGATCAGCACCTTGCCGTCGGGAGAGACGTCCCGGATCGCAATGCTCCCGGATTGCCTGTGCATCAGGCGCATGCGTCCGTCGAGCGTGACGGCCCACAGGTCCTGCCTGGCGCCGTCCGCGGAGCCCGTGAACCAGATCTCCGCCCCAGTGCTCGACCAGGCCAGGCCCTCGGCTGACGAGAACTGCCGGGTGAGGGTCTTCTTCTGCCCCGAGCGGTCGATCACGGCCACGAAGCCGGCATTGTCGAGCGCCAGCGGGTGCTCGAGAAATGCCACCCGGTCACCCGCGGGCGAGATGCGCGGGTTGCTGATGTACCCGGCGGTACGGTAGACCACGTGACCGGCGGGGAATTCCAACTGCACGCCGCTGTCGGTTTCCCGGGCGAGCGCCATTTCGCGGCCGTTGCGCGACCAGTCCGCGAAGGCGATGGCCTCCTCCATGGGGCGCGGCGCGCCGCCGGAGAACGGAACCCACGCCATCAGGCCGCGCGGGGCGAACGGGGTATAGAAAAACCGCGGGTTCTCGGAGAGCGCCAGCTCGCTCGAGGGCGAGATCGCGAACAGCTCGGCGCGGCCGAAGCCCAGTGAGCGGGACTCCGGACTATCGGGCCGCACGGCGAAGATGTCACTCGGCTCGTCTTCCCAGGAGGCGCTGTAGACGATGGTGTTCCCGTCTGGGGCGAAACGGGCGCTGGTGATCATCCCGCGGCGGTAGGTCAGCCGGTGGAAGACCGTATGCGGCACGGGGGCGAAGCTGCGCCCGGCGAAATATCCGCCGCTCGCGAGAATCGCAACCAGGGCCAGCCCGGCCGCCAGAGCCAGCGCCCGCCGCTTTCCCGATGTTTTCGGAGGCAGCGGTTTCACGGCGCCGCTGCCCATCTGCGAGATCTCCGAGAGCGACGCGAGGTCGAAGGCGAGGTCGCGTGCCGACTGGAACCGCTCGTCGGGATTCTTCTCCAGGCAGTGTTCGATGATGCGATCGAAAGCAGGCGCCCAGTTTCCGTCAGCCGGGAGCGGCGGACGCTCCTGCTTCAGGATGGCGTTCATCGTCTCCACCGAGGAATCGCCCCTGAAAGGCCGCTCGCCGGCCAGCATTTCCTGCAGAATGCAGCCAAAACTGAAGATGTCGGAACGGCCATCCACAGCTCCGCCGCGAACCTGCTCGGGGGACATGTAGCCGACCGTGCCAAGAACGGTGCCCGGCAGCGTATCCACGGCCTGCGTCTCCTCGACCGAGCCCGGCGCCTGCGTCACTTTGGCCAGGCCGAAGTCGAGGATCTTGACCCGGCCGTCCTTGGTGACGAACAGGTTCTCGGGTTTGAGGTCGCGGTGGACGATGCCGGCCGCGTGGGCCGCGGCGAGACCGGCCGCAATCTGGCGCGCGTAGTCCACCGCCTTCTGGGGGCTCAGCTTGCCGCCGTTCAACCGGCTCCGCAGCGACTCGCCCTCCAGCAGCTCCGACACCAGATAGGGTGAGTCCTCGTGGATTCCAACGTCATAGATCGCGAGAACGTTCGGATGGTTGAGCCTTCCGACCGCCTGGGCTTCCAGCTCGAAGCGGCGCATCCGTTCGGCATCCTTGGCGAAAGCGGAGGGAAGAACCTTGACCGCAATGTCTCGCTTGAGCCGCCCGTCGCGGGCGCGATACACCTCGCCCATTGCGCCCGACCCGATCAGCGACACGACTTCGTACAAGCCAATTCGATTCCCGGCCCTAAGTGACATGTGGATTCAGTTCACTATACAGCGGTTGGAGATGACCTGATGCGGGTGTTTTGGACCGGCAACACCTGGGCCTGCGCGCCACCCGGCAGGGATGCTGTTGAGCAGTGATCCGAGCTCGCTGTGCTACCATGTTGAAGCATAAGCACCTTCCGCGCGCCCGTAGCTCAGTTGGATAGAGCGACTGGCTTCGAACCAGTAGGCCGGGGGTTCGAGTCCCTCCGGGCGCGCCAGCAGATTCACTCTACCGTCGTCGTCCGGTGCGCCCGCCTAACCGATCAGGCCCTCGACGGCCTCCCTCACATCCGACACGGTGAACGGCTTGGGAAGAAACGCATAGGAGTGAATCGGCAGGCTCCTGACGCGATTCTGGTCAGAAGCGGGCCACGCCTCAATTGGACTGGCTGAGATCAAGAGGACCTTGGCGGCCGGCCACTTCGCCAGGATCATCAAAGCGGCTTCGGTCCCCGAGCACCGCCGCCCTGTGATTGCAGCGATCACCGCTAGGTCCGGGGCGGCGAAACCGTCACAGCATCGAAGGTCGCACTCTTGGGGCACCTCGGGGTTGACGCAGTCGCCAGCGATACCCGCGTCGTGACCGCACCGTTTGAGCATCTCCAGGAGTACCCCACGAACCTCTGCATCTTCCTCGATGACGAGAACGCGCCCCATCCTGAGTGTCGCCTTTCCGTAACGAGAGTTTAACACGCCAATAGCTGAATGAACTTTGCCCTGGAGCAATGAGACGAGGGACGAGGGCCGTCTCGGGCGCGCCAGAGAACAAGGCACTTCGCCTGGGCTCACCGGCAGACCAGGACATCGTCAAAGATGAACTTCCGGCCCTGGGAATACCGGACGACCTCTAAGGAATCGGTCCGGTTCGGCAGGCGGATCAGCTCGATGCTTCCCTTCGTACCGTCGCTCGCAGCCCAGGCGAAGCGCAGGTTCCCGGCGTGCGCGGGCCCCTGGAACCTGAATCGAACATCCGGTTTCATCCCGCTCGCCCGGGGCCTCGGTCACCGCACCGGAGCCTCACCGCTGCCAGAGAATCTGCGGCGCCTCCAGCGGCACTCTCGTGCCGGCGCGGTACGGAACCAGGCGCGGAGTGTAGTCGCTGACCGGCCGGTCCGCCGGTGCCCGCGCCGTGTACAGGTAGCCATTCGCCGAGCCCACCAACTGCTGGCCGCGCGTCATGGTGACGCGCACGTCCGGATCGGCGTAGAGCTCGACGCGCACCGCCTCGGGATCGAGCTCGTCGAGGTAAACCTGCACCTCGAAGCTATGCGCACCGTCGGCGGTTTCGCTGGTGGCCCCGCCGAAGTGCACGTGCGGCCAGTGAGTCGCCAGGGCGCGCTGCCAGCCGAGCAGCCCTGTCGCGAAATCGGCGCAGGTGGCCGAACGCTCCCGGTAAGCCGCAGCCGCGGGCAGGTAGTGCTCTTCCACGTATTGGCGCACCGTCCGGTTGGCGGAAAACTGCGGAGTCAGCCGCGCCATGCTCTCCCGCATCCGCGCGACCCACGCGGTGGGAATGCCGGCCTCGTTGCGGTTGTAGAACTCGGGGATCACTTCGCTCTCGAGACGCGAATACAACTCTTCGGCTTCGACGTGGTCCCACTCAGGGGCGTCGTGGTGCTCCTGGCCATCGCCGATGGCCCATCCGATGTCGGGCTGGTAGGCCTCGGCCCACCAGCCGTCGAGCTCCGAGAGGTTTACGCCGCCGTTGACCAGCACTTTCATCCCGCTGGTGCCGCTGGCCTCCCACGGGCGGCGGGGCGTGTTGATCCAGACGTCCGCGCCGTGGACGAGCCGCTCGGTGAGGAGCATGTCATAGTCGGCCAGAAAAACGACGTGGGGGCGCACGTCGGGGCGGTGAAGGAAATCGCTCCACTGTTTGAGCATCCCCTGACCCTCCAGATCGGCCGGATGGGCCTTGCCCGCCAGAATCAACTGCACCGGCCGCTGCTTGTCGGTGAGGATGCGCGCCAGCCGCTCCGGGTCGGCCAGGAGCAGGTTGGGGCGCTTGTAGGCCGCGAAGCGGCGAGCGAAGGCGAGCGTCAGGGTGTCGAAATCGAAGATCCGCTCGGCGGCGGCGACTTCCTGGGTGCCCGCGCCCTGCCCCGAGCGCTGGCGGGCCAGCCGCCTGCGTGTGCGCTCGATCAACTCCCGCCGGGCCTTCGTGCGCAACTCCCAGAGATCGGCATCGCTGACTTCGCGCAGGCTGGAACCAACGCACTCCATGGTGCCCAACCAGCGTTCGTCTCCGCAGGCGCGCTTCCACACATCGCTCGCCGGCTGGGACTCCCAGGTCGGCACGTGCACGCCGTTGGTCACATATCCGATCGGGATTTCGCTCTCCGGCCAGCGCGGGAAGAGCACCGAGAACAGGCGCCGGCTGACCTCGCCGTGGAGCCGGCTGACCGCGTTGACGGCGCCGCTTCCGCGCAGCGCCAGATACGCCATGTTGAACGGCTCGAAGTTGTCGTTGGGGTCCAGGCGCCCCAGCGCCAGCAGATCGTGCATGCCGATTCCCAGGGTGTGATCCGCGTAGTGACGCAGGTAGCGGTCCATGAGATCGGGCGGGAAGCGATCGAAGCCGGCGCCGACCGGAGTGTGCGTGGTGAACAGATTCCCGGCGCGTGTGACCGCCAGCGCCGCGTCAAACGGTTGCTTGCACTCCACCATGTAGGAGCGCGCCCGTTCGAGAACGGCGAACGCGGCGTGCCCCTCGTTGAGGTGGCAGACGTCGGGCTTCAGGCCAAGCGTCCGTAGCAGCCGCCATCCCCCGATTCCCAGCACCACCTCCTGCTTGATTCGCACATCGAGGCCCCCGCCGTACAACTCGCTGGTGATGCCCCGGTAGGCCGGCGGGTTCGCCGGGTCGTTGCTATCCAGCAGGTACAGCATGGTGCGGCCCACTTGCACCTGCCAGGTGCGGACCCACAACTTCAGGCCCGGCAGAGCCAGCGCCAGCCGCAGCCATTCGCCGTTCGCCTCCCGAAGCGGTTTGATCGGCAATTGGCCCGGGTCGTTGAACGGATACAGGGCCTGCTGGTTGCCGTACGCGTCGATCTCCTGGCGGAAGTAGCCCTGCTGGTAGAGCAGACCGACACCCACCACGGGAACGCCCAGGTCGCTCACGGCCTTGAGCTGGTCGCCCGCCACGTTTCCGAGGCCGCCGGAGTAGATGGGCAGCGCTTCGGTCAGCATGTACTCCATGCTGAAGTAGGCCACCAGCTTCAGCGGCGTGTCCGGATGCGCCTTCTGGAACCACGCCGGGTGGTCCATGGACTCGCGCATTTCTTTGACGATCTGGTCCAGGCGCTCGCAAAACTTGGGATCGGCCGCCACTTGCCGGAGCTTCTCCTGCGAGACCGTCTGCAGGATCACCATCGGATTCTGCGTCAGCTCCCACAGATCCCGGTCCATCTGCCCCCACAGTTCGTCAGCCGAGCGGTTCCAGGACCACCGCAAATTCATCGCCAGCTCGTTGAGCGACTTCAGAGTGGCGTCAAGATCACCCATGTTCCCCCCAGTCGTTCAAAACGATCTAGCCACGAATGAACACGAATGAACACGAATAAGGAAAGTCTCAGGAAAGAGGTTTTGTCCTATTCGTGTTCATTCGTGTTCATTCGTGGCCGCTCCTGCTTTGGCCTTCAGCGTCTGTCCGACAATCTCCTGCGCTTCCGCCTGGATGCGCCCCAGGTGCTCCTTGCCGCGGAAGCTTTCGGCGTAGATTTTGTAGATCTCCTCGGTCCCCGATGGCCGCGCCGCGAACCATCCCCCCGCTGCGATTACCTTCACGCCGCCGATGGCGCCCCCGGCCGGAGCCTGCGTCAACACCTTGTCGATCTTGTCGCCCGCCAGCTCGGTTACGCGGATCTGCTCCGGCGACAGGCGCGCGAGAACGGCTTTCTGTTCCGCCGTCGCGGGCGCATCGATACGGTCGTACACCGGATCGCCGAACTCCTTCGTGAGATCCCCATAGACCTCGCCCGGATCGCGCTTGAGCCGCGACGTCATCTCGGCCGCGAGCAGGGCCGCGATCATGCCGTCTTTGTCGGTGGTCCAGACGCTCCCATCCACCCGAACGAACGACGCTCCGGCGCTCTCTTCTCCGCCGAAGCCGAGAGAGCCGTCGAAGAGTCCGTCCACGAACCACTTGAAACCCACCGGCACTTCATGCAGCCGGCGTTCCAACTTCTTCGTCACGTAGTCGATCATGCTGCTCGAAACCACGGTTTTGCCGACGGCCGCGTCTTTCCGCCAGTGCGGGCGATTCCGGAACAGGTAGTCGATCGAAACCGCCAGGTAGTGATTCGGCGGCAGCAGCCCCGCGCTGCGGGTGACGATGCCGTGCCGGTCGTGATCGGTGTCGCAGGCGAAGGCCACGTCGAAGCGATTCTTCAGCCCGATCAGGCTGCGCATGGCGTAGGGCGACGACGGGTCCATGCGAATCCGCCCGTCCCAATCGACGGTCATGAACCGGAAGGTGGGGTCGACTGCTTCGTTCACCACGGTGAGGTTGAGATGGTAGCGCTCGGCGATCGGTCCCCAGTAGTGAACGCCCGCGCCGCCCAGCGGGTCCACGCCCAGCTTGAGGCCCGCCGACCGGATCACGTCCATGTCGATGACGTTCGCCAGGTCCCCGACATAGGCGTCGAGGTAGTTGTGCCGGTGCGTGGTCGGCGCCCTGAGCGCGGCGGCGAACGGCACGCGCTTGACCCCATCCAGCCGGTTCTCCAGGATCTGGTTGGCCCGGTTCTGGATCCAGACGGTGACGGACGCCTCGGCCGGTCCGCCGTTAGGCGGGTTGTACTTGAAGCCGCCGTCCTCGGGCGGATTGTGCGAAGGCGTGACGACAATGCCGTCGGCGAGGCCGGTCTTGCGGTCCCGGTTGTAGGTGAGGATGGCGTGCGACACCGCCGGCGTGGGCGTGTAGTCGGTTCCCTCCGCGATCATTATCTCGACGCCGTTGGCCGCCAGCACCTCGAGCGCGGTGGCGGAGGCGGGCTCGGAAAGAGCGTGCGTGTCGATGCCGAGAAACAGCGGCCCGTCGATGCCGTTGGCTCGCCGGTATTCGGCGATCGCCTGCGTGGTCGCCAGGATGTGCCACTCGTTGAACGACAGCTCGAACGCGGAGCCGCGATGTCCCGAGGTGCCGAAAGCCACCCGCTGGGCCGCGACCGCGGCGTCCGGCTGCCCGGTGTAGTAGGCCGTGATCAGCTTCGGGACATTCACCAGCATGGACGCGGTCGCCGGCTTGCCGGCCATGGGGTTCACGTGCATCTCCCAGCCACCTCGTTTTAATTATACGAAGGACATGCTTCAATGGTCCCGTGAAGGTCAGCATCTACTACATCGGCAAGCCGCGAGACGCCGGCGCCAACGCCATGGCTGAAGAGTACGTCAAGCGCACCGCCCGCTACATGCCATGCGAGATGCGCGAGATCCGGCCGGACCGCTTCGATCCCTGTGCGCGCCACCCCAGCGCCACCAAGATTCTGCTCGACGCCGCAGGCCGCGCCATGGACTCCGCGGCCTTCATCGCGCTGGTCTCGAAAGCCGAAATGGAAGGCCGCGACCTGGTGTTCGTCATCGGCGGAGCCGACGGCCTCCCGCCCGATTGGAAGCCCCGCGCCGGCCTGCTGCTCTCGCTCTCGCCGATGACCTTCCCCCACGAATTCGCGCGCGTCATGCTCACAGAGCAGATCTACCGCGCCGCGACCACGCTGCGCGGCCACCCGTATCCACGCTGAGCTTCAACCACCGATCCAATCGAGTTCCAACTGATCGACATTCCGAAACTCCGGGTCTCCCGTGACCAACGGGCAGTTGAACTTCTGCGCCAGCGCCGCCGCGAACCCATCGGCATAGGCGATCGGAAACCGGCCTTTCAAGGTCGCGGCGCTCCAGATGTCTTCGGCGCCCGGGACCTCGATGGTGACCGGCAGGGTGCCCGAGGACTCACGCCAGGACTCGGCGAGCGCTTCGCTGTGATGCTTGCGCAGGAAGTAGTAGACCTCTCCCACGTTGATCGCGCTCATCAGGAGCCTGATCTTGCCGTGTTCGGCGTGATCGAGCAGTACTGAGACACGCCCTGTGGCGGGTTGGCGGCCGCTCATCCATTCGAGGATCGCCCACGAATCAAGGACGCGAGTCTTCACGCTCACGCTCCTGCCTCTTGAAGGTGGCGAACGCACCCATCAAGTCCCGGCCCGTTGCCGCACCCCGCAGTTTCTTCCATGCCGGTTCCTTTGAAAGGACGATTTCCTGCCCCCGCACTTCAAGGGTCAGTTTGGCGCCTTCGGACAGGTTCAACGCGTCCCGAACGGCCTTGGGGATCGCGATCTGCCCCTTAGAGGATACGGTAATCTGCTCCATATATGCATCTTACCATGGGTAAGATCGCGGGTACGGCCAGCCACTCACGGCTGACAGCTGACGACTGACCGCTGACGGCTATCCTCCCCTGTGCTACCGTAACAACGATGGACAAGGGGCTGCTCATGGTCTTCACCGGTAACGGCAAAGGCAAGACCTCCGCAGCCATGGGGGTGGCGTTCCGGGGGGTCGGCCAGGGCTTTAAGGTCCTCATGATCCAGTTCATCAAGGGTTCGTGGCACTATGGAGAGTTGGACAGCGCTCCGATGCTTGGCGGCGCCTTCGAGATCCGGCCCATGGGACGCGGATTCGTAAAGGTGGGCGCGGAGAAGCCCGACCCCGAGGACGTGCGCCTCGCCGGGGAGGCTTGGAGCGCGGCCGTCGAAGCGATGCAGTCGGACCGGTACCACATGGTGATCCTGGACGAGTTGAACTACACGATACACTACGGCATGCTGCCCGTCGAGCGCGTGCTCGAGGACCTGGCCCGCCGGCCAGAGCGCCTGCACATTATCGCGACCGGCCGCAACGCCCATCCCCAACTCATCGAGGCGGCCGACCTGGTCACCGAGATGAAGGAGATCAAGCATCCGTTCCACCAGGGAATCTTGGCGCAGCGAGGCATCGACTACTAATGCCCTGGTTCACCAGACAGAAGTCCTCGAAAGACAAAGCCAGCTCCGAAGGCGAGCGCAAGGTCAAGACCGAGGGCTTGTGGCTCAAGTGCGACGGCTGCCGCCAGATCGTCTGGAAGAAGGCCCTGGAGGAGAACCAGAACGTCTGCCCGCGCTGCAGCTACCACTTCCGCGTGGACGCCGCTTCTCGGCTCAAGCAGCTTTTCGACGGGCCGTACGAGACCTTTGACGCCGGCCTCGCCTCCAGCAATCCGCTCGCTTTCGTGGATTCCAAGTCCTACACCGAGCGTCTTAGTTCCATGGAGAAGGCCACCTCGCTCCGCGATGCCGTGATCTCGGCCGCAGGGACGCTGGCCGGCCGCCCGGTTTACATCTGCGCCTTCGAGCTGAAGTTCATCGGAGGCAGCGTGGGCGCGGCGGTGGGCGAGAAGATCACCCGCGCCATCGAGCGCTCCATCGCCGAGCGCAAGCCGCTCATCATCGTCTCGGCCTCCGGCGGCATGCGCATGCAGGAAGGCGCGGTGAGCCTGATGCAGATGGCCAAGATGTCGGCCGCGCTGATGGCGCTCGACGAGGCCGGAATTCCGTTCATCAGCGTACTCGCCGACCCCACCACCGGCGGCACCACAGCCAGTTTCGCCATGCTGGGCGATCTCAACATCGGCGAGCCCGGCGCCCAGATCGGATTCGCCGGCCCCCGCGTCATCGAGCAGACCATCCGCCAGAAGCTGCCCGAGGGCTTCCAGCGCGCCGAGTTCCTGCTCAAGACCGGCATGCTCGACGCGGTGGTCAAGCGCACCGAGATGAAGCAGTACATCGCCAAGTCGCTCGATTTCTTCTGCGGGCCCGTGGCCTGAGCCAATTTCGTCTCCTTCGGTCGGATATAATAAGTGCTCGATCCAAGCCCCCTGGCGCTCCACGGCGCCGCGAAACTGAGGTGTTAGGTGCTGAGTCTTCACGCTATTGACATCGCGATCATACTCGCGTACCTGCTATTGTCCGTCCTGATCGGCTATTGGGTTTCCCATCGTGCCTCCAAGGACATGAAGGCGTACTTCCTGGGCGGCAACACCATGCCCTGGTACGTGCTGGGGATCTCAAACGCCTCGGGCATGTTCGATATCAGCGGCACTATGCTGCTGGTCTACTGGATGTTCGTCTACGGCTTGAAAAGCGTCTGGATTCCCTGGCTCTGGCCCACCTTCAACCAGATCTTCCTGATGGTCTTCCTCTCGGCCTGGCTGCGGCGCTCCAACGTCATGACCGGCGCGGAGTGGATCCAGACCCGCTTTGGCAAAGGCCGCGGCGCCCAGCTCGCCCACATCATCGTTGTCATTTACGCCTTCGTCAGCATCATCGGATTCTTCAGCTACGGCTTCAAGGGCATAGGGAAGTTCGCCGCGAACTTTCTGCCCTGGAGCCTGTCCCCCAACCAGTACGCGCTGATCCTGATCGCCATCACCACCATTTACGTGGTCAAGGGCGGCATGTTCAGCGTGGTGGTGACCGAGGTCCTGCAGTTCTGCATTCTCTCCATCGCCTCCTTCGCCGTCGGCATCATCGCCATGGCGAAGGTCGCGCCCAGCCTGCTGCACAAATGCGTTCCCGCCGGATGGGACAACGTGTTCTTCGGCTGGCACCTGAATATGGATTGGTCCACTCTGCTGCCCTCAGCCACCGCGAAGGTCGCCGAAGACGGCTACGGGCTTTTCGGATTCTTCGTCATGGCGCTGCTGTTCAAGGGCGTGCTGATCAGCGCGGCCGGCCCCGCGCCGAACTACGACATGCAGCGCGTCCTCTCCTGCAAGAATCCGAAGGAAGCCTCGATGATGAGTGGATGGGTCAACGTGGTGCTCACCTTCCCGCGCTACTTCCTCATCACCGGGCTGACCATTCTGGCGCTGGCATTCTACAGCGACCACATCCGCGCCATGGGAACGCACATGGATTTCGAAGCCGTGCTGCCCCTCGCGCTAGGCCGCTTCGTTCCCGCCGGCCTGCTCGGCTTCCTGATCGCCGGCCTGCTGGCGGCCTACATGTCCAACTTCGCCGCCACGGTGAACGCCGCGCCTCCGTACTTCGTCAACGACATCTACAAGCGCTTCATCAACCCCAACGCCAGCCCGCGGACGTACGTGCGGCTGAGCTATCTCAGCTCCTTCGCGGTGGTGGTGATCGGAACGGCGATCGGCTGGTACGTAGCCTCGGTGAACGACGTCGTCATCTGGATCGTCTCCGGCCTGTGGGGCGGCTACACCGCTTCCAACGTTCTCAAGTGGTACTGGTGGCGCTTCAACGGCTACGGTTACTTCTGGGGGATGGTCGCCGGCATTTCGGCTTCGCTGACGATCCCGGGTATCATGGCGCGGATTCCCTCGCTCCAAGGTTACGCGCAGGCGCACTCCTTGAACCTCAGCGTTTCGCTGGGCTTCATCCTGGTGTTCCTGATCTCGCTGACTGGCTGCGTCGCCGGCACGTTGCTGACGAAGGCGGAAGACGACGAGGTCCTCAAGGACTTCTATCGCCGCGTGCGGCCGTGGGGCTTCTGGGGTCCAGTGCTGAGGAAGGTTCAGCAGGACGATCCCGCTTTCAAGCCCAACCCGGACTTTTGGCGCGACATGTTCAACGTCGCTGTGGGCATCGTGTGGCAGGTGGCGCTGGTCGTCCTGCCCATCTACATCGTGATCCAGGAATTCGACCGCGCCGCGCTGGCCTTCGCCGTCGTCGCGGTGACCACGGTGACGCTGAAGCTCACCTGGTACGACCACCTGAAGGAGATGGACGCGAAGACTCCGCTCCCGGCCGCGGCTCTTCGACCGTAAGCATCACCGACTGCGCAGCAACGCCGCAGGTCAGCACGTACCCGTACGTGCCGGGGGCGGGCGGCCGGACGGACTCGGTTCCGCTCGCTGCCCGCCGGCCGGTCCAGTCACCGGATGCCACGCAGGAGGCTGCGCCCGGCGCTGACCACTTCAGCGTGGCCGAATGGCCGAACACAACCGTGGACGGGGTCGCGGTGAAAGCCTGCGGGTCTACGGCCCGGACCGCGGATAGCGGCGTCGGCGCCGACCGCGTGTGCGCCAGCAGCCAGTCGTAGATGTTCTGGTCGTAGGTGTCGTAGGCCGGCAGCCCCTGGCCGAGACCGATCAGGTTGATCGTCAGGAATTCTTCCGCCAGATTGTGCCCGCCCGAAGCGAAGACCGTGATCTTCGCCCGCTCTGTCGGATTGCAGGCGTTGATCGAGTTGACCGTGTCGACCTGGTTCATATACGGGCCAGCCGGATCGTCAGCAGCCTCAAACGCCCACGAAGGAGTCAGCTTGAGCGTGCATCCCAGAGTCGTTCCACCGGAGCCGGACATCGGAAGCACGGCCGCCAGCTGGTTAGGGTAGTGGGCCACGTAGTCCCAGGTCAGGCACGAGCCCGCGCTGTAGCCGGCCACATACATGCGCGAGGTGTCCACCTTGTACGTGTTGATGGCATAGTCGATGAAGATCTTCGTCATCAGCGCGGTGTAATCGCCGATCTGCGGGTCTACGCACCGCTGCGGCGAGAGCACGATGAAGGGACGCGAGTCGTCCCAAAGGCCACTGGCGATCAGTTCCTTCATGTCGCCGAATGCCGACGCGAGCGGGATCTGAACCGCCGTCCCGTCAGCAGTGAACCGCGCCCCTCCCCATCCGTGCTGGAAGACGATGAGCGGAAACTTCTGCGCGGGGTCGGCCCCGTAGTTTACCGGCAAGTGCTCGTAGTAGGGCAGGTGGGCGCTGGTGGTGCCGAAGTCTCTGGCCGTCTGCTCCGTGAACGCGCCCGCATTGACGCGCACCATCCGCACCACTTCGACCGCCGGCAATCCGGCGCTATCCACCACGTTGTAGCGGATCAGGTAGTCGCCCACGGCGTTCACGTCAACCGTTCCCGCAACCACGATCCGGCTCGTAATATCGCCGTCGTGCGGATCGCTGGCGGTCGCGCCCGCATCGACATAGGCGGTGCCCCGCGGCTGGCTGACCACCCTGGCGCCGATCAGCGTAATGACCGGCTGATTCGGGTTGCCCGGATCGACGGGCGCATCCGACATACACGCGTCGTATTGTGGCAACGGTGTGGGAGTCGCAGGCGGCGTGTAGGCATCGGACGATGAGCCGGGACAGCCCCACGAAAGCAGCAGAACGCAGCCCGCCGCGACCGCCGCAATTCCCGCGCCAGCGCGTGTCACGAGGACTACAATACTCGAAATCGGAAGTCGAGGGGGAGCGCCCGCCTACCCGCGCCGTCGAGGCGCGCCCCGTCGCATCGGCGGCCGGCGGCCTTCCGACCTTGAGGGAGGCGCAGGCGCCGTGAACACCGGCTCGGTTGGAGTCGGCATGTCCGCGGGACATACCACCACCTGCCGCTGCGGTCCCATCCCCACGCTCTCGCTGCGGACCGCCGTCTCGTTGCGCAGAGCCAGGTGGATGACCCGCCGTTCGCGGCTGTTCATCGGATTGAAGTGGAACGGCGTGTGCGAGCGCTTCACCTTCTCCGCCGCCGTCAGCGCGCTCACCCGCAGCTCCTCGATGCGCAGCATGCGATAGTCGTTGGCGTCGAAGCACAGCCGGGAGTGCTCTTCGGGCGGCATGCCCAGCACTTCCATGGTGAGCTGCTCCAGCGCCAGCAACAGCTCCGCTTTGTTCTCGAGCAAGAGGTCCACGTCCGGGCCAGAGAACTTCACGACGACATCGGGATTCTCGAAATCCGTGTGCCGCGTTTCGCCGCTCTCGACTTCAAACTTGAGCTTGAAGCCCGCATTATTCGCAACGGACCGCAAGAATGCGTCGATCCGCGACCCTACCGCGCTAAGACTGTATTTTCCGTCGCTCACCGCTTGCCCCCGCTGGGCTTCTTCGATTTAGGAGCCGGTATCACGGGCCCGGAAGCCTCGGCCGGTGTCGGCATGGACTTATTGATGAAGTATTGCTGCACAATGCCCACCAGGTTACTGGTCAGCCAGTATAACACCAGCCCGCTCGACACGCCGTAGAACATGAAGCCGAAGATCAGCGGCATGAACAGCATCATCTTCGCCTGGTTCGGATCGGCCGACGGATTCGGCGTCATCTTCTGCATCACGAACTGGGCGACGATCATGGCGATCGGCAGGATGCGGATCGCCAGGTGCTCGGGCTGCGACAGGTCACCCACCCACAGCCAACTCGCCTGGCGCATCTCAATTGCCACCTGCAGCACCGAGTAGAACGCGATGAAGATCGGCATCTGGAGGACCATGGGCAGGCATCCACCCATCGGGTTGACGCCGTGCTTCTTGTACAGCTCCATGACCTCCTGGTTCTGCTCTGCCTTCTTCGGATCGCGCAGGCCCACGTTCTTGTACTTCGCGTTGATGGCGTCCACGTGCGGCTTGAGCACCTGCATCTTCTTCATCGACTTCATGCTCGTCAACCGCAGCGGCAGCAGAACCATGTTGATGACGATCGTGATCACCACAATCGCCCAGCCGAAGTTGTGGGTCATGCGGTCGTTGATCCAGTTCACGCCCAGGAACAGCGGCTTGGCAAGCCAGCCGAACCAGCGTCCGAAGTCGACCAGTTGGTCCAGGCGCGGGTCCACCTTTCGCAGGATGCCCAGGTCTTTGGGGCCGGCGAACAGAGTGAACTCGTTGCGAGCCTGGCCGCCGACTTCGGCGCCCGCGTGCGGCTGCTCGGACTTATCCACCTGGTCCGCTACGTTGTCGCTTACCGTGCGGATCGCGAAGGTGCTCTCGCTCCGCGGCAGGAAGACGGCGGTGAAGTAGTGGTCCTCGATCCCGGCGAAGGAGTAGGTCCCGTAATCGGTCACCGGCCCGTTCTTGGCGTCCTTCGCCGGCTTGGTGACCAGCTTGCCCGCGGCGACGTCGTAGTAAAGCGTAAGCTCCTGGCCCGTGTGCGCCGCGACGGCCCAATCGCCGATCCCGCCCCGCCACGCGAGCAGGTTCTCGACGCCCTTGCCGCCCACCGTGACCTCGCTCGAAACCTGCGACAGGTAGCTGTTCCCCTCGAAGTGGAACGATTTGTGAACCACCACGTTTCCGTCGGAGTAATCGTAGTCGATACCGAGGCCGTCGGGCGCGGCTTTGGAGCGGTAGAGAACCGCGTTCACATCGACCGCGGGCTTGGCCTTGGGAAACGCCAGCGAGAAAGGATAGCCCGTCTTGGCGACGGATGCCGTATTGACCAGCTCCAGCGGCTGCCCAACGCTGTCCTTGTACTTCTTGAGCACCCAACTGCGCACCACGCCGCCCTGGTTCGAGAGCACCACGCGGTAGACCTTGGTATCGACGACGAAAGTCTCTTGCGCCGCTGCCGACACCACCGCCGCGGGCGCCTTGGTCAGAGTGATCCACGGCGTCGGGGACGGTTCAGCCGCTGGCGCCGGAGTCGCGGTGGGCTGCGATTGTTCGGTGGCCGTCTGTGCCGGTTTCGCCGGCGGCTCCGGCACCACGCTCTTGTAGAAATAGGGAGTGAGGAAAAGCACCGCGCCCATCAGCAGGAACGCCAGCATCAGACGCCATTGCGTCTGGGGCTCCGGCTGAGGGTTCAACGGATTGGGGCTATTCTTGATGTCCGCCATTGTTCTCGATTCACCGCACCGGGTCGAAGCCGCCCGCGTGGAAGGGATGGCACCGCAGCAGCCGCCGCAGGCCCCGCCACACACCGCGCACCGCTCCGTAACGCTTCACTGCCTCGATCATGTATTCCGAGCAGGTCGGGTAAAATCGGCAGGCCGAAGGCAACAGCGGGGAGATCCACCTCTTGTACAGCCGCAGCAAACCGATCACGAGCCTTTGCACCGGGAAAACAACTTCTCCACTTCCCGTTCCAGGTTCCCAATCGGCGCCGCCAGGCTCGCCCGGCGAGGATTGATCACGATCTGCCACTGCGGCTCCAAAGAGTGAAGATGCTTCCGCACCGCCTCGCGCGTGCGGCGCTTGATCCGATTCCGGACCACCGCACCACCCAAAGCGCGAGGTACGGTCAACCCGATCCTCGAGGGCCCCGGCTCCGGCAGCCTCAGGCAAAACGCCGCGAAATAGGGACTGGAAACCCGGAATCCCTCTGCATAGACTTTTCGAAAGTCCGCGGACCGCAGGATCCGAGCACTCTTCGGAAACGATAAAACCCTCTTCGGTTCGATCGGATTAGTCTGCGTTGGCGTTACGAACCGCGCGCTCGTCGCTGACGGTCAGCTTCCAGCGCCCTTTCGCCCTACGGCGCGCGAGAACGGCCCGTCCGTCTTTAGTTTTCATACGCTGGCGGAAGCCGTGCGTCTTGGCCCGATGGCGATTATTCGGCTGAAATGTGCGTTTTGGCATTGTACGTCCCGACAACTGAACACAATCGGAGCCTTGGCATACAGACTCCGTGAAAACTCAGTATAGCAAGGCCGGCGCCGCTATGTGGGGCAGGTGTCCACACCTGCAGCGGGTCTCCAGACCCGCCATGCTTGACATGCGCCTCCCCAACGCAGTATCAGAAGCTTGTGCGGCCCCGTCCCGACCTGGTGCAGGCCGCCATCGAAGGCATCGGCTCCCCCAGCGGGCGGGCCAGGCTAGGCGCCAGCAAGGTCCTGCGCGATCTGAGCGCCCAGTCCCCGGATCTGCTCTACCCGTACTTCGACTCCTTCGCGGCGCTGCCCGGCAGCCCAAACCACAGCCTGAAATGGAACGCCACCCTCACGCTGGCGAACCTGGCGGCCGTCGATCGCGACGGCAGGCTCGACCAGATCCTGGACGCATACCTGGCCCCGATCTCCGGCTCCAACATGATCGACGCCGCCAACGCCATCCGCGGCGCCGCCGTCATCGCTCTGGCCAAGCCGGACCTTGCCCCGAGGATCGCCGCCCGCATCCTGGCCGTGGAGCGCGCCTCGTACGCGACCGCCGAGTGCCGCAACGTCGTCATCGGCCACGCCATCCGCGCCCTCGACCGGATCTTCGACGCCGCCGGCAGCGAGCGTGCCTTGATCAGGTTTGTCAGCCGGCAGACGGAGAACCCCCGCCCCGCGACGCGCGCGAAGGCGCAGCGTTTCCTGAGGAAGCGGTCATCAGGCGCCGGTACAGCCTGAGATATTCGCCAGCCGACCGGCTCCAGGAATAATCGGCGGTCATCGCATTCTCCATCAGCTTGGCCCATTGGCCTTCGCTGCCATAGGTCTCGAGCGCCCGGTCCACCGCCTCCAGGAGCGCCGCGCCGTCATAGTCGCGGAACAGGAAACCGTTCCCCGTGCCCGCCGCCGGATCGAAGTCCGACACACTGTCCTTCAGGCCGCCGGTGGCCCGCACGATGGGGATCGTGCCATACCGCAGGCTGTAGAGCTGGTTGAGGCCCGCCGGCTCGTACCGCGAAGGCATCAGAAACGCATCCGCGCCCGCCTCGATCTTATGCGCCAGCGTTTCGTCGAAAACGATTTGCGCCGCGGCCTTCCCCGGATAGCGGTCGCCGATGGAGCGGAAGAAATCCTCGAACGGCCGGTCGCCCGCTCCGAGAAGAACGAACTGCACCTTCCGGCGCATGAGTTCGTCGAACACCCCGGCGACCAGGTCGATGCCCTTCTGCGCCGCCATCCTTGTGATCATGCCGACGAGCGGCACCTCGGGCGCCTCGCGCAAACCAAACAGGCTCTGAACCTCGGCCTTGCAAGCGCGCTTCCCGGAGACGTCGGCGACGTCATACGTCTTGGCAATTGCGGGATCGCTGGCCGGGTTCCAGACGCCGTAATCGGCGCCGTTGAGGATACCGGAAAGGTCCGCGGCGCGATCCCGAAACACGCCCTCGAGTCCAAAACCATGCTCCGCCGTCTGTATCTCCCCGGCGTAGGTGGGACTCACCGTCGTGATCGCGTCCGCCCACTCCAGGCCGCCTTTGAGGAAGTTGATCTGCCCGTAGTATTCCAGCTGCCGGGGAGTGAAGAACCCCCAGTCCAGGTTGAGCAGATGCCAGTGGTCGCGCGGGAACACGCCCTGGTATCCCACGTTGTGCACGGTGAGAACCGTCCGCACGGCCGAGAGCTCCGGATACACTTCCGGCTGCGCCTTCAGGAAAGCGATTGCCAGCGCTGCCTGCCAGTCATGCGCGTGCAGGACGTGCGCCGGTCCGATCTTGCGGAACGCCTCCAGCGCGGTCCGGGCGAAGAAGACGAAACGCTCGGCGTTGTCCGAGTAGTCCCCTTCCGGAGTGCCGTACAGGTTGTCCCGGTCGAAATACCGGTCGGCGCGGACGAGGTAGACGGAAACGTCACGGCCCGCCTTGGCGCGCAGCAGCGTCGCCTCCTCCTGGCGATTCGCAACCGGCACGGCGAAGCGGATCCCCGTCTCCTCCAGTGGCACCTCGCCCTTGAGAGCGCGGCGATAGGCCGGCATGATCAGGGACACCCGCTGACCGAGCCGCTCGAGCGCGATCGCCAGCGAGCCCACCATATCCGCCAGGCCGCCGGTTTTCGCGAACGGAACAACTTCCGGAGACACCATCACCACGTTGAGCCGGGCCGGCGCCGCAACGGGGACAACCGGCTTGGGCGCCGCAGCCACAACGCGCGGCTTTGGCTGCCCGGGCACGAAATCCGCCGCCGTCGCGATGTTCGGAAAGATGTTGTCCTGGGCCTCGATGTTCGCGAGGTGGACCTTGTCAACGTTCCCGGCCTCGATCTCGGCAGCCAACTGGCCGAGGCGCGAAAGGTGGCGCTTCGTCCTCCGCGTCGCGTACTCGCCCGTCGCCCCGGAGTGGATCATGAACGCCCAATCGCTCGATTGAGCCAGCAGCAGTTCCCTCGCCGCCTGGTCGAACGCCCGCGCCTCGAGACCGCTCGGATGCCTCTGCCCCAGCGTCTCCATCGTCGTGGCCGCCGCGTCCAGGTGCCGGTAGATCCAATCGTTCTCGCCATTCAGCCACACTTCGTTGAAGCCCTTGTGCCCCCAACTCGAGACCGCCGGCGACGCCGTCTGAGCGATGGGGTATTCCTCCAGATACTCCGACAGCGTGGCCAGCCGGAGCGTGTCCTGTTCCAAAGCGATCTTGCGGATCACGTATTCGAGCCAGCTCGGGCCTTCGAACCACCAGTGTCCGAACAGTTCGGCATCGTAGGGCGCGAGGATGACGGGCTTGCGGTCCATCATCGGCGCCAGGCGCTTCACCTGCCGCACGCGCTCCGCGACAAAATGCTCCGCGTGCGCTTCCGCCTTTCTCTCCGCCCACTCGGGCACGTAGATCTCTTTGTGGTCGCCCTTCCCCGTGATGCGATAGTATTTGATTCCGGTGTCGATGCGTATGCCGGCGGGGTGAATGTAGGGCCGTATGTGGGCCAGGTCGAGGTCGTGACCGATGTCGCGATAGAACTCGCGATAGTCGTAGTCTCCCGGATAGCCGTCGATCGAGCTCCACACCTGGCGCGAGGACTCCGGGTCGCGCCCAAAAGCCGCCAGTCCGGAAGGGCAGTAGACCGGTGCGTAGGCGCCGAATCGCGGCCGCGGGTTGGCGTGAGTGATGCCGTGTGTATCGAGGATCGTGTAATGGACGCCGCTTTCCCGCAGCGGCGCTTCCACCGCCCCGCAGTAACCGCACTCCGGCAACCAGAAGCCTCGCGGCGTGCGGTCGAAAGTCTGCTGGTAGTGCTCGGCTCCCACCCGAATCTGCGTTCGCACGGCCGCTGGATGCAACGCTAGCAGCGGCAGGTAACCATGAGTAGCGGCGCTGGCGATGACTTCTACTTTGCCGGTTTCCTGGAAACCCCTCAAAGCCCGGACTAAGTCGCATCCGTAGCGGTTGACAAACGCGTCGCGAATCCGCAGGAACAGCCGGTGGTACATACGCGCCAGCAGGTGGAACTCCGGCTGGCCGCTGGTCCGCGCAAGCTCCATTTCCGCGGCCTCAATCGTGCGGTCGATCTTCCGCACATACCGCTCCTGCAACAAAGGATCGAGAAGCATGGAAGAGAGCGTGGGAGTCAGCGAAACGGTCAGGCGAAAATCGATTCCGTCCTGTAACAGGTTCTCCAGAACCAGAAACAAGGGAATGTAAGTCTCGGTAATCGCCTCGTTGAGCCAATTCTCTTCGAGAGGATCCTCGTACTCCGGATGGCGCACGTACGGCAGGTGCGCGTGGAGGACGATAGCCAGATATCCCTGTTCCATTTCGCGGCTCAACCCTGTGGCGCACGCTTCAGCGTGCCGCGACGAACTTTAGTTCGCCGTCCACAACTTACTTCGCACGCCCGCGAGCCCCGACCATGAGGGAAGAGGCTCCCGGAACAAAGCTCTTCTCGCTCATCTCGGTAAGATCCCCTTCGCCATTCCCCGCGGGCGCTGAAGGGAGCGGTTCCTCGCGAAGCGCCGCCACCTCCGCGAGTTTCCTCGCCAGAACCACTCGTGAGTCCGCCCGCCGCGGCGCTGGGGTTGGGGCAGGCGGCACCGTCTCCAGCGCTGCCGGCGGATATTCCACTTCCAGTGCGGTCGCCGCCAGAGGCTCCGCCTCCACCGTTACCGCCGCCGGAGGCTCCACTTCCAGTGCCGACTCGCTGTCAGGCTCGCTCTGCTCCACCAGCGCGGCCGTTTCATCCACCTTCACGTGCGGCCACGCGGCCGGGGTTTCGATCAGGTTCGACCGCACCAACGCCACCAGTCGGCCGTCCTTCCCCCGCAGCCCGATGTCGGCACAGTATCTTCTCTCCGGGCTCCACAGGCGCACGTACCACTTGCCGGCATCCAGGCGGATCGTGACGTCGAAGCTATGCCCGCAATTCACGCCGTCGAAATCGATGCCGGTCGTGTCGTGGAACCGCAGGACCTGAGCGTCCAGTTCGTCCTTCCCGAAGAGCGCCTGCGCCGCCTCAATCCGATCCGGGGTCAGGTTCCAATAGGCATACACCAGGTAGGGATCCACCGCCATCAGGACCAGGCGGTCCTCGTTGCCCAAGTCCGGAAGTTCGCCGGTCTCGAAAGCCAGCGGTTCGGCGGCGCCCCCCTCGGCATCCGTCATCCGTAGTCCCCTTCGCCGGCCGGCTTCGAAAACGCTTACGAGCCTACTCGCCAGGCGTGTAGTTCTTCCACTCCAGCCTGCAGTCGGCGCACTTGAGCGCCCCGTAAACATTATAGTAGCTGGTGTACCCGCTGCTTGTGTCGGATTTCGCGAGCGTCAGCTCATCGTGTACGTGGGCGTGCTGGTGGCAAAGCCCCCGCCCGCAGGCCGCGCAAGCCCCTCGCGCCTCATCTTCACAGAACCAACACTTCATACCGTCCCCCCCGTTACTTCGATCGAATCTCGTTCAGAATGCGGCGAGCGGCGCCCGTCTGCTCGTGTAACTTCGGAATCCATGCGTCGCCCCAGAACAGGTAGCAACTCGTCTCCGCCTTGAGGATCGCATCCTTAGCCTGTCCCAACTTCCGCGCCACAGCTTCCGTTTCGCCGTTCCTCACGGCTCCCGCGACCTCGCCATAGAGCCGCCTCAGCGTCCAGACCTCTTCGAGCGCCTGGCGCTGCGAAGAGGAACCCGCCCACTGCGAGAAGTCGTATCCTGACGTTGTCCCCACGTTCCAGGCGCCGGTGCGGACCTCCGCCACGCCCCGAGGGGGATTGGAGGCCGCGAACTCCTCGATGAAACCCGGACGTATCGGCATCTGCCCGGCCCGTACCCGCTCCATGTAAGGAGCGAAGAAATAGCCCCAGAAACCGCCCTCCTCGTGGATTTGCCGGAACCAGCCTCCGTTTTCCCCATCGGTCCAGGTGGTCACCAGGCACGGCCGGGACGCGCTGCCCGTCTTGCGCACCACTTCGCCGGCAAACCAATCCGGATTGAGCCCGCTCTCCTGCGCGTTGCTCAAGTCGCGGTCTCGCGGGATCACCGTGATCGCCGCTCCCCGGTACTCGGCCCGATGAAGCCGGTAGAGCGCCTCCTGGCCCGAGCCGTTCTCGCCGGGCTTGACGTGGACGCTGTCCACCACCACGTATCGGTAACCGTTCTCGGCCAGCGCCGGGATCATCTCCATAGTGAATGCCATCTCCGGCGGCCAGAAGATTTGCGGCTCGCGCCCGAACACTTCCGCGATCTTACTCTTGCCGCGTGCGATCTGCTCTCCCCAGTCCTCCATCGGAATTAACGGGAAAACCGGATGATAGTAACCCATTCCCGCCAGCTCGATGTTAGGCGCGTTGCGGTAGCCATCCAGCATTTTGGGAATATCGACGATTCCGGAATAGCGCGAAACGATGTCCGGGTCCTGAAGCTGTTCGAGCAGGATCCCGGAAAAACCTACGCAGAACCGCGCCACGTCCCGATACCGCTCGGCGTATCGGAGCGGCCGTTCGTAACACAGCATGATTTGCCGGGCCTCCCACTCATTGGTCCTGATGAGTAGGTCCAGGTTGTCGGGCGGCTGGTGCATGTGTAGACCGAGAAGATGGGTTACACTCATCGCGCTTCCTATTAGGCTGTGCTTGCTCCCAGGCTTGGGGGGCCTTTGACTAGATTCTATCAAGCACGGGAGGACCTTAAGTGGCTAGCCTCCCGCCAGCACCGAACCGCGAACGTAAGTGAGCGGACATCCGCGGTCCGCTGCCGGCGCCGGCGCATCCCGCCGTGGATGACGCTATGCTGTGAAAAGCCCATGCGAGTGAAAATCGCGCGTCTTTCCCGGCAAGCGTTTCTGCCCGAGTACGCCCACGGCCCCCACGAGGACGCCGGCCTCGATCTGTGCGCCGCCGACGACGCGCTCCTGATCCCGAACCAGCCCGCGGCCGTGGGTACTGGCCTTGCCATCGAGTTGCCGCCGGGCTTCGAGGCCCAGATCCGGCCGCGCAGCGGCCTGGCCCTCAAGCACGCCATCACGCTGCCCAACAGCCCCGGCACCATCGATCCCGCCTACCGCGGCGAGATCCGGGTGATCCTGCTCAACCTGGGCCGCGAGCCTTACCGGATCGCGCGCGGAGACCGCATCGCGCAGTTGGTGGTGGCGCGCTACGAGCAGGTCGAGTGGGACGAATCCGAGTTAAGCGACACAAATCGCGGCGGCGGCGGGTTTGGATCGTCCGGGCGGTAGGGAGGTGCTCCGGTCTCTTGCGTGCGGATCTAAATACAACGCGGGTCGGTACGGTCCTGTCGCCAGTACGCTAGTAGGGACCGGTACCGTCTGGTACGTTCCAAACGCGAGGTACCGAGCGCCCACTGGACCTGAATCGGACGGTACCTTCGTCTGAGGGTTCCGCTCAGCCAGATCCTCCCAGCCGCCAGATGAAGGGAATCCACCCATAACCGGCCCCGCCGGGTCATTTCACGCTGGTCTAGTATCTCCAATCCCATCTTGCAGTTGCGCGCGAAATACCAACCGTCCCGACCTGCCGGAGCCAGCCGGGACTAGCCCCCCCTCACAGTGCGCTGCCAGAAGAGGGGATTAGCTTGAAATTCTTCCCATGGGGTGTTTAATGGGATGTCGGTGGAGGACGTAATGCAAGATTCTCATACGATTTCATCGGATATCCGCGCGATCCAAATCAGGTCTGCGATCGATGAAATCCGGAATGATCGGGCAAGCGGAGCCGCCAAGCAGACCGTGCGCGCGGCCAGGTTGCTGGTCGAGTGTGCCCGGCACACGCCGGAGGACCTGCCGGAGATCGCTCGCGCCCTGACGGACGCACAGCCCACGACCGGTCCGATCTATAATCTCGCCGCGATGGTGCTGCACTCTCACGACGTGCCTGCGGTCTGCCACGACTTCCTGGACTCCATGGAGCGGAACGCCGCGCACATAGCGGAGAGGGCAGCGGCCATGGTTTCCGACGGCGACACCGTCATGACGCACTCGTTCAGCTCAACCATACTGACCGCGCTCCGCCAAGTCGCGTGGGGAGGAAAGCGCCTCTCCGTAATTTGCCCGGAATCCCGCCCCATTTGTGAAGGTATTGCCATGGCTGCAAGCCTGGGCATGTCGGGTATTCCAGTTTCGTTGATCGCGGACGCGGCCATTCATAACGTCCTTCCGGAAGTGCAACTCGTCCTGGTGGGCGCGGACGCCGTCTCGACGTGCGGCATCTTCAACAAGACCGGAACCTCGTTACTGGCACTGGCCGCCCGCGAGCTGGGCGTGCCGGTCTACGCGCTGTGCTCCTCCGACAAATTCCTCCCGCAGTCCTATAACCCGCCGAAGGAGACGCTGAAGGATCCACGCGAACTCCTGGAGCGCGACCTTCCGCACGTCACAGTCGCCAACTACCACTTCGACGTCACGCCGCTCGACTATTTCTCCGGCATTGTGACCGAAGAGGGAATTTTCACGCCGGCTGAGCTGCGCAAAAGGTTCGCGAGTAAGCACACGCCCTCCGAGCTTGCCCTGGCAGTCCCGGTGGAACCTCAGGACACCGCCCGCGCCGCGCTGCAGTCTCAGCCGGGGCCCGACCAGGTGGCCTGCTGCTGAGGACCTCATGGGACCTTCTCTGGAGGCTGTCGGTTTGGCGACATGCGGCCTTTTGTGTCTGGCCGGCGGCTGCGCGCAGCACTCGCAGAGCGCACCGAACGGCCCCCTGACCACGGTCAGGCAGATACGCCAACTCTCGCAAGAGGCTGCAGCCGCGCAGCCCCCGGTTCATCTCCACGGGACGGTTACGTACTACGATGGCGCCGTCCAGTTGCTGCTCGTCCAGGATGCTACGGGTGCGGTCCGCATCGAGGGCGCGCCCCTGGCGAGCCTGGGCCCCGATCGTGGGACCGCCATGGACCTCCAGGGAACCGTCGCCAACGGCGCGCCCGATCCCGGTGTGACTTTCGGAAGCGTTCGGATCGGCGACCGCCACAGCCCGCTTCCCAAGCCCGCCCGGCCTCGCGTCGAGGATTTGACTTCCGGCCGGCTCCAATATCACTACGTTGAGCTCGAAGGCGTCGTAAAGTCCGCCGTCATGGGCAGAGCCGGCCGGTTCGCGCTGGTGATCCACACCCTGGGACGGGATGTGCGAGTGGGGGTAAGGAATCAATCGGCATTCGATTATCACTCGCTCGTGGACGCCGTGGTCCGCGCGAGAGGCGATCTGTTCACCAGCCTGGATGCCCGCGGCGCCGTCGTCGGCGTCAAATTGTGGACTACGTCTCTCGACGATGTGGAGGTCGTGCAGGCGGCGCCCCAGCCGGCGGATCTTCCGGTCAGAACCGTTCGCGCACTGCTTGCATCGGACCCCAGCCTCCCGTCAGGTCATAGGATCCGCTTGCAGGGCTCGGTCTCGGCTGAACAGGGCGAGTTGGTCCTTCGGGATACCACCGGCGCCGTGCCCCTCCGGACTGCCCAAGCCGAATCCATCGAGGCCCGCCGCGCGCTCGACGTTCTCTGTTTCGTGGGCCAGGAGCACGGCACGCTGCCCCTGACGGACTGCACCCTGTGGGACCAGGCTCGCGCACAACGAATCCTTGCTCCATTGCCGACCCTGACCACCGTCAGCCAGGTGAAGGAACTTCCGGAGGAGGAAGCCCGGCGGGCGTATCCGGTCCATCTTCGCGCCGTGGTCACCTACCACAACCCCGTTTCCACAAACACGTTTCTACAGGACGGGACCGGGGGAATCTACGTGTTCTTCGATGGACAAGCCCAACCGGCGCTGCGCGCCGGCGATCTGGCGGAACTGGATGGATTCAGCGGCCCGGGCCAGTTCGCGCCCGTGGTCAAAGCAACCAGTGTGCGCGTGGTCGGCCGGCAGGCCCTGCCCAAACCGCTTCGAGCCGACATGGAGCACCTTTTTGCCGGCATCGCCGACAGCACGTGGGTGGAGGCAGAGGGCATCGTCCATTCGATCCGCAAGAAGGGAGTTCAGCCCATCCTCGGCATAAACTGGGGCGTCCACACATTTTCGGCCTTTGTCTTCGGCGACACGGAACTGCCGGACTCCCTGCTCGACTCGCACGTGCGTATCCAGGGCGTCTGCGGCTCCCGGTTCAATTTCAAGCGCCAGATTCTGGGCATGCAGCTCTTCGTTCCCGACGCCAGCTTCATTCGGGTGGAAGGCGGAGCTCCTCAGGCCCCGCCCCTGCGTAACATCGACCAGCTTCTGCAGTTCTCCTCCGCCTCCGATTTCAGCAAGCGGTCCCGGGTTCGCGGCGTGGTCATCCTGACCCAGCGTACGGGCCCCACCTACGTCAGCGATTCCACCGGCGGCGTTTTGATTCAGAGCCACCCGCCGGCCGCCCTCAAAATCGGTGATTCAGTCGAGGTGACCGGTCTCCCGGTTGCCGTCTCCGGGCTCTTCAATCCTGTGTTCCGCGACGCTGAGATCCGCCAACTGGGCCACGCCGCGCCTCCGGACCCTGTGGTAGTGACCGCCGGCGATATTCTCGAAGAGGGTTACGACGCACAACTGGTCCAGCTCGATGCAGTGCTCGTCGATCAGGGCGCGGCCAAAGGCAACCAGGTGCTGCTGTTGCAAGCTGGAGAGCATCTGTTCGAAGCCCGCATCGAACACCAGCGGCTGTCACCTCTCGAAAAAGGCACCTTGCTTCGCATCACCGGCATCCCTGCCATCCAAACCTACGGGGTGCAGCAAACTGTGCTGCCGCAAACGTTCGCCATCCTCGTGCGGTCGCCGGACGACATTCAGGTGCTCCAGCGTGGGCCGTGGTGGACGGCCGCCCGCATGTACCGGCTGGTCGGATTGCTGGGCGCTGTGGCGCTGTTGGCCCTCGCCTGGATAGTGGTGTTGCGCCGCCAGGTGCGGCAGCAGACCGCCGACGTGCGTTCGTCCCGCCAGATGCTCCAGTTGGTCCTGGATCATATTCCGCAGCGGGTCTTCTGGAAGGACACCGAGGGCCGCTTTCTGGGATACAACGCAGCCTTCGCGGGGGATGCCGGCGTCTCCACCCCCAAGGATGGCGTGGGCAAGACCGATTATGACTTCAGCTGGAAAGCCTCGGCGGATCGTTACGTGGCCGACGATCGGCAGGTTGTGGAAACCGGCCTGGCAAAGATCGGCTACGAAGAGCCCATGGTCGGTGTTGACGGCGTGGAGCACTGGGTGCGCACCAGCAAAGTTCCCCTGCCTGGTTCCATCGGCGGCGTCATCGGCATTCTGGGTATTTACGAAGACATCACTGAGAGCAAACGCGCCGAGGAAAAGCTGCAGCGCTACAGCGTAGAGCTGGCCGACACCAACGAGGAACTCAGGCGTTTCACCCAGATCGTGTCGCATGACTTGCGTGCCCCCTTGGTGAGCCTCAAAGGTTTCTCCACAGAACTCCACCAGTCCATCGACACGCTCCGCAGTTCGGAGGAGGTGCTGGCCAATCTGCCGGAGCCTAAGCGGGCGGAGGTGGCGCAGGCACTTCAGGAGACAATCCCGGAGGCTCTGAGCTTCATCGAAAGCTCGGTGACCCGCATGGACCACCTCACCGGCGCTCTGCTCCGGCTATCAAGGGCCGGGCACCGGGAGTTCCACATGGAAGATCTGGACACCCGGCTATTGCTGCGGGAAACCGTGGGCAGCTTAGAGCATCAGATCCAAAGCCGTAACATCGCAGTCGAGGTTGGCCCGCTGCCACGGATCAACAGCGACCGGTCCGCCATAGAGCAGATCTTCGGCAACCTGCTCGACAACGCCATCAAGTACCTGGACCCGGACCGGCTCGGGCAAATCGAAGTATCGGCAGAGGAGCGGCCCGATGCGACCGTTTTCCACGTGCGGGACAACGGCCGCGGCATTGCAGAGGACGACATGGACAAGGTCTTCGCGCCTTTCCGCCGCGCCGGCGCGCAGGACGTTCCCGGAGAGGGTATGGGCCTGGCATTCGTCAGGACGTTACTCCACCGCCTGGGCGGAAGAATCGACTGCCACTCCGAGTTTGGTGTCGGAACCACTTTCAGCTTCATGTTACCGAGGATGAGATAGAGGAACTATGAACAGACCTGAAGACATCGTGATCGTGTTGGCCGAAGACGACTCGGGCCACGCACGGCTGATCGAGAAGAACCTTCGCGCCGTTATCACCAACCCATTGGTCCGGTTCGCCAATGGCAAGGATGCGTTGGACTATCTCCGCGCCGAAGAACAGGCCTCTCAGCAGCATTTGCTCCTGCTCGACCTCAACATGCCCGTCATGGACGGCTATCAGATGCTCCGCCATTTGAAGGCGGATCCCAGAACCGTGCTCATCCCCGTCATCGTTTTGACCACCACGGACGATCCGGGGGAGATACAACGCTGCTACGACCTGGGCTGCAATGCTTATGTCGTCAAGTCGGCCGACTACGCGCAGTTCACGGAAACGATGCGTCGCCTGGGGCTGTTTCTGACGATCGCCAGGATGCCTCGCGAGGGCACCGTTTCTCGAACTGTCCCCGGGGCGCCGTGCCGTATTGGGCTCACCGTTTCGAAGCCCGCGGGCTGGTCGGCCCCCCCGGTGGCGAGAGGCACCAATGGCCTGCCCTGCTAAGGAAGCGTGACGAAACCGCGTATCAATTCGCTGCTCTCGGCAGGGGACGTCGCCTTGGCCGACCACGGAGTGATCTGGCGCTACGGCACGGCTGCGCTTGTCGTCCTGGCTGCGCTGTTCGTCCGCTTGGCGCTGTTTCCGGCGCTCGCTGAGCACGCGCCCTACTTGCCTTTTGCGGTGGCGGTGATCGTTGCGGCACGATTGGGAGGCCGCGGGCCCGGGTTTGCGGCCACGGCTCTCAGCGCGCTCGCCATTCTGTGGTTCCTTCTTGCGCCCATCCAGTCCCTCGCCATCGCAACTCCGATCGCCGCGGCCGGGCTCCTGTTGTTTGCCTCAATGGGCTCCCTGATCAGCCTTCTGGTTGGCCAGCTCCGCAGCTCGCTTCTTATCCTGCGGCAGAAGACACAACTGGTCCACCTCTCACACGACGCGATCGTCACTGCGGATTCCAACGGGCGCATTACGTCCTGGAACGGCGGTGCGGAGGAGATGTACGGCTGGACCGAGAGAGACGCGATGGGCAGGTTGATCCACGATCTCCTGCAAACCACCCGCCATGGTTCGACAGCCGCGATCGAGCACAGCCTCCATCGCGAGGGCCGATGGGACGGGGAACTGAACCACATAGCGCGAGACGGGCGCCGGCTGGTCGTTGAGAGCCGGCACGTGCTGCTTCGCAACGACCGGCATGAGCCTGTAGGCATCCTCGAAATAAACCGGGACGTCACCGGCCGCAAACACGCCGAGGAGAAACTGCTGCGCAACAGCGCCCAACTGGCCGCAACCCTCGAAGAGCTCAAGCGCGTTACGCAGATCGTATTGCATGACTTCCGCGCTCCTTTCGTGAACCTCAAGGGTTTCTCCGCCGAACTGCGTCATTCCGTCGACACGCTCCGCCACTCGGAGGAGGCCATGCTGGCGAGCCTGCCCCAGCCGGCACGGGCCGCCGTGGCGCAGGCACTTGAGGACACGATCCCCGAGGCCCTGGACTTCATCGAGAGCTCGGTGACCCGAATGGACCACCTCACAGCGGCGCTTCTACGCCTGTCGCGCGCCGGGCACCGGGAGTTCCACCTGGAAGACTTGGACACCGGGACACTGTTGCAGGAAACCTTGGGCGGCCTCGCGCCGCAGATCGAGAGCCGCCATATCGCCTTAAAGGCCGGCCCCCTGCCGCGGATCGCCAGCGATCATGGAGCCATCGAACAGATCTTCGGCAGTTTGATCGACAACGCCATCAAGTACCTGGACCCGGACCGGCCCGGGCAAATCGAGGTATCGGCCGAGGAGACGGCCGATACGACGGTCTTCCACGTTCGAGACAACGGCCGCGGCATCGCGGAGGACGACATGGACAAGCTCTTCGTGCCTTTCCGCCGGCTCGGCCCCCAGGATGTCCCGGGAGAGGGCATGGGGCTGGCTTTTGTCCGGACGCTGCTCCAGCGTCTGGGCGGAACAATCGAGTGCCACTCCCAGTTCGGCGTGGGCACGACTTTCAGCTTCATGTTACCCAGGACAAGATAGGACGGAACCTATGAACAGCTCCCAAGACTTCGTGATCGTGTTGGCCGAGGACGACCCCGGCCACGCACGCTTAATCGAGAAAGACCTTCGGGCGACGATCGCCAACCCGCTGGTCCGGTTCCGCAATGGCAAGGACGCGTTGGATTATCTCCGCAGCGAAGAACAGCCCTCTCGACACCACCTGCTTCTCTTGGATCTCAACATGCCCGTGATGGACGGCTTTCAGGTGCTTCGGCACTTGAGGGCGGACCCGCGAACTTCTCGTATCCCCGTAATCGTCCTGACCACCACGGACGATCCCATCGAGCGCTGCTACGATCTGGGCTGTACCGCCTGCGTAGTCAAGTCGGCCGATTGCTCACAGTTAAATGACACCCTGCGTCGCGTGGGTCTGCTTCCGGACAGAGCGACGTCGCTCGAAGCGGCGCCCGCTTCCTGTCTCTCGAACTCGATCCGTCACACCCCCGGGTTTGTAAGCCGCTGGTGACCTTTCCCTGCGCCCCCGCCGAGGCCCTGGCCTCTAACGGGCGGGAACAGGCCCGGTGGAATCGCGGAGAATGAACTCGGGATCGATGACGATTTCCTGATCCAGCACGGTCTGCCGGTCCCCGGGGATCAGGCAATTGCAGATGATGTGCCCGATCCGTTCGCGCGGGATGTGCACCGTGGTCAGCGGCGGCGAGCAGAACTCCGACAGGCTTATGTTATCGAAGCCGGTCACCGACATGTCCTGCGGCACCCGAATGCCGCGCTCGCGCAATTCCCGCAGGGCGCCGACGGCCGTCACGTCGTTGACGCAGATCAGCGCGGTGGGGCCGAATCCAGAGGCCAGCAAGGCACGCGCGGCGCGACGTCCGCCCTCCAGCGTATCCGCGTCGGCCGCCGACTGGACCTCGATCGAAGGATGCCGCGACACCGCGTCCAGTACCGTCTTCAGTCGTTCGTTGATCGGGCCCAGCATGGCGTGGTGGCCGATGAAGCCCAGCTTCAGGTGCCCCAGGCTGTACAGATAGTCCACCACCTTCTCGATCCCGCGCCGGTAATTCACGCGGACATTGGTGATGTTGCGGCGGGGCGCGCCGACATCGTAGAAAACCACCGGAATCCGGCTGCGCTGCAGCTCGTCGATCAGCGCCGGATCCATCTCCGAGACCACCACCGCCAGGCCCGCCACGCGGCGGCCGATCATCAAGCGGATGCTGGAGACGAGCCGCTCGGAATGGTAGTCCGTGTTCGCCACCACCACCTCAAAGCCGCCGGCGTGCGCGTCGGCCTCCACCGTTTTGTAGATATCCAGGAAGAAAGGATTCTCCAGGTTGGATACGATCATGCCGATGCTGCGGCTCCTGCCTTCCGCCAGGCTCCGCGCGTGCAGGTTGGGGTGGTAATTCAACTCCGCGATGGCTTTGAGGACCCGCGCGCGCGTGGTGCTCTTCACGGCGCCGTTATCGTTCAACACCCGCGATACGGTAGCCGTCGAGACCTTGGCGCGCCGGGCGACGTTTTCCAGGCTCATTTCAGCTCCAGTGGGACATGATACCGCTACTCCACCGCAACGATGCGCAGCACCGAACCGCGACCGTGAGGGAGTGGACTCCCGCGCGGTTCAGCGCTGGTGACTTCCAAAGTACAGGTCGCGGTCGTCACATCAGGCTAACGTGGCCTTGATCTGCGTGAACGAGTGCGCCGGGAAGCGGTAGACCGCCTTGCTCCCTCGAAGGCTCTCGGTACTCTTCACCGTCTTCACGTTCTCGGAGCCGAAGCCGTTGACGGTTTTGAGAGCGGGGCCGTTCACGGTGGCGATATCGAGCGCGCCCGCGAAGCGCGCGTCCTGCGGCTCGATCTCCGCCTCGATGTCCCGATCCGGATGCCGGTTGACCACGTTGAGCATCACCGCGCCGCCGTCGAGCGATGCCGAAACGTCGAGGTAGGGCACCTTGTCGTAGCGCTTGGTCGCGTATCCGGGCGAATCGACGAAAACCTCCAGCGCCGTACCTTTCACATTGGTCGAAAAGAGCTGCAGCGGGAAGTAAATGGTCTGCAGGAACAGCTCCTTCTCGTTGGTGAAAATGGGCGCGATCACGTTCACCAGTTGCGCCATGTTGGCAATCTTCACGATATGCGCGTTGTTGACGAACGTGTTTAGTATGGTGGCGATCACCAGCGCGTCCTGAAGCTCGTAAATCTCCTCCAGGATGCGCCGCCCCGCCTCTTTGCCTTGGCCCCGGGCCCTGTACCACACGTTGTATTCGTCGAAAGAAATGTAAATCGGCCGCTTCGATTGCGGCGCCACCACGCTGCGGATGATTCCCTCGGTGGTGCGTATGCGGTCCTGTAAATCGAGAGCGCTGGCGGCGAAGCTGAGATAGTCGTTCTCGTGATCGCCGACGTAGCTGTGGAGCGAGAGATACTCCACGTGGTCCTTCAGATGAGTCAGGACCGTGCGGTTCCACTCGGTCCAGCCCTCGCGCGTCGCGAAGTTGGAAGAGCCCGCCGCGATCAGCTTCACCGTCGGGTCCGTCCACTTCATCAGCTTGGCGCCTTCCAGGGCGAACTTTCCGTAGTCCTCGGCCGAGCGGTGCCCCATCTGCCAGGGCCCGTCCATCTCGTTGCCCAGGCCCCAGTACTTCACGTTCCACGGCTTTTCGCGCCCGTTCTTGCGCCGCAGGTCGGTCATGGCCGTGCCGTCGGCGAGGTTGCAGTACTCCACCCACTGCTGTGCCTCATCCCACGTGCCGGTGCCAAAGTTCGCGCAGACGTAGGGCTCGATGCCCAGCATCTCGGTGTAATTCAGAAAGTCGTGCGTGCCGAAGCGATTGTCCTCCACGGTCTGCCACGCCATTTCGAGCCGCTTGGGCCGCTGGTCGCGCGGGCCGATGCCATCCATCCAGTGGTAGTTGGAGGAGAAGTTGCCGCCTGGCCAGCGCAGCAGCGTGACGTGCAGGTTGCGTACGGCCTCGATCACGTCGCGCCGGTAGCCGTTCGCATCGGATAGCGGCGAGCCCTCGTCGAAGATCCCGCCCTCGATGCATCGGCCCAGGTGTTCCGCGAAGTTGCCGTAGATCTTCGGATCGATCGGCCCGATGACGCGCTCCGGGTCGATGCGTATGCGCGCCGTGAGCGAATTCGTCTGGCCTCGAAGCAGGAAAGGGGCGGCCGCCAGCGCGGCCGAGAACTTACGCCTGGAGATCATGGGATCGCTCCTTATTTCTGCCCATAGTAGGCGCCGGGGCCATGCTTGCGGTGGAAGTGCTTGTCGAGCACGTATTGGTCCAGCCGAAGCGCGGCGGAGTCGAGCACGAACGTGCGCCAGGACAGCTCTGCGACTTCTTCAAGGATGACTGCGGTGTGCGCGGCATCCTGCGCCGTCGCGCCCCAGGCGAACGGGGCGTGGCCGGCCACCAGAACGCCGGGGACGGCCAGCGGGTCCAGCCCCTCGAAGCGGCGCACGATGGCGTGTCCGGTATTCTCTTCGTACGCGTCGCGCACTTCTTTTTCGGTGAGCCGCTTCGTCACCGGGACCGGGCCGAAGAAACTGTCTGCGTGCGTGGTGCCGAAGCAGGGAATCTCGAGCCCCGCCTGGGCCCACGCCGTCGCCGCCCGCGAGTGCGTGTGCACCACGCCGCCGATCGTTGGGAACGCGCGGTAGAGAACCAAATGCGTGGGCAGATCGGACGACGGGCGCAGCGTCCCCTCGACCGGCTTGCCGTCCAGATCGAAGATGACCAGATCGGAAGCCTTGAGCGTTGCATAGGACACGCCGCTGGGCTTGATGACCACGAGGCCCCGGGCGCGATCGATGCCGCTGGCGTTGCCGAAGGTGTAAAGCACCAGGCCGCGCCGCACCACTTCGAGGTTGGCTTCTAGAACCTCCTCACGCAGCGATTCGAGCATCAGGCCCCCTTGCGTGCCTCCGCCGCCACGTCGCGCAGCACCGGCAGCACCTCGCCCACCGAAATGGGCTCGGAAGACTTGCTCCCGAACCCGAAATAGAGGCGCTTGTACAACGAGTGTAGCTTGTCGTACGTGCGGGCCGCGGCCTTGTCCGGCTCGACCGCCCGATACGCGGGGCACAGCGCTTTCTGTGCTTCCTCGATGGTCTTGAAGGTGCCGGCGGCGAGAAACGCGAAGATCGCCGACCCCAGGCTGGTGACCTCCGTCTTCGGGACGAGCACCGGCTTGTTGAGCACGTTCGCGTAGACCCGGTTGAGCACTTCGTTCTTCTGCGGAATGCCGCCGCCGTTGATCACGCGGTGGATCGGCGTGCCGTGTTCTTCCATCCGCTCGAGAATGATGCGTGTATGGAAGGCCGTTCCTTCGATGGCTGCGAACAGTTCGTCCTGCGCGCTGCTGGTGAGGTTCCAGCCGAGCGTGACCCCGCCCAGCTCCGGATTCACCAGCACCGTGCGGTCGCCGTTATCCCAAGTCAGCCGCAGCAGACCGGTCTGACCGGCGCGGAATTTGTCGAGCCCTTCGGAGAGCGCGGCCACGTTGGTCCCGGCGCGTCGCGCGATCGCTTCGAAAATATCGCCGGTCGCGGAGAGCCCGGCTTCGACGCCCGTCTTCCCCGGGTGTATCGAGCCCGGAACCACGCCGCACACGCCGGGGATCAGCGCGGTCTTATCGGCGATGGCCATGATGCAGGTCGAGGTGCCCACCACGTTGACGACATCCCCGATGCGACAGCCTGCGCCGATGGCATCCCAATGTGCGTCGAAGGCGCCGACGGGTATGGGGATGCCAGGGCGCAGGCCGAGCTTGGCCGCCCACTCGGGCGACAGGTGTCCGGCAATGACGTCCGAGGTGGCATAGTGCCCCTTCAGCTTGCCGGCCACGCCCTTCAGGAGCGGGTCCACTTCCGCCAGGAACTCTTCGGGGAACCCGCCCAGCGAAGCGTTCCACATCCACTTGTGGCCCATGGCGCAGACGCTGCGCGGCACTTCGTCAGGGTTCGTGATCCCGCACAGAGTCGCGGCCACCATGTCGCAGTGCTCGAGTGCCGCCGCCATCTTCCCGCGCTTATCGGGATTGTTGCGGAGCCAGTGCAGCAGCTTCGAGAATCCCCATTCGGAGGAGTAGGTGCCGCCGCACCAGTCGATGTTGGCCAGGCCCTTGCTGTGCGCGGTCTCGGTGATGAGCGCGGCCTCGCGGAAGCCGCGGTGATCGCACCACAGGTAGTAGTCGTCGAGGGGCTGCATGGCAGCATCGACGGGAATCACGCTCGATCCGGTGGTGTCGAGCGCGATGGCCTCGACGTCTTTCCCTTGGACTCCGGCCGCCGCCAGCGCCATCGCGGTGGCCGACGCCAGGGCACTCATCTGGTCCGCGTGGCTCTGTGTGGCGTAATCGGGATCCTCCCTGCGCCGGTGCAGCGGATACTCGCCCACCCCCGAGCCCAGCCGGCCCTTGACGCTGTCCACGATCGAAACTCGCACGCTAAGCGTGCCGAAATCCACTCCCGCCACAATAGCCATAAATCGCTCCCCTAAGTCCGAAAATGTGTAAGCGCTTGCGACAACGATGGTAGACCAGGGCAGAGGGGCTTGTCAAGCACACGCCACGCCCGCGCTGGAAGTGCTTACATGCTCGTTTCAGGGCTCGTCGAGCCCGACCGTCGCCACCGCCGCCGCCTTGCCTCTTTCGTACAATCCGATTTCGCCGTCGGCAGACTCGGAGACGTAGTGGTCGCCGAAGACGTCAAGCGCGGGAGTTAGGCTGACGGCGAGCTGCCCCTTGTGCCAGTCGTAGGCGCCAGTCTTCTTCACCCGGTCCCAGTTCGAGTCGCAACGAGGGTATGGCTCGAGACACGGGAACGGCCCGCAAGGACGAATCAGGACGAAGCGAGGGTCCGCCGCCGGAAACACCGGGCCCGGAGGGACCTTCCTCCTTGACAACACCCTTCCGGAGGGAAAAGCCACCAGAGCCGCGGTCGTGGTGCGGTGCTGCAGCACGAGCGCTGACAGCACCAAGCGGTCCGGGCCCGCAAAAGCAAAGTCAGAGTATTGGAACGACCGGTCGAGCTTCCTGATGCGTCCTCGAAGGCTGACCGTCCGCCTTGCGTGGAGATCGAAAGCGACCGTCGAGCCGTCCGCATCCCGAGGCATTGCCATGACGAAACGGCCGTCCGGTGAGAAGCCAATCTTGGCGGATCCGGGATCACCCAGTTCGTAACGCGGGAATAGATTCAGAGTGTTCCCCGCTCCCCCGCCCGCGGATCCGTAGTGCCACGGGGACTCCACCCAGAGAATAAATGGCTTGCCGAACTTCCTCTTCTCGAAGATCGTTTCACCCGAAGCGACGTCAAGCAGCCGGAGCGTGCCGTCAAAATCGACGCACGCCAGAACGAAGCCGTCCGGAGACAAGCCCTTCGAATCGCACCCATGCTGCCGGATCTCCGCGAAACCGACGCGCGCCTGTTCGGCGATGCTCCATCGCTCCACGTGCGCAGGGGAACTGGCCGACTTGAGTTCGACGGACGCGACGGAACTGATAAACACAATCTCCTTGGAGTCCGGCGTGAACTCAGCGGGGCCGGGGTTTTCGGCTGGAATTCGAAACAGAGCGCGGAAGGGCTGTGCTGTCAGCACCGTAATCCGGAAGTCGTCCTGCGCCAGGATGTACCGCCCGTCCGGACTGAACCGCACTCGAAGATCGCCGGCGGGGCGCGGCAGGAGTTCCTTTGGCGGGCGCTGAGACGCCGTGGCGTGCGCCGGGAAGCAAAGCAGCGCGACCAGCGCAACCGCAGTCCAGCCCATGCTCGAGCCTCCCATGCTATGACGCCCGCCAGCAGCGGTGGAGTTACCTACGCCCGTATATGCCGCCGCCACATCTCGCCGAACAGCCGGAAGGCCTCCAGCCGCCGTTGCCCCAGCGCCAGACGCACCAGAGCGATGGCAACCCAGACGAAGTACGCCGCCGTCACCCAGCGGTGGATGTGCAGCGCGATGAATCCGGCCAGCCCCGGCCCGGGCGGGACCGGGGAGAATCCGAACTGAATCACCCACAGCCCGAACAGCGTCGCCGCCTCCCACCACGCCAGCTCCATGTCGATCAGAAACACCATCCCGATGAGCGACTGCCCGATCGTCATCAGCAGCTCCAGTTCCTGCTGCCCACTCAGCGGGATCATCGATAGCCGGCCCCGGCTGATCGAGTACACGATCGGCAGCATCGCCGCCAGCAGCGTCCACTGGTTGATGTTGCTCGACACCATGTTCATCAGCGCCATCGACGCACGGTCCACCGTCCGCGCCCAGTAGAACGCCGAGACCTTCTCCGGGAACTCCGAAACCAGCGGCGCCACCCATTGCACGAAAACAAAGCTCGGTATGCCCAGCATCGCCGAGATCGCCAGCAGGCTGCCCAGGAATGGCTCCGCCGTGAGATAGATCAGCAGCCCGCCGCCCGCGAAGAAAGCGGCGATCAGGAAAATGCGGAGGGGCCGCGGCGACCTGGCAATCGTGCGCGGCACCAGTTCCAGTTCATCGATGCCCTCGGCTTCCTCCACCGGCATCCGCCGCAGCACGGCCAGGTACGCCACATAGATGGAGATGAGAACCCCGGCGTCGACGAGCGTCAGCGTGCCCTTCCACCACACAAAGCCCATGTAGACCAGCGGCACGAACAGGCCGACGATTTCGATCGAGTGATGGTCTTCGAGCCGTATCTGCCGCATCGGCCTTCCGTAGCGGCGGCGATGGAAGAAGGCCGCGACGCAGTAAATCATCGGCCAGCCCAGCCCCGTGAGCAGTCGCAGCGCGCCGGTGAGGTTGGCGAGCAGCAGGTCCACGCGCTGCTTCCAGGCCAGCACGAACTCGACGGCGAATTCCGGCATCGTCTGCAGCCACGCCAGGATGGCCAGCGCGAAGGCCTGCGCGATGAAGAACTGAGCGGCTTCGGCGGCCCATGCGATCAGCATCGCGGCCACCAGGATGGCGGGAGCGGCCCACAGTGCCGTGCCCGGAGCGGCGGCCTCGAGCGGCACCACGGCCAACAAGGCCAGCCCGCAGACGAGCGCCTGTCGAGGCTGCAACCTACTCGAAGGTGACGTCATGGTCCTTATCGACCACCGAGTGCTTCTGGAATTCCACGCGCGGGGTTGGACAGTCGGTGCGGTAGTGCGCGCCGCGGCTTTCCTCGCGGGCGAGGCCGCAGCGTGCGACGATCGAGATGGCGGTATGAATGCTGCGCAGCTCGAACAACTCGCGGTTAGGGTGTGCCGAAGGTTCGAGCGCAATCCGGCTCAGCCGCGCGCAGGTCTGGGCCAGTTCCTCGCCCGAGCGGATGATGCCGCAGCGCTCCCATGCGATCTTGCGCAGCTCGCGGGCGGCAATCGAAGGAAAGCGTGGCTCGGGTGGGGCCGGGGTATCCAGGAACGGCGCGCCCGCGAACTCGCGCATGGCCGCTCCGGCGCGCGCGCCGAAAACCACGCCTTCGAGCAGCGAGTTGCTGGCCAGCCGGTTGGCGCCGTGGACGCCCGTGCAGGCGCACTCTCCGGCCGCGAACAGCCGCTCGAGGCTGGTGCGGCCCTCGAGGTCCGTACGGATACCGCCCATGGCGTAGTGAGCGGCCGGGTGCACGGGCGCGGGGCATTCCGCCAGGTCCACGCCATACCGCAAACAGGTTTCGTAGATGCGCGGGAACCGCGACATCAGGAACTCGCGCCCCAGGTGGCGGACGTCCAGCAGCACCTCTTCCTCGCCCCGCTGGCGCATCTCGCTCACGATCGCGCGGGCCACCACGTCGCGCGGCGCCAGCCCGCCGAGCGGATCGTAGCGGGTCATGAACCGCTCTCCCGCGCCGTTTAGCAGATGTGCGCCCTCGCCGCGCAGGGCCTCGGAAAGCAGGAACGCCGGCGCCCCCGCCACGTGCAGCGCCGTTGGGTGGAATTGCAGAAACTCGAGGTCGGAGATCCTGGCGCCCGCCCGGTACGCCGCGGCCACGCCGTCGCCGGTGGCCACCTCGGGATTGGTTGTGACCAGGTAGAGCCGGCCCAGGCCGCCGGTGGCAATCAGAACCGCGCGCGCGTAAAGCGGAATCCAGTGCCGCACCGAGGCGTCGCAGACCGCCACCCCAGCCACTTCGCCGTTGTCCGTAACCAGAAGGTCCGTGACGGCGGCGAAGCTGCGGAATTCAATGTTCGGGAGCGAGGCGGCTTTGTGGTACAGCGTGCGCGCCAACTCGTGGCCGGTCGAGTCGCCGTGGGCGTGCAGGATGCGGCGCCTGCTGTGCGCCGCTTCTCTGCCAAAGGCGAGCTTGGAACCTTCCTTGTCGAACTCCGCGCCCCAGCCGATCAACTCTTCGATGACGGCCGGCCCCTGCTCCACCAGCGTGTGCACGGCCTCCGGATCGCACAGCCCGTCGCCCGCCGCCAGCGTGTCCTGCTCGTGCAACTCGACGTCGTCGTCCTCGCCGATGGCCACCGCGATGCCGCCCTGGGCGTACTCGGAGGACGATTCCTTCAAGCTGTCCTTGGCGATCACCAGCACGGAGCCCGCCTGTGCGAGTTCAATCGCGGCGCGCAACCCCGCCACGCCGGCGCCGACCACAATGAAATCCGCGGGCATTCCCTTCAGTATCCAACAGTCCCCATTTGCAGGTGCGCCAGCAGTACCCCAGCACCGAACCGCGAGCGTCAGCGAGCGGACCCCTACGCCGTCTTCGTCTCCGCCAGCGACTCCAGCCCCAGCGCCTTCACCTCATGCGCGCGCATCAGGTACTTCTGTACCTTGCCGTTCGCGGTCATCGGGAACGCATCCACGAAGCGAACATGCTCCGGGATCTTGAAGTACGCGATCTGCCCGCGGCAGTATCCGCGAATCTCCTCCGTGGTCGCCGAGCAGCCCGCCCTGAGCCGCACCCAGGCCGCCACGCGCTCGCCCAACCGCTCGTCCGGAATCCCGAATACGTAGACGTCGGACACAGCCGGATGCTCGCGCAGAAACTGCTCCACCTCCAGCGGGTACACCTTCTCGCCCCCGCGGCTGACCATGTCCTTGGCGCGCCCCGTGATGCGGAAGCAGCCGTCCTCCCGCATCATTGCCAGGTCGCCCGAGTGCAGCCATCCCTCCGCGTCGATGGCGGCGTCGGTGCCTTCGGGGTTGTTGTCGTAGCCCTTCATGACCGCGAAGCCGCGCACGCACAGTTCGCCCTGCTCGCCCACCGGCACCGTCGCGCCAGTCGCCACATCCACCAGCTTGATCTCGGTGTCGGGCAGCGGCCGCCCCACCGTAGTCACACGCGTCTCGACGCTATCGTCGGTGGCCGACATCACCGTCACCGGCGAGCTCTCCGTCTGCCCGTAACAGATGGTCAGCTCGCGGCAGTACATCTCGTTCACCACCCGCCTCATCAGGTCGATAGGGCACGGCGACCCGGCCATCACGCCCGTGCGCAGCGAGCTCAGGTCGAACTCCCCGAATCGCGGATGCTCGAATTCGGAGATGAACATGGTGGGCACGCCGTACAACGCCGTGCATCGTTCCTCGTGCACCGCTTCGAGCGTCGCGAGAGGATCGAATTGCGCCGCCGGCAGTACCAACGTGGCGCCCGAAGTCAGAGCCACCATCACCCCGATCACGCAGCCGAAGCAATGATAGAGCGGCACCGGCGCGCAGATGCGGTCGCAGCCGCTGGCCTTCAGCCGCTGTCCGATGAACAGCCCGTCGTTGACCAGGTTGCGATGCGTCAGCAGCACGCCCTTGGGAGACCCCGTGGTGCCGGAGGTGTATTGAATGTTGACCACATCCTGGGGCGTCACGGGCACCGGCGGAAAATCCACGCCGCCGGCGAGCATTCGCCGCCACTCGCCGCTGTCGAGCAGGACCGTCGATTCCAGAGCCAGCCCGTCCCCACGCCTCGCCTCGTCGAGAATCTGTACGTAGTTGGCGCGCCGGTCCGTTTCGTGGAGAAACAGCACCCGCACCCGCGAGCGATCGAGCACAAACCTCAGATCGTGCGCCCGGTATGCGGGGTTGATGTTTACCAGGATCGCGCCGATGTGCGCCGCCGCGCACTGCAGGGACACCCACTCGGCGCAACTGGTGGACCACATCCCGATGCGGTCCGCGGGACGTATGCCCAGCCCCCACAGCCCGCGCGCCGTGCGAGCGACCTCCTCCTGGAGCTGGCCGTAGGACAGCCGCAGCCCCTGGTGCCGGGAGATCAGCGCGTCCCCGCCGGGGTTTCGCGCCGCCGTCTCATCGAGCACCCGCCCGATGGTTTTTTCGATTGGGGCGATCTCAGGACCGCGTGCGTAGCTGAGCATGTCGGGTCACAAACCTACCCACTCTAGCACGCGACGCCTTCAGCTCCGCAACCGTTCGAATCTCCGCCGGCCGAAGCCTAGTAGCACCAATCCGCCGGCCAGCGCCGACCAGGTTGCCGGCTCAGGCGTTATGTCCAGTCGTCCCGCCGAATTGACGGTGTCGTACAGGGACCCTTCGACGATCGGCGGGGCCGTGCTGCCCCACATCAGGTTCCCCCAATGCCCGCCCAGGATCGTCGGGGCAGATTCCGGCCCGGCATATAGCTTCGGCGCCGCCCCGGCACCTGGCGGGTGCAGGGAAATTAGGGCGCCCTCCATCAGAATCGCGGTGTGGTAAGGCGAATCCTCAAACACGAAATTGAAGCCACCATTGCTTTGGAAGACCAGGCTCAGGAAGGGTAAGGGAACCTCCGTTCCGTCCAGCGTGTACTCGACGTTTGAGACCTGGCTGTCTTGGACGAGGAACAGAAAGCCAGGGAGAACGCCGTAGACCGCAGGCTTCTCTTCGACCGTGAAAGTGAGCTGCCAGTTGGCACCCGGCGCGACCAGCGTCGATGACACGACATCGGACTCGAACGTCCCGCTTGCCGTGAACTGCACGGTCGCAGCCATCGCGGGAAGAGCGATCAGCGGAAAGAGCAGAAGGCGCAGCGACATATTCCTCCCTCGGCGGGCGCGGACCACCGCCCTCGCGTTACAAAGGAATATCATACTCTTAACCACGCGAAATCTACAGCGTCTGCGCACGGCGTCGGGAGCTACTCGCACCGCAGCGCGGTCACCGGGTCCACTGCCGCCGCCCGTCGCGCCGGAACATACCCCGCCAGCGCGGCCGAAGCGACCAGCAGCAGAGTGAAGCCCGCGAAGACGGTCCAGTCGAGAGCGACCACCCCTTGCACGGCGCTCGACATCACGCGCGTGAGCAGGATCGCCGCCGGAAGCCCGATCGCGAGCCCCGCCAGCGCCAGCCTGACCGCTTGCCCCACCACCAGCTTCAGAACATCGTCCGGCGCCGCGCCCAGGGCCAGCCGCACGCCCATCTCGTGCGTTCGCCGCGCGGCCGAGTACGCAATCACGGCGTAGGTGCCGGACAAGGCCAGCACCAGCGCCAGGCCCGCGTAAACGGCCATCGATTGAGCAGATATGCGCACTCCGGACATCTGGTCCGCTAGGTCCGACTCCACGCTCTTCACTTCGTACACCGGCTGGATGCGGTCGAGTTTGGCGATCTCGGCGCGCGCCGCCGGCACCGCCTTCAGCGGATCGCCGTGCGTCCGCAACAGGATCTCGGCAGTCCGCGCCGGCCCCTGGCTGAAGGACGTGTAGACGTGCGGAATGGGAGTGTGCGAGAACCAGTCGTGGACGTCGCCCGCTACCCCGACCACGGTCAGCCACGGCCACTGCGGGCCGTTCAGGCGGATGCGCGCGCCCACCGGGTCCTCTCCGCGCGCGGTCCAGTAGCGCCGCGCCACTTCCTCGCTCACCACGGCCACCGGCTGGGCGTCAGCCCCGTCGCGTGCCTCGATGGCTCGGCCGCCGCGCAGAGGTAGTTCCACGGTGCGGAAATAGTCCGCGCCGACCGGCACTACCGAGGGCAGCGACTCCGACTTCTCCGGCGCCGGCCGCCCCTCCACCTGCAACCCGGTCATACCCCGCGCCGCACCCCGGATCGAGGCCGCGCGTACCGCGGGCGCCGTCTCGAGCTGCTCGCGCAGCCTCTCGTAGAACGCGCGCTGCTGGCCGATCTCCGGATATCTCGTCTCCTGCAGCGTCGTGCTCATGGTCAGCAGATTGGCCGGATTGTAACCCGGATTCGCGGTCGCCATGCGTCCGAAAGTCTTCACCATGAGCCCCGCGCCCACCAACAGGATCATGGCCATGGCCACTTCCACCACCACCAGCGTATTGCGCAGCTTGTGACGATCGGCGCTCGCGGCTGTCCGGCCGCCCTGCTTCAGCGCCTCGTTCACGTTCGCCCGGCCCCAGGACTGGAACACCGAACCCAGGCCGCACAGCAAGCCCGTGACCACGGACGCCCCCAGCGCGAAGCCGATCACAAGGCCGTCCACCTTGATCTCCCGCAGGCCCGCGACCCACTTACGGACTTGTGCCGGAATAGTCGCGTTCATCGTGCCCACGTCCCAATACGCCAGGCAGACCGCCAGCGCTCCGCCCGCCAGAGCAACCAGCAGCGCTTCGATCAGCAACTGCCGCGAGATCCTCCACCGGCTCGCGCCCAGCGCCGCCCGCACCGCCAGCTCCTTCGCGCGCGCCGTGCTGCGGGCCAGTTGTATGTTGGCGACGTTGGCGCAGGCCAGCAGCAGCACGAACGTGGACGAGCACATCAGGATGATCACGAACCGGTCGGTCATTTCGTTCGTGACATCGAGCAGGCGCCAGATCTGGGCGTCCCTGCCGTTATTGGTCTGCGGGTACTGGCGCTCCAGCCGCGCGGCGACCGTGCTCAACTCCGCCCGCGCTTCATTGAGCGACACGCCGGGCTTGAGCCGTCCCATCACCTGAAGGTCGCGCACGCCGCGCTCCGCCCGCTCCTGAGGCGAAAGAGCCAACGGCGCCCAGACGTCCGTGGCCAACGGAAAATCGAAGTCCTCCGGCATCACGCCCAGCACGGTGAACACGCGCCCGTCGAGCGTGACCGTGCGTCCAACCACGTGGCGGTCCGACCCGAACCGCCGTTGCCAGAAGCCGTGGCCCAGGACGACCACCTGGTCATGCCCGGGTTCCGCTTCAGCCCGCGCGAAACCGCGTCCCAACTCCGGCGCCATCCCCAGCAGCGAAAAAAACTCCGGCGACACCGCGTAGCCCTGCAAGCGCTCCGGATCGTCCACGCCCGTGAGGTTCACATCCCACCAGCGGAACGCCGCCACCTGCTCGTACGAGCGCACCTGCTCTTTCCAGTCCAGGAAATTGGCCGCCGAGACCGAATCGCGGTCGCTGCGTGTCCGGCTCTTCGCGGGGGTCTCCCAAAGCGTGACGATCCGGTTCAGGTCCTTGAACGGCAGCGGCCGCAGCACCATGGCTTTGAGGGATATGAAGGCGGCGGTGTTGACGCCGATGCCGATCCCCAGCGCCAGGATCGCAATCGCCGCAGCGCCTGGACTCTTCAGCAGCAGCCTGAAACCGTAGCGGACGTCGTCGAAAAGCCGAATGTCGTTGAACATGGAGCCTGCCTTCGGGTGATTATGGCATGTGGGATGCCATAGCAGGTCCTGTTCATAATCAGACGGATGCGGGGGTATTAGGGGTGGCCCTTGTCCGATTCTGGGACGAGCCATCTCGGGAGTGGGACTCAGGCAGCACAGGGCCTGTCAGCACCGAACCGCGACCGTGAGGGAGCGTACCGCCAGGTGCACCGAGCCGCGACCGCAAGGGAGCGGACAGCGCGAGCGGACCCAGGGCGCGGACCCACTGTCCGCGCCCGGCCGTCTCGATCTTAGTTAGTGACCGTAACTTCCTGCCCCGCGCTGGCCGTAATCACGACCTCGCGCGCTGAGTGCATCTGGACCCCGGAAGCGTACCCCGCCCACCGCACGTCGGACAGCGTATAACCGCCGGCTCCACCAGCGCGGAATGCGACGCTCGACTGGTACACAGCGGTGCCGAATCCGGTCGGAATGGAAAGGAAGAAAGTCTCCTGCCGGGTGTCGATGTTCCGAAGCGCCAGAAGGCCGCTGCCGTCGGAGGCACGCGTGAACCGGTAGATACCAGCGGGCATGTCAACGTTGTGGACCGTGAACGCGAACGGGACCGCGATCTGGATCGAGTCCGCAGTCTGAGCGGTAGCCGACATCGCCCCGAGCGCCACGAGAACAATTAGAGAAAAGAGCAGTCTGAGTTTCATTTGAGTCTCCCTATGAAGTTATGAGTTACCAACTTACAATCCCTCAGACGCGCCATCCCCCGTGCAGTTACAAAAATCTGAAGCACCGCACCGCGACCGTCAGGGAGCGGACCCCCGCGATCGAAACGCACTACACTAACGACAATGACTCCCGAGGTCTTCGAGTTGCCCATTCCGATCGAGCCCGCCGATATCGACGAATTGGGCCACGTCAATAACGTCACCTATGTGCGCTGGGTTCAGGACGCCGCGGTCGCGCATTGGAGGGCCAGGGCGCCCGCCGCCGACCAGGCCCGGCTTTTCTGGGTCGTCCTCCGCCACGAGATCGACTACAAGCAACCCGCCCGTCTCGGCGACGCCATCGTCGCCAGGACCTGGGTCGGTGCCGCCACTCGCCTCAAGTTCGAGCGCCACACGGAAGTGGTGCGCGAGTCCGACGGGCGCCTGCTCGCCAAGGCGCGCACCCTGTGGTGCCCCATCGATGCCGCCACCGGCAAGCCCTCCCCCGTAAGCCCGGAGGTCAGGGCCAGTTTCTCCGCGGAAGCCCCGCTAGAATAGCGATCAGGGGGGTGCGTTCTCAAATGAACACCCGGCGCATGGAGGAGCTGCGCAAACGGCGCGCGGCAGCGGAGGCGGGCGGCGGCGAGGAACGCCGCGAGCGGCAACACACCGAAGGCAAGATGTCGGCGCGCGAGCGCATCGATCTGCTCCTCGACCAGGGCACCTTCGAGGAGCTCGACAAACTGGTCCGCCATCGCTGCCGCGATTTCGGCATGGAAGAGCAGGTGGTCGACGGCGACGGCTTCGTCACAGGCTGGGGCCTCATCCACGGCCGCCTCGCCTACGTCTTCGCGCAGGATTTCACCGTCTTCGGCGGCTCGCTCTCGGAATCGAACGCGCAGAAGATCTGCAAGGTCATGGACCTCGCATTGAAGAACGGCGCGCCCCTGGTGGGACTCAACGATTCGGGCGGCGCACGCATCCAGGAAGGCGTCGTGTCGTTGGCCGGCTACGCCGACATCTTCCTGCGCAACACGCTCGCGAGCGGCGTCATCCCCCAGATCTCCGCCATCATGGGCCCCTGCGCGGGCGGCGCCGTCTACTCGCCGGCCATCACCGACTTCGTATTCATGGTGGACCGCACCAGTTACATGTTCGTCACCGGTCCCGATGTCATCCGCACCGTCACCCACGAGGATGTCACCAAGGACAAACTCGGCGGCGCCGTGACGCACAACACCGTGAGCGGCGTGGGACACTTCATCGCCCCCGACGATGCCGAGTGCCTGCGCATGATCCGCGCGCTGCTCGCCTACCTGCCGCAAAACAACCGCGACGACCCGCCCCGCCGCGAGTGCGCGGACCCCATCGATCGCCAGGACCCGCAACTGGACAACCTCATCCCCGACGATTCCGCCCTGCCTTACGACATCAAGGATGTGATCCTGCGCGTGGTGGACGACGGCGAGTTCTTCGAGGTCCACGAGCATTTCGCGAAGAACCTGGTGGTGGGCCTCGCCCGTCTGGACGGCCGCCCGGTAGGCATCGTGGCCAATCAGCCGGCGCATCTGGCGGGCTGCCTCGACATCGATTCCTCCGTCAAGGGCGCGCGCTTCGTCCGCTTCTGCGACAGCTTCAACATCCCCCTCGTGACCTTCGAGGACGTGCCCGGCTTTCTGCCCGGAACCGCTCAGGAGTTCGGCGGCATCATTCGTCACGGCGCCAAGCTGCTCTACGCCTTCGCCGAGGCCACCGTGCCGAAGATCACCGTGATCGCGCGCAAGGCCTACGGCGGCGCCTACTGCGTCATGGGCTCGAAGCACATCCGCACCGACGTCAATTTCGCCTACCCCTCCGCGGAGATCGCCGTGATGGGCCCCGAGGGCGCGGTGAACATCGTCTACAAGCGCGAAATCGCCGCGGCTGCCGATCCGGACGCGGTGCGTCGAGAGAAGGTGGCGGAGTTCCGCGACCGCTTCGCCAGCCCCTTCATCGCGGCCGAGCGCGGCTACATCGACGCCGTGATCGAGCCTCACGAAACCCGCCCCCGCCTGATCCGAGCCCTGCGCATGCTGGAGAACAAAGTGGACACCATGCCCCGCAGGAAGCACGGGAATATCCCGCTGTGATTGTGAGTCAGGTGGGCCTATGAGAAAGGAACAGGTGGTGAGCTTCAGGCTGCCAGCGGAGTTGGTTCAAGTTCTGGAGATGATCGAGCGGGTGGAGCAGACGGACCGCTCGACGGCTATCCGGAAGCTGCTCCACAAGGCAGTCACCGACTGGAAGAGAGAGCGCTACGCCCGGGAGTATGGCGACGGTCACATGACGCTGGCGCGAGCCGCGCGGGAAGCGAACATCTCGTTGTGGGAAATGATGGACTACGTGCGGCAACGAAAGATCGCCGTCCAGTACGATCTGGACGACCTTCGGAAGGACATGGCGACGGCTGGGAGCGCCTAGCTAGCGCACCACCGCCGTGTGTCTCCCCCGAGGCAGCCGCAGGACCCACGCGCCGTCCACCTCCCCGATCAGGTCGAGTGTCCCCTCTCGCCCATCGAGCGTCAGCCGCACCGGCTTGCGATCAAGCACAGCAAGCGCCCTCGCGCCGCTGCTGTAAACCAGCTCGATGCCGTCCGCCACGCTGGCCGCACTCTCGATCGTCCCCGTGAAATCGAGCACAGAAGCAGCCGGCCCCGCCGCCGCAGGCGCAACCGTATGCTCCCCCGGCGGCAGCCACACCCGCTCCCGATCGCGCACCGGCCACACCCGCCCATCGACCAATGCCGGACCTTCCCACCGCACGCCCACGCCCCGCGGCGAAGTGATGACCAGCGCGTCCCCCCGCCGCTCCACCCGCTCCACCGCCGCCGCCGCGGCCGGCAGCAGCGGCAAATCCGCCGGATCGATCGAGCGCTCGTAGTAGAATATTACGCGCGAAAACGCCCCGGCCGCCGTATGGAACAGCTCCAGCGCCTCCGCGCCCACCTGCTTCCCGGTCGGGTATGCCTTGCTGCGATCCACGATGTTGATGTCCACGCCCAGGTTCTCCGGGTGCTTCGTGAGCGGAACGTAGCGCCGCGCGATCTCGGCGTAGCGCGCCGGACCGAGGCCCCACAGCGTAGCCGGGTCCTCCACGATGAACGTGGCCTCGTAGCGGTCCGTCAGCCGCAGCACGCGAGCGGCATCGGCGCCGATGTTGTCCCGCATGGTGGTGTCGAAGCGGTCGTCCACGTGCGTCACCACCAGGTCCAGGCCCGGCCGCTCCTCGCGGATCTTCGCCAGCTCGTCGAGCCACTCCCCGTGCAGCCGCTCGATCAGGTCCACGCGATAATCCAGAAACTCGCGCAGATGTTTCGGATCGCGCCGCCCCCGGAACAGCTCCAACGGATCGAACCCGTGGCTCTCGCGGAACTCGCGCCGCACGTCCTGGTTCATGGGCGTGAACTCGGAGACGTTCTTGACGCCCTGGATGCCGTCGAAGTAAATCTCGGCGAGGTTCACGCCGTCCCAGTCGAACCGCAGCATCATGCCTCGAATAGCCGCGGCAACTGCGCGGTGGCAGTCCGGATTCACCAGGTTCATCAGCAGCCGCCAGTCCACGTGCGCATCTTTCAAGCGCGCGGTCTTTTCCCGCCACTCGGGGTGCTGCTTCCAGAACGCGTCGCTCACGTGCGGCAGTTCCAGCCATGCGTAGACCAGGATGCCGTGCCGGTGACACGCCGCAATCAAGTTGCGCAAATACTCGTCGCTCTCCGGATTGCTCTCCGTGAACGCCCAGGCGCCCGCGTGCAGCGCCGAAATGCCTGCCCCGCGCCATTGCCGGGCCATCGCATCGAAGTCGATATGGAGCCGGTAGGCGGAATCGAAAAAGGCCCACAACCGGCGAGATTCGAAAGGCGGCTTGACCCCCAGATCGACCAGCGCCTGCGGAAGGAACGGGAACCGTTCGTATCCGTCGTCACCAGGCCCGAGAGCCACCCAAAGCACCGCGCCGCCGCCGCGCGCCAGCGTTGCCATCAGCGGCGCGCCCGACCCGCGCTCGCGGCAGAGCACTTTCGCAGTGCTCGGAACCGCGAACACGCTCACGTTCACGGCCTTCTCCCACTTGATCCGCAGGTCCGGCTGCCGCGCGTCGCGCACCGACCGCACGCCGATCTTCTTCGCGCCCGCGACAAACCCCAAGCTCCGCGCAGCCTCGGAATCGCCTTCGAGGATCACGACCGCGCCGCGATCCGCCCGCTCGATCCAGTCCCCCGCCGCCGTGCCCGCGGGGACGACGATCACGCGCGCCTCCGCCTCCGGCCGCTCCGGCAGCCCTAGCGATTGCAACATGGGCGCCCACCCACCGGCCGCCCCGCCCGCAACGTGGTACCCCGGCACCTCGGGCGCCGCGGCCCACAGCGTCGCCGTCGTCAGGATCAGAGCGAGTCGAAGCATGACTCCCCGTTGTAGCATCCCCGCGCCCGCCGCCGCGCGCTCCATGCCTCGCCACCAACGCCGAACCGCGACCGTCAGGAAGCGGACCTTGCCGTTCCGCCACCCCCCTCCGTTCGGCGCTACAGTACGTTCGGAGGCCGTTCATGGACAACCAATCCGACAAGAAGGCTGACTTGGCGGGGCCGGGCATCGGCGACTATGCCGAGCTGGAGAAGATTCTCCCCAGCGATTACCATTCGCTGTTGACCCCCAAAGACACCCAGACCGCGATCTTCGCGGCCAAGAACTACATCGAGGAAAACCTCTGCCGCGAGCTGAACCTCATGATGGTGACCGTTCCGCTCATCGTCGACGCCGAGAGTGGCGTGAACGACTACCTCGATCGCGATGGATCGCGCACCCCGATCCAGTTCCACATCTCGAACGACCACGGCAAGCACCCCATCGACGCGCAGGTCGTACAGGCCGCCACCAAGTGGAAGCGCATGGCCCTGAAGCGCCTCGGAATCGAGACCGGCGAAGGGCTGTGCACCGACATGCGCGCCGTTCGCAAGGACTACTTCCTCGACCACGACCACAGCGCCTACGTCGATCAGTGGGATTGGGAGCGCGCCATCACCGCCGAAGAGCGCAATCTCGGCTTCCTCAAAGAGGTCGTCCGTAAAATCTGGAAGGTGCTCGTGGGCGCCGACCGTCGCGTCCAGGAACTGTTCCCGCAACTCAAGGACAGCCGCTATCCCGACCTGCGCGACGAGCTCACCTTCCTGCACGCCGAGGAGATCCTCGATCTGTATCCCGACCTGCCGCGCAAGCAGCGCGAGACCGCGATCCTACAGAAGTTCCCGGCCGTCTTCATCATCGGCATCGGCTGGACGCTCCAGGACGGGTACCCGCACGAGATGCGCGCGGCCGATTACGACGATTGGGTCACCGAGACCCGCTCCGCCGAGGGCCGGCCGATGCACGGTCTCAACGGCGACATCCTGGTCTGGAACCCCGTCACCAAACGCCGCCACGAGCTGTCGTCGATGGGCATTCGCGTGAACGCCGCAACGCTCGTCCAGCAACTCGAGCTCACCGGACAGCTCGACTTCCTGAGGTACCCGTATCACCAGGCCATTCTGAACGGCGAGATCCCGCTCAGTGTCGGCGGAGGCATAGGTCAGGCTCGCACGCTGATGCTGCTCCTGCGCAAAGCCCACCTCGGCGAGGTCAGCGTCACCGTCTGGCCGAAGATCCTCAAAGAAATGTGCGCCAGCAAGAACATCCACGTGCTGGAGTAGCGCCCTGCTGCAGCACCGAACCGCGCGCGTAAGCAAGCGGACCTAGGCAGTCACACGCCACTGCTCGGCGTACTCATCCGGTCGCCCGCTCGCACCCGCGGGAGACGGAACGTCTCGCCTGAGGTCTCACTGAAACCGGAACCCCCGCGCCACCACCCATCCCGCCACAACCGCCACGGCCACCAGCGCGCACAAGTGCGGGATCACCGCTGCCGGCGGCGCGCCGAAGTTCACCACCTTGTGCAGCGCGTCCATGGTCAGCCCCGTGGGGAGGAACAGCGCCGCCTTCTGCAACCACACCGGCGTCACCTCGATCGGCCACCAACATCCGCCCAGCCCCGCCAGCAGGTTGCTCGCGATCACGCCGAGCCCAATCACCTGAGCCTCGGTGCGCCCGAAATTCCCCAGCGCCATGCCCAGCGTCGCCGCCAGTGCGCCGTACGCCGCCAGCACCGCCACGACCGCCGCCACCGCCGCCACGCTCGGCCCCCAATGGACGTGGAACAGCACGCTGCCCGCGACCATCGCGAAAGCGATCTGCACCATCCCCATCGCCCACCGCGCGCCCCACTTGCCCAGCACCACCGCCCCGCGCGACATCGATGACGATGCAAGCCGCCGCAGAATTCCGTTCCTCCGTTCGATGGTGAGCGAAACCGCGCCACTGGTGAACATCACCAGCAGCGTGAACATCACCATCGTGCCGGGTACCGACTGCTCGAAGCCAATCGGCGGATCGACGCGCTTGCCCGCGGCCTTTACCTCCACCTCCAACGCTCGCGGCTGCCGCGCCAGTTCCGTGAGCCGCTCAGCCGTGACCGCGCCGCTGCCCAGATCCGACCTCACGCGATTCAGCGTGCGCTCGATCCGGACCCGGTCGTAGCTCGCCCCCATCTCGTCGCCCACCCGCGTGAGCTCGAGCGTCACAGGCTTCGCCGCCAGCGCCGCCGCCGTGAAGCCTGCCGGAATCTCGAGCCTGCGCGGATACCCGAGAAACTCCGCCTCCGTCCGAGTCCGCACCACGCTGAAATCCCGCGCCCCCAGCCTGTCGATCAGCTGGTCCGCCAGAAACCCTGCGTCCGACGCGACGCTCACTGCAAGCGTGTCCTTCGAGCCGCCGCGGAAATTGCCCGTGATCGCGCCGAGGAAGTAGAAGAAGATCACCGGCATCACGAACGTCCACATCAGAGTCTCGCGACTGCGAGCCAGGTGCCGCAGGTCCATGCGGGCCAGAAAAAACGCATCGCGCAGCATTTTGGTTTTCATAACGCGAAACTCCGCCGCAGCCGCATCAGCGTCACCAGGAACGCCAGCGCGCTCGCCGCCACTAGGCCAGCCAGTGCGGCCGCCAGCCCGGCCGCCTGCGCCGAGCCGTCCAGAATCATCGAGAACTGCGTCACCGCCCACCCCGTCGGAGTCCACCGCCCCACCGCGGCCATCCACGCCGGCATCACCTCGAATGGAAAGAAACACCCGCCCACCAGCGCCAGCGGAAACATCACCAGGTTCCCCAGCATGCTGGCGCCGCGCGGCGTCGAAGCGGACATCGACACCAGCAGCAACAGCAGATAGAACGCCACGCCCGCCAGTATCAGCCACAGGATCGCAGCCGGCAGGCTGGCCACCGGAACCCCGCCCAGCCATCGCACCGTCACCAGCCCCGTCCCCGCGACGCACGCAAACACCAGCGCTACGCCCAGAAGTTTGCCCGCCAGAAAACCCGCCATGCGCACCGGCATCACCGCCAGGCGCCGCAGCGCCCCGAGCGCGCGTTCCTTCCAGATCTCCCCGGCCAGCGCGTTCGCGATCATCCACACCGCCATGCAAAGCATGCTGGGGAAGAACAGCGCCGCGAAGCTTTTTTCCTGCTTCCTCTCCGGAATCACGGTCGTCTTCAGGCCGATCGCCGGCCCGCCCCGCCGCGTGCCCAACATGTCCAAAGTGATCGACACGGTGTCTTCGATCACCTTCGGCAGGATGCTCTGGCTTGGGTTGGTGACCAACTGCAACCGAAACGTTCCGCCGCGATGGACCGCCTGCGCGAAGCCCGCCGGAATGACCAGAAGCGCCGACGCCTCGCCGCGATCCATCCGCCGCCGCCCTTCCTCGCGCCGCACGCGTTCAAGTGTCAGCATCTTGTCCAGCGGATCGCGATGAAACACGCCGCTCACCATCTTGCTCGCGAACGTGTTGTCCTCATCCAAGATCAGCAGCACGCCGCGTGGCGCGGGCTTCCCGCCGCCCCCGAACACCACGTTCAGCAGCACCGCTAGCGCCAGCGGGATCGCCAGCCAGACGGCTAGCGTGAACGGGTCGCGGCGCCAGCGGCGCAGGTCTTTGATCACCGAGATCCAGATGAAGTGCATGGCCTATTCCCTCAGCTCCTTGCCGGTGAGCTTGATGAACAGGCTCTCCAGGCTTGGCTGCGTCAGCGTAGTGCCGCGCACTTCACTCCCTGCAGCTTCAAGCGCCGCGAAGATGGCCGGCAGCTTCCGCGATGCGTCCACCAGCGACAGCACCAGCAGTTTCTCTTCCGCCTGCAGCACCTCGATCCGGTCGATCGGCGCAACCGCCGCCCGCGCCGCGTCCGGCTGGAACACCCCGGAGAGCCGCAGCAGATCCCGCTCCTCCAGCATCGACCGCAACTCCGCCAGCGTGCCCGCCGCAATCACCTTTCCGCGATCCACCACCGCCAGCCGGTCGCAAAGCGTCTCCGCCTCTTCCATGTAATGCGTCGTGTACAGCACGCACGTCCCCGACTGCGCTTCCGCCCGAACCAGCTCCAGTAGCCGCATCCGGCTCTGTGGATCCACGCCCACGGTGGGTTCATCGAGCAGCAGAACGTGGGGCTGATGCACGATGCCGCAGGCGAAGTTGAGCCGCCGCTTCATGCCGCCGCTGAAGCGCTTCACCGGCTCGCGCGCGCGGTCGCCCAGGCCCGTCAGCTCGAGCACTTTCTGAATCCGCTCGCCCAGCAGCGGGTTCCGCAATCCTTGCGCCCCGCCCCAGTACTTCAGGTTCTCGATGGCCGACAGCTCCTCGTAGAGCGCGATCTCCTGCGGCACCACGCCCAGCGCCTGCCGCGCCGCGGTTCCCTCGCGGACCACGTCGTGCCCCATCACGCGGACGCGCCCGGAAGTGGGCGCGAGCAGGCCCGAGATGCAGCCGATGGTGGTGGTCTTGCCGGCGCCATTCGGCCCCAGCAGCCCGAAGATCTCGCCCGGCCGCGCGGTGAACGAAACCCCGTCCACGGCGACAAGCTCTCCATACGATTTCCGCAGTTGCTCGACTTCAATCATTTGAGATCAGCGTAAGCCCATTCCCGCGCCCTTGTCCGTGCCGCCCGACGAATCGAAGGGATTCCCGACGAACGGCGCGAAAGCCCCGATGAACCGTCAGCACCGAACCGCCAGCAACGAACCGCGCCGCCGCCAGCACCGAACCGCGCGCGTAAGCAAGCGGACCGCCCCCCACCTCTGTTGACACCCCCCGCCGCCGAAACCTACCATTTAGAGACACCCATGAGAACAATCTGCCTGATGGCCCTCGCCGTGTGCACCGTCGGCGCGCAACAAGCGCCGCGGCCCGCTTACCTTGATCCCGCCCTGCCACCCGAGCAGCGTGCGGCCGACCTCGTCCACCGCATGACTCTCGAAGAGAAGGCCACCCAACTCGTGAACCAGGCGCGCGCCATTCCCCGGCTCAACGTCCCTGCCTATGACTGGTGGAGTGAGTCGCTGCACGGCGTCGCCGTGAACGGAACTACCGAGTTCCCCGAACCCGTCGGCCTCGCCGCCACTTTCGACGCGCCCGCCATCCACGACATGGCCGTCGTGATCGGCACCGAGGGCCGCATCAAGCACGCGCAGGACGTCCGCATGGGCCACAGCGACATCTTCGAGGGCCTCGATTTCTGGGCGCCGAACATCAACATCTTCCGCGATCCGCGCTGGGGCCGCGGCCAGGAGACGTACGGAGAGGACCCCTTCCTGACCGCGCGCATGGGCGTGGCCTTTGTGACCGGCATGCAAGGCGACGATCCTCGTTATTACCGGACCATCGCAACCCCGAAGCACTTCGCCGTGCACAGCGGGCCGGAGTCCACGCGCCACTCGGCGGACGTTCCAGCGAGCAAGCACGATGAGCTGGACACCTACTTGCCCGCCTTTCGCGCCACGCTGACCGAGGCCAAGGCCGGGTCCGTCATGTGCGCCTACAACCGCATCAACGGCCAGCCAGCCTGCGCCAACGAGTTCCTGCTGATAGACCAGTTGCGCGGCAAGTGGGGTTTCCAGGGATACGTGGTGTCGGATTGCGGGGCGGTCATCGACATCCACCACGGCCACCACTACAAGCCCACGCAGCCCGAGGCATCCGCCATCAGCCTCCAGCGCGGCATGGACAACGAGTGCGTCGACTTCATGGCCAAGGTGAACAACGATCACGACTACGCCCCCTATCTCCAGGCCGTGAAGCAGGGCCTCCTGAAGGAGAGTGAGATCGACGTCGCGCTGACGCGTCTGTTCACCGCGCGTATGAAGCTGGGTATGTTCGACCCGCCGGAGATGGTGCCCTACTCCAAGATCGACGAGAACTTGCTGGACAGTCCGCGGCATCGCGCCATGGCGCGCAAGCTGGCCAATGAGTCCATGGTCCTGCTGAAGAATGACGGCATTCTGCCGCTCAAGACCTCGGGCCTGAAGCTCGCTCTCGTCGGCCCCCTCGCCGACCAGTACAAAGTCCTGCTGGGCAATTACAACGGCATTCCAACCCATTCGGTCACCGTGCTGGAAGGGCTGAAGGCGGAGTTCCCCGGCGCGCAGATCCGCTTTGAGCCCGGCACGCAGTTCCTGCGCAACAGCGCCTCGCCTGTGCCCGACCACCTGCTCAGTACCGGCGGTAAGCCCGGCGCCCGCGCCAGTTACTCGGTGCTTGAGATCTCGCTTGAGAGTTTGATGTCGACACCAAAGCCGCTCGCCAGCCGCATCGAGCCCGGTATTCACTTCGCCACGTCGCTGCCGCCCGAGGTTGCCGGCAAGAAGCCGCTGCGAGTCATTTGGGAAGCGACCTTCACGCCGCCCGAAACGGGCGATTTCAACCTCGGTGTCGAAGGCGCCGGCTTCTTCCGCGTCTCGCTCGACGGCAAACTGGTCACCCAGATGTGGCGGACCGTTGGCGTCGAGACCAGGCTGGGTCGCGTGCACCTCGAGAAAGGCAAGCCCTGCCAGTTGAAAGTCGATTACGGCCAGGGCCAGGGCGACCGTGCGGCCGCCCGCCTGGTGTGGTCCAAGGTGGACCGCCGCCCGACGCCTGAAGCCATTGCCGCGGCCAAGGACGCGGATGTCGTAGTGGCCGTCGTCGGCATCACCAGCGAGCTTGAAGGCGAGGAAATGGATGTCAACGAGGATGGCTTCAAGGGTGGCGACCGCACCAGCCTCGACCTTCCCAAGCCCGAGCAGGACCTGCTCGAAGCCGTGGCCGCAACCGGCAAGCCGCTGGTGGTGGTACTGATGAACGGCAGCGCCCTCAGCGTGAACTGGGCCAAGGGACACGCCAACGCAATCCTCGAAGCGTGGTACCCCGGCGAGGAGGGCGGCGCCGCGGTTGCCGAAACCCTCTCCGGCCGCAACAATCCCGCGGGACGTTTGCCCGTGACCTTCTACAAGGGAGTAAGTCAACTGCCGCCGTTCGAGGATTACTCGATGAAAGGCCGCACTTACCGTTACTTCGACGGCGAGCCGCTTTATCCCTTCGGATATGGGTTGAGTTACACCGACTTCACTTACAACGACCTGAGGTGTTCCTCGGAGCCTGCCGATCCCGCCAAGCCGTTCCCTGTCCAGGCCACGGTCAAGAACGCCGGCAAGGTCGCTGGCGACGAAGTGGTCCAGTTGTATCTCACCTTTCCCAGTGTGCCGGGCGCCCCGCTCAAGGCGTTGCGCGGATTCCAGCGTGTACACCTCGAGCCCGGCGCCGAGCAGCAGGTAACGTTCGAACTGAACCCGCGCGACATGAGCATGGTCACCGAGGCCGGCGAGATTGTAGTGCCAGAAGGCTTTTTCACACTGCTGATTACTGGGGGCCAGCCGCACACCGTGGCGCCCAATAGCTCCATGGGGTGCAAGTTCAGCATGAAGAGCGCCCTCACGCTGCCCGAGTAGCCCCACAGCACTGAACCGCGACCGTCAGGGAGCGGACAACCGCCAGGGAGCGGACCGTCCGCGCTCTGCCATCATAGAAGAGCATGCGGCGATCCGTTCTCGCAGTCTTCTTCTGCCTGCCCCTGGCAGCCGGTCCGTCCTACGACGGTGCAGCTTTCGAGAACCGCGTGGCCGCGATTACGCTGGGCGCAGACAGCGCCGCCCGCCGTGCCGCGATCACCGCTCAGCTGACCGCCCTGGGCATCCCCTACCGCCTCGAGAACTTCAACGCCGCGGGCGGGAAGGGAGTCAACATCCTGGCCACTCTCCCCGCGCCAGCCGCCGCCGAAAAGGAGATCCTGCTCGGCGCCCACTCGGACCGCGTGGATGTGGGGCAGGGCGCGGTCGACGACGCTTCCGGCGACAGCGCCGTCATCGAGTTGCTGGCCGCCTTCAAGCGGACTCCCCTCAAGGCCTACCGCCTGAGCGCAGCCTTCTTCGACCTGGAGGAAAAGGGGGCGGTGGGCTCCGGAGCCTACGTCGCCGCGCATCGCCACAGCCTGCCCGCGGTCTACCTCAACGTGGACGTCTTCGCATACGGCGACACGCTGTGGGTCGGCTCCCAGAACGCCCAGTCGCCTTCCGCGCGGGCCATGACCGAGGCCGCCGCGGCGTCCCGCTTCCCGCTCGTTCTGGGGCCCGACTACCCGCCAGGCGACGACGGCACCTTCGTGGCCGCCAAGGTTGAGACGCTGGGCATCGCTCTCATCGACGGCCGTGAGATCGAAGGCATTCTCGCGTTCTTCCACGGCCGGCCCCCGGATCCCCTGCCTCGCGCCGTCACCATCCTGCATTCCGCGAACGACACACCCGACAAAATCGCCGGCCCCGACGCGGCCCGTGCCCTCCCGGTCCTCGAGCGAGCCATCCGCCTGCTCGACGCCCGCCGGTAGCGGACGATGTCCCGTATATACGGCTATCGTATATAGTGGGAGGCCGCCAATGTGGGCCACATTATGCTCCACGGGGTGACGCCCCTCGAGGTTGAAGAGGCGGCGGTTCGTCCGCATGTGACCATCCGCGCGGTGTTCACGATTCGCGGGAAGCTCTTCCGAACACTTCCGAACCGTGACCGCCTATGAGATGAACGCCGCGGAGAGGAGGAAGTATGGTGCGCAAATCGACTGAGGAGGCCGACTGGTACGCGACCCCGCAGGGCCGCCGCGAGACCGAGCGCGAGTTCACTCGCGCGCTCAAGGCCGGAACGCTCATCCGTTCCAAGGGACTGAAGATCAGGAAGACCGATCCGAAAATCCTCGAGGCGATTATGGAACGTGCCAAACAGAGCGCAACCCAAGCGATCTCCATTCGCATCCCGGTTGCGGACCTCGAGCGTGCCAAACGGATCGCGGAAAAAACCGGCGCCGGCTACCAGACCGTGCTCAAGCAAGCGATTCGCGAGGGTCTGAAGAAAGCGGGCCGATTGCTCCTGCCGCGCCGGAGCTTCACTCGTACGGGATTTCAACCTCGGCGAAACTGCCATGAGTGGCCGCATCGACAGCTTCAATGACGAGCTGGATGTGACGCCGAAGCACCGGCCACTGCTGCTGGCCAAGGACAACGATCGCGATTCTGCGCCCTGTCCCAACCCTGTTGCGTTGCCGTGCGGACGGTGCGGCCTTCCAGAAGCCGGCAAATCGGTACCGGCGTTGCCTGATCGAAGAGAATGAGCATCTAAGACGCGATATCGAGACTGCGGGCCGCGAGCTCAATGACCGCCTTGACCTGCTCCCGGTCAAGCCCGTCGAACCGCCGGGGACACGCTCCACGGATGGGCATTGCGACCGATCGAGACTCGCCATCCTGACTCTCAGAATCACCCTCGCCCGTTCCGCTACACGCAAAACGCCCGCTCCCCCAGTGGATTCCGTAGTGTTCAGCCTCAACCGCGCTCCTCCCCAGAAGAGCCGAGTTACCAGGCGAGCGTTGTCAATCGAGGTACCGCCGCGAAATGCGCGTCCCTGGTCACCAACGGGAGATCGAACTGCCGCGCCCTTGCGGCGATCCAAATGTCATTATCGGGGATAAGCCTCCCAATCCCGGCGAGTTCTGCCTTGTTGTAGGGTCGCTCGTTTCAGTCCGCCATTTGTCGACGGGTTCGTCTGCCATAACCTTCCCCGCCTCCGGTGTCCGACGGCTACAGCCTACGCCCCAACCTCCGCCGGCCACACCCGCTGCCACTGCTTCCGCTTCTGATAGTTCCGCGCCAATTCCAAATACACGCCCAAATCCCGGTCCAGGTCGTTCTGCGTCCCATCAAAATAGAAGTTGCGAATCGGAATCCCGCCGAAATCCCGCGAAACGCGCGGGTAAACCGCCTCGCAAACAATCCCGTTCATGCAAGTGAACGGGCTGATATCGATGATCCCGTCCGCGCCCTTCTTGGCCAGGCAAATCGCCTTCCCCACGTTGAGCACCATCTCGCCCAGCGCCCCATCCGCCGGCAGATAGGGCCGCGCCGCTTCGAGCACGTCCTCGACCAGCGGCTCTTCGTAGCCCACGAAATCGTCCCGGAACGGCTCCAGCAGCACGTGCTCGTCGCGCTTCTGCACACGCTTGCGGATCCACGCCTTGAACGCATCCAGCGAATACTGGCGCCCCACCAGGTGGAGCTTGCGGAACTGCTCGGAAATCGTGTACCACACCCACTCCGTGATGTCCGAGATCCACGCTTCCGCTTCGTATTCCTCCAGCCGCCGCACCAGGTCCTCGTTCGAGAAACAGTGCAGCCGGCAGAAGATCTCGCCTACGATCCCAATCAGCGGCGTCGAGCGGTTGCGCCGTACCGGCAGCGCGCGGAAACGGTCCCGCGAACGCACCATCGCCTCGCGCATCGCCTTCAGTTGCGTCCCCGGCTCGAGCGGAGCCCTCTCGATAGTCTGGCACACGTCCACCAGGCATTCCTCGTAGACGGCTTCCGTGCCGCCCTTCTCCGCTTCATAGGGCCGGTGCTGCAGCAGCACTTTCTGGAGAATATCGGCGGCGATCAGGGCCCGCCACGCCGTGCGCACGAACTGGCGCGCCAGATCGCCGAAATCCGCGTAGCCATCGTGGCTCGAGGGAGAAATCACGCTGGTGTGCGGATACCCGTTCTCTTCCAGGATGCGCCGCAGATACGGCGCGTACTGTCCGAAGCGGCACGGGCCGTCCGCGGTGGGCATGAACAGAACAGTCTTAGCCGGGTCGATGTCGGGCCGCTCCAGCACCTTCATAAAATCGCCCACGGTCACTTTGGCGGGATAGCACTCGTCGCCGGAAGTGTAGCGCGCGCCCAGTTCGCGCGTCCGGCTGTCGGAGGGCGGCGTGATGTCGGCATCGAGACCCAGCGCGTGGAACGCCGCGGCGAAGGTCCGGCCGCTGCCGTAGGCCATCGGTGGGATGAAAACCCGCTTGCCTGCTAGTGGATTGCGGCGGCCGCCGGATCCGTTTCCGTCCCCGACTTGTAACATCGCAGAATTCCTTTGCTATCGAGATACGCTTCACAGCGGGTCATGTAGCCGGCGTCGTTGCCGTGGCCGTCGAACTGCAGCACCAGCAGCGGAGCGCCCGCCGCCTCGCGCGTGAAGTGCTTGATATAGGAATCGGGCCCGCACTTGAAGTTCGAGATGTAGACCACGTGCAGATTGGGCCGCGTCGAAGCCAACCGCGCCGCGCTCAAAATCTTGCGGCCTGACGCCCAGTACATGTTCGGATGCAGGTCGTCCACCGGTTCGCGCCCCGTCACCACGAAGTCGATGGGAATGACGTTGGCCCCGTACCGGTGCCGCAGCTTGCGCGGGATGTCGCAGTTCACCGCGCGGTCATAGATGTTGTAGGGCCGGCCCACCAGCAGCAGCCCGGGCTCGCCCGTGTGGTCCAGAACTTCCAGCGCCTTCCGCCCGGCTTCGAGCAGCTGGCTCTGGAACTCCCGCTGCGCGGCATACGCTGCGTCCGTGGCGCGGTCGCTCGCGCGCCGGCTCACGCCTAGCCGCCGCATGGCCTCGTACAACCCGCTCTTCACCTGCTCGCGGCCCAACTGGAAGTGCAGCCGCGGGATCAGGAACATGTGCCGGTGCGGTTCCAGGCGCGGCGCCGATTCCAGCACGAACGGCAGCGTCTGGTTCCACGGGCAGAAGTGCGCGGTCCCGGTGCCTTCCGGTCCCATATCGGCGTTGAGCAGATTCGGAACCAGAACGTAGTCCACGCCCATCTCGATCAGCGCCGCCACGTGCCCATGCGCCACCTGGATCGGGTAGCACGGCTGCGCCAGCGCCATCTCCAACCCCGCCGCCGCGATCTTCGGATCCGTCATCGGCGACAGCGCCACCTGTATGTCGAGCTCCGTGAAATAGCGGTGCCAGAACGGCAGGTGCTCGAAGGTGGACATCGCCCGCGGCAGCCCCACGCACAGCTTGCCCGGCACCCGCTGGAACTTCGCGCCGGCCGCCGGCTGGCCCGCCAGGCCTTCGAGCAGCCGCTCGCGAAACGCGAACAGGTCCTCGATCACCGGCTTGCGTCCGGTCGTCGAGGGCTTACGGAATTTATCGGAGCATTTGTCGCCCCAGTAGCTCTTGTGGCCCTCGATGGTGAATTCCTTGATGTCGCACAGGTTCGTGCAGGCCTTGCACACGAAGTCGCGCGTCGCCATCTGCAGGCTGGAGAGATCGTACCCGCGGAACCGCGATGCGCCGCGCGTCGCCAGGTGCCACTGCCGCGCGATCAGCGCCATGCCGATCGCACCCACCACGCCGTTATACGGCGGCACCGTGATTTTCTTCCCCAACAGGCTGGCGAATGCGGCCGCCACCGAGTCGTTGTACGCCGTGCCGCCCTGGAAGTAAATCACCTTGCCGATCTTGCGCCCGCGCACCACGCGGTTCAGGTAGTTGAGGGCGATCGAATAGGCCAGCCCGGCCACGATGTCCGGCACCGATTCGTTCTTCAGCATCCACCCCGTCACGTCGCGCTCCATGAACACCGTGCAGCGCTCGCCCAACCGCGTCGGCCGCGCCGAGGAAAGCGCCAGCTTCGCGAACTCGCCCTTGATGCTAATGCGGAGTTTCTCGGCCTGCTCCTCGAGGAACGACCCGGTGCCCGCCGCGCACGCTTCGTTCATCGCGAAATCCACCACGATGCCGTTCTCTATCGAGATGAACTTCGAGTCCTGGCCGCCGATCTCGAAGATGGTGTCCACCGGCTCGCCGCCCAGCGTGCTCGAGATGTACAGCGCGCCGGTCTTGTGGGCCGTGATTTCGTCGTTCACCACATCGGCGCCCACCAGCTCCGCGATCAGTTCCCGGCCCGAACCCGTCGTGCCGACGCCCAGAATCTGGAGCCGCCCGCCCCACTGCGCCTGTACTTCGCTCAACCCCTTCTGCACCGCCTCGATCGGGCGGCCCGCCGTTCGTAGATAGATGTCCTGGATCACCGTGCCGTATTCATCGGTGGCCACCACGTTGGTCGAGACCGAGCCGATATCGATGCCCAGGTAGGCAGGGATCGGGGCGTCCCCCGCGGGCGGAACGTACGCCGGAACGCGGTCGCGCAACAGCACGACTTTCTCCATGGAGAGCGGGGTGGCGTCCTCAACCCGTTCCTCGCCGTCGTGCTGGCTCAGCCGGTGAATCTCGCGCAGCGAGCGCTTCTTTCGTTCCTCGGCTTCGAGGATCGCCGTTCCCACCGCGCCGCACCAGGCGTAGAGCTCGGGCACGAAGAGCTGGTCTTCTTTGAGGCCGAACGCCTCCCGTATCGCGGCCGTGACCCCCGCGTTCTGCGAAACCGCGCCGATGAGCGCCACCGGCGGCGTCACCGGACGGCCCTTCGCAATCCCGCTCTTGTAGTTGCGGGCGACCGCGTCGCAAAGGCCGCGCAGAATCTCCGACGGCGTGTATCCCTTCTGCTGCGCGTGGATCATGTCGGACTTGGCGAACACCGAGCAGCGCCCCGCAATCCGCGCCGCGCAGTTCGCCTCGCATACCACCGCGCCTATCTCCTCGACCGAGTAGCCCATGCGCGTGGCCTGCTGATCGAGGAACGAGCCGGTCCCCGCCGCGCACTCGCCGCTGCGGTCGTAATCGACGATCGTCGCCGGGCCGCCGCCCGGTGGGGGCTCCAGGCGTATGTACTTCGCGCTCTCCCCGCCCAGTTCGAACACCGTGCGGACCTCGGGATAAAACGCTGCCACCATCCGCGCGATGGCCTTGAACTCGTTCTCGAAGTAGATCCCCAGGATCTTGGCGATGGTGCGGCTGCCCGAACCCGTAACGCGGATTCCCTCGACGCGGGTCTCCGGGATGATCTCGTAGAACTCCTGCAGCAGGTCGAAGGTCGATTGAATCGGACTTCCGGTGATCCGCCTGTAATCGGAGAGGACCAGCGGGACGCGCTTGCCGGCCTGCGCGTCCCAGTTCATGAGACGGAACGAGGGCTTGGCGGCACAAAGGGATTCGAGCGCAGCACGGTCCTCTACTCTGCCCAAGGCTGCGAGCTTTAGACTTATGGCGCCGATGTCAATGCCAATATTGATGCCCATGGACAGACCCGGCAGACGGTTCCAACCTTCGAGCGCCTACGGGAGAGCGCCCTCCGAGTCAGGCCGGTGCCGAGACAAACCATCTTACACGGGAAGCCCGTTCCATGAAGTGCATAAGATCCGAAAGGGTATTTTTGCGCATCCAACCACGCCATTTCGGGGTCCGAGTGGGGCAGGACTCCAGTCCTGCCGAGGGTCGAGAGACCACGCCCGGAGCCGCTATCATGGTCCACAGATGGACCCGGCAAAGCGCTCGCGCGTGTTGGGCTGGTGGTATCTATCCATAGGAGCCGGCTTTGTCCTCCTGGGCGTCAACCGTCTGTTGATGCACGACCGCTCCTGGCTTGTCGCCCTCCGCTGGCTGATCGCCGCAGGCTTCTTCCTGCTGGGCACCTTCGAGCTAACCCGCCCCGGGTCAAGGCCTTAGCGCGAAGAAGAACACGCGGCCGACGGCCATGTCGCCCCGCATCCCCAGTTCCGACGCGGAGCGCGCGTCGATCCCGGTGAACCCGGCGCGGCCGAGCGCGGCCGTCACCTCCTCCACCGCGTAGCACCGCTCGAACACCGTGACGTCGGACCGTCCCCAGGTCGCGCCCTCGGCCAACCGGAACAGCGTCAGGTCCGCCCGGCCGATCTTGTCCGCAGCGTCGTAGCTGGCACGCGTGATCCCAGCGGCCGTTTCTTCGACCGTGCCGGAGGAGCCGCACCACAGCGTCTCAAAGGATTCCTCGGTGTTCATGTCGAAAACGAACAGGCCTCCTGCGACGAGCGCGCGCCGCACGCTGCTGAAGGCGTCCTCGAGTTCGTCGGGATCCAGGATGTGGTTCAGGCTGTCGTACGTGCTCAAGGCGGCGTCGAAGCGCGAGCCGAGCGAAAAACGGCGCGCGTCCGCCAGGCAGAACTCGGCGCCGGGCGTCTGCTCGCGCGCGAAGCGCAGCATCTCCTCCGAGCCGTCGATCCCGGTCACCCGGTAGCCGTGAGCTGCCAGAACGCGGCTCAGGTCGCCGGTCCCGCAACAGACATCGAGCACCCGCGCCCCCGGCGCCAGCTTTGGAAAAACGTGCTCGGCGAGCAGCGGCGCGGCCTGCTGGTGGTAGTCGCTACCCCACCCCTGGTTGTAGAACCACGCGAACGGATCGTAGACCCCATACGGCTCGGCAGGCACGCCTTCAGTCTAGCGGAGGAGCGGCGCGCCCGCCCCGGATGTGGCACGCCAAATGCTCCTCCAAGCGCAACTTGGAGTTGTTTGGGGGTGCGGCGTCGTCGGGGGAAGCGGGCGTGGGGAACGCTTGCAGGCGGCGCCGCGCCGCAACTCGCGGAAACGGCACGGCAACGGCCGTCGGCGAGAGTCGAGACAATTAAAATGCCTTCACTGCAGGACTGTCCCCAACTGCACCCAAAACGGAACTTTTTACCTTCTTTTTGAGGACTTGAGCAGTTTTTGCCGTCCCTCGCCACCAGGGCCACCCGCTAAGTCTCGTGCTTCTGGATCTTTCCAAATGGCCACCGACGTGCGATCCTAATCGGACGGGAGGGTAAAACCACATGTTGAATTCACGCACTCTACTAGGAACCGGGGGTCTGCTGTTGCTCGTCGCCCTTGCTACTCCAGGCTGTGCCACCAAGAAGTTCGTTCGTACAGAGGTCGGCACGGTCGATAAGCGGGTCAGCGATGTCGACAAGAAACAGTCCGATGCTCTCGCGAACTTGGACAACAAAGAACAGAAGGATGTATCGCGCGTGGAAGAGCGCGCGATGAGCGCCGAGAGCAAGGCCAACGATGCAGCCAAGGCGGCCCAGACGGCCGACCAGAAGGCGGTCCAGGCCGGCCAGGACGCGCAAGCCGCGAACGGCCTCGCTCAGCAGGCGAACACCAAGGTAGCGGATGTCCAGCATCAGGTTGAGACTATCGACAACTTCAAGGTAGCCACGACCCAGGACGTCCTGTTCGGCTTCAACAAAGCCACACTGACGGATGAACAGAAGGCCAAGCTCGACACAGTCGTTCAGGCGGTGCAGGGAATGCCGCGCTTCCAGATCGAGGTGCAGGGCTTCACCGACCACACCGGCTCGTCGGCTTACAACATCAGCTTGAGCGCTCGCCGCGCCGATGCCGTGGTTCGGTACCTGGTGGACAAAGGTGTTGCACTGCGCCGCGTTCACACCATCGGTCTGGGCGAAACGCCCAAGACGGCGAACTTGGGCAAGAAGGAAAGCCGCCGCGTAGTGGTGAATCTGCTCGTGCCCGACGCCACGATGTCGGCCAGCGCCGCACCGGTAGTTCACTAGTTTAGTGGTCCGCTCCCTCACGGTCGCGGTTCGGTGCTCTGCCGCGAGAGCCAGCACGGAACCGCGCGCGTAAGCAAGCGGACGAAGAAGACCAGGCTTGGACGCCGGGGACAGTTCATTCTGTCCCCGGTTCGCTTTACTGGACGCTCTTGAGAAGGTCCTCGGCCAGCACCCGGGCGCGTTCTGAGAGGTTTCGGGCGCGGAACAGGTCCGCCTTGCGCGCCTCGTTGGCCTGGTCGATGAAGGCCCGGACGCGGGCCAGGTACGTTGTCTGCTCCCCGTTCAGCCTCCGGCTTCCCACCGTCGCAACCGCTCTCTGCGCGTCGGCGATATTCCTCTCGATCTCTTCGTTGTAAGCCTTGGTCTGCTCCGGGGTCAGGACCTGCTCGAACTGGGGAAGCGGCACGGCCGCGGCCGGCGGCTCGGGTTCGGGAGCAAGGGGAGCCGCATCGGCATCCTCGTGCGTGCGCGCCTTTTTGGGAGTGCGGCGCGGCGCCGGAGGTAACGGTTCGGCCGGCACGGAGGGACCGGCGTGGAGGAGATCCGGCTCCTTGGCGCCAATGTCCGGAGGAGCGGGCACTGCGACCTTACGCGGCTTGGGGCGCACTGCCGGAGCGGTCGGCGCAGGAGCCGGCGGCGGCACGGGCGTCACCTTCTTCTTGTGAAACGGCCACACGGCACACGAGGGCGTTCCAATCGCCAGGGCCAGCGCCGCAACCAAGAGGATTCGCGTGTTTCTCATCCTTGCCCGCTTCGCTCAGTCGCCCGTTGTGCCTTCTTTCCCAATAGACTGCGCTCGGCCAAACTCCTCCTTGTAGATCGCCGGTATCCGCAGGCGAAAAGTCGCCCCCCGGCCGCTTTCACTCGTGAAGTCGATAGTACCATTGTGCAACTGAACCACGCGGAAGGTCACGGCCAGGCCGATTCCAGACCCCTTGCCCTTGGTCGTGAAATAGAGATGGAAGATCTGTTCGCGAATCTCCAGTGGGATGCCGGCGCCCTCGTCGGAGATGCTCACGCAACACTCGTCGCCCTCGCGCGTGAGCTGGATCCGCAACAGGCCGCCGTTCTTCATGGCCTCGACGCCGTTGGCCACCACGTTCAGGATGGCCTGCTGCAACAGGTCGGGGTCGCCGTGGACGTAGATCTCTTCGGGGTCGGAATCCACCTCGATGTGTACGTTCTGGCGGCCGGCCGAGGGGCCCACCAGCCCGGCCACGTCCTGAACCAGCGTGACCATCCCGATGTCGCGCATCTTCAGGTCGACGGGTCGCGTGAAATCGAGGAAGGTCTTCACCACGCGGTCCAGGCGCAGGATCTCGCGGGCGATCGTCTCGATCTCGACGCCGACATTGTCGTACTGGTCGGCCAGCTTCGACTTGAGCACTTCCATGTGGACCGTGATAGCCTGCAACGGGTTCTTGATTTCGTGCGCCACTCCGCCGGTGAGGCGGCTGATGGCGGCGAGGCGCGCCGAGACGTCGAGCTGCGAACGGATCTGGCGCCGGGTCTCGGCGTCGCGCAAGGTGATCAAGGTGCCGATACGCTGGCGGTCCGGGAACGACTCCAGCACCTCGGCGCTCGCCAGCACGCGCGTGCCCGGCCCGCTCTCGAGCGCCAGAGGAACATCCTTTAGAGGCTGGCGCAGCTCGATTGCATTGCGCAAGGCCGCGCCCAGCGCGGTCGAGGGAGGAAACAGGTCGGTAAGGGTGCGGCCCATGATCTCCCAGCGGCCGCGGCCCAGTATGCTCTCGGCCGCGCGGCCCGCCATCACGAGGCGGTCGTCGCGGTCGAAGAGCAGCACCACTTCCTCCAGCCGCTCGAGAAGCTGCTCGACGTTGCTGCGGAGTTGGATGGCGTCCTGCCGCGCGCCGCGATACTGCTGGCCGAGCAGGTTCAGCTTGGACTGCACGGCGGCGAATTCCTTGGCCGAACCTTCGGGTACCCAGGACGCATTGGCCAACTCGCCACGGCTGATCCGGTCGATGGCCTGACCAATGTTATCGAGCGGCCGCAGCACCAGGTTCGAAACGACCACCGCCAGCAGCAACGACAGCAGCAACGCGCCGAGGAAGATCAGGGCGATGCTTCGCACCTGAGGCAGCACAATCTCGCGAAGCAGGATGGAAGAAAGCACGACCTCGATGCTGAAGACGGGCGTCGTCTGCCCCTGTTCGCGGATATCCAGCACGACCTGGTAGTCCCGGCGCTCGGAGAAGACCTCCGACAGCTTCTGCCAGGGGCTCTTCTTCGCCCACGCCTCGAAATTCGGCAGGTGCGCTACCTTCTGGCCGACGCGAGACGGGAGCGGATCGTCCGCCAGGATCCGCCCGGAGGCGTCGGAAATCGAAATCTCGACGATCGCTCGCGAGTTCGACCCGATATCGCGCAGAAACACGGGCACCTCTTCGTCGGCCGCCAGCAGGCTGGCATAGAGCGTTCTATGGGCTTCGGTCCGGCGCTCCGGGGGCAAATCGTACACCATCTCGCGCACGCGCTGCTGGACGAAGCTCTGCACTTCGTGGCTGGTGTTCTGCGCCCGTTGCAGAACATCCTCGAAGCCGAACTTGCCGAGGGTGTAGAGGTGCAGGAGCGAGAGCGCCGTGACCACGGAGAACATCAGCATCAGGACGAACAGGCGCAGCCGCGTCCGCAGGGACAAATCGCCCGGCCGCGGCACGAAGCGGCGCCACAGCGTTGCCATGGTCTGGAGTACGGCGGTGCGCATCGAAAGCATTGGTCAACCTGGACCTGGGGCGCAGGCCTCAGCCGGGCGCGGTCTCGCTCTCGGCTGCACCATACTCCTTCAGCTTGTTGTGCAGCGTCTTCAGGCTGATCCCCAGAATCTCCGCGGCCCGCGTCTTGTTGTTTCTGGTGTGCTCGAGGGTGTGCTGGATGAGCGCCTTCTCCGCTTCGTCGATGGTGGTGCCGACGCGCAGCCGGACCGATGCGGGATCGCCAGCGTCAGCGGCTCTGACAGCCGCCACGGTGGGGTTGAAGTTCCCCGGCAGGTGGACCGCACAGATGATTCCTTCACCGGTGAGGATCACCGCCCGCTCCAGGGTGTTCCTGAGTTCCCGCACGTTGCCGGGCCAGTGATAGCGGCGAAACTCTTCCATCACGTCCGGCGATACGTCGACGACCTTGGTGCCGTGCTTCCGGTTCATGTCTCCGAGTAGCGCCTCGGTCAGCAGAGGGAGATCGTCGAGGCGCTCGCGGAGCGGCGGAAGCACGATGTGGAAGACATTGAGCCGGTAGTACAGATCCTCGCGCAGTTCGTTCTTCTTGAGCGCTTCGGAGAGGACCTTGTTGGTGGAGGCGATGACGCGGACGTCCACCAGGATCTCGCTCTTGCCGCCCAGGCGGCGGACGCGCGAATCCTCGAGCACGCGCAGCAGCTTGGCCTGTGTGGCTACCGGCATGTCGCCGATCTCGTCCAGGAGCAGGGTGCCGTTCTGCGCCAGTTCGAAGCAGCCGGCGCGGCGTTCGAGCGCACCGGTGAAGGCGCCCTTTTCGTGGCCGAACAACTCGCTCTCCATCAGGGTCTCCGGCATGGCGGCGCAGTTGATGGCGACGAACGGGCCGCTCGCGCGCGGGCTGAGGCTGTGGATGGCGCGTGCCACCAGTTCCTTGCCGGTTCCGCTCTCCCCGGTCACCAGAACCGCGGCTTTGCTGGGCGCAACCTGCCGCACCAGGGAGAAGACTTCCTGCATGGGACCGGCGCGCCCCACCAGCTCTCCCAGCACGCCCTGGTAGCTCAGCTCGCGCTTGAGCCGCTCGGCCTCCTGCACCAGTCGATGCTGCGACGCGGCACGCTCGAGCAGCACGCGCAGCGCGCGAGGTTCGATGGGCTTCTCCAGAAACCAGAAGGCGCCCAGATCGTGCATCGTGGAAATGGCCGTCTCGATGTTGCCGAATGCGGTGACCACGATGGCAGGCGGGCCGCCTCCCTGGCCTGCCAGACGGCGCAGCAGTTCGAAGCCATCCATGCGCGGCATCATGAGATCGGTGACCATGACGTGCGCGGCAAAAGTGCCGAGTTTGTCCAGGGCTTCCTGGCCGTCGGCAGCGGTTTCAGCGGTAAAGCCCCAAGCGGTGACCATGCTCGCCAGTCCTGTCCGCTGGTTCTCTTCGTCATCGACAATCAGCACCCGGGTAGCGTTGCCAGCCATGTCCCTATTTTGCTCTATATTCCAGGATGGAGGCGGCGCTGACGCGACGGGGGGATGCCGAGGGGACGCGGCGGGTCGGCGGCAGCCGGCGAGCGGGTCCGCGTTCTGACGGTCGCGGTTCGGTGCCGGGCGGGCGGGTCGGGGGCAGCCAGTACGTGGGTTGTGGCATGGTCCGCTCCCTGGCGGTCGCGGCTCGGTACCAGGCGGGTGGGGGCAGCCTGCGTGCGGGTTGCGGCATGGTCCGCTCCCTGGCGGTCGCGGCTCGGTACCAGGCGGGTGGGGCAGCCTGCGTGCGGGTTGCGGCATGGTCCGCTCCCTGGCGGTCGCGGCTCGGTACCAGGCGGGTGGGGGCAGCCTGCGTGCGGGTTGCGGCATGGTCCGCTCCCTGGCGGTCGCGGCTCGGTACTGGGCGGGTGGGGGCAGCCTGCGTGCGGGTTGCGGCATGGTCCGCTCCCTGGCGGTCGCGGCTCGGTACTGGGCGGGTGGGGGCAGCCTGCGTGCGGGTTGCGGCATGGTCCGCTCCCTGGCGGTCGCGGCTCGGTACTGGGGGCGTTCTGTGGTAGCCTTTTCTCGACTATGTTCGACCTTGCGGTTTGCGCGCGGCAGGAGATGATTGCAGAGGGGTTCGAGCCGGATTTTCCTCCGGAAGTCGGGCGGCAGGTGGCGGCGCTTGCCGCGCGGGCGGCGCCGACGGTGGATGCCGGCCTGCGCGACTTGCGGCAACTGCCGTGGTCCTCGATCGACAACGACAGCTCGCGCGACCTGGACCAGATCGAGGCGGCCGCGCGCGTGGACGGCGGCATCCGCGTGCTGGTCGGGATCGCCGACGTGGACGCGGATGTGCAGGCAGGGTCGCCCATCGACAGCCACGCGGCCAAAGCGACGACCTCGGTCTACACCGGCGTACGAACTTTCCCGATGCTGCCCGAGCAGCTCTCGACGGACCTCACATCGCTCAACGAGGGCGCGGACCGGCGCGCCGTGGTGGTGGAGTTCGTGGTGTCGGCCGGTGGCGCAATTTCCGCGCCCGCGATCTATCGCGCGCTGGTGCGCAACAAAGCGCAATTGACCTACAACGCGGTGGGGCCGTGGCTGGAGGGAACGGCCGCCGCTCCCAAGAAGCTGGCCGCATCCGCGGAACTCGCGGCGCAACTCAAGATGCAGGACGAAGCCGCGCAGGCGCTCCGCGAGCAGCGTCACCGGCTGGGCGCGCTCAGCTTCGAGCGCCCCGAGACGCAGCCCATCCTGGCGGGCGATAAGGTGACGGGCATAGCGGTGGAGCGGCAGAACCGCGCGGGTGCGTTGATCGAAGACTTCATGATCGGGGCGAACGAGACGATGGCGCGGACGCTGACGGAGGCCGGCGTGTCTTCGATCCGCCGCGTCGTCAAGTCGCCGGAGCGCTGGCCGCGCATCGTGGAACTGGCGGCGCAGCACGGAGGGCATCTGCCCGCGCAGCCGGACGCGGTGGCACTCAGCGCGTTTCTGGCACAGCGGAAGGCCGCGGACCCGGACCACTTCGCCGACGTGTCGCTGACGGTGATCAAGCTGATGGGGCCGGGCGAGTACGTGCTGGTGCGACCGGGCGAGGATGCGCCGGGGCACTTCGCTCTGGCGGCGCACGACTACACGCACTCGACGGCGCCCAACCGCCGCTTCGCCGATCTCGTCACGCAGCGGCTGATCGGGGCCGTCCTGGCGAAGCAGCCGGCGCCGTATTCGGACGATGCGCTGGATGGGATCGCGCGCAACTGCACGCTCAAGGAGGACGCGGCGCGCAAGGTGGAGCGCGTCATGCATAAGCGTATCGCGGCGGTGGCCCTGGCGGACCGGGTGGGCGAATCGTTCCCGGCGGTGGTGACTGGCGTGACGCCGAAGGGAGTCTTCGTGCGGGTCATCGATCCTCCCGTCGAAGGACGGCTGATGCGCGGCGAGCAGGGCTTGGACGTGGGCGACCGGGTCCGCGTGACGCTGCTGGCGACGGACCCGCAGCGGGGCTTCATCGATTTCGGCAGGTGAGCGATGCGGTGGTTGCTGCTGCTGGTGACGGCGATTGCGTGGGGACAGATTGTGGTGCGGCAGGGCGACGCGATCCACGTGCGCACGCAGGAACCCGCGGTCGAAGCGCGCATGGATGGCCGGACCGTTCGCTTGTTCGTCCAGCCGGAAGGTGGGAGGCTGGGGCTGATGCCGGTTCCCGCGCTGAAGGAGCCCGGCAGGTACGCGCTTGACCTGGTGGCGAGCGACGGGAAGGTGCTCTCGAGCGAGACGGTGACGGTTCGGGACGCGCATTTCCGCACGCAGAACGTGGTGCTCGAGAAGGCGACAGCGGAACTCAAACCGTCCCGTGGCGAAATGGACACGGTGGACGCGTTCCTCAAATCCGTCAGCGAAACAAGGCACTGGCAGGAGCCGCTCCGTCTGCCGGTTCCCGGATGCATGACGTCGCCCTTCGGCGTGAAGCGGTTGCGGAACGGGAAGCCGACGGGGCAGACGCACGGCGGGCTCGACCAGAGGTCGGCGGCGGGGACGCCGGTGCACGCGGTGGCGGACGGGGTGGTGAAACTGGTCAAGCAGTACACCCTCCACGGGGGAACGGTTGGCATCGACCACGGGCAGGGGCTGGAGTCGATGTACCTGCACCTGTCGCGCTTCGCGGTGGCGGAAGGGGCGGTGGTGAAGAAGGGCGACGTGATCGGGTACTCGGGATCGACGGGCCGGTCGAACGCGCCGCACCTGCACTGGTCGCTTTATGCGAACGGCGTGCCGGTAAATCCGCTGCAGTGGGTTGGGCTGAAGGCGTGCCCGGCAAAGCATTGATTGCGCGCGGGTTGGACGCCGTTGGGTTCTTCGTGCATTTTTCGATTTCGGGGTGAGTGGCGGATTGGAAACAGCGGCCATCGCACCTTCAGCGAAGCACGGGTGGTGGGCGCGACAGGGGGGCGCGGCGTGGAGGGTGTTGACGGGGTGGGAGAAAAATGAGCGATTGCGGTGTCACCGTGGAACTCGCGTCAGCGTTCCCGAACGTGGTACGGGCGGACGTGCTCAGTGCGATTTCGGTACTACCCGAGCCGTTCCATAAATGTGCGGCCCCCTTTCGCGCCGTGGTGAATGGCGAGGCAGTCACGATACCGTATCGCGTCTACTACGACCACGCCCTCATCAAGGCGGATCAGCTTAGTCCTTTGCAGCAGGAGCTCCTCAGTTGCCTGCTGACGAGACATTGCAGCGGGTTCGTTCGAGAAGAGAACCTCAGACGAATCGTGGAATGCCGCGATGCGTGGGTTCCTCCTTTCGTTGTGCAGCTCGCCGGCGAATACGTCATCGAGATTCTGCGCGTTATCCGGGAGAACAGCGCTGGCCTGGACGCTGCGCTCTGCAGGAACTTCCTGAAGGAGAATCCCGAGTTCTGGGCAATCACGAAGCAGCGGGTTGTGAGTTATTGGAATTGCTATTACTGGAGGCAGCGCCGGGCGGACTACGTTGGTTTCCAGATTGTCGAGTACCTTGACTCGCTGGTGCTATCATAGATCTGACCAGACTGGTCAGAACGAGGTTAGCGAATGAAGAAGTCGGAGAAGCGTGCGGCGGCCCGGAAGGAGTGGCAACTCCAGGAGGCCAAGGCGCGGTTCAGCGAGGTGTTTCGACTGGCGCAGGAGCGCGGACCTCAGCGCGTGACGAAGCACGGAAGAACGGCCGTCGTGGTGCTTGCCGCGGCGGAATATGAGCGTCTTTCGAGCGCGAAGGCGCGAGAAGGGAGCATGGCTCAGTTCTTCGCGGCTTCGCCTCTGGCTGGTTCCGGCATTCATCTCGAGCGCGCACGGGACCTCGGAAGAAGCGTCAAGCTATGAGCGGCTTCCTGCTCGATACCAACGTTCTGTCGGAGTTGATCAGGCCGAAGCCGGACGGCAACGTGCTGCGGTGGATTGAGGAGACGGACGAATCGATCCTGTTCCTGAGCGTGCTCACGCTGGGGGAGATGAGAAACGGCATCGCGCGCCTGGGCCACGGGGCGCGCCGGGGACGGCTGGAATCGTGGCTGCAAGTGGACCTTCGAGCGCGCTTTCACGGCCGGGTATTGCCCATCGATGAAGCCATCGCTGATCGCTGGGGAGCGCTCTCGGCGAGTGCCGCGGCCAAGGGCACACCGGTGCCAGTGGTAGACGGCCTCATCGCCGCGACCGCACTGCACCACAACCTCACGCTCGTCACCAGGGACAGTTCGGATATGGCTGGAACCGGTGTATCGACTATGAACCCGTGGGCGTAGGCACTTTGCGTCCACTATAGTATACTTTAAGCACTGTAAGGTATACCATGTTGGACGTAAACTATCGCGGGGCCCCTATACCGGTTGTCCGCGCCCTCCGAAAACTGGGACGCGACATCCGTGACGCCCGACGGCGGAGGCGTATTCCCGTTGCCATTCTGGCACAGCGGGCCTCGATCAGCCGCATGACCCTGAACAAGGTGGAGAAGGGCGACCCGACCGTCTCGATGCTGAACTATGCCACGGTGCTGTTCGTGCTGGGAATGGCCGACCGGCTGGCCGATGTGGCCGATCCCCGGCACGACGCCGTCGGGCGCGAGCTTGAAGAGGAGCACCTGCCGGAACGCATCCGGCTGCCACGGCGGCGGAAGGGCGCCGAGTGATGGACACCGGAACTCTGGTATACGCGGACCTCGAGGGCACGCCCCATCTTGTCGGTCGACTGTGGGCGCGCGTGCGCCGGGGCAGGGAGAGCGCCACCTTCGAATACGACCAGAGCTGGCTCGTTCATTCCGATCGTTTCTCGCTCGAACCAGCCCTCAAGCTGGGCCCGGGCCCTTTTCACACGCCATCGGGCAAGCCGCTGTTCGGCGCGATCGGCGATTCCGCGCCGGATCGATGGGGAAGGCTGTTGATGAGGTGCGCAGAGCGGCGGCGCGCTGAACGCGAGGGACGGACGCCGCGCACGCTTGGTGAGATCGACTACCTGCTCATGGTGGACGACGAGGCGCGCCAAGGCGCCTTGCGCTTTGCCGAGCGAGAAGGAGGGCCGTTCCTGGCCGCGCAAGGCACTACAAAGATCCCGCCGCTGCTGGAACTGCCGCGACTGCTCTCGGCAGCCGAGCGTGTTCTGAGCGAGACGGACAGCGATGAGGACTTACGCCTGCTGCTGGCGCCCGGGTCGTCGCTTGGTGGAGCGCGGCCGAAAGCCTCGGTCCGGGACCGGCGCGGCCAGCTAGCCATCGCCAAGTTCCCGAACAAGGGCGACGAGATCAACGCAGTCCTGTGGGAGGCCGTGGCCCTGACCCTTGCAGCGAAGGCCCGCATCGCGGTGCCGGCCTGGCGGATTGAAACCGTAGCGGACAAGCCAGTTCTGTTGCTGCGCCGCTTCGACCGTGAACGGGCTGGCGTCCGAAGGCCGTTCCTCTCCGCGATGAGCATGCTCGACGCGAAAGACAGCGAGCCACGCAGCTATCTGGAATTCGTCGACGCTCTTCGCCAGCACGGGGCCGCTCCAAAGGAAGACATGCATGAGCTGTGGCGGCGGATCGTGTTCAGTATCCTGATCTCAAATACCGACGACCATCTGCGCAACCACGGCTTTCTGTGGGCGGATCCAACAGGCTGGCGGCTGTCCCCGGCTTACGACCTCAATCCGGTGCCGATCGACATCAAACCGCGGGTTCTGACCACGGCTATCGATCTCGACGATGGCACGGCTTCCTTGGATGTGGCGCTCTCAGTCGCCGCGTATTTCGAGCTGGCTCCGAGCGAGGCGCGGCGGATTGTAGCGGAGGTCGGACGGGCCGTTGCAGCGTGGCGAAGGGAAGCGGCCAGGGTCGGCCTCACGTCGTCGGAAATTGATCGCGTCTCCTCGGCCTTCGAGCATGAGGAGATCAGGGCTGCGCTGAAGGCTACAAGCCAGTGAGCGTGTTGCACGGCGCGGACCTATACTGACAAACAGTAGGGGAGGGAACATGACGGATCCTTCGGTATCTCGCCGGCTGTTTTTGTCATCGGCTGCGGCGGCGCCGGTGTTGGCGGTTTCGGATCGGGTGGTGGAATTTATTCCGCCGCCGGAGCGGGTGCGGATCGTGACGGCGGCGACCTCGTTCGTGGTGCCTCCGCCGCAGTATTCGGCGCAGGAAGTCCAGCAGATCGTGTCGCAGGGCAAGAGCGTTCAGATGACGGTGGCGACCAGCGCCGACGAACTGGACCGCCTGCTGCCCGACGTGGACGTGATCTTCGGCTCGATCAATGCGGAGATGCTGGCGAAGGCGAAGAACCTGCGCTGGCTGCAGGCCACCGAGGCCGGCATGGAGAAACTGCTGTTTCCGGAACTGGTCAAGAGCGACGTGGTGGTGACGAACATGGCGCGCATGTTCGCCCCGGCGATCTCAGAGACCGCCATCGCGATGCTGTTGAGCCTGACGCGCGGCCTCGCCAAATACTACGTGCCCCAGTTCGAGAAGCGGACCTGGAAACCCGAGCGGGGCCTCGTGGAGGTCGATGGCATGACCATGGGAATCGCCGGCATGGGCGGCCTGGGGTCCTTCACCGCGATGCGCGCGCACTACGGCTTCAACATGCGAATCCTGGGCACGGATCCGAAGCCGATGGTCAAGCCGATCTTCGTGGACACGCTGCGGGAGCCGGCCTGGTTGATGGAGATGGTGCCACAGGTGGACGTGCTGGTGAGCGCCGCGCCATCCACCAAAGAGACGCAGGGGATGTTCAACGAGCGGGTGTTCCGGGCGATGAAGAAGACGGCGTACTTCATCAACATCTCGCGGGGCGCCGTGGTGGACGAGCCGGCGCTGGTGCGGGCGCTGAAGGAAGGCTGGATCGCTGGCGCCGGCCTCGACGTTACGCGCCAGGAGCCGCTGCCGGCGGACCATCCGTTCTGGGATTGCCCGAACCTGATTCTGACGTGCCACACCGCGGGCTACTCGCCCGAACGCCGGGTGCGGCTGATGGGACTGCTGGCCGAGAATGTGCGGCGCTATTCCAGCGGCCTCGCGCTCATGAACGTGGTGGACAAGGTGCGGGGTTATTGAGTCAGGCGGCCAGTGCCGCGTGCAAGCCGCTCACGGCCTTGGTGAAGCTCGCGAGCGGGTCAGCGAGCGGGTGGTACTCCATGCCGATGTAGCCGGAGTAGCCGGTCTTGCGGATCGCCCGGTAGACGTTGGGATAGTCGATCTCGCCGGTGCCGGGGTCGTTGCGGCCAGGGTTGTCGGCCACGTGAAAAACCGACACATAGGGCGCGGCCTCGGTCAGCGTGCGGATGATGTTCCCTCGCATGATCTGCTCGTGATAGAGGTCGAACAGCAGGCGCACGTGCGGGAGATTGAGCTCGCGGACCAGCTGCAAGCCATCCGCGCCATTGGTCAGGAAGCAGCCCGGGTGATCCACGAGCGAGTTCAGCGGCTCAACCAGCAGAGTGAGCTTTGCGGCGGCAACGAGGTCGGCTGCGCGCTTGATGCCTTCGGTCAGGCTGGCGTGTTGCTCTTCGACCGTCTTCCCCCGAGCCGAAAGGCCGCTGGTCACGCTGATGTTCGCGATTTCGAGCTTCTGCGCGTAGGCGATTGCCCGGCGCACGTCCGCGAGGAACGTCTCGCGGTGCGCGGGATCGACGATGGACACCGGCCGCTTTTTCCAATCCTGCTGGGCCAGGATAGTGTCGATGCCCAGGCCGGTTGACCGGCACAGCTTCTTGACGCGGGCGATATCGGCATCCGTCCAGGTGGCGTATTGCCTCAGCGACTCGACGGACTGAAAGCCGGCGCGTGCGGCGAGGTCGAACTCCTCGTCGATCGAGCCCTGGAGCATCTCGAGCATCAGCGTGGCCTTGATTCCGGCCGTGGGGGATGGAGGCTGCGCGTGGGCCGAGAGGCCGGTGGCCAGGAGGCCGGCCGATTGCATGAACGCTCGGCGATTCATGGGCGTCAGCGCTCTCCGGGCGGCGGCGCATTGACGTTGCCGGCGGCGGGGGGCTTCCAGCCGTCGTTGGACGGACCGTTCTGGAAGAATTTGGCGTCGTGGCTGAGCGGATGGCCGGTGGCGTACTTGGCATTGGCCTGGCCGAAGATCTTGCCCGCGCGCAGGGTGTCGTCGTGGATCTTGGTGATCATCTCCTGGTAGCGAGGGTCGGTCTGGGCGAATCCCGAGAAGTAGACCAGGTCGTTGTTGCCTACGATGACGACGTCAATGCCGGGGACCGAGGCGATGTCGAAGGCGTTGGCGACTCCGGTGGGAGTTTCGATCATCACCACCACCAGCATGTTGTCATTCACGGTCTGGTGATAGTCGATGCCGTTGATGCCCCAGATTTTCGGGGCCTGGCCCTGGCCCGTGCTGCGACGGCCGACGGGTGGGAAGCGCGCCCACTTGACGGCCTCGCGGGCGCGGTCCACGTCATCCACCGTCGGGATGATGACGCCGAGGGCGCCGATGTCGGTAGCGTGCTGGATATGCCATTCCTGCGCGTCGGGCAGGCGGACCATGGGAATCGCTCCGGCGTGCGGGCAGGCGGCGATCATCTTCTCGACGTCGCGAAACTCCAGCGTGCTGTGCTGCATTTCGAACCACGCGTAGTCGTAGTGCTTGGCCGCCTCGCAATAGGCTTCGACATCCATCTTCCATTGCGTGAAGCTGAAGACCTGTTTGCCTTCGAGGATCTTCTGCTTGGCGGTGTTGTACAGCTTGGGCGGCGTGGCGCCCGGCCCTTGCGCGGCTAGCAGGATGCCCGGCAGCGCGATTGCCAGGAACAGAATGGATCGTCCCAGTAACGGTGTCATGTCCAGTGACGGTGTCATGTGTCGACGCGACCTCCTTGGCCTACCAGCCAACATACTCCGAACGAGGATCGGGCGGGGAGGGGCTTGCGGGGCGAGCTCCGCCCACGAACGCGGCAGGTTTGCCAGAATAATACCTGTGAGCCCGTTGCTTGAGGCCATCGCGGACAAGAACGACCGCCTGGACCAGCTGCGCCCGTTATCGCCGGAGGCGTTGCGCAATCTGGAGCACTACTACGACGTGGAGATCACATACACGTCGAACGCCATTGAAGGGAACACCCTCAGCCCGGTGGAGACCACGCTGGTGATCGAGCAGGGCGTTACTATCGGCGGGAAGCCCCTAAGGGATCACCTGGAGGCTCTGGATCATTACGATGCAATCCGTTACGTCCGCGAGCTGGCGCGCAGTAAGACGCCCCTGACGGAAAGCGACGTTCGCAATCTCCACCGGCTGGTTGTGCAACGGTCAAGGCCTGACATCGCCGGACGCTACGCGGACCTGGCACGTTACGTGCGAACCGAGACCGGCCGGTATGAGTTTCCGTCTCCCGCGGAGATTCCGCCGCTCATGGGAGACTTTGCCCGATGGCTCGGCGCGGCGCCGGATACGCCCCAGGCGGCGTTCACGGCTCACCGGCGTCTGGTAGATGTTCACCCGTTTAACGATGGCAACGGGCGCACCGCGCGCCTGTTGATGAACCTGATTCTGATTCGAGGCGGGTATCCGCCCATAGCCGTGCGTCCGGAGGACCGGACCGCCTACATTCGCGCTTTGCAGGAGGCGCAGGCCGGGCAGGGAGCCGAGAGCTCGACCAATTGCTTTACGAGCGATTGGACGCGACCTTGGCAGAGTACCTGCGCGCTTTCGAGGAAGCGCGCCCGACGCCATAGCGTGACTCGGGCGGGAGGGGGCTTGCGGGAGCCGCACCGGGTTCACGCGCTCCTAGAGGGACCGCTTTGGAAAAGGCAGGATGAGGCGGTCCGGCAGGCTGGCGAAGGCGATAAACCCGTGATGCCGGTAGAAGTTCGCTGCCTGCTCGTCCTTGGCATCGACGACGAGGGCGTAGGCGGCGATTTCGGACCGGAAGGCGCGCTCCATCGCATCCCATAAGAGGGCGCCCCCCAGACTAAGGCCGCGCCAGTCGAGACCGACGGCGAGGCGTCCCAGGAGAGCGACTGGAACGGCGGGGTACCGGGGCAGACGACTGGCGAGGGGAGCGGGCATCTCGGAAAGGAGAATGCTGCCCGCGGCCAGCGTGTAGTATCCGGCAATGCTGGCGGTGGCACGATCGCGGGCCACGAAGTATGCAGCGAGGCGGCGGCGCACGCGATCCAGCGCGTCAACCCCGCAGGCGAAGGCGGCGCGATCATGACCCGGCGCGAGCGGCTCAACGATAAACGAGCCCTTCATCGCGCAGGCGCGATCAATCGAGCGTGGGCCTTCCTGGCGCGGCGGAGCGCGGGCGCAAGCGCGGGCGGGTGCAGGAGGAGATCGACGAAGCGTTGCTGGTCTTCCACCGACAAACGGATGAGCCGGGCTTCGTCGATGGCCCTGTGCGCGGCCTCCTGGGCGGCGGTGACCACAAAATCGCTGACGCTCCGGCCCTGGATCCGGGCAGCGCGTTTGACGATGCGAAGCGCGTCGGGAGCGATGCGGGCTTCGATCCTGGCCGTGCGGTCCGCCTGCTGGGGCATGTTCGATATTGTACGGGATTCTGCCGGACAATTCAAACGCGGCGGGCCTGGAGAGGGAGCTGCAAAACTCACTTCGTCGCATCCGCGGCCGGAGGAGAAAGGGCTGAAAAGCGGCGACAGGCACCGCTGTCCACGCGCGCTCGAGACTATCCCGTCGACCACGCGGGCATGTCGCTTGGGACAGCGGAGCCAGTCGCCGTTTTTCAGCGGAGTCTTCAGTCTGTCAGGTTAACTGCGAACTCACTCGTAGCGCAGCGCCAGGATCGGGTCGATGCGGCTGGCGCGCTGGGCCGGGATCAAGCCCGCCACGGCCGCCACGACGATCAGCAGGGCCGTGCAGGCGGCGGCGATCGCCGGGTCGGTGCCTTTGATGCCGTAGAGCTGGGCCGAGACCAGGCGACCGAGGGCGATGGCGGCGGGAACGCCGATGGCCAGGCCGATCACCAGCAGCACCAGCACCTCGCGCATGACCAGCCAGATCACGGAGCCGGGCCGGGCGCCGAGCGCCACTCGCAGTCCCAACTCGCGCGTCCGGCGGCCCACCACGAACGCCATCACGCCGTAGAGGCCGATCGTCGCCAGCAGCGTGGCCAGCAGCCCGAAACCGGCCGAAAGCAGCGCGATGAGGCGCTCGGTCAACAGGGTTTCGTCGAGTTGCCCGGCCACCGTCTTCAGCGCGTAGACAGGCATTGCCGGGTCGAGGTTCCTTACCTCGTTCCGGACGGCGGCGTATACGGCGTGCGAGCCCAGCGCCGCGCGTACGTAGAACGCGACGCTGTTCTTGCCCCAGTCCGGGACGAACACCTGCCGGTGGACGCCTTCCCGCGGGCCCTCATAGAGGGAGTCGCCCACGACGCCGATAATCTCGGTATCGAATTTGGTTCCCGGGCCGCTGCCTCGTCCGATATGGCGGCCGACGGCGCTCTTGTCCCCAAAGAAATGGCGCGCGAACCGTTCGTTGACGATGGCGACCTTGGAGTGCTCCTTGATGTCACGGCGGTCGAAGTCCCGGCCTTGAAGGATGGGGATGCCCATGGTCTGGAAGTAGCCCGGCAGGAGCGCGTTCATGAAGGCCTGCATGTCCTCGCCGTCCTTGGCCTGGTGACCCTCCACCGACATCGTGCTGTCCCACTCGTCGCCGGATAGCATCGGGACAACGGCCATGGAAGCCGCCTTCACTCCGGGAATGGCACTGAGACGAGCCTGCAGCTCCTGGTAGAAATGCATCGTGCGCGGGTCGTCGTAGCCGTTGAGCGCGGGCGCCAACTGGAAGGTCACCAGGTTGTCGAGCTCGCGGAAACCGGTGTCGGTCGCCTCGAGGTTCTGAAGGCTCCTGACGAACAGGCCGGCGCCGAACAGCAGCAGGAAACTGAGCGCCACCTGCGCGGCGACGAGGCCCTTGCGCAAAAGCAACGAGCCGCTTCGTCCGACCACCGACCCGACCACGTCCTTGAGCGTCGCCAAAAGGTCCGGGCGGCTGGCGCGCAGCGCCGGCACCAGCCCGAAGATGAGGCCGGTGACGAGGGTCAGTCCCAGGGCGAACAGCAGAATCCGCAGGTCGGGTTGGGGGCTGATCAGGAGGGGATTCCCCTCGGAGGGGATCAGCGAGAGCAGGCCGCGGGTCATCGCCATGGCCAGGCCGATCCCGACCACTCCGCCCGCGGTGGACAGCACCAGGCTCTCGATCAGCAGCTGGCGCACGAGCTGGCCGCGCGAAGCGCCGAGCGACAGCCGCACCGCGATCTCCTTCTGGCGGGCGAAGGCGCGCGCGATGAGGAGATTGGCGACATTGGCGCAGGCGATCAGCAGCACCAGGCCCACCATGCACATCAGCACGATCAGCGCGGTCGAAAAGTCGTTGCGCAACTCCGAGTAGCCGGTGGCGGCCCGGTCGACGTTGATGGTTCCCCGCAGGAACTGGTCGCGGTCGTAAGGCGTCCAGTCCTTCGCGGCCGGCAGCGTCGATTCGTATTCGCGGATCTGGTGGAACAGCACCTGAAGCTGCGCGCGGGCGGACTCGATGGTGTAGCCGGGCTTCAGGCGGGCGAACACCTGCACCCAGCGCGTGCGGCGGTCGCCCGGGGAAAACCAGCTCCAATCCGGCGCCAGGACGGGTTCCATCAGAATTGGCACGCGAATCTGCGGCGACTTGGCGGGATCGAGGCCGGCGAAGCCCGGGCCCGACACGCCGACGATGGTCATCGGATAGTTGTTGACCAGGATCTTGCTGCCCACCACCTTGGGGTCGCGCGCGAAACGGTTGGCCCAGTAGTCGTAGCTGAGCACGACCACGGGGTGGCCCATGAAGACCTGGTCGTCCTCGTGGGAGTTGAAGACGCGGCCGGCGGCGGGCTTGACGCCGAGCATGGTGAAGTAGTTGCCGGAGACCATTTCGGCATCGACGCGCTCGGTCTGGTTGTCGATGCTGACCGAGCTGTTGATGAGGCGGCGGCACAGAACCTCCGCCAGCGGCGCGCCCCTCTTCTGAAAGTCCTGGTAGATGGGGTAGGAGTGCATGCGGTCGCCCATGTTGCTGCCGTTGTGCGGACCCTTCTGGTAGAGCATGACCAGCTGGTCCGGGTCCTTCACCGGCAACCGGCGCAGCATGATCTGGTCCATCAGGGTGAAGATGGCGGTGTTGGCGCCGATGCCCAGGGCCAGAGACAGGATCGCCACCGAGGCGAACAGCGGGCTGCGGCGAATCGCGCGCAGGGCGAAGCGGACGTCCGGCGTGAGGCTGCTCATAAAGAACTATACGAACGAGGATGGATTTCGTAAGGCAAAAAAGCTTGGCCACGAATGAACACGAATGGACACGAATAAGAAAGGCGAACCCCAAAGCTGAGACACGGCCGAAGGACGCACTTGCCGCGCTGTCTCAAATCCGGGGCAGGTCAGAACTCGTGTCTCACCCGTGGGGTCATCCCGTTTCTGATTCGTGTTCATTCGTGGCCAGGCTTTTTGAGTTTTAGAAGCCTCCGCGCGGGCGGTAGCCGGGGCGGGCGCGGATGCGATACTTATGGCCGACGTCGGAGGGGATTTCGATGGAGATTCTTCGAAAGCTCTCATTGGGGTTGGGCGCGGGGTAATACGTGATGCCGTAGGAATTGCCGAGCGCCTCGCGGACGGATTCGAAGGCCTCCACCTGCTTCTGCCAGGTGCGGGCGAAATAGGCCTGCCCGCCGGTGTGCTGAGCGATTCTGTGAAAGACGGTGGCCGAGACCGAGTCCTTGTTCACTTCGCTGGTAGAGATGACGTAGATGGGGATGCCTTCGTCCTCGGCGACGGCACGCACGTCGTCGGGCGCCACCATGCTGGCATTGTCGGGTCCATTCGAAAAGACGATGACCACTTTGCGGCCGGGGATCTTGGCGGCGTCGCGCAAGGTGAGCAGGAGCGCGTTATAGAGGGCGGCGTCGTCGCCGGCGACGGCCTTGCGCAGCCCGAAGACGGCCTCGTTGCGATCGCGGGTGATGGGGGCGGCGCGGTTCAGGTTGCGGCTGAAGGTGTAGACGGCGACCGAATCGGCGCGATCGAGGCCGCGCACGAAGTCGGCGATGGCGTCCGAGGCGTAGACGAACCCGCGGTACATGTAATTGCTGGTATCGAACAGGATGAAGACGTTGGTGCCGGCATAGGGATCGACGCGGGACTCGGCCTCGCCCTCGCCGGCGGGTTTTTCGGCGGCCAGCATGGGCCGGGTAGTGCCGTCCTCCATAACCTGCAGGGCGGGCTTGCTGCCTTCGGCGAAGGTGGAGACCTTCTGCGCGATGCCGTCCTCGAAAATGCGGAAGTCGCCCGGCTTGAGCCCGTTAATGTAGCGGCCCTTGCTGTCGGTGACGGTGAAGCTGAGCACCACCATGTCCACCTTTACGCGAAACACGGTGCCCGGCTTCTCCTGGGCAAGAAGGGGGGGCAGCAGGCTCGCCGCCGCGAGCAGGGTCGTTGCCGTGAACAGACTTGTGGCCGTGAACAGACTTGTGGCCGTGAACAGACTGGTGGCCGCGAACAGACTGATGGCCGCGAGGAGGCTCCGTGTTGCGAACCGGCTCCTTGCCGCGAACCAGTTCCTTGCCGCGAACAGGCTCCTGGCCGTGAGTGCTGCGATGGCGCGTCGGTTCACGATCTCCTCCGTGATGTCTGGGTCATTGGAGCGAAGCCTTCTGCTCGGTATCCATGCGCAATCTCGCCTTGGCGCGGACATCCTCTCCCACGTGCCGAAGCGAACGAAGCACCGCCGGCCAGTCTTCCAGGTGGGTAGCGAAAATCTGTTCGACCGTCTGCCGGGTCCACTCGGGAATGAGCACGTTGAGCTGGGAAGGGGGCGCGTGGATCTCGTCCGCAAGGGCAGCCCAATACAAGTTGGTGGATTCCCAGCTCTCGGCCAGGATGCGGCTGGAGTAACCCATCAGCGCCGGGAAGGTGCGCCAGTGGAGCAACTCAGGCCGATAGGAGCCGGTGAGGGTGGGTTTGGGAGTTCCGAACTCCCGGGAAATCTTCTCGTAGCTGATGCGGCCGGACGCTTCCCGCTCGATGCGATCGATGTCGGCGGCCACCGAGCGCATTCCGTGGCCGCTCGAGATCATACGCCGCGCAATCAGGAACGCCTCGGACGGGGTGATATTGTCGAGCGCCGCCCGCACCTCGGCGCGCTCCACCAATTCCGCCACTCTACCGGTGCGAGCCGGAGCGGCCTCCTGCGCGAGGAGCCCGATAAACTGGCGGCGCACGGCGGGATCGAGAGCCGACTCCGCCATCAGCGACTCGGTGAAGCGCAAGTGCAGCCCAACCCAGTGCAGCTCGGCCGGCGTGACGTTCCACCAGCGCGGGATTTTCGAGCTCTGGATCAGCTGCGGAGCCAGGTCGCCCCAGATGAGCGCCTGCTCGCGTACGGGAACCATGAAGTTCTGCTCGGCAACCGCGAGCGCATACGGTAGCCCGGAGAGCGAACCGGTGAGGCGCCCGCCGGAGTTCGACGGCCAGCCGCCCGAGGCCACCCAGGTGGCATCCCAATACAGCGGGTGTCCGGGGGAGCCGGTAAAGTCGTGGCCGCGGACGAAGGTGGGGTTGGTCAACAGGACCTGGGCGCCGGGCGGGGCATAGTGGACGTAGTTGAGGCCCACCAGCGTGTCGCGCAGCAAGGGAGCCAGAGTCCCCCGCAACTCGCGCAGGCGGGTCGCGTCGCCCTGGGCGCGGTCGATGGCGGACTTGAGGTTCAGGCGGTGCTCGATCTCGATGTGGCGCTCCACGGCATATCCCAACGTCATGGAGCCCTTTTCCTGAACGGTGAAGCTGATCCAGGGCGGCTGGATCTCGGCGATGCGCGCGGCCAGGCGGCCCACGAGCGCGGTGTTGAGCTTCTCGCCTCGCGATACGGCGTCGAGGTTGTCCGCCAGAGCGAACAGGTTGTCCAGCGAAACCAGCCGCTGGGCCTCGAGGATGCGGACCATATCCTGGATGACGCGGGCCTGGGTTTCGGAGTCGCTGGTGGTCTCGGCGCCGGCGAGGAGGCCAAGCACCCAGTCCTGGGCCGAGGCCCCTTCGGGAGCGCCGGTGGCCTTCAGTAGCAGGCCCACGCCGGAGCGGGCCGCGTCGAACAGATCGTGCTGGCTATGCACTTGCGGAAACGGGGTGACGATGCCGGCCAGGGTCGCATCGGCCGCGCCGGGCGCGATGAAACCCTGGCGGCAGAAGATCTGCCACATCCCCACCAGGGCCTGCATGCTGGCGGTCACGTCCACGCGCAGCTGGCTGTCGCCGCCGTGATTCAGCGCGTGAGCCGCATCCAGATACTGCAGGATGGTCTGGTCGCTGAGCTGGGGCGCTTCGCTGAAGAGCGAATACTGGGAGCCGTAGATATGGTAGTCGGTGGCCAGCCGTTGCGCGGTGGCTGGATCGAGCGGCTTGGCGCGCGAGCGATCCAGATCGCTCAAAGTCATGAAGACCGCGAGCGGCTCGTTGTCGACGGACTTGCGGCACAGACCGAACAGGGCCTCCATGAGGTCGTCGGGCGCCTTCCAGCCGGGAGCGGCGCGAGCCAGGCGGACGTCGAGCTTGGCGAACACGTGCCCGGCGAACAGGTTCTTCCAGACCTGCAGACCCCCCGCAATGTGCGGCTGCCCGTCCGGATCGAGGCGCAGACGCGCGGTGAGCAGCAGCATGTCGGTGTTGGCGCGGAACACCGGGCGCGCGGGGCCAGGGCTGGTTACGTGGCCGCGGATGGCAAGGTAGAAACGCTTCAGGCGCTGGGGCTCGGCGAGGTAGTCCTGGACCGGGCCGCCGATCCGCGCGACGGCGTCGTAGTAACTCGCCATCCAGCCGTCATCCTTGGAGATGAGCTTCGCGAAGAACGCCCCGCCCTGGGTGGGAGGAACGCCGACCAACTCGGCCCAGACGGGCTCGGAGCGGGCGCCTCCGGGCGTGACGGCCTTGCCGCCGCGCACTTCAAACATCCCGCCGTAAAAGTCGAGCACGTGCGCGTAGGCTTTGAGCCGGTCGAGGGGGGCGGCCTGCCGCAAGGCGTCCGCGGTTTCCCGGTCCAGCTTTCCGAGGCCGAGATAGGTCCGGCAAAGGATGGGATCGCTCAGCAGGCCGTCAATGAAGTCGCCGCCCTGTTTGTCGGCTGGAGGAACCCAATAGGCGGAGTCGTAGAGAACCGGGACGCGGGTGGCGGCGTAGGCATACTCGAACTTGCGGTTGGTCCGCAGCGCCTGCTCGAGTTCCGCGATGGGGAAGCCGGAATCGATGGTGACGAAAGCGCGGCTGGCGTTCACGGTCTCGAGCACGACGTCGCTACCGCATCCGCCCCGCATGCGGTAGCCGAGGACGCGCAGCAGTTCGCCCGCTTCGGCCGAATCGCAGGTATCGACGCGGATGGTCTTCTTGTCGCCGGCGATCTTGGCCAATTCGCGCGCCTGCGACACGTAGCGCACAACTAGTTTGAGGTATTCGGTAGGCTCGAGGACCTCGCCGCTCAGGGACTGGTATCCGCTGGTGACGATATTGCGGGCCAAGGCGGGAAGCAACTCCTCCGGGGGAAGATCGGGAGCGAGCGCGGCCATGCGCGCGAAGGAACGCAACGGGCCGGGAATCTCGACGGTCTGGATGGTCGAGGCGGGCGCATCGGAGGCGAGTCCCGCGGCCCACTCCTTTCCACCCGCGTCGCGATAGGCCGCCAGGTGTTCGGTCGCGGCGGCGCGGTCGCCATCGATCAGATCGAGCAGCACCAGGCGGCGCGCGGCTTCCCGGCGCTCCTCGTTCCGAGCCGGCGGGAGCGCGGCGAGCGCCTTAGCGTACTCGGGGCGGGCCTCGGGATCATGATGAGCCGCGAGGAAGTCGGCGTAGGTGAGCATCGCCGCGGCGTCGTCGTTGGGCCCGCTGGCGGCTTGCTGGAGCAAGGCCCGGGCGCCGAGCGCGTCGCCTTTACGTTCCAGTTCCTGCGCGGAGCGAAGCGCGTCCTGCTCTTTGTCCGCGCCGCCCAGCGCGGAACCGAGGCTTAGCAGAACCGCCAACAGAGACGGCAAACCCCTCATGCACGCCCTCCTGACAGATTTAATGTACCATTTCCACTCCGCGAAGTTGTTTGCGGAAAGGCAATGACGAGCGGGAGCTGTCGGTGTGGCGCGCGCGATGCCGCGAGCCGGAGACCGGTCCTAACGCGGAATCAGTACGGCCGGCGAGAAAACGGGCCTGTGGCCGAGGTAGCCCTGCTGGGCCATCTTGCGGTAAAAGGCGCCGGCAACCGAGGAGGCGATGGGGCCGCTGACGCCGCGGGCGCCGGTCAGCAACACTACGGTCACCAGGCGGGTCTGGCCGAAGTCGTTGAAGGAGCCGAACCAGCCCAGGTGCGCGGTGCCGCCCGTGCAAGTGCCGGTCTTGCCGCAAACGGGCGCTTCGGAATCGTACACGGCGCGGCGCGCGGTGCCGAACTCGACGGCGCCGGCCATTCCGGGCTTGAGCTGGGGAATGAACTGGGCGATATCGAGGTGACGCTTCACGCGCGGAACGAACTGGTCGATGTCCTTCGCACTCTGAGGGTATTGAAGATAGTAGAGCGTTCCGCCATTGGAGACCGCCGCCACCAGGGCCGCGAGCTCGAGCGGAGTCTGGCGGATGCCGTCGCCGAAGCTGGTCATCATCCCCATGCCGCTGGAGGGGGCCTCGGAGGCGAAGAAGCCGGGTTCCTCGCCGGGGATGTTCAGGCCGGCCTTCTCTCCCATGCCGAACAGCCTGGCGTAATAAGCCCAGCGATCGTAGCCCAGCTTGATGCCGAGGTTGGCGAAGTAGTAGTTGTTCGAGTGCGCCAGCGCCTGGGTGAGGTCCATGCGCGTCCGGCCGTAGAGGTGAACCGGGGTGACGCGGTCGATCAGCCCTTCACTCAGCGCGGCCAGGGCCACCGAGATCTTCACGGTGGAGCAGGGCTGGAATCCGCCCTTGAGCGCCAGTTTCTGGTTGACGAGCGTGAGAATGCGACCGGTATTGGCGTCAACCACCACCACGGTGCCGTTGAAAGGCCCCAGCGCCTCGACCGCCGCCCGGCGCACGGTCAGGTCTTCTCCATCGACGCGGTCACCGGTGGTGGAATCCGCAAAGGTGGGAGCCGCCCAGGGGCTATGCCGCGCGGCGACCTTCCCGCGGCGCACCCGCCGGGAGATGCTGGCCTTGGTCGCGCTGGTTGTGGCTTTACTGGAAGAGGCCAGTGCGTGCTTATGTCTGCGCCGGTGCTTCGCAGCGGCCGGAGCGGCGAAGGCAATCCCGGCAACGGCGGCCAGGGCGATTACCAATTGAAGAATGCGGATAAGTGTTTTACGGCGCATGCTCAAAACATGAATAACGCCTAATGTTTTAGGCTTGATCAAGTTCGATTGTCGGGGATCACGAGCGTACTGTCAAGCCCGAATATCGGGCCGCAATCGTTTCCCATGCTACTTATCGTACCGCAGCGCAGCCGGGGACAGGGGGTGGGGCCTCTTTTTCGCAACTTCGGCAGCGGTGTGAGGCGAGGCCGACCCGCCGATCCGCTCAGGAGCGGTTGGTCTCTAGACGGGGCGCGGAGAGCGGCGCCTGCGCAACCAGGACGCGGCGGCGATCCCGGCGATCATCAGACCCGCGGTCACGGGCTCCGGAACCTCCGGGGCGTGGCCTACCAGGTCCCAGACAACCAATCCGGTGGGATTAGGCGACAGGGTGGTGGCGTCGTTGTACACCGTGAACTGGATTGTGTTCAACCCGGCATGGAAGTCGCCGTAGTAGGCGAGGTAGCCCACCGCCGACCCAAAGTCCGCGTTCATGCCGCCAATCTCGAATACGTGCCCTTTCGAGTAAGAGTTGCCGTTCTGAACGCAGCCTGGCGTGCTCATTATGGTGCCGCCGAGCCCCGTGCCGTTCATCCCAACGGTTGTATTGCAGTTGTCCGAGGCCAGGACGCCTGTTATCACCACCCGCGACAGGTCCACGTTGTCCGGGATGTAAAAACTGGTCTGGTAGACGAAATACGTACTAGCCGGAGCCGTGAGGTACCACTTGCCTCCGAACCACATTGCCTGCGGTGTCGGTCCGATCCAATTCCCTCTCCCACTCCCGTGGCCTGTATTCTGCATCCAGGGACCGGTGCCGAGTGGCCAGGCACTGGTATCGACGAGATAGGCCGGCGACCAACTAGTGCCCGAAGGCAGCACACCAGGATTGATCGACGGATCGGTCGTAGTGGAGTAGTAGGTCCAGTTCGGGTCGGTGCCGAATGCGCCACCGGGCGCGCCTGTGTTGTTGATCGTGAAGTAGGTGTCCGCACGGGCAGCACCGACCGTCCCCACGAGTATCACCACCGCGGACAACAACACGGCGTGTTTTGGAAACACGAGTTCGCGCATAAATGGACCGCTCGTCAGTATCCTAGTCGAACAGGACCATCCAAGTCAATCCATTTTTACTCCGATAGTCCGGTTCAGGTTAGTACTGTTGGTACTATTCAGCCCTGAATGGGCCTTTGAAACCGCATCTCCGGGCCGTTTCGAGGGCAGCCGCTATAATTGGGCGAGTGGGAACTTATTTCATCCAGAACTTCGGATGCCGAGCGACCCAGGCTGATGGCGCCGCCATCGAATCCTCGTTGTTGGGCAAGGGCCTCCAACCCGCTGATCGGGCCGACGCGGACGTTGTGATATTAAACACCTGTACGGTCACTTCGGCTGCGGACGAGGATGTGCGGCACGCCATCAACCGCGTCCGGCGGGAGAATCCCACGGCCCGGATCCTGGTGACCGGCTGCTACGCCCAGCGCGCGCCCGTGGAGCTGGCGGCGCTGCCGGGGGTGACGTGGGTGGTGGGGAACTCCCACAAGACGGAGATCTCCGAGATTGTTGTGGCCGAAAGCGACACGCCGTATCACGGCCAGATCCGCGTGGGCGACATCTTCGCCCAGCGGGAGTTCCTGGCGGGGGTGATCGAGGACGCGTCCGGTGACCGCACCCGTCCGAATCTGAAGATACAGGACGGCTGCGGCAACCGCTGCTCGTTCTGCATTATCCCCTATGTGCGGGGCCGGAGCCGGAGCGCGCAACCGGAATGGGTGGTCTCGCAGGTCCGCAACCTTGCCGAGCGGTACCGGGAGGTGGTGCTCAGCGGGATCAACCTGGGCCGGTGGGGACGCGATCTGGGCGAGCGAGAACGGCTGGCCGACCTGGTGCGGCGTCTTCTGGCGGAAACGGGGATCGAGCGGCTGCGGCTCAGTTCGGTCGAACCGATGGACTTTTCGGACGATCTGCTTGGGCTGATGGCATCCTCGCCGCGCATCGCCAGGCACGTCCATGCGCCGCTACAGACCGGATCGGATGCCGTGCTGCGGCGGATGCACCGGAAATACCGGCCGCGACATTACGCGGACCGCATCCTGAAGGCGCGCGGGCTGATGCCGGAGGCGGCCATCGGGGCCGACGTCATGACCGGGTTTCCGGGAGAGACGGAGGCGGAGTTCGAGGAGAACTGGCAGTTCATCGAGGGCCTGCCATTCACGTATCTGCACGTGTTCACGTATTCCGAGAGGCCGGGGACGCCGGCCGCGGCGGACGCGTTGCAGGTGCCGATGCCGGTCCGCAAAGAGCGCAACCGGGTGCTTCGGGAGCTGGCGGCCGCGAAGAACCTTGCATTCCGGCAGGGCATGGTGGGGCGGATGCTCTCTGTGGTCACGCTCGAGCAGGAGGGCATGGCGCTGAGCGGGAACTACGTGAAGGTGGAACTGGCCCGGCGGCGCGAGGCGAATCGGTTGATCGACGTGGAGATCGGCGGGGTGACGGCGGACGGGGTCGCGGAAGCAGTGCGGGGCTGAGCCCCGCGCGGGCTAACCCGACTTTCGCAGTTCAGGCCCGTTTTTCCGGTTCAGCCGGCCCTAAGCCTTTTGCCTGCAATCCGAGAATCTCAAAACCGCTGTGGTGAAGACCTACCCTCTTCCACTTCGGACCTTTTTCTGGCATTCTGCTGCTTCCATGTTCTTGCGCCGCACCAACCGCAGGAAGGACGGCAAGGATCACCGCTACTTTAGCGTGGTGGAAAACCGGCGACTGTCTTCGGGCAAGACGGCGCAACGCACGGTCCTCTACCTGGGTGAAGTGAACGACTCTCAGCAAGCCGCCTGGCGCAAGACCCTCGAGGTCTTCGACGAGCAGCAGCAGCGTTCTCGCAACCTCAGCCTGTTCCCCGACGATCGCGAGATTCCCGAAGATGCCGTCGACAGCCTGCAGGTGAGGCTGAGCGGACTGGAACTGCGGCGGCCGCGCCTGTTCGGCAACTGCTGGCTGGCTTGCGAAATCTGGCGTCAACTGGGACTCGACGAGTTTTGGCAGCGGCGCTTGCCGGACGGCCGCGAGGCCGTGAGATGGGAGAAGGTGCTGGAACTGCTGGTGGTGAACCATCTGCTCGATCCGGCCAGCGAGTGGCGTGTGCATCGGCAGTGGTTTCTTTCCACCGCCATGGACGAGTTACTGAACGTCGACTATGCGGCCGCCGAAAAGGACCGGCTGTATCGTTGTCTGGACCGGGTGCTGGAGCACAAGCAGGATCTGTTCGTGTGGTTGAGACAAAAGTGGGCGGACCTGTTTCAAGCCGACTTCGAAGTGCTGCTCTACGATTTGACGAGCACGTATTTCGAAGGCGCCATGGAAGAGAACCCCAAGGCTAAGCGCGGCTACAGCCGCGACGGCCGGCCGGATTGCTTGCAGGTAGTGGTGGCGCTGGTGGTGACCACCGACGGCTTCCCACTGGCCTACGAAGTGATGGACGGCAACACCACCGACTGCACCACACTGCGAGGGTTCCTCGACAAAATCGAGAAGACCTACGGGAAGGCGAAGCGGATGTGGGTCATGGACCGGGGCATCCCGACCGAGGCGATTCTGGCCGAGATGCGCGACCCGGCGCGCACGGTCTACTACCTGGTGGGAACGTCCAAGAGCAAGATCAAGCAGCACGAGAAGAAGTGGCTGGATTTGCCCTGGCAGAAGGTTCGCGACTCGGTCGAGGTGAAACTGTTCGAGCAGGACGGCGAGCTTTACGTGCTGGCCAAGAGCGAGGGCCGCCAGGCCAAAGAGGTCGCCATGCGGCGCAAGAGGCTGGCGCGGCTGCTGCGAAAACTTCGCGCCATGCGGCGCAGCCTGCCGGCGCGCGATCAGTTGTTGCTGCGGATCGGCGCCGCCAAGACCGAGGCGGGCCGCGCCTTCGGCTTCGTGAAGATCCAACTGCCGGAGTCCCGGCAGCCGGTGACGCGGGAGACCTTTCGATTCCACGTGGACAAGGTCAAGCTCAAAGAGGCGGAGTTGCGCGACGGACACTACTTACTGCGCTCCAACCTGGCCGGCGGCGACCCCACGGTGTTGTGGTCGCGCTACGTGCAACTGACCCAGATCGAATCCGTTTTTCGAAGCCTGAAAAGCGAGCTCGGGATTCGGCCCATCCGGCATCAACTGGAGCATCGCGCCGACGCTCACATCTTGGTCGCCTTCCTGGCCTACTGTCTTCAAGTGACGTTGAAGAACCGGCTCATGATTCACGCGCCGGGGCTGACGCCAGCGGCCGTGATGGGCGCGCTGGCGAACATTCAGATGATCGACGTGTACATTCCCACCGTCGACGGACGCTGGCTGATTCTCCCCCGCTACACGCAGCCGGAGAGAGATGCCCAGTTGGTCCTCGACAAGCTCAAGCTCGAGCTGCCCGCGCAACCACCTCCGCGGATCACCGCGGAACCCGCCCTCCGAGCGGTCGCCGAGGCTGGTCGATAGCCCGGGTTTGTGGTGAAGACCTTTTGATCGCCTGCACTGATTCTTAATGGCTTAGGTGTCGCTCGGGCCCCCAACTGCGAAAGTCGGGCTAAAGCCCGCCCCCCGGGACGTAGGTGCGGATCAGGCGCAGCTTGGAGTCCACGGTCACGGGGAACGGGGTGGCTCCGGCGGGGACTAGCCAGACTTCTCCCGGGCCTACGGGGCGGCCTTCGATGGTTCCGTTGCCTTCCAGAACGATCAGGACGTCGAGGTGGCTGGGGTCGGGCTGCCAGGTTAGCGGCCGGGCCCATTCGAGGGTTTCGGTTACGAAGTAGTCGCAGCGGGCGAGCTCGCGGCGGCCATCCCCCAGATCCACGGGCTTCGACGCGCCCGGGTGCGGATCGAGGTGCGCGACCGCCACTCCCTTGTCGAGGTGGAGCTCGCGGGGGCGGCCGTAGTCGTATAGCCGGTAGGTGGTGTCGGAGTTCTGTTGGATCTCGACCAGTGCGATTCCGGCTCCGATGGCGTGGACGACGCCTGCCGGGGTGAAGAAGGTGTCTCCCGCACGGACCGGGTACCAGCGCACCAGTTGTTCGATCTCGCCGGTCGTGGCGGATTCACGGAGGCGCTCGCGCGTGATGGTCTGGTTGAAGCCCAACGCCAGGGTCGAATCCGGCTCGGCGCGGAGGATGTACCACATCTCGGTCTTCCCGGGCCCGGCTTCCGCCTGCGCGTCGTTGGGATGCACCTGCAGCGACAGCCGAGCGGTGGTGAAGATGAATTTCACCAGGATGGGGAAGCGCTGGCCGCCGATCAGCTCGGAAAGAGTGCGGCCGTCCTCGGTGCGGTTGTCGTCGGCGGTGAACCAGACCTCGCCGATCTGGGCGCCGGTCGAGTGGAACCACGGTTCGAGTGCGGTGGCGCCCCAGATCCTCTCCCGGAAGGAAGGCAGCAGGCGGACGGGATGGAGACTCATCTCATCAAGTGTCGAATGAAGTTGTCCAGGCGGGCAAGGCCGTCCGGTCGTCGGGATATGCGGACGAACTTCGCGGCTGGAAACCAGCTATAAGGATAAACAAACCTGCATTCACACTTGACAAAGGCGGAATCTGGCATTTAACTTCTGTTAACTCAGTTGCATACGCTCAGGGAATTGGGAATTGAACGGATCGGCCTGAAGTACCGGCCGTCGGGATACGTGGACGAGTTCGGGAACCAGTTCCGGTACCGCGGAAGGATCTGGGATGCGGCTGGCGCCGAGCATGAGATTTGCTACGATGTGTTTCTGCGAATAGCACCGGGCAGCGCCGGAGCCACGGGCACCGCTCCAGCACAATCGGCCGTCATCCCGGACGGAAGCAAGCCAACGGCCTCGCTCAGCCAGCCAGACGTCACAAAGGAGGAAGCCACGGGCGTCATGGAACAGCCACGAGCGGCGGTAAGGTCTCTTGAATCAGAGGATGTGGTGTTGCTTTCGTCGTCGGACGCCGGTTTTCTGGAGGCATTCAAGAGCCCTCCGAGGAAGGAATACGCGGCGATCTTGCCATACTCGGTCATCATCCAGAACCGGTCCGGCCAGGAGATAATCGCCTATTCGGTGGTTTGGGAACGACTCGAGCCAGATCGCCGGGTCCACAGAGGGCGTCGAAGTTGGGACGCGTTCGCGAAGCTTGCGCCAGGCGCAGGCTTGGTTCCCAGCTCCAGCCGGGCAGTGTCTCTGCTGCTCAGCCTAGAGGCCGGTGGGCAGACCTGGAGCGCAGGCACGGAGGCGCAGTCCAAGCATCTTCTCTCGCTTTGGGCCGGCCCGAGCACGATCAAGATGTCGCTGGACGCGGTCCTGTTTGCAGATGGCAGCGCCGCAGGCCCAGACACTTCTGGCCAGATTCCAAGATGGAAAGCGTGGCTGGACGCAGAAAAGGAGGTCTTTACCAAGGTTGGCGCCCAGTCACAAGCGGATGCCAAACCCATTCTGCTGCAATTGGCGGAGCCAGGCTTGGCCGTGGCGCGCCGAGTCCAGGGTTCCGATGTGCAAGATTCCGCCGTGCTCGGTGTGATGGTCGGCCGTACAAACGGGTACGACGATTGTCTAGCTCTGGCACGGGCGGATATCGCGCTTTCCATCCTCAAGGAGCTGGAGAGCAACCGCCTTCCCACCCTAGACAATGTACGCCGGATCGCGCAATCGAAGCGCTATCCTGACGTCCACCGCAGGTAGCGTTGAAAGCACGAGATTCAAGAACCCGAGTTCCACGGAAGAGACGAGGAGGACAGCAATGAGATCGATTCGCTTGGTCGTTTGCGCGTTGTTCATATTGGCCGGAACCTGTTCCAGGCTCGTGGCGCAGCCTTGGACTCTGATTCCCAGTTCGCTTGCCTGCACCATACAGAGCGGCTTCAACGTCACGAAGCTCCCGGCCTGCACCAAATCGGCGCTAGCCTTTCATGACTATCTCCTGTTCTCTGTCCTCGCAGCGTGCGAAAGCCCGTGCGCGCAGATTAACCTTCCCGCGATCACGCTGGAACAGGACATCGGCAGGAACGGGGTCTGCCAGAAAGGCGTCGCCTGGACAGTGAACGGGGGCGTCAGTGGGGTCGGCTCGTCGGCTTATGTATGGGGGACGTTTGGCGCTTTGTCAACTATAGACGAGGCGCTCGTCCGCGGCTCGGAGTCCTGCGACGGCGTGCCCTTCTACGACGGTGACCTTGGAAAGCCCGTGCTGTGTCAGTAGAAGGCGCCCAGCCTTCGCCCTGGGCCGTCAGGGACAACGGTCTGGTTGAAGCCGAGCGCCAGGGTGGAATCGGGCTCGGCGCGCAAGACGTACCACATCTCGGTTTTGCCGGGCCCGGCTTCCGCCTGCGAGTCGTTGGGATGCACCTGCAGCGACAGCCGGGCGGTGGTGAAGATGAATTTCACCAGGATGGGGAAGCGCTTGCCGCCGATCAGCTCGGAAAGGGTGCGGCCGTCCTCGGTGCGGTTGTCGTCGGCGGTGAACCAGACCTCGCCGATCTGGGCGCCGGTCGAACGGAACCACGGTTCGCGCGTGGTGGCGCCCCAAATCTTCTCCCGGAAGGAAGGCAGCAGGCGGACGGGATGGAGACTCATCTCATCAAGTGTCGAATGAAGTTGTCCAGGCGGGCAAGGCCGCGCTCGAGCTCGTGCATGGAGGTGGCGTAGGAGATGCGGACGTGCCCCTCGATGCCGAAGGCCTCGCCTGGAACCACCGTGACGTGCTCGTGCTGGAGCAGGCGCGCGGCGAACTCGAGGGTATCGCGGACTCCGTCTTCGCGCAGCGCCGCGGTCACGTTCGGAAATACGTAGAAAGCGCCCTGCGGCTCGGTGCACGTGAGTCCAGGAATGGCGCGCACGCGCTGGACGACGAAATCGCGGCGGCGGCGGTACTCGGCGAGCATCTGGGCGACGGAATCCTGCGGTCCGCGCAACGCTTCGACGGCGGCCTTCTGCGCGATGGAGGTGACGTTCGAGGTGCTCTGGCTCTGGAGCTTGACGACGGCGGCGACCACCGGCTCGGGGCCGAGAACCCAGCCCACGCGCCAGCCGGTCATGGAGTAAGTCTTCGACACCGAGCCCACCACCAGCACGTTGCGTTTGGCGGCGGGAAGCGAGGCGGCGGAGAACGGCGCGCCGCGATAGACGAAATGGCAGTAGCACTCGTCGGTGAGCAGGTAGATGCCGCGGCTGGCGGTGAGGTGGTGGATGCGCTCGAACTCTTCGGGATCGACGACGGCCCCGGCGGGGTTCGAGGGCGAGTTGACCACCAGGATGCGGGTCCCGTTGCTGAGGTGCGGCTCGATCATGGCGGCGGTCAGCTTGAAGCCGTTCGCCTCGTCGGGCGGAACGAAGACGCACCTGCCGCCGGCGAAGTTCACCACGTCCTTGAAGGTGACCCAGTAAGGGACAGGGATGACGACCTCGTCGCCGGGATTGACGAGCACCTGCATGAGGTCGAAGATGGCCTGCTTGCCACCTACGGCGACGACGCATTCCGCGGGCGAGTAGCCGGTGCTGAAATCGGCGGCGTGGCGATCGACGATGGCCTTGCGCAGTTCGGGCGTGCCGGCCGAAGACGTGTAGCGGGTGAAGTTCTGCTCGATGGCGCGGACGGCCGCCTGCTTGATGTTGGCGGGGGTAGGGAAGTCCGGCTCGCCGGGGCCGAAATCGACGATGTCGTGCCCTTCGCGCTTGAGGCGCTCGGCTTCGCTGGCGACGCGCATGGTCATCGATACGCTGATGCGCGAGATGCGCTCGGAAAGCTCGCCGGGATCGAACATCGGTGTCATCGGCCGTTCAGAACGCGGTTCCTGAGCCGCACCTCGACCGAGGGCGGCACCAGTCCGGAAATGTTGCCGCCCAGGCCGATCACCTGCTTGACCAGGCGGGAACTGATGAACGAGTACTCTTCCTTGGCCATCAGGAAGACGGTCTCGATGGCGGGGCAAAGGCGACGGTTCATGAGCGCCATCTGCAGTTCGTATTCGTAGTCGGAGATGGCGCGTATGCCGCGCAGGATGACGCTGGCGCCCTTCTGCCCGGCGAATTGAACGAGCAGGCCGTTGAAAGAATCCACCTCGACGGTGGGGTAAACGCTGACCACCTCGCGCAGCATTTCGATGCGCTCTTCGACCGTGAAGAGCGGCTCCTTCTCCTCGTTGCGCAGGATGGCGACGATCAGGCGGTCGCAGAGCTTTGCGCCGCGCTCGATGAGGTCGAGGTGGCCGTTCGTGATCGGGTCAAAAGAGCCCGGGTAGAGCGCGATTACGCGATGCGGCGTCATCTATGGGATCTGCTGTTTCGATTGTAGCGCAGCCCTAATCTGCTTCCAGCCCACCAACGTAATGTGATTCTCTTCGAGAGCCTTCTTGAACTCGGGGCTGGTGGCGGCGTCGAAATCGCGCTGGCGCCAGGCGCTGCCGTAGGGCGCGTCGCCCATGATCGCCTGCAACTCGGCGTCATCGAATCCCAGGTGCACGATCAGTTCAGTGAGGCCCGGCTTGAGCGACTGGATCTGGTGGACGTACCAGTCCTTCCAGTTCTCGGGCTTGACGCCTGCCCCGGCGATCAGAATCGTATCGGGAACGATGTCGTTGTCCGCGATCGCGGCGTACCGCGTGGCCAGGAAAGGAATGCCGTATTCGTGGGCCAGCTTGACATAGACGGCAAAGAGGCGGGGCGCTAACACCGTGCCCATGTGACTGTCCAGGTGAGTGGGATGGATGCCCGCCTTCAGCGCACGATCGATTTGCGCTCGGATTTCGATCTCCACTTCTTCGGGCTTCGCGTTCTTGATTACGGGAGCGGCCTCGGCCCAGAAATATCCGTCCGGATCGAGAAGACTGCGCAGATCGTGCCCGATGGCTACGGGCCCCCAGCGGTAGGTCTTCCACTCACTGGTCAGCGTGAGGTGCAGGCCGAGGTCGGCACCGGGATGCGTTTTGGCGTAGGCCGCCACCTCGGTGAGCCAGGGGCAGGGCACCATGATGCTGGCGGAGGTGACGGCTCCGCTGTCGAGCGCCGCGAAACTCGCGCGGTCCACCGAGTGGCTCACTGCCAGGTCGTCCGCGTGGATGATGAGGAGTTTGGCGTCGGCGGGATAGCCCAGGCGCTCCGCGGCGTTCTTGCCGGCAGCGGCGGCGAGGGCGCAGGTCAGGAGGGCGAGAAATAGGAGTCTCACTCACTTATCGTCGCACTGAACGCGCGGAGGCGGGGTCCGCTCCCTGACGGTCGCGGTTCGGTGCTGAGGGCGGGCTACCAGAAGTGGCTGGCTACAACCGTCGGCGAGGCGGGGACGCCGGAAATCACTTTTACGTGGAGAACGAGCTGCATGTTCTTGTTCTGCCAGCCGGGGGGAGCGCCGTGCAGGGCATCTCTCAGCAGGTCGGGATTGGTCACCAGTTCGCCGGCGGCGTCGGTGCCGTATTGCGTGATGCCCGAAATCTCCACCAGCATGGCGTGGGTGTCGGGATGGAAGACGCGGGTCAGCAGGGCGTAATCCTCCGTAGTCCTGCGGTCGGGGGGCAGATTCGGCAGCGACCACTTGGTGGGGGTGCCGTTGTCGGTGATCACCACGGGCAGGCGGGATGCGTCGATGAAGAAGCGCATCTGGCTGCTGATCTCGCGCCAGCGCGTTAATGAATAGCCGACGAAGATGGCGGGGGCTCCCCGCAGGTCGGAGAAGGTGACGGTATTGCCGACGCGCACGCGATAAGGCCGCTCCATGCGGGTGAGCATGGCGACCAGGCGGGAGGTGGCGATCAGGTCACCGCCGCCGACAAACTGGTCCGTCAACTGCACGAAGTCCTCGGCGCGGGGCGGCTGCGTGATGTTGGGGTCGCGATTCAGGTTCCAGACGGGAACGAAGGCGGCGCAGATAAGCACGGGCGCCTTGTCGTTCAGGACCGGAGCCCAGAACTGGTCTAGCGTAGGATTGCCGGCGCGGCCGAACCAGGAGAGCGCGAGGGCGGCGAGCGCAACCAGCAGGGCTGCACCGAGCATCCATTTCAACCACCCGGGGTGAGTTCGGGTCGATTCGGGCGGCGCGAGGACCGGCACTGGCCGCGGCGCCTCCGGGGTGGCGGCGGAGGCACTGGCGGGCGCCGGGCGGAATTCGGGCACGTAGGTTCCGAAGGGCAGCTCGATCCGCAGGGGGTCCTGCGCGCCCTCGGTGGAGTAGTAGAGGCCCAGCCTCTTACGGACCTCGCCCGCCTTCACGCGTACCGTGGCGTCGTCGCTGGGATCGTAGTCGGCCGTCCGGCCGAACACGTCGATCCCTATGGTGCGTTCTTTGAGCAGGTCGCCGTGGCCGCCGAGGGTGTTCTCGATGACGTAGCGGAGGAATTCCTGGCTGCGCTTGCTGGAGCGGAACTCGTGGCTGGCAAGCACACGTTCGAGTTCCTCGCGAACGGCCTCGGGCGCGACGCGCGAGGGCCGAAACTCCTCCGTCCCCTTCGCGTGGGACGCGTTGGGGGTCTGCCCTTCACCCATGGAAGACTGCCTCTCCACCCGAAACCTATCCGATCTTAGCACGCGCCCAATCTTCCGAAAGTAAAGACCCTACGTATGTTCGGTGGGCGTAACAAACGGAGCATAACGTTTCCACAACCGTTGTGAACTGGACAGGCTGCCCATCCCAAGCCACCATCGCTAGGAGCGGTCAGGCAGTGTATGTTCCTGACCGGACGACACAATGGCAAGCGCCACGAAGCCCGGCCGCACCCACCCCGCCCGTTGGGTGCCGACGCTGTACTTCGCGGAAGGCGTGCCCTTCTTCGCGGTGGCGCTGATCGCGGGGATCCTCTATAAGCGGCTTGGCCTGCGCAACGACGTCATCACGTTCTATACCAGCTTTCTACTACTGCCGTGGTCGCTTAAACCGCTGTGGAGCCCGCTCATCGAGATGTTCAAGACCAAGAAGTTCTTCGTGGTCTTCCTGGAGCTTGCGGGCGGTCTGAGCCTGGCGCTGGTGGCGCTGTGCCTGCCGCTGCCGGGCTATTTCGGGTACTCGCTGGCTCTGCTGGCCGTGGTGGCTTTCTGCTCTTCGACCCACGACATTGCCGCCGATGGCGTCTATATCGCCAGCCTGTCCCCCAAGGAGCAGGCGGCGTACACGGGATGGCAGGGCGGTTTCTACAACGCCGCGCGCTTTTTTTCGCAGGGCGGTCTGATCATCCTGGCCGGATACCTCGAGGTTCGGCTGGGCGTGCCGCGCGCGTGGATGACGATCTTCGCGGCCATGGGACTCATCCTCATGGCGCTGAGCATCTACCACTCGCAAGTGCTGCCGAGGGGCGGGGCGGAGAGGCGGTCGGAAAGCGTTCACCAGGTAGTCACCACCTTCCGGGAGGTGGTAGTCAGCTTCTTCAAAAAGCCGAACATTCTGCTGCTGCTGCTCTTCATCCTGTTGTACCGCGCCGGCGAGGGCCAGATCGTCAAGATCGGGCCTCTGTTTCTGGTGGATCACCGTTCGGCGGGTGGCCTGGGCCTGACCACGGACCAGTTCGGCACTATCTACGGCACGTTCGGGACGGTGGCCTTCGTGGTGGGGAGCATTCTGGGGGGCTACTTCACTTCCTGGCTGGGCCTGAAGCGCGCGCTGCTGCCGCTGGTCTGCGCGATGAATTTCCCCAACCTGGCCTATGTGTACCTGAGCACGTCGCTGCCGACCAGCCACCTCGCGATCACCGGGGCGTTGTGCGTGGAGATGTTCGGATACGGCTTTGGCTTCGTGGGCGTGATCCTGCTCATGATGCAAGAGATCGCGCCGGGCAAATACCAGACGGCGCACTACGCGTTCGCGAATTCGCTGATGAACCTGGGACTGCTCATCCCGGGCACAGTGAGCGGCAAGATCCAGGTGGCGGTGGGCTACCGGAATTTCTTTGTGTGGGCGCTGCTGTCCGCGATCCCGGCCTTGATTCTGTCCAGGCTGATTCCGATCCGGGGAGGCGCGAGCACGGCACCCGTGGCGCCTGAGGAGCAGCCGGCGCAGGTGGAGACTCGCTAAAAACATTGGCCACGAATGAACACGAATGAACACGAATGGGAAAACGCAAGAATTCTTATTCGTGTGCATTCGTGTTCATTCGTGGCCTAAGTTGTTTGTTTGCTTGGAGCATTCGTGGCACAGACTTTGAGTGAGGTTGTCGAGACGCCGGCCGCCGTTGCGGAGACTAAGGCCATCATTCTGGCGGCGGGGAAGCATACGCTTGCGGCGGATGGACGGCCGCTGGTACTCCAGCCTTTGGGTGACCGCGCGATCCTTGATTGCGTTTTGGAGAATGCGCTCGGCGTGGTTGGGCCTGACGATGTTTACGTCGTGGTCGGTTACAGGCAGGAGGAAGTGCGGGCGCACCTGGGCGACAAGGTCCACTATGTCTGCCAGGAGGAGCCTTTGGGCACGGGCCACGCGGCGTTGCAGGCTTTGCCTTTGTTACGGGATTTCCGCGGGAGCCTGCTCATTCTCTACGGCGACACTCCGCTGTTCCGCCCGGCTTCGATCCGCGGATTGCTCAACCGGCACCGGCTGAAGAAGGCGGACCTGACGCTGCTGACGGCGGTTGTGGACCGGCCCCTTCCCTACGGGCGGATCGTGCGGGATACCGCGGGAGACATTGTCGACATCATCGAGGACACCGAGGCGTCGGCTTCGGTCCGCGAGATCCGCGAAGTGAACGTGGGCGCGTATGTGGTGGATGCCGGCGCCATCTCGCCTGCAAACCGGCTGACGGACTGGGTTCACGAGTTGATCCGGGCGGGCCGGCGCGTCGAAAGCTACCGGCTCTACGACCAGGACGAAGTGCAGGGCATCAACACGGCGGCGGACCTGGCACGGGCCGAATTCATTCTCGAGAAGCGGCTGTTCCGGCCGCGGCGGCAGGAGGAAGCGAACCTGGTCACGTTCGGCACCGGCGGCTGGCGGGCCATCATCGGCGAAGGTTTCACCATGCACAACGTGCGCCGGCTCAGCCAGGCTCTCGCCAACGGGATCACGCGCCAGGGCGAGGAGAAGCGCGGGGTCATCGTCGGGTTCGACCGGCGCTTTCTCTCGAAGCAGGCCGCCGAGGCCGCGGCCGAGGTGTTTGCCGGCAACAACATTCCCACCATTCTGCTGAGCGAAGACGCGCCCACGCCGCTCATCACCTATGCCACAGCGAAGCGCGGATCGGCGTATGGCCTGGCGTTCACGGCCAGCCACAATCCTCCGGAGTGGAACGGGCTGAAGGTATTTCACGGCGATGGATCGCTGCTGCTCGACGACGAAACGCGGGCGATCGAGAACGAGACCAACGCGCTCGATTTCGACCATGTCATCAAGCTGGAACTGGACCTGGCGCTCGAGGCCGGCGTCGTCGAGCGGCACGACTTCACCAACGAGTATGTGGACGCGGTGGAGAAGCTCATCGACCTGAACGCGATCCGCGAGGCGGGGCTGAACGTGATTGTGGACCCGATGTACGGCGTGGGCCAGCTCACTTTGGGGACGGTGCTGACGGAGGCCCGCTGCCGGGTGACCTTCATCAACGACCGGCACAATCCGCTGTTCGGCGGCCGCTCGCCCGCTCCCAATCTCGAGGCGCTGCGGCTGCTCACGTCCCACATGCTGGACTACAAATACGATCTTGGCCTGGCGATGGACGGGGACGCAGACCGCATCGCGATCGTGGACGAGCGCGGCGAATACATCCCCATCAACGACGTTCTGGTGCTGCTCTATTGGTACCTGCACGAGGTGCGCGGGGAGCGGGGCGGCGTGGTGCGAAATCTGGCGACCACGCACCTGCTGGACCGGCTGGCGGCCAAGCTGGGCGAAAAATGCTACGAGGTCCCGGTGGGCTTCAAGCACATCACGGCGGCGATGGAGGAGCACAACGCGCTGCTGGGCGGCGAGTCCTCGGGCGGGTTGACCATCCGCGGGCACATTCTGGGCAAGGACGGAATTTTCGCTTCGGCGCTGGTGGTGGAAATGCTGGCGCGCACGGGCCAGAAGATCTCTCCGCTGCTTGAACGGGTGCGGGAGATCACGGGGCGGCTCTACGATTTCGAGGAGAGCATGCCGGCCACGCCCGAGATGCGGATCGTGGTCCCGCGGCGGCTGAAGGAAGCGCCGTGCGGGCATATCGGGCCGTACCCGGTGATCGGGATCTCGCACATGGACGGCACGAAGCTGACGCTCGAGAACGACAACTGGGCGCTGCTGAGGTTCTCCGGGACTGAGCCGGTGCTGCGGCTTGCGGTGGAAGCCGATTCGCCGGTGAAGGCGCAGGAACTGCTGCGCTGGCTGAGGCAGTTCGTGTCGGTGTGAGGTGAGACTTGCGCTACGGGTACTTCGATAACGAGAACAGAGAGTACGTGATCGAGCGGCCGGATGTCCCGGTGTCCTGGACCAACTACCTGGGAGTGCGGGACCTGTGTACGGTGATCTCGCACAACGCCGGCGGATATTCCTTCTATCAGAACGCCGAGCACAAGCGGGTCACGCGCTTCCGGGCCAACGGCGTTCCGCTGGACAGGCCGGGGCACTACGTTTACCTGCGCGACGACGACACGGGCGAGTATTGGTCGGTCTCCTGGCAGCCCGTGGGCAAGGACCTTACGACGGCGCGCTACCAGTGCCGGCACGGTCTCTCGTACTCGAAGTTCTCCTGCGACTACCAGGATCTGCACGCGGACGAGACCGTCTTCATCCCCATCGACGACGATGCCGAGCTCTGGGATGTGCGGATCGGGAACACGGGCTCGCGCGAGCGCCACATCAGCGTGTTCTCGTACGTGGAGTTCTCGTTCCACCACATCGAAATCGACAACCAGAACCTGCAGATGAGCCTCTACGCGGCGGGGGCGAACTGCGAAGACGGCATCATCGAATACGATTTCTTTTACGAGCCGTGGACCTTCCACTACTTCGCGTCGAGCTTCGAGCCGGACAGCTTTGACTGCGTGCGCGACCGGTTCCTGGGGAGCTACCGGACGGAGACGAATCCGGTGGCGGTCGAGCGCGGGGAGTGCGGCGGCAGCTCGGAGCTGGGCGGCAATCACTGCGGCGCGCTGCATAAGCGGCTGACGCTTGCGCCCGGGGAGGAGACGCGGCTTGTCCTGCTGCTGGGCGTGGGGGCGCGCGCCAAGGGGCGCGAGGTCAAGGCCAAGTATTCGGACCTGGCGGAAGTGGACCGGGCGTTTGCGGCGCTGGGTTCCTATTGGGACAAGAAGCTGGCGGCGTTCCAGTGCAAGACTCCGCACCAAGCACTCGACACCATGATCAACACCTGGACCTTGTACCAGGCCGAGACGTGCGTGGCGTGGTCGCGATTCGCATCGTTCATCGAAGTGGGCGGGCGCACCGGTTTGGGGTATCGCGACACGTCGCAGGACGTCATGAGCGTGGTGCACACCAATCCCGCCAAGTGCCGGCAGCGGATCATCGAGCTGTTGAAAGGGCAGGTGAGCCAGGGCTACGGGCTGCACCTGTTCGACCCGGACTGGTTCGATCCGGAAAAGCAGAAGGCGCCGAAGTTCAAATCGCCCACGGTGACGCGGACTCCGGAGCGCAAGAGCCTGATTCACGGTCTGGAAGACGTGTGCTCGGACGATGCGCTGTGGCTGGTGGTCACGGTCTGCGAGTACGTGAAAGAGACCGGCGACGAGGCGCTGTTCGGGGAGGTGGTTCCTTTCGCGGACCAGGACGAGGCCACGGTCTACCACCACCTCAAGCGGGCGCTCGATTTCTCGGCGCGACAGGTGGGCGCCAATGGCATCTGCAAGGGACTTCGCGCGGACTGGAACGATTGCCTGAACCTAGGCGGCGGGGAAAGCGCGATGGTGTCCTTCATGCATCACTGGGCGCTGCGCGCTTTCGTCGAAGCGGCGGAGCATCTGGGCTGCGAGCAGGACGCCCACGAATATTGCGTGCTGGCGGACAGGGTCAAAGCGGCGTGCGAGAGAGAGCTGTGGGATGGCGAGTGGTACCTGCGGGGCTTCACGGCCAAGGGAGTTAAGATTGGCACTCGGGAGAGCGAGGAAGGCAAGGTCTTCATCGAAAGCAACACGTGGGCCGTGCTTTCCGACGCGGCATCGCCGGAGCGCGCCCGGATGGCGATGGACGCCGTGGACCAGCACCTCTACTCTCCGTACGGCATACACCTGCTGTGGCCGGCCTTCTCAAAGCCGGATGACGATATCGGTTTCGTGACGCGCGTCTACAAGGGCATCAAAGAAAACGCGGCCATCTTCAGCCATCCCAATCCATGGGCCGTCATCGCCGAGTGCAAGCTCGGACGCGGCGAGCGGGCGATGAAGTTCTACGACTCGCTGCTGCCCGCGAATCAGAACGACATGATCGAGATCCGCGAGGCGGAGCCGTACTCCTATTGCCAGTTCGTGATGGGGCAGGACCACACGGCGTTCGGGCGGGCGAGGCATCCGTGGCTCACCGGGAGCGGCGGCTGGAACTACACCGCGGCGACGCGCTGGATCCTGGGAGTGCGTCTGAGCTTCGACGGAATGATCGTCGATCCGTGCATTCCGGCAGCGTGGAAAGGTTTTCAAGTGACGCGGGAGTGGCGTGGGGCGCGGTTTGAGATCACGGTAAAGAATCCCGCCGGAGTGCAGAAGGGCGTGCGGTCGATTACGCTGAATGGTGAGCCGGTGGAGGGCGCGATACGGCCTCAGCCGGCGGGTTCGGCGAATCGAGTCAGCGTGGTGATGGGATGATCCGGCACGTCGCGGATGCGGACAGCTGGAGTGGGGCGGCTCCAGGAAGTTGGACGGAGGCGGGTCTGGAGACCCGCTGCAGGACTGGAGTCCTGCCCCACGGTTTCAGGGTCTTGGGGTTGGTGTTCCTGTTCGCTATGGCGGCAAACGCGCAGCGGGTCAACATGGCGTATTTCTACAACGGGGACGACGGGTACTCCCCGAAGAACATCGCCACGAGCGGGGCGGCGGCACGCATCACGCATTTGATGTACGCATTCGGGAAGCCGACGGCAACCGGCTGTGCGGTTTCGGACCGCGAAGCCGACTATGAAAAACGGTATGACGCCGCGGATAGCGTGGATGGCAAAGCCGACAGCGAGGCGCCACACACCGTGCGCGGCAACTTCGGTCAATTGCTGAAGTTGAAGGCTGCCTACCCGCGGCTGAAGGTGGTCATCTCGTTGGGCGGGTGGACGCTCTCCTCCCATTTTTCGGAGGCGGCCTCGAGCGCGGCCTCGCGGCGGGCCTTCGTGGCCTCCTGCGTCGGGCTGTTCATCAAAGGCGAGCTGGGGAGCGGGAGGTCGATTGCGGGACTGTTCGATGGCATCGACGTCGATTGGGAGTACCCCGGCGCCTGCGGAAACACGTGCGCCTTTTCGGCTGCCGATCCGCAGAACTTCACGGCACTGCTGGCGGAGTTCCGGCGCCAGCTTGACCGGCTCGACAAGCGCTATTTGCTCACGGCCGCGGTGCCGGCGGGGCACGACCAGTACTCGCTCCTCGATCTGAAGGCGATTCATCCGTACCTCAACTACATCAACCTGATGGCGTACGATTTGCACGGGGCGTGGGAGAAGACCACCAACCACAATGCGGCGCTGTACGCCAATCCGGCGGAGCCGTCCGAAGGCGCGAACCGCAATGTTGACCGCGCGGTGACGGACTACCTGGCGGCCGGAGTTCCACCGGGGAAACTCGTGCTGGGAGTGCCGTTCTACGGCCATGGGTGGAAGGGCGTGGCCAACACGAACAACGGGCTCTATCAGGCGGCAACCGGGCCGGCGAAGGCGGGTGACGAATCCGGCAGCGGCGGCTACCGCGTGCTTAAAGACCTGGGCTACCCGGGATTTCGCGATCCGGTGGCTCAGGCGTATTGGGTGTACAGCGCGGCCGCCGGCGTGTTCTGGTCCTACGACGATCCCGCCTCTTTAGTCAACAAGGCGAACTATATCAAGAGGAAGGGGCTGGCCGGCGCGATGTCGTGGGAATTGAGCAACGACGACGCTTCGTCCACGCTTCTGACCGCCCTCGCGGACGGCTTGAAGTAGGCGCCTCACAGCGCGATTCCCATTTTGTGAAGAGCCTACGTTCGGGTGCTCATAATCCTCTCCGGCGCCGTCTCGGGCATCCGTCGAGGAGCCCAGCCGCACGTGAGTCACAACCACGAGCTCATCCGGCTGCGCAGCCACTTCCCCAAGGCAGGCAACGAGTTGCGGACCCAGCCCCTTGGGCCCTCGCGTAACTCAGGCGTAACGAACATGTTCCGAACAGCCCGGCAACGGTTTGGAACTGGACATGCCCTCGTGGTCGGCACAGGATTGCGTGTGCAGCGCCTCAGGGGTCTACGGTCGGAGGCCCGGCGGTTGGGGTCATAACCGCAGGGCACGTTTTGCGTTGGCTGGCGTAGCGACGCACCGGCAGAACAGGGCGCTCCTAACCGAAAGGCGATTAAGCGAAAGGAGCTTTAGATGCAACTGAAGCGCTACTCGACAATTTGGATTCTGGCGCTGTGCCTGGTGGCGGCGATGGTCTCGGCCATTCCGGCACGGGCGCAGGACGTCACGGCGTCCATTACCGGCGCGGTCACCGATCCTACCGGAGCTGTGATGGCGGGGGTCCCCGTGACGGCCAGCGATCTGGATCGGGGCACGACATTCACCACCACCACCGACAATGCCGGTGTTTACAACCTGGTCCGGCTTCCCGTGGGCCGTTATTCGGTGAAGGTGGCCAGCCCGGGATTCCAGACCGCGATTCAGGCGAAGGTGGAACTGGTACTCAACCAGGTGGCCAAACTCGATTTCCAGCTGAAGGTTGGAAACGTCACGGAGACGGTGGAGGTGAGCTCGGCGGCTCCGATCCTGCAGACCGAGACGACAACGCTCGGCACGGTGATGCAGTCGGCCGCGATCACCAGCCTGCCGCTCGCAACCCGAAACTACAACCAGCTCGCGCTGCTGATGCCTGGCGCGGTTACGACCAGCCCGGGCGCTTTCAATACCGGGCAGGCGACATTCAACTCGGGCCGCCCGTACATCAACGGCAATCGTGAACAGGCGAACTACTACCTGCTGGACGGCATGGAGAACGTGGAATTCGTCGATAACAACGTCGCCTACTCGCCGAATGTGGACGCCATCGAGGAGTTCAATGTGGTGACGAACAATCCGTCGGCGGACTATGGGCAGTTCCTTGGCGGCGTGGTCAGCGTGGTGACCAAGTCTGGAACCAACTCCTATCACGGCGACCTGTTTGAATTCCTGCGCAACGATGCGATGAACGCCAATGAGTGGTCCCGGAACTTCGCCCAGGATGCTCCCGAGGTCAGCGGAAGCCCGCAGAAGCTGCGCTGGAACGAATTTGGCGGGATCTTCGGCGGCCCGATCCAGAAGAACAAGCTGTTCTTCTTCGTCGACTATCAGGGGTCGCGCTTCGATCACCCGACCACTGTCGGCACCATCAATACCTTTACGGCCGCGGAAAACGGCCTGGACTTCACGGATCTGGGAGTCGCGCTGCACTACCCGGGCACGAACGTACCGATGCCGTCGAACCTCAACAACGCGACGAAATGCGGCGCGGGGCAGAAGATGGGGGTGGATCCCTGTATTACCCTCAGCGCGACCGCGCAGAACATCATGAAGGCGCTTCCGCAGGCCAGCGGCGGCGCCACGACCAACAACGTGCTGAACTCGGAGCGCGACTTCATCAACGGCGATCAAGGCGACGCCAAGATCGACTGGGCCCCGACCGACCGCGACCGGATTTCGATGCGGTACTCGCAGCAGAGCGTGGTGCAGCAGTTCGTGAACAGCCAGGAGGCGCTCTACAGCACCAGCGGCAACAGCAGACTTCCGCTCCAGAGCGGGGTCATCAACTATACCCGGACTCTGAAGCCGACCCTCATCAATGCGTTCCGCGTCGGCGTGAATTACTTCCCGGCCGAGGCGAACTTGCAACCTACCACCTCGAGCAACCTGGGGGCGCTGGTGCCGGGCGAGCCGACGAGCTACCTGCCTGGCTTATTCTTCTCGGGAGCGCCGATCGGCGGCGGTCAGAATGGCCCGTTCGCTTTCGGAACGGTGAACGCGCCGGAGATCTTCCACCAGACCTCGATCCTGCTCGAAGATACGGCGATCCTGACCCACGGCGCGCACAACATGAAGTTCGGGTTCCAGTTTATCCGTTATCGCAACAACTACGTTCCGGCCACCAGCAACGACGGCGCGGCGGGACAGATCGGCTTCAACGGCAGCTACACGGGGAACGCGGAAACCGACTTTGTTGTCGGCCTGCCGTTCTATATGGGTTACGGCAAGGGCTTTGCCGGGACGGTTGGACAGCGCAACAACGCTTACGGAGCTTACTTCCAGGATGACTGGAAACTGGCTCCGAATCTGACCGTAAACCTCGGTATCCGGTGGCAGGTATTCACGCCGATATACGAAGTCGGCAATCGCATGACTAACTTCGGCTTATACACGGGAGAAGTGCAACTCGCCGGGGTGAACGGCAACAGCCGCGCTTTGTACAACCAGTACAACGGCATCGCCAACTTCCTGCCGCGCGTCGGCGTAGCGTGGACCCCGTTTAAGAACACGGTGGTTCGCGCGGCCTTCAGCCGCTCGAGCTTCCAGGAGGGCACCGGCGAGTATAACCGCCTGGCCACGAACGCTCCCTGGAACACCGATCTGGTGGGGCAATGGGGGGGCGGCACGAATGGAGTGATCCCATCCGGCCAAGTGACTCTCGATCAGGGCTTCACTGGCCTCGGCGCCGCCGGCGCAGGCTGCACGGTTGACAACGTGACGTCCGTTCCCGCGGCCTGCTTCGCGGGGGTCAGGATCCACATGACGACTCCGGATTATCGCCCGGCCGTGTCCAACCAGTGGAACATCTCCATTCAGCAGCAACTCGGCAGTTCGACTACCCTGCAGGCTGCCTATGTGGGACAACATACGGACCACCTGGCGACGATCATCTTTGCCGGGCAGAAAGTCCTCGAATCGCCCGGCGTCGTAGGGCCCAGCCCGTACCTCGCCGGCAATCCGGGCTTCCTGGCGGCTGGCACAGGCCAAGTGCGGCTCAACGCAAGCTGGGGCATTCAGAACTACAACGCTCTGCAGATTGCGTTCCAACAACGGCTCAGCCACGGGCTGTCATTCCAGGCGAACTACACTTGGTCGAAGTGCCTGACGAATAACTTCGGTTACTACGGAAGGTATGGCGACGCGGCGGCGAGTCAGGCCAGCGCCGACATCTCCTTCCAGTTGAACGCCTATGACATGAACCTCGACTACGGTCTGTGCGACCACGACGTGGTGAACGTGTTCAACGGCTACGTTACTTACGAATTGCCCTTCGGCAAGAATCGCATGTATGGCAAGGGCGCGAGCCCGGTTGTCGATGCTGTGCTCGGCGGTTGGAACGTGAACGCGATCTACACCTTCCATGGTGGATTCCCGATCTCGATGCTCGACTGGGGCGGGGATGCGGGCACAGGTTCGGCGCAGGGCAGACCGAACTGCAACGGTCCTTCAATTCCGACTCCTTACACCAACAATCCGGCCTCCAACGGGGGCGGTTATGTGTGGTTCAGCACGGCCAACATGTCCGACCCGGCGCCCGGCTATTTCGGCAATTGCGGCGTCAGCACGGAGAGGGGCCCTGGCCTGAAGCAGATCGATTTCAGTCTCGGCAAGCAGTTCAACTTCCCGGGCAAGGAAAACCGCTATCTGGAATTCCGCGCCGAGGCTATCAACGCGTTTAACACCCCGGTTCTGGTTGTGAACGGGTATTCCATCGATGTTTTCGGCGGCTCGCAAGCGGGAGTCGTCAATACGTCGCAAGGCGCTCGCAACCTGCAACTTGGGTTGAAGTTCGTGTTCTAGGTTCGCATGGTTCATGAGCGCGGCCCGGTGCCCCTGTGGTGCCGGGCCGCGCGTTTTTTGTACTATGACTCCCCAAACCCGTAACCACTCAGGCCCGCGACCGATCGAGCCGTTTCACTCGCTTGCCCACGCGCTGGCGATCCTGCTGCTGGGCGTCGCACTGCCGGCTTCGGCCCAAAAAGGCACCACGCCCCCATCGAGCGTTCCCAAGCCCGCGCCTACTCCCTCGCGGCCGATTTACGATCCCATGCAGGACCCCACGAGGAACGGGAAGGCGACCTCGGGTCCCACTCCCACGGTCACGGTCCCGAAAGGGGCGGGAGAGACGGTCAGCGTGACGACGCTCGCCGCGCCTCCGGAGGCGCGCGCGGCTTACGACAAGGGTATCCGGGCGTACAACAAACAAAAATTGCCGGAAGCGCAGAAGAACCTGGAGAAGGCCGTAGAAATCTATCCCCAGTTCGCTTCAGCCTGGTACAGCCTCGGTGTGTGCCTGGGGGCACGGAATAATCCTGAAGGCGCCGCCGCGGCGTATCGACGGTCCATCGAAGCCGACTCGAAATATCCCGAACCATACGTGCAGCTCGCCGCCGTGGAATTGAACGCCAGTAGGTGGGAGGAGGCAGCGGACGCCACCGGTAAAGTGATCCACCTCGATCCCCTGCACTTCCCCGAAGCGTATCTCTACAACTCGGTGGCGAACCTCCAGCTATTGAAGTTCGATGCGGCCGAACGCAGTGCGCGCGAGGCGCTTCGCACGGACACGGAGCACAAATTCCCGAAGGCGGAGCAGATGTTGGCGCTGGCGCTGGCGAACGAGAAAGACTACGCCGGCGCGAGGAGCCATCTGACGGCGTACCTTGCGCTGGAGAAGAACCCCACCGAGCTTGCGTTGGGGCGCAAGCAGCTCGCCGTGATCGAACAGGAAGCGTCCGAGGCCGGCCACTGAATGGCGCGGGCCACCAGCACCGAACCGCGCACGTCAGCAAGCGGAGGGGCGGCTTGGCGCGGGTCCGCTCCCTCACGGTCGCGGTTCGGTGCTGCGCATCCCGATGTTCCTGGCCGGCGCGTGTGCTCCAATGGTGGAAGCGAGTTTCCTATGTGTCGTACGGCCCTGTTGGTGCTTGTGTGCGCGGCGATCAGTGTTGCCGCGCCGGATCAGTCGGCCGCCGAGCGCGGCACCGCGCTAGCCGAGCAAGGGAACTGCGCCGACGCCATGCCGCTGATCCACGATGCGCTGGAACAGGTGGCCCAAATACAAGACCGCGATCTGAAGCGCCGCATGGGCGCCGCGGGCGTTCGTTGCGCGATGACGCTGAACCACCAGGGAGCCGCCACGTTGTTGCTGGCCTGGATGGAACAGGAATTCCCGAACGACCCCGAGATCCTGTTCATGGCCACGCACGTCTACTCGGACCTGGCGGCGCGGACGTCGCAGGAGTTGATGGACGCCGCCCCCAATTCGCCGCTGGTAGTGGAGATCAACGCCGAGAAATTCGAGAAGCAGGGCGAGTGGAAGAAGGCCATCGCGGAATACCGCGTGCTGCTCGGGCGCGAACCGCGGATGCCGGGGATTCACAACCGCATTGGCCAGATCATCCTGGCCATGCCGGCCACGGCGACGTCGAACGACGAGGCCCGCAAGGAGTTCGAACAGGAGTTGAAGGTCTATCCGCAGAACGCCGGGGCGGAATATTTCCTGGGCGAACTGGATCGCAAGGGCGGCCACCTGCCGCAGGCCATCGAGCACTTCAGGAACGCGACGAAGCTGAATCCGGGCTTGCCGGAGCCGTACTTCGGTCTGGGCCGGTCGCTGCTCGATTCCGACCGCGCGGCGGACGCCGTAGAGCCGCTGGAGACCGCGGCGCGCCTGGCGCCCGCGAATCCTACGATACATTTCACCCTCGCGCACGCCTACCAGGAACTGGGACGCAAGGACGATGCCGCGCGCGAATTCGCGCTGCAGAAGAGCACCTCCCAGAAGATCCAGCAGAATACCGAGACGGTGAAGCGGAATGTCTCGGGCGTGCCGGCGCCGGATAGCGGCGGCAAGTGAAAGCGGCCCTGCTGGCGGCGGGCGCGGCGGGCGCCTTTGTGGCCGCAACCGTCGCGTTCCAACCGGCGCAGCCACACTTCATCGACATCACGGCCCGCTCGAAGTTCTCCTACATCAGCAACAACGATCTCTCGCCGCGCAAGTATTTCGTGCAGCCGATGGCCGGCGGAGTCGCCATTTTCGACTACGACAACGACGGCAAGATGGACATCTTCTTCACCAACGGCGCCAAGCTGCCGGAGCTGAAGAAGACCGGGCCCGCGTTTTACAACTGCCTGCTCCGCAACAAAGGCGACGGGACGTTCGAGGACGTGACCGCGAAGGCCGGGCTCCGCGGCGAACATCTCGACTACAACCTGGGCGTGGCCGTGGGCGATTACGACAATGACGGCTTCGAGGATATCTTCCTCTGCGGCGCCGCGCGGAACACGCTGTATCACAACAACGGCGACGGGACGTTCACCGACGTCACGGAACAGTCGGGCGCCGGCAAGAAGCCTGCGGGGATCCTCAGCGTGGGCGCGGCCTGGTTCGACTACGACAACGACGGGCTGCTCGATCTGGTGGTAGCCAACTACACCACATGGACTCCGCAGACCGACCGGCGATGCAGCCTTAACGGCACGGAATACTACTGCAGCCCGACGTTCTATCCGCCTGCCGCGCACAGGCTGTATCACAACCTCGGCCACGGCCGGTTCGAGGATGTGACCGAGAAATCCGGCTTCGCGGCCGCGCCGGGGAAGGGCATGGGGATCTCCATCGCCGACTACAACGACGACGGATACCAGGACGTTTTCATCGCCAACGACACCGACCCGAACTCTCTGTTCATCAACAAAGGGGACGGCACCTTCGAAGACCGGGGCCTGCAACTCGGTGTGGCCTATAACGACGACGCAAAGGCCGTCTCCTCGATGGGCAGCGACGCCAAGGACTACGACAACGACGGGCGCGTGGACATCTTCGCGAACAACCTGATGGGGCAGATCTGGCAGCTGTTCCGCAACCGGGGCGACTTCTTCCGCTATGTTCCGGACCAGGTTGGGATCGAGCGGCTCAGCTCACCGCTTTCGGGCTGGAGCACCGCGTTCGTCGATTACGACAACGACGGCTGGCAGGATCTGTACTCGGCCAACGGCGACGTGGACAACGTGAAGCCGAACGCGCGGCAGCACGACACCATGTTCCGCAACCTGGGCGGGAAGCAGTTCGTGGACGTCTCGGAGCAAATGGGCGCGGGCTTCCTGCGCACGGGCTACCAGCGCGGATCGGCGATCGGCGATCTCAACAACGACGGCTTCGAAGACCTGGTGGTGACTTCGCTCACGGAGCGGCCGCGCATCCTGCTGAACTCGGCGGACAACGGGAGTCACTGGCTGACGCTCGAACTGGTGGGCCGCACCAGCAACCGCGACGCGATCGGGGCGAAGGTGAAGCTGACCACGGCCTCGGGGCGCGTGCTTTACGATCACGTTTCGGTCAGCGTGGGATTCATGTCTTCGAGCGACAAGCGCGTGCACTTCGGGCTGGGCGGCGAGAAGGGGATCGCGTCTGTCGAGATCCGGTGGCCGCGAGGCGCGGTTCAGACCTTGAAGGACGTCTCCGCCGACCGGTTTCTGAAGGTGGAAGAGCCGCTGCCAGTCGCCCCAACTCGCTGATATCCGGGATGTTCGCTCGGTAACGAACGTGCTGTAACGGGACGACAACCGTTGGGAACTGGACTTGCGGCCCCTCCCGCATCCAACATAGTGACGTGCCCGAGCCGAATGCCTGTCGAATGCTTGAGGAGATCCGCCAGCAGCCGTCCGCATTGGAGCGGACGCTGCAAGGTGCGCGGGAGGCCATCGGGGAGCTGCGCGGCTACCTGAGCCGGCGCAAGCCGCCGCTGATCGTCCTGGCGGCACGCGGGACGTCGGACAACGCCGCCCAGTTCGGGCGCTACCTGCTCGAGATCACGACCGGAATTCCGGTGTCCCTGGCGGCACCGTCGGTGACCACGCTGTACGGGGCCAAGCTGCGTCTGGAAAACGCGCTGGTGGTGGGGATCTCGCAATCGGGCGAATCGACGGACATCAACATGTTCCTCGAATCGGCCCGCGACGAAGGCGCTCTGACCGTCGGCGTGACGAACGAGGGCGCGAGCACGCTCGCGCGCCTGGCGCGGCATAGCTTCGTGCTGGCGGCGGGCCGGGAGACCAGCGTGCCCGCCACCAAAACGTACACCGGCCAGCTGCTGGCCATGTATCTGCTGGCGCACGCCCTGGGAGCGCCGATCCGGCTCGAGGACCTGGAACGATTGCCGGAGTGGACGCAAAAGGCACTCGACCTGGAGCCGCGCGTGGCCGCTTTGGCCGCGGAGTACACTTCGATCGAGCACGCTATTATTGTTGGGCGAGGGCTGGACTATGCGAACGCGCTGGAGTTCGGCCTGAAGCTCATGGAGGCCTGTTACGTGGTGGCGGAGCGATTTTCGGGCGCCGATTTCCTGCACGGGCCGATCGCCCTGGTGGAGAAGACGTTCCCGGTGTTTGTCTTCGCTCCTCCCGGCCCCACATGGCCCGGCACGCGCGACATGATTGAGAGCCTGGGCCGGCTCGGGGCGCGGATCTTCACCATCACCGACCGCTCCAATCCGGAGGCGGCGGCGCTGGCGGGAGACACGGTGGTGGTTGAAGCCGAGGTGGCGGAGCAATCGTCGCTGCCGGTTGAGTTCTTGACGCCGATCCCGTACATTGTGCCGGCGCAGTTGTTCACCGCCCACCTGGCTAGAAGCAAGGGCCTCAATCCAGACCAGCCTCGCACTCTTTCGAAGGTCACCAAAACCGTCTGATGCCAGAAAAACCGCCGCTCGATCCAGGATTTGTTCCCGCGTCGCTGTGGAACCGCGACTACCAGGCTCGCGTGCGCGCGAGCGGATGTGCCCGCAAACTCGCGATCGCTCTCGAACGTCAGGACGGCTCGCGCTCCGTGTTCCATACCGAAATCAACGGCGTCGCGGACGCGGCTACCGAGGTTTACGTCGAACGCCTGGTGAAGTTTCTGCTGTGGCAGAAGGGCGGGTGGAAGGTGACCGTGGCCGGCGATCCGGACATGGCGGCCCATATTCAGGGCGTCTATTCCTCGACGGGCGCGCGCGCGTTCGACTTCGATTTCATGGGGCGCCGCGTGTACGGGCAGCCGATGGAGATCGAGAGCGTGCTCTATGAACGGGCTCCCGAGGCGAAAGAAGTTGGCCTTGCGCTCGGACGCCATCAGGATGGATGCCGCATCGGGTTCGATTTGGGCGGCAGCGATCGCAAGTGCGCCGCGGTGATGGACGGCGAGGTGGTGCACAGCGAAGAGGTCGTGTGGGATCCCTATTTCAAGACGGACCCCAGCTATCACTTTGCGGAGATCAACGACTCGCTCAAGCGGGCGGCGGCCAAGTTGCCTCGCGTGGACGCCATCGGCGGCAGCGCGGCCGGCATCTATGTGGATAACGAGGTACGCGTGGCGTCGCTGTTCCGAGGCGTGCCTCCCGATCTGTTCGAGAGCCGGGTGCGGCGCATCTTCTTCGAACTCCAGCAGGCGTGGAACGGGGTGCCGTTCGTGGTGGTCAACGACGGAGAGGTGACGGCGCTGGCGGCATCGATGGCGCTGGACGATACGGCCGTACTGGGGCTTTCGATGGGAACGAGCCAGGCGGCAGGATACGTCACGCCGCAGGGCAATATCACCGACTGGCTGAACGAGATGGCGTTCGCGCCGGTGGACTACCGGGAGAACGCTCCGCTGGACGAGTGGTCGGGAGACGGCGGGGTGGGGTCGCAATACTTTTCCCAGCAGGCCGTCAACCGGCTGCTGCCGGCCGCGGGCATCAAGCTCGATGCGGCGATGCCGCTGGCCGAGAAACTGGCGGCGACGCAGAAATTGATGGCGGGCGGCGATGCGCGGGCGCGGAAGATCTACGAATCCATCGGGGTGTATCTGGGCTATGCGATCGCTCAGTACGCCGGGTTCTACGAGCTTCGCCACGTGCTGGTGCTGGGCCGGGTGATGACGGGGGAGGGAGGCGAAGTGATCCTTTCGACCGCGCGCCGGGTCTTGAAACAGGAATTTCCCGAAGTGGAGGAGAGTCTGCGGCTGCACGTGCCGGGCGAGAAGGAGAAGCGTCTCGGCCAGGCGGTGGCGGCGGCGACGCTCCCAAGCATTGGAGGCAAATGAAACTGAACAAGCCGAATGCCGATTTCTACGTGCCGGATGGGATGGAAGAGCGGGGCGCGCTGGCGCGCACGACGCACATGTCGATCGCCGCGCACCAGGATGACATCGAGCTGATGGCGTACCACGGCGCCGCCGAGTGCTTCGGCCGGGCGGACCGCTGGTTCACGGGCGTGGTGGTCACCAACGGAGCGGGCAGCCCGCGCTCTGGGATCTACGCGCAATACACGGACGAGGAAATGCAGCAGGTCCGGCTGCGCGAGCAGCGCAAGGCGGCGTATGTGGGCGAGTACGCGTGCCAGCTCCAACTGGGCTACTCGAGCGGCGAGGTGAAGAATCCGCCGGCGACGGCTGTCATCGACGACCTGACGCGGATCCTCGAGGCCGCGCGTCCGGAGGTGGTGTATCTGCACAACCTCGCGGACAAACACGACACGCACGTCAGCGTGTGCCTGCGGGCGCTGGCGGCGCTGCGCCGACTTGATCCCGCTCTGCGGCCTGGCAAGGTTCACGGCTGCGAAGTTTGGCGCGACCTGGATTGGCTGGCGGATGAAGACAAGCAGTGCCTGCCGGTCTCGGCGCGCTCGAACATCGCCGCGGCGCTGGTAGGCGTCTTCGATTCCCAGGTCAGCGGCGGGAAGCGCTACGATCTGGCCGCGGAAGGCCGCCGCGTGGCGAACGCGACTTACTACGCCTCGCACGCCACCGACACGGAGACCGCGCTGAGCTTCGCCATGGACCTGACGCCGCTGGTTCGCGATCCCTCGATCGAGCCCGCTCAGTACGTGTGCGGGTTCATCGATAAGTTCCGGGCGGACGTGGCCGGGCGGCTGTCGCGATTCCAGGGGTAAGGGTGGCCTTGCTCGATCCGGTCACTGCCTACGATCGGCTGGCGCCCATTTACGCGCGTCTGGCGGACGAGCGCAGGGCGTATCTGGACGCAGTCGAGCGGTTGATTGTCGCCGAAGCGCCGCAGGGCAGCCGCTCTCTGCTGGACGTTGGCGCGGGGGATGGCGCACGGGCATGGCGCATCGCGCGAGCCACGGGCGTGCAGGAACTGGTTCTGCTGGAGCCGAGCGCGGCCATGCGGAGCCACTGTCCCGCGGAGGCGACTGCATGGGCCATGCGGGCCGAAGACCTTCACAGCCGGCAGGGCAGCTTCGATGTCATCACTTGCCTCTGGAACGTCCTGGGTCATCTCTTCCCCTCGGCCGCCAGGGTTGAAACGCTGCGCCAGCTTGCCCGGCTGGCGGCTCCCGCGGGCAAGATCTTCATCGACGTGAATCACCGCTACAACGCCCGTCACTACGGGACGGCGGCGACGGCACTGCGCTTCCTCCGCGACCGCGTGGCGCCGGGAGACGCCAATGGCGACGTCACGGTTACGTGGGACATCGATGGCAGCCCATGCGCCACAAGGGGGCACGTCTTCACCCAGGCGGAGTTTACACGCCTGGCCCGCGCCGCCGGGCTGAGCATTGAGAAGCGGTTCGTCATCGACTACGCTTCGGGCGAGATTCGACGGCGGAGTTGGGAGGGCAACCTTCTATACGTTCTCGGTCGCCTCGCGTAGGGTCAGGCAGACCTCGGCGATCTCGCCGTCGGTGAGGCGGTTGAAAAATGGCAGCGCCAGCATCCGGGGCGCCGCCTGGTCGGTGACGGGCAGTGGGCGGCCCGCGTAGGCTGCGTAGAGCGGCTGACGATGGATCGGTGCAAAATAGCGCCCGCATGCGATTCCTCGTGACGTCATGTAATGCCAGATCGCATCGCGGTCCTGCAGCCTGACGACGAAAACGAACCAGGACACGCGGCCGCCCTCCGGTTCGAAAACAGGCAGGGTGATTTCCGGAATCGTCCGCAGATGTTCCGCGTAGCAGACCGCCCGATTCCGGCGACGAGCGAGAATACTGTCGATCCGCTTGAGCTGCGAGAGGCCCAAAGCACAATTGATTTCGGAGAGCCGGTAGTTGTAGCCCAGCAGGGCGTGATCGAGCCAGCCGTCCGCCGGCCTCCGTCCCTGATTGCGGAGCGCGCGAATGGTCTCCGCAAGCTGGCGATCGCGGGTGACGAGCATTCCACCTTCTCCGGTGGTGATCTGTTTGTTGGGATAGAAGGCGAAGACCCCGAAGTCGCCGAACGCGCCGACTCGTCTGCCGCGATACTCCGCTCCCAGCGCTTCGCAGGCATCCTCGATCACCCGCAGCCCGTGCGCCGCGGCAAGGCGCAGGATTGGATCGAGGTCGGCGGGACAGCCGAAGGTGTGCACGACGATGATGGCGCGGGTGCGGGGCGTGATGGCGCGCGCCACGCTCTCGGGATCCAGGTTGAGCGTGAGCGGATCGATGTCCGCAAATACCGGCGTGGCCCGCAGGTAGAGAACCGAGTTGGCGGCGGCGATAAACGTGAACGACGGGAGAATGACTTCGTCGCCTTCGCCGATCCCGAGGGCAGTCAGGCCGAGGTGCAGCCCGGCCGTGCCCGACGCCAGGGCGACGCCATAAGGCACGCCGACGTAACTGGCGACGGCTTCCTCGAACTCCTCCATCTTTGGCCCGAGGGCGAGGCGGGAGGTGCGCAGTACACCCACCACGGCTTCGATGTCGGACTCATCGATGTCAGGCGCCGAGAGGGGAATCCTCATTTCACTTCCAGCGCGGGCGCGTGCTTGATCAGGAGATCCTCGCCGAGAGGCACCGACGCCAGTACGGCGGCGATCCTTTCGGCGGCGTGGCCGTCTCCGTATGGGTTCTCCATTCCCAGGAGGGAGCGGCGAAAGGCGTCGCTTGTCGCCGTGGCGTAGCGATCCAGAATGGAGGCGGTGCTCGCATCGGCGTCGAGGACGTTGCGGGCGCGCTCACGGCCGCGCTGCCGGATTCCGATGTTGACCACGGGCAACGCGAAGGAGGCCGCCTCCATGATTCCGCTGCTGGAGTTGCCCAGCAGAAGATCCGCGCATCCGAGCAGGCTCCAGTAGAGGATCGGGTCCAGGTTGACGAATACCCGGCCCCTGCCGAGGCCGCGGACGAGAGATTCCGTGCGGGCGATCAGTGTCCTGCTGCCAGCGTCGGCATTGGGATAGCAGAACAGCAGCTGCGCCGGGATGGATTCGAGCGCGGAGAACAGAGCGTCCGCCTCGTGCGTGGGATCGCGGGCGATGGTGGTGGGATGGCAGGCGACGACGGCCGTGGGCGGCTCGAGGTGAATGCCCAGGCGCGCTTCAACCTGTTCGCGATCGAGCAGCGGGCTGCGGCGCAGGTGGTCGAGCGAGGGAGCGCCGGCGCGATGGACGCGCCAGGGCTCTTCGCCCATTGAGATCACACGCGCGCGCGCCTGTTCCGTGGAAGTGAAGTGAACGTGGCTCAGCTTGGTGAGCGCATTGCGAACGGCGTCGTCGATGACGCCTTCGCTGATCTCGCCGCCCTCGATGTGGGCCAGCGGAATGCGCAACGCGGTTGCCACGGCGGCGGGCGCGAGCATCTCGTAGCGGTCGGCGGTGAGCAGAAGCAGATCGGGGCGCATTTGCCCCAGGCAGTCGGCCAGACCGAGCACGGCCACGCCGATTGTTTTGGCCATGCCGACGTCGGTGTCGGAGCTCAGGAGGCACTCGACGCGCGCGTCTATGGGGAAGCCGTCGCGCTCGATCTCGTGCGCGGTGCAGCCGAATTCGGGGGAGAGGTGCGCTCCCAGGGCGACGATCTTCAGCTCGACTTCCGGCTGCGACGCGAGCTCGCGAAGCGGCCAGTAGAGGTGGCTGTAGTCGGCGCGCGACGAGGTGACGACGGCGAGCTTGCGCTTCATGTTCAGTTCACATCCTAGTGTAGTGCGGGGTGTTGCTTGTGGCGCCCGCGCTCCCGCCACGGACGCTGGACGATGGCGGGTCTGGAGACCCGCTGCAGGACTGGAGTCCTGCCCCACTTGCCCTGAGGCCGGCCCGGTGGAACCGCCGACCCTCGATCTGCGTCCAATGCTGGCGTAAGCGGGGCCCGGGCAACTCGCGTAATAATGTAAACATGACGGTCCCGGGATGCGGAGCCGTTTCTCGAAGGAAAACATATCCCATGAAATGCCGCCGCGCTGCGACGCTCGCAATGGCCGTTGCTTTTGCCTTGCCCGCCTGGGCCCAGGACTCGCCACCGGTGTCGCCGGAGCAGACGCGCCCAGTGGCCGGTCCGACATCGATCATGCGCTCCGCCGATCTGCGGCCCGGCATGAAGGGCACGGCCTGGACGGTCCTGCAGGGGAAAGAGGTGGAGCCGATCCCCGTCGAGATCCTCGGGCTGTGGAAGAACGCCTGGGGACCCAAGCAGGACATCATCCTCGCGAAGATGGGTGGCAAGGCGCTCCGTACGGGAGTCGCCGCCGGCATGAGCGGGAGCCCGGTCTACGTGGATGGCAAGCTCATCGGCGCGGTGGCGCTGCGCCTCAGCATGTTCTCTCCGGATGCCATTTGCGGCATCACGCCCATCGAGCTGATGCTCGAAGTGAAGGACTACGACGGCTCGATCCCCGCGGATGCCCGCACGCCGGATAAGGCCCAGACCCACGCCTCGCTCGCGTTGCCGGACGACATGGTGGCGCGCGTGATGGCAGCCGGCGGCGTGGCTGACCTGCCGCGGGCGGCCATGATGACGCCCATCGAGACGCCCCTGTCTTTCTCGGGTTTCGATCCGGCGGTCCTCGATCAGTTCGGTCCGCTGTTCCGCGAGCTCGGTTTCGCCGCGGTTCAAGGCGGAGCGGGCGCGGCGCTGGACAGTCCCAAGCCGGTCGCGGGATGGCAGCACGCGCTTCAGCCGGGCGATGCGGTAGCGGGGGTGCTGGTTTCAGGCGACATGAGTGTCACCGGCCTGGGCACGGTCACGTATAACGACGGCCGCCGCATACTCGCATTCGGCCATCCGTTCTTCAACCTCGGTCCGGTGGACATGCCGATGAGCGAGGGTGAGATCATCTTCACGCACGCTTCGTCGTTTCAACCCACCAAGTTCGGCAACGCCACCGAGATTGTGGGCGCGCTCCATCAGGACCGTCACAGCGGCATCATGGGCGTGCTCGGCGAGACCGCGGCGATGGTGCCCGTCAGCGTGCACGTGCGCTCGCTGGGCGAAGACAACAGCGTCCGCAAGCAGCACGAATTTCACTTCAACGTCTTCGTGCAGCAGAAGTGGACGCCTTACCTGATGATGATCACGCTGTTCAATTCCATCCAGGGCGTCAACGACTTCATGGAGGAGGCCACTTACCGCGTGAATGGCAAGATCGAGCTGGCGGGCCAGCAGCGCATGTCGTTCTCCACCATGCAGGCGCCGGGTGAAATGTCCGTTCCCGCGCCGATGATTCTGGCCGGCTGGTGGGGCGACAAATTCAACCGCCTGTTCATGAACGCGGTAGAGACGCCCCACCTCGAAAGCGTGGACGCCACGGTGGACCTGCTGCCCGAGCGCCGCGTGGCCACGATCGAGAACGCATGGATCCCGACCAGCGAGGTTTCGCCCGGCGAGAAGGTTCCCGTGAAGGTGTTTCTGCGGCCTTACCGCGGCCCCCAGATCGAGCGGGTCTTCGACCTGACCATTCCCGCTACGCTGGCCAAAGGCGACCACCGCATCCTGTTGAGCGATGCCGAGACGCTGAACCGCATACAGAACATGGCGGCGTCGATGAACCGCTTCATCGACGTGCCCCAGATCGTCTCGCTCATCAACCAGGAGCGGAGCAACGACAAGATGTATGTCACTCTGATCGAGACCCGGCCCACGGTCTACTACGACGACAAGACTCTGCCGAGCCTTCCCGCTTCGGTGCTGAACGTCATGCAGACGGGCCGCGCCGCCAGCCGTCCCTTCGCCACCTCGGGAGAGACGGCATTCGAGCAGGCGGCGATCCCATTCGACTACGTGGTCAACGGCAGCTTCACTCTCAAGGTCACCGTAAAATGATGCCATCCCATGGTTGTGGTGCACCCTCCAGGTGGAGGGCGGGCTTCAGCCCGCGTGGGGCTTTAGCCCCGCTCCTTTTGCTCGCCTCGCTCCTTTCCGCGGGGGAAACCAAAGTCTGGACGCAAGCCGACCAGGCGGACTTCGAGAAGGGCGACCGCAAGAACCTGTCGCTATCGAGCGACGGACGGCTCCGCCTTGGTCCGCAGTTCGAGGAAATTCTCGACAGCTCCTCGGTCTACTTGTGGGCGCTGGTGGGAGACTCCAAGGGCAACCTCTACGCGGGCGGCGGAGGCCCTGGCGGTCCGGGAGCGCGTGTCTACATCATCCCGCCCGGCGGCAAAGGGAAGGTGCTGGCCGAACTCGACGGTCTCGAAGTCCACGCGCTGGCGGTGGACAGCCAGGACCGCATCTACGCGGCCACGTCTCCGGACGGCAAGGTCTATCGCATGTCGGCTTCAGCCAAACCGGAGGCCAAGCCGGAGGTCTTCTTCGACCCCAAGGCGAAGTACATCTGGGAAATGGGTTTCGACAGTCACGGGAACCTGTTCGTCGCGACCGGCGACCGCGGCGAGATCTTCGTGGTCACGCCCGGCGGCCAGGGCAAGGTGTTCTACAAGACGCCGGAAACGCACGTGCGCTCGATGACGATCGACGGCCAGGACAACCTGATCGTCGGGACCGAGCCGGGCGGCCTGATCGTTCGCGTCTCGGCCAAGGGCGAAGGGTTCGTTCTGTATCAGGGCGCCAAGCGCGAGGTCACGGCGGTGGCGGTCGCGCCGGACGGCTCGATCTACGCCACCGGAGTAGGGAACAAGACGCCGGGGGGCACGCCGACGTTCGGCCAAGCCCTCGGCATGCCCAGTCCACCTCCGGCGGCCATGTCTCCGCACGGCGCGGGGCCGGGCGGCTCGGGTGGGCCCATGATGCAGCGGCCCACGTCCGCGGCGGGTCCCCCGACGCCCATCGCTCCGGTGTCGGTCGCGGGCGGTTCAGAACTTTACCGGATTGACAAGGACGGAGCGCCGACCCGCGTCTGGAGCCACCCGCAGAGCATCGCCTACGCCATCGGCTTCGACGCCGCGGGCCACCCGCTGATCGGCACCGGCAACAAGGGGACCGTGTACCGCATCGATTCGCCCCTGGTGTCCACCGATCTTCTCAACGCGCCACCGACCCAGGTCACGGTGTTCTGGCAGGGCTCCGGCGGCAAGCTGTTCGCCGCCACCGGCAACGTGGGGAAAGTCTACCGGATCGGGCCGGGCCCGGAGAAGCGCGGCACGCTGGAGAGCGACGTACTGGACGCCAGACTGTTCTCTTACTGGGGGCGTCTCTCGTTCCGCGGCGACGCGGGTGGCGGCCGCATCGCGATCGAGACTCGCAGCGGCAACCTGGACCGCCCGCAGGATGGATGGAGCCCCTGGTCCGCCGCCATCACCTCTTCCGACGGCGCGCGCATCACCTCGCCCTCCGCGCGGTTCCTTCAGTGGCGCGCCACGCTCGAGGCCTCGCCCACGGGCGACTCACCCGAACTGCGGCAAGTGGACGCCGCGTATCTTTCCAAGAACGTCGCGCCCCAGGTGGAGTTGATCGAGGTCACGCCTCCCAACTACCGTTTGCCTCCCCAGTCGCAACTGATCATGTCGCCGAATCCGCCGCTCACGCTGCCGGCGCTGACCAGGCAGGGACACACCCCCACGCCCTCGATGAATATGGGCGGCGACTCGGGCGCGGTGTCGATGCAATACGCGAAGGGCTACATTGGCGCGCGCTGGCTGGCGTCCGATGAGAATGGCGACGAGCTCACTTACACCATTGAGATGAAAGGCGAGGGCGAGACCGAGTGGAAGCCGCTCAAGGACAGCGTCACCGAGAAGCGGCTGACCTGGGACTCCACCGCCTTCCCGGACGGTGAGTATCGCGTCCGCGTGACAGCGTCCGATTCGCCGTCCAATCCGCCCGAGCGGGCGCTCACCGCCCGGCTCGCGAGCGAGCCTTTCACGATCGACAACACCGCACCCGTCATCACGGGTCTCGCGGCCGCTGCCGCAGACAAGAAGATCACGGTGCGCTGGCACGTGGCCGACGCGCTCAGCATGATCGACCGTGCCGAATACTCCGTCAACGGCGGCGACTGGACGGCCGTCGAGCCCACGGGCCACCTCTCCGATTCGAAAGAAGAGGACTACGCGCTCGCGGTGGACCGCCCCAAGCCCGGTGAATACACCATTGCGGTGCGTGTCACGGACGAATTCGACAATACCTCGCTGGCAAAAGTGGTAGTGAAGTAGGAATACACCAACAGGAGACATCATGAAGCGACTGCTCGCAGCTCTCGTTCTTTTCGCCATTCCCGCTCTGTGCGCGGACAACCCTATGGTTTCCAACCTGGTCAAACATTGGCAGACTTCGAAAGCTTACACGCTCGCCATCGCCGACCAGATGCCCGAAGACGGCTATGCGTTCAAGCCGAACCCGGACGAGATGACGTTCGGCGGCCAGTTGGTGCACATCGCCCAAGCCAACGGGTTCTTCCTTTCCAAGATCTCAGGCACGCCCTCGCCCATCGGCAAGCCGGACAAGTTGGACAAGGCGTCGGTGATGAAGCTGGTCGGCGACTCCTACGACTACGTGATCAAGTCCATCGGGAGCCTGACGCCGGAGCAACTCCACGCGGAGCTTCAGCTGGAGGGCACCACCATGACCGGCTTCGACGCCCTGATGTTTGCGGCGGATCACACGACCCACCATCGCGGCCAGTGCATCGTGTACCTGCGCGTGAAGGGCATCAAGCCCGCGGACTACCGGTATTGAGTTAGCACCACACCCTATACTGAGGAGGGATGGCCCGGACCGGCGAGCTCACGGTGCGCCAGTTTTTCTCGCGTGCGGGAGTGCTTTCACGCTGCCACCCGAACTACGAGTTCCGCTCCGGGCAGCTTGAAATGGCGGAGGCGGTCGAATCCGCGCTCGCGGATAAGCGGCATCTGCTGGTCGAGGCCGGCACCGGCACGGGCAAGACGCTGGCCTACCTGGTCCCCTCCATCCTCTCCGGCAAACGCATCGTCATTTCCACCGGCACGAAGAACCTTCAGGAGCAGCTCTATTACAAGGACGTGCCGTTCCTTCAGAAACACCTGGGCGATGGCATCGCCGTCTGCTACATGAAGGGGCGGAACAACTACGCCTGCCGGCAGAAGATCTACGACGCGGAGAACGAGCCCGTGCTCGAGGGCCTCGAGGAAGTCGCCGATTTCGAGATCATCCGCGAGTGGGAGAAGATCACCGAAACCGGTGACCGCGCCGAGATCCGGACCCTGCCCGAGCACACCTCGACGTGGGCCAAGCTGGACGCGCGCCGCGACCTGTGCACTGGCCAGAAGTGCCAGCAGTTCGAGCGCTGCTTCCTCACCCGCATGCACCAGCGTGCGCACGAGAGCGACATCATCATCGTCAACCACCACCTGTTCTTCGCAGACCTGGCGGTGAAGGAGCAGGAGTACGGCGGCATCATCCCCGAGTACGGCGCCGTGGTGCTTGACGAAGCGCACGAGATCGAAGACGTGGTGGGCCAGTATTTCGGCATCTCGGTGAGCAACTACCAGTTCGAGGAACTGCGGCGCGACATCGGCGCCATCTCGCGGCGCAAGCGGTTCACCACCGAGGAACTGGACCGCATTCTGATCGCAGTCGGCGACGTCGCCGCGCGTTTCTTCGCGCTCTTCGACGACTGCAAGGGACGCAGCGGGTTCCGCGAGCACGAGCCGTTTCTCGAGCGCCACCAGGCGCAATACTCCGACGTGCTGCACGGGCTGGAGCTGATCTCCGCGCATCTGCAACTCATCAAGGAGGCGCCCGAAGAGGTCGGCCCGCTGTTCAGCCGGTGCGCGTCGCTGGCCAAGAACCTGGAGACGTGGATGGCGGGCAACGACCGCAAGCTGGTCTACTGGGTCGAGCGGCGCGGGCGAGGCACGTTCCTGCAGGCCACGCCCATCGACGTGTCCAAGATTGTCGCCGAGAGGCTCTTTGAACGTGTGGACACCGTGGTGCTGACCTCGGCGACGCTGGCGGTGGCGGGCAACTTCGATTACACGCGCAGGCGGCTCGGCCTCGAAGCGGCGCGCACGCTGGTCGTGCCAGGGCACTTCGACTACGCGAACCAGGCCCTGTTGTATGTGCCGCAGCACCTGCCCGACCCGCGCCATCCCTCGTTCGTGCGCGACGCCTCCGACGAGATCGCGCGCATCCTCAAGGCCAGCCGCGGCCGCGCGTTTGTGCTGTTCACCAGCTACCAGCAGATGCGCGCCGTGCACGACCGCGTCGCGTTCGATCTCGAATACGCGACCCTGCTCCAGGGCACCGGCCCGCGCTCGGCGCTGCTCGAAGAGTTCCGCCGCACGCCTAACTGCGTGCTTTTCGCGACCTCCTCGTTCTGGCAGGGTGTGGACGTGCCGGGCGACCAGCTCAGCTGCGTCATCATCGACAAGCTGCCCTTCGCCGTGCCCTCGGATCCGGTGGTAGAGGCACGCATCCGCGCCATACGCGAAGATGGCGGCGAGCCGTTTTACGAGTATCAGATCCCGCAGGCCGCGCTCGCGCTCAAGCAGGGATTCGGGCGCCTGATCCGCAGCACGTCGGATCGCGGAGTGCTGGTTCTGTTGGATAATCGAATCAGTAAGCAGCGATACGGGCAGGTGTTCCTGGACAGTCTGCCGGAATACCGGTTCACAACCAATCTCAGCGACGTGGAGAGCTTTTTCGATGTTTGAAGTGTCCGTGGAAGAGACCTTCGCCGCCGGTCATGCCTTGCGCGGCTATCACGGCAAGTGCGAGAACGTGCACGGCCACAACTACCGCGTGCGGGCTCTCATCGCCGGCGAGTCGCTCGACGCGGCGGGGCTGCTGGTGGATTTCGTGGACCTCAAGCAGATCCTGCGGGCCATCATCGAGAAGCTGGACCACCAGTTCTTGAACGACGTCCCGCCGTTCGACAAGCTGAATCCCTCGGCCGAGAACATGGCGCGGTATTTCCACGACGAGATGAGCCGGGGCCTGAACGGCACCGCGCGGGCGAACGCCGTGCACGTCTCCGAGGTGAAGATCTGGGAGACGGACACGGCCACGGCGACTTACCGGCCGTAGCGAACTTGCATCCTTCCTACCTCAGCACCACCTCGACGCTCGCGCAGTTCAGATTGAGGGCCTCGAAGGTCCCTCCGTCGGTCGCGTGGCCGCCGAGCCGCAGCGCCGAGACGATAGCGCCCTTGAGCCCGAAATGCATAACGACTCTGCCGTTGTTGACCGCATCGAGCTGGCCGTCGAATTGTAGCCCCGTCAGCGCCAGGTGGTGCAGATGCGGCGACGTCGAATCGACTACCTTCGTGATCGAGAAGTCAGAGCCGCTGCCGCGACCCGGGTTGTATGATAGGACCTCGATCCAGCCCACGTGTTGAGGATCTAACGCCTCGCCCCGAACGTCCGGGATTAACAGAAACGCCGCTGCCATGTTTGCCCCCTTGATTGCGCCGCCTGATAGCTACGACCAGTCTAAAGCAAACCGTGTGCCAGCCCAATGGCCCAGGCAGGCTACGCCACCAGCTTCCTGAGACCCTAGCGGCCGCAGCCCATCAGGGCCTGGCTGCCTTGAGCCCAGCCTCGTGAGCCGACTTCTTCCATGCGTGGGCGAGCTTCCGGGCGCAGACCGCAGCGGCTTCTTTGAACTGGCCCTCGCTGCGTTGCACCTTGCCGACGTAGACCAGGGCGTGCCACAACTGCTCGCCAGTAACGGATGCGAGTCGAAAGCAGTAGCCCGGCCTGGGGTGTTTTGGATCCCACTCGTCTCCGTCCACGGTCACCGATCCGCAGAACTGCCGATAGGACGGCGTCCGGCTTCTCGACGGTCTGGAAATTCCACATCGGATCGATCCACGAAGTCAGGCTCGCCAACGTAGATTGCCCGAATCGAGTGCAGGGGCAACGATGCCGAAGACGCGGGTGGCGTCTGCGCCGCGAGGCTAAGGCAAGCGGTCAATAGCGCGGTGGCAGGCACCGAATGAGGCGTCACCGGAGCCTAGTACAGCTTCACCAGGTCCACCCGGCGGTTCTTCGCGCGGCCGTCTTCCGAATCGTTCTCGGCGAGCGGCCGCTTGGAGCCGAAGCCCGCGGCGATTAGGCGCCCGCGGTCCACGCCCTTCGCGGCCAGCCACGCGATGACGGCCTCGGCGCGCTGGCGCGACAGCGGGAGGTTGACGGTGTCGGACCCTACGTTGTCGGTGTGACCGGCGACCACAAATGCCCAGTCGGGCTGCTTCTGGAACAGTGCCAGCAGTTCCTTCAATACGCTTTCGGAATCCGGCCGGATGGTGGCCTTCGCGGTGTCGAAATTGATGCCGTAGATGGAGGCGCGACCGGTCTGGCTGATCTGCTCGCTCCAGCCGTCCGCCGTGGCGGCCTGCATCTGCTGCTCCATCGGCTTGCGCTTGACCGCCGTCACGTTGTACTGCGCGCCCTCTGTATAGAGGGTCACCCACTGGGGTCCCTGCTTGGCCGTGAGCGTGAACCGGACGTTGCCGTAGTTGTCCGAATAGACCACCTGATAGCCCTTCGCCTTCAGTGCGTTCTCGGCGTTCCGGACCGTCTGGATGCCCGACGTCCCCGCAGGGCAGGCGTAGTCGACTTTTTCGTACTGGCCCTCGACGTCCTCGAACTTGTTGGGCTTGCCAACCGGCATCTTGTGGATCTCGTAATCCTTCACGGTACACCGGAGGATGTAGCAACCCGGGAGCCTGGACAGGACGGTCGGGTCTTGGCAGCCCTTGGCGTCGGGCCGTTGAGGCTGGGCGAGCGCGACGGCGCCCAGGGAGAGGAGAGCAATGACAAGTTTCATCAGCACGCCACTATAGCAGACTCAGCCCTGCCCCTCCGACTGGCGAGCGCATTGTTACACTGAAACTTCAAAGGGGCCCCTATGAGATCGACACTGCTATCGCTGATGCTGCTTGCGCCCACGCTGGCGTTTGGCCAGACCGAGAAACTTCACGCGCTTTTCTCCCAGGCATTCGAGGCGCAACTGCGGGAAGCGCCGGAGTCGGCCACTTACGTCGGCCGCAATGAGTTCAACGACCGCTGGTCGGACTGGTCGCCGGCCGCCATCGAACGCCACCGGGCCCGCATCACGGCGCTCATCGCGGCACTGGACCAGGTGTCGCTCGCGGGCGTCCCGGCCCAGGACCAACTCAGCGCGAAGCTGCTGCGCTACGTCTCGAAGCAGGACCTGGACGACCAACTCATACAGCTCTACCTGCTGCGCGTCAGCCCGCTCTACGGGTTCCACAACGCGATCTACATCACCGTGGACCGCATGCCTGCGCGCACCGCCCTCGACTACGAGAACATCATCGCCCGCCTGCGCGCGATCCCGGTCTACGTGGATCAGAACATCGCGCTGCTCGACGATGGTATCGCGCGCGGCATCGTGCAGCCCCGCGTGGTGGCGGACCGCGTCACGCAGCAGATAGCCGTGCAGGCTGGCCAGGACGCAAGCGCCACCGGGCTCCTGGCGGCCTTTCGGAACTTCCCTTCGAACATCCCGAAGGAGGAGCAGGAGGAGCTTCGGAAGAAGGCCATCGACGCCTACGAGCAGCAGTTCCAGCCGGCCTGGCGGAAGCTGCTGGCTTACATGAAGGGGACCTACACGCTCAAGGCGCGCCAGACCACGGCCGTCACCGCGCTTCCCAACGGGCGGGAGCTTTACCGGCTGCTGATCGAGCGGGCCACCACCACCAGCATGACGCCCGAGGAGATTCACCGCCTGGGCGAATCCGAAGTGCGGCGCATCGAGGCGGAGATGGAAGCGGTGGTGCGTGAGACCGGTTTCAGCGGCACGCTGGCCGAGTTCCAGGCCAAGCTCGCCGCCTCGCCCGAGCAGCACTTCCGCAGCAAGGAGGAGATGCTGGCGTGGTGCCGCAACATCGCCAAGATCATCGAGCCCCAACTGCCGCGCCTGTTCGCGCATATGCCCGCGTTCGTGTACGGCGTCCGGGCTATTCCGGAGGACCGCGAGCAAGCCTCCGCTACCAACGCCGAGTTCCCCAAGCCGGACGGCAGCGGTCCCGGTTGGATGAACCTCAACACCTACCAGCCCGAGAAGCAGGTGCGGTACGACAAGGAATCGCTGACGCTGCACGAGGCCGTCCCGGGCCACATTCTGCAGGGAGCCATCGCTCAGGCGGTGACGGGCGTGCCGGAATTCCGGCGGTTCTATTTCAATTCGGCGTACGGGGAAGGCTGGGCGCTGTACGCTGAGTCGTTGGGTTCCGAGCTGGGCGTGTACCGCGACCCGTACACGCGCTTCGGGCGGCTGACCAGTGAGCGCTTCCGCGCGGTGCGGCTGGTGGTGGATACCGGCCTCCATGCGTTGGGCTGGAGCCGGGACCAGGCGGTCGCCTACTTCGCGCGGCACGCGCCGGAGGAATCCACGGCCGAGATCGACCGCTACATCTCCTGGCCCGCGCAGGCGCTGGCGTACAAGCTCGGCGAGCTCAAGATCCAGGAACTCCGCCGTGCGGCGGAGAAAGCGCTGGGGCCGAAGTTCGACATCCGGGCGTTTCACGATGCGGTGCTGCGCAACGGCGCCCTGCCGCTGGATCTGCTCGACACCCAGGTGCGGGCATCCTTCCAGTAGGGTGCGCGGATGGACTAAGATTCAGACATGATATTCGATTGGCAGCCGGAGTACAGTGTGGGCTTCGCCGAGATCGACGGCCTGCACCAGCAGGTCTTTCGAGCGGCGGGAGAACTCCACTCGGCGATCGTCGCGGGCCAACCTCAGGGCACGCTTGAGGAACTGCTGGCGCGATTGGTCGCCTGCACCCAGGCGCACTTCACGGCTGAAGAATCGCTGATGCAGTCATGGCAATATCCCCAATCCGCCCGGCACATGGCGGCGCACGAGGCGCTCAGCGCGAGACTGCTCGCCTGCGAGCGGGACACGGCGCCCAGCGTCGAGACGTTGCGGACGCTCAAGGGGTGGGTGCTGCAGCACATCGACGAAGAGGACCGCGAACTGGGCCGCCATCTGGCCAGCCTCGCCGGGTAGGCAGGTCCGCTTGACTACGCGCGCGGTTCGGTGCTGACCGGCGGAGGCGGTGGGGGCGGCGCAGGGCCGCTGGGCAACACGATTGCCGGTGCGATTCTCATGTCGGGCGATGATAGTTCCGGGTGCGTAGGCGTGTCGGCTTCGGCGCCCGCTTTGAGAATGCCCAGGGTTTGTCGAAGAGGGCTTGCACGCCCCGGGTCTGACGCTTGCACTCGGCGGGTGTGTCCGAGAGATCGGCCAGGAGCATCGTCAGGCGGCCTCGGCAAGACATCGCATCCGCGAATTGGGGTTCGATTTCGAGCGCGCGCGTCACATGCGCCAGGGCGCTGCCGTACTGCGGCGCGACGCGAGCCTGCAGGTCGGCCCGGACCGCCTTGGAGCCGATGGGGTGGACGTCGTAGTACACGTCGAAGCCCGCGCTAGCCATGGCGGGCTTGCGGACGAGTTCCGCCAGTTCCGCTTCGATTACGGCCAGGAAGTAAAGGCTGACGGCATCGCGGGGACCGGCGGCGATTGCCTTTTCGAACCAGGCCTTGGCGTCCTTCAACCCGGCTTCACGGCCTGGTTCGGCGGCGTCGTACTGATGGGCCTGCGCGTACGCGAGGCTGCCAAAGGAGGCCAGCGCGACGATATTGCCGGGAGAGAGCTCCAGAACGCGTTGGAAGCTGGCGCCGGCCTTCCGGGCCATGACGAGGCCCGCGGCGTTGGGGCTGGTCTGATAGGCCATGGAGTAGGCCGTCCCCAGGTAGAGATGGGCGGCGGCCTTCCGCGGCGCTGCGTTCACGGCCTCCTCGAAACACTTGGCGGCCTTGAGATAGTTCTCATTGCGGTAAGGTTCCGTGCCGGTGCGGAGATAGCCTTCGGCGTCGTCGTTCTGGGCGTAGAGCGCGATCGAGGAGACGAGGGCAAGCGCGAGAATCGAGCTCTGGTAGGTCATGGATCCTCAGGCGTGCAGGTCGTGCCTCAGGCGCTTGGCCAGGCGGGACGCGATGCGCCGTCCGCCGTCGCCCAGATGCCCGGCGAAAACGCTGCGATCGCCCGCCTCCGCCGACCAAAGAACCCGCCCGCTGCGGGCTTCCACCATTCGCACAATGGCCTTCTGCCCTCCCTTCAGGCCGAGCCAGCGCTCGGTGGTTCCGACTACCGCGCCACCGCCTTTGTCTTCGCCCAGAGTGATCTCCAGGAAAGCGTCGGCATCCCCGGGTCCGAGAACCAGGCGAAGCCGCGGTCCCAACTCCTTGGCGATGGCCTCACGAATGTCTTCGTCGAAGTTGTTAGGCATGGGGCGAATGAAGAGCGTGTTCACATTCAGGAGAGTGTCGATCTGGCGATGCGGCGGTGGTGCCGGCGCAGGGGCGGGCCTTTGCACCACGGGCATCGCGGGTTCCGGTGGCCTCGGTGGCGCCGCAGTCTGGATGGGTGGGGGTGCCGCTGTCCGGAGGCTTTCGTGGTAACCGTCGCGGACCGCCTGCAACAGGGTGTCCGGGGCGCCCGCCGCGCGCAGTTGGCGAGACTGGTCCTGAGTCAGCCGGAAGCCGACGCCGCGCCGCTCGACGGCCTGGCGGATTACCGGGGCAGCCGGCGCGCCGCCGACGCGCGCCGCTTTGTAGATGGGAGACCAGGCGAGTGGCGCTCCGCCGCCCGCCGACAGCGCCGCTGCGACATCCGCCATGTTCGGTTGGGCCAGTTGCCGAGAGGGCGCGGGCGTCGATTCGAGCAGCGCCGCCGGCGGTTGCGCGGCAGGCCGGTCAATCGACGACAGAGTCACCGTCGGACCGAGCACCTGCAGGGGTGTCGGCTGCGCGACCGCCGCCAGGTTCGGTGCTGAAACCGGGTGGCGCATTCTCGCGGCGACCATTTTCCAGATTCCCAGGCCGGACAGTACGATCACCAACATCGCCACCGCCGCGCCAGCCAGGAGCGACCTGCGCTGTCCCGCCGTCAGTCCTGGTCCGGACGAGGGGCCGGCTTCCGCCGCGAGCGCGGCCTTCGACGACTCCGCCAGGAATGTGCCTGTATCCGGGAAGCGCCGCGCCGGATCCTTCTCGAGCGCGGTCATCAGCAGGCCTTCAACGGGCGGCGGCAGAGCGATCCCTATCTCGTGCGGCCGCGGCGGCTTCTGGTTGAGCTGCGCGCGGATCAAATCGAAGTCGGTATCGCCCGTGAACGGCAGGCGGCCGGTCAGCATCTCGTAGAGCACCATGCCGAGCGAGTAGATGTCGCTGCGGGCGTCGGGCGGCTTGCCTAGCGCCCTCTCCGGCGCTAAATACTCGAGGGTGCCCACCAGGCGGGCCTCGCGCGTCAGACGCGTCGTGTTCAGCACGCACGCGATGCCGAAGTCCATCACCTTGACCCGGCCGTCGGTCGCCAGCATGATGTTGGCGGGCTTCAGATCGCGATGCAGGATTCCCAGGCTGTGCGCGTGTCCCACGCCCTCCAGGACCGGCGCCAGAATCTTCAGGGCGTCCAGCCAGGGCAGGCGGCCTTCGCGCCCGAGGCGCGAGTCCAACGTTTCGCCGGGCACGAATTCCATGGCCATGAAGTATTCGCCGCCTTCCTGGAAGAAGGCGTAGAGCTGCGCGATGCAGGGGTGGTTGAGCCGCGCCAGCGCCACGGCTTCGCGGTGGAATCGCTCCAGGGTTTCGGCGTTCTGCGCGATCTCGGGTTTCAGCACCTTGATCGCCACGGTGCGGTCCACCATCTGGTCCACCGCGCGATAGACCGTGCCCATCGCGCCCTCGCCGAGCTTCTCGACGATGCGGTAATTGCCCACCGTCCGGCCGATCATGATGCCTCCGGGCCCGCGCACGCAAAGCCGAGGACCGCGACGGTGACGTTGTCCGACGCCAGCCGTTCGATCGCCGTCTGGATCAACTTCCGGCAGGCCTCCGCCGGCGCTTCCGCGGCCGCGATGTCGCGGATCTCGTTTTCCTCTACACTCTCGTACAGCCCGTCCGAGCACAGCACCAGCCGGTCATCGGGCCACAGGGCGAGCGGCTCCGGCCAGCTCTCCACTTCCAGGTGTTCGCGCGTGCCCACGGCGCGCAGAATCACGTTGCGGTCTTCGTGGTCGTGCGCCTCTGTGCGGCTCATCAGGCCCTGCCGGACCAGTTCCATGATGGCCGAGTGGTCCTCGGTCAGGCAGTAGATCTGGCCGCCGCGCAGCAGGTATGCCCGGCTGTCGCCGACGTGCGCCAGGTGGGCCATTCCGTTCACGACGGCCAGGGCGGTGCAGGTGGTGCCCATTCCCCGCAGCTTTTCCTCGCGGCGCGCGGCCTGGAGAATGTCGTGGTTGGCCGCCTCGAACGCCTTCAGGAGCGCGTCGTGCGGTTCCGCCGCATCGTCGTAGTAGACCTCGGGCACTCGCCTCGCGGCGATGCCGCTGGCCACTTCGCCGGCCTGGTGGCCGCCCATTCCGTCGGCCACCAGAGCGAGCACCCCTTTGTGCAGGAGCGCCGAAATGTCCTCCGGCGTCCGGACGGCGACGCTGTCCTCGTTCGATGGGCGCGTTGGCCCGGCGTCTGTCAGGCAGGCCGCCAGCACGGCCAGCGGCCTGCCCCCGGTTTGCGTGGGACGCATGGAACTCCTCGCGAGCATGTCGTCCTCCCGCTTACATCACCGGCTTGGTGCCCATCAGCTCGATGCCGTAACGGATCGGCACGGCAAAGGTGATTCGGGCGTCCGTGGTAATCGAATAGGTGAACAGGCCGATGACCCGCCCCTGCTCGTCAAACACCGGGCCGCCGCTATTGCCCGCGCCGGTGGAGTTGACGGTGAGCTGGTAGGTATCGCCAAACGAGCTGACGACGGCTTCGCTCAGTCCCGCTTTGCCGCGCAGGATCCGGCCGATGTTACCGACGCTCAGGGTGGGATCGGGAATGGACCGCGTCTCGATGGCCGGCACCAGGGCTTCTTTCGATGCCACCATCCCGGTCATTTCCGGAGAGACGGCGGGGTAACCCAGGATCGAGATGGCGTCGCCCTGGGCGATGGTGTTGTAGTTGTCGTTCAGTTCCAGTTTCTTCAGGCCGCGCGGCAGATCGATCTTCACCAGCGCGACATCGACCGAGTCGGAGACGCGAATCAGCTTGGCGCCTACGCGCTCGCGATTGCGCGGGAAGGTGACGTCCAGCCGTTCTCCGCGGCCCTCCGCCTGTAAGGGCGCGAGCTGCGGGACAAGAGGCTGCTCGGTGTCCAGCCTGCCGTTCGCCAGCTTCACCTTGGCCTTGTACGGAACCCAGGCGGGAAAGCTGCCGCGGCCGATGGGCGTGGCCTTGATGTGGCCCTGGTCGTCGGACTGCAGTACGATGCCGACGTTCGAGCCGAACTCGTCGTAGCGCGTGTTCCAGGGTGCGGCTACGTGCCGGTTGGTGAGGATGAAACCGTCGGTGGAGACAACGAATCCCGATCCGGAAGCCATGTAGCCGATGACCGGCCCCTGGGGCACGGTGGTCAGCAAGGGCTCTATGGCACCGGAGATCACGACAAAGGCCGGTAACATGTCGGGGCCGCCCGCGACCAGTTCGTGCTCCTCGGTCGCCTGCGGCTGGACATCGGCCTGGCTCTGTCCACGTAAGCGATGTGACTGCGAATCGCCCGCCGGGACATCACCGGGTTGCCCGCCGGGTGCTGCCGGTTCGGCCGGGTTGCCACCCGCGGCTGGCGCGGGGGCTGGCGCGGCAGCGGCCGGCGCGGGTGGAGGCGCCGCGACCTGCACCTTGTTGGGAATCATCACCTGGTGCAGCGGCAGGCCGGTCTCCTGGTCCACCAGTTTCCACGACACCTCGAAATAGACCACCGAGTCGCCGGCCAGTCTGGCGACTTCCGCCGGCGCCAGGGCGTTCCCGCCCAGACCGATGGAGTGGCGAACCGCGGGAATGGCGAGCAGGGCGGCGCAGAGCACCAGCGTCCCCACCAGACCCGCCGCAACCCACATGATCCCGGCGGGCATCTTCTTCTGGCGCTCGGCGATCATGCGCTCGACGGTTTCCTTCCCGACCGCAGCCCGTTCCGGCGGCTTGTCGGCGGTCTCGCCGAGGGGGGCCTCGCGCGTGGGGGCAGGCTGCCTGGTGGTCACCGTCTCGGGAGCCTGAGCAGCCAGACGAGTGGGCTTGGCAGGCCGGGGCAACATGTCAAACTCGAGCTCCGGGCCTCCGGCGCCCAACTGGATCGTGTCGCCCGGGGCGAGCTTTACCTCGCCCGCGACCTTCTGCCGGTTGATGAAGGTGCCGTTGCGGCTGCCTGCGTCGGCGATGAAGCAGGACGGCGGATCGCCCGCCTCCATGCGGATCTTCGAGTGCATGCGGCTGACCAGGTCGTCCTTGTCCTGGTCATAGGCCACCTCGCAGGACGGGTCGCGGCCGATAGAAATCGTGCGGAAATCTTTCACCGGAAACTCGCCGGAGGTACCGGCCTTGCTCCCGCTGCGGTAACGAAGCGTGATTTTCGGTTCCATTTCACTCCCTCGAACCAATCAGCGTAATCGGGACGGGGAATGACTCATGAGGCATTTCGATCCGGTTTTCCGCTGTACCTACAGAGCCCCAGGAAGGGACCGCCCATGTCCGCTATTGGATTTCGATCGCTGGCTCTGCTGGCAGCCGCCCTGTTGGCGGCGTTGCCTGGCGCCGCAGCCACCTACCGGCATCCGCTCGGAGTATTCTCCGTTCCGCTTCCGCCTGGCTGGACGGGGAAAACGGGGGCCATCACCAATGTGGACCTGTCGACCGCGGGCAATGCCTACGGCTCCATTGACATCCTTCCGCCCGACCGCGCGATCCAATTCAAAGATCGATTCCTGAAGATGCGGAAACTGGGGTACAAGGTGCAGAGTGCCGGCAACGTGCGCGTTAATAGCGTTGCGGGGACGTACGAGATCGTCAGGGCGATTGACTCCGGCACACGCGCCGACACGGTCATACGGATCGTGATTGCGCCTGCGGGCACGGCGAGCGTGTTGATGATTCTGATCTGCCCGGTCGCGGAATGGGACAGATGGAAGGCGTCCTTCGCGACCATTGAGCACGGCTTGCGCTTTGTCACCTTCGGGGAGAAGGCCGCTTTCACGCCATTGCCGGAGTAGGATCGCGTGGGCACACGGTCTGCGCTTCGTCGTCGCGGGAAGAATGGTGCCCTCACGCCGCGGCCCAGGTAAAGCTCCGCCGGCGGCGACCGCAGACTCGGGCGTGGCTTGGCCGGTTCGAGCGGCGTCGCTGAGGCATTTCGGACCGTTTTTCCGCTGTACTGACTTAGGAGGGATCGCCCATGTCCGCCGCTGGATTTCGATCGGTGGCGCTCGTCGCCGCCGCCTTATTGCCCATGTGGTCTGCCGAGCAACCAGGCATCTACCGGCATCCGCAAGGCTTGTTTTCGGCGCCTCTTCCGCCCGGTTGGACGGCGGAAACGGGCAAAGCCCAGAATGCACTTCTCCAATCAGGCAAGGCCTTTGTCATTATCGGTTACGTCCCAGGGGGCGGCGCCGATCCCGAGCAGGTGGCCCGACGCATCAGCGGCGTGTACTCTTCGTTTCGAGACCCTCGGCGTTTGCGGAGCGGCACCGCGCAGCTCGGCGGGGCCGCCGGGAGTTTCGAAGTCTACTCGATCACGGATGAGCACGGCGCGCAGCTACTCCTGAGGGCAGCGACCGCGCCCGCGGGCGACGACGCCCTGCTGGTGCTATCGAGCAGCCCGGCGGCGGAATGGGACCGCTGGAAGACGGCGTTCGGAACCATCGAACACGGCTTGCGGTTTCGAGGCGCCCCGGGGGCCGCGACTCGCGGCAACTACACGCCGCCGCCCGCGACCGCTCCGCCGGCGGCGCACGGTAGCGGCTCCGGCATGCCGTCCGCCAGCCGTGCGGTGCCCAACGGATTCCGGATCGCCGGACGCTCCGGCGAGGCCGGCCAGGCGCTGACCGCCACATTCACGGGCGGGCGTTCCGCCAAGGCCACTTTTCGGAGCGCGCTTCGGATTGCGGGTGAGTACTTCGATCAGCCACCCGTCATAGGCTCCGCGGTGGTGGGCCCCCACGACGAGACGGTCGAAGGCTTGTTCCGCGCCTCCTGGCGAGGGACGGCCGTGCGCGGCCTTATGGTGGCCAGCATCGATGGCGGCGCCGGGTACGTGGGAATGATCTTCGACCGCGAGAACCAGTTTGCGCGGTCGCTGCCCGACTTGTCCCGCCAGATGCAGGCCTCGCTGCCCGCCCAGACACAGGGTGGCGGACGCCAGGCCGCGGCCCCGGTGCGCCGCTATGCGCCGCAACGGCTGACCCAGACCACCTTGCCCGACGGAAGTGGATCGGTGGGCCTGCCCGCCGGTTGGACCATTACCGGAGCTTACAAGGGTTGCTTCGATGCGAGCGGTCCGAACCATGGCATCGCTTCGCTGGGCTGCGCCCTGCCTGCCATCACAAATCCCCTCCCCGGAACGCCGGCCAACGTCGTCACCGGGCCGTATCGCGATCCGGTCCATGCCCTGCCACAGATGATAGACGTCGCCCTGATGCAGGGCAAGCTGCGCAGCCGCCAGGCGAGCATGGAGATCATCGAGTCCGCTCCCGTGGCGACGCAACAGGGACAGGGGCAGGCCGCCTATATCGCCTTCCGCCTACGGGACCAGCAAGCCGAAGGCCGCTACCTGGCGATGGTGCAAACTGCGCCCATCGACGACTCGTCATGGTTCGCCTATATGTCGGTGGTCGGGTGTTCCTCGAATCACTTCGCCGAGATGTTTCCTACCCTGTGGGCCATGTGGAAGTCCTGGAGTGTGAACCCCGCCGTGTTCCGGGAGCGGATGGATGCCGCGCTCCAGTCCATGCGCGACACGTTTGCGATTATGCAGGGCATCGAGGCCAACAGAGCGCACGCCGCCGCGGTAGCCAATCTCGGTTGGTCGCAGGTGTTCAACGGAGTCACCACGATTCAGAACCTGCCCGGAGTCGGCGAGCCCGGCGAGGCGCCCTATCAGATCAACAACAACAGCCTGTACCTTCTGCAGTCGCTGGGACTCGAAGGCAAGGGCTATAGAGTGGTCTCGCCGGCCGAACTGGTGGGGAATGGCGGGTGAGTTCAGGCTAGCGTAGTGCACCGCAAATTTCGAGCAGTATGAGTGACAGAAGACCAGCGGTGGGACAGGCACGAATTTCGCAAGGGCGGCGACATTCGAGCCAGTCCCGGCTTTGCCGCCGGTTCCGTCCGAGCACCGAACCGCATTTACATTTACCGTCAAGTCACGGAACCTTCACACCTGTCCTGCGAGGTCCAACGTCTGAGTAATAGTAAGGTCAACGCCCTCGCAATTGGGGCTTGATCGCCGGCGGCTGGGTCCGGCACATACCTCTCACGATTGTCGAGCGATTCGTGTGTCCAACGGCCCAGGCGTCCGGTCGCAGTTGAACTAACACACAGAACTGGAGAACAAAATAGATGAGTTACAACCTTGATCGGCAGAATAAGAAAGCCGCGAGATTCCGGCGCCTGCGGGCGGCCGCTCTCGTGGTGGTCTGCGCATTTGGCGCCGTCACCAACGCGGCGGCGCAAAGAGTCAATCCCCCAACCACTCCCGCCCAGATAACGCCACCGGCGGGCAACTCGGCATTCATGGTCGGCCACGCCCATGGTACGCAGGGCTACGTTTGCCTGCCCCAGGGCGGCGGCGCCTCGTGGACCGTCAATGGCGCGCGCCCGGAGGCTACCCTGTTTACCGATTTCTTCGGGCAGCAGGTGGAGATCATCACCCACTTCCTTAGCCCCGATACGGACCCCAACGCGCCGCTCCCGGTTCCCTTCGCCAGTCCGACATGGCAGAGCACCCTGGACAGCAGTAAGGTGTGGGCCAAGGTGGTGCAGCAGCCGGTCACGGCCGGCACGGACCAGTCGAGTTGTCCGAATGCCGGTGCGATTGCGTGCCTGTTATTGCAGAATGCCGGGTCCGAGGCGGGAGCGACCGGCGGTAAGATCATGAACCGGGTCACTTTCATCCAGCGCCTCAATACCAAAGGAGGATCCGCGCCCGCGGACGGCTGTTCCACTTCCGCCGATGTCGGCAAGCAAACGCTAGTGCCGTATGCGGCAGACTACTACTTCTTCCGGGCTGACGAGGAGTAAGCCGGTCACTCTCCCGTCGCGGGTGGTGGGCATGCGAGACCGTTCGCGTGTCCGCGCCCGCGGGGCGGGGAATCACGCCTCAGGCGCCTGCCGCCTGGACGCCGAAGCCCACCCGCCGCAGCAGATCCTGAAATCGCGCATCGCCCCGCAGGCCGTCCAACCGGGGATCCGTGTTGATCCAAACCATCCACACGTCTCCCTGCGTGTAGCCTCGCGCCAGATGCTCGAGCGCGGCGTTGGTGTCGCCGAGGCCGGCGGACAGAATCGAAAGCCAGAAGGGAGCCACGTACCGGCGCGCCGCAAGCTGGTTCACTCGTTCGAGCATCCGGCGCGATTCCTCAACGTGGCCCATGGCAGCGAGCACGTGCCCGAGGCTGGCCAGCCCGGCCGGGTGGCCCTGGGAGCCGATAAGGGAACGCTCCAACGCGACGCGTGCGTCGCCGAATCGTCCCTTCTGCTCGCAGGCCAGCCCCAGGATGAACTGCGCGGATGCGAACTCGGGCTCCATGTCGGTGACGCGCCAGGCTTGCTGGATCGCCTGGTCATAGTCCCGGGCCATGAACAGAGCCCACGCCGCCTCCATGCTGACCACAACCGAGAGGGGGTCCAGTTCGTGAGCGCGACCGATCTGGACCATGGATTCCGCGAAGCGTCCGACCCCCGCGAGCAGCGCGGCATACCCGCGGCAGGCGTGAACATAATTCGGATTCAGCTTGAGCGCCCGCCGATACCGCTGTTCCGCGCCGGGCCAGTCGTGGTCAAGCACCTTGAGGGCGCCGGCAAGCGAAGCGTGCGCTTCGGCCAGATCGGGGTCGATCTCGAGGGCCCGCAGGGCGGACTCTTTTGCCTTCGGCATCGCCTCGGCGGGCGGCAGCAGGTCGGAGAACGCCAGCAGGCAGTAGGAATCCGCCAGTCCGGCATGAGCCAGTGCGTAATCCGGGTCTTTCTGCAGAGCCTGCCGGAAGTAGTCGACGCTCCTGTGCAGGCTATCCGGCGACGTCCGGTTCCAGTGATACCTGCCCTTCAGGTAATCCTGGTACGCCTCGGTGTTTTGCGTGTGCCGCCGCCCGACCGCGGAGCCGTCGCCTTTTCCGCTCAGTTTGGAGTGAAGCTTCTCGCAGATCCTGTCCGAGAGTTCCGACTCAATCAGGAGTACATCGGAAACTTTGCGGCTGAACTGCTCGCCCCAGATCAGCCATCCATTCGAGACCTCCACCAACTCGATGCCGATCACCAGCTCATCCCCTCGCTGGGAAACCCTGCCGAGAAGGACCGCGCCCACATTCAACTTCCTCCCGAGCGACCGGCAATCCACCGGCTTGCCCCGGTAACGAAAGACCGTGCTTCTAGCCAGCACTCGAAGAGCAGGCAGTCGGGAAAGCGCGTTGATGGTGGCCTCGGTGAGACCGTCGATGAGGTAGTCGGCATCCGGGTCGGCCGTGGCGTTCTCGAACGGCAGGACGGCGACGGAGTCAACCGCGTGCGCCGCCGGCCGCGCCGACGGAAGGGCCGACGGATGCTGGGCGCTCGAGGGGGCAATGAACCGGTAACCGCGCCGCGCCATGGTCTCGATGAAGCGGGGGTTCTCCGGCGAGTCCCCCAGCGCGTGGCGCAACCGTTTCACGGCGGCGTTCAGGCTCTGCTCGAAGTTGACGTGCGTGTCGGCGGCCCAAAGCGCTTGCTGGAGTTCGTCGCGGGTCACCAACTCCCCGGGACGCCGAAGCAGAAAGGCGAGTACCTGAACCGGCTGGCCCGCGAGACGGACGCGGCGGCCTTGCTTGTGAAGTTCTCCCAACCTGAGGTCGAATTCGAAGACCCCGAATCGAACTACCGCACCCGGAACTTGTGCTGGGGACACCAAGCCCGCCCCTCCGCCCTATGCACGGAGTATACCAAACCCAGGGAAGTGTCACAGTTCCGTGTAACACGCTGGAGAAACGGGATTTCCGGTGTCATTAACGTTTGCTTGCGATGTCATGCGGCTGCCATTGAAGAATCCCCTGCGAACGGCGAAACTGCTGCCATGGGCAACGAGCTGACTTACACCTCCGAAAGACGGCTGACCTGCAGATTCCGTGTTCCCATGGGCGGGGACGTGGCTCTGGCAGATCGCGCGGCCGTCGAGCCTGGATTCGCGCGTCGCAAGGAATCACGGGCGGCAGCCACGCACAAGGGTCTGGACGACTCCGCGCTGGGAGCCCTGGCGATGTTGATCGTTCACGACCTTCGCAACCCGCTCGCCGCCATTTACAGCGGCGCGGAGATACTGGCCGGCCCACCTCTTCCGGAGCAGCAGGTCCAGCGCCTCGCCCACAACATGTACGGCGCCTCGATCCGGATCAAGGAGTTACTCGAGGATTATGTCGATCGATGCCGGACAGGGGAAGGCCGGCTTCATCCGTCCAGTCTCCGCAACTTGATAGCACACTCGGTAGACAAGATCGCGGCGCTGGCCGAGGCTCAGTCGGTGGTCGTGATGACGGAGATTCCCGAGGATCAGACCGTCACCCTGGACCGCTCTCGAATCGGTTCGGTCCTGTCCAATCTGCTTACGAACGCCATCGAGGCTATGCCGGAGGGAGGAGTGATCCGTATCTCCGTCAGCGCCGGAGACAGCCGGGCGGTGATCCGGGTCCGCGACACCGGGCCCGGGGTGGCGCCGGAGATTCGCGATCGCCTGTTCCAACCGTTCGTTACCGCTCGCAAGCAGAATGGCTGGGGCCTGGGGCTTGCCCAGGCGCACCGGGTGGTGGTGAACCACGGCGGAGAAATGTGGCTCGAGGCTGTGGCCGGCCAGGGAGCCTGTTTTGCGTTCAGCCTGCCCGCGTAGTTACCGTACAAATCAGTTAGACAGTAAGAAGGGGTAAGGGGAAGTGAAACGACTTACACGCACGCTCGTTCTTTCTATCGCAACCAGTGCGGGGATGTTGGCTGCCAACACCTACAGTGTTACCCAGGTTTGTCCCACCAACGTTAACCAACTCTGCGAACTGCACGGGGTCAACAGTAATGGCGCGGTCGTCGGCGGCATCACCATCGCTGTCGCGGATACGCAGGAGGCCTTCGTGAATACAAACGGCATAGCGACCGCGATCGCGCACGGCATCGGGGTGGCAATCAACGACAGTGGGCAGGTGGCCGGCGTTACGGGCCAATTCTTCCCTGGGGTTCCGTTCTCCTACTTATATAGCGACGGAATCGTGACCGAGCTCACGCATCTCTCGGGATTTGACGCGACCTGGGTGACCGGCATCAACGATACCGGGCAGATGGTGGGCTATGCGGCGAGCAATGCCGATCCGGGCACGATCCAGGCCTTCAGTTACAGCAATGGCGTCATGACGCCGCTCGGCCTGCTGCCCGCCGGCACGAAAAGCTGGGCAAACGGCATCAACGACGGCGGAGTGATCGTCGGCTACGGGACGAATGCCTTGGGACATTTGGAAGCGTTCGTGTATCGCGACGGAGCGATGATCGGCCTGGGCACGCTGCCGGGTTACACCGATAGTGTCGCCACTGCGATCAGCGACGAGGGCGACGTCGTCGGCTACGCGATCGATGCCGCGAGTCGTACGCAGGCCTTCCTTTACAGCGGCGGCGCCATGAAAGGTCTCGGGACGCTCCCGGGCTATATACAGAGCCGCGCTCTCGCCATCAACCACTTTGGCGACGTGGTGGGCGTCGCGATTGGGGACTCGGCCACGGATCCGGAAAGGGCCTTCCTTTACACGCACGGGCAGATGTACGATCTCAACAGCCTGATTCAGGCCGGCCAGGACACTCTCTCCCGGGCAACCGGCATCAACCTCTTCGGGCAGATCGTTGCCGATGGCCACGCCGGCTCGTACCTTCTGACGCCGGTGAAGGGGCAGTATGTCCCCGTCATGCCGTGCCGCATCGCGGATACGCGCACTTCCAACGGACCGTTCGGCGGCCCGCAGCTTGACGGCGTCGCCTCGCGCTCCTTCGCAATTCCACAGAGCGCATGCAACATCCCCGCCACGGCGCTGGCTTATTCCTTGAATGTGACCGCGGTTCCCCGAGGTCCGCTAGGCTTTCTGTCGCTGTGGCCCGACGGCATGGCCCAGCCGGTGGCGTCCACTCTGAACTCGTGGCTCGGTACCGTGGTGGCGAATGCGGCCATCGTCGCGGCGGGTCAGGGCGGAGCGGTGAGCGTTTTCGCCAGCAACCCGACAGACGTCATTCTGGACATCAACGGCTATTTCGACTCCGCCGCCGGCGATCCGTTCTATCCCACGCAGCCCTGCCGTGTGGATGACACGCGGGGTGCCGCCGGCCCGCTGGGCGGCCCTGCCCTGTCCAGTGGCGAGACGAGGAGCATTCCGGTTCTCTCCAGCTCTTGCGGCTTGCCCTCGACGGCCACCGCCTACTCGATGAATGTGACCGTGGTCCCGTCCGGGTACCTGGGGTTTCTCACAGCCTGGGCCGATGGGCAGCCGCAGCCATTCGTCTCCACGCTGAACTCCTGGATGGGAAACGTAGTCGCGAACGCGGCGATCGTGCCGGCGGGGGCAAACGGCGCTACGTCCGTCTTTGTGACGAACCCCACCGACGTCATCCTGGATGTCAATGGGTACTTCGCGCCGCCCGGCGGGACAGCCGGGCTGGCTTTCTATCCGGTGGTGCCCTGCCGCCTTGCGGACACGCGTAATCCTGACGGCCCGTTCGGCGGACCGGAGATGGAGGCGGGGACGACGCGCTCATTCACGGTTCCGGCGGGGGGCTGTGGCATTCCCCAGGCGGCGCTGGCGTATTCGCTGAACGTCACGGTGGTCCCGGACGGTCCGTTGTTCTATCTGACGGCGTGGCCGGCGGGCGCCCCGCAGCCGAACGCCTCGACTCTGAATTCATTCGAGGGCAGCGTGGTCGCCAATGCGGCGATTGTACGCGCGGGCGCGCTCCGTGCCATCAGTGTCTACGTGACGAATCGAACCCACCTGGTTCTGGATATCGACGGGTATTTCGCGCCATAGGGGCCATTGCGGCCAAGGGGTTGCCGAGCGTCGGGGGCGCTCTGCAACCCCTGTGGAATGGCGCGTACAGGGCGCCGATGACGGTTCTGAGTACTTCACGATCTTGTGCGAACTCGTTACCGAGCCGCGACCGCAAGGGAGCGGACGCGCCGGCTCGGAGCCTCAATACTTCAAACACCGCTCCCTGACGGTCGCGGCTCGGTAACGGGCGGTACCGCTACGTCGGGCAACGGGCGGTACCGCTACGCTCGGCAACGGGCGTACCGCTACGCTCGGATCAGTGCGCGCGTTCCACCATGATGATATTGCTGCCGCTCTGGTCGTACTGCGCAAGCAGCAGATGCCGGCCATCGCGGGACACAGCCAGTCCCGGAATGTCCGCGTCCGGGTCTCTCGGCAGTTGGGCTATCTTCTGGACCTTGCGAGTCGCTAAATCGAGAAACTGAAGGCGCGGACCTTCCGGAGGTGTGGCGGTCGCATAGTAGATTCCGCCCCGTGCAGCGCGCCAGCAGCGCCAGTGTCCGATATTGTCGAGATCCGTTACGGCGACCTCCTCGCCGCCGCCCGTGGGCACGCGCCAGATGCCTGGAACTTCGCGCCCGCGGACGTACAGCAGATACTTGCCGTCCTCCGACTCAAACCCCTCAAAGCCGCCCTGCCGCGTAACCTGGACGGCGGGTCCGCCCTGCGAGGGCATCTTCCAGATTTGCAGGGTGCCGCTGCGGGTGGATGCGAGGTAGATCCAGGCGCCATCGCCCGACCAGCTAGGCGCAACATCGCCGGTGGCGGCCGTCATGCGCCGGGCGTCGCCGCCCTCCGCGTCCACCATCCAGATGCTCGGATTGCCGGCCTTCGCCGGATCGTCGGCGCGACTGTCGAACGCGATGCGCCGCAATCGGGGTCGGAGTCGCGAAATGTGGAGGCGATCAGCGGGGCCTTTGAGACCACTTGTTTCGCGTCATCGAGCGTGAAGCTCCAGATGTTCATGTCATCCAGAAGGCGCGTGTATGCCAGGCGGTCGCCGGAGCGGGAAATAGCGGGACTGATCACGTCTTCACCGACCGTGCTGATTCGCTCCGGTGTTCCGCCGTCCGCGGCGATGCGCCACAGGGAGTCGACACTCCCCCCGCGCCGCGACGAGAACACGATCTCGCGGCTGTCTGGCGTCCACGCGAGCCCGTCGATGGTCAGCCCATCGAACGTGAGCCGCTTGGGAGATCCGCCGGATAGCGCGAGCACATAGAGGTCCGTGGCTGAGAAACTGACTGCCCGGGCGAAAGCCAGCTTCCTACCGTCGGGTGAGAATGCCGGGTAATAGTCGCCAGTAGTTCCGGCCGGCGGGAAGGTGAGCCTCTTGCGGGTGAAATGCTCCAGCGAAAGCGTCGAGATGCTCGATGGTTCTGCCGGTGCAGACTTGTCCACCGTCGCCAGCATCTTGCCGTCCGGCGAGAAGTACGCGCGGTTTGCGGTTCCGAGGTCGAAGTAAGGATACACATCGGCGATCTTGCGTTCGGCGCCGCCGAGCGCCGAGGTCAAATACCAGGCGCGGCCCTCCGGCGTCGAGCGAAGAAACGAGATGCTGCGGCCGTCCGGCGACCACGCGGGCCGCGAGTCCGACCCCGGGCCGTGAGTGACTTGAATTAACGCCTCGGTCCCGATCATCTTGGCGTAGATGTGGGGGGTGCCGCCTTGCGCTCCGTCCCACACGAACGCAATCTGATTGCCATCGGGCGAAAATGCCACCTGGTTTTGCCGTCCCGGGAAACTCGTCAGCGGGATGGCTTTGAGAGAAAAGCCGTTCGGGCTTGGGCGGGACCGGCTACCGGCGAGCCACAGGACCGCGACGCCAACCAGGACCGCCGCGATCGCGCCGATCAGCCACGGAGCGCGGGATCTGCCCCTTCCCGGTTGCGCCGCGGGCGTGCTCGGTTCCGTGATTTGAGGCTCCCGTGCAACGGCCGCCGCCGAACCGCCCGCTGTCGCGCCGGTCACCTCCTGTGCTGCCGGGGCAGTCGATACCCGGACCTCGGCCACAAAACGGTAACCTCGCTTGGGAATCGTGTCGATGTAGCGATGTTCCTCGGATTCGCCGAGCACCTTCCGGAGCGTCGACACATTCTTCGCCAGCGTCACATCCTCGACGAAGGTGTCCGGCCACACCAGGCGAGTCAGTTCGCCCTTATCGACAATCCGGCCGCTGTGCTCGATGAGGACAACCAGAGTTTCGAAGGCCTTGGGCGTGAGCGGAATATACGCGCCATTTCTCAGCAGCATCCTCTCGCCGAGATCCAGCCGAAAGGGACCGAAATCGTATAAGTGCTTATCCGGCATACGTATACGACCGCATAACGGGGCCCCCGAGAAGATCCTACCATAAGTTCGCCAGCGATTTTTCAAGAGTCGGTAAAGACTTGTTCGGGCATCGAGCGTAAGATTCTGGTGCGGCATCGCCTGCCGCGCTTCAGGAGGGGGACTTCTATGTTAAATCGTGTTCGGACGCAGCACATTCTTCTGCTGATTCTCATCGGTTTGTCCGGGGCCACCGCGGCTCACGGCCAGGGCTTTGGAACGATTGTCGGCACCGTCATCGACAGCAGCGGGGCCGTGGTCCCCGGCGCCAAGATCAAGATCACGGATATGGCCACCAGCGCCATCCGTCAGACCGAAACCAACACCCAGGGGTATTACGTGGTGCCCTCCCTTCGCCCTTCGTCATACGAGGTGACCGTCAACGCCACGGGGTTTGCGGAGACGACACAAAAGGGCATCGTGCTGCAGGCGGACCAGAGCCTTACGGTAAACGACACTCTTTCCGTCCAGACGACGACGCAATCGATCCAAGTGGAGGCCAGCGGCCTTCAGGCCAACACCACAACCGCGACGAACAGTGCGGTTGTAGATCAGCGGCGAGTGGAGGAACTCCCCCTGAACGGCCGCAACGCCGCTTCCCTGCTGACCATCGTCGCCGGTGCAATCCCTTCCCCCATTAACGATGTCGATCAGGGCAGCACGAAAACGTTCCCGACCGTGGTGACGGTCTCCACAAACGGGGCGCGTCAGAACCAGGTGAACTTCCGGCTCGACGGCGCCAGCAATACCGACATCTACACCAACGTCAACCAGCCATTCCCGTTCCCGGACGCCCTGCAGGAATTCAGCGTGCAGACGGCAAACTATCCGGCGCGCTACGGCGGCATGGCCGGTGGCGTGGTGAACGTGATCACCAAATCCGGATCGAACGAGTTCCACGGCGCGGCCTTCGAGTTTGTTCGCAACGAAGTTTTCAACGCGCGCAACTTCTTCGCCACGTTCCGCGACCATCTGAAGCGCAATCAGTTCGGCGGCACGCTGGGCGGTCCTGTCGATATCCCCGGCCTCTACAAGGGCCGCGACAAGGACTTCTTCTTCTTCGGTTACCAGGGCACCCGGGTGCGCAACGTGAGCGGCACCTCGAACGCGATCTTCCCGACGGCCGGCAACGCGACGGGGGATTTCTCCAATCTGCTCAGCGCAACGAATCCCTCAAATCCGTTTGGGTCCGTGGTAAAAATCGTGGACCCGAAGACGGGCCAGCAATTCGCGGGCAACATCGTTCCGACCGATCGCCAGGATCAAGCCGCTATCAAGTTCCTGAAGTATCTGCCGATCGTTCCGGATGGAACCAACAGCCGGGTATTCTGGGCGCAGCCGCAGGCGCAAAACTACGGCGAAGTCCTGGCTCGCTGGGACCACATCTTCTCCGAGAACGACCACCTGTCGGCGCGATATTTCCAGGACCTCTACTCGAACCAGCCTTTCCTCGACCCGACGAACTATGTGAACAGCGTGGCGTACGCGAAAATCCGGGCGCAGAACGCTTTGGTCAGCGAGACTCACCTCTTCACTCCGACTCTCCTGAATGAGTTTCGGCTGGCCTTCTCGCGTGAGTACGCGGATCGCGGCCCGGCGGCGGGAAGCATCGATTTGGCCGACCTCGGCGTGAACATCTATCAGCCCGCGGCGAAGATCATCGAGGGAATCAATGTCGGCGGCTACTTCAACGTCGCGCAGACCGATCCCGCGCAGTTTATCCGAAACCAGTACACCATCAGCGACGACGTCAGCTGGGTGAAGGGAAAGCACAACTTCGGGTTTGGCGTCAGCGCGCTTCGCGGCCAGGGCGTGCTGAGGAACACTTTCCACCTGCCAGGCTCGTTCACGTTCACATCCGACGTCACCAACAACGCCATGGCCAGTTTCCTTCTGGGATATGTTCGCGGCTTCCAGCAGGGCTATGGGGAGTGGAAGGACACCATCATCAATACGTTCAACATGTACGCTCAGGACGACTATCACGTCTCCCGGCGGCTGACCGTGAACCTGGGGCTGCGTTGGGATCCCTATCTCCCGTGGCTGGAGACCAGGGACCGCACGGAATTGTTCAGCCCGGCCGCCTATGCCTCGGGCGTCAAAAGTCAGGTGTACACAAATGCGCCCGCCGGCCTGCTGTTCCCGGGCGATCCCGGAGTTCCGGAAGCGGGCTTACATTCCAACTTCCGCTACTTCGCGCCCCGGATCGGTTTCGCCTATGACGTGTTCGGCGATGGGAAGACCAGCGTCCGCGGAGGGTTCGGGATGTTCTACGATTCCGTTCCCCCCAACACCATGAGCAACCGCATGGTGGATCTCACGCCATTCAGTCCGCAGATCAACCTGACCCAGCCGCAGGGGACGTTCAGCAACCCTTACCTGGGCATCACGAACCCGTTCCCCGGCCAGTGGCCGCCACCGGCAAACTCCGCCTTCCCGGCGCCGGTGCTCGCTGTAACATATGACACGTCGAACAACTTCCAGGGGGCCTCTCCGGTTCTGTATAACTGGAACCTGATGATCGAGCGGCAACTGCCCGGCGCGTGGCTCGGCCGCGCCGGCTTCGTCGGCTCGCATGGGAGTCACATGATGGAGTCGATCGAGCTGAATCCGTCGGTCTACATCCCGGGGAGTTCGCTCGGCGCCGACGCCCGCCGCATCCGTCCCGGATACAGCAACATCACGCAGGTCTCCTACGACATCAACTCCAGCTTCAACTCCCTGCAACTCACGGCGGAGCGCCGGTACCAGGCGGGACTGAGCATATTGGCGAATTACACCTGGTCCAAGTCGATCGACGATCTTCCCGCCACGCAGGCCATCTCGGGTCCCGCCGTCGCTCTCTCATCGCCGATCCCGTTCTACCTGCCGGGCCGGCACCAGTACGATCGCGGCCCCTCGGACTACGATCACCGGCAGCGGTTTGTCGTATCGTACCTGTACGAGCTGCCGAAGCTGACGAACGCAAACCGGCTGCTGCGCGCCGCGGCGGGTGGCTGGCAACTCACGGGCATTCTCAGCTACATGACCGGCGCGCCCATGACGATTCTTGCCGGACAGGACCAGTCGCGAACCGCGAACAACTCGGATCATGCGGATTACCTCGGCGGACCCGTCTATGGTGGCGGAGCCTGCAAGAGCGTTCGCTGCGTGAGCTACCTGGTGAAATCCTCGTTCGGATTGCCTGTGCTCGGAACTTTCGGCACCGTCGGAAAGGGATCTGTCCACGGTCCCGACTTCTTTGGTTGGGACGCCGGCCTCTTCAAGGACTTCGCGCTGAGCAAAGAAAGGGTGCGGGCGCAGTTCCGCGCGGAGTTTTTCAACCTGACGAATCGGGCCAATTTCAACAACCCCAACAACACGGTCACCTCGGGTGGATTTGGCACCATCACCAGTGCGCAGGATCCACGCATCGGCCAACTGGGCCTGAAGCTGCTGTTCTGACGTGGGGCAGGACTCCAGTCCTGCAGCGGGTCTCCAGACCCGCCATCCGGGTCCGGAGGTCGGGCGCAGACCCGCGGCATTCCGGTCCTCTTCTCCGATGCACCGGAGCCTGAGCGAAGCCAGTTGTATACTGCGGGCATGCGAAGAATCGCCTTTCTCGTTCTGCTGGCGCTACCCGCGCTGTCTCAGGAGCGCGTCGATCTGGGGATCGTCGACCGCATCAAAGCCGAGGCCTTCGAGCGTTCCCATGTGATGGAGACACTGCGCAACCTGTCCGATGTGCACGGCCCGCGGCTCACAGGGTCGCCAGGGTTCGAAGACGCCGCACGATGGGCGATGGGCGAACTGACCGGGTACGGCGTCGAGAAGGTGCACCTCGAAAAGTGGGGGCCGTTCGGGCGAGCCTGGTCCCTCGAGCTGTCGTCACTCGAATTGATCGAGCCGCGCTACTCGCAGCTTACGGCGGTGCCGCTGGCCTGGAGCGCGTCGAGCAACGGCCCGGTCACTGGGGAACTCCTGCTGGCGCCGCTGCGCGTGTCGTTTCGCGACGGTCCGAAGAAATACAAGGAGGCCTTTAAGGCGTATCGCGAGAAGTGGGCGGGAAAACTACGGGGCAAGATCGTGCTGCTCAGCGAACCCAAGGTACCTGCCCCGCAGGAGAAACCTCAGTTCCGGCGTTACACCGATGCCGAACTGGCCGATACGGCGCATGCGCCGGCGCCCGCGGCCAGAGCCGCCGCCAAGAGTTTGGACGAACTGGAATGGCCCGAAGATCCGGCCGACCTCGGTAAGTTCTTCGGCAGCCTGTCCAACGCGCTGATGGACCAGTTGTACGACCTCTACGACCAGACGGTGGCCGAACGCGGCGAGTTTTTCGCTAAGGAAGGCGTTGCCGGCGTGCTGCTGGAGGACCAGCGTGCGCACGAGGGCATGCTCTTCGCCGAAGCCGCCGGCGGGTTCAAGGCAGGCAACGCGGTCGCGCCGCCCACGTTCGTCGTGACCGCCGAACAGTACAACCGGATCGCCCGGCTGGTCGAGAAGAAGAGCGCCGTGCAAGTCCGCTTGAATCTGAAAGCCGCTATCTCGGACGCAGACGTGGATGGCCTGAACATCGTGGGTGAGATCACGGGGGGCGCCAAGAAAGACGAGATCGTGATGGTGGGCGCCCACTTCGACTCCTGGGCGTCCGGCACCGGCGCGACCGACAACGGCGCCGGCAGCGCCGTGATGATCGAGGTAATGCGCATTCTGAAGACCCTCAACCTGAAGCTCGACCGCACGGTCCGCATCGGTTTGTGGGGTGGCGAGGAAGAAGGCCTGTTCGGTTCGCGGGCCTATGTGAAGGAGCACTTCGCCGACCCCAAAACCATGCAGGTCACGCCCGAACACGGCAAACTCTCCGGCTATTTCAACCTGGACAACGGCGGCGGCAAAATCCGCGGTGTGTACTTACAGGGACATGACGCCATGCGGCCGGTCTTCGAGTCGTGGCTCGCTCCTTTCCGGGACATGGGGGTGACAACGATTTCGATCCGCAACACCGGCGGCACCGATCACCTGAGTTTCGCCGCGGTTGGGCTGCCGGGCTTCCAGTTCATCCAGGACCCGCTGGACTACGGCACCATCACGCACCACTCCGACATGGATACCTGGGATCACGCCATCCCCGAGGACCTGATGCAGGCCTCCGCCGTGATCGCTACCGTGGTGTATGAGGCCGCCACGCGCAGCGAGATGCTGCCGCGGCGCGAGCTGCCGAAGCCCGAGTAGGTAGTGGCGCAGGCTTCAGCCCAATGCCCACTATGAGTTGCGCCGGACGTCCACGTCCGGCTTCACTTCATTTCAGAAGATGCACGGAGGCGGGTCTGGAGACCCGCTGCAGGACTGGAGTCCTGCCCCACGGTCCCTAGTGCGTTGCTCTGTGCAGGGTGATCGTCGTCGCCGGGCGCTCAGGCCGTCCGAGGCCGACGAACTCCGCCCGCGATGGATCGGAACCGTCGGGCGGCGGTCCGATGGCCGGGTGTGGTCCCGCCGGTTCGGCTGGAGCGCCGCCGCCCCGCCTGGGGGGACCGCCGGTTCGCTCGAGTTCGATCGTATCTCCCTTCAGCGTTCCCGTGTAGGAGAAGCTTCCGGCCCGGAAAGAGAATCGGTCGCCATCGACCCTGCCCTCTTTGATGGCCGCTGGGGCTTCACTGCCGCCCCAGCCCCATCGGGCGCTGGCGCCTTCGACGGTCCCGGTGAGGGTGCCGCCGCTTTGCCGGAGCGTGAAAATGCCGGCGGTCCCGCCCCAGCCGCCCACATCCACGGCCGCCGCATCGGGCCTCCAAAGGCCCGTGACGCCTGGTCCGGCCGGGACATCGCGCTCCCAAACCGCCACCTGCAGACGAAGCCTCGCGCTTTCGGTGGCGATGCTGAGCGTGGCGGGCGTGAGGCCGGGCGACGTTGCTTCGATGGCGATGCTGCCCGCCTCCTTCGTGGATTGAGCCACCGCCATGCAGAAACCGCAGAAGGCTTTTCGCGAAGTGCCCTTGTCGGACTCGGGGCTGGTCGGGTCGCCATTGCCGACGCCGATGATCCTGCCCGGGCCGGTCAAGCGAAAGCTGACCTCGTTATCGGTGACGGACACGGTCCGTCCCTGGGCGTCCCGCACTTCGACCGCGAACATGGCGACGTCCTCGCCATCCGCCGAGATCCGATTGCGGTCCACCGTGAGTGCCAGTTGCGCGGGGGGACCCACGGTCTCGCGCTTCGCCGTCATCACCTGCTTGCCGGCCTTGTAGCCGCGCGCCTCGATCGCGCCGGGCGCGTATTTCACGTCCCACGCCAGGTGCGAGTCCTTCTTCATGTCCTTCGCGCCCAGGCTGCGCCCGTTGTGGAACAGCTCCACGCGATCGAGGTTCGAATACACCCAGACCGCGATTTCCTGGCCTTCGAGCCCGCTCCAGTTCCAGTGCGGGAACAAATGCAGCACGGGCTGGTCAGTCCACCACGCCTGGAAATAGAAGAAGCTGTCCTTGGGAAATCCGCAGGTGTCGATGATGCCGTATTGCGAGCTGATATTGGGCCACCCGTAAGGGGAAGGTTCGCCGCGGTAGTCGAACCCGGTCCAGATGAAGCCGCCTGCCAGCCACGGGCGCGCGTTGCAGAAGCTCCACCAGCCCTCGCAGGAGGCGCGGCCGGTGGTGGTGTACGGATCGTACGACCCCACGTAACCGTGTTTCGGATCCATCACGTAGATGCCGCGGGTGGCCACGGCGCTCACCTGCTCCGTCCCCATCACGGGGACTTTGGGATTGGCCTTGTGAAACGCGTCCGCCTCGGGGTCGGCGTAGTTGTAACCCTGCACGTCGCACGCCGCGAAGCCGAACTTGCCCATGTTGCCGCCGCCCAGCGGCGCGATGGAGACCAGGCGCGAACCGTCCTCCTCGGTGGAGACGGCCTTCATGGCGGTGAGGATCAGGAACCCTCTGTCGGTCGCCGCGGTGGACTCCTCATTGCCCATTGACCACAGGAACACGCTGGGATGATTGCGATCGCGGCGTACCAGGTTGCGGTATTGGCTGAGGCCTTCGGGGTTCGACGACATCATGCGCGTCTCGTCGAACACCAGCATGCCGAGCTGGTCGGCGGCGTCGAGCAGTTCCGGGGTCGGAGGGTTGTGCGAGGTGCGCAGGGCATTGCAGCCCATCTCCTGCAGCTTGCGAATGCGGAAGGATTGCACGGCGTCCGGCAACGCCGCGCCAACGCCTGCATGGTCCTGGTGGTTGCAGGTTCCCTTGAGCTTGACCGGCTTGCCGTTCAGCAGGAATCCCCTCTCCGGGTCGAACGCGCAGGTGCGGATTCCGAAAGTGGTTTCATAGCGGTCCGCGATGGCGCCGCCGGTGTCGATCTCGGTCACCAGCCTGTACAGGTTGCGACGATCGAGCGACCACAGCGCTGGCGCTTTCACCACCAGCTCCTGCTCGTAGGTGTGCTCTTCCAGTTCGGGAATGGACGCCGGCCTGGTGGCCGCCTCGCCCACCACCTTCCCCGCGGGATCGAGGATCCTCGACGTGACGCGCGCGTTCTGAGCACCCTTGCCGTGGTTCTCCACCTCGGTTCGAATCCGCACGGTGGCTTGGCCGGGGCGCACCTCGGAGCGCACGAAGGTGCCCCATTTCTTCACGTGGACCGGCGCGGTCTTCACGAGCCAGACGTGACGGTAGAGGCCCGCGCCTTCGTAGAACCAGCCGTCGCTCTGGGTTGCGTCCACGCGAACCACCAGCGCGTTCCGGCCTCCGGGCACGACGAAGTCGGTGACATCGAAGCTGAACGGATCGTATCCGCCGATGTGCCGGCCAATGTAGAAGCCATTGAGGACGACAAGGGCCTCGCGATAAGCGCCGTCGAACTCGAGCGTGATGCGCCTGCCTGCGTCGGAAGCCGGCAACTCGAAAATGCGGCGGTACCAGCCGACGCTGGTAGCGGGATAGCTCCGCCCCAGCGGGTAAAACCCCTTGCTGGTGAGGGCCGGATCGTTCTGGAATGGCAGCTCGACGGCCCAGTCGTGGGGAAGGTCCACCGGCTTCCAGTCCGCATCGTCGAACAACTGAGTGCCGACCGCGCCGAAGTTGCCGGTCTTTGAGAAATTCCCGTGGAATCCGAAATCTTGTGCCGCGTCGGAGGCGTGACCGAGGTGGAATCGCCAACCGAAATCGAGCAGCAGCCGCTCGCGGGGACCGCTCGAGACGGGCGCCTCCGTCGCCGGCGTTTGCGTTTGCGTTTGTCCGGCCTCGCCCGCCAGCATTTCCGTCGCCGCCGTCACGGCCGGCGCCGCCAGGCTGCTCCGCAACAGGGCCCTGCGCGTAATGTCTTTCATCGCGACCTCCTGGCATCGGACCAGAGTCGCCGTCGGCATGTCCGGTCCACTGCCGCAATCGGTTCCAATATACCCCGCTTGGGGGCGCGATACCGAGCGCAGCGGTACGCCCGGCCGAGCCGCGACCGCAACGGAGCGGTGTTTGAGGTATTTTTTACCGTTCGTCTGCTACCGCGCGCGCCTCCAGGGCGACGAATCGGGATCGGTGGAACGGGCGGATCCGGCGTGAGGAGGCGGCTGCGTTCTGGCGGCCGTGGTGATCGACGCCGGCGTCGCGCGTCTCAGGGCTGGAACGGAGTCTGACTGAGCCAGATCCGGACCCGGCCGCGTGCGATTTCCGACCGTTCGGAGGACGCTCGGAGGCCTGGCCCGGGTTCTGGGGGCGCCAAGACGGCGGGGGTTATGCTCCCATGCCGCAGTTCGAAGCGAGACGGCGCCAGGACGATTCCCGTTTGGCCGGGATGGGCGCCAGAATGGCTTCCGCTTCCCGAAGCGCCTCGTGCGCCGGCCGCCCTTTCGAGACCAGGCTTCGGACCAGGATGGCCGTTATCTGGCGCTGTTCTCGCACGACGCTGGGATGAGTGCTGGGGTCAGTGTAGTGAATAACTGCAGGCATCAGGAAGCCTCCAGAGGCTCCAATTCTATCACAGCTGCGGGCGAAAACAGGCAGATTAACCTGCCTTCAAAAGTCACGTAACTGTAACATAACTGTAACGTTGCTGTAATAATTGAATCGGGCCAGATAAGTACAATCGCGGCTCGCCCGGCCGGTGGTCAGAGGGAGTAACGCACGGCGGTCGGCACTTGAGTGGTATCCACGGCCTTCTTCCCGGTCATCTGCTCAAGCGAGGCAAGGAGTTGGCGATAATCGCCGGCGCTCACCCGGAAGAGCACCTCGGTCTTCGCCGCCCCGGGGCCCTCGCGACTGCCATCGGCCCAAGCCACGCCGATGTAGTAGGTCTCGGTTTCACCCAGGTGCAGCCCGGGGATCGCGTTAAGGACCGCTGCCCCCATGCGCCGGTGGACCTGGCTTCCGCAGGAGATCTCCATGATGTCTCGAACGGGCACAGCGATCCGATGCCGGCGCTGCGCGAGCACCACCTCATTGCTCGCGAGGCTGGCCTTGATCCGGTTGTGGTTCAGGGTCAGATTGCCGCCTTCGTATGTCACGGGAAAGGTACTGCGGGCCTTCTTTGCCTCGCCCGCCAGACCGGCAACAGGCAATGCCAAGAGCGCCGAAACCGCTAGAGCCGTCAATGAAAGCCGCATAGAATTATCCGTCTCTGTAGTGGACGCAAGAGGACCACTCTAGGTTGCCAACGGGAACTGGTGGACGGCGCGGGATTCGAACCCGCGACCCCGGCGTTGCGAACGCCGTGCTCTCCCAACTGAGCTAGCCGCCCACTCCTGGAACGCCGAACTTTAATATACCATTTCAGGCCGCCGGATTCAGGCGGTCACCGCGGTTGGAGGGGCTGGCGGCTCGTTCGCCGCTGACGCTTTGTCCCCGCCGGCGAGCCCCTTGCGGGCCGCCCAATACCTCTTCATGCGGTCGGAGACTTCACGCCTCTCGGCTTCGCTCATGCGCTTGCGGCCGCGACGGTTCTGCGGCCCCCGCCGCGGCGGCTCCGTTTTGGACGTCTTAAGATGCTCCAGGTATGCGATCAGCCTGGTCAACCGCTCCCGCTCTGTGTGCAGTATTTGAATAGTCTTGTACAGGTCCAAGGGCAACGGCCTCCTGGTTCGAGCTATCGTATAACGAAATTCGTCCGGAATCCAGTGGGCAAGGCCCGGCTAACGGCTAAGAAATGGCCAGTGCCCGACGATGTGGTACCCGTACCGGCCCGCAAAGTACCAGGCCGCACCCGCCAACACGATCAACGCCAGGCCCACCCACGGCAGGACCTTACGCCAGGGGAAGCTGCGGTGTTCACGGCGCAGCACCAGCAGGTAGCCCGCGAAAATGCCTACGAAAAACAGCATCCACATCGGGACGCAGAACAGCATCATGTTGAACACGTCGGGCGTCGGCGTCACGATCGCAGCGAGGACCGCGATCGCCAGAATAGCGTAGCGGCTGTGCCGGAACAGGAACGCAGGCGTGGCGATGCGCAGCAGCACAAGGAAGAAGATCAGCACCGGCAGCTCGAACACCAGTCCGATGCCCAGCATCACGTCCACAAACAGGTCGAAATACTCCGTCACCGTGACCATGGGCTGCACATTAATGTCCCGGCCGATGCCCAGCAGGAAGGTCAAAGCGAACGGAAACGCGAGAAAATAGGCGAACGCGCCGCCCAGGATAAACAGACCCGCCGAGAAGAGGACGAACGGGGACGCCCAGCGGCGCTCCCGCCGGTACAGTCCGGGCGCGATGAATGCCCACACCTGGTAGAGCACCCACGGGGAGGCCAGAAAGATGGCGGCCAGCAGCGGCAGCTTCATCCAGATGGTCATGAACGCTTCGGTGGGAGTGATGAACACCAGCTTCTGCTGCAGACCGAGTTGGCGCAGGGCCGTAATGGCGGGATCGCTGACAGCCCTCCACATTTCGGGGGCGAAGTACAGGCTCGCGAAGAAGGCCACGGCGATGCCGATCATCGACTTGATGATGCGGCCGCGCAGCTCCTCGAGGTGCTCGAGGAACGACATGCGCAACATGCCTTCCTCTTCCTCGCCGCCATCGTCGCCACCGCCACCGCCCAGGCCGCGCAAGCCGCCGAACCAACCCCCACCGCCCCCGCCGGATGGCGGAGCAGGCACCGCTGTGGCACGCGACACGGTCACTGCCGCGGGCTGAACTTCCTGTTCCGCGGCGTCCTGGCGCGGATCTCTGGTTCCGTTCTTGTCTTCCTGCAACCTCGGCCTCTGTCTTGTTTCGATTACGACACGTCGGATTGCGGACCGCGAGCCGGCTCGGCCGGAGCCGGAGCAGGCGCGCTCGCCTCTCCGTTGGCGGGCACGGTGCCCTCGGGTGCCGCAATCTTCGCAGGTTCAGCGCCCTCAGGTGCGGATGCGCTTACTGTGGATGGTTCTGTCGCGGTGGATTCACTCGGCGCCGGCGTCGATGCGGCGTCGTAATAAGAGTCGTAGCCGTAGTTGTACTTATAGTCCGACGGACCGGAGATGCTCTTACCGGCCTCGCTGTCGGGCTGAGTCTCCCGCTCCAGGTTGCTCAACTCCCGGTCGAAGGTCGCTTTCAGATCGCTCGAGGCGCGGCGGAATTCCGCCAGGGCTTTCCCCACCGTCCGGCCGATCTTGGGCAGTTCCTTCGGACCGAAAAGGACCAGGGCAAGAAAGAAGATGAACGTAATTTCTTGCCAGCCCAGAGTACCCATGGAACTTCTCCTTACTGTCGATGGACGTTCTCATGATAACGGCCGTAAATCGGCACAGTCAAACCAGACGGGCCTGCCGGTAGACACTAGCACCGCGCGCGTCAGCAAGCGGACATCCAGGGTTCTATGGCCCTGCGCTCTGTAGCGCCCAGCCGTAAAGGCCGCGAGCGAGGCTTTGCGGATGTGCGTGCTGGACCGCGATGCGAAATTCCTCGACCGCCTTCTTCGGCTGCTGGTGATTCATAAACCACCAGCCGCGCGCGCCCCTGCGCTCGGCCGCGATTTCGGGCAGGTCGAAGCTACCGTGGAAGACGTAGACGCCGGCCCCGATCACATCGTCGGGCGGACGGTCGAGGAACCTCCCATAGCCAAACAGTCCGAGGTTGGTGAGTGTCGAGCTCACCAGGATCGGGCCGTCGAAGTGATCGGGCAGGGGCGGCGGCAGTTCCCAGTCCCACGCCTCCAGGAACATCGGGCCGGCCAGGGCGCGGCACGGACTGCCGACGAGCTGGGGCTTCCGCATTCCGAACCAGGCGATCCAGCAGTCGTGAATGCCACGCTGTTTCAGGTAGTCGCGAACCTGGTACAGCGATTGGCCCCAATCGACGTTGGAATCGCCCAGGTAGCGATGCAGGTTCCGCGGGCCGCCCCAGGCCTCGTTGGCGTATGCGATCTCGTTCGGGTAGCTGCGCGCGTAGGAGACCGCCTGGAACGCGATCAGGGCGGCCGAGGCCAGCGCGGCGGGGCTGTGGCGGGCAACCCACCAGGCCGCTCCGGCCGAGGCGATGAGGATCAGAAACGGGTAGATCGGGAGCACGTGACGGATTCCGAGGTTCATCGCGCTGAATATGGCCGCTCCCAGAAACGCGGCGACCGGAAGAATCACGAACACCATGCTGCGGCGGTGCTGCCGCCAGACGCCCGGCAAGAGGAGTCCGACGAACACGAGCAAAAGCAGCGGCAGGGGCGTCTTGATCGAGATCGCGACCGGGAAGTAGTACCAAACCCCCGTGGGCAACTGCTTTCCGAAGAAGTACGTTCCGCGGGCGCTGTTGGCCTTGACCCAGAGCAGGCCGGCGAGATACGACTCGGGCACCAGGCGGCGTTCGGCCGCGAACGCAATCAGGCGGCCCGCGGGAGTGCCCGCGACCCCGGCGGATTGGATCCCCTTGGTCATGTCGAAAGCCGGTCCGCGCCCGCCGGGCAGCGCCTCGAACCGGAACTGGTAGGTGCTCCACAGCACAAGCAGCGCCAGAAGGCAGGCTGCCAGCCACCCAGGCAACAAGCGCCAGACGCGGCGTGTGGGCTCGGCCACGAAGAACGCGGCGAGCACCACGAAAGGAACCAGCACGGCGGAGTGCTTCGAAGCCAGCGCCAGTCCCATCGCGATGCCGAGCGCCGCCAGCCTCGCCGGAGAGGGCTTGCGGACGTAACACCACGTGGCGTAGAGCGTGAGCAGAGTCGTAGCGGTGAGCGCCATATCGGTAGTGACCAGCGGCCCGTGCGCGGTCAGGTTCGGCTCGAAAATGGAGAGTAGAACCGCGATCCCCGCAGCCAGAGGCCCGAACCATGCGCGGGCGGCGAAGAACAGCGTCACGATCAGCAGCATGGGGAACACCAACAGCGCCCCGCGGCATTCTCGCAGCATCTGGTCCGCGTACCGGCCGTTGATCAGACGGTAGCCCGCTCCAATCAGCTCCGAGTTGCTGGTGAGCGCCGTCCCGCAAGGACCGTACGCGCCGTCGATCTTCCATCTGTGCACCGGCGCGGCCGCGATCAGTTTCGCCAGAGGCGGATGCTCCGGGTTGATGCCGTAGTCCGCGCACTGCCAGTAGCGGTAGCCCGCGGCGATGTGCTCTCCCTCATCGAACACCGGGGCATTGGCGTCGATGTAATGCCATAGCAGCGCGGGATACAGGATCAGGGCGAGCGCGAATGCGGTCCACGCGAAGCGGGTGTGCCAGGCGGCCGAAGGCGGCATTTCCTATAGAACGACTATAGGACAGGCTGCCAGGCGCTCGCAAGCACGGCCATCGCAGCGACGGCGGCGGTCTCCGCGCGGAGGATTGCGGGCCCGAGCCAGACGCGGGTCCAGCCCGCCGCGGAAGCGCAGTCGCGCTCGGCATCGGTCCAGCCGCCCTCCGGCCCCACCAGCAGGTGAACCTCGTCCCCCGCGGTCCGTGTCTGGGGCAGCGCCGCCAGAAGCGGCGCCCCGCCGCCCTCATCGAGGAAGTACCGCGGGAGAAGTGGGGCAGGCGTCCACGCCTGCAGCGGGTCTCCAGACCCGCTCGGGCCGGCGGGTCTGGAGACCCGCTGCAGGACTGGAGTCCTGCCCCACGAAGGATGACCTGCCAGCGCCCGGGCCAGCGTTACCGGCGCGCCGATTTCGGGCAGGCGCACGCGGCGGGACTGCTGGCTGCTCTCGCGCGCGATCCTGCGCCAGCGCTCCATGCGCTTCAACGCGGCCCGCTCCAGGCCCTTCTCGCTGCGCGCCGTCTCGACCGGAACGATCGCCGCGGCCCCCAATTCGGTGGCCTTCTCGACGGCCCACTCGAAGCGCTCGAACTTGATCAGCGCCAGGAAAAGCGCGATCCGCAGCGGTGGCTCTTCCGCCGGCAGTTCTTCGAGAATGTGGAATCGAACGCCGTCCTTGCGAACGGTCTCAATTTCGGCCAGATACACCGACCGGTTGTCCGAGAGCTCGCAGACCTGGCCGGGCTCGGCGCGCAGGACCTGGCCCAGGTGCCGCGAGTCCTCCCCGGCGAGGCTCGCACTCCCGTCCCGGACCTCATCCACAAAGAAGCGACGCCGCGCCATCGGAAATAATGTACCCTCAATTCCATGATCGCTCACCTGCGCGGAACGCTTCTCGAAAAACATCCCAACCAGGCGGTGGTCGAGGCGGGCGGGGTCGGATACGACGTCGCGATCCCTGTTTCGACCTACGCGGGGCTGCCCGACGCCGGCAAGGAAGTGCGCCTGCGGATCCACACGCACGTCCGCGAGGACGCCCTGCAGCTCTTCGGCTTTTCGACCGCCGAGGAGAAGATGCTCTTCGAGAAGCTCATCTCGGTGAGCGGCATCGGGCCGAAGCTTGGGCTCACGGTGCTCTCGGGTCTGGCCGCGCCCGACCTCATTGCAGCCATCCGCGCCGGCGCCACCGAGCGCCTGGTGCGCATTCCCGGCGTCGGAAAGAAGACCGCCGAGCGCATGATCCTCGAGCTCCGCGAGAAGCTGCCCGAAGTCGCCGCCGGGGCCTCGACCGAGGCGCCGCCCGAAGGCAAGGCGGCCTTCAGCGGTCTCGAACAGGACGTCCTTTCGGCGCTGGTCAACCTCGGCTGCAGCGCTGCTGCCGCCGAGGCAGCCGTCCGCAAGGCCAAGTCCGCGGGCGCTCCCACTGAGTTCGAGCCCTTCTTCCGCCGCGCTCTGGAGCTGGTGAGGTAGGTTGGCGCCGAGCCGTGGGGCGGCCCCCCCCCGGTCCGCGGCCGACGCCCCCGTCGGCCTGGCCGTCTTAGCGGTGAGTTTGACTCAGCAGGCGGAGAGCGGGTCCAGGGGGACCCGTGCGGACCAGGGGGTCCGCCCCACACTCGCCCCGCCCGCTCTGGTAACTTGTTGCATGGTGGGATCTAAGGCAGAGAACGGCGATTGGTCGCCAGCGTCCTGGAAGACCAGGCCGGCGGCACAGCAGCCGTTGTACCGCTCCGAATCCGAGGTCGCCGAGGTCGTCTCGCAGATCTCGAAGCTTCCTCCGCTGGTGACGTCATGGGAAGTCGGAGCGCTGCAAAAGCAACTGGCGGAAGCGGCGCGCGGCGAGCGGTTCCTGCTCCAGGGCGGCGATTGCGCGGAGAGCTTCGACGCCTGCGACTCCAACACCATCGCCAACAAGCTCAAGATTCTGCTGCAGATGACGCTGGTGCTGGTCCACGGCGGACAGAAGCCGGTCGTCCGCGTAGGCCGCTTCGCGGGCCAGTACGGCAAGCCGCGCTCGGAAGACCTCGAGACGCGGGACGGCGTTACCCTGCCCAGCTACCGAGGCGACATCGTGAACCGGCCGGAATTCACCGCGGCCGGCCGGGAGCCCGATCCGCAACTGATGCTGCGCGGTTACGAACGCGCGGCCCTCACTTTGAATTTCATTCGCGCCCTGGTCAGCGGCGGTTTTACCGACCCGCACCGCCTGGAGTACTGGGATCTCGATTTCGTCAAGCACTCGCCCATGGCCGAGGAGTATCACCGCACCGCGCGCAGCATCGGCGATGCGCTGCGGTTCATGGAGGGCCTGGTGGGCTCGCACCCGGGCGAGTTGCGCTGGATCGATTTCTTCACCAGCCACGAGGCCATTCACCTGCCCTACGAGCAGGCCCAGACGCGGCGCGTGCCGCGGCGCGAAGGCTGGTACAACCTCTCCACGCACTTCCCGTGGATCGGAATGCGGACCGCCGATCCGAACGGCGCCCACGTCGAATATTTCCGCGGCATCCGCAACCCCATCGCCGTCAAGGTGGGTCCCGCAATGACGCCGGAGACGCTGAAGCGCCTCATCGGCATCCTGCATCCGAACGACGAGCCCGGGCGGCTGACGCTGATCCACCGCTTCGGGAACCAGTGCATCGGCGCCTGCCTGCCGCCGCTGATCGAGGCGGCGGAGTCAACCGGCAAGACCCTGTTGTGGGTGTGCGATCCGATGCACGGGAACACGCACATGACCGCCGATGGGCTTAAGACCCGCCATTTCGACGATATTCTGGGCGAACTGGATCAGGCCTTCGACATACACGCGGAGTACGGCGGCTGCCTGGGCGGAATCCATATCGAGCTGACCGGCGAAGACGTCACCGAGTGTACCGGCGGAGCGCGCGGCCTCGAGGAGGGCGACCTGAAGCGCGCCTACCACTCCTCGCTCGATCCGCGGCTCAATTACGAACAGGCGATCGAGCTGGCGATGTTTGTGGGCCGCGAGATCCGCGCTTTTGGGAGGCCTTGAGGCGATGAGAATGTTCTGGTTGTTCGCGCTGGCGTTGGCGGCGTTGCCTGCCGCAGCGGCCGAGCCCGGTATCGCCGGGCGATGGAAGACGGTTGACGACAACACGGGCAAGCCGAAAGCTATCGTGCTCATCTACGAGCAGGACGGCCAGTTCTTCGGCAAGGTCGAATCCAGCATCGACCCGAAACAGGCCAATAAGATCTGCGACCTGTGCAAGGACGAGCGCAAGAACAAGCCCACGACCGGCATGGTCATCCTGCGCCACCTGAAGCGCGACGGCGCCGAGTACGGCGGCGGCGACATTCTCGATCCTGACAACGGAAAGGTCTACCGCTGCAAGGCGAGGCTCGAGGAAGGCGGCAAGAAGCTTGTGGTGCGCGGGTACATCGGCATTTCGCTGATCGGGCGTTCGCAGACCTGGACGCGGGAACCGTAGTCGCGAGCGCGCCGGAGAGGAACGGCGCGGCAATTCAACAGTCGGGCGTCATCCGGCCGAGTGGACGCGCGCTGTCCAACTTTCGGTCGTTACGGATCTAGGTCCTTGAGTGGTCCGATATTGCCGCGCTAAAGAACAATTAGCAGGATCGCGTTGTTTTGGGAAGCGGCATCGGAATAAAAATTCACCAATATATAAAAGGCGGTGCGTGCGTCTTCGAGCACGCCGTCGGCCTCCGCCAGGTAGACACCGGCGCTACGCACTGCGTCAGGATCGAAGCGGGATACCATCGTTTCCCAGGAAAGCTTCTCCAGTTCCTGCGCAATCTCTCGCACCTGCTGAGTGGTGAGAAAGCGCGCCGGCCCATAGTTCATATCCTCTCCGATCTCCACTCCCCCCAGGATTGGATCATTCACTGGAACTGGACCAGCGGCGCGCCCGCTTTTGTTCCCAGCGAAAAGATAGTGAAGGATACCCCAGTATTTGTGCAAATCTAGCGTCCATCGCGGATCCCCGAAATCACCCCCGCCGGCGAGCGACCGCAAGACTCTGCGTAGATAAGCGGCCACTTGGGCGGGGTCTTTCCGGAAGGTTTCGAGGCGATCCGATGCAACCTGCGTGGCGTACGCGGACATTCCCATGTGCTCAAGTGTAGCTGCGGCCCCGGGTAGCTGTCCGTAAAGTCGCTATCTCGTTGAAGTGGGTGATCGCCGCTCGCATTCGCGCGCTACCTGAATGTATACTTGTATAGAGACACTCCATGAACGCAACCATAGTCGATCTTCGCTACAACATGAAGCACGTGCTTCGCGCCATCGACCGCGGGGAAACGGTCACGGTCCTCTATCGCGGAACGGAAAGGGCCAAGCTGACCCCGATCGCGCCGGCGGCACTCGGCGGCGCGCCTAAGACCAAGGACCAGCCACTGTTTGGCCTCTGGAAAGACCGCGAGGATATAGGCGATCCGGCTTCCTATCTTCGCCAGCTGCGCCTCCCCCGCCAGGCTCCCGCTCAAACCAGAATCAAGAAGCAACCGCGTGCGCGAAGGCCGAAGTGATCTTCGACACCGATGTTCTGATCCGGGCGTCGCGCGGCAGCAGACGCGCAGCCCGCGTCATCGACGCCTCACCGGATCGCGCCCTGTCCATCGTCTCCCTCATGGAGCTTCTTCAGGGCGCCCGATCAAAGGCCGAGGGGCGCCTGATCCGGCAGTCGCTCCGTCAACTCCAATTCCGAATCCTTCCCCTTTCGGAAGCCATCGGTGCTGCAGCCGCCGCCCTCATCGAACAGCACGCTCTCGCCCACGGCATACAGCTCGCCGATGCTCTTATCGCAGCCACAGCTATGGAGTCTGGTCTCTCGCTTTGCACGGGAAACGTCAAGCACTTCCGTCCTATTCGCGGCCTGTCCCGTGTAGCTTTTCGTCCAGGACCTAAGGAAGTGGATCCTGGGTAGCGGCACCGCGCCCCCCGCTCATGGCCGTTCTTACGCCAGCGCTGCTACCCGCTCATCCAACGCCCGTCGGAACCCCTCGTCGGTGATCGAGTCGAGGTTGATGCGCACGTTCGCCAACGCCCCGGCCATGGCCGCGCGGATCAGAGCGCGCGCGGTCTCTAGATCGGAGCCGAAGCGGGCGGGCGCTTCGCGCTGGAGCGCCGCGAGCCGCCGGTCGAGTGCAAACGCGCGCTCGGCCACTTCCATCGGAACCGTGGCTGCCTGGTGCAGCGCCTCTTCGACGTGCGGGGCGCGCTCGGCCTTCGGAAGGCGGTAGGCGGCCATCACGAGATTGAACGCCTGAGTGTCGCGGTCCACGGCCTCGGCGAGGAACTTGCGGTCGGCCTCGAACTCGCGGCCGTCCTTTTTGGCGAGCGCGGCCACCATCGCTCCCAGAGCCGCGGCCATGGCGCCTGCGGCGGCCGACGCGCTTCCCCCGCCGGGCGTGGCCGAGGGCGCCGCGAGCGCGTCGAGAAACTCGTCCAGTCCGCTGGGAGCTGCTTCGGCCAGACGGTTCTCCAGCACCACCTCGGGCCGGAAGTTCTCCACGCGCAGAAAGTGCTCGGCCGCCATTTCGAGCGCCTTCTTCGGGATCAGCCCTACAATTTCGCTACCCACGATCGCCACGCCCGAGCGCTCCGCCTCGGCCCGAACCGTCTCGAACACGCGCTGAATCGGCGTCTGCTCGAAATCCGTCAGGTTCATCGAAACCTGGGACAGGTTGCGCGACGTGAGCGGAACGCCCATCGCTTTCACGTAGCGGAATCCGCCCGAGGAGTACCGGAGGGCGCGTGCGATGCGCTTGGCGACGCCCACATCCGGTGTGTTCAGGTTGATGTTGTATGCGATGAGGTATTTGCGCGCGCCCACCACGGTCGCGCCCGCGGTGGGATGAAGGCGCGGCTCGCCGACATCGGGCGCCCGCCCGGGATTGGTGGCCACCTCGTCCCGCAGCCCCTCGAACTGGCCGCGGCGGATGTTCTCCAGGTTGACACGGTCCGGCCTGCGCGCGGCCGCCTCGTAGAAGTAGACCGGGATCTGGAAGCGCCGCCAGATCTCCTCGCCCACCCTCGTGGCGATGCGCACGCACTCTTCGATGGTCACCCCTTCGATGGGGATGAACGGCACCACGTCCACCGCGCCGATGCGCGGGTGCACGCCGGAATGGTGATTGAGGTCGATCAGCTCGACGGCCTTGCCGACCGCGCGCAGCGCCGCTTCGCTCACCGCTTCGGGAGGCCCGGCAAAGGTCAGCACGGAGCGGTTGTGGTCGGCGTCCATCTCGCGGTCGAGGAAGACGACTCCCGCCACGGAGCGCACGGCATCGATCAGGGCGTCCACCTTGGCGGCGTCCCGACCTTCGGAAAAATTGGGCACGCACTCGATCAGTCTTCTGGCCATTCCACGTCTCCCTCCCGGTAGAGCACCCGTCCGCGCTTGATCGTCATCGCGACGAGGTTCACTCCGAAATGATACGGGATTTCGCGGTAGTCGGGGACGTTGAAGAGGACCAGGTCCGCGTTCTTGCCCGCCTCGAGGCTGCCACAGTGGGCGGCCGAACGTATGGCGTGAGCGCCGTTGATGGTGGCGGCGGCCAGGGCTTCGGCGGGCGTCATGCGCATCTGGGAGCAGGCCAGCGAGAGGATCATCTGCATGCTGTAGGTAGGGCTGGTGCCGGGATTGAAGTCGGTGGCGAGCGCCACGACCACGCCGGCGTCGATCATCCGGCGGGCCGGCGCGTAGTGCTGCAGGCCCAGGTGGAAGACCGCTCCGGGGAGCAAGGCGGCCATGGTGCCTGAGGCTGCCAGCGCGCGGATGTCGTCGTCGGTCACATAGTCCAGGTGATCGGCGCTGGCTGCGCCGAGTTCGGCGGCCAGAGCCACCGCGCCGCTCGGGGAGAACTGGCCGGCGTGGATCTTCAGCTCGAAACCCAGAGCGCGGGCCGCTTCCAGATAGCGCCGCGCCTGTGCCACCGTGAATGCGCCCTCGTCGCAGTACACGTCGGCGAAGCGGGCCAGGTTGCGGCGGCGCAGCTTTGGCATCAGGTAGGAACACACCCAGTCGATGTAGCCGTCCTCGCGGCCGCGCCAGTCGGGCGGGACCACGTGCGCGCCCAGGTAGGTCGGCTCCAGGTCGAGCGGTTTGCCGTCCAGCGCGCGGATGGCGCGCAGCGTCTTGCGCTCCCCGGTTTCATCCAGGCCGTAGCCGGACTTCGCTTCGAGCGTGGTAGTGCCGTGGCGGATGAAGCCAGCCAGGGAGCGGCGCGCCTGCAAGACCAGCTTGCGGATCGGCGTCTCGCGGACCGCACGGACGCTGCTCAGGATCCCGCCTCCCGCTTCGGCGATCTCCGCGTAGCTCGCGCCCGACAGGCGCATGTCGTAGTCGGCCAGCCGCGGCGGCCCGCACACCAGGTGCGTGTGGCTGTCCACGAAGCCCGGCGCCACCACCTTCCCGCTGGCGTCGATCTCGATCGCGTGGCGGGCGGCGCTGAGGTTCTCGACGCGCCGGCTGGGCCCGAGCGTCGCGATGACGCCGTCCTCGATGAGGACCGCTCCGTCCTGGATGATCCCGAGTTCGCGCAGGGCCGCGCCGCGCCGGGGGCCCGCAGAACCCCGCAACGTAACCAGTTGCCTGGCTCCTCGAACGAGGACAGGAGTGTCCTTTGCCATTAAGATTATGTAGAGACCGCTGAACTGCTATTGTTGCATCGGGATGCGCAATCCGGCGCGTTTTGCGAACCCGATTGCGTCCTGGTACCCGGCGTCGGCATGCCGTAGTACCCCTAGGCCTGGATCGCACGTCATCACGCGTTCCAGGCATCGAGCGGCCAGCGGCGTGCCGTCGGCGACGGTCACCTGACCGGCGTGCATGAAGTAGCCGATGCCCACGCCCCCACCGTTGTGGAACGAGACCCAGCTCGCGCCGGCGGCGGTATTGAGCAGGGCATTCAGAATCGGCCAGTCCGCGATGGCATCGCTTCCGTCGCGCATTGCCTCGGTCTCGCGGTACGGCGAGGCCACCGAGCCGCAGTCCAGGTGATCGCGGCCGATGACGATGGGGGCCTTCAATTCCCCGCTCGCCACCATACGGTTCAGCTCCAGCGCGAACTGGGCGCGCTCGCCATAGCCCAGCCAGCAGATGCGCGCCGGCAGGCCCTGGAAGTGCACTCGCTTTCGGGCCAGCCCGATCCAGCGTGTGAGGGTTTCGCTCGACGGGAACAGGCGGCACACCGCCGCGTCGGTCGCCGCGATGTCGGCCGGATCGCCCGAGAGAGCCACCCAGCGGAACGGACCGCGGCCCTCGGCGAACATCGGCCGTATGTACTCGGGCACGAAGCCGGGAATCTTGAAGGCGTCGGCGACGCCGCGATCGGCCGCCATGCGCCGGATGTTGTTGCCGTAATCGAAAGCGATGGCGCCCAGTCGCTGCAGGTCGAGCATGGCGCGGACATGCACGGCGATCGAATCCATGGCGCGCTCGACGTACTGTTTCGGATCGTGCGCCCGCAGATCGGCCGCGGATTCTACCGTGTACCCCGCCGGGATGTAGCCATTCAACGGGTCGTGCGCGCTGGTCTGGTCCGTCAGGAGATCGGGCACGATGCCGCGGCGCACCATTTCCGGCAGCACCTCGGCGCAGTTTCCGGCCAGGCCGACAGAGACGGCCTGCTTCTGGTGCACCGCGTTGCGGAGGATGCGCACGGCCTCGTCGAGGCTGTTCACCATGATGTCGCAGTAACCGGTCTTGAGACGGCGCTTGATCCGTTCGGGATCGGCCTCGACGCACAGGAACGCCGCGCCGTTCAGGGTCGCCGCCAGCGGCTGCGCGCCGCCCATGCCGCCCATCCCGCCCGTGACCACCAGTTTGCCCGCGAGCGTGCCGGCGAAGTGTTTGCGCGCCGCCGCGGCGAAGGTCTCGTAGGTGCCTTGCAGGATGCCCTGTGTGCCGATGTAGATCCAGCTCCCGGCCGTCATCTGGCCGTACATGATGAGGCCGAGCTTCTCCAGGTCGCGGAATTGGTCCCAGTTGGACCAGTGGCCCACCAGGTTGGCGTTGGCGATCAGCACGCGCGGAGCTTCCTCGTGCGTGCGAAAGACGCCCACCGGCTTGCCGGACTGCACCAGCAACGTCTCGTCGTTCTCCAGGCTTTTGAGCTCGCGCACGATGGCGTGGAAGGACGGCCAGTCGCGCGCGGCTTTCCCCGCCCCGCCGTAGACCACCAGATCCAGCGGCCGCTCGGCGACCTCGGGATCGAGATTGTTCATCAGCATGCGCAGCGCCGCTTCCTGCCGCCAGCCCTTGCATGTAAGCGCACTGCCGCGCGCAGCCCGGATGACCTCTTGCATGCCTACACTCTAGCGCCGGTGCGGGGTGGGATGATAGTTGCGGGGGATGATAGTCGCGGGGGGAAGGACTATGAAGCTATACACCTATCTCAACTATGGCGGCAATTGCGAGCAGGCGTTCCGCTTCTACGAGCAGCATCTTGGCGGGAAGATCACGATGATGATGACCCATGGCCAACTGCCCAACGCGAATGACGTCCCAGCCGATTGGAAGAACGCCATTCTCCACGCCCGGATGAACATCGGAGACACGGAGCTCATGGGCGCAGACATTCCGCCGGAACGCTTTCAGCCCATGCGCAGCGCCTATCTTTCTCTGGTCGCAGAGAGCAGTGACGAGGCGGAGCGCATCTACACCGTACTCTCCGACGGCGGGGAGCTCTTCATGCCGATGCAGGAGACTTTCTTCGCCCATCGCTTCGCGATGCTGCGGGACAAATTCGGCACGTCGTGGATGATCCTGCACGAACGTCCCAGGGCGTAGGGGGCACGTGGCGCAGGCACTCCTGCCCAATGCCACTTAGTTCTCCGCAAGACCGGGCAGAAACCGTGGGGCAGGACTCCAGTCCTGCAGCGGGTCTCCAGACCCGCCTCCGTCCAACTTCCTGAAACGAAGGAGGCCGGACGCGGGCGTCCGGCGCAGCTCTGGAGAGCCACCCCACTCCGGCTGTCCACATCCGGGAAAACTGTGCGGCATTGGGCACTCCTGCCTGCCGCCTCGACATTCGTGTCGAGGCATGCTTTGGCGCTGGGCGTCGGCTGGAGAGCCGACGCGGCAGGCTGAAGCCTGCGCCACAAGGACAGAGAGGCTATTTCACGCCGGCCGCGAATTTGACCGCGATCGCCACCGCGTCCGCGCCTGCCGCCATGCCCGTAAAGCCGCCGATCATGCGGCCCTTGCGGAAGAAGCAGAGACGGCCGAGGTACTTGTCGGTAGCTTCGAATCCTTCGTCGGCAACCTTCACCGGCGCCGTCCCGCCGATGCGCGCGCGCAGCTTGTTCATGACTTCTGCGGCTGAGTCCGGCGAAGTCTCCCGCACCAGGAACGCCTTGCCGTCGGCATACTCCGCGATGTAGCCGCGCTTGAGCGCGCCGATGCCGAGCACGCTCTCGGGCACCATCCGCACCGAACCGGGAACGAGCCTCTCCGGCGGAAACCAGGTGAGGGCCTCCGGCAGCTCGCTGGTGCCGGGAATGCGCTTCTCCATCGCGCGGACAAACTGGCGCAGCACCTCGGGCTGTTCCTTCGAACTGCCGATCTCGACGAAGTATTTGTCCTTGACCAGAATCGCCCGCCGCGGGACGATCTGCGCCTCGGTGCCGATCTTCTCCACCGGCACGCGCGGGTCGCGGTTGGAGGCGAACATGCCATACGCCCACTCGGCGTTCTCCATCTCCGAGACGTCGAGAATCAGCGTATCCTCGCCGGACTGGCAATTGACGCCGCGCATCTGGACGAAGTGGTACAGCAGGTAGCCTTCGGCATTGCCGTCCATGTACTCGAACAGATTGTCGGCGGTGAAGCTTCGCGCCTCGCCCTGTCCGGTCCATCCCGCAACCAACCCGCAGTCCGGCGCCTGGCCGAAGCTCACGGCAGCCGCGGCCAGCAGCAGCACGACGAGCCGCATCAGCCGAAAATCTCCTGCGCGAAGGAAATCCGCTTGGCCACATGGACGCCGTGGGGGCATTCCACCGTGCAAGACGAGCAATCGCCGCAGCGGACCTTGGTGACGTCCTCGGGCAGCTCGCGGTATCGTTCGCGGCCCAGGGCGAACTGGCCGTAGCCGTCGGCGTAAGTGACGATGCGCAGCAGGTCCGCGACCGGCAGACCCTTCCGGCAGGTGCCGGCGCACAAGCTGCACATACGGCAGTAGACCGGGCTGATCCGCTCCAGATGCGCCGCCAGCGTCTTCTCGTCCTCCGGGCTGAACTTCGCCGGCATGCACTTGAAGTTGTCTTCGAACTGGTCCATGTCGGTCATGCTGGGGATGGTCGTGCCGACATCCGGGTTCTTCAGGACCCACCGCAGCGCCGCGGCCATAGCGCCCTCGCGCTTCAGAATGGCGCCGTTCGGATCGCCTTCCTTCAGGCGGCGGAACCCCCCGGCCATCACCTTCATGGCCACCACGCCCAGGCCGGCCGCCTTGGCTTTCGCGACCAGTTCGTCCAGCGTGCTCCCCATCGTGAAGTTGTACGAGATGAGGATGACGTCGATCTTGCCCGACTGGATGGCGGCGGGAATGACCTCGCTGTGACCGCTGTGCATGCTGACGCCGGCGAACCGGATCTTGCCGGCCTGCTTGGCGATCTGCTGCGCCTCGAGCAGGTCGTCGGTGAGCTGTGCGGCGGTCTGTTTGCCGTGGAGATACCAGATATCGACGTGGTCGGTCCCGAGCTCTTTGAGGCTGGTGTCGAGGTGCGCCAACGCTCCGGCCTTGTCCTGCGCTCCGGTCTTGGTGGAGAGGTAGATCTGTTGGCGCTTGCCCTTGAGCGCCGCACCCACCATGCGCTCGTTGTTGCCGCTCTGGTAAACGCGCGCGGTGTCGAAATAGTTGATCCCTGCGTCGGCGGCGCGCGCGATCACGCTCGCATCGGAGGTGATCATGCACCCGAAGCCGACGCTGGTGACCTTGAGGCCGGTCTTGCCGAGCGTACGGTAGGTGAGCTTGTCCATCGCCACCGGGGCCGCGGACTGAGAGGCCGGCATTCTGCCGGGCCTCGGAACCGCCAAACCGGCTGCGGGAAGCACGAGGCCGCTGGCGAGAAAACTACGTCGGGATGACTTCATCTGGCTACCTCTCGATCCATTGATTGAAAGACTTCGTTATTGGGCTATAATCGGACTCGGAATTCATATTGTAGGCCAGGAGTTCCCCGATGTCAGCCTTTTCTCGGCGTAGTTTTCTTCATGTGGCCGCAGGTGCCGGCGTGGTCGCAGGCACTTTCGGACGGGGGCTCGGCCCCATCGCTTTTGCGCAACAGTTGCCGGCGCCGCCCGGCCTTCCCGAGCCCGTCATCCCGATCGCCAGGCGCGCGACGGTCTCCCTGGTGAAGGGAGAGAGCCGCCGCAAGAACATCACGGAAGCCCTGGTGCGGATCGACCATGAGATCGCGCCGCTGCTGGCGCGGAAGAAATACGTCGTCATCAAGCCCAACAACGTCTCGGCGAACAACCAGCTCGCGTGCACGCACGTGGACGCCGTCGAAGGCATTCTCGACTACCTGGAGCCGCGCTTTAAAGGTCCGGTCGTCATCGCCGAGTCCTCCGCCGGCGACACTCTGTGGGGCTACGACGCGCTCAAATACTCGCGCCTGCCCGCCGAGCGCAAATCGCAACAGATCCAGCTCGTGGATCTGAACCGCGAGGCGAAATACGAGCCTCAGCCGCTGCTCTCGCACGACATGCGCGTGGACCGCGTGCGGCTGGCCGCGCGCCTGCTCGATCCCGACGCCTTCATCCTCTGCTCGGCGGTCTTCAAGACGCACAACGTCTGCGTCGCCACGCTTTCGGTGAAGAACATGGTGCTCGGCGCGCCGCTGCACGGCGTGAAGGGCGAGCACTGGAGCGACAAGCGGAAGTATCACACCGGCGTGCGCGGCACGAACTTCAACATGATGCTCACCGCGCAGAAGATGGCCCCGTTCTGGGGCGCCACGGTGATCGACGGCTTCGAGGGCATGGAGGGCAACGGCCCGGGATCGGGGACTCCGGTTCCTTCCCGCCTCGCTGTGGCCTCAACGGACTACATCGCGGCGGACCGCGTCGCCGTCGAGTGCATGGGCATCAACCCGCTCTGGATCGCCCACCTGCAATGGTGCTGGCAGGCCGGCCTGGGCCAGTACGATATCGGCAAGATCGACATCCGCGGCGAGAAGATCGCCGACGTGAAGCGGCCATATCGCCTGCACTCGGACATCGAGCGCGAACTGCGCTGGATCGGCCCGCTCGAGGACGTGGAGAAGCCGCTGGGGTAGACCTAACGGAGCCGGTCGAATTCGTTCTCGTCGATTCCAAGCTGGCTCAGGATACGGAAGAACAGCGGAGGACCGATTTGCCGCCCACCGTGGAGCGGGATTGTCGTGGCGCGGCCGTCCGGATGCCTCCAGCGTTCGTGGCTCCCGGTTTGGCGCGCTCTCAGGAAGCCAAGCTTGGTAGCTACGCGGCGGAATTCGTCAGCGCGTGCGCTAGGCATGCACGATTTCGGTTGTATCGGCAGGTAAGGCCTGCTCCCGTTCCCTGTACTCTTCCGAGATCAACCGAAATACAGCGGCGAGCTCGGCGAGAGCTTCTTCCCGAGTCGGCATGAGCGCGTGGCAGCCGGGAATGGCAGGCACTTCCGCAACCCACCCGTCGGGTTGGTTGCGGTATAGCACCACTTTGTAATCGTCGAAGCCCATCCGCCTACATTGTACCGCCGCCCGCCTGCTGAGCTTTGGATTCTGATTCCACAACTTCGGTTCCGATGTATGCTGGACTGTCGTGGAACTCCTTCTGGTCGCCCTCCTCCTCGCCGCTGATCCCGTCCAGACCGGTCAGGACGCTCGCCCGCTGCTGCGCGAAGTTGCGGCGGCGTCACAAAACCTGAAAAGCTTCCGGGCGCGCGGAGAGATCTCCTACAAGGGCACTTTCCCCATGGGCGGTGAGGCGCTCGTAGACTCATTCGACGTGGCGATGCAACGACCTCGACGCATGCGCCTGGACGTGAGCAGCAGCGAGAAATGGATGACCGCGCTTCCGTTCCATGCCGTCTGCGACGGCGATGCAGGATGGGTCTTCTACGAACGGCCGAACGAGTACGCGAAGGTCAGCCCCGGCGAGCGAATGGAGGGATACTGCCAGCGCGGAACCATCACGGGTTTTGGAGAAGCCGCCGATGAAGTCCAATCGGCGGTCGTCAAGGGCCGCGACCGTGTGCCGTTCGAAGGCACCTCCCGCGAGTGCGTCGTTGTGGAGGCAAAGTACCGGGTCATTAATCACCTCATGATCTTTCCAGGGTTAGTGGCGAAGGTCGGGCGCGTCAGCCGCACGATGTGCATCGATCCTGAGCGGAAGCTGATTCTCCGCGACCATCTGGAGGCGGATCTGACTGCCAACGAGGACAGCGACCAGCTTGTCGAGACCATCACCTACCAGACCATCGAGTCCAACCCCGATCTTCCGCCGGAAACTTTCGAGTTTCACCCGCCGCAAGGAGCCAAGCTGACCGAGGCGCCGAACTTCCCGCCACCAGCGGCTTCGCCATCGCCTACCCCCAGGCCGGCGCACGAATCCGCGCTGCCATCTCCGGTATTCAAGGCCGAGCCGGAGTACACGCAGGAAGCCTGGGACGAGGGGATTCAAGGCACAGTCATCGTGCTCGGGGACGTGGATCCCAACGGCGACACGCACGATTTCAAGGTCCAGCAATCGCTCGGCTGGGGCCTCGACGAGAAAGCAATCGAGTGCGCTCGCAAATGGCGCTTCCGGCCGGGCACCAAGGACGGCCGTCCGGTCAGGTCCACAGCCTGGATCACGTTGGATTTTTCGTTGCCGGACAAGCGCCCAGAGCAGCCGTCGCCTTTTCCGGTCCCCCGGCCGCCGGTGCGTCCGAAGCTTCCGTCCATAGACCTAGATCCGCCAACCGAAGCGGACGGGTTCTTCTATGTGGCCGCCGTAAACCTCCATGCTCCGGAGATCTGTGCCAAGATCCAACCACTGGCAGGTGGTGGCGGTGCTGGCTTTAGTCCGCGCGGCTTCCAGATCGAGACGGTGCGATCAGAATGCTACCGCGACCTGGCGGCGGAACTTCATGATGCGAAGCTCTGCGAACTTGTACAGCCCGTGCGCTCCAATCCGTTTGATGGCAGCCGTCTCGACAAAGCCTACTGCATCGAGCATCTCAAACAAGCCCGAGGCGCACCGGTGCCTTGGAGCATGGATGCCTTCATGCGCATAATGCGTCGGTTGGGGTACGACGACGGCCAGGTGCTGGACCGCCTGTTCCACAGGGCGTCGTACAACAACTCGACCATGCAGGCCTATCTGAAGCTGGAAAAAGGTCCGGCGTTCATCGAGCGCGTCCGAGCGGGCCGCAGCTACGCGGAGCCGCGCAACAAATCGGCCCTACGGCCCGCCCGCGCCTTGGAGTACCTCTACGACATGGTAGCCGTCGATACCGCGGCCCTGGATCTCTGTCAGAAGATCTCTCCCAACGCGTTCTTCAAGGATCTGTTTAACCAAACCGTGCTGCTTCGCTCGGCCTGCTACGAATCACTTGCGCTCAACCTGCACGACCCCACGCTATGCGACCCGCTGCCGGCGTCAGGAACCTTTCCGCACATCAATGAACGCTTCGATTCACGCGAGGAGTGCCGCGAAATCGAAGAGGCTCAAAAGGACAAAAAGGATGGCAGATACGGCCCGGCGTATTTTCCGTCCAGATCCGACTTCCCGGGTGCCCTCCAGGAGCTAGGATGCGAGAAGGCCTATATCGAATCCTTGATTCCTCCCCCTAGCGCCGACGACTATTGGAGGTTCTTCGACAGCATGTCCTGGTCGCCCCGTAAGGCCGCGGACCCCGACCTGCTGCGCCGCATCATGGAACTGAAGTGATGCAATGACCTAAGACTCCGGGGCGCCGACCGTGTCGGCATCCCCCAAAGGAAGGTCTTAATGTTCGCCCCCGGTCACGACCCCCAGCCCGTCGCCAGCCGGACCATCGTCCGTACCCCCACCCCGGTCGGGCCTTTGGGCATGTAAGGCTTGGTCTCTTCGAGCCAGGCCGTTCCGGCGATGTCCAGGTGGACCCACGGAAGCGGGTCGGCGAACTGCTTCAGGAACATGGCCGCGGTGATGGCGCCGCCCCAGCGCGTGCCGATGTTCGGAAGGTCCGCGAAGGGGCTCTTGAGCTGGTCCTTGTACTCCTCGTCGAGAGGCATCGGCCAGAGTTTTTCGCCTTCGGCGCGTGCGGCCCCGAGCGTCCGCTCGAGCAGCGCGTCGTCGTTCCCGAAGGCGCCGCTGTGGAGGTGCCCCAGCGCCACCACGATGGCTCCGGTCAAGGTGGCCGCATCCACCAGGTGGGTGCAGCCCTGCTGCTGCGCGTAGGTCAGCGCGTCGGCCAGAATCAGCCGGCCCTCGGCGTCGGTGTTCAGCACTTCGACGGTCTTTCCGGAAAGCGTGGTGACGATGTCCCCAGGCCGCTGGGCGCGGCTGCCCGGCATGTTCTCGACGGCCGGGATCAGGGCCGTGACGCGGATCGGAGGCTGCAGCCTCGCGATGGCCTGCATGGCGCCAAGGACGGCCGCTCCGCCGCACATGTCGTACTTCATCTTGTCCATGTTCTCGGACGGCTTGATCGAGATTCCGCCGCTGTCGAAGGTGACTCCCTTGCCCACCAGGCCGAGGTGCGCCGCGCCGTCGGCCTCTTCGAACGGGTGGTACCGCAAGACGATGAGCGCCGGCGGTTCCGCGCTGCCCTGTGCCACCCCCAACAGCGCTCCCATGCCGAGCTGCCGCATCATGGACTGGTCCATAACCTCGCACTGAAGTGCCGAGCCGAAACACATATCGCGCGCCCGCTGCGCCAGGATCGAGGGCGTCATCCGGTTGGCCGGCTCGCTGGCCAGCGCGCGTGCGAAATTCTGGGCTTCGGCGATGATCAGCGCCCGGTCGAGGGCGTCGTTCATGCCCTCGGTCGCGCCCGGCGCGACCACCGAGAAGGTCTCCAGAGCGGGGGCATCCTTGTCGTCGGTCTTGTATTGGTCCGGCTCGTAGGCCCCCAGGATCGCCCCCTCCGCCGCGGCGGTGGCCAGCGCCTCGAGAGAGGGCCCGGCATCGAGCGCCAGCGTCGCGGACCGCGCTCCCTTGGACTGCAGGAACCGCACCGCCGCGCCCGTCGCGTTCCTCAATTCCGCGCCGGTAAACTTCGCGGCCTTGCCGCCGCCCACCACCAGAAGGCGCTTCGCCAGAAGCCCCGCCGGCCGGTGCAGGAGCGACATCTCGAACAGCTTGCCCGCGAATTCACCGGACTCGTACAGTTCCTCGATCCAGCCCCCCGTGGCGGCGTTGGCCGCCATGGTGACTTCGGGCGTCAACCCCGACGCCGCGCTGTCTTTGTCGAATGCGATCGCGATGACCGCATCGCTCTCCACCTGCTCAATTGGCTTCGTTTCGAATCTGAGTTCCATGAGTTCTACCGTGTATGATCTCGGACTGCCTGCCGGGCCTCGGCCTCGTTCTCTTTCTGACGCTCGGCCGCCCGCTTGTCGTGGAGTTTCTTGGCGCGCGCCAGGGCCAGTTCGCACTTGATTCGCCCGGTCTTGAGATAGACCTTTGTGGGGATCAGCGTGAAGCCCCGCTCCCGCGCCTTGCCTAGGAGCTTGTCGATTTCGGTCCGGTGCAGGAGCAGCTTGCGGCTGCGCACCGGGTCGTGATTCATTCGGTTGCCGTGAGAGTAGGGGCTGATGTGGGCATTCACGAGCCAGGCTTCGCCGTGAAGCACCTCGGCGTAGCTGTCCTTGAGCTGGATCTTCCCCTCGCGCGCGGCTTTGACCTCGGTGCCGGTGAGCACGATGCCGGCCTCGTAGCGGTCGGTGAGGAAATAGTTGTGCCCGGCCTGCCGGTTGGCAGCCAGGATCTTGATTTCACTCGCCTTAGTCTGCAACTTTCCTCTCCACGCCGGACGGCTCCCAAGCGTCAATGGTTTTGTGAGATCGGGCTGCGCCGCCGAGACTATACTAACACAACCCCTGGGATTCCAATAAGATGGACAGGTTTGACCGCTGTTTTAAGATGGCCCTGGCAACTGCCTTGGTATTGGCGTTTGCCGCGGTCGGCGATGCGCACACGCGCAAAGGCGACAAGTTCCTGGCTGAAGGAGCGTTGGCCGAGTCCCACAAGGATTGGGACGCGGCTCTGGACGCCTACGAAAAAGCGATCGCCGAGGACCCCGCCGACGTCGCTTACCTGATCGCGATCAAGCGGGTGCGATTCCAGGCCGGGCAGATGCACGTCGATGCCGGCGAGAAGATGCGCATCGCGGGAGAGCTCGACAAGGCGCTTACCGAGTTCCAGAAAGCCTTTGCCATCGACCCGTCTTCCGACGTGGCCGAGCAGGAGCTGAAGAAGACTCTGGGGATGATCGAGCGGAACCGCGCGCGCGGCGCCGAGCTGACGCCCAAAGAGCGCACCATGACGCCAGCCGAGCTGGCCCGCGATCAGGAGAAGGAAAAGCTGGGGCGGCTCATGGCTCCGCCCTTCCTGAAGCCGCTTTCCGCGCAGCCCATCAATCTCCGCATGGCCAACCAGCCCGCCAAGGTGCTCTACGAGACGGTGGGCAAGCTGGCCGGCATCAACGTGGTCTTCGATCCCGACTATGCCAGCGACCCGAACGCGCGCCGCAACACCTCGGTGGACCTCAATAACTCCACCCTCGATGACGCGCTCGACTACTTGGCAACCATGACCCACACGTTCTGGAAGCCGCTCTCGACCAACGCCATCTTTATAGCTACCGACAGCCTGCCGAAGCGCCGGGATTTCGAAGACAACGCAGTGCAGGTCTTCTACCTGACCAACCTCACCACCCCCCAGGAGCTGCAGGAGATTTCCACCGTCCTGCGCACCGTGGCCGACATCAAGAAGGTCTTTACTTACAGCTCGATGAACGCCATCATCGCGCGCGGCACGCCGGACCAGATCCTGCTGGCGGAGAAGCTGGTAAGCGACCTCGATAAGCCCAAATCGGAGGTGGTGATCGATGTCATCGTCATGGAGGCCAACCGGACCAAGACGCGGAACCTGGCGGCGGCCATCTCCTCCAACGGAACCACGGGCGGAATCAGTACTCAGATCCAGTTCACGCCGCGGAATCCCGTGCTGATAAACGGCGGCGGTTCGAGTTCCGCCTCGCCCACCCCCACCGCGACGACCAACTCGCAGTTGATCGCGCTGTCGCAGATCACTCACCTCTCGACCAACGATTTCTCGATCACCATGCCCGGAGCGCTGCTCGAGGCGACCATGGCCGACTCGGCCACCAAGGTGCTCCAGTCTCCCCAGGTGCGGGCGGCGAGCGGTCAGAAGGCCAGCCTGCGCATCGGCGAGAAGTACCCCATCGCGTCCGGTGGCATTCAGCCCTTCGGAGGCGCCGTCGGCGGCACCAGCGGATACGGGGGCCTGTATCAGAACTTCACCTTTGTCGACATCGGCGTCAACGTGGACATTACGCCCACCGTTCACGGCGATAAGGAGGTTACCCTCAAGGCCGTTCTGGAGATCTCGAGCCATACCGGCGATGTCAACGTCGGCGGCGTTACCCAGCCCATCATCGGCCAGCGCAAGGTAGAACACGAGATTCGCATCCGCGAGGGCGAGGTGAGCCTGTTAGGCGGCCTCATGCAGGACCAGGACACCAAGAGCGTCACCGGCGTGCCCGGCCTGTCGAGTATTCCGCTATTGGGGAAGCTGTTCACCGCCAATACCGTCGAGAAGGACAGAAACGAGTTGCTGATCGCGCTGATCCCGCACATCGTGCGGACGCCTGGCATCACGGACGTCAACATGAGGGCGATCGCGGCCGGCACGGAGCAGAATACACATCTGAGCCTGGCGCCATCGCCAGTGGCGCCCGTCCCGGCGCCAGCGGCGGAAGCTCCCAAGCCGGCGCCCGCCACGGAAACCGCTGCGCCCGCTCCCTCTGCAACGCCCGCGCCGCCTGCTCCGGCCCCTGGCCCTGGCACGCGCCTCCTGTTCCGTCCCGAATCAATCGAGGTGAAGCCCGACCAGACTTTCACGATCGAGTTCAACGTCAACGACGCGCGCGATCTGTATGCCGTGCCCTTCAAGCTGAAGTTCGATCCCCAACTGCTGCGCCTGGAAGAAGTGTCGCCGGGCGGCTTCCTCGCGAGCGACGGCCAGAAGATCATCTTCACGCGCAACATCCTGAACGACACCGGCGACGCGACGGTCAATCTGAATCGCATGCCCGACTCGACGGGTCTGAACGGCACCGGCGCGCTGGCCGTTTTCACCTTCAAGGCCATCAAGCCGGGAACGGCGCTCGTCACTTTCTCGGACCTGACGGCGCGCGACTCGCATAACCAGCCCGTCTCGCAGGACGTGCCGCACGCCAGAGTGACCATTCGATAGGTATGAGACGGCGGAACCAACGCGGGCTGACGCTGATCGAGCTGATCGTGGCTTTCACGATCCTGATGCTCCTCACCACCATGGCGGTTCCGCTCGCGCGTTTCAAGGTGCGACGGGAGCGCGAAAAGGACTTGCGGTACGCCCTGCGCGAGATCCGCACGGCGATCGACAAGTACAAGGACGCCACCGACACCAACGTGATCCCGAAAGGGAAGATGGACAGCGACGGCTACCCGGAAAGCCTCCAGCAACTCGTCGACGGCGTGCGGCCGAATGGCAGCCCCGACAAGAAGGTGAGGTTCCTGCGACGTATTCCGAAAGACCCCTTCACGAACTCGTTCGAGTGGGGAATGCGCAGTACGCGCGACGATCCGGATTCCACGGGTTGGGGCGGACAGAACGTCTTCGATGTGTTCACCAAGAGTACGGAGAAAGCGCCCGATGGCACGGCTTATGCGGAATGGTAGCCTGACGACGGACCCCGCGCGCCGGCGCCGGGGCTTTACGCTGATCGAGATCCTGATCGTGATGACGATCATCTCCATCCTGGTCTCGATCGCGGTGCCCATGTACCAGAAGGCGATCATGCGGGCCAAGGAGAGCCTGCTGCGCAGCAATCTGTTCACGCTGCGGAACATGATCGACGAGTACACGCTGGACAAGCAGAAGGCGCCGCAGTCGCTCGACGACCTGGTGAGCGATGGCTACCTGCGCGCGGTGCCCATCGACCCCATCACGGGCAATAACACGACGTGGAAGATCATCATGGAGGACGCCACCGCCTCGGTCAGCCAGACCGAGCCCGGCATCTGGGACGTTCGCAGCGGCTCGGACAAAACCAGCCCGCTCGATGGCACGCCGTACGCCGAGTGGTGACGCCGCGGCGCGGCTGCTACACTACCCAAAGGAGCCCAGTTCTTCGCCACTCCCCGGTCGTCTAATGGTAGGACAGCGGCCTTTGGAGCCGTGAATCGTGGTTCGAATCCATGCCGGGGAGCCAATATTTGTTTTCAATGACTTAGCACCGATTTTGGGCCGGAAACTGTACCGATCCTGTACCGATGAGTGCTGGACTTCTCTGTAACATATTTGTTTTCTTAAACTTACGGCATCTAGCCGTGAATTCAGAATGGAATCCCGGTTATCGGCCACCGGCGGTTTTTCGCGGCTCACCGGGTCTGGCCGGCACCGCCCTGGGGCTTTCCCTCGGCCGAAGCGACAGCCGAGTCCAGCTTAAATCGTCGCTCCAGGGAACTGCGCTGACCGAAGCGCGGGACCTGACTACACCGGTGGGTCGAGCGGTAGTGCCATGCCTGGCCGCGTTCGCGATTGCCGAACCCGAATCCCCACGCCTGGAACTGATCCCGGCCATGCACCGCGTGCTGATCCATGCTGGTCTTGATTGCGCCGGTCGGACCGGGGGCGGCCGGGAACCCGTTCTCGGCAGTTGCCAGCGAGTATCGCTTGAGGTCGGAAGCGACGACTGCCTTGACCGGTTTCACCGGTTCCATACTGATGGCTCTCGGATGTTTGCTGGGCGGAGTGATAGCAGACCGGATGAACCGCTGGAGCGCCTTCCTGGCATGGGTTTAGTGATTGGGACCGCGGCGATTCTGATCCTCGCAGCGCCACGTACAGCGCCGGTCTTCCTTGTCGGCGCCAGCGAATACATGTTTCTGTCCGGCGCCGCCAATGCAACTTGTTCGGCCCGATCCTCGAAGCCATTGGGCGCGGCGCGCGTTCCGGGGGAGCCCAATACACCTTCCTAAACAACCTCGGAAATGTGCCGCTGGCGTACATGGTCTGGCTCGATGGCCAGGGGCATCGGTTATGGGGATCTCCAGGACTGTTTGCGGTGGACGGCATAGGGAATGTGGTTCCGATTCTCTTGCTTTTCCTGACCGTGGCGTGTTCGGGTGTGGCCAGGATGACCGATCAAACTCTGGAGGTCGCGGCTGTTCCGTTAGCCATGCGTCGAACTCTTTCACATCCGGGAAGGTCGGGGTCCTTGCATCGAGCCACGGAGGAAGCAGGAGAAAATGAGCCGAAGTAGAATACGAGTGTGGATGGGCTTGCGCGGGATCGCGAATCATAACGTCCCGCCCCCGGGGGGCTCCATGTTAAGAACCGGCGTTCTCATGTTCGCGTTCAGCTCGTTCTGTTGCGGGGCGGTCGACCGGCTGGTCTTCCTGCGAATCGCCCCCACCAAAGCCGCGATCTACGTCGCCAACGCCGACGGTTCGAATGAGCACGCCATTACGGAACCGGATTCGTTCAACTACAATCCCACGTGGTCTCCCAAAGGAGACTGGATCGCCTTCACATCGGAACGCGCCGGGTCGGCCGACTTGTTTCGCATGCGCCCGGACGGCAGCGGGGTGGAACGTCTGACCGACAATCCGGCCTTTGACGATCAGGCCGCCTTCTCGCCTGACCAGAGGAGTATCGTCTTTGTGTCCACGCGGGCCGCGGGCTTTGCCAACCTGTGGATCCTCAATCTGGCCAATCGCCTATCCCGGCCGCTCACATCCGGCGGCGGAGGCGATTTGCGTCCGGCGTGGTCTCCTGATGGCCAGTGGATCGCCTTCTCTTCCGATCGCGGGAGCAGTCTGCCAGCCGCCAAGGGCCGATGGGAGCTGCTGCAACTCGCCGATATCTATGTAATCCATCCCGATGGCACAGGGCTGAAGCGGATCTCCGGGCACGGAGGTTTCTGCGGCAGTCCGAAATGGACGCCGGACAGCCGGAGCATCATAGCCTACTGCATGTCGGCTCAGGACACATGGAACCATCGTTCTGGAAACGGCGAAGGGGATAACGAGCTGGTGAAAATCGACATCGCTACTGGCGCGACCGGGCAGGTTGCCTCTGGTCCCGGGATCAAATTGATGCCGTCGATTCTTCCCTCTGGAAAGATCGCCTGGCTGCGGAGGGATAAAGCGGCGCATGGCGTATTTTACGCAGACGGAAACAAGGGCCCATCCGGAGAAGACCTGTATTCCCCGTCGTGGTCTCCTGCCGGCGCGCAAGTCGTATACAGCCGGTTCTCGACCACGCATCCGGCCGTGCCGACAAAACTCTGGAGCCGCAACCAAGCTTTCGATCTCTATGGAACGGGGTGGCTCCCTGCCTATGATCGGAGTGGCGCCCACCTCGCTGGCACCCATCCGGTCTCCGACAACCGATGCAGCCTTGTGGTCAACGACGAAGGAGCGCCGGAGCGAACCATCCTCGAAAAGCCGGGCCTGATTCTCGCGCCGCAATGGTCTCCCGACGGCAGCAGGATCGTATTTGGAATTGGCACCTTTTCTTCGTTTCTCGATTTCGGGATCGGAGAGAAGAAGCCCGTGGATCCGGTTAATGGCGGGGCGCAGGTGGGCATTGTGAATGCCGACGGCTCCGGTTATCATCTCGTCACCAGCGGATCAAATAATAACGCCTTTCCATCATTCGCGCCTGACGGAAAGCGCGTCGTTTACCGCACCGCCGGCGCCGGCGAGCAGGGCCTGCGCGTCATGAATCTTGCCGATGGTTCCGTCTCGCAGCTTACCGGCGAATGGGACAACTTTCCTGTCTGGTCGCCAAGAGGAGACCGCATTGCTTTCATCCGCAGGAACGGCAGTGACTTCCAGATATTCACTATTCAGCCAGACGGAAGGGGACTGACCCAGTTGACACGCACGCACGGAATTGACGCGCACCTCGGCTGGTCGCCGGATGGTGAGCGCCTTATGTTCACAAGTTCCCGTATGGGATTCAAGGACGAAGTGCTGTACACCCGAGGTCCGCAACCTTACGGCGAGATCTTCGTGATGGACTCTAATGGATCGCACGTCGAACAACTCACTGACGACCAATGGGAGGAAGGTGGCGCCGCGTGGCAAGGGCACCTTACAAACGGATCTCGCACTGCGAAAGAGGAGAGATGATCCACTCAAGATTATAAGGAGTCGCTCCATCCAGGCGCGATGAAGCCATGGGCTTGGACTTCGATCCCATTGGACATCAGAGTCCGTGATGAAGTGCATTCCGCCGGCCTGGCTGCTGGGAATGACCGACCCTAGCTTTTTCGTGTACACCGGCTTTCTCATTCTGCCCCAGCCGCAAGCACTCGCCGCGCGGCACATCGCCGGAGACTGTGAAGATTGCGACCACGGCGGGCTGTGCGGCAATCGTGCTGGCCAAGGGTGCGTTGTTGGTCACGGTGCTCAGGGAGGGCCTGACCATCAACCAGTAAGATCCAATCAGGGTCACTACCAGACGTCACTTCCTCCCGCGCGATCGAGCCGCAAACGACGAAGCTGGTGTCGGCAGCGATTTTGTTCTCGAACGCTCGCCTTAGCTGCTCGCGCTTCTCCTCAGTCGCCGCACGCGCCTTGTGAATCGCCGCCCACTTGGCGCCCAGTTCGCGTTCAAGCCGATCGACCCATCGCTCGCCAAGGGGTTCAGTAGAGTCGAAAATCAAGGCACCTCAGTTCCGGTAAGGCCGCTCTTGCACGCTACGCGCGTACCGCTATAGCATGCCACGGGAAGGCGCCGCATGCTCTGTCGGCGGTGAAAAGCGTCCGATCTCGGCGGTCCCTTGAACTGCCCGATGCCGAAGGGCGGTCGATCGCTGCCGCAGGACTTGGCCTGTACCGATGTCTGTACCGATGCGAGGAATTTGTGTCTTTCTGGGCAATCCTGGCCTTCTTGGATTCTGCAACATGCAGAATCAGCGAAGGTTCAGTGTCTCGTGGTTCGAATCCATGCCGGGGAGCCAGCCTTTGTTTTCAATAGCTTAGCTTCGATTTTGGGCCGGAAAACTGTACCGATCCTGTACGGATGGGCGATCTGCCTACCTCCTATGCATTGATATGCTTCCACTTACTGCACAGAGCCGTGAATCCTCCATGGAATCCTGAAGTCGGCCGTCGGCGCGGTTTCTTCGCTGACTTCGGCGTCGCTCTGATATTCTGTTCGGTGACTTGACCAAGACAGACGCGTTGCTGCAGAGATTCCGTGAGCTCAACGTGTGGCGTCGTGGCGATGAGCGCGCCCCGCACAAGCCGCTGCTAGTTCTGTATGCGTTGGGCCGGCTTCAGGCGGGTGCGGACCGACTGATTCCATTCAATGAGCTGGAACGCCCGCTTGGAATCCTCCTGGAGGAGTTCGGACCGCCGCGAAAGTCTCAACATCCCGAGTTGCCGTTCTACCACCTGCAGACAGACGGCGTGTGGGAGATCGATGAGCGCGTGCCTCTCACGCGACGGAGGGGCAGCCAGAACTTCCTGAGGACCGAACTGCGCAACTGGCGTATCGCCGGTGGCTTCACGGAACAGATCTTCGAGGAACTACGGCGTCGCCCCGAAGCCGTCAGGGAATTGGCTCGCGTGCTTCTCGCGGCTCACTTTCCAGATTCGCTGCACGCGAGTATCGTCAATGCAGTCGGTCTGGAACTGGACTCCACCACTCGCAGTATCCGACGCGATTCCGAATTCCGGAATTCGGTTCTGACGGCCTGGGGACATCGATGCACGTTCTGCGGGTATGCAGTCCGGCTCGACAACGCGGATCTGGGGCTTGAGGCCGCACACATTCGCTGGTGCCAGTTTGGGGGACCGGACACTACCGACAACGGGCTTGCCTGCTGCAGCATCCATCATCAGGCTTTCGATCGCGGGGCGATCACGATCTCGGACCAATTCGAGATTCTCGTCTCGTCCCGGTTGCACGGCGGCGGCAGGCTTGATGACCTTTTTCTGATGCTGCACGGTTCGCCACTGCCGAAGCCGAACCTCACTGGTGCCGAGCCGAGGCGGGAGTTCCTCGCCTGGCACCGCACTGAGGTCTTCCGCGGGCTCGCGCGAAGCTGACAGGCGAGGCGGCGCGTTTCAGTCATCGTGCCAGGCAACTCCGGACCGGACCTCCCCGATTTCAAATCTCACGCCTTGGTTGTCAGTAGGATTGAGCCACAGCATGCGATCGAAGATCTCCGCCGCTTCCTCGAATCGGCTGAGCCGCCAGAGACACAGCCCGAACCCGTGCATGCAGCGCAGGAATGGCCGATTGTCGATCCAGCCCCACGGCAGCAGTCCGCTAAAGCCCCGCTTCAAAGACAGCTCACCGATGCGGAGGCCCGCCTCGTAATGACGGACAGCATCCTTGGGCCTGGTATCGAACATCAGGTTTCCGAGGTGTGCGTGTGCGTCCAGACAGCGAAGGTCCGACTGGCAAAGATCCATCAGAATCCGATAGGCCCCTTCCCAATCGCCTGAGTCCTTGCGGTCATTGGCTTCGATGATCGGGTCGGAGTCCAGATCGTCCGGATCTTCACCGGGCAGTACCTGCTCCATCTCGAACACCGGCCGCGGACCGCGGGCGATGATCGGCCTGGCCCAGTCCTCGATCGGTTGCCCTTCGTCTCCCCAATAGTGCTCGGCCGGCTTCCAGATGCCTTGCCGTTCCAGTCGCAACGGGGCCAATCCGAGAAGCGTCGCGTCGAGACGGGTGGATTCGATCGTGCCGGAAAGATAGGGAGTGCCGGCATAGGTCCACCGCCTCGCAGGGCGTACAACGGCGATCTCACCGGGGACGACGTCCCACAACCGACGGGCGCGGAACGTGAGATTCTCGCCGGTTCCAAGAACCCGGCATCTTGCCGCCGTCTTCTTGACCGACAGCACCGCCAGCTCGATCCGCTTCTCGACTGCCTTGGAGCCGCCGGCCCGGGACTTCCCGCGCGGTATGCCGCGAGGACCGGGAGGAAATGGCTCGATTCCCATCCAACGTCGATACGCGGCCAAGTGGCGCCGGGCTTGACCCGCCAGCGGCACGATCACATCGGACGCGGCGACCACGTGCTTCTGGCCGTCCTGGCTCCGACACACGGCGGTCAGGCCGCGGCGCTCGTTGCCGTCGTAGTCGAACTTGAGAACCTGAACGGGTGTGCCTGCGACCGTAGCATCGCAGGGCACTGGCACATCGTCTTCAAACGCCTGCCGGAAGGCCCAAAGCTGTTCGTGTTCCTCGTTAGCATCGGTCGTTATCTCTTCGATGAGCCCATCCAGATCGGCGAGTTCTTTAGTCGGTTTCCTCACGAGCGGCTTCCTCCGCGCTTTGCTCACCAACGGTCTTTGGCGCGTTCCACTAAAGACGGCGGCTTGCGGAAACCATCGCCCTTCGCAACCGGCCCGAACGCAGCCACAATAAGCGCTCCTGGTTTGGGCGCCAGCTCGATCCGCTGCTCGGCCACGTCTCGCTTTATCTTTCTTGGCATCCGGCGCTCCTAAGCCAGCGCGTACTGGCGCTTCGGGTCGTGCAGCCCCGTGCCGATTTCGATAAGAAGTCCGCGTTCTGTCATCGACTTTAATCGCGTCAAAGTCGCACGCGGCGAAAGCCCAACATGCTTGGCCACCGCGGCCGTCGATCGAGCGCTTCCATCGCCGAGCAGATCGAGGATCCGCTGGTCCGTCGCGTCCGCTGCCGGACGTGCGACGCGAGCGCTGGAAATCGTCACACGGAAGTGCATCCCTATCTCTTCCAGCTTGGGCGCCGCGAGCCCGGCCTCCACGCAAGCAGCTGTCATCCGCTGGATTCCACTTCCCCATTGTTCGATCAGGTGGAGTTCGTGAAAGACCCTTCCGATCACCCGGTTCCGCAACTTCGAAACGCCCTGCTTAATGTCCTCGATCGTCAATCCAAACGGCAGGAGGCCGGGATTCTCGATCTCGATACGGTCATCAAAGAGAGCGAGCCGGATGGGAGCTCCCTGCTGCGCGTAGTCCGCATGGACAATGGCGTTCATGACCGCCTCGCGGACCGCCACGATCGGAACCGACCAGCGGTCCTCCCTGCGGACGCCCTCGATGATCGATTCGTTCGTGAGGTGTTTGCGAGCGAAAGCAATCACATCTTCCGCGGCGCGAGGGAGGAGTGAGCGGATCTCTGTGGAATCGACCAGTCGGGCTCGATGGACGCCAGCAAAGCGGCCCGCCTGGATCCAGGCGTCCGGGAACCGTGAGAACCGGTCCGTGCCGAAAAGCAGCAAGCCGCCGATGGTTGGCACCTGACGGCCTTGGTGTTCGGCGGTGATCCGCAGGGTGCTCCATGACTGGGAGGTGAGTCGCCTGTAGGGAGCAAACAACTCGGAAGCAGCTCGGAAGTCGATGGCTTCCGACTTGAGGTCCGGGATGGCCTGCTCATCGAACGACTCGATCCGGTTCCAGCGCTTCAACTCCTCAATCTGCAGCGCCTCGGCCTTGCGATTCGTCGAGCCCACGCGAATGAAGACTCCGTCTTCGGGCCCCAAACGCTCCAGGTAGTGCGGACGCGTGTTGCTGGGGTAGACCTGAACAGCGAGGACGCTCAGGGTCCGCCATGGCACCACCTCGATATCCGGAACGAGGCGCGGCCGGATCGAATCGGAGACGAGGTTCGCAAGCTTCTCTTCGCATGCGAGAACGTCGGGCACGCCGCGGACGTTCTTCGATCCGTCCTCGACGCCAATGACGACGGTGCCGCCAGCAGTGTTCGCAAACGCGACCAGGGTCTTGAGAATACCCTCTGGAGATGACAGGTCCCGTTTGTACTCGAGGGTCTTCCCCTCATTGCGTTTCAGCAGTTCAACGAGTCTCACCACTCCGCATTCTACTCGGAAGTAGTTGGCACCGCAAGACTGCCGACTCTATCCGGCGCGGGGCTGTACCGATGTCTGTACCGATGCGGGGCTTTCGTGACCAATTCGGCATTCCTGTCCTTCTTGGAATCCGTAACTTACACAATCCGCAAGGGTTCGTCAAATCGTGGTTCGAATCCATGCCGGGGAGCCAGCCGTTATTTTCAATAACTTGGCTTCTATTCCGGGCCGGTGAACTGTACCGATCCTGTACCGATGGGTTCTAGACCTCTCTGTTATATGCTGATTTTCTGGCACTTAACTGGCACTTACACAATCAAGCCGTGAATTCAGGTTAGAATCCTGAACTCAGGCCAAGAGATAGGGCTATGACCTCCGAAACCTCGTCCGTGCCACTCTGATCATCTGAAGAGGTGGCGTTCGACGTGACGAGTGCGCCCGCTAGCGGCCGTCACTGTTCCGATCGCCGAGCACTCGCGTCAAGCCCCGAGCATGATCACGATCCGGAAGCATCGCTGCCCGCCACAGCACCTCACTCAGTACGGGCACTGGTGGTCGCGGCGCGGGCCAGGCCAACGCGGCGCAGGCCATGGTCCGGGCTGACCCAGCGACTTCAGCAACTGTGACGGGGTAAGACCGCATCGGGGTCGGATAATGGTACTCCTAGACCCGATCCCCACACCGAAATTAAACTTCCGCAATGGCCGTTATCTTCGGCCCGCCTGAAGTAGAATTGTAGGCCACCACATAAATCGATTTTACGATCCCATGGATCGCATTGCGGGCAGCACTTATGACGCCAACGGAAACACACTCACCTCCGGCGCCCGCTCGTTCGGCTGGGATTCCCAGAATCGCCTCATCAGCGCCGCCGGAATCACGATGGCCTACGACGACGACGGCAACCGCGTGGCGAAGGGTGCAACCCAGCATCTGGTGGACGACAACAACCCGACCGGGCTCCCGCAGGTGGTCGAAGAGCTCACCGGCGGGAATGTGGTTCGCAGCTACACCTACGGCCTAGATCGCATCAGCCAGCGCCATTTCATTAGCGGCACCTGGCAAACGAGCTTCTACAGCCACGACGCCCACGGCGACGTGCGCTTCCTGATGGATCCGGTGGGCGCGGTCACCGACACCTACGATTTCGACGCCTGGGGCAACGTGGTGAACCAGACCGGCTCGACGCCGAACGTCTTCCGCTACCAAGGCGACCAATTCGATTCCGAAACCGGCCTCTACTACCTCCGAGCACGCTACTTCGATCCCCTCGCCGGCCGATTCCTGAGCGTCGATCCGCTGGCGGGCCAAGGAGAGCGGCCCTACCTCTACACTGGGGCCGATCCTGAGAACCGCGCCGATCCCACTGGTCGTAAAGCGGGTCTTCTGATCTTCGACCCGTTCGCCGCGAACGGCGGCTACCTGGCCTACATGCCGGGGCTGCTTCGCTGGTGTCCGACATGCGAGTTTCCGGTCAAGACGAGACCCGTTGAGTACCCGGTCCTCGTGGAGTTTGCCGTCCATTCATACATTTGGGCTCAACGTATCAGCGGGGACTGGGAGATCATAGAAGGCTGGCCCCACGTCAAGTGGTTAGCAGGGACTGTGTATCCAGATGCCCTGGCCGGTCAGCACGGGGACTACCCGCGCCTCAATGGAACTTGGTGGTATTCACCGCGCAACGAATTCACTTGTGCTGACGTTGCGTGCCTGGAGCGGGAGGCGCTCTCATACCCAGTCCAACTCTATAAGCCGTTGTTGCACAATAGCAACACTCTTGTTCATTCAATACTCCGCAAATGCCGATTCGATGTTCCCAGCCCACCGGGCGCCTATGGGTGGTGGTGATCGCAGGAGGTCCACGTGAACATGGTTAGCTCTCCATCACGACGTCCGGCGGTGAGGGTGGTTTCGGCCGCCCTGATTGGCGCTTCTATCGCCGCGATACCCCTCTTGTTCGATGACACCGCGTCCCTGTCGCCTGTTTGCTCGATCCTCGCAGGCCCCGGCCAGGCGCTGAGCCTATTAATCTCGCACGCGCCGATTTTGTGGCGGGTCGCGGCGCAAGCCTCGACACAACCATCTCTCGATTTCCTGTGCAGTCTTGTCTACTACTCGCTCGTGACATACCATTGTCTGAAACTGGTACGACCTGGGCGGCCGACCAAGTCCGCGTTTGCACGGGAACTGATCTCTGATCGGTTGGCGCTTCTCGGAATCGTGGTCTGCGGGCTCGGACTCGTGGCCCTTGGAGCCGGACCATTGCTGCCAGGCAAAGGTGTCGAACGCCAGTTCGCACAGGACGCCGTCACGGGTATAGCGGTTCAGACCCTGGAATCGGGAACGATCCTGCTCATCGCGGTGGCCGCCGCCATCTGCGTTGGGAGACGCCGCAGCCGTGTCGGTACCCAGAACTGAATCAGGACCGTATCCGTGAGACCAACCGTGAGCGTTATGTCGCTAACGCGCATTGCGGCTTTGTTGCTGCTGCGAGCTATTAGCTGCGCTGCGGATCTGAAGGGTCGTTTTGACCCGGATCACGACAGACCAGGGCCCTGTCGGTCGCCACAATTGAATCCGAGGGAATCCGAGAGGTTTTCGGCCATGCTAAGGACGCCCGGTGGAGACGACCTCGCCGCTTCGCACAGGAGGCAGGGCGCTATGGGCGCGTTCGCCACATCGGACGACCAATGAAGCGCTCATCCGAATCGGGCCGGAGGCGGGCAAGGCCGGTCCTACTTCGAGGCGGAATCAGCGAATCAGCTTCCAAACCGACCGTACCCATGTCTGTACCGATGCCGGGATTTTGGGACCAAGTGGGCGATCATGGCCTTCTTGGAATCTGTAAGTTGCAGATTCTGCAAAGCTTAGTTTAATCGTGGTTCGAATCCATGCCGGGGAGCCAGCCTTTGTTTTCAATGACTTAGTACCTATTTTGGGCCGACAAACTGTACCGATCCTGTACCGATGAGTGCTGGACCTCTCCGCAATATATTTGTTTTCTTTAACTTACGGCATCTAGCCGTGAATTCAGAATGGAATCCTGCGAGGCTGGCAACGGACTATGCATCTCCGCGTTGAGCCGCGGCGTGCCGGTGTCGATGAACTCGCGCTCAACGAGCCGAAGTCACGGATGGAATCTGAACTCTAACCGAGACAACGCCGCCATTACCCTGGATGACTACGCCCGTGCTGCAATCTGCCGCAGGGAAGCTGGATGCATACAGGAATCACCTGCGCAATGGGAGAGCACCGGACATTGTATCTTTGGTTAAAGCCAAAGCAGATTGCGCAGCACCGGTTGAAGCGGTCCAGGGGAGAGCATCATGAAGCGCAGAGATTTTTTGACGAAAGGTACAGTAGCCGCCGGGCTGGCCAGTTCTACAAAACTGCTTCCGCCCCTTGTGGCCGCCCCAGGTGGCGCCCCGAAGGAGACGCGGGCCGCGGTGAAACCGCCACTGGCTCTCCGGCGAGCGCGCTCGGACAAGTTCCTGCCGACGGCGCCAGCGGTCAGGGAACTGATCGGGGCGGGCGGCGTACCGGTCTCGCCGATGCCGCTGGCCGAGCGGCTTAAACGGAACATCGTGCCACGGAGAGGCTTTTGCAGTACCGAGCCCGGCCACACGGTCAGCGAGGGGCTCACCTCCGGCAATGGCGCGATGAATATCGAGGCGACGTGCGATCCGTACTCAGAGCAGATCCTGTTCCACCACGAGAGCCTGATGCTGCCGTACAGGAGGCCCTACGAGGCTCCCAAGGTCGCGGACGTATTCCCCCAGGTGCGGCAGATGGTGCTGGACGGGAAATACCGCGAAGCGGTCGAATTCGCTTTCCAGAAGATGGAGGAGGGCCCGATCAAGCGCAATACCTATCCGCACCCCACGATCCCCGCCTTCTCGATGCATCTTGACTCTCCGAAAACCGGCTCGGTCAAGCACTACCTCCGCACCGTCGATTTCGAGTCGAGCGAGGTAAAGGTTCACTGGAGCGATGAGCGCGGCGACTGGGTTCGCCAGACGTTCACGTCCCGACCCGATAACGTTGTGGTCCAATTGCTGACCGCCCCGGAAGGGCAGGTGGTAAATATCCGAATTGCGCTGGAGAGGTCAACCGCGAGAAGGCGCGCCACGGAGGGAGGCGCCGCGTCGGGGATCGGGCCGAGCGAGGTTCAGCAGGACTTCAACCAACAGCGACTGATCTACAAATGCCGTTTGGATCCCTCGGTGAATGACAGCGGCTACGCCGGAGTCGTGCGGGTGGTTCGCAACGGCGGTTCGGCCCGAATGGACAACGGCGCTCTCCTCATCGAGAACGCCTCGAGCGTGATGCTTCTCACCCGCATCGAGTGGTTCGCTGAGTACGGCGAGGACAAGGTAGGAGCTCTGCGGCAGGCGGTGGAACAACTCACCCCGGACTACCCGGCGCTGCTGGAGCGGCACCGCAACGTCCAGTCGGAGGCCCTCAATCGGGTCACCGTGGACTTCGGCGGCGCCTCCCAGCATGGAATGTCCACCGAAGAGCTTCTGTCCGATCAGAGGTCGCGGCCGGACTATTCACCGGCGCTGCTGGAGAAGATCTTCCAAATGGGACGCTACTGGTTCATTCTCACCAGCGGCAAGTATCCCAGCATGTCGGCCGAGGTCAATGCCAACATCAACCTCCAGATCTCGCCCGGTCCGCAGGGCGATCTGAGGGAGGGCATGGATGCCTACTTCCATTGGATGGAGAGCCTGGCACCGGACTTCCGGGCCAACGCGAAGAACATCTTCGGGATGCGCGGCGCACATTACTCCCTCTTGCCGGGCAAGGGCATGGGCGTCACGTTCCATTGGGCCAGCGCTTCTTCGACCGGGGAGATGTGGCCGCATCCCTACTGGATCTCCGCCGGAGGTTGGTGTGTTCGCCCGTTCTGGGATCACTATCTGGTGACGGGAGACCAGGAGTTCCTCCGCGAGCGCGTGGTGCCCGCCTTGAAAGAGCTGGCGCTGTTTTACGAGGATTTCCTGACGGTCACCGACAAAGATGGGAACTACATCTTCGTGCCGTCCTTCTCGCCGGAGAACAACCCCGGAAACCTGAACCCTTCGATGATGCTGGTGATCAACGCCAGCATGGATGTATCGGTGTGCAGGGAAGTGCTGTCCAACCTGGTCAAGGCGTGCGAACTCCTGGGCATGGACGCCGACAGCGTGCCGAAATGGAAAGCGATCCTGGCGAAGTTGCCGCCGTACCTGTTGGAACAGGACGGCACCCTCAAGGAATGGGCCTGGCCCACGCTCGAAGAGCGTTACAGCCATCGGCATGTCTCTCACCTCTACGGCGTCTGGCCAGGCGACGAGATCGATCCGGATCGGACGCCACGGCTGGCTCTGGCCGCGATGATCGCCGACAGGAAGCGCGTGCCGGAGAGGTTGGCCGCTCATGGACGCTGCCATCGCGCTTTGGTGGGAGCGCGACTCAAAGACTGTTTTATGGTGGACACCGAACTGCGGCAACTGATTGAGCAGGGATATTTCGCTGCGACACTCCGGGCCTCTCACGACCCCTGGGCCTTCCCGATGCCGGACGCACAGGGCGGAATTCAAACCGTCGTGATGGAAATGCTGCTGTACTCGCGTCCCGGCGTGATCGAGGTGCTTCCCGCCCTTCCTCCCACGCTAAGGAAAGGGTCGGTCTCCGGAATGCTCGCGCGCACTTTCGCCAGGATTGACAGACTGACGTGGGACATGGAGGCCAGGACCGTGGACCTGGCGGTGAACTCGTTCCGCAACCAGGACGTCACGTTGATCGCCCGACACGGGATCGAGAAGATCTCCGCACCCGCGGGCGTGCTGGCGGCGGCGCACCGGCCGGGCATGGCCGACTGCCAACTGCACCTGCCGGAGGGGACACCGGTGGAAATCCGCCTGGAGCTTGGCCGGGGACAGCCGATAGACTGGGTGTCCCGGCCGACGGCCTGAGAAGGACGCTATGCGCAGCATCTTCGTTCGCTCAATCCTGTTGTCGATTGCCGTGACAGTTCCGCTGTCTGCCGCGGATCCCGTGCTCTTGTACCTTCACCCGGCCGAACGATGGGGCGACGCACTGCCCGTCGGCAACGGTCGCCTGGGCGGCATGGTCTTTGGCGGCGTGGTGAAAGAACGCATCCAACTCAACGAAGACACGATCTGGAACGGCAAGAAACGAGACCGCGTGAATCCGGAGGCTCTCAAAGCCCTGCCGGAGGTTCGGCGCCTGTTGTTTGAAGGCAAACCCCGCGAGGCGGAGGCACTCGAAGACCAGAAGATGATGGGCATCCCGAATCGCCAGCCGCCGTATCAGCCTTTAGGAGACTCTGATTATCGAGTTCTCGGGCCACGACAGCGTCGTCGACTACCGGCGCGAGTTGAACCTCGCAACCGGAATCGTCCGCGTCAGCTATCGGATTGGCGAAGCGGCCTGCACTCGCGAGGTGTTCTCGTCCGCGCCGGACCAGGCTCTGGTCTTCCGCATTGTCTGTGACAAACCCGGCCAGTTGTCGTTTCGCGCGACGCTGACACGCGAGCAGGATAGCCAGACAACGACGGTTGCGCCAGATCGGGTAGTCCTCGAAGGCGAGGCGATCGCCCACACGAACTTCTGGATCGCTTCGAACTTGACCGGCGAACGCCTGAAGGCCGAGAATAAGCAACTCGAACCGACAGGGGTCAAGTTCCGCGCCGTCCTTCGCGCCATCCACGAAGGCGGTCAGGTGGAGGTCTCAGGCAACGAGCTGATGGTGTCCAAAGCCGACGCCGTGACGTTGTTGTTGGTCGCGGCGACGGATTATCACGGCGGCGATCCGGCGGCCGCTTGCGCTCAGATATCTGGCCCGTGCTGCCAAGCCGTACCCGGCGCTCAGGGGCGTGCACGTGGCGGACCACGAGAAGCTCTTCCGCCGCGTCGACTTGGAACTGGCGCCGCCAGCCAAGCGATTCCTCTGTCGAGACCCTCCCCACGGACGAGCGCCTGGCCCGGATCAAGAACGGCGAGGAGGACCCCGGCCTGTCTGCGCTGTACTTCCAGTTCGGCCGGTACCTCCTGATGGGCAGCAGCCGGCCCGGAACGATGGCGGCCAACCTGCAGGGTATCTGGAACGACAGGATGGCTCCGCCGTGGGACAGCAAGTACACCACCAACATCAATGTCCAGATGAATTACTGGCCGGCGGAAGTCGGGAACCTCCCGGAAACCACCCTGCCTCTGTTCGACCTCGTGAAGATGTCGCTCGAAAGCGGCCGCCGCACTGCGAAGCTGATGTACGGCGCCCGCGGCTTCGTGTTTCATCACAACATCGACGCCTGGGGCGACACGGCGCCGGTCGACTATGCCTATTGCGGCATTTGGCCGATGGGCGGCGCGTGGCTGGCGCTCCATTTCTGGGATCACTACCAATATGGCCTGGATCGCGCCTTCCTGAGCCGCGAAGCCTATCCCATCATGAAGGAAGCCTCGCAGTTTCTTCTCGACTTCCTCATCGACGACGGCAAGGGCCATCTGGTCACTAACCCTTCTCACTCGCCGGAGAACAGCTATCGAATGGCGGATGGAACGGTGGGCCGACAGACCGTCGGCGCCAGCATGGATTACGAAATCATCTGGACCCTGTTCCATGCCACCATGCGCGCGTCGCAAATCCTCGGGTATCGATGCCGATTACCGCGCGACAGTTGGCAGCGGCGCTCAAGCGGATCCCGGATCTGAAGATCGGCAAACACGGCCAGCTACAGGAATGGAGCGAAGACTACGACGAGCCCAGCCCGGGAATGAGCCACGTCTCGCATCTTTTCGCGCTGTTTCCCGCCGACGAAATCACGCTTCGGAGCACGCCCGAACTGGCCCAGGCTGCGCGTATTTCGCTCGAGCGGAGAGTGCAGAATGGCGGCGGCAAGAACGGCTGGCCCGCAGCCTGGTACGTGAACCTCTGGGCGAGACTCGAAGACGGCGATCGCGCATATCAACATGTACGCAATGTGCTCACCACATCGGCTGAGAGTCTGCTGAACGCCAACCGCCGATACTTCCAGATTGACGCCAACTTCGGCGTGAGCATCCGGCATTGCCGAGATGCTCTTGCAGAGTCACTCTGGAGAGATCTCATTCCTGCCGGCCTTGCCTTCTGCATGGCCGGAAGGCCACTTTCGCGGACTGCGCGCTCGCGGCGACGTGGAAGTGGACGCATCGTGGAAGGGAGGGCGCGCGGTCTCCGGAGCGTTGCGCCCGGACGCCGCGGGCGAGTTCAAACTGCGCCCGCCGCACGGTCAGCGGATCGCCGCTATTCAATCCGCAGGCCGAAAGTTGCCAACGACGGAATCCGGCGGCGTCTGGCGGGTGCGCCTTGAACCACGTCAGGAATACGTGATCTCATTCGAATGAGCGGGTCCGGCGCTCTGCCAAGCCGTACACCCTGTGCGACAATTGTCCCTTTGGAGGGCATCGACGTGCGCATGATACTGTTGGCAGCGATCGCGTTCTTAGCAGTGCCGTCGTGGGCCCAAACGCCGGCGGGCGTTGACCCCCTGGAGCAGATCGTCAAACTGGGCCGTGGCGTCAATGTCCTGGGCTATGACGCGATCTGGGGCGATTTCTCCAAGGCGCGGTTCAAGGAGCGCCATTTCCAGCGCATCCACGAAGGCGGATTCCAGACCATCCGCGTGAATCTGCAGGCCTTCAGTCACATGGACGCCCAGAACCGCCTCGACCCGGCCTGGCTCAACACGCTGGACTGGGTAGTGAAAAACTCGCTCGCCCACGATCTGATGGTCATCCTGGACGAGCACGACTTCATTCCCTGCGCCGTGGACGTTGCATCCTGCCGTCCCCGTGTGCTGGCCTTCTGGGAGCAGGTCGCGCCCCGGTACAAGGACACGCCTGCGAGCGTGGTGTTCGAGATTCTGAACGAGCCCAACGGCCAGGTCGATGTTCGGTCCTGGAACAGCCTTCTCAAAGAGGCGTTGGCGATCATCCGCAAGACCAACCCGACGCGCAACGTCGTCATTGGCCCGGCGGAATGGAATACATACCCGCTTCTGGAAAAGCTGGAGCTGCCGCCGGACGACCGCGACATCATCGTCACAGTGCACTATTACCTGCCCATGCCCTTCACTCACCAGGGCGCGCCATGGAGTCCGGAAAACGTCAAGCGCTCCGGCATCAAGTGGGGAACCGATGCCGAGAAGCGCGCTGTTCAGGACGATTTCGGCGTTGTTGCGAAATGGGCCAAGGCGAACAATAGGCCCATTCTGCTGGGCGAGTTTGGCGCGTACGAGAAGGGCGACATTGACTCACGGGTCCGGTATGACGCGTTCCTGGCGCGTACCGCGGAGCAACTCGGCTTCGCCTGGACGTATTGGCAGTTCGACTCCGACTTCATCGTTTACGACATCGACAAGGACGATTGGGTGAAGCCGATCTGGCGCGCGCTGGTCCCCGCCGCCGAGCCTCCGGCGCGCGAGAGCACGCCACCCGCTTCGTAGACACGGCGGACCCGCTTAGCCGTGTCGCGGCCGGCAACCAGTCCAGGATCTCCTGTGCACGGCTGGCTATCGACCTGCACTTCCCCGCCCATGAGGCGCGGGCGAGCCGTTTGCTGCCGAATTGGTTCTTCCATGTGTCGTCGTAACCGGCTCTTGCGACCCACGAGGGTGGCCCACGAGTTGCCGATTGACAGCACCGGCGCGAATGAGGCAGGCTGGACATCTCGACACCAGTGCTTGGATTTGTCCGGGCACAGAAAGAGCAGCTCTCGTTTTTGCGAACAAGATCGGACCTACTATGAAAACGCTCCGCAAAACTGTGATGCCGGTAATGGGCGCGCTGGCTGTATTGGCTCTTCAGGTCTTTTCCGCCGCGCCCGGCAGCGCGGCTCTCGCCGCTGGGCCCGAGGATATCCCTCGCAGCTTGGCGCCATATTTCGCGCCGGCCACGCCGCCCCCGAAGGCGCCGGACGCCGACGGCTTCCTCCAGCGCTGGCTGCTTCTCGAACCCATTAACAAGCCAAACCGCACGAACACCGTGTTTACCGACAGCTACATCCGGAATGCCATGACTACCGAGTACTTCCCCAACCAGTTCACCGCGATTCCGCACGACGGCGACAAGGTGACGGTTGCCGGACAGGAACTCGCATGGCATGCTCTGGATGCCGCCAACTTCAACGTGAAGCTATTTCGCTTCGCCTATGGCCTGAACAAGCCGACCTACGGCGTGCTCTTCTGGGCCGTTTCCATCGTAAACAGCCCGCGTGAGATCAAGAACGCCCGCATGGCTGTCGGCTCCAACTCGGCGTCGATGTGGTGGCTCAACGGTGCCGAGGCGGTCATCCTGTCCGGCGACCGGCGCATGGTGATGGACGACTGCGTCTCCAAACGGCTCACGATCAACAAGGGCCGGAACGTCATTCGCGGCGCCGTCATCAACGGTCCAGGCATGAGCGATTTCTGCGTCCGCTTCATCGATGAGAACGGTCAGCCGATCAAGGACGTATCTCTGGAGCTTCCATGAAATCCCACACTCTGGCCGCGGCGGTCCTCCTAGCCGCGCTTCCCACGCTGCCCTGTCTTGGTCAGTCTCGTCCGGCGCCGGCGCTGGAGGGCGAACCCTACATCCACGATCCGTCAACCGTCACTCAGTGCGACGGCAAATACTACACCTACGGCACCGGCGGTGGCGGCCTGATATCCGACGACGGCTGGACCTGGCATAGCGGGGCGGTGCGCCCCGGCGGCGGAGTGGCCCCCGACGTGATCCTCATCGGGGATCGCTACTACATGTCCTATGCCAAGGGAGGCGGCGGATTGGCGGGTGGACACGCCAGCAATGTCCACGTCATGTGGACCAAGACGCTCGACCCCCAATCCCCCGACTTCGGATTCAAAGACGACACTGTCGTCGCCTCGTCCGACGGCGTCGAGGACTGCGATGCCATCGATCCGGCGTTCCTCCTCGATCCCACCGATGGCCGCCTGTGGCTCAGCTATGGGACCTACTTCGGCTACATCCGCCTTGTCGAGCTCGACCCAAAAACCGGCACGCGCATGCCCAACAACCAGCCCGTCAACATTGCCATCGACATGGAAGCCACAGCGATGATGTATCGCGATGGCTGGTACTACCTTCTGGGCACTCATGGCACGTGCTGCGACGGCCCTAACTCCACTTACAACATCGTGGTGACCCGATCCAGGAAAGTAACAGGCCCCTATCTCGACAACATGGGCACAGACGCGCTCAAAGGCGGCGGAAAGTTCCTGGTGGGCGCCAGCGGCCGCTTTGTGGGCCCCGGCCACTTCGGCCTGCTCGACCTGGGCGACGGCGTGCAGAAATTCTCCTGCCATTACGAGGCCGACCTGGACCGCAGCGGCCGCAGCGTGCTCGACATTCGCCCGCTGCTCTGGAAAGACGGATGGCCGGTCGCCGGCGACAATTTCCAGGAAGGCACATATGAGATCCAGTCCGAGCGCAGCGGCTTCGCGCTGGAACTCGCCGTGGACTTCGTGCGGATGCCTCGCACTGCGCGCGGTTTTGGTCCTCCTAGCGGACCTGTGAACCCTGTCCCGGCTCAGGAACTCGCCGATGTATCGAAGAACTGGCCGGCCGGCAATCTCGGCATTCGCATCGGCGACTACATGTTCCGCCCCCATCAGAAGTGGACGATCACACCCGTCGCCAACGCCGGGGGCTATCCAGGCTCGCCATATTTCAAGATCGCAATCGCAGGCACCGATCGCGCTTTGGCTGCAACCGCCGATGGTGAAGTTGTGGCGGTTCCCGCGTTTGCCGGCAGCCCCGAGCAACTGTGGCGCATCGACCAGTTGACCGATGGCACATACCGCATCATGCCCAAGTCGATGCCCAATTCCAAGGAACCCGTGGCCCTGACCGCGGTGGGTGGCAGTACGCCGACGCTGGCCAGGTTTGACCCCAAGGGCGACAAGGCGCGCTGGAACTTTACAAAGCCGTGAAGCGCGAATTTCGGCGGCGATCCGGATCGGGTGATGATCGACGGCCAGTCGGGCGGCGGATCGAAGGTGACAACGCTGATGGGCATGCCTTCGGCGGATGGGCGCGCCGAGGGGGGCGACGCCGAGGGTGGGCATGGGACCGACGGTCGATGGCCGCACGATCACGATGCGTTCCTTCTGCGAAGCCGCTCCGGAGACTTCAAAGAACGTGCCAATGCTGATCGGCTCGGTCAGCGAAGAAGGCAACCGCATGTCTTCCAAACCGGCCGAAGCGGAGTGGCATGCGACGCTTGCGGGCGCGATTGGGGACGCGAAGGCCACCGCGCTGATCGGCGCAATGAAAAAGGTGCATCCGGAGAAGAGCATCCGGACGTTGTCTTTCGGCGTGAGCGGCCTTCTGGTGCGCTAGTTCCTTGGCACCGTGGAATGTACTAGTGAGGATCCAGGTCCATCATCCAGATATCGGAGTGGACCTCGTCTAGGCTGGTGACAATCCTGTCTTTGGCGACGTTGAGTTCCAGGTCTTCCGCCGTGGAGACACCGGAGTGCACACGCTGGCTGCCGTGAAAGTGCTGAATCGGAAATGGAGCGCCCAGCGGCCGTTTGGTTCTTGGATCGAGCCGCATCGCCCACATGCACATAAAGCTGTCGCGGTTCGAGGTGAAATAGATCGTGTTGCCGTCGGGGGAAAGCTGGGGCTTGTCGTCGTGGTATTCACCACCGGTGAGTTGGATCCAGCGGTCCGGCCCGGCGGGAATGAAGTTCTCCACCGGCGTTATGTACAAGCGATTGTGCTGGAGGTCGTTGCCGGTCTGCGATACGAAGCTCATCCACTTGTTATCCCAGGAATAGTAGGGGTTCCACAGGTTGTGCAGCGGGTCGCTCAATACGTCCGCTACTTTGCCGGTGGCCAACTCCACGAGGGCGATCCGATCAAGACCATGGCTAACGAAGCCCTTTTGGGTCAGCACCCGTGAGCCATCGGACGAAAAGCCCTTGGGCCACCCACAGGCCCGGCAGACCAGGCGCGGCGAACCCCCGGCAATCGAGATTGAGTAGAGATCCCAATCGCCCACGGCGGCACTATTGACGTAGTAGACAACAAACGAGCCATCCGGAGAAATGGCGGGGCCTGTCCCCGGAATGGCCGGCACATTCTGAGCCAGTTCTGTTTCGCGCCCGGTGGCAAGATCTCTCGCCACCACGCTGCGGTCCGAAAAGAAGGCGACGGTCCTGCCGTCGCGGGAAAGCGAAGGGTTTCTCTCGTGGAGACCCTCAACCTGGGTCACGCTCTGCCGCTCGCCAGTCACCTGGGCCCGATTGGCGTCGATCGGGATGCTCCACAGGTTGGTACTCAGATCTCCGCTGAGAAAAACCATGCGTCCGTTCTCGGAGACGCTGGGGCCCCAGGAATCGGCCGTGAACGTTAGTTGCTCGGGAGGAGAGGTCACTCTCCCGTCGCTTGTGACCGCTACTCGAAACAGGTTGCGAGTGCCGCCAATCCTCCGCTGAAAGATGATCCATTGCCGGCTGGAAATCTTGTCGGGTGTGGTCCAGACAAGCGGAGTTGGAGCGTAGCTTTCATTTGGTAACAGCGGGGGCGGACTGACGTCTTCGGGCTTTCCCGCGGGAATGGGCATCAACCACCAATGTTTCAAGTCCTGCTGCGGGCCGCCGGTTCGATTCGCGGTTGCCAGAAGCTTGCTTCCATCCGGGGAGATGGCCGCGAAGTAGAAGCCAAACTCCGGCTGGATGCGGACGGCAGTTCCTCCCATCCGTGGGATTGTGAAAGGGTAGCTGTGCGCCCCGGTTGTGCGCCAGAACAGTATGGTCGATCCGCCCGATGTATAAGTCGGGTACAAGCCATCGTTCGCGATGAGCCGCACGTCGCCGCCGAGGGCCGTGACTTCGTAAATGCCTCTGGCCGAACTGTAGGCGATCTGCGTTCCGTCTGGAGAAAAGGCCGGGTAGAAAGCCCCGTCCTTCTCATGTGTGATCTGAATGGCCTTGCTGCCGCCAATCTGTTGGACCCAGATGTCCGGGTTAGCCCCGCTGACGGCGGCCTGATACGCGAGCAGCTTCCCGTCGGGAGAGATAACCGGGTAATTTGAGACACCGTTGAAAGTCAGGCGGGTGAGCGGGCGCACCGTGGTTTTCACCGGCCTGGAATGCCACCAGAGCCAGGCGCCTGCGCCGGCCAGAAGAACCAGTGCGGCGCTCAAGCCGGGGACCAGCCACTTCCGGCCGCGCGTCTCTCGGGCAGGCTGCGCGGGTGTCAGCTTCCCGGAATCGGACTCCTCCTTCAGTTCTTCCAGCGCGACCCGCAGGTCAGCCATGTGTTGGAAGCGGCGCTCGGGATCTTTTCGCAGGCAGCGCATCACCACGCGCTCGAGTTCGCGCGGGATGCGGGAATCGCGCTCGGTGAGCGGCGCCGGTTCCCGTTCGAGAATCGCGGCCAGCGTGGACACGGGGTTGGCGCCCTGAAAGGCACGGCGGCCGCTGACCATCTCATAGAGCACGGCTCCGAACGAGAAGATATCGGAGCGTCCGTCCACCGGCCGGGCCTGTGCCTGCTCGGGCGACATGTAAGCGGCGGTGCCGACGATGGTGCCTTCCGCGGTGTTCCCAGTGATGACCTGGGTCTCGTCCTCGGCGCTCGCTTCCCGCGACGTAAGCTTGGCCAGGCCGAAATCAAGTACTTTGACGGTTCCGTTGGCGCCCACCATGATGTTGCCCGGCTTGATGTCGCGATGGATGATACCGGCCGCTTCCGCGGCGGCGAGCGCCCGGGCGATGGGGATGGCGTATCTCAACACATCCACCACCGGCATTCCGCCGCTGGGAATCGACTGCTCCAGCGTCTTGCCGGCGACGAACTCCATCACCATGAAGTCGATCCCATCCGCCTGGTCGATTTCGTGGATGGTGATGATGTTGGGGTGGTTCAGGGACGAGGCGGATTTGGCCTCCTGAATGAAGCGCTGCTTGCGCAATTCGTCTTTCAACTGCTCGGGGCGGAGAATCTTGATGCAGACGAACCGGTCGAGACGCAGGTCGCGGGCCTTGTAGACCACACCCATCCCGCCTTCGCCGAGCTTTTCGAGGATCTGGTAATGCGAGAGGGTGGCGCCGGTCATTGGCTGTGTTCTTGCAGGATAGTCCGTTCCCGGCGTCGGCGCAATGCGAGCGCGAAAGGCGCGATTCGCAGGATGAATAAGTTAGCGAGGCGACCGCGGCAGGGATATCGGTCCAGAACGGCAAGGATCTGAGTTCTGTCACAGCCGCCGCCGCCTTCGCCGCCGCCGTCGCCGTTGAATGATGATGGTTGTTGCCGCCGCCGTGGTGGCGGGGTGGTGGCGGCGGTCGTGGCGGTGGTGGGACGACGACGGCGGCACCAGCGTGGACTACCATCAACGCGACAGCCCCGTCGATTGCGGTGCTGAGCTCGGAGAGTGCCGCAATCTGGGTGCTCTGGGAGGATCTCACCCTGGCTTGATGCAAGAACTGCAGCGCGCACGCACCACATGGCAGAAGACTTCAGCCGGAGGAGACAATGATCGGCCGGATCTCTGGATGATGCCGATGCGGCGATCGAGATCCGGCTCCCGTATGGGGCGCGCTCGAAGGCGATGTCCGGCGTCCATTTCCAGCACCGATCCCGGCAGAATCGTCACGCCCAATCCGGCCCGGGCCAGCGCGAGCGCGGTCGAAATGTAGGTGGCCTCCCAGGCGGGCGACACGAATTTTCCCATCGTCGCGAAGGCATCATCCACTACCGCGCGCACGCTGCTTTCGCGGTCCATCAGGATCAGCGGGAACGAAGCCACATCCCGCAGGGTGACCGTCTTCTTTCGCTCGAGCGTCGACCCCGCCTTGAAGATCACGCTCATTCTGTCGGTGAAAAGCGGGGTGAACCGCACGTCACTGTCGGCGCCCTTCAGCCAGCCAATGCCAAAATCGACCTCGTCACCTTTCACCATGCCGACGATGCGGCGGGCGGGCGCTTCCCTCAGGTGAACAGACACACCGGGATGCTCCGCCCTCAGTGCCGAGAGTACCTGGGGCAGGATCGTGGCAGCGAGCGAGGGGAGAACCGCCACCGTGACCGGACCGGACCGATTCTCAGCCAGTTCCTTCGTGTTGGCTAGAACGGACTGGAGCTCGCGCATCAGCCGCTCCAGCACGGGCAGAAGGTCTCCGCCGACACGGGTGAGCTGAACCGACCTGGTGTTGCGATCGAGCAGGCGCACGCCAAGCTCGGTCTCCAGTTGGCGAATTTGCACCGTGAACGTGGGCTGCGAAATGTTTAGTGACCTCGCGGCCCGCGTGAAGCTGCGATGCCGCGCAGCGGCGAGGAATGCCTCGAGATGTCGCAACTCAACGTTCATAGGTACAGACTATCACCAGGTGGCGATTGTTTTGACGGGGCCGGTTATTCATGCTCTCTATGGCTGAGATCCAAACCTTTCAATTGTGCGAAAGATGCGGCAGCCATAACATGGGAAGCATCTAGTGCCTGGCGCAATCATGACGCCCACCCGGCCGATCCCGCTGCTCGCGGGCGTGGTGGCGCTGATCTTGGGCGCGGGCTACGCGGACGCCCGCGTAGCCCGCATCGACGTGCAGCATCGGGAGTCGCCGGCGTTCGCAGGCAAGTCATTCGGCTCCGGCGGGCAATACGAGATCCTGACCGGGCGGGCTTTCGGCGAACTCGATCCGAGGGACCCTGCAAACGCGATGATCAACGACCTGAGCCTCGCGCCGCAAAACGCGCGGGGCAAGGTGGAATATTCGGCAACGTTCACGCTCGTCTTGCCCGTCGACCGCGAGAAGGCGAGTGGCGTACTGCTGTACGAGGTGCCGAACCGTGGGAACTCGCCGCTGAATTCTCGAACGTACACCGACGACCTGAATTCGGGGCATGCTCTGCTGAGCAGCGGCTGGCAAGGGGACCTGGAGCCGCGGCCAAAGCTCGAGATGATCACAGTCCCTGTCGCACGAAACGCCGACGGTTCTTCCATCACGGGTCCGGTTCTGGCGAGGTTGAGTGACCTGCCGGTGGGCGCAAAGACCGCTTCGCTCACGGCCGGTTACGCCGGCTTGCGGTATCAGCGCCCGGCGAGCCTCGAACCCAGCAGGGCACTTCTCACGAAGCAGGCCTCCGACGACGGGCAGCTCATTCCGATTCCCGCCACGGATTGGGCGTTCGCCGATTGCACCCGAACGCCATTCCCGGGCGTGCCGGACCCCACCAAGGTCTGCCTGAAGGGCGGCTTCGATCCGGGACTGCTCTACCAGGTCGTATATACAGCCAAGGATCCCCTGGTGCTGGGCATCGGCCTGGCTGCCACGCGCGACATCGTTTCCTTCTTTAGGTATTCGGGCAAAGACGATAACGGCAACCCCAACCCCCTCGCCCGGCGCATCCGGCACGCGATCGCTTTCGGCACATCGCAATCGGGCAACTTCATCAAGACGTTTCTCAATCTCGGCTTCAATCAGGACGAGGCGAAACGGATCGTCTGGGACGGGGCCAACCCGAACATCGCCGCCCGGCAAAACCCGCTGAATTTTCGCTTTGCGATTCCTGGCGGAGCCACCGGCCTCTACGAACCGGGCAGCGAGGGCGTGCTGTGGTGGAGCGATTACCACGACGAAGCGCGCCACCGCCAGACGGCCGGGTTGCTCGACCGGTGCCGCGCCACAGCAACGTGCCCGAAAATCATCGAAACGTTCGGGGCAAGCGAATTCTGGGACCTGCGTATGTCTCCCGGCCTGGTGGGAACCAGGGCCGACGCGGATATCCCCCTGCCTCCCGAGGTGCGCCGCTACTATTTCCCGGGCGTGACGCACGGGGGCGGAAAGGGCGGGTTCGACGTGACGACCGCATCGAGCGGGCTGTGCTCCCTGCCCGGCAATCCCAACTCCGTGATGGAGGCGATGCGGACGCTCAGGCGAGCACTGATCGATTGGGTGGTTAAGGATCTGCCGCCGCCGGAAAGCCGCTATCCACGCCTAGATCACGGGGACCTGGTGCCGCCGGTACGAACGGCCATGAGGTTTCCAGTCATCCCTGGCGTTCCTCTCCCGGACAATATGATGAATCCGTTTTGGGATTACGATTTCGGGCCGGATTTCCGGTGCAACGATCTCTCGGGCGCCATCGGTCGGCAGCCGCCGTTGATCCGCGCGATGATTCCGATGCTTGTGCCCAGGACGGATGCGGACGGCAATGAACTGAGTGGCGTTCCATCGGTGCTGCACCAGGCGCCGTTAGGCACGTACCTGGGCTGGAACGTGACTGCGTCGGGGTATCGCAAAGGCCGCAGCTGCGGATTCATAGGCGGGTTTATCCCATTCGCCCGGACGAAGGCGGAGCGGCTCGCCTCGGGAGATCCTCGGCCATCTCTCGAAGAGCGGTACGGGACCCACGAGGAGTATGTGGCGAAGGTGAAGGCTGCCGCCCAGCGTCTGGTGGAACAGCGGTTTCTTCTGGAGGACGACGCCGCTCGACTGGTGCGCGAGGCTGACGCCAGCAATGTGTTGCGTGAGGTGAAATGATTCGAATAGCAAACGGCCAGGGCTTTTGGGGCGACTCGGTTGACGCGCCGGTCGAACAGATCCGGCGAGGCCCGATCGACTATCTCACCTTGGATTATCTGGCGGAAGTGACCATGTCGATCCTCCAGAAGCAGCGGACCAGGGACGCCGACGCCGGCTATGCTCGCGACTTTGTCGAGATGATCGATCGCGTTCTGCCGGAGTTGGTGGAGAAGAACATACGGGTGGTCGCCAACGCCGGCGGCCTCAATCCGCTGGCGTGCCGTCGCGCGGTACTCCGAGCGGCCGAGAAGCACGGCCTCAGCGTCCGTGTGGCCACCGTCACCGGCGACGACATTTCCGGCCGCCTGGACGAGATGATGGCGCGCGGCCTTGAGTTTCGGAACATGGACACGGGCGCGCCGCTTTCGGACGTTCGTTCGAAGGTTCGCAGCGCCAACGTGTACTTCGGCGCATTTCCCATCGCGCAAGCACTCGATCGGGGCGCGCAGATCGTCATCACCGGCCGCTGCGCGGATGCCGCGCTCGCCCTCGGTCCGATGATTCACGAATTCGGATGGCGCGCGGACGATTGGAATCGTCTAGCGGCCGGAATCGTCGCTGGCCACGCGATCGAATGCGGCGCCCAGGTAACCGGCGGGAACTGCCAGGTGGACTGGGAGTCGATTCCCGATCTGGCCGGCATCGGTTATCCGATTCTCGAAGCCGAGCCCGACGGTACGTTCGTTTTGACCAAACACCCCGGCACCGGCGGCAGGGTGTGCGTGGCCTCGGTCAAGGAACAGCTTGTATACGAAATAGGCGACCCGCGGGCGTATGTCACACCCGATTGCATCGCCGATTTCACCACCATCCAACTGGAACAGGCGGGCCCGGATCGCACACGCTTTCACGGAATCCGGGGTCTTCCGGCGACCGATTCCTACAAGGTCTCCATCAGCTACGCGGGGGGCTTCAAGGCGATCGGCCAGGTCGCCTATGCCTGGCCGGATGCGTATGGTAAGGCGCAGGCCGGCGACCGCATTGTCCGCGAACGGCTGGACCGCCTCGGCCTTCGGTTCGATGCGATCCGCAGCGAATACCTGGGGACATCGGCGTGCCATGCTATGCCCGCCGCCTCTCCCCGGCCGGAACTCAGCGGGGAACTGCCGGAAGTGGTTCTGCGCTTCGGAGTGCGCGCTCAGGATCGCGCCGCGGTCGAACGCTTCAGCAAAGAGATCGCACCCCTGGTTCTGAGCGGACCGCCTTCGGTGACGGGTCTCGGAGGCGGACGCCCCAGAGTGGAGGACGTTGTGGCCTACTGGCCCACCTTAATTCCGAAGAGCGAAGCCACGCCCGAGGTGATAATATGAGCAGGATTCCGCTGGTCGCGCTCGCGCATGCGCGTTCGGGCGACAAGGGCAACACGTGTAACATCGGAATCATTGCGCGGAAGTCCGAATACTACCCGATCCTGGTCCGGCAGGTAACCGCGGAGCGTGTGCGCGAGCACTTCGCCGGCGTCTGCCACGGGGAGGTGGAGCGTTTCGAACTCCCCAATCTCTGCGCGCTGAACTTCCTCCTGCACGAGAGCCTGGATGGCGGCGGCACTGTGGCGCTGCGGGCCGATCCGCAGGGCAAGACGTATGGCTCGGCCCTGTTGCGCATGGAGATCGAAGCCGACCTGCCCGCACCGCCTGTGCGAGCTCTGGATGGAGTCCGTGTTCTGGACTTCTCCCATGCGCTCGCCGGCCCCTATTGCACACTGCTGCTCTCCGACTACGGCGCGGAGGTCTATAAGCTGGAGGCGCGCGATGGGGATATGGGCCGTGGATGGGGGCCGCCATTCGCGGGCGGCATCGCCAGCGTCTTTCTGGGGCTGAACCGCGGGAAGCGCGGCATCTCCATCGATTTGAAGCAGCCGGAAGGTCTCGATCTGTGCCTGCGCCTTGTCGACAAGGTGGATGTCCTGGTGGAGAACTTTCGCCCGGGCGCAATGGACCGGCTGGGACTCGGCTACGAGGCCCTGCGTGAGCGCAACCCGCGACTGATCTACTGTTCGATTTCGGGTTATGGGCAGGATGGTCCCTCGCGGGACGAGGCCGCCATGGACCTCGTGGTACAAGCATCGAGCGGTCTGCTGAGCATGACCGGGACAGCGGAAGGCGAGTCGGTTCGCTGCGGCTACGGCGTAACGGATGTCACGGCGGGCCTGTTCGCGGTAATGGGCATTCTGCTGGCGCTGCGCGCGCGAGAGAAGACCGGCCGCGGGCAATTCGTGGATGTCTCCATGCTCGATAGCATGATCTCGACCATGAGTTCCAATTACATGAGCTATCTCGGATCGGAGGTCATCCCGCGGCCGATGGGAACGTCATTCCCGACGGTGGTGCCGTACCAGGTGTTCCACACCAGCGACCGGGAGATAGCCATCGCGGTCGGCAGCGAGCGGCTCTGGTCGGCTTTCTGCAGGGTCCTGGGGCGGCCCGATCTCGAAAAGCACCCGGACTACGAAACGAACGCCGCGCGCATCCAAAACCGGGATGCGCTCGAAGCGCTGTTGGCCGGGATCTTCGCGCAGCGCCCCGTGGCGGAGTGGATTGGCGAATTGCGGTCTGCGGGCATTCCGTGTTCGCTGGTGAGGGACTTCCGCGAGGTAGCGGAGGATCCGCAGTGCGAGGTTCGGCAGATGTTCCCGTTCATCGATCACCCGACGGCCGGAAAGCATCGGGTAACCGGAACCCCTGTCAAACTCTCCGAGACGCCGGGCCACCCGTCTTCGCCCGCACCGGTGTTGGGGCAGCACACCAGGTGCGCTCTGAAGGAGCTGTTCGCGCTGGACGACGCCGCTCTCGACGATCTGGCCGCGCGGCGCGTGGTGTTTGAATAGGCAGCCATGCTTGCCCTTCTCGGTTTCCTTACCATCGCCGCTGTGCTGGCGGCGATTCTGACCCGGAAGATGGCGCCGCTGACGGCGTTGATCGCCATTCCCGTCGTCTCTGCGCTGGTGGGCGGCTTCGGACTGAAGATCGCACCGTTCATGGTGCATGGCATCCAGAGCGTCGCCGGCGTCGCGGGGATGTTTATCTTCGCCATCCTGTACTTCGGAATCATGACCGACGCCGGAATGCTCGACCCAATCATCGACGGCATTCTGCGTATCGCAGGCACCAACCCGGTCCGAATCGTAATGGGGACTTCGCTGCTGGCCCTTCTGGTCCACCTGGATGGCTCCGGCGCGGTGACGTTCCTGGTCACGATTCCGGTGATGCTGCCGCTCTACGATCGGCTCGGCATGGACAGGCGTGTGCTGGCGTGCGCTGCATCCCTGGCCGCGGGCGTCAACTTTCTGCCCTGGACCGGTCCCATGATCCGCGCGTCAGCTTCCCTCCACGTTCCCGTCATGTCGATCTTTCGCCCGCTCGTGCCAGTGCAACTCGCCGGACTGGCCTTCGTGTTTGGCAGCGCGTGGTGGCTCGGACGAAGAGAGGCAAAGCGCCTTGGCCTCAAGAGTTCCGGCGGCGGCGCGGCGTTTCAACGCGAGCTCGATGCTGACGCGCGGGCCCTCCGCCGTCCAGGGCGTTTCTGGGCCAACCTGATTCTGACGCTGCTGCTCATCACGGGTATGATCGCGGCCCGGCTCGATCCCGTGGCGGTCTTCATGGCGGGCCTGGTTCTGGCTCTGTGGCTGAATTATCCCGATCTGGGAATGCAGCGGCAACGCATCGATGCGCACTCGCGAGCCGCGCTGCTGATGGCCGGCATCCTCTTCGCCGCAGGCGCATTCACTGGCATCTTGAAGGAATCGGGAATGCTAGCGGCCATGGCCAAGGCCGCGGTCAGAGCCGCTCCGCCCGGCCTCGCCCCGCACCTGCCCTTCACTTTGGGTCTGCTCTCGATGCCGCTGAGCCTTCTGTTCGATCCAGACTCGTTCTATTTCGGGGTCCTGCCCGTACTGGCTGAAACGGCCCGCGCTTTCGGAATCCCCGCGGTCCAGATGGCGCAGGCTGCCGTGCTCGGGCAGATGACTACGGGTTTCCCCGTCAGCCCACTGACTCCCGCCACCTTCCTCATCGTCGGGCTTGCGGGAGTGGAGCTGCGCGAGCATCAGAAGTTCTGCTTTCTGTTTTTGTTCGGGGCATCCGTGTTGATGACTCTGGTTGCCGTCATTGCCGGTGTGTTCCCACTATGAGACTGTCTACAAGGAGTGTGTTATGCGAAGCGCGATGATATTGGCCGCAATGGCCGCGTTGGCGATGGCCGCGGACCGGGTAAAGATCGACACCGGGACCCTCGAAGGGACCGTCAACTCCGACTCGTCCGTCCGAATCTTCCGGGGCGTACCCTTTGCCGCCCCGCCCGTAGGGAACCTGCGCTGGCAGCCTCCGCAGCCGATGCAGCCCTGGACCGGGGTGCGCAAGGCCGATGAAACCGGCGCACACTGCGTTCAAGGCGACGTCTATGGTCCTCTCAATTCCCGCGGCACGATGAGCGAGGACTGCCTCTATCTGGTGGTATGGGCCCCCGCGAAACACGAGGCGAAGCCTTTGCCGGTGTACGTGTGGTTCTACGGGGGTGGCTTCGCAACGGGCTCCGCCGACGAGCCCCGGTACGATGGCGAGAGCTTCGCCAGGCAGGGCATAGTGGTGGTTAATGCGAACTACCGGCTGGGCATTTTCGGCTTCCTCGCCCACCCCGAACTCACCAAGGAGTCCGCGCACAAGGCGTCCGGCAACTATGGCCTGCTCGATCAGGTGGCGGCGCTCGAGTGGGTTCAGAGGAACATCGCGGCATTCGGTGGCGACCCCCACCGGGTGACCATCGGCGGCGAATCGGCCGGATCCCTGTCGGTGAGCGCGCTCATGGCCTCGCCACTTTCCCGCGATTTGTTCCAGCAGGCGGTGGGCGAGAGCGGGTCGTTCGTTGGCGCGGTGGGCGGACGGGGCTCGCCTTCTCTCGGCGAGAGTGAGAAGCAGGGTGTCGAGTTTGCCGCATCCATCGGAGCGCCATCTCTCGCTGAGCTGCGTGCGAAGTCCTCCGAGGACCTGCTCCGCGAGGCGATGAAGAAGAATCGCGGCATGGGGTTCTGGCCGAACGTGGACGGCTACTTTCTGCCCACCGACGTCCCCTCCATCTATGCCCAGGGGAAACAAAGCCAGATCCCGCTGCTGGCGGGGTGGAATGCGGACGAGATCCGGATGGCCGTTCTAATGGCCAAGGAAAAGCCCACCGCCAAGACCTTTCCCGAGCGTCTGCGCCAGGAGTTCAAAGATCATGCCGACGCCGCGCTGAAGCTGTATCCAGCCGCGACGGACGAAGATGCGGTGAGATCGGCTGGCGATCTCGCGAGCGACAACTTCATCGTGCTCGGGACCTGGAAATGGCTCGAAGCGCAGACCCGAACCGGCAAGCCTGTGTACCGCTACCAATTCGACCGCCCGGTGCCTCTCGCCGAAGACCAGATCAAGGCCACCGGCCTCAAAACTTTTGGCGCGTCTCACGCAATGGAACTTGAGTACGTTTTCAAGATGCTGGATTCGAAAAAGGTGGACTGGCAGCCGGCCGACTACAAGACCGCGGAGACGATGAACGTCTATTTCGCGAATTTCATCAAAACGGGCGATCCCAACGGCTCTGGTCTGGCCAAATGGCCGAGCTTCACCACGGTGCACGTGGTGATGCACTTCGACGGCGAAAGCAAGGCTCTGCCCGAGCAGCATCGCGACCGGTACGAGTTCCTGGATTCGATTCAGGCAGCGGCAACTTCGAGGCAATGAGCAGTTGGTCCTGACCTTCGCTTCACGGCGAAAGGGTCGTTGTGTCGGTAGTCGGCACCGCGAGACTGCCGACTTTATCCGGCGCGAGGCTGTACCGATGGTTGTACCGATGCCGGTCTTTCCTGCCCAACTCGGCATTCCTGGCCTTCTTGGAATCCATAACTTACACAATCGGCAAGGGTTCGTAAAATCGTGGTTCGAATCCATGCCGGGGAGCCACTCTTTGGTTTGCACGAACTTATGACGAAGTGGCGGCACGCGTGTACACGAAATGTACAAGAACAGCGCGCTTGCGCCTCTCCGTAAAGGGCCTGCCAACTCTCCGCAAAGAGGTCCAAAGCGGCGTTTTGGGGAAGTAGCTCCTGCCTTGTCGCGAGGTGTCAGGGCTTCCGGTCTGTGCCGGGGCTGGGCCGCGGCTACTGTCCACCACAAAACGCTTTGCCGTCGAGCAGTGAGTGAAGAACTTGCCCTCTCATGTCCGTGCAGACATTAACTCAACAGGGGTTGAAGCGCACTCTGGGGGCTTCCGGCGTGTCTTGGGTTGTTGCGCCAACGGGCTCGTGATTTGGCGGTGGGATGATCAGCGCACCTAGGGACCATAGGGGCGATCGCGTCTGCGATCAGCGGCGGATGGCGTCGACCCGGCGTCACCGAAGGCCGCCAGCGATGATCATACCCAACTCCCGCGGCCAAGGCCCGGACAAGACGCGAACGCGATGAGCCGCACCCGAAAGCAATTGCTCGAGAGCTCGGAGGTAGTGTAAAGTGAGGAGCATCCAACTTCGGACGCTAACCTGGCGATTGCCATTACGCCCGGGGGAGGTAGCGCCCGAAGACGCGCGTAGCGTATGGCAACCGAGAACGCAGATCGCGAATTCCGCTCCTGGGCCGTGGCTGGCCACGCCATCCAGATCGAGTATGCCGTCCCGGCGATGGAAGAGGTCTGCGCCAATGCCGTTGACGGTCTGTTCCGTTTCCGGCACGGTGGGATGGAGGTGGGCGGAGTCTTGTTCGGCACGGCCGCTCGCGGCCGGATACGGATCCTGACCTACCGCCCGCTGGAATGTGAGCATGCCTTCGGTCCCCGATTTGTCCTTTCCGAGCGCGACCGCACCGTGCTCAAGGATCTGCTTCACGCGCCGCAAAGGGAGCCCGAGCTGCAGGAACTCGAACCGGTAGGCTGGTATCATTCCCACACCCGTAGCGGCGTCGAGCTCTCCTCACATGATCTCGAGATCTTCGACTCGTACTTCCCCCAACCGTGGCAGGTGGCGTTGGTAATCAGGCCCGACAACTACGGACCCGCTCGCGCCGGCTACTTTTTCCGCGAACGGGACGGCACGGTCCACGCGGAAGCAGCCTACGAGGAATTCACCAGCCTGGCGCGCCGCCACGGCCTTCTGGGAGAAGCGAGCGCCGAACCCGAGCCGCGCGAGAAGCCCGCCGTAGCGACCGCGCCCGCCCCGCAGCCGTCCGAGGCGCCGTCCCCGCATGTGCCTGGTCCCGCCGCTGCAGCGCCGTCTCCCGCCTCGACGCGGCACGAGGGCGGCCTCTGCCCGAATTGCGGCGCTCTCAGCGTTCACCGCTCGCACCGCAAGGGCGCCACCGAGCATCTGCTCGCAATCGTGGGCGCCAAGATGCGCCGCTGTCATGCCTGCAATGTACGCTTCGCGCGCCTTTTCGCCTCCTCCGTCTATGTCGACGATGTCCACCGCGCTCTCCGCCGTATCGCGCTCCTTCTGCTCATGATCGCTGGAGCTGCCGTGGTGATTCTCACCATGCTCTGGTTCATGAAGAAGCAGGCAGCCATTGGCCCGTCTGACTGCCTGCTTGGCTCTCCCGCCCGCTCGTCGTCTTCCCCGCGGGTGTAGTCCACACACTCCATGAGGTGCGCTGACCGCATGAGACGCACGGCGATGCGTCGGTTCCTGGGGTGGGGCCGCGGCGGCGCCGTGGTGAACTTCAGTTCAGCCACCCACGAAACGCAAGGACCTAAGCCCGAAACGCCCGAGGCAGGCGCAGGAAGCAGTCGGAAGGCCCGATGGACGCCTGCCTCTTCATGAACCACAGCATCACGAGGACCACCACTGCCGCTCCGATGATCATGAGTAGCAGCACCCCCGCACGCAGCAGTGCGCGCCGGGCGTCGTCGATGTATACAGCGGAGTTGAAGAGCCGCGCGAAGCGCGCGTTGCACGCATGACAGCGGCGGATTCTGGCGCCTACCACCGCGAGCACGTGCTCCGTGACACCTTTGCGGTGCGACCGATGAACATTGAGTGCTCCGCAGTTCGGACAAGGGCTGCCCTCGTGCCGGGAGGGACGTGGATCGCCCGCGGCCATCACGGCTCCACGACACGCAGGGAGGCCTGCGCGACCAGGGCCAGCAGCATTCCGGCCAGGACCCCCAATGCGTTGGCCACCATATCGGCAACCTCGAAGCTCCGGGAAGGGACCAGGCGCTGGGCAAACTCGAGCGCCACCCCCAGAAGGATCATCGACAACGCGAGCGGGATCCCGCGCCCCATCTTGAAGCCGAACACGGGGATGAACGCCAGCAGCGTGTAGGCCGTAAAATGCAGCGTTTTGTCGTTAATGTGAGTGGCGGCTACCAGGCGCATCGCCGCGCTGTTGCCGGGCAGAAGCTCCCCGATAATCACTGCGGCCATGGCCACGATCCACAGAACCTGGAAGAGCGCCGGGTTCGCTTGAATACTCTTGATCTTCTGCAACTCAGTCCTTCAGCCGGCTGTCCTGCGGCCACTACCCCATCATAAGGTAGCCCTCCCCGTCAGTGCGCTGAGCGGCCAAGGGAGCGCTACTTGATCGGGGACACCGAATCGAGGTCCACCTCCGCCGCGACCGAACGTTGGAGTAGCTCGACGCTCACGATCACGTGCCAGGTCTTGCGGAACTCTGCCAGTATGCCCTCCACCCCCCGCAACGGCCCGGCCGTCACCGCGACTCTTTGCCCGACCTTCAGAAATGGCCACGGCTTCACCGGCAGCCCGGAACGAATGACGGCCTCGATGGCCTCGATCTCCCGCGCCGGAATCGGCGCAGGCTCGGGACCCGCGCTCACCACCGAGCGTATGCCCGGTACACGCAGAACCCTCACACGGCTGTGGTAGGAGAACCGGCAAAAAACGTACCCCGGAAAGAGCGGAAGAGTCACTTCCTTGTAACGGTCCGACCAGCGTCGCCGCGACCGGTACAACGGCAGAGCGGCCTCATACGCCGAGACCGAGAGGTGCTCAAACACAGCTTTCTCGTGGTTAGGTTTGACGACTAACGCGTACCACTCAAGCGGCATAGGTCATCGTGCCTACGCGACCCAGTGACTCTACTGCGCGCTGAGGGTCGGCGATGACGAGCCGCGCGTGGCCAACACGCCGGCGGTCGTTCCGACTGCGACGATCGCCACTCCGGCAATAATCACCTTCGGACTGTGCCAGAAAGCTCCCGCACGCTTGCAGCCCTTAGACTCGTGAATCGTCAGAACGCGGATCGCCTGCGTTGAGCCGGTGGCCGGCTGCACCGAGGCGTCGATGCCCCCCGTAACCTCCACGCACTTGCCGACGAAAGGTTCGAACCCGGCGCCGAGAAGCGTGTAAGTAACGTGCGAAACTTCATCGGGCAGCAGGAACGCACCCGCCTTCGACTGCAGCACCCCCGAGAGTGTGGACGCAGTCGCCGCGCCCGCCGCCTGCGGATCCAGCTCCAGCGCGGTCCCGGCCGGCACGTTCGCAACCAGCGCGCCGTTCGCTGCCGAGATGCTTGCACTCCCCATCAGCGCAGCCACCTGGATGTGCGCCGCCCCATTGTACGTAACCACCAGCCGCGATTGTGGAGAGTCCGGCGCGGCGCGCAGGCCCAGCGCTTGAATCGAGTATCCCGACGACCCGTTGATCTCGCTCTGCCCCTTCTCCAGCACCAGATAGTTGGGATGGATCAGCGCCTGCGATTCGGTGCCAAGGCGCAGACGTGCGCCGTTGTGCAGAACCAGATCCGACGAAACCGCCGCGGTTTCGATCAAGCTGCCATCGAACAGGGTGGCATTGCCGTATACTTTGGACTTGTCCAGTTGGAAGCTGCCGTTGGCAACCGCCATACCGATGGAAGGACTCGCACCGAAGGCGATCGCCCCGGCGACCATGCAAACAAGCAATAGGCGAATTGAGGACACGCGCATAACTCCTGTGGCTTAGAATTGTATTCCTTTATGGCTCAACAGGCAAGTGGGAAGAATCCGCGTCGCGCACTTGTAGTACGACAACCGCGTGCCCCATCCGCCTGCCCCTGCTCTTCCGCCCCACGGAACCGCCCATGAATTACTACGAAGAGCTCGGCTTGGAGAGCTCTGCCTCCCCCGAAGAGATCCGCCGCGCCTACCGCAAGCTCGCCCAACTCCTGCATCCCGATCAGTACCAGGACGAGGCCCTCCGCCGCGTCTGCGAGCGCCAGCTGGCACGCCTCAACGGAATTGCCGAAACTCTCGAAGACCCCACCAGCCGCAACGAATACGACGCGCTCCTCCTGGAGCAAGGCCGGATCGTCGCCGCCGCCCCCAGCCGTCTGGACCAGGTCCGCGAGTTTCTCTCCAGTCTGAGCCTCGCCACCTGGGTCTGGCTCGCGGCGGCCGTCGTAGGCATCGCACTCATGGCCCTCCTGTTCCGTTGGAACGCAGCCTCCGCCGGCGAGACCCCCTATCGGGCCGACAGCGCCCCCGAAGACACCCATGCCAAGCAAGCCAGGCCCACCCGCGCTCCCGCTCCCGCCCCGGCCCGCGCCTTCCACAACCGGCCCGCTCCTCAGCCAAGGCCAACGCCCGCCGCCCCTGCCATCGCGGAGGCACGCCCGTCCTACAACGCCCCGAGCGAACCCGTCCCCGCCGCCACCCCCTCTCCGGTTCCCGAGCCGCCCCGAGCCCTCCCGGTCATCTCTCAGCCCCCGCCCACCCCAGCCCCCACCCCTACCCCTCGCCCCCCTCACTCCTATTTCGCCGGCCGCTGGTTCTTCTCTCACGACGTCGCCGAGCGCGATCGCGCCCTCTACCCCCCCGAGATGATCGAGCTCGCCATCACGGAGGACAACGGAATCCTCCGCGGCAGCTACCGCGCCCGATATCGCGTCACCGACCGCCCCGTCTCCCCCGACGTCAGCTTCCAGTTCCTTGGCCCCGCCAACAAGCCCGAAACCGCCGAGCTCTCCTGGACCGGCCCCGGCGGAGCCGAAGGCCGCGTCCGCCTCCACGCCGTCACCCCCGTCTCCATGGAAGTCAACTGGTGGGCCACCCGCCTCGGCTCCCTCGGCCTCGTCTCCGGAACCGCGATCCTCATCCGCGGAGACGAGCAGTGACCCTCCGCCGCTCTCTCTTCCTCGCCATCGCCCTCCTCGCCGCCCTCGGCGCCTGGTTCTCCGCCCGCCTCGCCTACGCCGACCTCCTCTACGCCCAGGCCACCCCCCAAAGCACCCGGCGCGCATTCGAACTCGCCCCCGCCAACGCCCGCTACGCCAAGGGCTGGGCCGACCTCGCCGAAGGCGCCGGCCTCTCCCCCGCCCAGGCCCGGAGCGTCCTCCAATCCGTCCTCCGCGCCCGCCCCGGCGACTCCGAAGCCCTCATCGCCCTCGGACTCCGCGCCGAACTCCGCAACGATTTCCCCGCCGCCGAGCGCCATCTCCTCGAAGCCTCGCGTAGCGATAAAGGTTACAACCCCCGCTGGACCCTCGCCAACTACTACTTCCGCCGTCAGGACTCCCCCAACTTCTGGAAGTGGTCCCGCGCCGCCGCCGAAATGGCCTACGAGCCCGTTCCCCTCTTCCGCCTCCTCTGGAACTACACCGACGACGGCCCCCAGATCCTCCAACGCGCCATCCCCGACCAGCCCGCCATCATGCGCCAGTACCTCGCCTTCCTCGTTAACGGCCCCCACTGGGACGCCGCCGCCCCCGCCGCCCAACGCATCCTCCAGCGCCCCGCCCCCGAAGACGCCCCCCTCCTCCTCTCTTACTGCGACCGCCTCCTCGCCGCCGCCCGCGGCCCCGACGCCCTCGCCCTCTGGAATCACCTCGCCCGCCGCCGTCTCATCGCATTCCCCGCCATCGATCCCGCCCGCGGCCCTGTCAACGGCGCGTTCCAGACCCCGCCATCCGGCCTCGGCTTCGACTGGCGCCTCAACCCCGCCGATGGCATCGAGGTCAGCCAGGACCTCCCCGGCCTCCGCCTCGCCTTCACCGGATCCCAGCCCGAAGCCTGGGAGCCCCTCTGGCAATACGCCGCCCTGGAGCCCTCCTCCCGCTACCGGCTCGCCTTCGAATACGCCACTACCGGCCTCTCCCCGCGCTCCGGCCTTCGCTTCCGTACCGTCGATCTCACCGCCCAGCCCACCGTCATCGCCGAATCCCCCAACCTCTCGAACGACGACTGGAAGCCCGTCACCCTCCTCTTTGAAACGCCTCCCACCCTCCGCCTCGCCCGCCTCGACCTCAGCTACCGCCGCGCCCCCGGCACCACCCGCATCGAAGGCGCCATCCGCCTCCGTAACTTCACCCTGGAGCGCGTCGATTGAATACCGCCGCCCGCCACATCCTCCTCGCCCTCCTCTTCCTGCTGATTCTCACCAGTTGGATCCCCGGCCGCTCCTGCGCCTTCCTCTTCGATGCCGCCGTCTTCACCCTCGCCGCCGCCTGGGCCCTCACCGCCGCCTGGGCCCTCCACGCCGCCGCCCGCCCCGCGCCCATCGTGCGTTCCATCCTCCTCGCGCCCCTCGCCGCCATCCTTCTCTGGGGACTCCTCCAGCTCGCCACCGGCCGCACCGTCTACCGTTACGAAACCTGGACCTCCGTCCTCGACTGGTCCGCCTTATTCGCCCTCTTCTTCCTCGGACTCCAGCTCTACGCCGAGCCCGCCGCCCGCGCCGCCCTCCGCCGCGCACTACTCGTCTTCGGATTCGCCCTCAGCATCCTCTCCGTCGCCCAGCTCTTCAGCTCCGATGGCAAGGTCTTCTGGCTCTTCCCCACCGACTACAAGGAATTCGTCATGGGGCCCTTCCTCAACCGCGACCACTACGCCTGCTTCATCGAGCTCGTCCTCCCCCTCGCCTTGGTCGAAGCTTTCTGGTCCCACCGCCACAAGATCGCCTACGCCACAATGGCCGCCGCCATGTTCGCCACCGTGATCGCTGGAGCCTCCCGCGCCGGAACCATCATTTGCACCCTCGAAGTTGCCGTCATTTCTCTCGCCGCCCTCTGGGGCCATAAACGCGGATCCGGCCCCCGCGCCTCCACCGTCCTCCGCCTCGCCGCCCTCGCCGGCATCTTCATCGCTGTCGTCGGCTGGGAAGTCGTCTGGCAGCGGTTCCAGGATCCCGACCCCTTCAAAACCCGCCGCGAAATCGCCGTCTCCTCCCTCGAAATGGCCCGCCGCCACCCGATCGTCGGCTTCGGCCTCGGCACCTACGAAAGCGCTTACCCCGCGTATACGTCCTTCGACATCGGACTCACCGTCAACCACGCCCACAACGACTGGCTCGAGTGGGCCGCCGAAGGAGGCCTCCCCCTCTTCCTGATGCTGGCCCTGGTAGCCCTCTGGTCCGCCCGAGCCGCCCTGCAATCCCCCTGGGCCCTGGGAATCCTAGCCGTCTTCCTCCACGCCACCGTAGACTACCCCCTCCATAGGCCCGCCCTAACCGCCCTCCTGATCCTTCTCCTCTCCGCCCTCGCCGCCAAAGAACCTTCCCGCTAGCGTCTGCCTGTCTTTGGGACCGAATCCGCAAACCTCTGGGACTGGCTTCGAATTTCGCGCCGTCTGCGAAATTCGAGCCTGTCCAAGGTTTGCCCCGTGTATACTCCCCACCATTCGAGCCTGTCCAAGGTTTGCCCCGTGTATACTCCCCACCATTCGAGCCTGTCCAAGGTTTGCCCCGTGTATACTCCCCACCATTCGAGCCTGTCCAAGCCTTGCCCCGTGTAAACTCCCCACCATTCGAGCCTGTCCAAGGTTTGCCCCGTGTATACTCCCCACCATTCGAGCCTGTCCAAGGTTTGCCCCGTGTATACTCCCCACCATTCGAGCCTGTCCAAGGTTTGCCCCGTGTAAACTCCCCACCATTCGAGCCTGTCCAAGCCTTGCCCCTAGTGCTTTGCCCAGCCCCCTCCCCACCCAACCATTACCCACCACCCAGAGGTGTACCCCTCTTCCGAGTCATAGACTTGCCTTGTTAACCGAATTTAAGACGCAAAAGGCCTTAGAAACACTTGTAATACAAGTGTTCCTGCGCTAAGCTCTTTTCTCGCGCTGTTTTTCGTCTATTGGCAGCGCGGTCGCCTTCTCCCATTGGGAGAAGGCCATTCTAAGCATCACCACTGAGTGTGCCACCAAGAATGGGACTCGCAGAGCGAGAGCTTTGCCCGAAACCCCCTCCCTGGCTCAATCTTCCCAGTCCTCCAGAGGCCAATGCCCAAGCTCCCGATGTCCACCCCGCGTGCCCGCGTGATTCACTTCCGCGTCAACGATCAGGAATACGACGCCGTCTGCGCCGCCTGCCGTCTCGACGGTGGCCAGAACCTCTCCGAGTTCGCCCGCCGCGCCACCATCGACGTCGCCCGCTCCCTCACCGGCGGCACCACCGGCCTGCAAACCCAGCTCAACACCCTAGGCCAAAAGCTCTCCCGCGTCGACTCCGTCCTCGGCGAGCTAGTCACCACCCTCAAGCCCAACGGCTACAAACGCTGACCTGGCTGTCTTGTCTTGTCTATATGTCGAGTAGCTGTTTTGTCTTGTTGATGTGTCGGCTGGCTGTTTTGGTTTTGTGTTGTCTATATGTCGGGTAACCGAATGAACCGCAAACCTCTGGGACTGGCTCGAATTTCGCCGCCCTTGCCAAATTCGTGCCTGTCCAAGGTTTGCCCTCTGGAAATCGTCTTCGCAACTCGGGTATCGCACCACTCCGCAAATCGGGGACTGGACCCAATTTCGCCGCCTTTGCGAAATTGGTGCCTGTCCCAAGATTTGCCCTCTGGAAACTCGCTCTGCTCTCAACGCAACGTAAGGAACCTCATGCGCACGTCTGCCGTCCTGCTCGTCTTCTTGCTTTTCTCCCTAAGCGCCGCCGCCCAGCGACCCGCCCCCCCTACCGACCCCGGCGCCGCCAACCTCCCCGCCCAGAAAATCGGCCCCAACGACCTGATCGCCATCTCCGTCTACGACGCCCCCGAGTTCACCCGCACCGTCCGCGTCGACGCCGAAGGCAACATCCGCCTCCCCATGCTCAAGCAGCTCGTCCGTGCCGACGGCCTCCTCCCCGCCCAGCTCGAAACCGCCATCGCCGCCGCCCTCGTCGCCGAGGAGATCCTCGTGGACCCCTACGTCACCGTCAACATCGTCGCCTATGAGAGCCGTCCCATCAGCGTCGTCGGCGCCGTCCGCACCCCCGTCACCTTCCAGGCCATGGGCAACATCTCCCTGCTCGAGGCCATCACCCGCGCCGGCGGACTCGCCCCCGACGCCGGTCCCGAGATCCTCGTCACCCACTCCCAGACCGGCCCCGATGGCGCCCCCATCTCCCTCACCCGCCGCATCCCCGTCAAGTCCCTGATCGATGCGGCCGATCCCGAGGTCAACCTCGCCCTCCACGGCGGCGAGCAGATCCGCGTCCCCGAGATCGGAAAGGTCTTCGTCGTCGGCAACGTCAAAAAGCCCGGCGCCTTCCCCCTTCAGGACGATGACGAAACCACCGTCCTCAAGGCCCTCGCCCTCTCCGAAGGCCTCACCCCCTACGCCATGAACGTCGCCTACATCGTCCGCCGCGACGACCGCACCGGCCACAAGAACGAGATCCCCATCGAGCTCCAGAAAATCATGCGCCGCCAGTCCCCCGATGTCACCCTGGTCGCCAACGACATCCTATACATCCCCGACAACTCCGGCCGCCGCAACACCCTCGGAGTCCTGGCGAAAATCGCCACCTTCGGAGCCGCCACCGCCTCCGGAGTCTTAATCTACAGCACCATCCACTAATCCGCAAAACGGGGACTGGACTCGCGTTTGCTCCTTTTCTCGATGAACCGATCCGCAAAACGGGGACTGGACCGAATTTCGCCGCCGTTGCGAAATTCGTGCCTGTACCCGATTTTGCCCTTGTACACCGCAAAACGGGGACTGGACCGAATTTCGCCGCCGTTGCGAAATTCGTGCCTGTACCCGATTTTGCCCTTGTACACTCTGCGTTTGCTCCTTTTCTCGATGAACCGATCCGCAAAACGGGGACTGTGTACCCGATTTTGCCCTTGTACACTGCGCGTTTGCTCTTTTTCTCGATGAACCGATCCGCAAAACGGGGACTGTGTACCCGATTTTGCCCTTGTACACTGTGCGTTTGCTCCTTTTCTCGATGAACCGATCCGCAAAACGGGGACTGTGTACCCGATTTTGCCCTTGTACACTGCGCGTTTGCTCTTTTTCTCGATGAACCGATCCGCAAAATGGGGACTGGACCGAATTTCGCCGCCCTTGCGAAATTCGTGCCTGTACCCGATTTTGCCCTTGTACACTGCGCGTTTGCTCCTTTTCTTTATGAACACGACAACCCGCGAAAACTCCAACTCTGGGAAAACGGTGACCGGCTTCTCTGTCCGGTCCTTTCAACGAGCGACGAGCGACGGGCGACGAGCGCCGGCCCCAGCCGGCCCACAGAGTTGCCTGTCACCGCTTTCCCCCTCTGGACAAGCCTCCCTATTTGACTAGCGCCCTTTAGAACAATCTAATGTCTAACACCACTCCACAGCTCCCCCCCGGCAACAACAACCTCCCCGCTCTCCCCATGGCCTACAACGTCCCGCCGCCTGGCTGGTACGGCCCCGACCCCGAGCCCGAGGAGCCCACCGTCCCCCTCTCTCACTACCTCTGGATCCTCAAGCGCCACCGCTGGAAGATCGTCGGGTTCGTTGCCGCCTGCGTCATCTCCACCTTCGTCGTATCCCAGCGCGTCACGCCCATCTACGAGTCCACCGCCACCATCGACGTCGATCGCCGCACGCCCCCCGGCGTCCTCGGCCAGGAAGCCACCCAGTACCCCGAGTTCGACGCCGACCAGTTCCTCGCCACCCAGGTCAAGCTCATCCAGTCCGATTCCGTCATCCGTCCCGTAGTCGACAAATTCCACCTCCGCCCCGCCACCACCTCTTCCTCCTCCTCCCCCTCATCATCATCATCATCCGTACCGAGCCGCTCCGTACCGAGCCGCGACCGTGAGGGAGCGGTTCTTCCGGGAGCGGTGCCCACCACCCGAGCCCAGAACGCCCCCGTCTCTCTAGGCGGCCTCAGAGTCACCCGCCCGCCGAATACTTACCTGTTGCTCATCGCCTACCGCTCCCCCGACCCCGTCCTCGCCGCCGATGTCGCCAACGCCGTCGCCACCTCCTACATCCGTCATACCTTCGATATTCGCTTCCGCTCCTCCGCCAGCCTCGCCGAGTTCATGGAGAAGCAACTCGAGGACCTCAAAGCCAAGATGGAGACCTCCACCGCCGCCCTGGCCGGCTTCGAGCGCGAGCTGAACGTCATCAACCCCGAGGAGAAGACCAGCATCCTTTCCTCTCGCCTCCTTCAACTCAATACCGACTACACCACCGCCCAGAGCGACCGCCTCCGCAAGGAGGCCGCCTACACCTCCGTCCGCAACGGCGAGATGGAAGCCGCCCAGGTCTCCACCCAAGGGGAGTCCTTGAAGCGACTCACCGAAAAGCTCGAAGACGCCGACCAGAAGTTCACCGAGGTCAAGGCCCACTACGGAGCCAACCACCCCGAGTACCGTAAGGCCGCCGCCCAGGTCGCCCAGGTTCAGCAGCAGCTCGCCGCCACCCGCGGCAGCATCGTCCGCCGCGTCGAGATCGAGTTCCGCGAGGCCCAGAACCGCGAGGGCATGCTCCAGAAAGCCGTGAGCGAAACCAAGGCCGAGTGGGACGCCCTCAACGTCCGCTCCTTCGAGTACCAGGCCTTCAAGCGCGAGGCCGACGCCGATAAGAAGCTCTACGAGGAGCTCACCACCAGGATCAAGGAAGCCGGCATCAACGCCGGCTTCCAGAACAGCTCCATCCGTCTCGCCGACCCCGCCCGCCCGGGGGAGTACCCGGTCTCGCCCAACGTCAGGCTCAACCTGATGCTGGCCTTCCTGTTTTCATCGTTCCTCGCCATCGGCGCGGCGATCCTCTCCGACGTCCTCGACGCCACCATCCGCGACCCAGAGCAGGCCCGCCGCCTCTTGGGCGCCGAGGTTGTCGGCTCGCTCCCGCTAGTCCGGGACTGGAAGAAGGCCCTCCCCACCGTGCGCAAGAAGTCTGGCTCTACAGCCCTGGTCAAAGTCGATTCGCCCGTTCCCGCGCTCCTCTCCGCGAATACCAAATCGGCTCGTTCCTTCGAGGAAGCCGTCCGCACCCTGCGCAATTCCATCCTGCTCACCAGCTTCGACCGGCCGTTAAAGAGCATCCTGGTGACTAGCGCCACCCCCGGCGAGGGCAAGACCACCACCGCCGTCCATCTGGCCATCGCGCACGCCCAGCAGAAGCTGAAAACGCTCCTGATCGATGCCGACCTTCGCCGCCCCGGCGTTGCCCGCACGTTGGGCTTCAGGCCCGATGCCGGCCTCTCCACCATCCTCGGGAATGGAATGCTCTGGCGCGAGAAGCTCACCCAGCTCGAGGGCCTCCCCGACCTGGACATCTTGCCGGCCGGCCCTGTTTCGCGCCGCACGGTGGATCTGATCGGCCCCGGCCTTCCCAGGATTCTGGAGGAGGCCGAAAAGGACTACGACCTCATCATCGTGGACGCCCCGCCGCTGCTCGGTTTCTCCGAGCCGCTCAAGATGGCCACCTGCGTGGACGGCGTGGTCGTCGTCAGTCTCGCCGGCCAGACCAACCGCAAGGCCATCGCCTCCGTCATGGCCACCTTGCAGCGCCTCCGCGCCAACGTCGTTGGCCTGGTGCTGAACGAGGTGACGCACGAGATGAGCGATAGCTATTACTACTACGGGTATTACAACAAGAAGTACAAGTACTACAAGCATGCCGGGGTCGAGGAGAAGGGGTAAACTCCCAAACGCAACCGGAGCATTATGCCACCTCCATCCCCGGCCGACACACGACTGACTCCGCAGCCAACAACCACATTCCAAGGCACCCAGTTTGCTTTGTCACCAACGACCCTGGCTTTCCGTCACTTTCCTCAGCTCGACGGCCTTCGAGGGATCGCGATCCTCTTGGTCATCGCCGGACACGTGCTGGGGTTTGGCTTCGGGCTAGAAGGGGCTGGCAAACTCGGTGGTCTCGGCGTAATGCTCTTCTTCGTGTTAAGTGGCTTCCTGATCACCGGCATACTCGACCGCGAGATTCTCCAGAACGGCCACGTATCACTTCCGCACTTCTACATTCGCCGGGCACTACGCCTCTTTCCAGCACTGCTCCTTTTCTTAACTATTCTATGTCTCCTGATTAAGCTCGGCATCGTGACAGACACGCCCTGGTACACCGTGATATCATGCCTCGCTTACGTGCGCAACATCTGGGGTCGAGGCTCTTCCAGCGGTCACATCTGGTCCCTCTCGATTGAGGAACAGTTCTATCTGTTCTGGCCATGGATCATGTCTGCGTTTAGCCGGAGGGGCGCAGTCAGGATTGCCTGGGCTGGAGTAGTGGCAGTCAGCGTGTTTCGGATGGCTGCGATTCAGTTGACTCTATTCGAGTATAAAGCAGGTATCTTTTACGAGCGTTCCTGGTTTCGGTTCGACTCTATCCTAATCGGCTGTGCCGTGGCTTTATGGCTGTGTCGGTCAGACTGCCGCGCCAGACTCGCCCCCTTCTTCTCTGGGACTGCGCCTGCAGCTCTATTGTGGCCTGCCGTGCTAGCTTGGACGGCCTGGGGAGAGGCCGTGACTCACGTCTGGTATCTGACCATCCAGATGATTCTTGCGGCACTGATCCTGTTGAGTCTGCTCCTTTCCAAAGACTCACTATATCTGTCGACACTTTCCCATCCTGTAGCCGCCTGGTTCGGCCGGATATCCTACTCGTGGTATCTGTGGCAGCAGTTGTTCACTGTCTTTCCGACCCCAACATGGCTAGGATTGCGGATATTCCCGCTCAACGTTGCCACCAGCCTTCTGCTTGCGGTGCTGTCCTACAGATTTGTCGAGCGCCCCTTCCTCCGACTGAGGGAGCATCTATGGTAGACCACAGAGGGTAGACCACAAAGGCAAAGGCCCAAGAAACGGCGCAGCCGACGGCCCAGGGGTAACAACACCTTATTGTGGAGCGGGTGAAGTCCGCGACGGCGGGACACAGACTAGTACGCTTCTACACCAAGCACAGGGACGCGCTTGCCGGCGGTAGCGTGCGGCTCTGGCAGCCGCCCATCCGACAACAACGCCGCCGAAATACGGCAAAGACAGCTGCTGAAAAGGCAATAGTCCAGGCGGGAGAACCTCACAATGAAGAAGGCTTTAATTACCGGCATCACAGGGCAGGACGGAAGCTACCTTGCAGAGCACCTACTGGCCCTCGGCTATCAAGTACACGGCATAGTGCGCCGTGTGGCCCTCGAGGAGCCCGATCGCAGGCTGGGCCGCATCAGCCATCTTCTCGACAGTATCACCCTCCACCCAGCAAGCATCGAAAGCTACCCAAGCCTGTTCAGCATTCTCGGCCGCAACGAATTCGACGAGTGCTATCACCTCGCCGCTCAAAGCTTTGTGGCTGAGAGTTTCGCTGACGGCTTCTCCACCATGACGACGAACATAGACGGAACCCACTACATGCTCGCCGCCTTGCGTGAACTTCAGCCCCGCTGTAAATTCTATTTTGCGGGCTCCAGCGAAATGTTTGGGAAGGTTCACGAGGTGCCGCAGCGAGAGAATACCCCATTCCATCCTCGCAGTCCTTATGGCATAAGCAAAGTCGCTGGCTTCTATCTCACAATGAACTACCGCGAGGCGTACGGGATGTTCTGCTGTAGTGGCATCCTGTTCAATCACGAGGGGCCGCGACGAGGATTCGAGTTTGTCACGCGGAAGATCACGAGCGCGGTCGCCAGAATCAAACTCGGCCTCTCCGATGGCCTCCGAGTTGGCAATTTGGATGCCAAACGCGACTGGGGCCACGCCGCCGACTATGTTCGCGCCATGCAATTGATGCTCCAGCAGCCGAGCCCCGAGGATTACGTCGTCGCGACTGGCGAAACGCACTCCGTCCGTGAGTTCTGCGACGTCGCCTTCGCTCGAGTAGGATTGGATTACCGCGACTGCGTCACGACCGACGAGCGGTTCTATCGCCCGGCAGAAGTCGACCTGCTGGTTGGGGACGCCGCGAAGGCACACGCCGCCCTGCAGTGGTCTCCGCAGTACACATTCCGACAGTTGATCGAAGAAATGGTGGACGCCGATCTTCAGCACCTAAGGTCTCAGGGAGCGATCAGGCGTGAACACACGCCGCTCGCGGAACTCAGCACAGTCTAGCTGGGCCAGTATCCAGCCGCTGCAGCAGCGTAGCCACGACAGCTCCAGAGCGGCGGACCTGCTAGGGGCTGCCGGTTACGCTGAGCGTCCGTGCCAGAATGCATACGCGAATGAGCCTAAGGATCACCGCAGCCATACCCACCTACCGACGCCCGGCGCAATTCCGCCGCGCGCTCGAATCAGTGCTGCTCCAGACGCGACCGGCAGACGCCGTAATAGTGGGAGATGACGGTTCGTCCGATGAAGTGCGGCAGATCGTTTGCAGCTATTCAAACCCGAAGATCACCTATGTCGCGCGCCACTGCACCGGGCGGATGACCGACAATTGGAACTTCGTCACCCGTTGGCCGAACGATGGCTTCGTCGCTTTGTTGGAAGACGATAATATCTGGCACGAGGACCACCTCAAGTGGGCGGAGCTAGTGCTTCGTCGGTATCCCGACGCTGCGATATACCACGCGGGCCATCAGGAGGCGTGGGATCGCGACGGTCGGCTAGATATCTATAAGTGTCATTTCCCTCCGTGGCATCACCGGCTGGCACCAGAAGATGGCGGGCTGGTTGACGTGAGATCTGTGGTTCTTGACTCACTTGCCGTCGGGTCGATCAATTCAAGTACTACTGTGGCTGCTCGGGCGGCATACGAGCGTTCATCAGGATTCGATCATCGGTTTCCAATGGGCATGGATACGTTGATGTGGACGCGGCTCGCTATGGACGGAGGTTGTGTCTATGGGCCATACCTGGCGACGACGTACACGTATCACTGCCAAAACGTAAGTCGGACTGAGATTTCGATGCGACGGGCGGGCCGGCAAAGCAGAGGATCTCGCCGACTGCTGCTCCGCGAGGCCCTTAGGCTGGGTTGCATCTCCCTCAGCGATCTCGGTGAGTTCTTGGCGGCGTGCGACGAGGGAACGTGGGCAGCCTTCTTGACGATGCTTGCGCACGAAGCCAACGGCAAGGCAGTTCGGAATCTCGCATACAGGGAGTGGTCGCTCCATCCGGAGCGGCGCAGCGGCGCAGGGTTTCTGCGTGCGACTCGATACCTCGGATTCCCCCTGCTTTCCCACGTCGATCAGATTGACTATCTATGGGAACGGTGGATCAGGTTGTCACAGAGATCACAAGCGATGTCGGCATGACCTCTGGTGCCATCAACGCCAGTCCTCCGACGGCGAACCGGGGTGCCCTCCGCCTACGCCTTGCTCGAGTCTCCGGCGTCGCTGCAGTTGGAAACCGCGTTGCGTCTTCGGCGGCTCGCCTAATCACAATCCCACTGGCCTTGCGAACGCTCGGTCTGGAGCAGTACGGAATCTGGCTCACGCTTGCAGCCTTCCTGGCGTGGCTGTCGCTGTCCGACCTTGGACTGCCGTCTGCCCTACAGAACTCACTTTCCTCGGCGATTGCGGTCGGGGACCAGAAGCGCGTCCGGGCCCTCGTCTCAGGGGCCACGGCGCTTCTCTTGCTTTTCGGCACCGCGATCACTGCGATCTGCGCACCGCTGATCCTGTCTCCGGTACTGCCAGCGGTGGTCGGACTCTCCGGCAAGGCCATGAACTCAGCGGACCTGCAATGGGCGGCTTTCGCGATTGTCGGCCTGAACATAGGAATGCTTTTCCTCCGCGTACCAAACGTAATCGCCTCTGCCATGCAGCGCGGTTATTGGTCGGCCCTCGCGGACTCCATTAGCCAAGGCGCGACAGTAGTGTTACTGCTCTGGGCCTGTACGGCTCACGCTACACTGACAAAGTTCGCGTTCATCATGGTGGCGCCTGGGGTCGCGGCGCGCCTTGCCCTCTGGGTCTTCATAGTGCGCCGGTGCGGCAGGAGCCTCTGTCCGCACCCTTCGTTGATCTTCGGGGACGAAACTCGAAGGCTCCTGCACCAGGGCCTCATGTTTGCAGGTGGCGCCTGGGCGGAGATGCTTGTGATGACAGGCCCCAACCTGATGCTGGCTCACTTTTGGGGGCCGGCAGCGGTACCGCAGTACGCTGTGCCGTTTCAATGCTTTTTTGCCGTATATTCAATCGCCTGCATGATGTCGATTCCACTTTGGCCGGCGTACGCCGACGCGGCTGCCGCAGGCGATCACAGTTGGTTCGCGAGCACATTGCGTAACACGAATCGAACCGTGCTCGGGGTCACTGGGTTGGCGTGCTTGGTACTTGCGACGATAGGGCGGAAGGCGATCGCACTCTGGACTGGTTCAAGAGTCGTACCGAACCAACACCTGTTGTGGTTGCTTGCCCTCTTAATGGTCGTGTGGACATGGGGCTTTCTGAATCTAACGGCTATAACTGCACTCGGATACATCCGGCAGCGGACTAGCATCACGGTGATCCACGCGATTGCCAACCTCAGTGCATGCGCACTCTTAACTCCTCGGTTCGGACCGGTTGGACTGGCACTCGGCGCCCTGGCTGCGATGCTATGTACTGAAACATGGATGATTCCGGTCACACTATACCGAAACGCCCCTTGGGCGTATGGAAAGGGACCTGCTGCGGTAGTAGGCCTTGCAGAACCATGACAACGGGAGCGACGAACAAGAGCACTCGCTATTACGAGTGCGATAGAGCTGAAATGACCGCGTTCCTGCCGGAAACAGCCCGAACCATCTTAGATGTCGGCTGCGGTGCCGGCGGATATGGCAGAACGGTGAAGACGAGCCGTCCTGCGACAGAGATCTGGGGTGTCGAGACAAATCGCGACGCCGCCCAAATCGCGGCAGGGTATCTCGATCGCGTAGTCGTTGGCAACTTCCCTGATTCAATAGGTGTCCCGAGGCAGTATTTCGACGTCGTGCAATTCAATGACGTCCTCGAGCACATGGTGGATCCTTGGGAGGCACTCCGTCAAACTGTCCAACTCCTCAAGCCGACAGGTGTGGTCGTCGCATCCATTCCAAATGTTCGATATTTGCCGGTGTTGTTTAAGCTCCTCGTCCGTGGCGAATGGAAATATGCAGCAAGCGGTGTACTGGACTCTACACATCTACGGTTTTTCACGCGTAGCGGCATCTGCAGCCTATTCAACGAATGCGGATATCGCGTTGAGCGGATCTTGGGGATTCACCCAATGATGCGGTGGCAGGTTCGGTTTCTTGCCGCCCTATTTCAAGTCGTAGCAGACGATATGCGGTACATCGAGTTTGCAGTGGTTGCTCGCCCCTTCCCGGGGCAACAGGCCCGAGACAACAAGAGGACGTGACGAGGTATGGGGCGATCAACACAGAACATAGCGAGAGCCAGAATGGTTGCAGTGCCCACGTCGGTCTTGATTCAGCTAAACGCTTCCGCCCATGGGGGCGTCGAAACGCACGTCTACTATCTGGCGAGACTGCTCGCTGACGCCGGCGCCAAAGTGATCCTGATGTCACTGCGGCAATTCGCACTGAACTCTGAATGGACAGACGACCTGCTTGCGAGAGGCGTAGAGATAGTCTCGCCCCCTGCGATTCCGAAGCGCCTCCCCGGGTTCATACGACTTGCCCTGGGCGCTGCGTCGGCCGCGAGGCGTCTCGGCTGCCGCAAGGTCGACTTCGCCGTGGGGCAAAGCCACGGAGGCAGCTATGCATGGCTCAGGAGATTTGTTAAGCCAGGCGGCTTGTGCGTCTGGCAAGAGCTTTGGTACGGCGTACCCACCAGAGCAGATCGCTATGAGGTCGAGTCAAAGCAGCCACCCCCGACGAGGCTCTCATGCAGAATGCGCTTCATGATATCCAGGATGGACTGTATTCTGTCGCCGTGCCAACGGGCAACAAGGAACCTAAAGGACGTACAGGGCGTCAGAGCCCCAATATTCGAGATTGCTCCTCTCGACAGGATTACTGCCTTTCCCGCCCGCGACCGCACGTACGATGCGGACTCCACGTTGCGCATCGGATTGGTCGCCCGGCTGGGGTATGGAAAAGGTGTCGCGAGCCTCCTCAGGGTGTGGCCCAACCTTACCTTGGGGAAAGCAGAGCTTCACTTCTTTGGGCCCGACGAGGGAGGCAGGTGTGAGCGCTTGGCTCGAGATCAGGGGTTAGGCGGAACTGTGTTCTTCCACGGCGTCTTTGCCCGAACTGAGTTGGCGGGCATCTTAGAAGCTCTGGACCTCGGATTGATGCTCTCGTTTGAGGAAGGTTATGGGCTGTCAGTGTGGGAATACATGGCGTGTGGTCTACCCTTCGTGATGACCGATGTCGGTGCTTCGTATGAATTCACCTCGCAGAATCCCGATGGGCTTTGCGTCCCAGCTTCGCTTGACGGAATCAAAGCCGGGCTTGAACTGATGGCGCAGCGGCTCCGGTCCGGGTTGACTTCTCGAACGCGGCTTCAGGCGCTTCACTCTGCCGCCTTCTCGTACGAGCGCACGGCGCGACAGTATCTGGACTTCTTCTTGAACAGATCCTCGGTGCATGAACAACGAACAATCACCACGGGATGACGGCGCGGATCTGCCGTGCCCCAGGGCAGCAATCGCTGTCGGGGGCACGTGGCACGCACCTCATACGGCATGGCAACTATACAGGCGCGGCGGCCTGCATAGCGTGCATACGACGACGCCACCGCGGCGCTTTTGCCGCAGGGTCCCGGAGTTGCCCCTCGGCACAATTAGTTGGCGCCCAGCGGCCGAACTGGTCGGTCCGAGGATCCCTCACCTCGTCGGAGCGTCTCGCCGGTGGATTGAGGCCGCAATGGTCATCCACGCTAAATGCTTCGACGCGAACACCGCCTGGGAGTTGAAGGCCACGAAGGCCAATCTCTTTGTGGGATACAACCGGTTTTGCCTCTGGACGCTCGCCGAGATGCGAAAGCGAGGGATTCCCAGTATCGTTGAGCGCGGCTCCGTGCACAGTAGTAGGCGCGCCTCGATACTGTCAGAGGAGTGCGACACCCTAGGCGTACCTGCCCCACCAACCAACAGCCAGGAACTCACTGACCGTGAGTGCGATGAATATGAACTGGCGGATGTCATTATTGTGCCCTCGGAGTTTGCCGCTAGCTCATTCACGGCGCGGCGCGATCTTCTCAGGAAGATAGCACTCCTGCCCTATGGCGTCGACACCAATTTGTTTCGCCCTCTTCCTGAGCCAAGCAGCGAATTCACCGTCCTCAGTGTTGGCAATCTCGGCATTGAGAAGGGCACCCACTATCTGGTCCGCGCCCTCGAGAGCCTCGGCGGTTTGCGGGTCCGGCTCATCCTTGTAGGCGGAGTTGATGCCTATCTGCGCCATATACTCAACAACACGGCCCTCGACGTCACGTGCCTCGGGCGGTGTAGCCAAGCCGAGTTGGCAACCGTTTACGCAACCGCGTCAGTCTTCTGCCTTCCCTCGATACAGGATGGATGCGCGCTCGTCACACTTGAAGCCATGGCCTCGGGGCTGCCGGTTATCACGACCCCAAACAACGGTGCATCCGAGCTCATTGACGACGGCGTTGATGGCTTTGTCGTACCGACAAGATCCGCAGAGGCCTTGGCGAAGCGTCTGCTAGCCCTATACGAAGACGCTGCCCTGGGGGCTGAAATCGGCATTAGGGCCCGAGAAAAGGCAATGCAGCATACGTGGGACAACTACGGCACGCGGCTCTTCAGCCTCTATAGGCTCGTTGCGGGTGATCAATGGACTGGTCGTTAGCCGTACTCCTCGTCGGGTGCCCGCTGTTCGCCGCGGTGTGCCTGTGCGGAGCTCTCGACAAGCGTGCTGGCGTGATGCTGCGCCTCGCATGCCTGCTGCAGCTTGTACTATTCGGAGTCCGGTCAGCCTACTTGGTGCTGCGGCCCGACGTCAAGCTGTTTCCCAGCGTGGTGCTGCCCGAGGACTTTGAGCACCTCTTTTATGGGCTGCTCTGGGCGTCGCTGGCCGTGGTGGCCATGCTGTTTGGATACCGCAGAACCCGAAAGGCGCTGCCGAAAGCGATATCAGGTGCGATCAACCGCACAACGCGATCATGGACGTCGAGGGCAACGTCCACAGCTGCCTATCTCACTCCGTATGCAATCGGATGGGCCGCGCGTATATACATGGTAAGGTCCGGCGCAGCATTTTGGCTCTACAACTCGCCTTCGTTCGACCTCATCACCGACCGCAGCGCCTCGTCGTTCGTAGGACTCGCGTCCGTGGTGTGCGAACTCTGTCCGCTTGTCTTCGCGTGCGCGACTGCGGTGTGGGTGTGCCGTCACCGGCGTTCCGACTTGGTCGTTGCCATAGGACTGGGTTGCCTTGAAGTATCGTACTACACGTTCACTGTTTATAAGTTCGGAATCTTCGGGACTTTGCTCATTCCATGTCTCGTTATGGCGCTGCTAGGGCGGAGAAGAATCCTTGCCCGCTTCGGCGCCGCCGCCCTGATGTTCAGCGTCCTTGTGCTGCCAATCTACAATGAAATGAGAGGGTCGATGACCCGCGGCTACATGGCGCAAATAAGAGGTGCAGAGGAGGTAACTTCTAAGGGCTGGCTGTTAGAGACACGCCAAGCGACAAGCACCGCAGTAGGAACGCACAGTGGTCTCACCCTGAGCCACTTGGCGGACGGACTCTTCGAGCGTCTCACGGGGGCGGAAGCGCTGATAGCCTCTCAAAAATCCGGCTCGTGGGTAGGGGAATATTGGGGAAGAACATATCTGAACATCTTTCAGCTATTAGTGCCGAGAGTCATACGGCCCTGGAGCAGCCAGCCTGTAGTCATACCTTGGGAGACCGAGTTTGTTGGGTTTTCGGCAGGCAATCTGACAGTCGTCCCCATGCCACTAATAGTGGAAGCGTATCTTAACTTCGGAGTCGTCGGCCTCATGTTCCCGATGTTCATCCTTGGCGCGGCATACAAGAAGATCGACGGTCTTGCTCCCCTGGCGGCACGGGCGCCGCTGATGACAGGACTTATGGCGTATTCAATGTGGAGATTGTCGAACATCGAGCACAATCTCTACATCGTTGTTGGTCCGGTTATCAAGGTGATGGCCGTCGCCCTCCTGCTAGCGTGGCTCGCCGCCAAGTTCATGCACGCACGGCCCCCGTCAAAAGCAAAGGTTCTCCGCCCCCTGGCGGATTGAGTGCATGCGCGCTCTCATCGTAATCCCGCATTGGCTGGACCCACCGGACAGTGGCCTAAAGTGGCTCACCTTCTGTATTCTGCGTGAGGTGTGTACAGCAGTTGAATGCGATCTTATTGGGCTGGATCTGCCGTCACCTGGAACGCAACTTCGTTTTGCAGGCGGGTTCGCGACAGTGATTGGTTCGTTTCGCCGCTCTGGCTGGCTGCTCGGCCAGAGGATCCAGGAGGCGTCACGCTTGCGGCCGATCGCCCTCGCCAGTTTCCGATCAGCAGTCCTGGCGCAGAGCATCGGTCGAGTCAAGCACAGATACGACTTGATACACTATGACCACATTAACATGTGCCAGTACCTTGAAGGCGACGTTGCTTCGGTCATCGTGGCGCCTGATGCCTACTCGCAGGCGTACGAGCGGGAAGCCAACGCGAGCTTAGAGCCCGGCGAACGTGCGATTGCTAGGTACCGTGCCTGGGCAACCAAGAGGTTCGAGCGCACGTCCTACCGCGCAGCTTCAACGGTAATGGCAGTGTCCAAGGAGGAGTGCCACTATCTGGCCGCTGTCACCGGGCGAGAGGACATTGAGTGGCTTCCGATGCCCGTCGCCGAAGAATTTTTCGACGGGATGGGGCACCTACCAAGTGCGCAGAGAGCTCTGACATCGGGACATTTTGGCGCAAGCGGACTTAGGGAAGGACTTACCTGGTATGTCAGGGAGGTGCATCCGCTAGTTCGCGCACGGGTCCCATCGGCCGTCATGAGCGTGTGCGGCTTCGATATTGGCGAGGGGCTACGAAGCGAACTTTCGTCCTCGCCCGGCATCGAGATCCTCGGTGCGGTAGACGACTACCGCGGACTACTCCGCCAGGCGAGTATCTATGTTGCTCCACAGAAGTCCGGCTCCGGACTCAAGAACCGGATACTTCAAGCGATGGCAATGGGTGTGCCCGTGGTCGGCACTCCTACCGCGCTGCGGGGGATCGCCTACGAGGACGGCCCAATGGCACTGGTCGGGGACACCCCCGCAGAGTTCGCGGAAGCCGTGGTTGCATTGCTGCTAGACCGCCAGCGCTCGACCGTGATGGCCGAACGCGCTCACGCGATGGTTAGGCGGTGCCACCATCCCACTGTGGCGGGTGCCGCCGTGCTTCGAGCGTACGAGCATGCGCTGGCCCACCACGGCATGAGCCGAGACAGTTTTAAAGGATGGCAACTCAAGGGTTCTTGAGTATGTCCCTATCGAAAGCGTGATGCTGCTCCACCGAGACGTTAGCAATCTGATGCACCGAGGTCCAAGGCTGGAGCCGTCAGTCCTCATACTGACCGGCTCATACCTACCCGGCTACAAGGCCGGTGGGCCCATCCGGAGCATCGAGAACCTTGCTCGGGTGCTTAGCGACGAGTTCTCTTTTAGAATCGTTACCCAGGACCGGGACCTGGGCGACAAAGCTCCGTTCCCCGGCATTGTTGTGAACCGTTGGGTCCCGGTCGGCCGCGCCCGCGTCATGTACATACGACCACGACTCCTAGGCTTCATCGGCCTGTACTCGATACTTCGTTCGCTGGACAAGGACACGGTTCTTTACCTCAACAGTTTCTTTGCCCGCGGCTTCTCGATGCTAGCAATGGTCATGCGGCGCCTCAAGTTGTGTCGTCCGGCGTCCGTGGTGCTTGCACCTCGCGGCGAGTTCTCGCCGGGAGCGTTGGAGTTGAAGCGCACGCGCAAGAGCGCGTATATCAGGATTTCCCGGTGGCTGGGACTCTACCGGGGACTTATCTGGCACGCCTCCAGCGATTTCGAGGCGGACGACATACGACGTCAGTTTCCGCGATCGCAGCGCGTTGCCGTCGCAGGCGTCATCGCGGGCTTGGAAACACATTCCAGTACAATCCGAACCAGCCACGTCGCGGTGGCCTCTGATCTCGCAAGCCTAGTGGCGCCGGTGCGACGAGGACGACGGCCCAAGATGCCCGGTAGCCTCCGCGTGGTGTTCGTTTCGCGGCTTTCCCGGAAGAAGAATCTGGCGGGCGCAATTGGCATGCTGGACAGTATTGCGGGCAATGTCTGTTTCGATATCTATGGACCGATCGAAGACACAAGTTACTGGAACGAGTGCCAGAACCTGATCGCCGCGCTCCCGAAGAACATCGATGCTCGGTACCGCGGCCAGACTGAACACGCAGAAATCGACCGAGTGTTTGCCGATCACGACCTCTTTTTGTTTCCTACTTTCGGCGAGAACTACGGGCATGTGATTTGCGAATCGCTGGTGTCGGGCTGCCCGGTGCTGATCAGCGATCAGACGCCCTGGCGTGGTCTGGAGGTTCTGGAAGTGGGGTGGGACCTCGCGCTGTCTCAGCCGCGACGGTTCCGCGAGGTCCTTCAGCGATGCGTCGATATGGGGACCGAAGAGCACACCGTGATGTGCACACGCGCCGCCGCGTTCGGAGCCGCCCGCTCCAACGCTCCGGCCGTGATCGAAGAAAACCGCGCGTTGTTCCGATTGGCGCTCGGGATGCCAACCTCAAAATAACGTGTACTCCGAGAAGAACAGACCTGCGGCACAACAGTCTCTACCACCGATTGTGAGGCGTCCTCACGTCCCAGCTGGCTAGCCGAACCCATATGTTCAAGGAACGCATCCTGCTGATCACCGGAGGCACCGGCACTTTCGGCAACGCGGTGGTCCGGCGCTACCTTAAGACCGACATAGCCGAAATCCGCATCTTCAGCCGCGACGAGAAGAAGCAGGACGACATGCGCAACGCTCTGCGCAACGACCGGCTGAAATTCTTTCTCGGCGATGTTCGCGAGCCAAGCAGCCTTCTTGCGCCCATGCGCGGCGTTGACTACGTGTTTCACGCCGCCGCCCTGAAGCAGGTGCCATCCTGCGAGTTTTTTCCACTTGAGGCCGTCCGAACCAACACCCTGGGCGCGGAGAACGTCCTCAGCGCCGCGCTGGCCTGCGGTGTGAAGAACGTCATCGTGCTCAGCACGGACAAGGCCGTCTATCCGATCAACGCCATGGGGATGTCCAAGGCGCTCATGGAGAAGCTCATGGTCGCCAAGGCCCGCATGTATGGCGATAACGGCACCGTCTTCTGCGGCACGCGCTACGGCAACGTCATGGCGTCGCGAGGCTCGGTGATCCCGCTCTTTATCAGCCAGATCCTGGCCGGCAAGCCGCTGACGGTCACCGATCCCAACATGACCCGCTTCATGATGACGATCGAGGACGCGGTGGACCTCGTCGTGTATGCGTTCCAGAACGGCAAGCCGGGCGACATCTTCGTGCAGAAGGCCCCGGCCGCCACGATCCTCACCCTGGCCGAGGCTTTGAAGAAGCTCTTCGAGGCCGACAGCGAAATCCAGATTCTGGGCACCCGTCACGGTGAGAAACTCTACGAGACGCTGCTCAACCGGGAAGAGATGGCCAAGGCGGAGGATCGCGGCGGTTACTATCGCATTCCGGCGGATGTTCGGGATCTGAACTACGCCCTCTACTTCAGTCAGGGCCAAGTGGACATCTCGTTCGCCGAGGAGTACACCTCGCACAACACGCACCGGATGGACCAGACCGAGATGATCGAACTCCTCCTCAAGCTCGACTGCGTTCAGGACGCCCTCAACACCGGGACGGTGGCCGTATGAACGTCCTGGTGACCGGCGCTCGCGGCTTCATTGGGCGGAACCTCATCGCCCATCTGCAGGCGACCCAGGGCTGCGCGGTGACCTCGTTCGACGTCGATAACTCGCAGAACGAACTGCGCGCCGGCCTGAAGACGGCGGATATCGTCTACCATCTGGCGGGAGTCAACCGCCCCCGGATACGTCGATGAGTTCGAGGTCGGGAACGCCGGGCTGACGCGCAAGATCTGCGAGATTCTGCGCGAGCTCGGCCGCACACCCGTCATCGTGATGTCTTCCTCCATCCAGGCCGCACTCGATAACCCTTACGGCGTCAGCAAGCGCCACGCCGAGGACGCGTTACGCCAGTTCGCGGCCGAGACCGGCGCCGATGTTCGCATCTACCGCCTGAAGAACGTCTTCGGGAAGTGGTGTCGACCCGAATTACAACTCGGTCGTCGCGACGTTCTGCCACAACATTGCGAACGACCTGCCGATCCAGATCTCCGATCCGAGCCGTGAGCTCGATCTGGTCTACGTAGATGAAGTGGTGAACGCCTTGCTTGCCGGCGCGAGCGATATCCCCTCCCTAAGATTGACCCTCGGCGATCTGGCGGGCCGCATACAGTCCTTCGACGACATGCGCACCAACCTGCTCACGCCTGACTTCGCGGCCCGGTTCAACCAACAGCTTTACGCAACCTACCTCTCCTACCTGCCGGACGAGTCGCGGCGGCAACAACTCCAGGTCAAGCCGGATCAGCGCGGCTCACTGGCCGAGTTCCTAAGATCGAAGAACTTTGGCCAGATTTTCATTTCGCGGACCAGACCCGGCATCACCAGGGGAAACCACTACCATCACACCAAGACCGAGAAGTTCTTCGTGGTGGAAGGTGAGGGTATCATCCGGATGCGGCACATCGAACGCTCTGCGGTGGTAGAGTACAGGGTGCGCGCCGAGGACTTCCAGGTGATAGACATTCCGCCAGGGCACACGCATTCGATCGAGAACGTCGGGCCGGGCGAAATGGTCACGCTCTTCTGGGCTTCCGAAGTCTTTGACCCCGACCGGCCTGACACCTACTTCCTGCCCGTGTTAACGCCCGCCGGGAGCCCGATTCTGATATCCGCATGAAAGTCGCTACGGTTGTAGGTACCCGCCCGGAGATCATCCGGCTCTCCCGCGTGATTGCGGCGCTGGACCGTCACATGGATCACGTCCTGATCCATACAGGCCAGAACTACGATTACGAATTGAACGGGATTTTCTTCGAGGACCTTGAAATTCGAAAGCCGGATTACTTCCTCGAAGCGGCCGGCAAGTCCGCTGCGGAGACCATCGGAAACGTGATCGCCAAGAGCGATCAAGTCCTCGGCCAGGTCCAGCCGGACGCCATGCTCGTCTTGGGCGATACGAACAGTTGCCTGGCCGCGATCGCGGCGAAGCGCCGAAAGATCCCCGTCTTCCACATGGAAGCCGGCAATCGTTGCTTCGATGAAAGGGTGCCGGAGGAGATCAACCGGAAGATCGTCGACCACATCAGCGACATCAACCTCCCGTACAGCACCATCTCCCGGGAGTACCTGCTGCGAGAAGGTATCCCGCCAGACCGCATCATCAAGACCGGCAGCCCCATGTACGAGGTCCTGACGCACTATCGCCCCAAGATCGACCGCTCAGACGCCCTGGAGACGCTTGGTCTCAAGAAGGGCGAGTACTTTGTCGTCAGTTCACACCGCGAGGAGAACATCGACCCGCCACACCAATTCCGAAACCTCATAGAGATTCTGAACTTGCTGGCCTCGAAATACGAACTGCCCGTAGTCGTTTCCGTCCATCCGCGAACGCGCCGGCGCCTCGATTCCGAGAGCGTCAAATTTCCTGAGAGAATCCGCCTATTGAAGCCGCTAGGCTTCTGCGATTACGTCCATCTCCAGATGCACGCCAAGGCGACCCTTTCAGATAGCGGCACAATCACAGAGGAGTCTTCCATCCTGAACTTCCCGGCACTGAACATCCGGGAGGCCCACGAGCGCCCCGAGGGCATGGAAGAAGCTGCGGTGATGATGGTCGGGCTGAATCACGACCGCGTTCTCGCTGCATTGCGCATGCTCGAGACACCGGTCACACTGCAGGCTGTGTCAGGCTACGCCGTTCCGAACGTGTCCGAGAAAGTGGCCAGGATCATTCTGAGCTACACAGACTACATCAACCGGGTGGTCTGGAGAAAGACCTAAGCCCTTTCGTGGCGCAGGCACCCCAGCCTACCGCGTCGAGACTCGTCTCGACGCCAAGCGCAATGCGCATCCTCATCCTCTCTCAATTCTTCGATCCAGAGCCCACGTCTAAGGGCATGCCGTTCGCCAAAGAACTCCAACGCCGCGGCCACGACGTCGAGGTCCTTACCGGGTTCCCGAACTATCCGGGAGGTAAGGTGTATCCGGGGTACCGCGTCCGGCCCTGGCAGCGCGAGCACATCGACGGCATTTCCATCTTGCGTGTCCTCCTCTACCCAAGTCACGACCGCTCCGCGCTCGGCCGCATCATGAACTATGGCACGTTTGCCCTCAGCGCCGCGATTGGAAGCGCGTTCGTCAGGCGGCCTGACGTCGTCTACGTCTATCATCCACCCGCCACCATCGGTCTGCCGGCCGTTGCGCTCCGCCTGCTGCGCGGCGTACCCGTCGTCTATGACGTGCAGGATCTCTGGCCTGATACCGTGGCTGCCACCGGGATGGTAAATAACGGTGCCGCCCTTCGTCTCCTGGGCCGGTGGTGCCGGTTTGTGTATCGCCGAGCCGACCGACTCGTTGTGCTCTCGCCGGGATTCAAGGCCGCCCTGGTCCAGCGGGGCGTCCCCGAGGCTAAGATCGAAGTCATCTATAACTGGTGCGACGAAGCAGTCATCGCCCCGAACGGCCATCGCGCGACGCCACTGGGCGCCCCAGGCGAATTCACCCTACTATTCGCCGGAACTATGGGCTTCGCCCAGGGACTCGATGCGGTGCTCGAAGCAGCGCGCATCTGCGCGACTTCTGTCCCAAGGGCCCGTTTCGTATTCATCGGCGGCGGCGCGGATCGAGAGCGCCTCGAACGGACTGCCGCCGGGACGGCGTCCTCGAATGTGAGGTTTCTGCCGCGACAGCCCATGAGTGAGATGGGCAAGTTCCTTGCCGGTGCGGATGCGCTGCTGGTGCACCTCAAAGACGACCCTTTGTTCGAAATGACAATTCCATCAAAGACACAGGCCTATATGGCAGCCGGAAGGCCGATCCTCATGGGCATGCGTGGTGATGCCGCCGCCCTCATCCAACGCTCCGGTGCCGGGATTGCCTGCAAGCCCGAAAACCCAGCAAGCCTCGCGGCCGCCATCGCGGAACTGGCCTCGACAGACGCCGCCCGCCTCGCCGAGATGGGCCGCGCCGGGCGCGACTTTTACACTCGTGAGCTTTCCCTGGCGGCAGGCGTGAATCGTTTCGAGCGCGTGTTCCGCGCCGCTGTGAACTGACTCACATGATCTCCATCGCGAAGCGCACACTCGACCTTGCCGTCTCTGCAAGCGGTCTCGTCGTTCTCGCCCCGTTTCTGGCAGTTCTTGCGGCCACGATTCGCTTCACGATGCACGAAAAGGCCCTGTTCAAACAAGAGCGGCCCGGTTACCTCGGTCGGCCGTTTACCTTGATAAAGTTCCGTACGATGCGCACCGCCATCGACCGCGACGGCCACACATTGCCGGACCAGCAGAGGCTGACCGCGGTCGGCCGGTTCCTTCGTAGCGCCAGCCTCGATGAGCTTCCTGAACTCTGGAACGTCCTCAAAGGCGACGTGAGCCTCGTTGGTCCGAGGCCCCTCCTCCCTCAATACCTGCCCCGCTACTCCGCCTCGCAGCGTCGCCGCCACGAGGTCAAGCCGGGCATCACCGGCTGGGCCCAGGTCAACGGACGCAACGGCCTCACCTGGGAGCAGAAATTCGAACTCGACGTGTGGTACGTGGACAACCAGAGCTTCCGCGTCGACCTGAAGATCCTCTGGATGACATTGATCCAGGTTCTCCGCAGAGACGGCATCAGTCAGCCGGGCCATGCCACGATGCCCGAGTTCCTGGGCACTCGGCAAAGCCCTGGCGCGGAAGGGTGACATGGCTCCCCTTGGAGCGCGTGCAGGGCACCACAGAGAGCCCGGCCAATCTCAGTGCTTAGCTTGGAGCTTCTTCAGCTCTTAGGAGGAATCGTGAAGAGAAATGAGCTTCTGACGTTGCTCGATGAACTTCTAGAACTCGAGCCCAACACGGTGAAACAGTCTGATGCACTCGACAGCTTCGAGGGCTGGAATTCTCTCGCCGTCATCGGCTTTCTTGCGATGGTGGATGAGAAACTGGGGATAAGCCTTGAGCCTCGGAAGTTGGCGGGGTGCAAAACCGTCAACGACCTGCTGGGGTTGCTGGGCGATCGAATCCCAGAGGAGATCCACGGCTAGTTCATGCACGATTCTGCGGCGACCAACCCGCTGGACTTAACAGGACGAAACATTCTCGTCACTGGTGCCTCCGCCGGAATCGGCCGTGACACGGCACTCCTTCTTAGCCAGCTTGGCGCAAACCTCGTCCTTACCGGACGCAACGAGGCGCACCTCGCGGAGACACTACGGCTCCTCATGGGGCACGGGCACAGAACCGAGCCGTTTGACCTGTCCTCGACTGATGAGATCCCGCGCTGGCTCAAGAGCATCAGTGGGTCATTCGCGCCATTCCACGGAGTGGTTCACAGCGCTGGCATACACAAGCTGCGGCCGGTTCGCACCCTGAGCTCCCAGACCGTCGAGGATGTTATGCGAATCAACGTGGGGGCAGCCATCGGTCTAGCCAAGGGGTTCTGCCAGAAAGGCGTCTGCGCACCGGGCGGCAGCATCGTTTTCATCTCCTCCGTCGCGGGACTTACAGGTCAGGCGGGGCTCGCGGCATACGCAGCGAGCAAGGGCGCCATCGTCGCGCTAACAAAGGCGCTCGCCGTCGAGCTGGCTGGAGAGCACATTCGGGTCAACTGCGTGGCGCCCGGAGTCGTCACAACCGAGATGGGCCAGAGCCTCCTTCGGATGCTGACACCGGAGCAAGACGCCGATCTCGAGGCGATGCATTTGCTCGGGCTTGGCCGTCCCCGCGACGTGGCTTATGCCATTGCGTTCTTATTGGCAGAGACTGCCCGTTGGATCACCGGTACGGTCCTGGTTGTGGACGGCGGGTACACGGCGCACTAGGGTAGCCTGTGAAACGTCTTCTAATCGTCGGTGCCGGCGGATTCGGCAGAGAGGTCCTGTGCTGGGCGCGGGACATCGAGCCCACCCAGTCAGGATGGACACTGGGCGGATTCCTGGATGCTAACCCTGCGGCCCTCGATGGCTTCGAAGTGCCCCTCAAGATAATCGGGGATCCGTCGGAGTTTGCCCCGACCGAAAGAGACCTCTACATCTGCGCCATAGGTAATCCGGCGGCAAAGCAGCGGGTCGTGAGCGGCCTCGCGGCCCGCGGCGCTCAGTTCGCGACCTTGATTCACCCCTCCGCCATCTTGGGGGCAGATTGTCGCATCGGCGACGGCTGCATCCTGTGTCCGAACGTTGTCCTCACAACATGCGTGATATTGGGCAGGTTCGTCACCATCAATCTCGGCACCACGGTTGGCCACGACGCCACCATCGGCGACTGGTGCACCTTGAGCTGCCATGTCGACATAACCGGGCAGACGAGTTTGGGCGAGGCCGTCTTCGCCGGCAGCCACGCCTGTATTTTGCCCGGTCTGAGAGTTGGCGACCGCGCAGTTGTCGGAGCCGGCTCAGTCGTCACCCGAAACGTGTCCGCTGGAGCCACAATGTTCGGGGTTCCAGCCAAGCTGATCTGCACAAAAGCCGAATACTCTTTCCGGCCGCCTGAGCACCCCCATGAAAGCAACCCTCGCAGCGATCGAGTACCACCTCCCGGACCACTGCCTGACGAACGAGCAGCTCGCGGCTGAGTTCCCGGAGTGGAGCGTAGATAAGATCGAGGAGAAGACCGGCATCGCCGAACGCCGGATCGCCGCCGAAGGCGAGTGCTCATCCGACCTTGGAATCGCAGCGGCTCAGAGACTGTTTGAAAGCGGCGTCTGCAAGCCCGCGGACATCGACTACCTCCTATTCTGCACACAGAGTCCGGACTACTTCCTTCCGACGAGCGCCTGCACGATGCAAGAGCGCCTCGGCGTCCCGACCTCCGCCGGGGCATTGGACTTCAACCTCGGGTGCTCCGGGTACGTCTACGGTCTTGGGCTAGCAAAGGCCCTCGTTGAAACCGGCCAAGCGGCGAATGTGCTTCTCGTGACCGCCGAGACCTACAGCAAGTTCATCCATCCCCGCGACAAGAGTGTGCGCACGCTGTTTGGGGATGCCGGCGCAGCCACGCTAGTGCGCGGCGTGGCCGAAGAAGCTGAGTGCATCGGCCCCTTCCTCTACGGCACGGACGGCTCCGGCGCACAGAACCTGATGGTGACGGCCGGCGGGATGAGGCAGCGCCTACCCCCTCCCGGCGAAGAGGCCGCCCTCGATCTGGATGGCAACCTCCGGAGCCAAGTGAACCTCTATATGAACGGGCCCGAGATCTTCGCCTTCACTCTGCGGGTGGTCCCCAAGGCCGTCCATGAACTCCTGTCGCGCGCAGGCAAGGACCTCGGCGACGTTGATCTGTACGTATTCCACCAGGCGAATCAATACATGTTGGAGCACCTCAGGAAGAAACTGAAGATCCCCGTTGAGAAGTTCTTTGTGGGCATGCGCCACTGGGGAAACACAGTGTCTTGCACGATACCCATCGCCCTGAAGCAGGCGGCGGCCGAAGGCCGCATCAAGCCGGGACACCTCGTCATGCTGGTCGGCTTCGGCGTTGGCTACTCGTGGGCGGCCACGCTCATTCGGTGGGTATAGCGAAGAACACTCACAATGCCCCGCATCCTCCTCTCCGTCCCTCACATGGGCGGCAACGAACAGACCTACGTCCGCGAGGCCTTCGCCTCCAACTGGCTCTCCACCGTTGGCCCGAACCTCACGGCCTTCGAGCGCGAATTCGAGCGCCGCATCGGACTGCCCGCCGTCGCCCTCGCCAGCGGCACCGCCGCCATGCACCTCGGCCTACGCCTCCTCGGGGTCGGCCCCGGCGACCAGGTCTTCTGCCCCACCTTCACCTTCGCCGCCAGCGCCAACCCCATCCGCTATCTCGGCGCGGAGCCCGTCTTCCTGGATAGCGACTACGACACCTGGAACCTCGATCCCGAAGTCCTGCGCCGCGCCCTCCAACGCCGCGCCGTCACCGGCAAGCTGCCGAAAGCCGTCGTGGTCGTAGACCTCTTCGGCCAGTCCGCCGACATGGACCCCATCCTCGAAGCCTGCGCCCGATACGCCATCCCGGTTCTCGATGACGCCGCCGAGGCTCTCGGGGCAACCTACAAAGGCGCTGCCGCCGGCACTCTCGGCCACATCGCGGCCTTCTCCTTCAACGGCAACAAGATCATCACCACCACCGGGGGCGGCATGTTGGCCTCCGATAACTCCGCCTGGATCGATAAAGCCCGCTTCTGGTCCACCCAGGCCCGCGACCCCGGCGTCGCCTACCAGCACTCGGAACTCGGCTACAACTACCGCATGAGCAACGTCCTCGCCGGCATCGGCCGCGGCCAGCTCGAAGTCCTCGACCTCCGCGTCCAGCAGCGCCGCGCGATCGCCTTCAGGTATCGCGACGCCTTCGCCGATCTCGACGGCATCTCCCTCATGCCTCAGGCCCCCTACGGCATTCACACCAACTGGCTGAGCTGCTTCCTGATCGACCAAGCCCGCTTCGGTTGCACCCGCGACGACCTCATCCGAGCCCTCGACGCCGCCGGAGTCGAATCTCGGCCCGTCTGGAAGCCCATGCACCTTCAGCCCCTCTACGCCACCTCCGAACGCTACGGAGGCGAAGTCGCCGAAGACATCTTCAGCCGGGGCCTCTGCCTCCCCAGTTCCAGCAGCCTTGCGCTAGTGGATCAACTTTACGTGATCAACCATATCCGTCGATGGATCGGGGCTGCTCCGCTGACCGACCTCGATGGGAATCTGCCCGAAAACGACGAAACTCTGACGACTAAAGGACTGAGCATCTGATGAATGTCTCCATTGTTGGAGCAGGTTACGTCGGCATCACCACCGGGGTTGCGCTTGCTTATCTCGGGCACACCGTAACGCTGCTTGACTCCGACCAATCGAAGATCGCGCTGCTCCGTGAGGGCAAGTTCCCTATCTACGAGCCCTTTCTGGAAGAGATCGGCGCTCTCGTGCAGGCGCGGCTACGCTATACCAGCGATCCCTCAGAGGCGCATCCTGCGGCCGACATCATCTTTATCGCCGTTGGAACGCCACCGCTCGACGACGGCTCCCCGGACCTGTCGCACCTTCGGGCAGCGGCTGCCGCGGTCGGCAGCCACCTCGGCGCAGGCTTCACAGCAGTGGTGAACAAATCCACCGTGCCGATCGGCTGCGGCAACTGGGTCGACTCCCTTGTGCGCACGGCGTTTGAAGCCCGCAACGGCTGCCGCCCCAACGGCCGCTTCGCAGTTGCCTCCAACCCCGAGTTCCTCCGCGAGGGCTCCGCAATGCGCGATTCGCTGTACCCCGATCGCGTGATCGTCGGCTCGGACGACCACCACGCGCTCGAGTGCCTCTACTCGTTGTACCGGCCCCTGGCGGAACAAACCTTCACCCCCCCGGTCTGCCTGCCGCGGCCTGAATCGCTCGGAGCGGTTCCCCTTATTACGACGAATCTGGCCTCGGCCGAGCTGATCAAGTACGCTGCGAACGCTTTCCTGGCCCTCAAGATCAGCTTCATCAATGAGTTCGCACAACTCGCCGAAAAAGTGGGGGCGGACGCCGCCCAGATCAGCAAGGGCATCGGCTTGGACGCGCGCATCGGGGCCCGCTTCCTGCAACCTGGCATCGGTTGGGGCGGCTCCTGCTTCGGCAAAGACACCGCCGCCATCATCTCCATCGCCCACGAGTACAACCTGAGCATGCCCATCGTTGCCGCTGCCCGCGAGGTCAATGCGCGGCAACGAAACCACGTTATCGAGAAGCTATTGGAAACCCTGAAGATTCTGAAAGGCCGCACCATCGGGCTGCTCGGGCTGGCGTTCAAGCCGGACACCGACGACTTGCGCGATGCACCGGCCCTGGATATCGCGCGCAAACTGCTGGAGCGCGGCGCCAACGTGCGCGCCCACGACCCCATCGCCCTCGATCGCGCCCACCGCGAGTGTACTCCTGGTATCACTCTCACCGACTCGGTCGATCTCCTGGCCTCCGACGCGGACGCGCTCGTGCTCGTCACTGCGTGGCCGCAGTATCGCGATCTGCCCTGGAGCAAACTCGCGGCGCTCATGCGAACGCCGGTCCTCCTCGACGGCCGCAATCTCCTCGATCAATCCACGCTTGAAGCCGCCGGCTTTCACTACATCCCCATCGGACGCTAGTCAGACAAACCTCAAGCGATGTCCTGTCTACCCTCTCCCCTGTCACCCCTTCCGCGCCACCCCCACCGCTGTTCGCAGTACGAACCCGCGCTGCCCGGCCTCGGCGCCTGGGATGCCCGCCAGCGACCTGTCGATCTCCTCCCGAAACCGGTCCAGCTCGGGCATAATCCGAGCGATCTGCCGCCCGTGCCGCGTGATGATCACAGTCTCTCCCCGCGCCACATCCCGCAGCACTTGCGGAAGATGAATCTTGGCTTCCGATGTCTGTATCTTGCGCAGCGCGCTCGCGGACCGGCCCGCCGACCTCGCCGCTCTCACCACTCCCACCGCTCTTCGTTTCATAGCCATTCCTCCTGTCCTTTCTGTCCGTCATCATTCGTGTTCATTCGTGTCCATTCGTGGCTAAAAGCTTGTCCAGCCCCATCCACGGATCCTTTCGCCGCCAGTACCCCTCCTCGCCCGCCGGCGGGTTCGGGTACGCCTTGTGCGCGCCCCAGCATGCCAGCGCCACCGCCAGGACCAAATCGTCGTGCTGCCCCTCGCGCCACGCCCCGAACTGCTCCTTTCCCGGCGACGTTATCTTCACCCGCATGTCCGCCAGTTCCTGCATCAGCACCGGTGCCAGTGGAAGCGCCGCGGCGATCTCCAGCCCTCCGCGTTGCAGCGTCGTCTGTAAGCCTACAATCAGGTCCCGCTTCGGCACATGATAATATCCCTGCGCCAGGGTCTCCAGTTGCCCGCCCGTGATCATCACCGGCATCAACGTGCATCGAATCCCCGACTTCCGTAGCATGTCCACCACCGGCCTCCCCACCCCCGTTGCGTCCGCCATCAACTGGCACCGTCCCCCCAGCGCGGCCGACCGGGTCACCTGCGCCACGCGCTCTACGATTTCCGGATACGGAGTCCCCAGTTCCGGCCGCTCCAGGTATCGCAGCCGCAGCTTCACCACCTTCGGGAACGCGAACATCACCGGGTCCCACTCCCCCGACATCTCCGTCCGTTCCACCGCCGCAATAGCCGTGAAATCATGGCTCTGCCCCAAATCCAGCCCAACAAAGTACCAGTTCATCCGCCGTCCCTCTCCTTACTCGTCCATTCCTGGCCAACAATCTCTTCGAGAATCCGCAAAAGAATCTGGAAACATCCCGGAATCCGCAAAAGAATCTGGGGACATCCCGGGCTCCATTCACGGACTCGAGCGCCCACGACCGCAACCAAGGGTGTCCCCAAGATTCTTTTGCCCAACGGATACACCCACTCGGGAGCCAGGCTCTTCTCCTTCCCCGCACGAGCCAGCCTCCTCCCCGTTCATCCGTGGCCCCCAATTCTTTGGTTGCTTTTTTTCACGGGATGATCAAAGGCTCCACGTCCTCCCGCATGGCCCGAGCCACCAGGTCCCGTCCGAATACCCCGCTAACCTCGTCCACGAACTCACACAAGTATTCCTGTCGGAACCACCGCTCCCCCATAGCCTTTCGCTCTTCTTCCAGAAACCCGCGTTCGATCCTGGCGCATTCATACCCCGTGACCCGAACCCGTTCCCATTGGGCATCCCCCCCCGACCACGCCTCATAGAAGAACCCGCGTTTCCCGAAGGGTGTGCTCATCAGCCACAGCGCCCCCGAGCTCACCGCCAGCATCGGCCGAATCGCCTTGTACATCTCGTCGCTGACCCGCGCCGCCTCGTCCACCAGCAGCAGGGAGACCGCCGAGAAGCCGCGTACCGTCCCTTCCGTCCCCGGCACCCCCACGATTCGGGAACCGTTCGGGAATTGCAGCGAGATCGCGTTGTCCCCGTCCCCTACCGGCTTCACCTTCAGCCGCCGGACGAATTCCGCCGCCTTTCGTACGAATTCGCCGGTCTGCCGTGCGCTCGGGCTCACCACCAGAGTCAGGCTGTTCGGCTGGGTCTGCGCCTGGTGCACCGCTTTGGCCGCCGTGACCGTGGACTTCCCCCATTGCCGCGTGCAATTCAGCAGCCCCCTCCGGATCGAGCTCGTCAGCACCCGCGCCTGCTTGGCGTCCGGCTTAAAGCCCAGGTTCTGGCGTACCCACTCCGCCCCCAGGACGGGCGCGGCCGGTTTTGTCTCCCTCCGCGGCTTCCCCTCGATCTTCCACACGCCGTCGAAAATATATCACGCGTCGGTACCGTCACCCCCCCCTTGGACCGCCCCCGCCTCGCTGCGGAATTTCGGTCACGTCAATTCCGTGCTGCATCTAAACGACTTATCCGTCCCGCCCGAATTGCGTGTTTTAAACTAAAAACAGACGCTATGTCGTCACTGACCGGAAAAGAACCTCGAAACGAGTCTGGAACCGGAAAGTCTCGAAACGAGTTTGGAAACGAATCTGGAAAAGAATCTGGGGACATCCCGGCTTCAAGCGAATCTCCAACCGAATCCGCAAGAGAATCTGGGGACATCCCGGCTTCAAGCGAATCTCCAACCGAATCTGCAAGAGAATCTGGGGACATCCCGACTCCCATCAACGAACCAGCTCCCCCTCAACGCAGCGGAAGGGTGTCCCCAAGATTCTCTTGCCCCCCGGATACACCCTCGCGCGAACCAGCCGCTTCTGCTTCTTCGTCTTAACCGTCCACCTCATAACCCTATGCTCTCCACCACCCTTCGCCGCCTCAACAGCACCCTCCAGGTCGGGCGCTCCCCCCGGCTCTTCATCTGGGCTGTCCAAATCGCCCTCTTCGCCCTCAGCGGCCTCTTCGCCTTCCTCATCCGCTTCGAGTTCGCCCTGAAGGCGCCCTTCCTCGCGGACATGGCCGTGGCCATCCCCGTCTGGATCGTCGTCAAGACGGTCGTCTTCCGCCTCCTCATGCTCGATCGCGGCTGGTGGCGCTACGTCTCCATGCCCGACCTGGTTCGCGTCGGCTTCGCCAACTTCGCCGCCTCCGCCGTCTCCACTGGGATCCTCATGGCAGTTGCCCCCAGCGGCTTCCCCCGTTCCATCTACATCCTGGACTTCCTCCTCTGCGCCAATGCCACCATCGGCATCCGCGTCCTGGCCCGTATCCTCCGCGGCTACGTCCTGCGTTCCAAGGACGATGCCCAGGGCAAGCGCGTGGTCATCTACGGCGCCGGGCAGGCCGGCGACATGCTCCTCCGCGAGATCCGTTCCAACTCCCGCCTCGCCTACGACGTTCGCGGCTTCATCGACGATAACCGCAGCAAGGTCGGCATGCGCGTCCAGCTCGTTACCGTCCTCGGGACCGGAGCCGACCTCCCCGCCATCGCCGCCCGCCATGCCATCGACCAGGTCCTCGTCGCCATCCCCTCTGCCAACGGCGTCCAGATGACCGGCATCCTGAAGTCCTGCCACGAGGCCGGCCTGAGCTGCAAGACCATCCCCAGCCTCGGCGAGCTCATGGAGAACGACCACCTCGCCGGCCAGATCCGCGATGTCGCCGTCGAGGACTTGCTCGGCCGCATTCCCATCGAACTCGATGAATCCGCCATCCGCGCCCGCCTCGAGGGCATGGTCGTCGTCGTCACCGGCGCCGGCGGTTCCATCGGCTCCGAGCTCTGCCGCCAGGTCGCCCGCTTCCATCCGCTTGCCATAGTCGGATTCGACGCCGCCGAAACGCCCCTGTTCCACATCCAGCAGGAGATGCGTGCCGCCTTCCCTGACGTCCTCTTCTTCGCCGAAATCGGCAACGTCCAAAACGCAGCCCGCCTCGCCGACGTCTTTGAGTACTACGGCCCCTCCATCCTCTACCACGCCGCCGCCTACAAGCACGTGCCGATGATGGAGTCCAACCTCTTCGAGGCCGCCGAGAACAACATCCTCGGCACCGCCGCCGTCGCCGCCGCCGCCGCCGAATACGGCCTCGACGACTTCGTCATGATCTCCTCCGACAAAGCCGTCCGCCCCACCAACGTAATGGGCTTAACCAAGCGCTTCGCCGAACTCCTAGTCGGCTCCCTCAATCCGCAAACGAATCTAGAAAAGAATCCGAAAACGAATCTGGAAAAGAATCTGGGGACATCCCGACGCTCATACGCAGACTCCGGCGCGAACGACGCAACGGAAGGGTGTCCCCAAGATTCTTTTGCCCTAACGGATACACCCGGCGTGGAAAAAGACTCTTATCTGGGTTTAGGTTCGGGAAAGACTCCAAAAAAGAATCTGGAAAAGAATCTGGGGACATCCCGACGCTCATACGGAGACTCCGCCGCGAACGAGGGAAGGGAAGGGTGTCCCCAAGATTCTTTTGCCCTAACGGATACACCCGGCATGGAAAGGGATTCTTCGGTTGATTCTCTTCCGTCTTTCTCCCCCCGTTCCACCCGCTTCGTCTCCGTCCGCTTCGGCAACGTCCTAGGCTCCAACGGCTCCGTAATCCCCACCTTCAAAAAACAGATCGCCGCCGGAGGCCCCGTCACCGTAACCCACCCCGACATGCAGCGCTACTTCATGACCATCCCCGAGGCCGTCCAGCTAGTGTTGCAAGCCTCCACCATGGGCAAAGGCGGAGAGGTTTTTGTGCTGGACATGGGCCAGCCCGTGAAAATCGTCGATCTGGCCCGCAACCTGATCCTGCTATCCGGCCTCCGCCCCGACGACGACATCAAGATCGAGTTCACCGGAGTCCGCCCGGGAGAGAAATTGTACGAGGAACTCAGCGCTTACCAGGAAAACACCCTCCCCACCTTCCACCAGAAAATCAAGATCTTCGCCGGCGCCGCCGTCTCCCCCGAAAAGATCCAGAACGAGCTGGAGGCCGTCCGCCGCCTCTGCGCCCTCCGTGATGCCAAAGGCTTGGTCCTCCGCCTCAAAGAGCTGGTCCCCGACTACAACCCCAGCACCGACATCCTCCGCACCCTCTTCGCCGACCGCCCCACCAACGGGAACGGCAACGGCAACGGAAAGGGCAACGGAAACGGCAAGCACCGCTTCCTCGAAGCCCGAGACGCCAAAGCCGCCTCCGCGTAAACGAAAGGAAACCTGTGACTGGATACATTGTCTCGACGAACCGGAAGAACTGGAAAAACGGTGACTGGCTTCTCTGTCCCAAGCCGTTCCTTGGCGCGTGGACAGAGTTGCCTGTCACCGCTTTTCCCCCACAACGAACTCGTCGTGATCGCTGACAGCTACCACCCCATGCCTGACCAACGAAAATTCGTCGTTTGTCCCGACCAGGTCTCCTGCGACCTGGGTGGCGAAGCCGCCATCCTCAATCTCCAATCCGGCACCTACTACGGCCTCGATCCCGTCGGAGCGACCATCTGGAATCTGCTCCAGACCCCGAAGACCCTGGCGGAGCTCCGCGACGCCATTCGAGCCGAGTACGATGTCGACTCCACCCGCTGCGAGCGCGACCTCCAAGACCTCCTCGACAAGCTTGCCGCCCAACATCTCATACAAACTCTTGTTAAATCGTCTTCATAAATTCCTGCGCCTCGCCGCGCCGGACCGCCGCCTTCTCATGGAAGCCGTCCTCCAACAGGCCGCCTTCCGTCTGGCCCTCTGGTGCCTCCCCCCGCGCCACTGGATCCAGAAAGTGGGGCAGGCGTCCACGCCTGCAGCGTGTCTCCAGACCCGCCCAGCTTTGTCCCAGCTAATCTGGGCCGTCAACGCCGCTACGAGCGTGATCCCCCGTTCTACCTGTCTGGTACGCGCCCTGGCCGCCCAGCGCCTCTTAGCCCGCCACGGCTACCCCTCGACCCTCTACCTGGGCGTTGCTCGCACCTCTGAAGGCCTAGACGCCCACGCCTGGCTCGACCACAACGGCACCACCCTGATCGGCGCCGCCGACCCAGGCCACTACGCCCCTTTGGCCGCCCCCGGACCCCTTCCAGGCGCCGCCACGCTCGGTACACACTTGTGATTCAAGTAGTTGAATATTTGGGATCTAAGTATCATTTTGCTCTATAATAGACAATCGTTCGTTCCGAAGGAGTTGAATCGACGATGAACCACCTCGACCAGCCCGAGCCCCGGAAGTCGCCGCCCATTCCGCGGCCCCTAAAGGCCTACACCACCCCAACCCTCGCCGTCTTCGGAGCGGTCGCACGGCTCACGAAAGGTTCCGGTGGCCCCGTTCACGACATTGATGGAAAGGCCGGACCGCTGCCGCATTAGCTGGTGTGGGCATTCGATTCATTTCGAACGGCGCCGCACCCCAGTCGCAGCTACTAAAAGGAATCTCATGAAACTCACCGATCTGCGTCTCCCATTGTTTCTCGCGGGGCTGCTACTGCCCGCATCCCTCGCCTCCGCTGACAATCTCGCCGCAGGCAGCGGCTGGCAGTCTTTCGAATGGTCTAACTGCACTAACCTGCCATGCTCCACCACCCCGACCTCGTGGATCTTGACCACGCCGGCCACGGGCCGGATCGAACTCAGAGTCGTGGACGCCTATACAGCCGGAGAAATGTTCCAGGTTCAAGTGACCCCTTATCCCCCAACTGGCGGAACCCTCAACGCCACTTCCTCTTGGGTCCCCCTGACGACGCTTCCGGAGTACCTATACGCCGGCTATTACTCCCCGCTTGTCGTCCAGGACGACGCAGATCAGGCATGGAGCATCCCGAAGTACTTCAGCAGGTTCGCCGTTGAGCTCCCGCCCGGTAATACGTACACGATAACGATAATGGTCACTCAGTTGGCTCACGACCCTGAAACCTACGGCCTGATCCGCAGCGGTGGGGCCTACATTCGAGCCACATGTCTAGGGCCCGTTGGGAGCGGCTGCCCAGCGGACACCGTGAGCCCGTTCGTCACGAACTCTGCCGCCGCACGAACCAAACGCTCCGGCTCGATACCGCCCTTCACCATCAACGGTGCTCCGGTCGGAAAGTCTCCGGCGGGCGTCCGCTGAAATCGGTGGTAGCGTTCGAAGTTTAGCCACCTCCAGGTCCGCTCTGCGCCGGCCCGCACGTGTCTATAGTCAATGAGTGGCCTCGCGGGAATCTACAACTTCGATGGTCGGGCTGTCGATCCCGCGATTCTCGGGCGCATGCTCGAAGCGATTGCCCACCGCGGTCCGGACGGCATCGGTCACCGCACGCATGATTTTATAAGTCTCGGCTCGGCCGTCCTTTACACCACCCCTGGGCCCCTGAGAGAAGCCCGGCCGCTTTATGATGACCTCGCTGGGCTCTCGATAGCCATGGACGGTCGGATCGACAACCGCGACGAACTCGCAGCCGCGCTCGCTGGCTCTTCACGCACGAACACCGATGCAGAACTCGTCCTCCGCGCATACCAGCGTTGGGGCGAGGAGTCTCCCCGTCGGCTCCTGGGCGACTTCGCTTACGCTATCTGGGACTCCCGCGCCCGTCGCCTCTTCTGTGCCCGCGATCATCTCGGTCTTCGCCCCTTCTACTACTTCACCGACGGTCGCGTCTTCCTCTGGGCCTCTGAAATCCAGCAGCTTCTCCGCCATCCTTCCGTCCCCCGTCGGCCTAACGAGGGAATGGTCGCCGAATACCTCGCCGACGAGATCACCAACCTCCACGAGACCCTCTATCGTGGCATCTTTCGCCTGCCTCCGGCGCACTTCCTCGTAGTCGAACCCAGCGGCCTCCGGAAGAAGCGCTACTGGGACATCGACCTGTCCTACCAGCTCCGCTACAAGACTGACCAGGAGTACGCGGACCACTTCCGCCATGCTTTCAAAGAGGCGGTCCGCTGCCGCCTCCGCAGCCAAGGCCCCGTGGCAGCCGACCTTAGCGGCGGGGTCGACTCCTCATGCGTCGTGGGCATGTGCCAGAGTCTGTTCCACGACGGTTCCGTCCCAGACCCCGGCTTTGAGACTCTCTCCCTGGTGTTTCCCGGGCTGCCCTGCGACGAAACCTCCTACCTCCGCCAAGTGGTCGCCTTCTGGAACCTGACCTCGAACGAGGTGCCAGCCTTGCAGGACCCCGAGTGGTATCCCGAGTGCGCGGGCCGCTATCTCGAGCCGCCCGACCACCCGAACTGCCACGTGTCCGACTCCCCCGCCGCTCTCGCACAGCGGAAGGGCTTTCGCGTGATCGTCACCGGTCTCGGCGGCGATGATTGGTTCAGTGGATCGCCCGTGCAGTCCCGCATGCTACGCGCGCTACGCCGCCTCCGCTCGCAACCAAACCCTGCCACGGTCGGCTCCCTACTGAACGACTTCGGCCAAATGCTCCGTCGCCGGGTCCCCTGGTCTTCCGCCCCTCTCGCGCCCTGGATTCCCGGCGCCTTCGCCCGCAGCAGTCGCCTTGCCGAGCGCGTCCGAAGGCAGCCCTCTGATCGCCTGTTTGCCTCCCCGGCACAGAAGAATCTGTACGCCCGGCTTACGAGCGCGTCCTTGGTCCATTTTCTCGAAATGAAGGAGCGTGCTTCGGCCCGAGTGGGCGTCGAACATCGGCACCCCTTCCATGACCGTCGGCTCATCGAGCTGGCGCTGGCTCTCCCGCCCGACCAACTCCAACGGGGGAACGAGCCGAAGTTCATCCTGCGCCAGGCCATGAAGGGACTTGTGCCAGACGCCATTCTCGAGCGCCGTACGAAGGCCGAGTTCTCTGCTGTCGCCGCGCAGGCATACGAATCCGATAGGATCGCCCCTCTTTTCCATTCCTCTCGCATCGCACAGCAGGGATGGATTGACCAGGCGCGTGTCACGGCGATGTACCGCGAGTTCATGGGGACGTGGAACCAAGGCCAGAAAGACTCCCTCCCCCACGCGTGGCCCCTGAGCATGTTCCTCGGCATCGAACTCTGGTTCCGCGCCGCCTTCCCCGACGGATCGAGCTCATGACCTTCCAGTTCTGCGACCTCGCCCTTGCGAGCACCCTCCACCTCCCCGAGCTCTCTCCCTCCGATCAGCCCTCGCCCGACATCGTCTTCCGCCTGAGCAGTCGCCATCCCCCGCCCCCCATCGGCGAGCCCCTCCACCAGTGGGACTCCCCCGACGGCGAGCGCTGGCTCACCATTTCCCGCTGCCTCGGCGGCTACCTCCTCCAATTCCCCGGCCTCGCCACGTTCTTCCTCGCCGAGGACGCCCGGTCCGTCCGCTGCTGGCCTTGGCCGGGCATGCCCGCCGGCACCATCCGCCACCTCCTCCTCGATCAGGTCATGCCCCTGGTCCTCAGCCGCATGGGCCGCGCGGTTCTCCACGGCAGCGCCGTTGCCACCCCCCAGGGTGTTCTGGCCTTCGCCGGCGAAAGCGGCCAGGGCAAGTCCACCCTCGCCGACGCATTCCTTCGCCACGGCGCGGAGCTGGTTTCCGATGATTGCCTGCTGCTCGACGAGTCTGCCGGCGCATTCCGCCTCGTCCCCAGCTACCCTGGATTGCGCCTCTGGCCCGATGTCGCGCAAGCCGCGCCCCGCGCCGCCCCCACCGTGCCCGTGTGCCATTACTCCAGCAAGGAGCGCCTCCACCAGGCCGTCCCCTTCAATCGCGAACCCCGTCCCCTCCGTCGCCTCTACCTGCTCGTCAACCCCGCCGATGAGATCTCCATCGCGCCCGTCACGCCCCGCGACGCCCTCATCGACCTCGTGAAATCCAGCTTCGTCCTCGATGTCGCCGACCCGCAAACCCTCAAGCGCAACTTCGAGACCCTCAGCCGCCTCGCCGCCCTCCGCCTCGTCTTCCGCCTCTCCTACCCCCACGACCTCGCCCGCCTCCCTGACGTCCGCGCCGCCATCCTCCGCCACGCCGCCTCATGAAACTTCTCCTCGAGTGCGCCCGCGCCCGGCCCGACCCGGAAGCCATCCGCCGCGCCGCCGCCGCCGTCACCAACTGGGACGCCGCCATCGCGCGAGCCGACGCCCACGGCCTCGGGCCGTTGCTCTACTGGCATCTCAAGCCCGACTGCCCCGCCGGCCTGCGCGACCGCTTTCACGGCGCCGCTCGCCAGAGCCTGCTCATATCCGGCCAGTTGCGGAAGGTCGGCGACCTCTTCGGAGACGCCGGCATCCCCTTCATGCCGTTCAAGGGCCCCGTTGTCGCCTGGTCGCTCTACGAAACCCCCGCCCTCCGTGAAATGAGCGACCTCGACCTCCTCATCCGCCCCGCCGACCTCGCGCGTGCGGTCGTTCGCCTCCAGTCAAATGGATACCGCCGTGTTTTCTCCTGTTCCGACCCCAGGTTCTTCCGCTACAACCAGGAATTTCCCCTCGACGGCGGATGCATGATCGACCTGCACTGGGGACTGCTGCCCACCTACCTCGGACTCGATGCCGAAGGCTTCTGGCACCGCTCGCGGGCCATGGAAATCGCTGGCTGCGACTTTCGGACCTTTTGCCCCGACGACCTGCTGCTCTTCCTCTGCGTCCACGGCAGCAAACACGCCTGGGTGTCCCTCGGTTGGCTTGCGGACCTCGCCCGTCTCATCGATCGCTACCCCATCGCCTGGGATGGAGTCTTCGCTCGCGCCCGCCAGTCCCACCTCACCCGCCCTTTGGTCCTCGGCCTCACCCTGGTCCGCGACCTCCTCGGAGCCCCCGTCCCCGACCTCCCGCCCGATCCCCGAGTCCCCACCTTAGTCGCCGCCGTCCGAAAGCAACTCGAGGAAGGCATCCCCGTCCCCCCGATCCGCTTCCAACTCGCCCTCATTGATCGTCTCCAAGGCAAGCTCCGTTACTGGCGCGCCGCCCTAAGCCCGACCCTCGCCGACTACGAAGCCCTCCGCATCCCCGCCGCCCTCTACCCCCTCTACTACCTCGCCCGCCCCCTCCGCCTCCTCGTCAAGCACACCGCCCTAACCCTCCGCCGCCTCCTCTAGCACATCGCCCGCCCCACCCGCCTCCGGGTCAAGCCCACCGCCCTAACCCTCCGCCGCCTCTCCACCATCCACCATCCACCATCCACCAGCCCCAGCATCCCCGCCGCCCTCTACCCCCTCCGCTACCTCGCCCGCCCCGCCCGCCTCCGGGTCAAGCCCACCGCCCTAACCCTCCGCCGCCTCCTCTAGCACCTCGCCCGCCCCGCCCGCCTCCGGGTCAAACACACCGCCCTAACCCTCCGCCGCCTCCTCTAGCACCTCGCCCGCCCCGCCCGCCTCCGGGTCAAGCACACCGCCCTAGCCCTCCGCCGCCTCCTCTAGCACCTCGCCCGCCCCGCCCGCCTCCGGGTCAAGCACACCGCCCTAGCCCTCCGCCGCCTCCTCCTCAAGCACACAAGCACACCGCACTAGCTCTAGTTTTTTTGGGGCGCGTGAGAAAACCAATGACGGGGGGATACTCTGTCTGTAGGGTGAGCTTCAGCTTTCCAGGCTGCGTGGACCGTGGACTTTTTTTCCTACCCTCGGATTGCCCTGTGATTCGGCGGAAGGGATTTCGAATTCAGCCGGCTTGTGGCGGCCTGCGCGCGTCAGTTTGCCGCCGGCGCCGTCGCGACGTGCCAGTTTCGGACAGCCAGCCCGGCGATGGCGCCTCCGCTGACGAAGTTTACCATCGCGGCACTGCGATCGGAGTGCGGAGATCGCCGCATGATCCAGGCTTCGCTCGCCAGCATTCCCCCGGTGGCGACCGACTTCAGGAGCAGGGCGCGCCTGGTGCTGAACGTGCCGCTGCTGGTCCTCAACATGGGATTCGTCTCCACCCCGCCGCGCGACGACGCGACGTCCAGCAAGGTCGCAGCCACCACCACGGCGACCGAGGCTCACCACAAACGCTTCGATCGTTTCTGCGCCTCCACTGCCTGACACGGCGTGAAAGACCCGGCCAGCAGCACCGCGACCAGACACACCACGACCTTCGTTGCGCAACTTCGCATATTCCCCTCGTCTCCCGAGCCGAAAAGGGTGGCTCAAGTACCTCATCGGCAGGAAGGGGGCGTTGGATCTTCTGGGACTCAGAGGTCCTGGAGAGGGATTGAAGAGGATGAACGGAACCACGGAACGGTGCTGGCCCATCGAGAGTTTTGACAGGGCCTCGGGATCGATTGTGACACGCTCTGCGCCGGGCGCCCTCGAAGAGCTCGCCGCCGATCCTGTGGCCGCCGCCACGCGAGCGCGGGCGACAGCACCCCCGCAACCCGGCACTTCGCCCTGCCAAACGAACCTAGATCTAGCCGCAAACGGACAGCACGCCGTCGGGCTCGGTGCCATAATGTACTATCGACACCGACCACCTCGCCTCCCGCCTCCGCCTCTTCGCCGCCCAGCTCCGCTGCCTCCCCGCGGCCCTGGCGCTCCTCTGGCACGCCGCCCCCAACTGGAGCGCGGCCTCGCTCGCCCTCATCCTGACCCAGGGACTGATCCCCCTCGCCACCGTCTACCTCACCCGCTGGCTGGTGGACGGAATCGTGGCCGCCGCCCGCGCCGGAGGATCCTGGCAACAGGCCCGCCCCGCTCTCATCGCTGCCGTCCTGATGGCCGCCGCCGTCCTGACCGGCGAAATCCTCCGCAGCATGAGCGGATGGATCCGCACCAACCAGGCCGAGCGCGTCCAGGACCACATCATGGCCCTCGTCCACCGCAAATCGGTCGAGGTAGATCTCGCTTTTTACGATTCCGCGGATTTCTTCGACCACCTTCACCGCGCCCGCGCCGAGGCCTCCTATCGCCCCACCGCACTCCTGGACGCCGTCGCCAGCCTGGCCCAGAACGCCATCACGCTCCTGGCCATGTTTGCCGTCCTGCTTTCCTTCGGACCCTGGATTCCGATCGCGCTCCTCGCCGGCACTCTGCCCGCCTTCTGGACCGTCCTCCGTTACGCCGCGCGCCAGCACGACCTCCGCGTCCGCACCACCGCCGACGAGCGTCGCTCCTGGTATTACGACTGGATCCTCACCGCTCGGGAATCCGCCCCCGAGTTGCGGTTATTCGGACTCGGAGAGCACTTCCGCGCCGCCTATCAGGACCTCCGTGCCCGCCTCCGCGGAGAGCGCATCGCCCTGGCCCGTGGCAACGCCGCCGCCGAACTCGGCGCCGGAGCGATCGGACTCGCCGTCACCGGAGCCAGCCTGGCCTGGATGCTCTGGCGAGCCCTCCGCGGCCTGGTTTCCCTGGGAAACCTCGCCATGTTCTACCAGGCCTTCCAGCAGGGCCTCCGCCTCATGCGCTCCCTCCTGGACAACGTAGGCCAGCTCTACTACAACAGCCTTTTCCTGGGTAACTTATTTGAATTCCTGGACTTAAAGCCAGTCCTTGCCGCCTCGCCCCAACCCCACCCCACCCCCCCAGCCCTGCGAGAAGGTATCCGCTTCGACCACGTCACCTTCCGCTACCCCGCCGCCGGCTCCCCCTCGGACCGCCCCACCCTCCGCGATTTCACCCTCACCATCCCCGCCGGCCGCGTCGTCGCCTTCGTCGGCCCCAACGGAGCCGGCAAGAGCACCTTCATCAAGCTCCTCTGCCGCTTCTACGACCCCCAGCAAGGCGCGATCTCCCTCGACGGCACCGACCTCCGCGACTTCTCCCTCGACGAACTCCGCTCCCGCATCACCGTGCTCTTCCAGGAGCCCGTCCGCTACAACGCCCCAGTTTCGGAGAACATCGCCCTCGGAGACCTCACCCGCGCCGCCGCGCCCGCCGATGTCCGTCAGGCTGCCGAAGCCGCCGGAGCCGAGTCAGTCATCGCCGGTCTGCCCGCGGGTTACGACAGCCTCCTCGGCCGCTACTTCCTCGATGGCGTCGAGCTCAGCGCCGGCGAATGGCAGCGCATCGCCCTGGCCCGCGCCTTCTATCGCCGCGCCCCCATCCTCATCCTCGACGAGCCCACCAGCGCCATGGATCCATGGGCCGAAGCCGACTGGCTGGACCGCTTCCGCACCCTCGCCGAAGGCCGCACATCCCTGCTCATCACCCACCGCTTCACCACCGCCATGCGCGCCGACGTGATCCACGTCATCGCCGACGGAGCGGTGGTCGAATCCGGATCCCACGAAGAGTTGCTCAGCCACGGTGGCCTCTACGCCCAATCCTGGACTGAACAGACCCGCTCCAGGGCCCCCCAATGAGCCCGCGCGCAAGGGGCTCCGCCACTGCCCTCGGCTCAAGACGATTTACGGCTGAAATGGCACTGCCCCTGAGTCGGGCTGATTTTTCCGCACGAAAGCGCCATGGTCTCGAACACCCGCTCATGAAGGAATTCGGGTTTACGGTAAGGCTTCTTATGAGACTGCGGTCTCACGGAGGAATCGGAGCCCGGCGTCTCCATCGCTTCTTGGTTCGTCGTATACCGTTCGTCCATCTTCGACCTTCCGAGGGTGCGCATATTCTAACCCCTTTGGGTTAGAACTGCCAAAGCCTCAGCTCCCATTCTAACCGCGAACTCTGGCGCTGGCAGTGTGCCTATCGTACTGGGACGTAATGCACCCGAAGGGGCATCCGTACTGACTAGTCGTACGTACAGTACTGAAATTGCTGGAGATGCATGCACAGCGAAGTCAGTGAGTGTTATCCTGTCTTGGGCATTGTAGTGCGCCATCGACGCCTACGCCCTAACGGGGCCTACCCCCTAATGCGGATGAACGAGGGCAGAATGAAAGCGCTAATTCCGATTTCCGTCGTTATTGTCGTTTTGGTGGCTTTTGCAGTGAGCGGCCAAGGCCCACTGAGGCACGTCCCGGTTAGCGTGCTGTCCGACTGGACGGACAGGCACGTGATCTTTCCTTCTTCCGCGGACGTCCCGATGATGGTGGCACTCCAGATCCAGCGGGATCCTCGTTACCTGAACCTGTGGCACTACCGCCATCGCCCCGTCCCCCCGCCCGCTCGCGGCCGTGACAGTGATCGCGACTGGAGCGTCAGCCTGGGTGGTGCCGGCGCAGGGCCGCAGAACACGTTCCCCGCGAAGTTTTCGTTCGACGTGACTATGCCGGCCGATTGCGTTAACGATTTTGTTGTGATGGGCATCAACGCCGCGGGCGCTACCGGACAGGCGAACATTGTCGGTTTGAATCAACTTTATAGCGGTACGAATGGTCTCTGTGCTGGAAGAACCCAGCCCGCGTTTATGTTCGCCTATAACGTAGGTCCTGGGAGCGTCTACGCTTCGGTGGCACTCTCGCTAGACGGCAAGAAACTCGCCTTTAACGAGAACAACGGAACCTCCTCGTACTTCCACGTGCTGACCTGGGCCTCTGGTACCGGCAACGGCACTGACGCCACGCATCCCGTCCAGCCACACGTTGGGAACGCTGCCGTCGACACCAAACTCGCGCTCAACGAAGGCTCATCGACTGCGCCGTTCGTTGACTATGTGAATGACGTCGCCTACGTTACCACCACGACCCACGTGCACAAGTTCACCCATGTGTTCACAGGCACCCCGGCAGAAGTAATCACGGGTGGCTGGCCATATGCTCCCGCCAACGCGACGGGCCTATCGACCCCAATCTTTGAGGAGGTCACGAAACACCTGTTCTACAAGGACTTCGACGGTACGGTCTACTACATCGATGATTCGGTTGTCCCAGCTATTCGAGGCACCGGCACGTTTCCTGTTGCCGGCGGCGCCGATCCCAGCTCCCGTCCCGTCGTCCTCGACCCCGTCAACGGCAAGATCTATGCGTACACTTCGGGCATAACCGGAGGCAATTGCGCCGTCGGACAGGCCGATCTCAATTTGAGCACGGCTAGCCAGGTGAAGGCGAACATCGGCAATACTGACCCCGACGGAACCAATCCGTACGCCCCTGATTTCAACAATGCCTATTACAGCGGCACGTTGAGCGGCGCCTACCTGTACATCGTTGGCAACAACAGCACCACCAACCTGCGGCCAGCCCTATATCGCGTCGGATTCGGCACGGGTTGGAAGATGAACAGCACCACGGCAAGCGGACCGCTGAACCTGGCGACCAACACCGCCAATGTGTCCAGCGCGCCCGTGACCGAGTTCTACAACGCGACATTGGGAAGAGACTTTCTGTTCGTCGGAATCTCGAACGCTTGCTCCGGCACCGTGCCGGGCGGCTGCGTCCGCAGCCTCAACATCACGAGCGCGTTTCCAACCACGCGTAATGTCAACAGCGTGATCCTCGCCGCGACCGGAGGAACCAGCGGAATCACGGTAGACAACTACAGCAGTGCAGGGCAAGCATCGAGCATCTACTATGTGACCCTCGGAAACGGCTCTGCGGGTACTTACGCCCTGGTGAAAGCCACTCAGTCTGCGCTTCAGTAGGCCGCCGCGTGGTTCCGCCACAGCGGTCCGCGCGGAGGCCTTGGACCTCGCGATGTCTGACACTACCATCGTCGGCTACCGTACGCGCGCATTGAAGTGCGATCTGGCGGGCGAGGTCTTGCGTAATTCCGGTCGTCTTCGCCTGCGCGTGTCAGGGACCAGCATGTTGCCCACCCTGTGGCCCGGGGACATCGTCGACGTTCAGTCCGTTGCTCTGTCGGACCTGCGCCGCGGCGAGCTTGCGGTCTTCATACTCGGACCTTGGATCTGTACCCACCGCGTGGTCCGCAGCGAGGGCGCGTCGCTCGTCACCCGCGGCGACACTCTGGCCTCGGAGGACCTGCCGGTTTCTCCGGACGACCTCCTCGGCCGGGTGGTCTCCATTCATCGCCGGCGTGTCCGCATGGCGCCTCGAGCCACGGTCGGCCGAATGCAAACATTCTTCGCTTCTCTGATTTGCCGCTCCGGCCTGTTCCGAGTACTCGTCTTGCGTCTGCACGCTCTCCGGCTCAGGCTCATCCGCTCCCCCCTTCAGGAGATGAGCTGGCAATGACGTCGCAGACAACCGGTGTCGTTGTAGAGATCGGGGGCCTGCCCGTCCGCCTGTCTACCGGAAACCCCACCCTTCTGGGCATCATCCAGAACCGCTACGCCGCCTTTATCCCGGCCGGGCCTGCGCCAGCGGCATTCGATCTCCGGTTCGAAGTGGTTGCGGACCTGGTGTCCCCTGTCGAAGACATCCGGGTCACCCGTTCCGGCTCCTGCTGGCGCCTGGAGCGGAGCGATTTCGAAGCTGAATGCTCTCCTCAGGCTCGCCGCGGCTGGGTCCGCCAGTCCAATCCGAACCCCTACTCGGTCGATACAGTGCTGCGGGTTCTGCACTCCTTGCTCCTGGCGTCCGAGGGCGGTTTCCTGCTGCACGCGGCCAGCGCCGTCCGCAAGAGCCGCGCTCTTATCTTCACGGGTCTCTCCGGCGCGGGCAAGACGACCATTTCCCGCCTCGCCCCGCCCGACGTGACGCTCCTCACCGACGAGATCTCGTACATACGCCAGCACGAGGGCCGCTACTGGGCTTTCGGCACACCCTTTGCCGGGGAGCTGGCCAAGGTGGGCGAGAATGTCTCGGCCCCCATCGAAGCCGTCTTCCTGCTGGCGCAAGGTCCCAAGAACCGCCGCGACTCTGTCCCCTCTGCCGAAGTCGCCCGGAAACTACTGAGGAACGTGCTATTCTTCGCTCAGGATTCCGAACTTGGGGGGCTGCTCTTTCAGTCCGTGTGCGATTTCGCCGCCCGTGTGCCGGTGTCACGGCTGACGTTTGTTCCAGACCCTAGCGTTTGGGAGTTTATTGCATGAGCCTTTTCATCGCCAGAAGCTCGGCGATCGCCGCTCGCGCTCTTGACGAAGAGATGATCGTCATGTCGGTGGGGGACTCCAGCCTGTTCACACTGAACGAGGTCGCCGCCTGCATCTGGCGTGCAGCCGATGGCCGCACCTCCCTCACCGACCTCGTGCAGAATCACGTCTGCTCCGAATTCGACGTCGATCCCGAAACTGCCTATGCCGACGCCGAGGATTTGTGCCGCCGGCTGGCCCAGCACGGCATTCTCATTCTGTCCGAACAACCCATCGCCCCGGTCGAGCAATCCACCGCCCCGCCCTCTCCAAGCGAATGAGCTCCCTGCTCGCACAGATTTCCGGCAAGGCCGCCCGGCTGCGGGTTCCCTTAAGCGCTCATATTGACCTGACTTGGCGCTGCAACGAGAATTGCGTCCACTGCTACCTCGATCACGCCGGCACTCCCGAGTTGGACACCACCGAGGTCAAGGACCTGCTGGAGCAATTGGCCGCCTCCGGCACTTTCTTTCTCAGTCTCAGCGGCGGCGAAATCCTGCTCCGCCCGGACCTCGTCGAAATCGTCGAGCATGCCCGTTCTCTGCTCTGCAACCTCACCCTGAAGACCAACGGCATCCTTCTGACCCCTGCCCACGCCCGGCGCTTTGCTGCTCTGGCCGTCTCTCAAGTCCACGTGAGCATCTACTCCCACCGGCCCGAGGTCCACGACGCCATCACGCGAGTGCCGGGCTCCTTCGCCGCCTCTCTCGATGCCATCCGCCTGCTCGTGAGCCACGGTGTCAAGGCCCGCATCACCAACGTTCTCATGCGCCAGAACCTGGACGACTACCGGCAGGTGCAGGCCCTGGCCGGGGACCTCGGCGTAGAAGCCAAGATCGATGTCACCGTCACTCCCTCGTTCGAAGGAGATTTCGCGCTGTCTTCTTTGCGCGTCCCCTTCGACGGGTTGCAGAAGGTTTTTCGCGATCCCGGCGTCGTGAACGACGTCGAGAAGTTCTGCGCGCCCCCGCCGCTGCCCGACGAACAGGAGCTGGACGGGTACCCCTGCGGAGCCGGCCATAACGCGTGCTATGTCTCGCCCTGCGGCGACGTGATGCCGTGCATCCAGTTTCCAGTCGTCTGCGGGAATGTGCGCCACACCCGTTTTGCGGAGATCTGGAATGCCTCGCCCGGCTTTAGCGAGGTCCGGGCCACCCGGACGCTGGACCTGCGGGTTTGCCGCACCTGCGTCAACCTGGCTTCCTGCACCCGCTGCCCCGGCCTCGCCTTGATGGAAGGCGACGTCCTGGGTCCCTCCTTCCTCGATTGCGAGAAGGCCTACGCCCGGACCGGACTCAACCCGAGGAGTGAGACAGACGGTTAACGGCCAAAGCCCACCCCCCGACGAAGATGTTGCTTTCATCTGGTGCCTATCGCGGAACATCCACGCGCTAGGGAGCTGTCTCAGAAACTGCCATCTCCCCAGCCGGTTCGATGAGCGAAGAGCAAGTGAGCGCCGCGCCGGGATTCGCGTTGTCCGAACGAGCGATCTGGCGGCGCGCCAGCGCGAACCCTCTCAACGGTAGGTCTCGCAGGGGCGGGATCTCTTTCCCCTCGTTGTGCTCGCCCACGTCACCGTGGCGCCGGCCCCGTTCCCACTTTCCAATTCCGCGCCGCAAGCCCGGCCATCGTGCCTGCAGTCACGAAGTTTACCAAGGCCGCACTGCGTTGGGAACCCGGAGACCGCCGCATAATCCATGCCTCGGTCGCTAGTATCCCACCGGTCGCCGCCCCTTTCAGCAGCAGTGCATGGCCCGTGCTGAAGGTTCCGTTTTGTCCCCGCAGCAGCGGATTGGCTTCCACCCCGCCTCTCGAGGACGCCACATCTAGCATACCCGCTGCCACCATGGCAGCTACTGAAACCCACCACAGGTGCCTCGATCTCCGGGGCTTCTCCACCGCCTGACAGGGTATGAAGTGCCCGAGCATCAGGATCGCGATCAGGCACACTGCGAGCTTCGTCGTGCAACGTCGCATTTCCCCTCTCTTCCGTGAACCGTTCGTTGAGGTTCAGATACCTCATCGGTCGGAAAGAGGGAGTTGTTAGAAGTCTGATATGCGCCCGAGGGCACCCGGACTCGAGGTTGCCAACGCGATCCGCCACACGCGGGGAGATACACGATCCTCCGTAGCCCGCGAGTCAGCGCCAACTGTGGCTAGGTCAAGTCGCTGAGGTCGTCCGCAGGATGCCTGCGACATCTAGGAGGGCTGTAGCCGTCCCACTTCGCGCTCCGTAGATCGCCCGAAGAAGATATCTCTACCCAAGAACGTCGAGGGCTTTCGGCATCAGGCCAAGCGGCCTTCTTGCATGGACAGGGTTCCGCTCATCGTCTCCCGGTTGACACGCTCTTCCGTGGGCGATCCGACGCCTCGACTGGCCGCTGAAGTGACGGGCGATGACGCGCCCTCGGACCGATTCAAACGTTCAAGCGCCGAAGCTTTGGAGGCTCTTGGCAGGCTTTGGCGGTCTTTCGAGACACTACTCATTACAGCGGCACGCCGCCCCACCTGGGCCGCGTAGCCCTATGCTTGTTTGCCGAGCTTGTTGTAGAGCCAGGCGAGCAGCCAACCTGCGAGGGCCCCGTTGATGAAACCGTAAACCAGGCCGATGATGCTGCCGAGATAGGTGACCGAATAGCCGGGATAGATCCGTGTCAGAAGACCCACGTGCTGGCCCGAGCTTAAAGCACCGCCACCAACGTGATTATGAGCACGGCCGCTCCCCACAGGATGCCGGCCGACAGCGCCAAAGCCTTCGCATTCAGCGTCATGCTAGCGCCTCCTCTGGGGGCTAAGTATACAACACAAGTTTCCTCGCCAGATTACCTTCATCGCCCGCTCCACTGCTGCGGCCGGCACCTCAGTTCGCCGCCCTACACGACCAAACAAGTTCGATTCATCCTCGATCGTCTGAGGGCGGCCGTAAGAACCAGGGAACCTCGGCTCTTCGACATCGCTGGCATCCCGAGTAGACCCTCCGGCCCTCCTCTCGGATGACCTCGCCACCGTGTACGCACCCGTAGAATAGCCCATTATTATCGCTGATTCGTATCGCTTAGACGCCTCCAACCCCAACACACTAAAGCCTTAAACTACCTCGGACTATCGTGGCTCGAAGCCACATATCCTGTTGGACCTTTTCCGCGGACCACTCCTCTGCCCGTGACTTTTTCCGGCGCGACGGGCTTGGGCTCTACGCCAACAACGGGGTCTGACCCTTGAGGAGCAGTTGCCGGAGGTTCGGGCGTCGAGCGCGCGTCCTTTGCAGAACGCGGACCACGGGGCACAGGAAGTACATGCGACATCCCCCAGCCCGCGGGCGACTTTGGGGGGACGACCCGCCAGGCCAGCACCGCTTTGTGCCTCGTCCATGTCATTCAACAGAGCAAACGAAACAGTGCTTGACACGGGTGCGGGGGAATGACATAATTCGGCCGTTGAACAAAAGCTGAGAGGTAAGACTTTGGTGTGGTAGTCCCGGCGCAGTAGACCGGGCGCGATCGGGCGAAGGCCTCAGTCTCGCGATTTCACGGTGCTTCACTGGTTCGCGCCTAGACTCTGGCGAACGGCGAACATATGGAGCGGTTTCAGCCGATCAATTCGGACAAGGCCGCCGCATGCCGTTGCTGCGGCACTCTGCCGCGCCTCTATCGCATCTAGACATACAAGCCACTAGGGGGGTCTATGACGAAATTGGCTCTGTTGTGTTCTGTTTTACTGTTGAGCGCCGTCTGCGTGTTCGGGCAAGGTGGTGGTAACGCCGCGATGAGCGGAACTGTTACCGACCCCAGCGGCGCCCTCATCGCCAGTGCCCGAGTCACCATGATTCAAGCCGGCACCCAGATCAGACGCACGGCAACGACAAACGCGAGCGGACAGTTCACCATTTCCTCTCTGCCGCCCGCCACGTACCATTTATCTGTCGAGACGCCTGGTTTCAAAACTTATGCTCAGGACGTGACCCTTTTCGCCGACCAGGCGGGTTCGCTCCAAATCGCAATGCAACTCGGACAGACGCAGGAAACCGTAACCGTTGAAGCGACTGCAACAATGGTCAACACCACGACCCCTGTCATCGCGCAGGTCATTGAGACCCAGAGAGTCGTCGAGTTGCCGCTGAACGGCCGCAACGCTGCCGACCTCACGAAACTGGTGGCCGGCACCGCGGACTCTTCCAACGCCGGAGCCGGCACCCAGCAGGGCGACACCAAACAAGTTCCCGGCACGGAGGCTTTTTCCGTTAATGGCGCGCGTGCCGATCAGGTCAGTTACAACCTGGATGGTGGAACGAACGAGGACTTGATGAGCAACACCAATAGCCCGTTCCCGTTCCCCGATGCCGTCCAGGAGTTCAGCGTTCAGACCAACAGTTTCGACTCGCAGTATGGGACGAATGCCGGCGCCGTGGTGAACGTCGTTACCAAGTCGGGCACGAACGGGTTCCATGGCGACGGCTTCGAATTCGTCCGCAACCAGGTATTCAACGCCCGCAACTTCTTCGGCAAGGTGAGGGACCCGCTGAAACGCAATCAGTTCGGCGGCGTAGTTGGGGGGCCGATCAAGAAGGACTCCATGTTCTTCTTCTTCGGCTACCAGGGTACGAGGATCCGGACGCAGGCTGTGGCCAACAACAATACGATCCTGCCGACCGCGGCCAATCTCAACGGCGACTTCTCGAACTATCTGACCGCCGATCCTTCGGTGAATCCGCTGGCCAAGGTCATACAGATCAACGATCCCACCACGGGACAACTGTACTCGGGAAACCGGATTCCGGCGGCGCAACTCAGTTCCGTCTCACTGGCCATGGTGAAGTTTTTCCCGATCGCTCAGGCGCTGCCCAACGGTCGTTTTTCGTATCTGCAGCCGACCTCGCAGAACCAGGACGAGTATGTCGGCCGGGTCGATAAGAGCCTCCGCGGCGGTCAGGACAGGCTTTACGGCAGGTATTATCTGAACCGTTATGTTCATGCGCCTGGATACGATGGCGCGGACTTGCTGACCGACGTGCCCGGTTCCACGGTTCAAAGTCAGAACGGCGCTCTGGGCTACACCTGGGTGCCGAGGCCGAACCTCCTGAATAACTTCGTGCTTACCGTCATGCGCGATGCTTCGAGTCGCGGCCAGGGCGGGCAGGTTCCGCAGTTCAACGACTTCGGCTCAAACGTGTGGCAGCTTCCTAAGGATCAAGGCGGCATTCGCTCCTTCGCCGCCAGTCAGGGATACTTCTCCACCACAAGCCCATCCACCGGAATCGGAAGCTTCACGCTGGGCGCTTTCACCCGCAACATCGGTGAAATTCGCGATCAGGTCAGTTGGACGCGCGGCTCCCACAGCTTCAGCTTTGGAGCGAACATCGAGCGCGACTATTCGATCATCCGCAATACCGACCTCCAGAACGGGAGCTGGTCTTTCACGGAAAACTACTCGAACCTCGCCCTCGCAAGTTGGATGGTCGGTCACATGCACTCGTTCAGTCAGACTTCGGGCGACTACTCGGACTCGATACAAAACGTACTCGGGTTCTTCGCTCAGGATCTCTGGAAAGCCCGCCAGAATCTCACATTGACGATTGGCATCCGTTACGAGCCCCAGGGCGTCATGCGAGAGAAATATGGCCGCATTGAGCAGTTCGATCCGCAAGCCTACGCCGCGAACGTGCGATCGACGGTCATCCCGACGGCGCCTGTAGGCGAGATGTTCGTCGGTGATTCTTACAAGGGTTGGACGGTGCCGGCCACCGGTCAACACGGGGACTACAACAACTGGGCTCCTCGCCTGGGCATTGCCTGGGACATCTCGGGCAATGGCAAGACGGTCATCCGCAGCGGTGGCGGCGTCTTCTATTCGTCACGCCTGCCAGGCCTGTTCCTGAACGACGCTTCCATCAGCCAGCCGTTCAGCCTCCGCACCGACCTGACGGAACCCGGTAACGGGCAGCCTAACAACCTGATTCCTTTCGCGAATCCATTGCAGAGCCAGCCGGCTTTCGCCGCGGCCTTTCCGATTCGCTACACTTTGGGGACGATTCCTGCCGGCGGCGTTCCATTCACCCTGCCCGTCACTCTCTTTGGCCTGATGCCCGGCATACGCTGGAAAACTCCGACTACGTACGACTGGAATCTCACCATCGAGCATCAGTTGGGTTCCGACATGATCGTCGATGCCTCGTACGTGGGCTTACGCGCGACGAATCTTCGGCAGGATATCGACTTGAATCCCAGGGGAACCGGCGTCGGCACCGATGCCAGCCGCCAGTATCACGGATATCTGGACATCTACGAAAACGCAAATACCGGGATGTCCAATTACAACGCTCTGCAGGTCAATTTGCGAAAGCATCCGGGCGGCACCAAGCCGGTCCTCAAAGACCTGACCTTGTTGGCCAACTACACCTTCTCGAAGGCGATGACAATCGGTCTGGCCGATAACGGCGGCATCACGGACCTTGGTTCCAGCAAGGGATCGGGCATGCCGTACGGCAGCCCGAGCCAAAAGTCGTTCGACACCGGTCCTGCACCGTTCGATCACTCTCAGGTGTTCATCGCCTCATTTGTTTGGGATCTCCCCCGCCTGAAGGGCATGAACGGTTTCGTGCGAGCGCTGGCCGGCGGATGGCAATGGTCCGGTATCATCGCGCACTACACGGGGGACCCGCTGACGATCCTCGCCGGGACCGACCGATCGCTTACGAACCTAGGTAACGATCGCGCCAACTTCACCGGTAGCCAGGACCAGTACGGCCAGACGGCGCCGTCCGGTCAGCGCAGCGGGTGCGGGTCCGCAACGTGCGTGCCATGGCTCAACACGTCGCTATTCGCCCTGCCGGCAATCGGTACTTTCGGAAACATCGGAAAGGGCGCTTTCCGCGGTCCGGGCCGGACGAACATGGACACCGCGCTGATGAAGAACCTTTATCCGTTCAGCCGGCGGGAAAGCATGTACCTGCAACTGCGCGGCGATTTCTTCAACGTCTTCAACCACTCGCAGTTCAACGATCCGACCGTAAGCAGGAACTCCGGGAACTTCGGCGGGATTTACGGGGCCTATGATCCGCGTATTATCCAGCTGGCGATGAAGTTCTATTTCTGAGGTGCGCGCCCGTGCTGCGCAATCGCGTCGTGCGGGCGCGTTCGTTGGAGCCTTGCGCTGCGTTGGTTGGCTTGGCCGTCTGGTTCAACCCAGCTGACGGTAGTACGCGATCAGGTCCAGCGTTGGCGGCCGCCGGCTCAAGGCGCCCAGGAAACCGACGACCTGGCAGCTCGTACTGACGGGTCAACCCTGCGAGCGATCCGGCCGCCGGTAGAATTCGTCCGGAAAATCGGCTGCGTGCGAACGATCCGGGTTGCGCAGGCGTGCCTGAAATCCGCTATCGGGATAGAGAGGCATCTGCATGCCTCCCGTGCTTTCTAACGTCGCGAACAGCCTCTCGCGCATGCGCTGAGCGATGGCCTGGTGTTCCGGACTGAAGATCAGGTTGCGCATCTCCGCCGGATCATCATGGAGGTCGTACAACTCATCCATGTCCCAGACGCCGTGATATCGAATGAACTTGTAGCGGTCTTCACGCAGGGCGTGCATGGTCGGGGTCTGCGGGAAATTGCGCTCCCAGTAGTATTCGTACAGCAGCTCTTTGCGCCACTGGGTGGGGATCCCCTGGGCCAGCGGCAGCAGGTTTCCTCCGACGCATTGGGAAGGCGCCTCGAGGCCGGCGGCGGCAAGAAACGTAGGCATCAGATCGACGTTCGCCACGACGTTCTCGACGGTGCGGCCGCCGTGGAATAGCTCCGGACAACGCGCCAGGAGCGGCACGCGCATCGATTCCTCATAGGCATTGCGCTTGTCGATGAGGCCGTGCTCCCCGAACGCGAACCCGTTGTCGCCCATGTAGACAATGAGCGTCGAATCCAGCTCGCCGCGGTTGCGCAGTTCGTCATACACGCGCCCGAGGCTGTCGTCCACTCCGCCCAACGTCTCCACATAGCGCTTGTAGTATTCCCCGATGTTGAGGCCGGAGTGATAGGGATACTCCACCCCATGCCAGCTATTGCGCTGGTTCTGGGCCCACATGGGGCGGTGCTGCGCCCGCTCATCCGGTGTGGCCATGGACTTGGGGTACACGAACTCCCGATCCTTGTAGCGGCCCTTGTACTTCTCCGGCGGAACGAAATCGGCGTGGACGGCCTTGTGCGAGAGGTACAGAAAGTAAGGCTCGTCCTTCTTGCGTGCCCGCAGCCAGTCGAGCGCGTAATCGGTGAGTTCGTCGGTGATGTAGCCCTTCTGGGGGACGCGGCGGCCATCCACGTTCAGACCGTTGCTGTCGGGCAGATAGGTCCCCTGACCTCGAAAGCTCACCCAGCGATCGAAGCCCGGTTGCGGGTCGTCCGACTCTCCCCCCATGTGCCATTTGCCGATGAAGGCGGTGCTGTATCCGGCACTCTTCAGAAGCTGCGGGAAGAACCGCGTGCCGCGCGGGATGGCCGTGTTGTTGTCCACGATGCCGTGCTGATGAGCGTACCTGCCCGTCAGGATGGAGGCCCGGCTGGGGCTGCACAGAGACGTTGTGACGAATGCGTTCTTGAAGTGGACGCCGTCGCGGGCGAGCGTGTCGAGTTGCGGCGTCTCCAGCCACGGTTGCCCTTTGAGGAACCCGAAGGCGTCGTAGCGGTGGTCGTCCGTGAGGATGAAAATGAGATTCCTCGGCCTGACGCCCGGGATGCGCTTCAGGTCGATGTTCTGGGCGCCGAAGGCCGCGGCCACCCCGGCCAGAGCGCCACCGATGAACCCGCGACGTTTGATCGCCATATCAGCTCAAGTGTAATCGCTTCGGCGGGGGGGCAGGTGCATGGGGCGCGTCTGTCCGCTTGCCGGCGCGCGCGGTTCGGTCAACGCGGTAAAATCGCGGTGCGGAGGAGAACCATGAACCGAAGAGCTTTCATCGGAGCCGCCGGAGCCGGAGCGCTCGGAGCGCGGGCCGCGTCCACGGATGCGCCCAGCCAGGTGGTTCTCCTCATGACCGATACCACCCGCTGGGACATGCTCAATTGCTACCGCGACACGGGGCTGAAGACTCCGAACCTGGACAGGCTGGCGGCGCAAGGCGTGCGGTTCGAGCGGGCATACACCTGCCAGCCGGTATGCGCGCCGGCGCGCTCCGCGCTGTTCACGGGCACGTGGCCGCACACCAACGGCGCGTGGGGCAACTCCATGGCGCTCGGCCAGGTCTCGCACACCGTGGGCCAGCGCTTGCAGGACGCCGGCGTCCGCACGGCCTACGTCGGCAAGTGGCATCTGGACGGCTCCGACTACTTCGGTACAGGACGCTGCCCCGCGGGATGGGACCCGCGCTACTGGTATGACGGCCGGCGCTACCTCGACGAGCTGTCCGAGAAAGACCGCGTGCGATCCCGCAGCACGGACACGAATCGGGAACCGGCGTTGTCGGAGGAATTCCTCTTCGGCCACAGGTGCTCCAACCGCGCCATCGATTTCCTTTCCAAACACGGCGGCGAGACGTTCTTTCTCACGGTCTCCTACGACGAACCGCACGGCCCGTTCCTATGCCCGCGGCCGTATTCGGAGATGTACAAGGACTTCACGTTTCCCGTCTCGCAGAATCTCGACGATCCGCTCACGGCCAAGCCGGAGCATCAGCGCGTGTGGGCAGGGCCGCGGCTGGCGCGCGAGGCGGAGATCGCCGGCCTCCGCCAGCCCGATTACTTCGGCTGCCACACCTATTCGGATTACGAGATAGGCCGCGTGCTGGATGCGGTGGACAAGTACGCGCCGAACGCGCTGGTGATGTACACCTCGGACCACGGGGACTTCCTCGGCGCGCACCGCCTTTCGGGGAAGGGCCCCGCGACGTACGACGAGATCGCTCGGATTCCGTTCCTGGCTCGCTGGCCGGGCCGCATGCCGCAAGGCGCGGTGTGTCCGTACCCGATCTCACATATCGATGTCACGCCCACCATACTCGACGCACTGGGGTTGCCGGTTCCCAAGCCCCTCGAGGGCAAGAGCATGCTGGCGACCTTTCGCAATCCGGCTGTGCGGCCCAACCCGAGCGTCTTCCTGGAATGGGGCCGGTACGAAGTGGATCACGACGGCTTCGGCGGATTTCAACCTATGCGCGCGGCGTTCGACGGCCGCTACAAGCTCACTATCAACCTGCTCACTTCGGACGAGCTCTACGACCTTCAGAACGACGCGGCGGAAATGGTGAACCTCATCCAATCGCCCGAGCATGCCACGGCGCGCAACCGGCTGCACGACTCGATCATCCAGTGGATGCACCGGACGCGCGATCCGTTCCGCGGATACTACTGGGGACGCCGCTCGTGGCGGCCGGACTACCCGGTCTCCTGGGCGGGGCTCGGAATGACCCGCCAGCGCGAGGACGATGGCTACGAGCCGCGTCAACTGGTCTACGAGACGGGTCTGGAGATGAAGGACGCGGTGCGGAAGAAATAACTAACTGGCAGGCTGACGGTCCGCGTCTTGCCGCGGCCGCCTTGCGTGGGCATTTCAACGCCGAACCAGGGATGATACAATTCAATCACTCAAACAAGTATTTCGACGGCGGATCGACCGAAACGCAGGCCCCTGGGAGGCTGAATGCTCACTTATCGGACGATCTATGAGCTCATCCGGCGCATACTGGCCGAGCGCGGCTACCGCGCCGCCGAGGCGATCCTTCCAAAGACCTTGCTTTCGGACGCGCTGGTTTCGGATCAGGACTGGGAGGCCCTCCAGCGCGGCGTCCACCGTGCGTTCGGCTTCTTCGTGCCGCTCGACCAGATGCGCCTGCGGACCGTGCGCGACCTGGCTCGCGAGCCGGGCGCGCGCGACTTTCCTGCAACCCGGCGAAGCTGCGGGCGGCGATGTGTGGACGCGGCGCTAAATCCCTCCGCCGGTTTCAGGCTCCCCGTGCGAGCGAACCACCCACGGGCGCCAGCGCACGGCCAGTGCCTCACGTCGTCGCCTTGCGGTTCGCCTTGCGAGAACTCGCCCACCTCGCGCACCAACTCGCCGACGACGGCTTCGACGGGTTGGCTGTGCAGCCGCTCCAGCGTCGTCACGAGCCGCTCTTCGGAATAGCAATTGGCGCTACCGTCCTCGGCGTCGCTCACCCCGTCGGTGTAAAGCACCAGCGCGTCGCCGGGCTCGAGCGTTGCATGACCCGTGTCGAAGGCCGACTTCTCGAACATGCCGACCGCGCGCCACCGGAGATGCGTCAGGACTGCGGCTTCCGCGCCATCGCCACGATGTGGATGCGACGGTTCTTCTGCCAGCAGGCCTCGTTATGGTCGGTGCAGACGGGACGCTCCTTGCCGTAGCTGATCACGGAAAGCTGGCCCGACGGGATGCCTACCTCGACCAGGTAGTCCTTGGCGGCCGCCGCCCTGCGATCGCCCAGGCCAATGTTGTACTCCTCCGAGCCTCGCTCGTCGCAGTGGCCCTGAACAGTGAGCTTGTAGTCCGGGTAGTGGGACAGGATGGTGCGCAGTTCGGTCGAATCGGCCTGGAGCGCTCTTACCGCATCGGGACGGATGGTGGCCTTGTCGTAATCGAAATACGCGTCCTCGATCCGGGCCAGCAACTCGTCGATGCGGGCGCGGGTGGCCGCGTTAGGATACGGTTGTGGGGCTGGCTTTACCGCGGGAGGCATCGTCGAAGCCCGCACGGGAGCCGGTGCAGGTTTCGGAGCACTCACCGCCGCTACGGGAGGCGGCGGCGGGGCCGGTAGTTTCATCGCGACCTTTTTGGTGCAGCCGATACCGATCAGGGAAACGGCCGCGAAGACAGCGATCGTCAGCATGCGGGAACGGTTCATCTGGGAATCCTCTCTAGCATCAATTGAACCGTCGATCCGGCGCGATTGAAATCCTGTGGGGACAGGATTCTTACGGTCTCACCGCTCGGCTACACTCGAACAAGAGGCGAATCTTGTGGCTCCGGCCGAATAACAGCTCCCAAGAGGGAGGTATCGCGCGCCGCAGGCGACCGTGGTTCGTGTTGTCGCTGGGCTTCGGTGGGTTACTGTTGTGCATCCTCACGGCAGCGGCCGGCACGCTGCTCGCGCTGGCTAGGGTGCGCAACGATGAGGCCCAAACTCGCAAGGCATTTCTCGCACACCTAGCCTCGCTGGAGCAGATCCGCTCCCAGATCTATCTGTCCGGCACATACGTTCGGGACTTCCTGCTGGCGCCGGACTCGGCCGCAGCCGCGGCGCAAGCATCGCGGCTAGCCGAACTCGAGCACGAGAGTCACAGCGCCCTGAAAGCCTACTCCCAGTCGTTGGAGGCCGAAGAGAGGCAGCCTTTCCTGGCCCTCCGGTCGGAGATCGAAGCGTATTGGCGGGTCCTGGACGGTACCATGGCGTGGTCGCCCAGCGAACGGAACCGACTTCGCTATTCGTTCTTCTACAACGAGCTGGTTCCGCGGCGTACCGCCATGTTACAGATCGCCGACCGGATCGCATCGGTACATGAGCGCGGCCTGAGCCGCGCCGAGGGCCGATCCGCCGCTTCTACCGAGACCTTGCGCCGGTCGCTGGAGATCATCTTCGCGATCACGGTCCTGGGAGGTTTAGCGCTGGCGCTGGCTACGATTGCCTCCACGTTACGGCTGGAGCGCGAGCTCGAACGCCGCCTCTCGGAAAACCTCGACGCTCGAAGAGATCTGCAGGAACTCTCCGCGCGGCTTCTGAGCACGCAGGAGAACGAACGCCGGTCGCTGGCTCGGGAGTTGCACGACGAGGTTGGCCAGTCTCTGTCCGCCATTCTCATGGAGGCTGACAGCGCAGAGTGCGCGGAGAGTGCGGCGCAGGCGCGCGAGCATCTGGGCTCCATTCGGAAGCTGGCCGAGAAGACGGTTGGCGAGGTGCGCGATCTGGCGCTGCTGCTACGTCCCTCCATGCTCGACGACCTCGGGCTCGTGCCAGCTCTGAACTGGCATGCCCGGGAAATGGCCAAGCGCTCCGGCCTCAACGTGCTGGTCCGGGCGGACGGTGCCGACGTGGATCTGCCCGAAGAGCACAAGACGTGCATCTACCGGATGGTGCAGGAGGCGACCAACAACTCCGCCCGCCACGCGAGAGCCCGAACGGTCGAAGTGGTCGTTCGGCGCGACGGTGCCCGGGTGCTCTTCACGATCCAGGACGATGGCGCCGGCTTTGATCCTCAGCATGTTCGAGGGCTGGGGCTGCTCGGAATGGAAGAGCGCGTCCGCCGACTGGGAGGGCGACTCACAATCGACTCCCAGCCGGGCCGTGGCACGCTGGTTTCGGCCGAACTGCCCCTGGTCGAGCTGGCGCGAAAGAATGGACATGAACCAGATTCGAATTCTGCTGGCTGACGATCACCCCGTGGTGCGGGATGGTCTACGCGCTCTGCTGGAGCGAGAGGCCGATATGGCGATCGTAGCCGAAGCCGCCGACGGACGCGAGGCCGTGCTGTTGGCTGAAGAACAGGCGCCCGACGTGGTGGTCATGGACGTGGGGATGCCGGTCATGAACGGGATGGAAGCCACCCGGCGGATTGTCGCGGCCAATCCGCACACGGCCGTGGTGATCCTAAGCATGCACCAGGACGAAAGCTACGTGCTCGGTTCGCTGAACGCCGGGGCGAAGGGCTACCTCCTGAAGGACTCGATGCGCAAGGAAGTCATCGAGGCCATCCGAGCGGTCTCCCAGGGGCGCTCTTTCCTGACCCGCAAGGTGAGCGCGATCCTGCAGGAGGATTACATTAACCAGCTCCGCCAGCGTGGTCTCGAAGACAGCTACGCGTTGCTCACCGATCGCGAGCGCGAGATCCTGCAACTGATCGCCGAAGGCCGGACCAACAAGGAAGTTGCCAACCTCCTCAACATCAGCTTGACCACCGTGGAGACTCACCGGACCCACATCCTGCAGAAGCTCGACCTGCACAGCGTTCCGGAATTGATCCTCTACGCGGTCCGGAAGGGCATTATCTCTGCCCAGCACTAACGTCCGCCGCCAGCCTGACGAGGCCGGCAACGCCAGGATGGCCGGCCTGAGAGCGTCCGCCGCATCGGCCGCTACACGACGGAGAACACCACCACGCTCGACTTCACGGACGCTGACGTCGATCATCAAGTGCCGCCCTCGCTCTTCGCATTCGAGAGGGGAGGCGAGAGCGGGGGGAAGTAGGGCCGACGAGTGATCTGCGTCTGTCGCGCTGCGACACTGGGCGATCCGCCGGCCTAACCCCAATACTGTTCACTTAACAAACATTTGTGTGCTATTCTGTTTGGGGCGGGAGGCCCCCCAGAATGGCCCGTACCGTCGCATCGTTGCCCGCCGGGAGCCGCATCACAGACTACATCAGCCTCGGCGTAATCGCGAAGTTCTTCCCCCTCGAGAAGGTGCGCGAGGTGCTGATACAGACCAGACGCGCCAGCGTGCGCGAGCGTGATTTGCCTGCCCACGTGGTCGTCTACTACGTCATTGCCCTGGCGCTGTATATGCGGGCGTCCTATCGCGAGGTTCTGCGCTGTCTGCTGGAAGGAGTTCAGTGGTTGATGGACCCATCGGCAGATGTGAAGGTGGCCGGCAAGTCGGGCATTTCCCAGGCGCGAAGCCGACTGGGACCGGAACCGCTGAAGAGACTCTATCAGATGGTGGTTTCTCCCATTGCCGAAAAGCGCACCCGGGGAGCCTGGTACCGCCAGTGGCGGCTGATTAGTCTGGACGGCAGTACCCTGGACACCGCCGATACCGCCGAAAACGAAGAGGCGTTCGGGCGGCCGGGCGCCAGTCGTGGTTCCAGCGCGTTTCCCAAAATCCGCTTTGTCGCGTTGCTGGAGAACGGGACACACGTTCTGTGGAATGCACGGATGGCCGCTTATGCAACCGACGAGATCACGCTTGCCCGGGAGGTTGTCCCCGCACTCCAGAACGGCATGCTGTGCCTGGCAGACCGTTTCTTCCCCAGCTACCAACTCTGGCAGGCAGCCGCGAAAACCGGGGCGGACCTGCTCTGGCGCGTGCGCAAGAATGTCCGGCTGGAAGTGGACCGCCGACTGTCGGACGGCTCCTACATGAGCCGCACGTATGCTTCCACGTCGGATCGCCGCCGCCACCGCAAAGCCATGGTGGTGCGCGTCATCGAATACCGTTTGAAAGACGTGCCGGGTGCCGAGCCGATCTACCGGCTGATCACCACCATCCTGGACCCCTTGGCCGCGCCCGCCAGAGAACTGGCGGCGCTGTATCACGAGCGCTGGGAGATCGAGGCCGCGTTGGATGAGTTGAAGACTCATCTGCGCGGCGCGCAGATCGTCCTGCGCAGCAAGACCCCGGAACTGGTCCGCCAGGAGTTCTACGGCTTGCTCATGGCCCACTATGCCATCCGCGGGCTGATGCACGAAGCCGCCCTCGAAGCCGATGAAGATCCCGACCGGCTCTCCTTCCTGCATGCGGTGCGCGTGGTCCAGCGGCGCATGGCCCGCTACGCCGCTATTCCCCCCTCGGCAGAGGAAGGCCCTGCATGAGGCGATCCTGCGGGAGATCCTCCAGGAGCGCGTAGTCTCCAGCAGGAACCGCGTCAACTTCCGCGGAGTGAAACGCAAGATGAGCAACTACAATCTGCGGCCGCGCAAACGGCAGCGCACTCGCCGCATCGACTTTTCCAAGCGGATCCGGATTGTTAAGTGAACAGTATTGGGCCTAACCCGACTTTCGCAGTTCAGGCCCGTTTTTCCGGTTCAGCCGGCCCTAAGCCTTTTGCCTGCAATCCGAGAATCTCAAAACCGCTGTGGTGAAGACCTACCCTCTTCCACTTCGGACCTTTTTCTGGCATTCTGCTGCTTCCATGTTCTTGCGCCGCACCAACCGCAGGAAGGACGGCAAGGATCACCGCTACTTTAGCGTGGTGGAAAACCGGCGACTGTCTTCGGGCAAGACGGCGCAACGCACGGTCCTCTACCTGGGTGAAGTGAACGACTCTCAGCAAGCCGCCTGGCGCAAGACCCTCGAGGTCTTCGACGAGCAGCAGCAGCGTTCTCGCAACCTCAGCCTGTTCCCCGACGATCGCGAGATTCCCGAAGATGCCGTCGACAGCCTGCAGGTGAGGCTGAGCGGACTGGAACTGCGGCGGCCGCGCCTGTTCGGCAACTGCTGGCTGGCTTGCGAAATCTGGCGTCAACTGGGACTCGACGAGTTTTGGCAGCGGCGCTTGCCGGACGGCCGCGAGGCCGTGAGATGGGAGAAGGTGCTGGAACTGCTGGTGGTGAACCATCTGCTCGATCCGGCCAGCGAGTGGCGTGTGCATCGGCAGTGGTTTCTTTCCACCGCCATGGACGAGTTACTGAACGTCGACTATGCGGCCGCCGAAAAGGACCGGCTGTATCGTTGTCTGGACCGGGTGCTGGAGCACAAGCAGGATCTGTTCGTGTGGTTGAGACAAAAGTGGGCGGACCTGTTTCAAGCCGACTTCGAAGTGCTGCTCTACGATTTGACGAGCACGTATTTCGAAGGCGCCATGGAAGAGAACCCCAAGGCTAAGCGCGGCTACAGCCGCGACGGCCGGCCGGATTGCTTGCAGGTAGTGGTGGCGCTGGTGGTGACCACCGACGGCTTCCCACTGGCCTACGAAGTGATGGACGGCAACACCACCGACTGCACCACACTGCGAGGGTTCCTCGACAAAATCGAGAAGACCTACGGGAAGGCGAAGCGGATGTGGGTCATGGACCGGGGCATCCCGACCGAGGCGATTCTGGCCGAGATGCGCGACCCGGCGCGCACGGTCTACTACCTGGTGGGAACGTCCAAGAGCAAGATCAAGCAGCACGAGAAGAAGTGGCTGGATTTGCCCTGGCAGAAGGTTCGCGACTCGGTCGAGGTGAAACTGTTCGAGCAGGACGGCGAGCTTTACGTGCTGGCCAAGAGCGAGGGCCGCCAGGCCAAAGAGGTCGCCATGCGGCGCAAGAGGCTGGCGCGGCTGCTGCGAAAACTTCGCGCCATGCGGCGCAGCCTGCCGGCGCGCGATCAGTTGTTGCTGCGGATCGGCGCCGCCAAGACCGAGGCGGGCCGCGCCTTCGGCTTCGTGAAGATCCAACTGCCGGAGTCCCGGCAGCCGGTGACGCGGGAGACCTTTCGATTCCACGTGGACAAGGTCAAGCTCAAAGAGGCGGAGTTGCGCGACGGACACTACTTACTGCGCTCCAACCTGGCCGGCGGCGACCCCACGGTGTTGTGGTCGCGCTACGTGCAACTGACCCAGATCGAATCCGTTTTTCGAAGCCTGAAAAGCGAGCTCGGGATTCGGCCCATCCGGCATCAACTGGAGCATCGCGCCGACGCTCACATCTTGGTCGCCTTCCTGGCCTACTGTCTTCAAGTGACGTTGAAGAACCGGCTCATGATTCACGCGCCGGGGCTGACGCCAGCGGCCGTGATGGGCGCGCTGGCGAACATTCAGATGATCGACGTGTACATTCCCACCGTCGACGGACGCTGGCTGATTCTCCCCCGCTACACGCAGCCGGAGAGAGATGCCCAGTTGGTCCTCGACAAGCTCAAGCTCGAGCTGCCCGCGCAACCACCTCCGCGGATCACCGCGGAACCCGCCCTCCGAGCGGTCGCCGAGGCTGGTCGATAGCCCGGGTTTGTGGTGAAGACCTTTTGATCGCCTGCACTGATTCTTAATGGCTTAGGTGTCGCTCGGGCCCCCAACTGCGAAAGTCGGGCTAACCCGCGGTCTGGACGAGTTCGCGGGCTGCTTTGGCCAGGGCACGCGAGCGCGCTCTTAGCACGGCACTACTCTGAGAGCTGATGGTGCCATTGCTGTCCAACAGCGCTCGCACCTCGTGGGTGGTCGTTTCAATCTCGCCGAATAAAGGCCGGCTGCCAGCCACGGCCTTCTGGTCGCGGGGCGGCAGGGCGCTCTCGATGGATTCCAGGCGGCGGAGCCTCATTGAGATGATCTCGACCGCGGGTTTGATCTTGTTCCATTGCCTGTCACATGCCTGCCAGTCTGGCGCCGCGGTCGCCGACAGCTTGTCGAGCTGCAGTGCATGTTCCTGAATCTGCTTCGCATCCACCCTGATGCCCCGCAGGAGCGTCGAGGCCTGGTGGGCCTCCACGGCCGGTTTCATAGGGCCGGTGGCCGCCGCAGCGGGAAGCACCAGCCCGACAGAGGCGGCTAGCGCGACCGCCGCGAGTTTCATTTTTCCGAAATACTTCATATGCCCTCCTCGTTTCAGTTCAGTTAAAGTCTGGAGGGAGGCGCCCTGAGCGGCCGTCCCCCTCCGCCCGCTGTCAGGAGGCTCGCCGCAATGGCGCGCCCGAAATAGCGCTCGGCGCCGCCTGGCTCGCCGGCTCGCCTGAACCACCGGAGATCGAGCGATAGAGCAACCCGAAAAGGTAACCCCCGACCGCGCCATCGACAACTCCGTAGACCGTTCCGAGCAGGACCTCTCCGATCGTGCGTGAATCGTGGAACCCCGGATAGATCGAACTCATCATCCTCAGGAAGTCGCCTCCGTACGACGGAGAAGCCAGATTGACCAGGCCGACCAGCAGCATGCACGCGCCCCACAGAATTGCCGAGGCGCCCGCGATCGCTCTTAAGTTCATCGCATTCCTCCCAATAGAACAGACGCGGGAGCGAAGGCAATCGGGCCTCCCGTCGGCACGGTATTTTTCGCGGTCAAGGCCTTGAGGGCGGCCAGGCTCTGCGGCCAAAAGGTCCAGACAAGCATTGCCAACACCAGCAAGACGATAGTCACCGCTTTTGCCGTTGTTCGCATAGAACCTCACTCCGGTTCCGGGTCCGTGGCGGATGCCTTAAGAGTTGCTGCCCACTCCGAGTTCGTTCTCGAGGTGCAAGTCCTCCCCGTGCACCTTTGCATACTGCTCGAGAGTCTTCACGGACTGGGACAATTGGCCGCTTTCACGGAAAACGTTGCTGACGTTGTCACGGTAGCCCGGCTCCCAGAAGTTGTTCTGATACTCGTTCAAGAAGTTGATAGCATCCTGAACGTTGTCGGCCATCAGCCGGACCGAGACCGCCGCATCGCCGATGGCTTTCCGCTGCCAGGGAGTAGTGACCCGCCGGATTTGCTCCAGCCGGCATAGCTTCCGCCCCATGTCATCGACCACGCTTTTCAGCGTGGCGAGCTGGTTGGCATGGAACTGCCAAGAAACGGCGCTGTCGAGTGCGTAGGCGTCGAGATTGGCGGCCCGGTCATGGGCCTTCGCCGCATCCACCTGGATGCCGTTCAAGAGTCGCGCCGCCTCGGCATGGAAGTTCCAGGTGTAAGAAGCCGGCGTCGGCTTCCCCGCCATGCAGCTCTGGGGCTCCGCTTGAGACGCCGCTGGAAGTGCGACCAACCCAGCGATCAGTGCAACCAAGCCCGGAGCATATCTGAGTTTCATATTCTGTGTCCCCCTCTGCGGGCGTACCCTCTTTTTCTATGCCCGCACTTACTAGACGCGCGCCAGTTGCGAGGGAGAGATACCGTCGGGATGGTATTTCAGCCGATGATGCCTTTGCGGACCGCGTATAGAATCAGGTCTGGCACCGTGTGCAGTCCCAGTTTCTGCAAGATGTGTCCGCGGTGAGTCTCCACCGTGTACAGGCTGAGGTTAAGCAGGTTCGCGACCTCTTTGTTCGCCTTCCCCTCCGCTAGAAGCTGGAGGATCTCGCGCTCCCGCGTCGTGAGCAGCTCATAGCTGTCTTCCTCGCCTCGCTGCCTGAGGCGCTGGACATAGTCCTCGAGCAGCAGTCTGCTAACCGCCGGGCTAAAGAAAGACTTGCCCTCGCCCACGGTACGGACCGCCCGGATCAGGTCGGCCTCGACGGAGTCCTTCAGAAGGTACGCTTTGGCCCCGGCCTTCAACGCACGCATCACGTAGCTCTCGTCCGAGTGCATGCTGAGAATGACGACGGCGGTCTTCGGCCGCTTCTCGACAATCTGGCGTGTCGCTTCGATACCGTTCATGTTGGGCATGCCAATGTCGACGACGGCCACATCCGGCTTGTCGGCCTCCGCCAGGGCGACGGCCTGCCGGCCATCCGCCGCCTCTCCGATGACCTCCAGGTCAGGCTCGCGCTCCAGCAACAGGCGCAACCCGGCGCGCATCAACGTGTGGTCGTCCGCCAGCAAGATGCGGGTCTTGTTCATGCCGCTTCGCTGTCTCGGGAATGGGCCTCAAAGGGCAGCTCAACCCTAAGCTCGGTTCCGCGGCCTGGCCAGGACAGAACCTCGAAGACGCCCCCAAGGTGATTCACCCGTTCCTCCATCCCTAGTAATCCGAGTCCGCGCACGCGCGACGCATCGAATCCTATTCCGTCGTCGCGGATGGTGAGCACCAGCCGCTCTGGAACTTGAACAACGGAAACACGCACGCTGTGCGCCTCGGCGTGCCTCGACGAGTTCTGGAGCGCCTCCTGGACCACGCGATACACGCACGTTTTGTGTTCGTCCGGCAGTTCGTCCGAGACGTCTTCGGCCTCCACGTCGACGCGGATTCCAGTGTGCCGCGAAACCTCGCGAGCCTGCCAGTGCAGCGCCGGCACCAAACCGAAGTCGTCCAGCATGGAAGGGCGCAAGAGCAGAGCCATGCTGCGCAAAGCCTTCACGCTTTCGTCCGCGAGGTGCTTCGCGGTATCCAGGAGGCGGCTGGCCTCCTCGTTGGCCGGCGCGATAACAGCGGCCAGGTTGCTCAAACCAACGATCAGCGCGTTCAGGGACTGGCCAACTTCGTCATGAAGCTCCCTGGAAATCGAACGGCGCTCCTCTTCCTGGGCCTCGACCAGGCGGGCGGAGAGTTTCTTGAGCTCGTTCTGCGCTCCCTGAAGTTGGCTGTATCGAAGCCGCGCCTCACTCTCCAATCGAAGAATGCGGGTGATGCTGGCGCCGGCCAGAGCGAGGCCGATGAAAAGCGTCAGACCGAAGATCCCGATCAAGCGCCGCCGGTATTCCACAAACAGCTTTGCCGAGCGCTCGCTGCCTTGGCTCAACCCCCGATCGTTGATTGCTGCGATCCTGTCGGCGATTTCGAGAGTCGATTGCCAGCGCGGGAGCACGTCCTCCTCCAGGAACCTGTAGCCCTCGGCCCTTCGTTGCTGTGGGGTCAAACGCATTATGGGGGTGAGCGTGCTCCAATAGCCGCCCACGTCGTTCCGCAATTGCGAGAGCAATGCCTGCTCGTCGGGACGGACGACTGACGCATATTCGCGAACCGCGGCCTCCATCTGTGCCCGTATGTTACGCAAGCTCGACAGGGAAGCGCGTGCAGCTTCCGGATTCGGATCGAACAGGAAGTCTCGGACGACCGTGCTCGACAGGTAGAACGACGAGCGGGTCTGTTCCAACAAGAGATGCCGCTGCAAGTAGTCCTGGGTGATCCGGGCGTTCCGCGCCTCGAGCTGGCCCAGCGCACCGATCGAATCAAGTCCGGCCAGCGCCATCAGGGCGACAACTCCGCCGAAACCTGCGAGCAGAACGAGTCTTGTGCCCACTTTTGGCGGCGTCACCCCGACCCCGGAGATGTGGCTCACCAGCCGAGACCCGCAGTCCGGACTTTTCCGGCAGAGGCCCTCACGCGGGCGCAGGCGTCGGCGTTGACGAGAATCCGGAGCAATTCCTCGGCCGCGAAGGGCTTGAGAATCAAGTCGTATGCGCCTTGCTCAAGCACATCGAGCCAAAGACGCTCGTCGGCCAATGTGGCGGTGACCACCAGCGCGACATTTCGATGGCGCCTTGCCCTCATGGCCAATGCATCCCGCCAGCTGCCGCCCGGGAATTCCGACTCGGTCAGCAAAACGAGAGCGTCCCCATCGGATAGCAGACGGTCGGCCTGCTGCAGAGAACCCGCTCTATGCAGCCGGACATTCGCCGAATCGAGGAGACGGGAGGCCAATTGATAGTCCGCCAACGAACAGCCCAGGAACACGCACGCGAACCTTGGCGGGCAACGCTCATCGGTAGTATGCCCGAGAGCCGCCGTCGAAGCGTGCGAGACGTCTTCCATAACTAGTCCCCTCCTTCTCTCCAACCTGGCCGTGCGCCGCAGGAGTGCCGAGAACGCGGACAAGATGCCGTGCGGCAACGCGGTCCGCCAGCCCCCCATCCAGCAGAATACTCGCAGCCAGCGCGAAGGGGAATACCGGCGGCACTGTATTCTGGGGCGCATCGGGCGTTAGAGCAGAACGGCTGCCGGGCCTTGGCGGCGCGGGGCCGCGACGCTCAACTCCGCACTATTTGACACTCGAGACCTGACAGCCTTAGGGATGACCCCGGACAAGCCTTGCCGGCGGCGTCCATCCCCCGAGGAATCGGCAGAAGTGCGGTTGAACCCTCCCCGAAGGCGTTGCGGCGCTCAACTACTCCACGCGTCCTCCCAGCAGTTTCTTCACATCCCTTCAGAGACTCCTGTTCTCGAAGGCCGCTTCGGAAGCCCTTCGATTACATCATCATCTTCACGTCAGATGTTACGACCGCTCCCCTCCTCCCCTTTTCGAATCTCGCGCTCCGCCTCGAGCCAGTCCTGGCCTGCGTGGCCTTCGCGGCGGCCCCCCCGCTCGTGGAGTTCATGGGCCCGTGTGGCGATCCGCGGTGTAAGGTCGAGCGGCTTCTTGACCAACAGAGGGGCTTTGGCGGGGTCAAAAACCCGATAGGCGAGCAGCTTCACGCGGTCGTTGACGAGGGCCCAAGCCACTGCATAGCCCCAAACGAAGCCTGCCCAGCCCCAGCCCAGTGGCGTCATAAACAGCCCATACACTGCAATCACAGTCGCCACCGCCTGTGTGCCGAGCACCGCGACCCATAGAGTCCTCGCGGGGCGTATGGACCAGAACGGGCCGCGCGTGCGCGTCAGGAAAATCGTCAGATGTCCTGCCACGGACAGCTTCAGGTACATCAGCGTCTGGATGTGCGCGCGGTCGAGGTGAAAAACCCGCTCGCCGAGATAGAACAGGCCAAACGCCGACACGACCCCGATGACGCCAAGCACCGTCGAAATCCCCAGCACCAGGCGCATGTTCCAGGCCTCGGGCCTGTCCTTGTAATGAACGTTGTCATAGGCGATGGAAAGAATGGCGCCGTCGTTGAGCAGCGCCAGCATCACGATCATCACCGCCGTCAGTGGATAGAAGTTGAACACCAGGATCGCGAGCGTCATGAAGAACAGCACACGCAGAGTCTCGGCGATTCGGTAGATCGCGTAGCTGTTCATCCGCTGGAAGATGCGGCGGCTCTCCTTGATCGCGTCGATGATCACCGACAGGCCGGACGCCAGCAACACGATGGATGCCGCCGCCCGCGCCGCGTCCGTCGCGTCCGAAACAGCGATGCCGCAGTCGGCCTTCTTCAGTGCGGGCGCGTCGTTCACCCCGTCGCCGGTCATCCCGACAATGTGGCCGCGCTGCTGCAGAACATCCACTATGTGGAACTTGTGTTCGGGGAATACCTGGGCGAAGCCGTCCGCTTTCTCGATGGCCTCCGCCGACTGGGCCGTCTCGTGATGCTTCGTGTCGCCCAATCCGCTGGCATCCAGGATGTTCGTGCCCATCCCCAGTTGCCGGGCGGTTTCTCGCGCGATAGCCACTTGATCGCCCGTAACCATTTTGACGTTCACGCCCATCTGCCGGGCGCTAGCGATCGTTGCTCTGGCCTGCTCGCGCGGCGGATCGAACAGCGGCAACACGCCAAGGAACTGCCACTGGCCTTCCTGGTCTGCCCGAGCCACGCCCAACGAACGGAAACCGCGGGCCGCAAACCCATTGATGGCTGTCTCGACGGCCGCCTTTACCTCGCCGGCGTTGGTCGACATCGCCAGAATCACCTGCGGCGCACCCTTCGCCACCTCGAACTGTTTTCCGTCTGCGGCTCTGACGGTGGCTTCAGTGCGTTTATGCACCGGGTCGAAGGGCTGGAAATGGACCACCTCATAACCGTGCAACGCGTCGGCGCTCTTCAGGCCGCCGATCACGGCCAGGTCGATGGTGTCCTTGTCTTCGGCGCGGGAAGCCAGGGCGGCGCAGAGGATGACCTGGTCGGCAGGGATACCGTTGATGCTGAACGGATCGCCCAGAGTCAGCTTGTTCTGGGTCAGCGTGCCGGTCTTGTCCGAGCACAGCACGTCCACACCAGCTAGTTCCTCGATAGCCGCCAGCCGGGTCACAATCGCTTCCTTTTTCGCCAGAAGACGCGCGCCGACCGCCATCGTCACGGACAGCACCGTGGGCATTGCCACGGGGATCGCGGCCACGGTCAGAACCAAAGCGAACTGCAACGTGGCCAGGATCGGGTCGCCGCGGAAGAGCGCGACAGTAATAATCACCGCCACCAGAGCCACCGCGAGGATGATGAGGTAGTCGCCGATCTTCAGCACGGCACGCTGGAAATGGCTGACGGTGTGCGCTTCCTGCACCAGTTGCGCGGTCTTGCCGAAGTAGGTGTTCGCACCGGTGGCGTACACCATCGCTTCGATTTCGCCCCGGCGGATGATCGACCCCGAAAACACCGCCTCGCCGGCTTTGCGCTCGGCAGGCAAAGACTCGCCTGTCAGCGCGGACTGATCCACCTCCACCGGGTCGCCCGCCAGCAGGCGCGCGTCTGCCGGCACAATGTCGCCCAGGCGCAGGCGGATGACGTCGCCCGGCACCACATCGCGCGCCGCCGGGTCGGTCCACTTCCCATCGCGTTTCACTTTGGCTTTGACCGCCAGCTTGGCCTTCAGGGCCGCGATGGCGTTACCGGCCTGACGTTCTTCCCAGAACCCAACCGCGGCGTTTGAAACCAGCAAGACGAGGATGATGAAAAAATCCGGCCAGTGGCTGACCACGCCCGACAGAATCACAGCCACTTCGATCATCCACGGGATGGGTCCCCAAAAGTAGGTCAGGAACTTCAGGAACGGATTGGTTTTCTTTTCTTCAATCTCGTTCGGCCCATATTGGGTCAGCCGCTTCTCGGCCTCGGCTTGACTGAGGCCGTCCGGCGACGACTCCAGCTTCGCCTGCAGTTCCGGCATGGGCAGGGATTTCAGATCGTCCTTGGACTCGGGCTTATCCACGTTCGGCTTCACGATGACTATCTCCTCTTCTTGCCATTTCCACCGGGTCACGCCGGGATCGGCCGCTTTAAACTTTTGCTGCCGGCGCGTCGGCACCTCCTACCGGCGGCACGAGGTCTGGCATGTCAAGGAGTGCCACGCCGATCCGGTCGTCGGCCATCCCGTAGTAGATGTCGAAGCGCTCCGGCAAGCCAAGGTCGTCGCGGCGGTCGATGCCAGTGGGGAAGACGACGTTAGCGACGGTCCCGTCGCGTTCTTGCGGCAGCACCGGCGTCAACACCGGCTCCGGCGAACGATAACGGATCATGCGCGGATGCTCCTTCGAGAGCACCATCAGCCCGGCCGAGTAACACAGTTCGTGTCCAACGTTGCCCGCCTCCGCTGCTTCACTCACACCGTGGTAAACGATCAGCCAGCCCTGCCGGCTGAGGATGGGCGGGGTGCCGCCGCCGATTTTGAGGCGCTCCCAGGGTGACACCGGAGTCGCCAGCCGATGATGAGAGGCAAACGCACCGAAGCGATGTGGCTCACCGGCCTCCAGAGCCATTGAGCAATAGGAAATCCAGATGCTTTCACGATCCAGGTCCACCTCACGGATCGCGGGGTGGCAGGCGGTTTCCTCCGGACGAGTGCCGGGAAAAAGCGGCCGGTGGAGCATGGCCAGTTCGGGTTTCCCGGACGGATTCGGTATGGCGACGGGGAAGAGGCTGGCATCTTTGTCGTCCACGTCGCCGATGTCGACGCCGCTATACCGGCCAAAGGTCGCCAACCCCAGGCGCTTCCAGTGGAAGAGGTCTTCCGATATGGCTAGGGCGATCCGTGGGCCTTGGGCCGAAAATGCCGTGTAAGTCATCACGTAGCGCAGGAGCGGCTCCACGAACGTGATCCGAGGATCTTCGCAGCCACCGCCGCCGCCGGGCCGCCGTTCGTAGTCGGCTTCCGGCTCCAGGGCGATGCCAAGCCGCTCGACGCCTGCCGGATCGCCGGATTCGTTGAACCGCACTCGTGCAATTCCGATGCGCGAGTAGTTCCCCTTGGCCACCAGCCGTGGGAAAAGGTAGAGCTTACCATCGGGGCCACGCGCGACAGCCGGATTCAGGACGCCTTCGACCTCCTGGGGATTGCCCGGTTCGGGCTCCATCATGAGCCCCAGGCGCCGCAGCTTGAATTCACTCATAAGGCTTCCTGACCGCGATCCGACAAGCAAGCGATGATTGCCTCCACAACCCGCTTGGTCTCGTTGGGACCCTGAACTGGGATAGACACGACACCAGCCTGTTCGGCCGGATAGTCGTTGCCTCCCGCGAACAGGGCATCGCCTATGAAAATCATCTCCTTCAATGAAATACCGAGGACGTCTCTCAGTTTTCTCACTCCGTAGGCTTTGTCTATACCCGGCTTGGTGACATCGACGGATGTGGCGCCGCCCAGGCGGACGGAAAAGCCCGGTATCAACACATCGAGAATCGCTTTGATCTTCTTCCGCTTGGCAAAATCCGGATCCCACTTTTTCTTTTCTTCTAAGGGCGCCTCTTGACCTAGTGCGGAGAATGTAACCTGGCTTCCCCGGTCCTCAATCACCTCGCCCCAGACCTTTTCGGCCCTGAAGCCCGCCTCTGCAACCGCCTTCTCTAGTGCGGCGACGATCTTCGCCTTCTCGTCCGAGGTGAAATCTTCCGAGTAGAGCTTCTTCCAGTCCCCCGCGTAGCGGAAGAACTTTGTTCCGCACGTGGGAAGAATCGACAGATTCGCCAAGCTTTCGTCGTGTGGAAGATGGGTGAGCACCTGTTTTTCAAACTGGGGCCAATCGCCGCCCGAGATCACGGCTACCTTGACAATGCCAAGAAGGTCATGCAGCAGACGCGACATGTCAGCGTCAAGAGGCGCTTTGCTTTCGGCAAGGGTGCCATCCAGATCGAATACAATCAGTTTTTTCATACCGGTATCCCGATTTCCAGTACCTTCACAGCACCTCGTGGCTGAAACATACACTTTCCGAGGACCGCAGGCAACAGAAAAACGTCGCCTTTCCCAACGGCACAAGTGGCGCCACCGTGCCCGACCTGGCCGGTGCCCTCGATGCACACCAGCACCGTCGGCACACCCGGCGCGCCAAGGGCAAACGGCGAGTCTCCGTGCAGGCGCAACAACCAGAAGTGCTCACACTGAAAGAGGCGTTCTCGTTCCACGGGCCCCGTCGCCTCAACCACCGGCGCCACCAGACCGCCAGCACACTTCCCGAAGTCGATGCAGGCCAGCGCCTGATCGACCTGGAGCGCGCGTGGTTTGCCTGTCTTGGAGTCGACGTGGTTCCAGTCATACAGGCGAAACGTCACGTCGCTGTTCTGCTGAACCTCGAACACAACGATGTCGCCGCCCAGAGAGTGGACCGTCCCAGCAGGCAGAAAGACGGCGTCGCCGGGCTTTGGAGTGAGGTACGCGAGGCGATCCGCCACCGTTCCGTTCGCGAGCGCATGCCGCAGATCGGCTTCCGTGGTGCCTGGCTTCAGGCCCGCATAGATGCGGCTCTTTGGCCCCGCCTCCAGCACGACCCATGCTTCGGTCTTTCCTGTCTCACCCGGCGGCAGCAGGTCCGTGTGGGTATCCGTTGGATGAACCTGTACCGAGAGCAACTCGCGTGCGTCGAGGAACTTCAGCAGCAGCGGGAATCGGCGAAAGCGCCCGGCCAGCTTTCCCATCACCTGTTCTGGAAACTGGTCCAGCAGTTGAGCGATGGTCCGTCCTTTGAGTGGTCCATCGGCAACGCGGCTCGGATGGTCATCGCGGTCGCTGAGTAGCCACGCTTCGCCGATAGGGCCGTCGCCAGGCAGCGGTGCGGAGAGCAGGCTGGCCAAACGCCGGCCGCCCCAGAGCCGGTACTGATAGATGGGTTCGAATCGCAGGGGATACAGAACGCTTGGGCTCATAGTTATGGAGCTCCGCTAATTCCCGACGGCGGCCGATCGCGCGTGCCGCGGTTGACCGCGAGGCAGCAGCGCCAGGTCATCGCTCATGACATAGATGGTGATGGCCACTAACATAAACACCAGCCCGACCCAGAACCGCCAATCATGATGGGCTCGTTTCCAGTAAGGAGGTCGGTCATGGTGAATGCTGTCGCGGACTGGCCCTCCGTGCTGGTGAGAACTGCGCTTTCGCTCGTTCATTGGTTTCATACCTTCTGTGCCGCAGGTTCCATTGCGGCACTGTATTCGCCGCGGCGCGCAGCCCGGTTGCACGTGGCTCGATGGTACAGAGCTAGCTGGGCCGCCCGAACGTGGGCGTCCTCGCCTCGCCAAATCTCCAAGGCCGGCTGCTGGATGGCGCGGGCAAACGAAAACGCCAAGACCCAAGGCACTCGAGACTTGAATCGGGCATTCATGGCATTCAGGCGGGCCGAGGCCAGTTCGCTGGGTTGGCCGCCGGACAGGAACGCAATCCCCGGGACGGCAGCGGGAACGGCTCGCAAGAGACATCTCACCGTGGCGTCGGCCACCTCGTCCACCGCTTCCTGCCTCGGGCATGTCAATCCTGGAAGCACCATGTTGGGCTTCAGGATCATGCCCTCCAGCGTCACCCGCTGCGTGTAAAGCTGGTTGAAAACCGTTCGCAGGACTGCCTCCGTAACCTCGAAGCAGCGGCCCAGGGTATGCTCGCCGTCCATGAGCACTTCCGGCTCGACGACAGGGACCAGTCCGGCTTCCTGGCACAACGCGGCATAGCGGGCCAGCGCGTGCGCGTTGGCCTCGACACAGCCGCGGCTGGGAATTACGTCGCCCACGGCAATCACCGCGCGCCACTTGGCAAAGCGCGCGCCCATCCGAGAGTATTCAGCCAGGCGGTCGCGCAATCCGTCCAGGCCCTCGGTGATCTTCTCTCCGGAGTGGCCCGCCATGTCCTTTGCCCCGGCGTCTACCTTGATGCCGGGAATGATTCCCACATCGGCGAGGGCCTTGGCAAAGGGAGTGCCATCCTTCTTCCGCTGGCGGATCGTCTCGTCGTAGAGGATCGCGCCACTAATGCTCTCTTCGAGACCGGGCGTGGTCACGATCAACTCACGATACGTGCGCCGGGTCTCCTCGGTTTGGGGAATGCCTAACTTCGCAAATCGTTTGTTGCAGGTGGGAGTGCTTTCATCCATCGCCAGCAGGCCCTTGTCGCCGGCGACCATCATCGTCGCGGTGTCTATAAGCTGTTGTTCGTTCATTTGGGGTTGCTCCCTACGGTTCACCCAACCACTTCGGGGCCTCAGTGGCGTCGGCATGATCGAAGTATCGGATCGTCGCCGTCGTGAACGGTTTGCAGAACGCCGCCATGCCCTGCTGCCACTTCTTCTCCCCGACCATCGCCAGTCGTTCGATATCGGCGAAGTGCCTCATGTCGAACTTGATGTCCTCCCACAGCGCGCCCGCATCCCAGCCGTGGAAGCCGGTCATGTCGAACAGCAGGCGCAGTTTTCCGTGCTGCCGGACGAGTCGCTCGAACTCCGGCACGAAGTGCTCGTAGTCTGCTTTTACCACCTTTCCGCTGACGTGAACGACCAGGATCTTCCCGCCGTCTTCTTCGTGTAGTTGAATGGGCATTGTAGGTTTCTCTTTCGGTTATCAACCGTTGGTGTGACTGTGACTCCACTTCCAGTTACGAATCTCCGGCAAGTCTTCGCCGTGTTCGTCGATGTAATGCTTGTGCTCGATCAGTTTGTCCTGCATCATCTGCTTCAGGTAGGCCCCCTGCTTCAGGTAGGCCCCCTTGGAACCCAAGTGCGGTAGCCGATCAATGACGTCCTGCACCAGGTGGAACCGGTCGAGGTCGTTCTGTACCCGCATGTCAAACGCGGTTGTGATCGTGCCCTCTTCTTTGTAGCCCCGGACGTGGAGATTGCGGTTTGTCCGGCGATAGGTCAGCCGGTGGATCAGCCATGGGTATCCATGGAAGCCAAAGATGATGTGCTTGTCTTTGGTGAATAGCGAATCGTAATCTGTTTCGCTCAGCCCGTGAGGGTGCTCGCTACTGGACTGTAACTTCATCAGATCGACGACATTGATCACCCGGATCTTCAGATCGGGCAGATTTTCGCGAAGGATCGAAACAGCGGCCAGAATCTCCAGCGTGGGCGTGTCCCCGCAGCAGGCCATCACGACGTCCGGTTCAGCTGCGTTTTGGTCGTTGCTGGCCCATTGCCAGATGCCAATTCCTTCGGTGCAATGCACCACCGCGGCGTCCATGGTCAGCCATTGCGGAAGGGCGTGCTTGCCCGCAACCACCACGTTGACATAGTGCCGGCTGCGTAGGCAGTGATCGAAGACCGACAGCAGGCAGTTGGCGTCGGGCGGCAGGTAAACGCGCACGATATCGGCCTTCTTGTTGATCACGTGATCGAGGAAGCCGGGATCCTGGTGCGTGAAACCGTTGTGATCCTGCTGCCAGACGTGCGAGGCGAGCAGATAGTTCAGCGAAGCGATCTTCCGGCGCCAGGGCAGCTCCAACGTTACCTTCAGCCACTTGGCGTGCTGGCTGAACATCGAGTCGACGATTCGGATGAAGGCCTCATAGCTGTTGAACAGCCCGTGTCGCCCGGTCAGAAGATATCCTTCCAACCAACCCTCGCACTGGTGCTCGCTGAGCATGGAGTCCAGCACGCGCCCGGCAGGCGCGAGGAATTCATCGTTCTTTACTTCCCGGGCGTCCCACTGACGCTTGGTGACTTCAAAAACCGCGCCCAGAAGATTCGAGAGTGTCTCATCCGGACCGAAGATACGGAAATTGCGCTGATCTTGATTCAGCTTGGTTACGTCACGCAGGAACTTACCCAGCACGAGCGTATCCTGGGCGTCAACGGCGCCGGGCGAAGGTACGTTCACCGCGTGGACGTGGAAGTCCGGCATGCGCAGGTCGCGCAATAGAACGCCGCCGTTGGCGTGGGGATTGGCGCCCATGCGCCGGTCGCCCTTCGGCGCCAGCTCGGCCAGTTCCGGCATGAGACGGCCATTGTCATCGAACAGCTCCTCGGCCTTGTAGCTCTTCATCCAGCTTTCGAGCTGCTTGACATGCTGGGGATGCCCGGCATCCACCAGCAGCGGCACTTGGTGCGCTCGGAAGGTCCCCTCAACCTGCAAACCGTCGACTACTTTCGGCCCCGTCCAGCCCTTGGGCGACCTCAGGACGATCATCGGCCAGCGCGCCCGAGTTGTGTCCTTCTTTTTGCGTGCATTGCTCTGGATTTGCCGGATGTCCTCGATGGCCTTGTCCAAGATGGTCGCCATGAGTTCATGCATCTTCTCCGGATCGTCGCCCTCCACAAAGTAGGGAGTCCAGCCGCACCCTCGTAGAAACTGCTCCAACTCCTCATGCTCTATGCGGGCCAGCACGGTCGGGTTGCTGATCTTGTAGCCATTGAGGTGCAGGATCGGCAGCACAGCTCCGTCGGTAATTGGATTGAGAAGCTTGTTGGACTGCCATGCGGTCGCCAAGGGTCCCGTTTCCGCTTCGCCGTCGCCGACGACGCAGGCGACGATCAGATCGGGATTGTCGAACGCGGCCCCGAAGGCGTGGCTGAGCGAGTAGCCCAACTCACCACCTTCGTGAATCGATCCCGGCGTCGTCGGCGCGACATGGCTGGAGATCCCGCCGGGGAACGAGAACTGCTTGAACAGCTTCTTGAGCCCGGCCTCGTCCTGGCTGACGTTCGGATAAACCTCGCTCCAGGTTCCTTCGAGGTAAACGTTGCCCACAATGGCCGGGCCGCCGTGCCCGGGACCGGCGATGTAGAACATATCCAGGTCATACTTCTTGATGACCCGGTTCAAATGCACATAGATGAAGTTCTGGCCCGGCGTCGTGCCCCAATGCCCGACCACCAGGGGTTTCACGTGCGACAGCTTCAGCGGCTCCTTCAACAGTGGGTTGTCGTAAAGGTAGATCTGGCCGACCGACAGATAGTTGGCCGCGCGCCAGTAGGCATTCATGTTGCGAAGTAGTTCCGGAGTGAGGGTCTTTGTTGTCGTTTTCATGTTTCGCACCTAAAGTCACAACCTTGTTTTCCGCAAACATCCGTTTTGAACGCCGCTTCCGGGAGGAGTGTTTGTCTTCATGGTTCAGTTCTCTGGCTTCGGCCAAAGCCGAGGACGCTCGAGACTGTCTTGGCTATCATTAGTTCTTCGTCCGTATGAATGACGCGGACCGGAACCCGGCTGGCCGCCGTGGAGATCACAGGTTCAGTCGTCGCGTTTCGCTTTTCGTCGAGTTCGACACCGAGGAATTTCAGACCATCGCAAATGCGGGCGCGAACCGTGGGCGCATTCTCGCCGATGCCACCAGCGAACACCAGCGCGTCCAGTCCGCCCAACGCCGCCGCGAATGCGCCGATCCACTTCTTGACCTGGTAGCAAAACAGTGCGACCGCTTCAGCCGCTCGCGCGTCCTGCGCTTCACGGTCGAGCAAGTCATGCATGTCGGAACTGGTCTCCGACACGCCGAGCAGCCCGGACTGGGAATTGATCATCTCGTTGAATTGCTTCGCGCTCATCTTGTCGGTGCGCGCGAGATACCAAACCAGTCCCGGATCGAGATCGCCCGAACGGGTGCTCATTGGCACGCCGGCAGCCGGAGTGAGGCTCATGCTTGTGTCCACTGACTTGCCGTAACGCACCGCCGCCAAGCTAGCGCCACTTCCGAGGTGCGCGAGGACGACCCGGCCTTGTGCCGCCTCCGTTCCGGCCAGACGGGCCAGCTCTCCCATGAGGAACTCATACGACAGCCCGTGGAACCCATACCTCCGCACCCCCTGCGCCTCATAGCGGCGCGGTATCGGCAACACTCGTGCCACGCGCGGCAGGTCGTGGTGAAAAGCCGTGTCGAAGCACGCCACTTGCGGCAAATCGGGAAATCGTCGATGAAACGCCCCGGTCAACAGGATCTCCTCCGGCAAATGCTCCGGATCGAAAGGAGTCAGCCGCTGCAACTCCTCAACCATCTCCGCGGTGATTCGCTGCGGCTTGCTGTACTTCGGCCCGCCATGCACCACACGATGCCCGACCGCGGTCAATCCGTCACGCCCGACACGTTCCTCCATCCAATCCATCAGAGCGCCCACCGCCACCGTGTGATCGGGCGCCGTGACGGATCGCGAAAAGTTGTCCGCCTGGTCCACGCCTTTCACCCGCAGCGTGGCGTCCGGCAGTCCAATCCGCTCAATCCCACCTTCCAGAATCCGTCGGAGCGAATCGCCGGCCTCGAACACCGCGAACTTGATGCTCGACGAACCGCCATTGATCGTCAGGATGCGTGGGTTAGTCATTCCGCGATCCGGACGACTGTGGTGACCTCTGCGCCAAGGTCTCCATCAGCTTGTCGAACGGCTTGTTGAACTTCTCGACTCCCTCGTCCTCGAGTTGCCGCGTCACATTGTCGATGCTGATGCCCACTTCCGGCAGTCGCTCCAACACCAGGCGGGCTTCCTGGACATCTTCTTCGAGCCGGGCTTTCGGCTCGCCATGGAAGCGGTATGCGTCCAGGGTCTCCATCGGTACTGTGTTGACCGTGTCCGCTCCGATGAGGGCCTCGACGTATTTCACGTCGCTGTAGCCCGGGTTCTTGGTGCCGGTGCTGGCCCAGAGCAGCCGCTGAGTGCGAGCGCCCTGAGCGGCCAGCTTCGCAAACCGTTCGCCGCCGAAGATCTCTTTGTAGATTTGGTAGGCCATCTTCGCGCTGGAAATGGCAACTTGCCCGCGCGCCATCTTCGCGAGGTCGGCCTCCTTGCCGCCTTGTGCAACGAGTTTCTCCAGCAGCGAATCCACCAGCACATCGATGCGGCTCACAAAAAAGCTGGCCACCGAGGCCACATGCTTCACGGGCTTCCCTTGGGCCGCCCGCGCTTCGATCCCGGCGATGTAAGCTTCTGCCACTTGCCGATAACGAGGCAAGCCAAACAGCAGCGTCACGTTGACGCTGATTCCTTCGCTGATCAGTTGCTGGATGGCGGGCAGCCCATTGGCCGTTGCCGGGACCTTGATCAACACATTGGGCCGGTTCAGTGCGGCCCACAACCGGCGGGCTTCCTCCGTCGTCCCGTTGGTGTCGTGCGCCAGGTGGGGATTGACCTCCAGGCTGACATATCCATCTTTGCCGTCAGTGCTGTCGTAGAGAGGCCGGAACTCGTCGGCGGCGCTCTCGACGTCGCCCTGGCTGAGGCTTTCGTAGATCGCCTCAGCGCTCTTTCCCTCGAGCGCCATGGACTGAATGTCTTCGTCGTACTCATTGCTTTCCGCAATCGCCTTCTCGAAGATGGATGGATTCGAGGTCATACCTCGCAGCCCATCTTCCGCGATCAGAAGTTGCAGTCCGCCGCGGGCGATCAGGTCGCGCCGGATGTAGTCCAGCCAGATAGACTGACCCAGCGTTCCCAACTGCCTTAAAGAGTTGCCGTTCATGATTCTGCCTCCCTGCCTTCCAGCCTTGGACTCTACGCGCGCTCGCCTGGGACCTTTCTCCCGCAAGGCCGGTGTTCGTTTGCTGACGTTCTCAACGGTAAACCCGCATTCGCGCGGCAGCAGCCGCGCGGTCGGCGAGACGCCGAAGTGGTCGCCCATCACGTCGCCAAGTGAGCCGGCGTAGCGCCAGATCGGTGCTATTCCGCCGCACCGCACGGGAGAGAGGGCCGCCCCCAAGTTGGAGACCCCGGCTACCATCGCAATGCCGGCGGTCGCAAAAAAGCTCTCAGCGGCGTTCGGGGTACCTGCCAAGTTCCTCCACGAGTCTCTGCGCCGACTCGGGAACGGCAACTCCGCCGTGCAGGATTTCGTGGTGAGTGACATCGTGGCCGTACATGGCTTTGTCTCCGCTATGGTCGGCTTGCACGACGGCGCCATCCACGCTGACCCCGGCAAAAACCCCTTTGCTACGCGAATAGCTCAGGATCTCCGCGTTGAGTTTTACGTCCGTGTTCGCGGATGCCTGTCTCCCCACCGGCCCGGCCGCCACGGTTACGTCTGCGCCGATCTTGAATTTGTCGCTCAGCAGGCTCTGCAAGGCATGGTCGTTCATGAATAGCATCACCACGTCGGTGAAAGAGCCGCCGATCTGGAAGCCGACGCTCCCACCGCCAACAGCCAGGAACATCGGAGCGCTCCAGCCATTGCCAGTGCGGCAGGTCACTAGTCCCCTGCCGTAGTTGCCGCCGAATATGAAGGCGAGCTTCTCCTCTCCTGGAACGATGGCAACGCATTTCGCCTTTTCCAGCAAGTCCCGGGGAATGCCTTTGTCAGGCGTTCTCATGATTTCCTGGAAGACCTGGGTCGCTTTATGAATGCGCCCCACGTCGTCCTCGCGATCCGACGCGAACGCGGGCAGAACCAGGCCAAGACCCGCAATCGAAACGATCAACAAGTTCTTAGACACGATCTTTCTCCTTTTAACCGTTGCGCCGTTTTCAGCGCTGGCGAAAGCCTCTGTTATAGGGCCTCTGCCGCTAAGCCCCGCTCATCGCTCGCGCGCCGTGCACCGCAACCTCCAACGGGCGCGTCGTCTGCATGATGTTCTTGGCCCTGGCCACCTCGTCCGCTGTGCCATGGGCCAGAAGGAGGAACTTGTCGGACTTGAGCGCCGCCTCGTATTTCACGACGCTGTCCTTCGGGATGCCAATGCTAAACAGACCCGCGCCGAGCGCGCTCAACCCGCCCACCACAACGGCGCCTTCAAGTCCGCCGATGATCCAGGCGACCAACGGACCGGCTACCAATACCGGCCCGATGCCGGGAATGGCGAAGAAAGCGGCTCCGAACAGCATCCCCCAGATACCGCCCCAGAATGCGCCCATCTTGCCCCAGTACTTCATGCGGTCGCCGGCGTTATAGTACCCGACGACGTGCTCCTCGGTGTGGTAATCCTTGCCGACGATGGACATCTTCTTCATGTCAAACCCAGACCGCTGCAGTTCCTTCACCGCTTCTTCTGCTTGGGTGTGGGTTTCGTAAATGGCTACAACCGAGTTTGTTTCAGACATGACTTGCGTTCCTTTCTTCATTGATCGACTTCGTTGCATCCTCCATGTGAGGCGACGTCCCGCACGGGGCTGTCATTGCCGGGCTGCGCCTTGACCAGCTACCAGGCAAACAAGCGAGCGCCGCTGCCCACTTGGCGGGTCCGCCCGGTTTGGGAGGACCCATCGTTTGCGGGAGACACGCGCTCGCCAGTCACGCTGCCCGGATTCGGTTCGCGGCCGATGAGTTCTTCAACCTCGATCGCGCCATGGCGGTTCATCATCTCAGCCGCGTTGTCCACCTTCTCGTTTGATCCTGTCGCGAACACGAGGGCCCCTCCCCGCCGCAGTCCTTTGGCGTAATCCTGCGCCTCCGCTTTGGTCGCCCCGATCCTGGCAAGCTCTCGGATCAAGTCGACTTCGAAGTCGAGGCGAGGGAAGCTCATCACGCCGGTGACCTCAAAGCTCGCCGGCTCGATGAGGGTGCGAACCTCGCGGCGAGGAAAACCAAGGGCCTCGATCTCGCGGACGACGTCGTCCACGGGCCCAGAATTCTCCAAATAGTCCAACTGCAGTCTTCGGCATATTACGACCTCCATCGCAAAGCGTTCAAACTACGTTTTCTCCGGCTCGGAATCTCTTCCAGCGCGTCGGAGTTTTTCTCGAAGGCGATGCTCCGCCGGTTTTGCACCAGCGTCCGGCCAGCGTCCGCCCGTTCGGCTGTCAGAATCTTCTTGGCCTCTTGAGGTTGTTCTCGTGTCATCGGATATCTCCCTGCCACTTCACGCGCCGCCGCCATGGGAACGCACCGCCTGTATGCCTCGTTCGTACACTCCGCCCGCCGCGGCGGATCTGCGGGGTGCTGCTGCCCCCTGCCGGCGTGCCAGTTCAAAAGTGTAGAGCCCGGCCGTGTTGCTCCACACCATCGTGCGGCCCAGCTTGTAGGCGCTAGCGCTCATGGCGTTCCGGCGCGTTCCATCGCGCAACAGCCCACTCACCTCGCGCGCAATCGCCCTCGTTGCACGAGGCTGTCCAAAGCAGAACCCCCGCTAAGTTGGAGGCTGCAGGCCGCTGAGCCAGCGGACCTGACGCAGATTCACACAAGCCGCGATGCAAAAGCTGCACTTGAGATGCGAAATCTGCCGAGCCTCGGTCCACGGATGCCGATTCCACAGTTAGAGCTAGAGTCCCGATCGGGCGGCTTGACAGCATGTCCCGGCCACTACAACTGCCTGGTTCTCATCCTCCGGCTCCTTAGCGGCGCTCTCTGCAAAATCGCGTTCCCAGCGGCTCCAGCAGCGAAGGTGACGCGCAAGACCTCCTCAGGCTCGAAGGGCGTCATCAGCACGTCGAAGCCACCCAGATTCAGCACATTCGCCCAGAGGGCTTCGTCGGCTAGACGAGAAAACACAATCCGCTTCGGTGGAGCCGGCAGTCTCTCCGTGGCGTTAAGAAGCTCTTCCCAGTTGCCGTCGGCGTGGTCACGCTCGCACAGGAGCACCGGAACACTTTTGTCGCGCAAGAGCGCCAAAGCTTCACAACAGCCTGAAGCCTCATGCAGGTTCCAGTCTCCCTGGGAGAGGATTTCTCGAAGTCGAACGCGATCAGCGGGCACAGGACTGACGGCGAGGACCGCTGTGGCACCCTCCGGCGATGGGATAGTCTCCTCTGATCGGTGGCTCACTGATTCCCCCGGAGGACGCGCGAATGGCTCATGGCGGAAGCCCCCTCACTACAATTCAACCCTCGATCGGGAGGGAATGAAATCCCGTACGAACAGGATTCTGCACTGGGCAAATGCCCAGTCATGTGAATGAGCATTGGCGGCAAACGGCACAACCCGTCAACGATGCGCCGTTGCGGCCTTTGGAAGCAGCCCATCGAGCTGGATGCAGTTGGAAGCGAAACGGCGAATTTCACGGTGGCTCCGGAGCATCTCAGTTACCAGTCGGAGACAGTCGATCGGAGAGTCCGACCGCCGCTCGAATCCCAGCTAAGCGCGATCTTGCGGATGCGCGCGACGTCCATTTACACTAACAGCAACAAGTCAGAAAGAGCGGTCCATCAGTATGTCTGCGCTGATGCCGCCTTCGGTGCCGCTGGAACGAAGCGAGGGTGCTTTTCCAATCGCAGGCCTCATCACAGGAACGAAGAAGCATGGAACTCAACTTCCTTACCGGCGCGCTGCTCCTTCTGATCGCCGCGGTCGTCGCCATGCTGACCCGGCGGCTGCGTCTGCCTTACAGCGCCGGCCTCGTTGCGGCAGGGATCTTTCTAGCGGTGTTGCCGTTCGCGCCGAAGGTCAGCCTGACCAAGGATCTCATTTTCACCGCGCTTCTCCGGCCGCTTCTTTTTGAAGCAGCCTTCTTCATCGATTGGCACCAGTTGCGTCGCGATTTTTCAGTGATCGTTGTCCTGGTAACACTGGGCGTGGCGCTCTCTGCTTGCCTTACCGCAGTCGGAATGCGCTACCTGGCACACTGGCAGTGGCTCGGTGCACTGGCATTCGGTGTTCTCATCGCCGCAACCGACCCGGTTTCTGTCATCGCGACTTTCAAGGAAGCGAAGGCCCACGGCCGTCTGCTGGTACTCGTCGAGGCCGAGAGCCTCTTCAACGACGGCACCGCCGCGGTCGCTCTCGGCGTTGTGATCACCATGGCCGCCGGTCGGCAACTCACGTCTCTTGGGGTCACGACGATGCTTTTGAAGACCATTGGCGGCGGCGTTCTATGCGGCGCCTCAGTTGCCCTACTAGTCTCCTGTCCCCTAAATAAGTGAACTAAATCAGGTCTGGAGTGCATCTAAAATGTAAGAGGCTCAGATGCGAACCGGACGCCCCAAGCAGCCATTGGTTGTGACCGAGGAAGAACGCCAGCGACTCGAATCGTTAGCCCATCGGGCGCGCAGCCAGGCCCTGTTGGCCCGCCGCGCTCGTGTAGTATTGGCTTGTGCCGAGGGGCTGGATAACAAGGCGGTCGCGAAGCGGTTGCGCTGTTCCTTGGGGATGGTTGGCAAGTGGCGATCCCGTTTCCTGGAAGCACGTCTGGAGGGGCTGTACGATGAACCGCGGCCCGGAGCGCCGCGCAAGGTCAGCGATGATCAGGTCGAAAAGGTCGTGATTCAAACTTTGGAAAGCACACCGCGTGGCCAGACCCACTGGAGTACGCGCGGTTTAGCCAAGGCGAGCGGACTCAGCCGGATGACGATCAGCCGGATTTGGCATGCCTTCGGATTGCAGCCGCACCGCGCCGACACGTTCAAGTTATCGCCGGATCCGCAACTGATTGAGAAAGTGCGTGACATCGTGGGCTTGTACATGAACCCACCCGAGCATGCGCTGGTGTTTTGCGTGGATGAGAAGAGCCAAATCCAAGCATTAGACCGCACCCAGCCGCTGTTGCCTTTGCGGCCGGGGCAAGTGGAACGGGGCACGCATGACTACAAACGCCATGGGACAACTTCCCTGTTCGCGGCGCTGGAATTGAAGACCAGTCGTGTCATTGGCCAACTACACCGTCGCCACCGCTCGCAGGAGTTTCGCCAGTTTCTGGATGCGATCGAGGCGCAAGTGCCCGCGGAGTTGGAAGTTCACCTGATTGCCGACAACTACAGCACCCACAAAACCGCCATGATCCGAAAATGGCTCGCCAAGCGGCCACGCTTCCACGTCCACTTCACGCCCACGTACGGTTCGTGGATCAACTTGGTGGAGCGCTGGTTCGCCGAACTCACCAACAAACGCATTCGACGGGGTGCTTTCCGCAGCGTGCAGGAGTTGGAATCCGCCATCCGGGAGTACATAGGCGTGCACAATGAGGACCCAAAGCCCTTCGTCTGGACCAGGAGCGCGGATCAAATCCTCGACAGTATCGCGCGATACGCACAGCGCACGACCACTGTTCAGTCAAGTTAATTTATGTCACGAACCACTGGGACAGGAGACTAGCGCTTCTACTGACCGGACGAACCAACGATCACCTCGTTGAGATCACGTTCACGACGGTCGCCGCCTACGGCTAGTTCCTCCTCGCGGATCATTTCGGCCTGTCCGGCGTACTCGCCACAATCACCGCAGGGCTTGTCATGGGCAATTTCAAGTCCCTCGGCACGATCTCCGACCGCGGAAAGGAGGCTGTTCAAGCGTTTTGGGAGTACGCCGCCTTCGTTGCGAACTCGCTGGTGTTCCTCCTGATCGGAATGCACGAAGCTCATCAGAATTTTGTAGCGATATGGCTTCCAGCAGCTGTTGCGATCGCGCTGGTGACGTTGGGCCGCGCAATCGCGATCTATCCGTGCTGCCTTTTGTTTTCGCGCTCGTCGCGTCGCGTCCCGATGAAACAGCAGCACATTCTACTTTGGGGCGGCCTGCGAGGCGCGGTGGCGCTGGCCCTGGCCCTTGGACTCCCACCCGAAGTCCCGCAACGCGAGATGCTCATCACAGTCAGTTTCGCCGTCGTCGCGTTTTCGGTTTTCGCTCAAGGCTCGACGACAGCGTGGTTTCTGCGAAGAATGGGCGAGATCCCAAGCTGATGTAGCCGAAGCCCCGGAACCGGCGCCAAGCTGTCTGTGCTTCAGGTTTAAGTGTGCCTTTCGGTCTTTGCCAGCTTTTCCGCCGTATGGAGATGGTCCTCCAGAACGGGCAGCATTTTGCTGGCGTATGCCTTGAGATCAGCATCGTGTCCGTCGGCTGCCTCCCGCTTGAACGCGGCGATCGCCTTCTCGTGGTCCTGAATCTCGTGTTGCACGAACTCCCGGTCGAATCGTGTGCCTTTGAGGCGGACCAACTGCTCGATCGACCTGTTCTTGCCGACATCGATCCCCTTCGGAATGGCATCGCCTTCCTTTTCCGCAAGCGCCGCGAGCTCGCGATAGGCGTCCGTGTGGTCCTGTGTGAGCTTCTTTCCGAAGTCCTTGACGCTGCTTTCCGATGCTTGCTCTTCGGCCATTTGCCCCACGTGCGCCTCCGTCATGTTGGCGTCCGCAGCCAGCTTGAGAAACGTACGGTCCACGCTCTTCAGGTCTTTCGTCCGCGGCATTGCTGGCACACAGAAGAGAGCAATCCCGCAGGCACTCAGGACAAGTTTCTTCATCCCCATCGACCCTCCTGGTTCGATCTTGCAATCCGGCTGGTCGCAAAGCAATCCTGTCGGCACAGGACGTGGCGTAACAGCAACTGCCCGGCGCGCCCATCGCCGTGAGCGATGCAGGCTGGGTCATTGCAGACTCTCAGCATGGACGGCCTCTCGCGGTCGCCGCCGGCTGGGCCTTCACGAAGGGCGCGGAGATCGGCTGGAGCAGGTGCGGGGATACCGAGCACAGAAGCTATAATCGATCCAGTGGCTGCCGGTTGGAGCATGAGCACCGTGTTGCGGACTGCCCTGCTCTTGTTGTTCTCGGTCTGGACGGCATCGGCGGCGGACGCTCCGGACGCCGATGCGATCGCACAGAAGTGTGACGCGGCACTGAAAGGCAAGACCCAGACCGGGGCGGCTTCGATGACAGTCCGCACCCCGGAATGGGAACGGACCCTGCAGATGAGGTTCTGGTACGACTACCCCGACAAGACTTTGGTCCGGATCACCGCGCCCGCAAAGGAGGCCGGCTCCGGAACGCTCCGTATCGGCAGCAACATGTGGATGTACCTGCCCTCGGTCGAACGTGTGATCAAGGTCCCTCCGTCGCTGATGCTGCAATCCTGGATGGGCAGCGACTTCACCAACGACGACCTGGCGAAGGAAAGCAGCCTGCCCAACGATTACACGCACCGCATCGAGGGCGAAGCCACCGTGGAGGGCGACGCCTGCTTCAGGCTCGTCGCCACCCCCAAACCGAACGCCCCGGTCGTGTGGGGCAAGCTCGTGGTCCTGGTTCGCAAGTCCGATTTCTTGCCTCGACGGCAGGAGTACTACGACGAGAAGGGCACCCTGGAGAAGGTTCTCTCGTTCGACGAGATCCGCCGCGCAGGTTCCCGGAACTACCCCATGCACTGGCGAATGGTTTCCGTCAGAAAGCCGGGCCACGAGACGGTGCTGGCGTTCTCGTCGCTCGAATTCGACGCAGTCGTGCCCGCCGGCGTTTTCGACCAGCGGAACCTTGAAAGGCGCTTCTAGGACCGATGCTCTTCTGGCAGATGGCTTGGCGAAACGTCTGGCGGTACCGGCGCCGCACGCTGCTGACCGTTTTCACGATCGCGCTTGGGCTGGCCTTCGGCATCCTGATGCGGGGCATCGGCGACGGCTTCCACGAACAGATGGTTGACAACTCGGTGCGAGCCGAGATCGGTCATCTCCAGATCCACCTGCGCGGTTATCACCGCGACCCTTCCCTCCAAAAGACGCTGCCCGATGCCGCGCTTGTCGAGCGCGTGATTCGGCAAACGCCTCACCTGAGCGGCTACTCTCTGCGGGTGCTGGGCGACGGGCTGGCCAGCACCGCCGAGAATTCGGCGGGCGTGGCCGTCATCGGGGTCGTTCCGCGGATGGAGCGGACGGTGACCACGATCGGCCGCGCCATCGTGGCCGGGCGCTACCTCGACGAGGGGATGAACCGCCCCATCCTGATCGGCGAGCGCCTGTCGCAGACCTTGGGCGCACGCCTCGAAGACAAGCTCGTGCTCATGGTTCAGGCTGCGGACGGATCGATGGGCGGGCAACTGTTCCGCGTCGCCGGAATCTTCCGCTCCGGCTCTCCCGAACTAGACCGCGGCGTCGTCTACATTTTGAGAACGGACGCGCAATCTCTCTATTCGCTCGACGGCCGAATCACGGAGGCGGTTCTGCTCCTCGATTCTTCGGAATCGGTGGAGCCGGCCCGCCGGTTCCTTGCCGCGCACCTCGCGTCGGCACCCGTCGAGGTCCTGCCGTGGTACGTGGTAGAGCCTTTCCTGGAGCAGTTCATCCAGCTCGACGACGCTTTCTTTTACATCATTGTGGCGATTTTGTTCTTCGTCATTTCCGTCGGCATCCTGAACACGGTGATGATGTCGGTCTTCGAGCGGGTGCGGGAGTTCGGAGTGATGATGGCTCTCGGTACCAGGCCGCGCCAGGTAGTGCGGCTGGTGATTCAGGAAGCCGTTGTCATCTCGCTGGCGGGCGTGGTGCTGGGCAGCCTCCTCGGCAGTGGCGCCACGCTCCTGGTCGCGTCGACCGGCATCGATTTGTCCCGCTACTCGGCCGGCGCGTCGGCCGTGGGAATCACCGCGACCGTGATCTATCCGAGACTGACACTCGCGAATCTTGCGGCGTCGAACCTCGCGGTAGTCCTGGTGGTTCTCTTGGTCGCATTCTATCCGGCAATCCGTGCTTCGCGGCTGCGTCCGGTCGAGGCTCTGCGGCACGTCTGAGGAAAAATGGCCTTAGTCGAACTCGTCGACGTCTCGAAAACTTACTTCGATCACGTGCCCGTTCACGCGCTGGCGGGCATCAGCCTCGAGTTGGAGCGGGGCGCCTTCGCCGCCGCCGTCGGGCCCTCGGGCTCGGGCAAGACCACCCTCCTGAATCTGGTTGGGGGGCTGGACCAGTCCGACACCGGCTCGATCCGCGTGGCCGGGCTCGATATCAGCGCCGCCTCGCCCGCGACCCTGGCCGAATTCCGCCTTCGTCACCTCGGCTTCGTGTTTCAGTCCTTCAACCTCTTTCCGGTGCTTACCGTCATGGAGAACCTGGAGTTCGTTCCAGCACTACAGGGAACACCGAAGACGGAGCGGATGCATCGCGCCGAGGCGCTGCTCGAACTCGCCGGCATGGCGGATCTGCGGCGCAAGAGGCCCGACGAGCTGAGCGGGGGGCAGCAACAGCGCGTGGCCGTGTTGCGCGCCATCCTGCCGGAGCCGGACTTGGTTCTTGCCGATGAGCCAACGGCCAACCTGGATTCGGAGAACGCCGCTCTGCTTCTCGACATGATGGAGCGTTTGAATCGCGAGCGGACCGTCACGTTCCTGTTCTCGACCCACGATCCCGCCGTCATGCGCCGAGCCCGCCGGTTGATCCGGCTCAAGGACGGACGCCTGACCGGCGGCAGCGAGCCGGACCGCCTGGACCCGTGAAAACGCTCGCCTGGATTGCGCTGTGCGTCGCCGCTCCACTAGCCGCGCAGGGCTCGTCATCAGGCTGGACCAATCGCTTCAGCGGATACTTCAAGGACCTCGCCAGCGCTTCCCGCTCCTATTTCACGGACCAGGGCTGGGCCGACAACCTGGACCGCCTGCGCCTGACTTACGACGGCAAGTACAAGAACTGGCTCGAACTTCACGTCGACTTCGACAACGAGATCCACTCTGGCAATTACATCGGGCTGCCCGATTTCGAGGCAGTCCGCGAGCGTCAGAGCGGCGCCTGGCTGGACCTGCTGCACGTCTACTTCAACGAGAAGCACTTCTACTGGGACACCTCGCTGTACCGTGGTTACGCCTCATTTCACACGCGCTCGGCCAGCGTCACCCTGGGGCGCCAGCGCATCGGTTGGGGAACTGCCCGCTTCTGGAGCCCGATGGATGTCTTCAACCCCATCAGTCCGTTGCAAGTCGAAGCGGATGAGCGCCAGGGCGTGGATGCGGCGCTGCTCGAAGTCGGCTCCCCGGGCGCTCTGCGTGGCAACCTGGTTTACTCTCCGCAGAATGGCTTCCGGCGCTCGTCCTCAGCGGTTCGCCTGAGCCGGACCATTCACAACTACGATTTCGACCTGGCCGCCGCCCGCTTCGGAGAGGACTGGTGGGGCGGCGCTGATTTCGCCGGCCAGCTTCGCGGAGCGGGACTGCGCGGCGAGCTCACCTACCGCTGGCGCCGGCCCGAGCCCGGCGCTGTCGCCTCGCGCGATGCGCTGCGGTTCGTGGTTGGTGCGGACTACGCGTTCCCAAACAGCCTGTACTTGATCGCCGAGTACTTCTACAATCAGGGTCAACCCAACCTCGCGCCGGGCCAACCGCTCAACCCCGGCCTTCTATTTCGCTATTCGAACGAGATCTTCACTCTGCGCCGGCATTTTCTCTCCGGCGGCGCCACTTACGCCCTGACGCCGCTGTGGAAGTTGGAGGCCTTCGCGGTCGCGGATGTCACGGGCCCTTCCGCCGCATTCCTGCCAGAACTGAAGCACAGCCTTTCCGCTAACGCCGACCTGAATCTTGGCGCGCAGTTATTCACCTCCGGACCAAAGGGGGAGTTTCACGGCGTCTCCCCTCTGGCGTACATCGAGTTCGTGGTGCACTTTCCGTGAAAACCCGACCCGCTCGCGGGCGAGTATGTGCGGGCGCGTATGCGCGAGCACGAATCTCCCGACGGTATGATGGAAGTATCTCTCGGTCATGCCCTCATCTTCTTCTTCTCGTTCTTCTCGCAAAACCACGTTTTGGGGCGTCCTGAGAACCTGGGCCGATCCTTTCCGCGGACCACAGCACGAAGACACGGCACTCTTCGTCCTCACTCTGCTGATCGGCGCCATTGTGGGCCTCGTCGTTGTGGCTTTCATTGTTCTGACCGAGAACCTGGGTTCACGCATGTATCCCGCCGGAGGTTCGGCTTGGCGCCGTGTAGTGATTCCCACGCTCGGCGCGCTGATCACCGGGTTTCTGCTCTATCGACATTTTCCCAACGCGCGCGGCAGTGGGATTCCCCAGACCAAGACGGCGCTATTCCTTCGTGGAGGAGTCATTTACTTCCGGACGGCGCTGGGGAAGTTCTTCTGCTCGGCGGTCTCTCTGGCCAGCGGCATTGCACTGGGCCGGGAAGGCCCCTCCGTACAGGTGGGCGCGGGGATCGCTTCCACTCTCGGCCGGCGCATGGGCCTGGGCCCGAACCGGATCAAAGCGCTGATTCCGATTGGGTCGGCAGCGGCCCTCGCCGCCGCATTTAACACGCCAATCGCGGCGGTTCTGTTCACGCTCGAAGAGGTGATGGGCGACCTGAACGCTCCGGTCCTGGGCGCGATCGTCTTGAGCTCGGCTACATCCTGGATGGTTCTCCATTTGCTCCTGGGGGACGAGCCGCTGTTCCACGTTCCGGCCTATCAACTCGTGCATCCCGTCGAGTTTCTGTTCTATATCGTCTTGGGCGTGGTCGGCGGATTGGTTTCGGTCGCCTTCGTGAAGCTTCTGCTGTGGCTGCGCAATGGCTTCTTCCGAATGCCGAGGTGGACGGGCCCGTATCAGCCCGTCGCGGGCGGTCTGCTTGTCGGCCTGATGGGATGGTTTGTACCCGACGTCCTGGGCGTCGGCTACAACCACGTCAGTCAGGCGCTGAACGGCCAACTGGTACTGCGCACGATGGCGCTGCTGGTGATCTTGAAGCTGATTGCCACCGCGATGTGTTACGCCTCGGGCAACGCCGGCGGCATCTTCGGTCCGGCCCTGTTTATCGGGGCGATGATGGGCGGCGCGGTGGGCGGCGCCGCGCATTTCATTCTTCCGGACTACACCGGCAGCGTCGGGGCCTATGCGCTGGTGGGAATGGGGGCAGCGTTCGCCGGGATCATTCGCGTGCCCCTGACGTCCGTCATCATGATCTTCGAGGTGACTCGAGACTACTCGATCATCGTTCCGCTGATGATTGCGAATTTGATCAGCTACTTCATCTCCAGCCGCCTTCAGGAAGAACCGATTTACGAGGCGCTGCTGCATCAGGACGGCATCCGGCTGCCCGCCGGCGCGCGGGGCCGCGACGAACTCGTGATCGTGGAACGAGGCGTTCAGCCGGCGTCCGAAGCGATATCGGCTTCAGACACCGTTGAGGAGGCGCTAGGTCGTGCGCGGCCGGAGCAATCTGTTTGGCCGGTCGTGGACTCCGGCGTCTTGCTCGGGATGGTGACGAGAGATCGACTGCAACAGGCTGCCGGAGCCGAGACCGTCGGCTCGATTCTTCCTTCCCTCGGCCCCTGGCACACGATCACCACAGAGACGTTTCCCCACGTCCATCCCGACCAACCTCTGGATACCGCCCTGCGCCGGATGGCGCAAAGCGGTCTGGACATGCTCCCGGTGGTCAGCCGTTCGAATCAGCGGGAACTGTTGGGTGTAATCTCCGTGCGCGATGCACTAGCCGCCTACGGGGCCGAAGTCAAGACCGAGGAGCCCGCGTACGAGGAGTCCCGCACCCCCGTCAGGCTGCTCGGAGGGCTGCTCATCGTTATGGTGGCAATGGCAGCGCTCGCAGGGGTCCTGAACTACCTCTATCGCGAACAGCGGAGCGCGCGCGCAGTGCAGTATTACCAGGACGGCGGCAAGTTGATGACGACAGGGCGCTATACGGAAGCGGTTGAACAGTACCGCAATGCCCTATCGGTATCCCACAGCTCTCGTGAGCGCCTCGCTCTCGCGCAGGCGCTCGAGGAGGCGGGGCGCCCGGCCGAGGCGGAAGTCTACTTCCGCGAAGTGCTGCGTGACAGCCGCGAGAGCGGGCCGGCGAACCTGGGACTTGGGCAAATAGCTGCGGACCGCGGGGACCTGCGCGAAGCGATCGACGACTATCATCGGGCTATCTATGGCTCATGGCCGGACCAGCGGCAGGTCCGCCAGGTACTGGCGCGGATCGAGCTGGTGCAGGTCTTTGGCAAGTTCGGCAAGAGGCAAGAAGCTCGGTCGGAGGTGCTGGCGCTCGAAGCGGAGATTCCGGACGATGCGGCCCTGAGAAAGCAATTGGGGCGGCTGCTGCTCGATTACGGTCTGCCCCAGGAGTCGGCCGGAGTCTTTCGGAAAGTGCTTGAAAAGGACCGCCACGATGGGGGCGCGCTCATGGGGCTCGGCGAAGCGGAGCTTGCGCAGAATCACTACAGCGCCGCGCAGAATGAGTTCAGAGCAGCGCTTCGACAGAACCCTGGCGACGCCAGCCCAGCGAGCCGGCTGCAGTTGGTCGAGCACATTTTGGCGGTCGATCCGGCGGCTCGTGGGCTGAGCCCGAGAGAGCGGTATGAGCGGAGCCGGAAGCTCATGGAAGCGGCTCTGGGGTCTCTGGACGAGTGCGTCGGCACGACCAAAGGCGACACGCCTGGGCCGGTGAAGGAGATCTCGGACGCAGCCCGAAAGTTGCTGCTGCGCCCGGCGAGGCCGCGCTCGTACGGCGGAGGTACTGACGAGAACATCGCGCTGGCGGAGCGGCTCTGGGACGCGCGCACCGGGCTGTGCGGGCCTTCGACGACGCCCGACGATCCGCTCAGCAGAGTGATGGCGCAACTCGCTTCCGAGCGCCACTAGCGCTAGCCGCTTTGGACCTTATCCGACGGGCCGGAGGAGGCCGAGACGTCGGCACCGGAACGTTCTGCCGGGCACGAAGGCGGAGGTGGACAAGGGCGAAGCCGCAACTCACCACCGTGAAAGACGTCCAGGCCCACCTTCGTCACTCCACCCCGAAGACGACCCTGGAACACTACATCAAGTCGGTTCCCGCGACTGTTCGTGTCGCGGTCGAGTCGCTCGATCAGTTGCTGCAGGCGATTCCGGCAGGGAACGACAAGCAGGGCAATTGGACCAAGTCGTGGGTACTGAGGCTGCTAAAGCACTGAGGAGATGGAGCCACCCTCCGGAATTGAACCGGAGACCTGCTGATTACGAATTTCCGCCTCTGGACCTATGCTCTTGAGTCTGCGTTCGGCCTGGGTCGGCCACCGTCGGCGTACTCGGCGTGGCGGGCGGGGGAAGTTCGAGATCTAGGAGAGGCAGCAAACATGGACCACGGGATTCCAGGGTGCGGACGTGCTCTGTGCACGGCCATCGATCTGCGGTGTGTAGCAAAAATAGGAAGGAGGCGATGAATTCTGTTCGTCATTCAACATTGCCCAGAGCGGTGCTGGAAAGAACAAGCGCGGAAAGGAGTGAGACGTGTGACCGCTTCGCAAACCGATTCATGCAGAAGCCCCTATTGTTCGTTTTCCACCAGGTCGGCATCGTACGGCCTCAATCGGATGACACCGTCATACAGACTGCCGGTAACGATTCCGCGCTTGCGTCCCAGGATAGGCAGAGTCTTCTCTTCGCCCGTGGTATTCACATACAGCGTCCTTCCCTCAACCACGCGTGCATAGACTCCTGAGGGGGTCTCGGGGCCCTTTTCGATGGCCAGGTCCGCGTAGAGACTGCGCACGAGAGGACCCAGGATCGGCATCTGGGCGGGTACGGCGACGTAGATGGCGCGCCCTTTTTCGTAAGTGTTGGCCGTGATGGCCGGCGAGTGCTCGAGAGTGTTGGTGAACGTTGCCATGGCGTTCGCCGTGCGCGGCTCCAGCACTTCGTAGAAGCCGATGGCAGCCTTCTCTTTCTTGCCGTTCAGCTCCATCTCGGGAGGCTTGGCAGGCCGGTAGAACTCGGACGTGCGAATCCCGAAGACATCGCTCAACCGCCCAGGAAGCGGCGTATCGAACCATTGGCTGTTCTCGTCCACCTTCGCCGAGAAGGCGGTCATGATCGCGGTGCCTCCGTTCCGCACGTAGGCGCGGATCGCATCGGCGCTGGCAGCGTCCATCAGATAGTCCGCTGGGATCACCAGGAGCTTGTAGTCGAGCGCGGCGTGCGCGACGTTGACGAACGCGACATCGATGTTGTCCTCGAAGAAAGGTTGCAAGGCAGCCTCGACCTGGCCGGTGTAATCGCTGGTGAAGTAAGCGCGGGCCGTGTTGCTCGCGGGCGGACGGGAGGCGATCAGGCTCTCAAACGAGTAGGCGATGGCAACTTCCGGCTTGCGGTACCGCGGGAAGCCAAAGTTCCGCAGCTTCGCGAACTCGGTTGCGACCCGCTGGAACTCGGCGTATTTCCAGGAGGGCGTGCCGTCGTGGTCGAGCAGACCAAAAAGCGCCTGCTCTTCGCCGCCCCGGTGCGTGTTGAAGGTCCACGCCAAGAAGGCCTGCCCGTAATCGATCAGGGCGAGATACGCCCACATACGGATGATGCCTTTGGGGCCACCGTAGACTCCTCCGCCGCCGGTTGTGAACTCGTTGAACCAGGTGGGTGTGGGCAGATCGCCCTTGACCAGCAGCGCGCCGAGCGTGACGTTGAGCGGCGTTGCCGGGTAGAACCCCTCCGCTCCATAGCTCACGAACTTCTTGTACGAGCTCAGATAGTCGAAGCCGCGGCGTCCGGCGGTGTCCCAGAGGTTGGAGACCGCGGGCAGGTGGGGAACGTTGCGCTGGCGCACCCTTTCCAGGTCCTCAAGAACCGAGATGGTCACGTCGGACCAGAAGCGGCGCAGATCGAGATAGCGCTCGGGCGGAGAAGGGCCGTCGGCGTAGGGCAGTTCCACCTCGTCGAAGGAGTTCAAGTGGCGCGACCAGCGCTGGGTGGCCCAGGCTTTGTTCAGGCTCTCGATCATGCCGTACTTCGTCTTCAACCAGTCTATGAACCTCTGACGAGCGCCGGCAGAGTAGGACATGAAGCCGTTGCCGATTTCGTTGTTGTAGCCGATGGCGGCGAGCGCGGGATGATGGGCGTAGTGGCGGGTCAGTTCGTCTGCAAAGCGAAGGAGACGGTCGCGGTAAACCGGATCGCTGGTGTCGTCCATGTAGCGTTCCGCCGGGTGTAGGGTAGCGCCCCGCTCGTTGACGACGTTCACCGAAGGGTACTTGTGGTGAAGCCAGATGGGCGCGGGCGATCCGCCTATGTCCAGAATCACCTTGATGCCTGCCTGGTGCATCTGGTCCAGGATGCGGTCGAACCAGGCCAATTCGAACCTGCCCTCGGCCGGTTCGAAAGCGTCCCACGAGAGATCTCCCATACGGACAAGCTTGAATCCGGCCTGCTTCATGAGAGCGATGTCCTGACGGATCTGGTCGGGCGAGCGATCCACGGGCTGGTAGCAGGTCCCGACGAAGAGCTGGCCTTTACCGGGCCAGTCGGGATGCTGAGCGACGCCCTGCGCGAGCAGGAGAGTGCTGGAAAGAAGAGCAAGTAAGACTCGTTTCAAGGCCGGATTCCTCCTGTTCATGATAGTTGGTCACGCACAGCCGCAGGCGAAAGGGCCCGCGCCACGACACCGTGCCCCACATCCGATCTAGATCCCGATCCGGCGCAAGGTGATCAACACGACGTCGTTGCTGTGCATAAGGAGCTGGAATTCGCAGGAAGTGTTATCTCGGACGTGAACAACATGATCGGTCTCCGGAAGATCGGGCGTCAGGTTGTTCAGTTCGGCGGGTTGGGCCGGTTCGAGATGCCTGGGCAAGCCTATGTCGATGTACGTCCAATACGCGTCGTTGGCGCGAAAGCCGGTGCGGTTATACCTTGAGCTGGTTGCCCGGCATGGCATGGCTGACGCTGCCGACGTAAGAGTCGTGTACGGGATCGCGGGGATTGAAAGAGGCTATTCCGCCGACGCACCAGGAGGCGTCGGTCACCCCTTTGATTGAGAACGGCGTTTCAGGCTCACCAGAAGTACGTCGTGAGGATACTCGGAGGTCCGGCCGTATTGTCGACGACCCTTGTGTGCAGCAACACTTGCAGGTTCTTCTTCCTCCAGTCCCTCGGAGCGTTCGCGGCCAGTGTAGCCATCAGTTGCGAAGATGTGAGGAATTCCGCGGCGGCACGGGATCCGTACTGGGTGATCCCGGCGGCCGCGATCAAGAGTTCGCCGGTGTTGGAGTCGAAGACCCGTGAAACAATCGCGTAGTCTTCTGGGGTGCGTCCGTCCGGCGTCATCTCCGGCAGTGTGTAGATCCGGTTTGTGAACCGGTCCCGAATCGTCGGGTGCTTATCGAAAACGAACCGTAGATTGTTCGTCAGTTGAAGCGTCCAGGCGTTGCCAAAGGCGCCGATCAGGATGGAGGGCTGGTATCGCAGGTCTCCGAAAGTGAGGTCGCTGCCATAACGCACCTGGAAGAGCTTCCCTTTCCCCGAGAACAGCGAGCCGAGGGCGACGCCGGCGTAAGCATCGCCGGTAGTCATGTACTGGCCTCGAACAGCCACCAGATCGTGCGCGGTATCGGTGAGGTCCGGAGAGTGGAAAATCGTCGTCGTGGCGCTGTAGATGAGGATCGGCTTGGGGCTGACCAATGCCGGCGCCCAGAACCGGTCGAGTGCGGAAGGCTCGGACGACTGCAGTCCTCTAACCAACAAGCCGCTTGCGGCCGTTGCCAAAAGCGCCAGGGCCAGCCAGGGCCACCGGGATCTTGCTAAACCAGGCTTCCGGGTTTCCTGCGGGGTGGGCTCGACTGCCTTCCATTGGAAGACGGCCTTGTACGAGCCCGGCGGAATATCGATCTGAACGACGTGGTCCGCACGATTCTGATAATGCTGCGCCAGCCGCTTTCGCACTTCGGCGGCCCGCACTCGCACGACGGGGTCCTCGCCTGGTTCGTAAGCGGGACCGCGCCCGAACACCTCGGCCCCGATCACGCGCTCGCGGAGCAGATCGTTCTCTCCAGCGAGCGTGTGTTCCACCACGTACGTCAGAAGGCTCTGGCATTGGCGGGACGTTCGAAAAGGCGCGCTCTCGAGGACCTCGCGGAGAGCCTCCCGGACCTGGACGGCCTCGGCGTGCGATGCGGGCCCGGAACTGGCCGTCAGACCTACTGCCGATCTCGTTGCCACCCGAAGCCCCCTCAGGTACTTTACCGCTTAAGTAAAGCGATTGCAAGCCTCGGCATTTGCGTCGTTGCGCCGGTACGGCACAGTAAAGAACCTTGTGAAAGCCTTTCAAAACAAGTAGCTTCTCCACCAGCGGGAGGGAATGTGCGTTTTCAACCGATGCCCTCTCAAGAAAAGGGGAGTTCCATGTTGCCAAAGCACACCGCGCGAGGCGCCCTAGCCCTCGCGATTGGCCTGATCGCCGCGCTTGCGATCTTCCAGCCGGTCGCCCAAGCCCAGACGCAAGCGTTCAGCGCGTCCTTGACAGGGGTCGTCCACGACAGTTCGGAGGGGGCCGTCCCCGGCGCCAAGGTCACACTGGCGAGCCCAGAGAAGGGCGTCACGCGAACGTTTACAACCGATGCCGACGGGCGCTACTCATTTGCTTTGCTGCCGCCGGCAACTTACATTCTGACCGTCGAAGCCACTGGGTTTTCCTCCTACAAGCAGGCGGGGATTGTCATGGAGGCAGGCCAATCCTCAAGCCAGGAAGTCACCCTGCAGGTGGGAGCGATACACAGCGAGGTAACCGTCTCCGCTGAAGGTGGGGCCATCCTCACCTCTGACAATGCTAACGTTTCCTCGGACTTGAACCAACAGCAGATCGACCAGCTACCGGTGGATTTCCGCAGCGCTTTTGGTCTGGTGCTGACGAACTCCTCGGTGAACAACGCTTCGCAGTTCCAGGTGGTTAATGGCGGAGGACAGTCAGGGACCGCCGATCAGGATATCTCGTTCCTCAACTTCGGGGGCGGCTACTTTGGAACCAGCGCCTACCTGCTCGACGGCCACTGGGACACCGCCGGCGATTGGGGTGGGGCTATCTATGTGCCGTCCATGGAATCAGTCGAGGAGGCGAGGATTCAAACCAACTCCTTCACCGCGGAATACGGCTGGAGCACCGGCAACGTATACAATGTGATCACCAAGTCCGGCACCAGCAGCCTTCACGGGGACGCGTTCGAGTTCCTTCGCAATTCCGACCTCGATGCCAACTTCTTCTTCAATAACGCCCAGGGCATCCCAAGGACAGCGTTCAAGCGCAACCAGTTCGGCGTCGCCGGCGGCGGGCCGGTGTACATCCCCGGGCTGTACAAGCAGCGGAACAAGACCTTCTTCTTCGCGTATTACGAAGGACTGCGCCAAGGCACTCCGAGTCCCGTCACCCTCACAATGCCGACAGCGGCCGAGAAAGCTGGAGATTTCTCCGGCGTCTCCCAGGTGATATACAACCCCTTCAGCACGGTGGCGACCCCCACCGGATTCACGCGCACGCCGTTCCCGGGGAACAAGATCCCGAGCAACCTGATCAGTTCGGTTGGGGCCAAGTTAGTCGGTTACTATCCCGCCCCGACGAACAGCGCACTGGTAAACAACTTCTCGGCCTCCGCCAGCGCTGCGGCGACCTCCGACGAATATGGCATCCGGATCGACCACAACTTCAGCGACAGCGTGCGATTCTTCGGGCGCTGGTCGAGGAAGCTCGAATCTAAGGTGGAAGAGGCGAATTATTACGGCGACAATCCGGGCGGACCGGGATCGATGAACCCCAACAACCGCCTGGATGGCGCCGCCGGTCTCACCTGGGTGCTCGGTCCGACAACGGTTCTGAGCTTCAATGGCGGCTACAATCACTGGTTCGAAGGCAATGTGATGGAGGGCTACCCGTTTGACTTCACCCAACTCGGCCTGCCCGCCTTTATCAATGAAACCTCGAACCAGTTCCCGGTTGTGTCGGTGAGCGGCTATGCCCCGCTGGGTCCAGTGAACGGAGCCGGTCAGGGCGGCTTCCCCCGCAACGACTTAACCTGGTCGGCCGACCTCAGCAAGGTCCACGGTTCCCACTCCTTCTCGATGGGCTTCATGGAAGTAGTGAGCCAGACTGGCGGCGGACGTATTTATCCCACGACGTTCAACTTCGGTCAGATCTCCACTGCGGGACCGAACCCCTTGACTGCGGACCCGAACGCCTCGGGCAACGCCCTGGCCTCGCTTCTGCTCGGAGTCGGGACGGGCGGCTCGACCGGTGTCTCCTTTAAGCCGTTCACCTCGAAACATTACTATGGCATCCACTTCCAGGACGACTGGAAAGCCACTCGCAAGCTCACGCTGAACCTGGGTATCCGCTGGGAATACCAAACCGCCCCCACGGAACGCTACAATCAGCAGAACTATTTCGACTTCAACGCCCCCAATCCGATCAGCACGGCGCTTGGCTCTGTTGTCAAAGGCACGGTGGTTTACAATGGCGTCGGCGGCGTCGGGAGTGGACTCTACCATCCGACCTGGAAAGACTTCGCTCCGCGGCTCGGCCTGGCCTATCAGGCTATGGAGAAACTGGTGGTCAGAGCCGGATTCGGCCTCTACTACGTGCCGTCCTTTTTTGGCCAGGGAGCCGGCCAGGGTTACGGGCAGAGCACGCCCTGGGTAACCACAACGTCCGATGGCTACACGCCGCTGAACCCCCTCGACAATCCATTTCCCAATGGCCCGCTTCCGCAAACCGGCAACAGCGCGGGTGCTATGACCGACGTCGGCTATGCCGCCAGCGGTTCGCAGGTCAACCGGCCCGATCCTTACATGGAGCAGTGGATGGCTGGAGTCCAGTACGCCGTGACCAAGAACGACCTGATCGATGTGAGCTATGTGGGGAATCATGGCGTCAAACTGGCTCAGGGCGGCCTGAACTTTGACCAGTTGCCGACAGCGGACCTTGCGCTCGGAAACCAACTGTTGCAGCAGGTTGCGAACCCGTATTACGGCAAGATCGCCGGCAGCGGTTGCGGCCTTTCCAGTCCGACGATTGCGTACGGGCAGTTGCTGCTTCCGTATCCGGAATTCTGCGCCGTCAATATAGCGCAGCCGCTGGGCAGCTTTTCACATTACAACGCTCTCGAGTTGACCTACACTCATCGCTGGAGCTCGGGGCTGAATCTGCTCGCTTCGTACACCTACTCGAGGTTCACCGATAACACCGTAGGAACCACGTCCTGGTTGGGCCAGACGCCCATTCGCGACAACTACAACCTGGCAGCCGAGAAATCGCTGGACGCCGCGGACACCCCGCACAGCCTGGTTGTAAGTTACATTTACGAACTCCCGATCGGAAAGGGCAAGAAGGTTGGAACGAACTTCAACGCAGTAGCCAACGCGGTGGTTGGCGGCTGGCAGGTTTCGGGGATTACCAGTTACAAGAGCGGCTTCCCGATCGCTATAACAACCGGCGACAACAACACCAACTCTTTTGGCGGTAACCAGAGGCCGGACCTGGTGGGCAACCCAAGCCTCAGCAACCCGACCATTCACGAGTGGTTCAACACCGCCGCATTCGCGCAACCCGCGCCATTCACTTTCGGAAATGCGCCTCGGTACATGGGGAACGTCCGAGCGCCGGGGCTGGCGAACTGGGACATCGGACTTCAGAAGTGGTTCTACCTCCACGAAACCCTGAAGCTCCAGTTCCGGGCCGAAATGTTCAACGCGTTCAACCACGCTAACTTCTACAAGCCCGACGGCAACCTCACGGATTCGACGTTCGGGGTAATCTCAGCTACTTTGCCCCCGCGCGACATCCAGTTTGGATTAAAGCTGTACTGGTAGGCGCGTGCGCGCAGTACTCATGATCGCCCTGGCGGGCTGGATACCGGCGCTTGCACAACCGGATCCGGCCGCCAGGCTGGAATCGCTTCTGGCCGAGGCCCGTCAGGATCAGGCCAGGAGCGATTTCCGGGCCGCCGCCACCGCCTATCGCAAGGCGCTGGCGCTTCGCCCGGATGTCGCCGAACTGTGGAGCAATCTGGGGCTGATGCAGCACGAGTCCAGGGAGTATTCTGAGGCGGCGGACGCGTTTCGCTCGGCGCTCCGGCTGAACCGGTCGCTGTTCGTCCCCAACCTGTTTCTTGGCCTCGACCTGCTGCAACTCGACCGCCCGAAGGAGGCGGTTGCGCCGTTGCTGGCTGCCCAACAGCTGAATCCTCGCGACCCGCAGCCGCCGCTCGCGCTGGGCCGCGCGTTCCATATGCTGTGGGACCCGGAGAAGTCGTGGGGGTGGTATGAGCGGACAATTGCGCTTGCCCCCCGCAGCGGACAGGCGTGGTACGGCCTGGGGCTCGCGTATTTCGATCTGGCGGAGGCCGCGGGCGCCAGACTGACAGATTCCTTTGGCGGGTCCGTGTACGTCGCCGAGCTTACGGCCAACGCGCTTGCGGAGGAGGGACGTCTGACGGAAGCGATCCATGCCTACCGCACCCTGCTGGCATTGGGTGGGACGCCGCCGCGGTGCTCGCACGCCTCTTACGGGTTGGTTCTGTTGAGGCACGGCAACGCGACCGAAGCCGAGCAGGAGTTCGAGCGCGACCGGGCTTCGTGTTCCGCCGCGCGCATCGGCATGGCGCGTCTTCTCTATGAGAACGGAGAGCGCGAGAAAGGACTGGCGATGCTCGCCGATCTGGCCGACTCCGATCCGGAAAGCTTCGAGGTGTCATTACCCCGGTTCTGGGAAGGCCTGGATGCGCCGCAACTCGAGACGCGGCTGGCGCTACTCAGGCAGTCTGCCAGTGTCATGGCCGGCGTCGTAGCGACACGTATCCGTGAGGGCGTGCGCTCGGCGGCCGTGCTTGAGCTGGAGCGCTCTCTGCCGGAACCAGGCGACCTCGCGGGTCTGGCGCAGCTCGCGAGCAACGCTTTCTTCTCCGGCCATTTCCGGACCGCCGCTCTGGCCAGCGATCGTCTCCGGCAGAACTATCCGAACGATCCCTCGGGCTGGTACTGGGCCGTACAGGCAAACCAGAGGCTGGGCGTGGCGGCGCTGGCGCGCGCGGCCGAGGTGGAACCGGATTCTCCGACAGTCCACGCTTTGCTCGGCGATTATTACCGGCGCCGGGGGATGTTCGATCAGGCACGAGAGGAGTACTCAAAGGTGCTCGCCATCTCGCCGGATAGTCCGGCCGGCCTTGCCGGGCTCGCCTCAACCGATCTTGGCGACGGCAAGCTTGAGGCGGCTCGGGCAACTGCACAGAGAATTCTCGATCAAAACCCGGCGGACGCAGACATCAATCTTCTGATGGCGGAGATTCTGGTCGCCCAACACGAGGAAGAGAACGCCGAGCCATACCTGAAACGCAGCCTGCGCGTGCGTCCCGATCTCCTGCCTCACGTTCATGCGCTGCTCGGCCGAGTACTCGAGAAAAAGGGCAGGGAGAAAGAAGCGATCGGGGAACTCAAGCAGGGTCTAGCCAGCGACGAGGATGGCAGCGTGTATTACCAACTCGCCCGCTTGTATCAGAGGACGGGCGACCCGAAAGCCGCCGAAGCGGCGTTTGAAAAATCCAAACAGCTCCGTGCCAGGCGCGATGATCTGGCTCGGAAGGCTCTGATGCCCGGTGACTAAGGCGCACGGAACGGCGCCGAGTCCGCGTTTAGCGCCAGGAACCAGCGGGATCCATTCCTTTATGCAGACGATACCGTACAGCAAGCGACTGAGCTATGCCGCGACGGACACCGCGGGACAACTCGTCTTTGCGGTGATCTCGAACTACCTGCTGTACTTCTACACAGACGTGTATGGCATCCCGGTGGGCATCGCCGGCACCATCCTGCTGGTCGCACGCTGCATAGACGGGGTGGATGCGCCGGTCTGGGGAATGATCCTGGACAACACCCGCTGCAGGTGGGGCAGGTACCGCCCATGGTTTCTCTGGCTTTCCATACCGTACGCCATGTTCGGGGTCCTGACTTTCCTGACGCCCGATCTCGGTACTCACGCCAAGGTTCTGTACTCGGCCGCCACTTACATCGTGTGTGGCATCCTCTACACGGGAATCAACACGCCGGTGACCGCAATTCTGTCGTCGCTGACGCCGGACCCTGCCCAGCGAGTGCTACTGACGACTTACAGGATGATCGGCTCGAAGGTGGGCGTGCTGATCGTGAGCGCCACGGCGCTTCCTCTCGTCGCCGTACTCGGGCATGGAAACGATAAGCGCGGATTCACGCTCACGATGCCCATTTTCGCGGCCGGTGCGGCATTGTTGTTCGTGATCGCATTCAGGAACCTCGAGGAGGTCGTCGAGGCACCCAGGAATTCGATACGGATCCTGGGGGCGTTCGGCGCGATGGCGGGTAACTGGCCCTGGATCATCATAGCGTCGAGCAGCTTCTTATTCTGGGTCGCTTACATCTCCAGAGTGTCCGCGCTCATCTACTACTTCACTTACAACCTGGGCCGCAAGGACCTCGTGCCGCTGGTCAACAGCCTGGACATCGTCTCGCTCACCGCCGTTGTCTTCCTGCCTTGGCTGTGCCGTTTCATTTCGAAGCGCAACTTGTGGGCGTGGGGACTAGCGGGGTCAATCGCCGGCCAGTTGCTGATGTATCTGGGGGCGCCATCGCTCGCGGCAGTGCTGGCGGGCTGGGTTATCGGGGCGATTGCGGGCGGAGTCGCCATGACCATGCCGTTCTCGCTCCTCTCAGATAGCGTCGATTACGGTGAGTGGAAGACGGGCATTCGAGCCGCGGGCCTGTTGACCGCGGTCGGCGCCGCATTCTGCTTCAAGGCGGGGAGTGGAATTGGCGGGGCGCTGCCTGCCTGGACCATGGCCGCTTACGGCTACGTTCCCAACGTGCGGCAGAGTGCTTCGTCGCTTGCGGGCATTGAGACCGGGTTCATCTGGCTGCCGGCGGCCTTCTTCGCGCTCGCCCTCGTGCCGGTTCTGTTCTATTCCAAATACGAGGCGCTGGAGCCGCGGATCCACCTGGAGTTGGAGCAGCGCCGCTCCGTGGCGGCTACTCTCGAAAGGCAAGAACATGTTTCGACTTGAAAGCAAAGGTGAATCGGTCATCCTGGCTTCGGATAGCTCACGCCTGCGGATCGGCTTCGTGAGCGAGTCCATCGCAAGGGTGACCATGACCGGAAACCAGCCGTTTCAGCAGCGCGCCAGTCTCTCCGTTGTTGCGAACTGCTGGTACAAGGACCACTGGCTGGAAGAAGACGCGAGCACATTTCGAGTTGCAACGAACTTGCTTGCCGTGGATATCGACCGAAAGACAGGAGCAATCCGTTACTACGACGGCGAGGACCGCCTGCTCACGCGCGAGCCCGATCGCGGAGGCAAATGGCTGACGCCCAAAAAGATCTACAGAGACCGTTTCAGCGATGAACTCTCTGTAGCCTCCACCACCGGGATCGACGGCGTCCGCGCCTCGGCCGCCGAATCGGAGCGTGTTTTTGACCGGCAGGCTTTCGAGGCGAAGTTGGAGTTCGTGTTTGTCGAAGACGAAGCACTCTTTGGCCTGGGATCGCACGAGGAAGGATACGGAAACCTGCGCGGCCGCTCGAGAGAACTGTACCAGCATAACCTGAAAGCTGTCGTGCCCTATCTCGTCTCCACGCGTGGATACGGAATCCTGCTCGACTGTTACTCTCTGATGACGTTTCACGACGACGCGCTTGGGTCTTACCTGTGGGCCGATGTAGTGGACGAGCTCGACTATTACTTTATCCGTGGCACGCGATTCGACGAAGTAACCAGGGGGTATCGCCAACTAACCGGCCATGCTCCATTGCCGCCGAAATGGTTCTTCGGGTACTCTCAGTCCAAAGAGCGCTACGTGAGCGCCAAAGAACTCGTCGACACGGTTTGCGAGTACCGCCGGCGTGACATCCCTTTGGACCTGATCATTCTGGACTGGAAGTCGTGGCCCTACGATGGAGGCTGGGGACAGAAATCGCTGGATCCGGTGCGGTTTCCCGCTCCCAAGGAACTGACCGACACCCTGCATACCGTGGGCGCCCGGCTCATGGTCTCGGTCTGGCCAACCATGACCGGCGAAGGTCCCGACCGGAGAGAACTGCTGCAGCGCGGCCTGATGCTCGGCAATCAATCGACTTACAACGCCTTTCAGGAGGAGGCGCGGCGGTGTTACTGGGAGCAGGCAAACCGCGGCCTGTTCTCGCACGGCATCGACGCGTGGTGGTGCGACTGTACCGAACCCTTCGAATCGGATTGGCGTGGCGCGGTCAAGCCCGAACCGCACGAGCGTTTATCGATCAACACCGGGGAGGCGAAGCGATATCTCGATCCGGCCTACATCAACGCATTCTCGCTGCTGCATTCCCGCGGTATCTATGAGGGCCAACGCGGCGTTGCCGGAGAGAAGCGCGTAGTGAATCTGACGAGGTCGTCGTATGCCGGCCAGCACCGTTATGGCACGACGACCTGGTCCGGCGACATCTCCGCCACCTGGGAGACACTGCGGCGGTCCATCCCCGAGGGCCTGAATTTCTGCGCCGCCGGCGAACCCTACTGGACGCTGGATATCGGGGGATTCTTCATCAGGAACGATCCCGCGTTATGGTTCTGGCGTGGCGATTATGACGCCGGATGCCGTGGGCTGACCGACGGCTCGGCGATCGCGCCCGATCCGAAGGACACCGGCTGCACCGACCTCGGGTACTGGGAGCTTTACACGCGCTGGTTGCAGTACGGGGCGTTTCTGCCGATGTTCCGTTCGCACGGAACGGACGCACCACGCGAACCGTGGCGCTTTGGCGAACCCGGCACCGAGTTCTACGATGCGATCGTCCAGTACATCCGTCTCCGCTATCGTTTGTTGCCCTATATCTACTCGGTGGCAGCCCAGGTGACTCTGAATAGCTGGACCATGATGCGGGCGCTGGCGCTGGATTTCCCGGACGCCCGCAAGACCCACGACATTAGCGATCAATACTTGTTCGGTCCCGGCTTGATGGTGTGTCCCGTTACGACTCCCATGTATTATGGCCGGAACTCCGAGCCGATCACCGGGGCCAAGAAGAGCAGATCGGTGTACTTGCCGTCCGGCACCGGCTGGTACGATTTTTTGACCGAGACTTATTCTCGCGGCGGGAGAAGGGTCGAAGCGCCCGCGCCGTTGGGTGTGATTCCCGTGTTCGCGCGCGCCGGCGCTATTGTGCCGATGTCGCCCCCCATGCAGTATGTGGATGAAGTCCCTGGCGCTCCGTATGAAATCCGGGTGTACTGCGGCGCGAGCGGCGCGTTCCCCCTGTACGAGGATGAGGGCGACAACTACAATTACGAGTGCGGCCGCTTCTCGATCGTGATGCTGAACTGGGACGAATTCGAGGGCGAACTGACCATTGCGGCACGGATGGGCAACTTTGCCGGGATGACTACCTCTCGCGAGTTTCACATCGTGTTCATTTCCAAGAGCGGCCGCAAGTCGTGCAGCGTGGTCTATAGCGGGGAGGAGATTCGGGTGCGTCCACGCGACGGTGAGGCAGACGCCGACCGGCCGGGAGAGCAATGATGCGAGTGCACTTCAGCAAAACAGCGCCGCGAGGATGCCTGCTCCTGGCCGCTCTGGCCGTGAGCGCCCCCACCGGCTCGGCGCAGACTACGGCTGGCGCTGTCGAGTTCCACGTCAAGCCGGGCGGTGTCGGGCCCTTCACATCTTCCGATCCGTCGGTCAGGCCTCAGCCCGGTAAGCCGGGCAAGCCGCAATGGACGACTGGCGGCATCGAGCCGGGATTCTGGCTGTCGGGAGGCGGCACTGCGGAGCGGCCCTTTGCGACGCTGTACCAGGCTCAACTGGCCGTACGGGAGCTTTTGCGAACGAAGGGAATGCCGGAGGGCGGGGTCCGAGTCGTCGTGCACGAAGGCTTGTATCGACTGACCCAGCCGCTTGAATTCATTCCGGAAGACTCCGGCACGCCGGAGAGACCTGTAGTCTACGCGGCGGCGCCGGGCGAGAAGCCCGTCTTCAGCGGCGGCTTGCCGATCACCGGGTGGAGGAAGCCGAAAACAGCCCCGCCCGGCCTGCCCGCGACCGCCATCTGGCACGTGTGGGTCGCGAGGGACCCGGAGATCGGCGCCGCATCACTCGACTTCCGGCAGTTGTACGTGAACGGCCGGAAGGCGGTCCGCGCCCGCATTCCCAACGGCGAGAACTTCGACCGGTTGGTCGAGTGGGATATCGTCAACCGTCAGGCAGTTGTTGACGCCAAGGACGCCGCCGAGTGGAGGAATTTGAAGCGCGTCGAAATGTTCCTGCAGCAGTCATGGGTGGTTTCCTACCTCCGCGTTGAATCCATCGCGATCGAGGGAACGCGGGCGCGCATCACCTTCCAGGAACCGGAGCGAACCCTGGTCTTCTCCCATCCCTATCCCTGGCCGCGGAACACCGACCCGTTCCATTTCGTGAACGCCCTCGAGTTCCTTGACGAGCCCGGGGAATGGTATCTCGACTACAAGGCGGGACTCGTCTACTACTGGCCGCGTGCGGGCGAGGACATGACAACGGCTCAGGTTGTGGCGCCGCGGCTCGAGACGCTGGTCCGCTTCCAGGGTTCGATGGATCGCCCGGTGCACGACATCGAGTTCAGAGGACTGGCATTTGAGGACTCCACCTGGATGCGCCCGACCGAGGCAGGTCACGTGCCGCTCCAGTTGGGTCAGTACTTCGAGCAGCCCGCATACCGGATCGAGGGTGGCGTTCCGGAGGCGCCCACCCTCGACAACCTGGGCTGGACCGCCCGGCCACCCGCCGCAGTGTATCTCGCTGGAGCGAGCCGAATCCGGTTCGAGCGCTGCAGGTTCCGGAACACGGCCTTCGCCGCCCTCGATCTGCACCACGCGACCCGCGACAACCGCATAGTCGGCTGCGTATTCCAGGGCATCGGCGGCAACGGAGTGCAGATCGGCAGGTTCTCCGAGCAAGGCCTCGAGGCACACCTGCCCTACCGCGTTTCCGACGAGCGCGAGCTTTCTCTGAACGACCGCGTCGCGAACTGTTATTTCCGTGATTGCGGCAACGAGGACTGGGGCTCGACCGCGATCGCGGCTGGTTATCCGCGCGGCCTCACCATCGAGCACAACGAAATCGTCGACATGCCGTACTCCGGCATCAGCGTGGGTTGGGGTTGGACCACGCTCGAGAACGCCATGCGTGACAACAAGATCCTCTATAACCGCATCCACGACTACATGCGGCGCATGGGCGACGGCGGCGGCATCTACGTTCTCTCCAATCAGACGCCGTCGGAAATCCGGGGTAACTACATCTTCGATCTGCGCCGCTCACCGACCGGCGACCCGAGTGCCATGATCTACCTCGATGAGGGCTCGTCGGGATTCCTCGTCAAGGACAATCTCACCGAGACCAACGTGTTTTTTAAGAACCGGAACGGCGAGGGCAATCACTGGGAGGACACAGGCACGGAAGGTCCGGTGGTGTTAAAAGGGGCGCCCGGCAGCGAGGGCGCAGCCGGCCTGGAGGCCGCGTTTCGCGATCTGCTCGAATGACTACGCTCATCTCAGGAGTGCAATTGAAGCTGAACACGACTGTGAGTATCTTTGCCACCATTGCCACCATTGCCACCATTGCCTTCGGATTGGCTCTTTCAGCCGTCGAGGCATGCGCGGCGGAACAGCGCGTGACTGCACCAGGAGGCGGCTTGGCGGTTATTGTCTCCGACGATCACGGACTAGCATACCGGGTCGAGGTAGACGGCAAAACCGTGCTGGCGGACTCTCTCTTGGGTCTGGAATTCAGAGCCGGAGCGAAGCTCGGCCCGGCCGCCGTCATGACCAGGGCCACCAGAACCGCGCATGACGGACGGTGGGAAAACCGTTTTGGCAGCAACCGGTTTGTCTCCGATCGCTGGCGCGAATTGCGTCTGAAGATCGAGGAGCGTGACGCCGAACACCGTACCTTCGGCTTGATTGTCCGCGCCTACGACGACGGAGCCGCATTTCGTTACGATCTTCCCGAGAGTACCGCCCTGGGAAGCTTTGTGTTGACGAACGAGCTTACGGAGTTCCGCTTCGCGGGCGATTACCGTTGCTGGGCGGGTGGAGAATCGCCATCGGCAGAGGCCCAGTATCCCGAATCCAGGCTGAGCGCGATCCCGCAGGGCAAACCCGGGCTCCCCTTCAAGAGCATTCTGCCACTGCTGGTTGAAACGCCGGCTGGATATGTCGCCATCGCAGAGTCGGATCTGCTGGACTGGGCCGGCATGTCCCTCACCGGAACCGGCACAGCAGCAGTGAAGGTGACGCTCGATGGACGCTCGGATGGAAACGGGGTGGTTGTATCCTCCGTGCCGCGCCTGAGTCCGTGGCGCGTCCTGATATTCGGGCGAACCGCCGCCGACCTTGCTGGTTCCGACCTGATTGCGACTCTTGCCACGCCCAGCCTGTTGCAGGACACTTTGTGGATCAAGCCGGGCGCCTGTGCGTGGGATCCCTGGTGGACTGGGACCAACCCCGACGATCCCGATCCCAGTCACACTGCCGTGCTCGCCCGAGGCACCACCGCGGCGGACAAGGAGTACATCGATCTGGCGTCCGAAATGGGGTGGCCGTACCAACTGGTGGACTGGTTCTGGTACAAGAGCATGACACTCTACGACAAGTCACTCCACTCCAGTCCCAATGCCGCGCCGGCCGACTTCACCGAGTCCGATCCCACCATCGACATCCCCGAGCTGGTCCGATACGCGAAGTCCAGGAATGTCCGGCTGTTCATCTGGGCGCATTCGCTTGACGTTGAGTCATTCGGGGTCGAAAAGACGCTTGCATATCTCGCGGGGCTCGGAGTCGCGGGCGTGAAGATCGACTTCCTGAACAGCCAGTCGCAGGAGACGGTCGAGTGGTGCGAGCGAGTCCTCTCAACGGCGGCAAAGTACCATCTGATGGTCGACTTTCACGGCACCTACAAGCCCACCGGGATGGCACGTACTTATCCCAACTTCATCACCCAGGAGGGTGTGCTCGGCAACGAATACAACAAGCTCCCGGGCAAGCAATGCACACTGGCGCACACGGTCACGCTGCCCTTCACCCGCGCACTGTTAGGACCGATGGATTTTACGCCAGGCGGTTTTCTCAACCGAACACCCAAGGACTTCAAGATCGCCGTACCGGCCGAAGTCATGGGCACGCGGGCGCGCCAACTGGCGATGACGGTGATCTATCCGGGCCCCTTGACCGTGCTGTGCGATAGCCCGAGGAACTACCGGGGACAGCCGGGCGTCGAGTTCCTTCGTGACCTTCCGACGGTCTGGGACGAAAGCGTGGTGCTCTCGGGCGAAGTCGCCAGGTCCATCCTGATCGCTCGCCGTTCGGGTGAACGCTGGTACCTGGCGGCGCTGAACGGCGAGGAGGCTGCGCAGTTGCCGGCGCGGCTGAAGTTCCTCGGCAAGGGAAAATGGACCTTGCGCGGTTTTGCCGACCGGGCCGACTCATCGGATTACCAGGCCGTGGTCGAATCCACGCACGAGGTGGATGCGAGAACCGTCCTGCCGCTGGCGCTCGCTCCCGGAGGCGGCTTTGCCGGCATCATCAGCAAGGCGGACTGACGAAGGTGGTGGCGAAATGGGCAGGCCGGCCGCGCCCTCGCTGCCCAGGTCCCGGAGGCCGCACAAACCCGTATCGGTAACGATGACTGTATCGTTGACCTCGAATGGCCGTGCTTGCTATGATCGGCACTCATAGGGAGCGGCGCGAGCGACCTGCCGCTCGCCGAAATGACAGGAGGCAACTGTGCAGCGACGGAACTTTTGCCGGTCTCTGGCGATTGCAGCCGCATCGAAAGCCTTGCCGGGCTTTGGACAAAGCGCAAGAGAGAGCCAGTCTGTGTTGCCGGGGGGATTCGGCCGGTACACCCTGGACTATGCTCAGTTCTGCGCTCTGCCGCCGGAGAAGAGGATCTTCTATCGCCTGAGCGGCGAGAGAATCGTCGAAGCTAAGGCGGGTGACCAGACAGGCAAACCGACTGTGTGGGGCGAGCCGGGCGCGCTGCCCATCCCGGGCGGATCCTGGGATGGTGTGCCGATGGAATCACCGATCCCGAATCTCGCGGGAGAGGGCCCATACAAACCGGCTTGGGATTCGCTGCTTGAGTACGACGCGCCGGAGTGGTACCGCGATGCGAAGTTCGGCATCTGGGCCCACTGGAGCCCGCAGTGCGTGCCCGAGGACGGCGATTGGTACGCGCGCAACATGTACGTCGAGGGCCAGCCGCAGCACAAGTATCACCTCCAACATTACGGGCCGCCCTCGCGCTTCGGATACAAAGACCTCTGCGCGCAGTGGACCCTGCTCAACTGGGAACCCGACGAGCTCATCACGCGCTACAAGAAGGCCGGCGCGAGGTTCTTCATTGCACTTGCCAATCATCATGACGGTTTTGACGCGTGGGCGTCGAAGCATCACCCGTGGAACGCGGCCGCGATTGGTCCGCATCGCGATGTGGTCGGAACATGGGCCGCCGCCGCGAGAAAGCAGGGGTTGCGGCTCGGCGTCACAGTCCACCAGGCGCGCAACTGGTGGTGGTTTCAGCCTTCCCATGACGCGGACAAATCCGGTCCGCTGGCCGGCGTTCCCTACGACGGCGAACTCACCGCCGCCGGGGGCCGGGACCAGTGGTGGCAGGGCCTCGATCCGCAACGCCTCTACGGCGTGAAGCACCCATCGGACGCGCTGCCCGACATCTCCTACGTCAAGGACTTCTACGACCGCACCCGCGACCTGATCGACCAGCACGATCCCGACCTGCTCTACTTCGACAATTCGCTGCTGCCGTTGGGCTGGGGCGGGATGAACATTGGCGCGTACTTTTACAATCACAACCTGAAGACCCGCGGCAAGCTGGAAGCGGTCTTGAACGGAAAGGACGTTCCCGACCGGCTGGCCAAGGCCCTGGTCGCCGACTACGAGCGCGGAATCACCAGCGGAATTATGCCGCATGCCTGGCAGTCGGAGACCTGCATCGGCGAGTGGCACTATCGTCGCGGCCTCTATGAAAAGCCGGGCGAATACGGCGGCTATCTGCCGCCGCGCGATGTCATTCTCTGGCTCATCGACTCAGTCAGCAAGAACGGCACCTTCGTGCTCAACATCCCGGGTAAGCCTGACGGCACCATCGACAGCAAGGAAATCGCCGTGCTCGACGGCGTAACCGCGTGGATGGAGGTCAATGGCGAGGCTATCTACGAGACTCGGCCATGGAAGATCTACGGCGAAGGCCCTCACAACGTGAAGAGCGGCCCATTTCAGGGAAACAGCATCAGCAGCCTCGGGCCCCAGGATATCCGGTTCACACGCAACAAGGCCAACACCGTGGTCTACGCCCTGGTGCTGGGCTGGCCGACGGAGGCTGTCGTCGTGCCGTCGCTGGGATCTTCGGCCTCGACCCAGCCGGGCAAGGTGGCCAGGGTAGAACTTCTCGGAACGGGCCTCGGCGTGAACTGGAAACAGAATGCCGACGGCCTCCGGGTCGAGCTTCCCAAGCAGTATCGACCGAAGGTCGACTACGCGGCTGCGCTGAAAGTGAGCATCGCCTGAACGACCGAACAAGACAGGAGATTCAAGTTGAGGTCCATCCTTCTCGCAGTCGCACTACCGTGCCTGATCAGCTCTGCCTCGTTCGGACAGCGACCGGACGGCGCACCATACCTGGATCCGAATCTGCCGCCTGAGCGCCGTGCGGCGGATATTGTCTCCCGCATGACGCTGGAGGAGAAGGTGCTGCAGATGCAGAGCACGGCTCCCGCGATTCCGCGCCTTGGCGTGCCCGCCTACAACTGGTGGAACGAGGCGTTGCACGGCGTGTGTCAAGGCCGCGCCAGCGCCTTTCCGCAGGCCATCGGACTTGCCGCCACCTGGGACACCGGCCTGATGCATCGGGTCGCGGACGTCATCTCCACCGAAGCGCGGGCCAAGTACAACGATGCTCTGGTGCATCCCGGCGAGACGACCACCGCGATCCTTCCCGGCCGCACCGCCGGACTGACTTACTGGTCGCCGAACATCAACATCTTCCGGGATCCCCGCTGGGGGCGCGGGCAGGAGACTTACGGCGAAGATCCGTATCTGACCGGCCGCATGGGCGTCGCTTTCGTCACCGGAATGCAGGGCAGCGATCCGCACTACCTGAAAGTCGTCGCCACGCCCAAGCACTACGCGGTACACAGCGGTCCGGAGCCGCAGCGGCACGTTTTCGATGCCACGGTGAGCGAGTCCGACCTGGTGGATACTTACCTGACGGCCTTCCGGGCCGCCGTCGTCGAGGGTAAGGCCGATTCGATCATGTGCGTCTACAACTCAGTGGACGGTGTGCCCGGTTGCGCCAGCACCGACCTGCTTCAGAAGCGGCTGCGCGAACAGTGGGGATTCCAGGGCTACGTGGTGAGCGATTGTGGCGCGGTGGGCGACATCTACCGGAATCATAAATACGCGTCCACAATGGGCGGCGCGGCCGTGGCGGCAGTCAAGGCGGGTACGGACCTCACCTGCGGAACCGAGTATCGAACCCTGGTTGACGAGGTGAAGGCCGGCCATATCACGGAAGCCGAGATCGACCGCTCGGTAGAACGGCTCTTCGTGGCGCGATTCCGCCTGGGCATGTTCGATCCTCCGGAGCGGGTCCCCTATGCGAGAATCCCGATTGCCGAAAACGACTCGAGTGCTCACCGGCAAGTGGCTCGGGATGCCGAGCGGGAAGCCATTGTACTGCTCAAGAACGAGGGCGGCGTCCTTCCGCTGAGCAATTCAGTGCGCAAAATCGCGGTCGTCGGCCCCTCCGCCGACGACCCCGTTGCGCTGCTGGGGAGCTATAACGGAATTTCGTCGAAGCAGGTGACTCCGCTGGAAGGAATCGAGCGGCAGTTCCCGGCCGCGCAAGTGCGGTACGCGCTGGGCGCGACCTATACCGCCAGTACCCACGCATTGATTCCCCCGACGTTCCTGGCGTCGGCGGAGGGCAACGGGCGCGGGTTGCTGGTGGAGTACTTCGACAATCCTGACCTCCAGGGACAACCGAAGCTCCGCCGGTCCGAACCGCGCGCGTATTTCGACATGGCCATGGAGGACCCCGCCGTGATCGCGGCGGTTGGCCACGAGAAGTACTCGGTACGCTGGACCAGCACGCTGACGCCGCCCGCCACGGGCGAATACAATCTCACTGTCAAGACCGGCATGTGGAACTTCACCGCCAAGGCCCGCCTGTTCCTCGACGATAAGGAACTCACCTTCGGCGCCGGCCCTTCGACTCAAATGACCTCCACACAAACGGCGTCGGGTCCTCGGCGGCCGGCGCATGCCCTGGTGCAGTTGGAGGGCGGCCGAAAATACGCTTTGCGCGTTGAGTACCGCCAGCCGGGCTCAGGCGGCACGATTCAACTCGGCTGGATTCCGCCCGCCGCGGCCGCCCTTGCCGAGGCTGAAACTCTCGTGAAGGAGTCGGACATAGCCATTGTCTTCGTCGGTTTGAATTCCGAGCTGGAGGGCGAGGAGATGCGGGGAGTAAATATCCCCGGGTTCCTCGGCGGCGACCGCACCAGTCTGGATCTGCCGGAGCCGCAGGAGAAGCTGGTGAAGACGGCGATCGCCACCGGCAAACCCGTGGTCGTCGTGCTGACCAGCGGCAGCGCCATCGCCGCGAACTATGCGGCCGAGCACGCCACGGCGCTGCTCGCGGCATGGTATGGCGGCGAGGAAGCCGGCACGGCCATCGCCGAAACCCTGGCCGGGATCAACAACCCGGCGGGCCGCCTTCCGCTGACCTTCTACAGGAGCGTCGATCAACTGCCCCTGTTCACCGACTATGCCATGAAAGGCCGTACCTACAGGTACTTCAAAGGCGATCCACTGTACTCCTTCGGTTTCGGGCTCAGCTACTCGATCTTTGCGTACTCCGGCTTGAGCGCGCAGCGGACGCCGAAGGGCGCGGAGATCCGCGCCGCCGTCAAGAACACCTCAGATAGGGACGGCGATGAAGTGGTGCAGCTCTACATTGGGGGCGGTTCTGGAGAGGACGCGCCGATACGAAGCCTGCGCGGGTTCCAGCGGATTCATCTGCGCGCGGGCGAGAGCCGCGAAGTGCAGTTCACACTTGGATCCGACGACCTGCCGAAGTTCGCGGTGGAGGTAAGCCTCGGCGGCGGACAGCCCGTGGCCGGAATACCGCACGTGAAAGGCACGCTTTAGAGCCGCACCGAAGCCGGCGCGCGTGCCGCAAGCGAAAGCGACTCACGGAGCGGCAGGAGCAGTGACCTCGCTCACGACGGGCGCGGCGACGTCCGTGCCGTTGCACGTCCCCACGGACAGATTCGAACAGACAATCATACTTTTACGGGGAACGAATCGATTTCTTCGATGTATCATTGTGTCATGTACACCACCCTGGATGAATGGGAGATCTTGCAGGCTGTTGTACAGATGGGTGGCTTTGCGCCGGCGGCGGAACAACTGGCCCGCTCTCAATCCACCATCAGCTACGCAATCGCCCGGCTGCAGCATCGGCTCGGGATTAAACTATTTGAGATCAAAGGCAGGAAAGCGCACCTGACCGAGGTCGGGCGTGTTCTGCTCGCCGATGCTGAGCCCCACCTGGCCGGCTTTCACCAACTTGAGCAGCGAGCACGTTCGCTTGCTTCTGGCGGGGAGTCGGAGATACGACTGTCGGTTGACAGCATCTTTCCCAACCACCGGCTTTTTGCCGCTCTCGCGGAGTTTGCCCGTCGGTTCCCCCATGTTCGACCAAAACTCCGCCAATGCACCTTCTTGTCCGCGGATTCCGAGTTCTCCGCACATAACACGCAGCTCTGCGTGACAGGCTTGATATCGCGCGAGTTGTTTGTCAAGCCAATCCTGGAGATCACGATGCTTGCGGTCGCTCGGCGGGACCACCCGCTCCACGCGCTCAAGAAGAAGGTGGCTGCAATCGACCTGATGCAGCACATGCTAGTAATCATCGAGGGAGGAACCGTAGGGGCGACCAAGCGACAGCCGCGCAGTCCCGCTCAACGCTTTCTCGCGGTCAGCACGATTGAGGCCGCAATCGATGCCGTTCGCAGCGGGCTCTGTTTTGGGTGGCTGCCGAAGTATCGCATTCAGTCCTGTTTGGAAGACGGAGAGTTACTTCCCCTGCGGATGATGGTGGGCCAGACCAGAGACGTTCGGCTCAGCGTCGTATGCAAGGACTCGAGTTCCAGCAACCGCGAGTTGAACGCCCTCGCGGACCTCCTCGGCGCCAACCGCGGTGTGGAAGTGATGTGAACTTGCGTCGCGCCACAGCCCGTTTAGACATCGATAGACCCGATTGGAATCGTGCGACTTCTTTGTCTTGTGCCCCGGAACGCCGCTCTGTATAGTGGACTCTCATCGGCCGGGCATGACGGCGAGATCTGGGTCCGGAGCGGCGCTGTGCCGGCGCGAGCCGCTGTCTGCCCCGGCCGCGGGCGTCGTGCCCAGGTTTACAGTTGGAGGCATCGTAGCGTGCATTCGAAAACCAGGAAGACCCTCTTCGGAACGCCGGCTCCGCTGCTGGCGCTCCTTCTTCTTTCCACCTTCTCGTTCGCTCAGACCCGACAAGTCAATGTGACGATCGATGCGTCGAAGACCAGCGCCCCGATCTCGCAGTACCTGTACGGGCAGTTTCTGGAGCACATCGGGGGAATCGTCAACAACGGCATTTGGGCTGAGATGCTGGACGACCGGAAGTTCTACCATCCGATCTCCTCGCAGGCGCCCGCCGCGCCGGCGGGTCCGGCTTGGATGAGGCGCAACCCGCCGCGCCGTTGGACGCCGGTCGGCGCCGACGACTTCGTTACGATGGATGCCGGCCGAGCTTACAGCGGCGAGCATTCGCCGCGGATCACACTCAGCCGGACGGAAGCGCACGGAATCCTGCAGGCCGGTTTGGCGGTACGCAAGGGGAAGGCGTACACGGGCCGCGTGGTTCTGGCGGGTACCGCCGGAACAGTTGTAAAAGTGAATCTGGTGTGGGGTAAAGCGGAAGGCGACCGCCAGGCCGTCGTCATCGACAACGTCGCACCCGGCTACCAGACGTTTCCGCTTCGTTTCCAGGCCGAGGCAGACACGGACGATGCACGGCTCGAGATTGTCGCGACTGGCCCGGGCGAGTTCCACATCGGAGCCGTCTCGCTGATGCCGGCCGACAACGTGGAGGGCTTCCGCGCGGAGGTGATCGCGGCGCTGAAGCAGCTGCATTCGGGCGTTTACCGCTGGCCCGGCGGGAACTTCGTCTCGGGGCACGAGTGGCGCAACGCGGTGGGCGATATCGACAAGCGGCCGCCGATCATGGATCCCGTGTGGCACGCCGTGCAGCCGAACGACGTAGGCACGGACGAGTTCATGACGCTGTGCCGGTTGTTGGGTGTGGACGCCTACATCACGGTCAACGCCGGCTTCGGCGACGCTTTCTCGGCAGCGCAACTGGTCGAGTACGTCAATGGTGCGGACACGACGCCGATGGGCAGCTGGCGCGCGGCCAACGGTCATCCACAACCGTACAACGTCAAGCTCTGGGGCGTCGGCAACGAACCCTGGGGCGACTGGCAACTGGGCCACACCTCCGTCGAACAGTTTGAGCTGAAACACGACCAGTTCGCCAAGGCCATGCTCAAGGTCGATCCGACGATCAAGCTGATTGCCGGCGGAGCCATGCCGGACGCCATGGCGGGCTCCAAGCAGGCCAAGCGCATCAACGGCCAGATCGTGCCCGACTATCTCTCCCCGGCTGATTGGAGCGGCCACATGCTGGCCCACTGTCTGGACAACATCGATATGCTCAGCGAGCATTTCTACTCCTCCAGCAACCAGCGCCTGGACCTCAAGACCGGGGAGAAGGTCCCCACCGGACCGCAGCCGCTCGTCGAGTGGGAGCGCGCCCCCGCAACTCAGGTGCGCGTGAAATACGAGCACTACCAGGAGTACCTGAAGCGCATCCCCGGGCTCAAAGCGAAGCCCGTGCCGATCAGTCTGGACGAGTGGGCCTATATGGGCGCACCCCCGAACTCTTACAAGGTGGTTCCGGCCTACGCCTGGGCGTTTCATGAGATGTTCCGGCACTCCGATCTCTATCAGCTCGGCGCTTTCACGTTTGCAACGGCGATGATCAGCGAAGACCGAACCGATGCCGTTTTGAGCCCGACGGGTCTCATGTTCAAGATGTATCGTGAACACTTCGGCACCTTGCCCGTGGAGGTATCCGGAGATTCGCCGCAACCAAAGCCGATATATCCAGCCGGCGGCGATCAGCCAGCCGTAAATCCGGGCAGCGATACGTTTCCTCTGGATGTGAGCGCCGCGCTGAGCAGCGACCGCAAGACGCTCACGATCGCCGTGCTGAATCCCTCGGATTCCGAGCAGCACCTGAAACTTTCGGTTAGCGGCGTGAAGCTGGCAAGCCAGGGGCATCTCTGGCGCATGGCGCCGAAGAGTGTTGACGCCACAATCACGGTAGGACAGAAGCCGGGAGTCGAAGTGGAGGAACAGACACTCGGATCGCTGCCGGATGCGATGGATGTTCCGCCCTTCAGCGTCGGTATTTACTCCTACGCACTGCAGTAGAGGAGCCAGATGACAACCGCGAAATCGTCTCACGTTTTGACACTGTTGATGGCCGCCGTCCTGGGGCCAGGGCTTGTAGCACAAGTGCAGACCGAGGTGCCTCCTGTCGTGCCCGGCGCCAAGCCGGTGACCGTGGAGCGCATCAAGGTTCACGGCACTGCTCTCGAAGGCAATCTGGAAGGCGATGCTGTGGACCGCGAAGTCATCGTCTTCCTGCCGCCCGGTTATGTCACCGAGAAGAGCCGGCGCTACCCTGTGGTCTATGCCCTGCACGGTTACTCGATAGGCGCCGAGCAGTGGTCGAAGGAAATCCATGTCCCCCAGACCATCGAGGGCGCCTTCGCTCGGGGGGCTCAGGACATGATCGTCGTGCTGCCCGACTCGAAGACGGTGCACAACGGATCGATGTATTCCAGTTCCGTGACCACCGGCGATTTCGAGCAGTTCGTCGCACGCGACCTGGTCGGCTACATCGACGCTCACTACCGCACCATTGCCACGCGGACGAGCCGGGGCCTGGTTGGCCACTCGATGGGCGGCTATGGCGCCAGCCGCATAGGGATGAAGCATTCGGATGTCTTCGGCAGCCTGTACATTATGAGCCCCTGCTGTCTGGCGCCGATGGGAGGCCGCCCTGTCAGCGCGGCTGATCAAAAGACCCTTGAGGCCGTGAAAACGCCCGCGGATTCCGGCGGTCTGCCCTGGGGGCTACGAGCCCTGCTTGCGTCGGCCGCCGCATGGTCGCCCGATCCGAAGAACCCACCGCTGTACCTCGATCTGCCGACGAAGAACGGCGCGGCGCAGCCGGAGGTGGTCGCGAAGTGGGCGGCGAACGCTCCGCTGGCTTTCGTGGACCAGTACATTGGCAGCTTGCGGCGGTATCGGGCCATTGCGATGGATGTGGGAGACCAGGACGGACTGAAGGATGGCGCCCTCAGGCTACACGAGGTGTTCGACAACTATGGGATCGTCAACAGCTTCGAGATCTATCCGGGCACACACACCAGCGCGGTCGCCGACCGTTTTCAGAACCATGTCTTGCCCTTCTTCAACAAGAATCTGTGCTCGGGCGGAAGTTGCGAGTAAGGGTCGCGCCTCCCAGCGCTAGCCGGCGCTCCGGAATGGCTCTTGTCTAACCGGATCGACTCGCGCCTACACGCGTGATTACACGGTGCAATGCACGGGCTCGACGGCCGCTCGGGGCGACCTCCACAGGCCCCTTCCCCCGATCTCGGACCTGTGGTATGTTATCTTAAACGTTAACTGAAACGAGAAATAGCGGAGCTTGACCCCCCGATGGGCTTAGCTGATGTTCCGGTACCGAAGGAACCTCCTGCCGAGGCTCCAGGGCAGAGAGAGGAGCTGGTGCGCCGCGTGGCCTCCAGCAGCACCCTTCAGAAGTCCCCGCGGCTTCGAGCCTTCTTCCTCCACGTGTGCCAGTGCGCCGTGGACAGCCGACCCGAAGCGGCGACGGAGCAGCAGATCGGGATTCACGTCTACGGCCGGTCGCCCGGCTACAACCCGAACGACGACAATATAGTCCGCTCGCAGGCCCGGCTGCTGCGGATGAAGCTGGAGCACCATTTCGCCAACGAGGGCAAGGAAGAGCCGGTCGTTATCACCATCCCGAAGGGCAGGTATCTGCCGGTCTTCGAGGCGCGTTCGGAAGAGGTGGCACCGCCGCAAGCTGTCCCGGCACCAGAGGGCAAGCCCCGCCGCCTGGCACAGATACTGGCGGGTGTCACCGTGCTCTTCGCACTCGTGGTCGGATGGCTCGGCTACCAGTTGTTCGAATCAAGATACCGGGCTCCGCAGACCTCCGTCGCTCCCGCAGGCTCGGTTTCCCGCGCGCAGCAGAGCGATGCAGCCTCGCAGTCCGGTAGCCAACCGGGCGGGTTAGGCCCGGGCACCGACGAAGTCCGTATCGCCGCTGGTCATACGGGGCCTCCTTATGTGGACGCGCGCGGACACCGTTGGGAAGCCGACCGTTACTACGAGGGCGGCGTTTCCCAGCCCGGACCGCGACACTTCTTCCCCCCGGTGGCCGATGAGGGCCTGTTCAAAACCATGCGGGAAGCCGTCTCGGGGGACATGGTGGTGCCGGAATCGCAGCGTCAGTTTCGATACACCATCCCGGCACGTTCGGGAGTCTATGAACTGAGACTCTATTTCGCCGATCCCCTCAGGCAGCCGGACGCGGACCGCAGGGAGGACGCCCAGAATCTGCGCCACTTCCAGGTGAACCTCAACGGACATCCTTTATTAGAGGAGTTCGATCCGATTGCCGACGCCGGTACCGCCGCGGTTGACGTCCGCGTGTTCCGGGACGTGAGCCCTTCGGCGGACGGCAAGATCCACCTGGAGTTTCTCTCGGGTTGGGGGCAAGGGGCCTTCGTGAGCGCGCTGGAAGTGACCCCGGGCACGCCGGGAAAGCTCAGAGCAACCCGGATTTCGGCTCATCGATCGGATTTCGTGGATTCCGGCGGCACTCGCTGGAGCGGGGATACCTACTTCATCGACGGGCGCATCGGGATCTATGCCAATTCCGGGACCGGGCCAAAGCTCCCGGCTCTTTACACCGCCGAGCGGCACGGCAATTTCAGCTACGCCATCCCCGTCGCGCCGGGAAGTTACACGGCGAGGCTCCACTTCCTGGAGTCGTTCTTCAGTCCCTTAATCCCAGACTCATTCTGCCGGGGTGTGGGCTGCAGGGTATTCGATGTAACCTGCAATGGCGTCATGCTGCTCCAGGATTTCGACGTCATCCTTGCGGCCTCTGGGGCGTTCCGGCCCGTGATCCGTGAGTTCCACGGCCTGCATCCCAACGGCCAGGGCAAGCTGCTGTTCTCCTTTTCACCAAAGGTCAATTACGGCGAGGTCAGGGCCATAGAGATCATCGACGAGGCGAAGTAAGCCGGTTCCTCGACTTCCCGTTGTGGCCCTCCCATCCGCCGGCATCGCGCAGGGGAAACGGCTATCTCGACGCGCGACGGGGGCGAACTGACCACCACCTGCACGTTGTGAGGCGGCTCCCCAGGAGTGCCGCCCCCACTTCCGGAACTGCCAGGCCCAGAGCACACCGTGACTTTTCCGTGACAACACGGTGCATTCACTCGTGACCCACCTTAACAGGACTAGTCAAAGCTGATTAAATCCTTGTGACTTGGGGGTCATGCGAGCCTCTGGCTCGGGGTCACGCGAGCACGACGAGCTTTGATCGTGTGTCCGGAAGAGGGTGGTCCGACAGCAGACAGGCATCCGTGCGGAATGGCCCCGGGCCTTGAGTTTACGAGATTGCCTTTCGAAGGAGGGAGACATGCGAAATCAAGCGCTTCTCAATGTAAGCGCGTACAACGCGCTGCGAGTATCTCTGTTGCTTCTGCTCGGCCTCGCTCTGCTGAGCATGGCAGCGTACGGTCAGGAAACCGCCAGCATAGTAGGAACGGTGACCGATCAGACGGGCTCTTCCGTCCCAAGCGCCAAGATTACGGTCACCAGCGTGGAAACCGGATTCGTCCGTTCCACCACAACCAACAACACCGGCAGCTACTCTGCTCCGGGACTCCCCATCGGACACTACAAGGTCCGGGTGGAGGCTGCGGGCTTCAAAGCGTACGAGCAGACCGGCATCACGCTGAACGTGGATGCCACGGTCCGGGTTGATGTACCGCTCCAGGTCGGCAACGTATCAGAGAGCGTCACGGTCGAAGCCAACGCCGTTCAGGTCCAGGCTGACACGAATGAAGTCAGCCAGACCGTTACCGACACCCAGGTTTCGGAACTCGCCACAAACGGGCGCAACGTCATACAGCTTACGACGTTGGTGCCGGGCGCCTCAGCTTCTATCCCGGATTTTGATTCGCCCATGGCTCAAAATCAGAACCGAAGCGTCTACTTCAACGGCCAGCGACAGGACCACAACAACTGGATCATCGATGGCGGAGAAGCCTACGACCGCGGTGGCGGAGGCATTCTGATTGTTTCCCCGTCTCAGGATGCGCTCCAGGAATTCAAGGTGATCACCAGCAATTACGGAGCCGACCTGGGCCAGTCATCCGGCGGCATGATCACCATGTCTCTTAAGAGCGGAACGCAACAGTACCACGGCGGCGCCTGGGAGTACCTCCGCAATACCCAACTGGATGCAAACAATTTCTTCAACAATGCGGCCGGTCATCCAAGACCGAAACTCAACTACAACATGTTCGGGTTCAACCTGGGCGGGCCGGTTCCGCTCACCCACAAGAAAACCTTCTTCTTCTATAACATGGAGTGGCGCAGGCTGGCCCAGGGAAGCGTGATCAACGCAGCCGCGGTTTCCGACGCGGTGAGGACCGGGGACTTCGGCTCCACGTCGATCCATGTGCCGCAGACCACGGACCCGAGTGCAATCGCGAAGTTCGCTCAGTTTGGCCTCACGCCCGGCCAGGCCTTTACCAACAACAAGATTCCGGCCGGCCTGATCGACCCCAACGTGTCGCTGCTGCTGCAGGCCGGCGCCTTCCCGGCCGCCAACAGCGGTGGCAATTTCCTGGCTTCGGCCCCCAACGGGACCAAATACCGCGAGGAACTCTTCCGGGTCGACCAGGAGGTCACTAGCAAACTGTCCTTGATGGGCTCCCTGATCTATGATCATGGCAATCAGACACAAGCCACTCCGCTGTGGAGCGGCGGCACGTATCCCACGGTCGGATCGTCGATGATCGTCCCCTCCTGGGCCGGCGTCGTTCACGCCACCGCCACCATCAGCCCTACCCTGCTGAATGAGGCGGCGTTCAACTTCAACGGCAACAACATCCTCGTCGGGCTCAACGGAACCTGGCAAGAACCTTCCGGATACAATGTGCAGCAGTTGTCCACCGGCAATTCCCTCAAGCGCATCCCGACCATCAACATCAAGAATCCCTACAATGCCAATTACGATCTGGGATCCTGGCCCTGGTCGAACACATGGCGTAGCTATCAGGCGAAAGACGATCTCTCCTGGACCCACGGCGCGCACAACCTGAAGTTCGGCGCGGCTTGGATGCACACCCATAAGAACCAGCAGATCTTCGGGCAGACTCAGGGAAACTACACTTTCGACGGATCGTTCACCGGCAACTCTTTCGCGGACTTCCTGCTCGGCTACGCGCAGTCGTACAGCGAACTGTATGTGCAGGATTTCGTGCACATCGCCAACGACACTTATTCGGTGTACGCCTTGGACGACTGGCACGCCACCAAACGGCTGACGCTCAACCTGGGCATCCGTTGGGAAGGTCTTCCGCACGCCTACGACGTTGGCGGGCGGTTGTCGAATTTCTATCCCAGCCTCTACAATTCTGCGCAAGCGGCGCAATTCCTGCCGAGCGGAGCTCTGGACCCGAACGGTCCGGGGTTCACCACGGTATCCGGCATTCCTCTGTCGGACGTGAAGTTCTACATGAATGGAATTGGCTTGGCGGGCAAGAACGGAATTCCGAAGGGTCTGGTTCCGAACCAATGGGCCACTTTCGCCCCGCGCATCGGGTTTGCTTACGATGTGACCGGACGCGGGAAGACTGTCGTGCGAGGTGGATTCGGGCTGTCCTACGAACGCCTCGGAGGAAACGAAGAGTACACCATGGGCCCGAACCCGCCGTTCTCCTTCCAGGCCAGTACGAACAACGTCTACTTCTCCAATCCCAAGACCAGCGCGACCAGCGGACTCTCATCGTCTTCGCCGGTCTATCCCGCCGGATTCACGGGCCTGGCGCCGGGCTACCATATACCCACGTCGGTTCAGTACAGCTTCGGAATCCAGCAGCAGTTGCGCGAGAACACTGTTCTGGGGGTGTCTTATGTGGGTAACGAGAATTATCACCAGTCGGAAGGATTCCAGGTCAACAATGTTTCGGAGAGCGATCCGAACCGCCTGGCCATTTGCGGCGCCAACTGCGGTTATAGCGGGGCGGGGTACAATGCCAACCTGGACCGGCCCTATCAGGGCTGGGCAGGCATCGCGCTAATGGGGTTCGGCGCAAACTCCAACTACAATTCGTTGCAGGTCAGCCTGCGGGCCACCGCATGGAAGAACCTGACTTTCAGCGGTTCCTACACCTGGTCGCATGCCTTCGATCTTCTGGATGGCGAGCTCTTCACGAACCTCTCCAATCCTCTCGACGCCCACTATGATTATGGTTCGGCCGGCTTCGACCGCCGACAGATTGCGGTCTTCAGCTTCGTCTATGACTTCCCGTTCTTCCGGAACGCGGCCAGCCCGGTTACAAAGGCTGTGCTGGGAGGATGGACGCTGTCCGGAATCGCGTTGTTCGAGTCCGGAACCCCGCAGTCGGTGGGCTCCGGCTCCGACAATCTCGGGCTAGGCGGAGGCACCACCAACCGGGCGAACCAAGTCTCGGCGGTCAGCTATCCAGGGACCCGATTCCAATGGTTCAGCACCACGTCGTTCGCGGCACCGGGGCCCCTCCAGTGGGGCAACGCGTCTAAGGACGCCGTGGTCACCCCGGGGCGTAACAACTGGAACCTCTCGCTGTTCAAGTCGTTCCAAATCAAGGAGAGCGCCCGGTTCGAGCTCCGGGCCGAGTCCTTCAACGCCTTCAACCACACCCAGTTCAACAATCTGAATACGACGGCTGGCAGCACCAACTTCGGCCAGCTGACTAACACCTACGATCCTCGTACGATCCAGGTCGCTGCGAAGTTTATGTTCTGACCTAGTCCCACATAGGTCAGGACCCCATTCCTGGCGCGCGGGAGCGACCCCCTCCCGCGCGCCAGGGGAACGCAACAGGATGTCGAACTTGTGCCACGTGATGAGCTCCGGTGCTGGCCTCGTCCAGGCCCTGCATTTCGAGAACAACGAGAACGACTATTACAACGGCGGGCGAGCGAACCTGCGCGTCCGGGCGCACAGGGGATCCACATTTAGTTCAGTCGCCTACCCTCAGGGCGCGCCCGCCCGCGCATGCGGGCGGGCTTTCTTCCCCCGTACTGCTGTTGATTGACCACATACGAAAGGACGTGCATGTCACTTACAAAAGGTCTGACTTATAAGGACTTCGGACTGGCGCAGAATCCGTTTCCCGAAGTGTCCCAACCCATCGCATTCGGCGGTATCGGAAGCAAGAACCCGCTGAGCTTCGGCTGCTACAATCCCGAGGAAGTTCTCCACGGCAAGTCCATGGCGGAGCACCTGCCTTTCGCGGGCGCGAAGTGGCATTTCGACAACGATCTGCGCGACCAATTCGGCCCCGGCACGGTCATCGCGCCGTGGAACGACGGAACCGGCTCGCTGGCGAACCATGAGAGCAGGCTCCGGGTGTTCTTCTACATGCTGTACCTGCTGGGCATCCGCAACTGGTGCTGGCACGACTTCGACTGCCTGCCGGCGTCGGACAACCTTCCGGAGTTCCTCGCGAACCTCGACAAGGTACTGCCGATCATGGAGCAACTGCAGAAGCTCTCCGGGATCGAGTGCGGCTGGACCACGCAAAACCTGTTCTCGCTGCCGATCTATCGCGAGGGCGCGTCCACATCCAACGAGCTCGGCGTCTACACCCACGCCTGGGGACAGACCAAGAAGATGCTCGAAGTCGGCAAGCGACTGGGCGCGAAGAACCACGTGTTCTGGGGCGGCAGGGAAGGCTACAACCACCTGCTGGCCACCATGCTGGGCAAGGAACAAAAGCACCTGGCGAGCTTCCTCCACATGGCGGTGGACTACGCGAAGCAGATCGGCTTCAAGGGCCAGTTCCTGATCGAGCCGAAGCCCTGCGAGCCAAGCACGTTCCAGTACGATCACTCGGCACTGGTCGTGGTTGCTTTCCTGGTCGGCTCCGGCCTCGACAAGGACTTCAAGCTGAACATCGAGACCAACCACGCACAGCTGGCCGGCTTCACCGTGATGCACGAACTCACGGTGGCGCAGGAGCATAACATGGTTGGCGGCGTGGACGTGAACGAGGGCACCTTCGGGAACGGCTGGGATACCGACCGCTTCCTGGGCGATCCCGGAATCGCGTTCGAGATCATGCACCCGGTGCTGAAGGCCGGCGGACTCGGCAGCGGCGTGTTCAACTTCGACGCGCACAGGTACCGCTCGAGCTTCGCGCCGATCGACCTGATTCACGCGCACATCCTCGGCATGGACGCCATCGCCTGGGGGCTGCGCACGGCGGTTGTGGTTGCCGAAGACGGCGACCTCGAGAAGGCGGTCGAGGCTCGCTACGCGTCCTGGAAGACCGGGCTCGGTCCGAAGATCGAAGCGGGCAAGGCCAGCTTCGACGAGATCGCGGCGGATGGCGCCAAGATGTCCTGGACGCTGACGCCTGAGCAGAGCAGCCACCACGAGGCTCTGCGCTCGATCGTAATGCGCGCGATGATGCGCGCGGTCAAGTAGGCCGCCCGGATCCCACTTACCGAGCCAGGGCGGAATCGTGCTGTCGGTCAGGAGCTCAAAGATGACCAACGAGCAGCCGGCTGAAGACGATGGCGCCAACTCGCCCGAGAGCAGTCTCGAGAACGGCTCCGAGCGGTTGATTGATGCCGTAACTGTCGGTGCTGAGGGTGCGGCCGACAATGCCAGGCACATCGGCGAGCAGATAATACTGCTGGCTGGCGCGATCTTGATGGCCAGCGATGAGCTCAAGCGCCGCATGAATCTGCTCGCGGCGATTCTGATCTTCGTAGCCCTCCTCAGTGCCGGAGCTACCGCCTTCCAGGCGTGGGAGACTAAACAACTCGTGGAAGCGATGACACAGCGACTTCAGCACAGGCCGTGATAGCGGCAGACGTCAGCTTGACAGGCGAGAATCCAGAAGTTGCGAGATAGTGAACTTGTGGCCGCCGCCGGGCGCGTCGGCTCGCCTAGTCAAGCGCTGACAATTGCAAAGGAGAAGAAATGCGAGCACTATTCTTGATCATGCTGGCGGCGAGCCTCTGTGCAGGGCAGACCGCGGATGAGGGCAAACCGGCAACGACGAACGTGATGAATGCGGAATATCCCAAGGTTCACGGCGACCTCAGCGTCACATTCCGCGTCAAAGCGCCGGATGCCAAGACGGTCCAGGTGGACCTCGGCAAGCTGTGGGACATGCAGCGGGACAGCGAAGGCGTCTGGACGGCCACCATCCCGCCCCAGGTGCCCGGATTTCACTACTACTACCTCGCGATTGACGGCGTGCGCGTGAGCGACCCGGCCAGCGAGAATTTCTACGGCGTGGGCCGGGAATCGAGCGGCATCGAGATTCCGGAATCCGGTGCGGAGTACTACCAGATCAGGGATGTCCCCCATGGCCAGGTGCGCAACTTCCGCTATTACTCGAAGACCGTAGGGGGATGGCGCCGCGCGTTCGTCTACACGCCGCCCGATTACGATACAAATTTGAAAGGCCGCTATCCCGTACTGTATCTCCAGCACGGCGGCGGGGAGGACGAAACAGGCTGGCCGAAGCAGGGCCGTGTCGACATCATCCTCGACAATCTGATCGCGGACAAGAAGGCCGTCCCCATGATCATTGTCATGGACAAGGGCTATGCGTTGAAACCGGGCGAGACGCCTCCGCAGCGCCCGGCCCCGGGGCAGCCGCTGCGTCTTTCGCACACCTTCGAAGAAGTGGTCATCAACGACCTGATTCCGGCCGTGGACAGCACCTTCCGTACTCTGACGGACCGGGACCATTTCGCCATGGCCGGCCTTTCGATGGGCGGTATGCAGGCATTCCAGATCACGCTGAACAACCTCGACAGGTTTGCCTGGATCGGCGGCTTCAGCGGAAGCGGCGCCGGCATGGGTGGGCAGTTCGAGGTGAAAACCGCATTCAACGGAGTCCTCGCGGACGCGGCCGCGTTCAACAAGCGGGTGAAACTGGTCTGGATCGGCATCGGGACGAAGGAGCCGGAGCGCATGTACGCGAGCGTCCACAATTTCCACGAGGCGTTGACCCAGGCCGGTATCCAGCACGTATACTACGAGTCGCCGGGGACATCGCATGAGTGGCTGACCTGGCGGCGCGACCTGAACGAGTTCGCGCCGAGGTTGTTCCGTTAGGGCGTACGGGAGAACACATGACAATGCTCCGGTTCGTTGCCGTGACCGCGTGCGCAGCGGTGTGGCTGGACATCGCACTGGCGGCGCCCGTTAAGACCGAAAGCGGTCTTGTTGAAGGGATCGTCGCGGACGGTCTGGCCGTGTACAAAGGCATTCCGTTCGCGGCGCCACCGGTCGGCGATCTGCGCTGGCGCGCGCCGCAGGCGGCCCCGAAATGGCAAGGGGTGCGCAAGGCCGACCAGTTCGCGCCCGGGTGCGAGCAATCGATGGGCGGTCCGCCTCCCAGCGGCGCCAGTGAGGACTGCCTGTACTTGAACATCTGGACACCGGCGAAATCGCCCGAGGACCGCGTTCCGGTCCTGGTCTGGATCTACGGCGGCGGCTTCAATGGAGGCGCTACGTCAGTCCCGGTCTACAGCGGTGAGAAACTGGCCAAGCGCGGCGTCGTGCTGGTCAGCATCGCCTATCGCGTGGGCATCCTCGGGTTCTTCGCGCATCCGGAACTGAGCGCCGAGTCCCCTCGCCATGTCTCCGGGAATTACGGCTTGCTGGACATGATGGCGGGCCTGCAATGGATCCAGCGCAACATCGCGGCATTCGGAGGAGACCCGAACCGGGTCACAATCTTCGGAGAATCCGCCGGCGGCATTGCCGTCAGCATGCTTTGCGCGTCTCCCCTTGCCAAAGGGCTCTTTCACGGCGCGATCTCGCAGAGCGGCGGCTCGTTTGGACCCTCTAATCCGACGCCGGTGCCGGGCGAAAACATGCGCGTTCTGGCGGACGCGGAGGCTTCAGGCGTCGAGTTCGCGAAGGGCGCTAGCGCGCAATCGCTGCGGGACCTGCGAGCCCTGCCGGCCGACAGACTACTCGAGGTGGGCCGGCGCCAGCGCGGCATGGCCTGGCCGATCGTAGACGGCTGGGTGATTCCGGACGATCAGTATAGGCTTTACGAAGCGGGGCGGTTCAATGACACACCCATCCTCGTGGGGTACAACTCGGACGAGGGCCTCAGCTTCTCGCACGACAAGACTCCGGACGACTACATCGCAGGCGTGAAAAAGCGCTACGGGCCGTTCGCCGATCGCCTGCTGCAGGCCTATCCGACGGCTGCGGATGCCGTTCCCAAGACGGCCCGCGATCTGGCGCGCGATTCGGCGTTTGGCTGGCACACATGGGTGTGGGCGCGCCTGCAGTCGCAGCACGGCAAGGCGAACGCGTACTACTACTACTTCGATCAGCACCCGGACTACCCGGCGGGATCTCCAGATGCAGGACACGGTTCCCCTCACGGCGCCGACGTCGCCTACGTTTTCGAGCACCTGGAAGACATTCACCGGCCAGCCACTCTCGAAGATCGGCGAATCTCCGAAGCGATGGCGGCGTATTGGACCAACTTCGCCAAGCACGGAGATCCCAACGGCAAAGGCTTCCCCGCTTGGCCCGCGTTCCGCGATGAGAATCCAGTGGTTATGTACTTTGCCGGAACTCCCCATGTCGGCCCTGTTCCCAGCCAGGAGTCGCTCGGAGTCCTGGACAGTTACTTCGCGTGGAGACGTAGTCCCGAAGGAGCGGCCGTGAAGCCGGCGGAGAGCCTGGAAGCGAGTCCACAGAACTCGCTCGAAAGGAAATCGAAATGATCATGAATCGCAGACACTTCATTGCATCGGGTCTCGCGCTGGTCGCCGCCCGGCCTTCGCGCGCCGCCACGAACCGGATCGAAATCATTCCCGAGGACACGATCGCACCTATTTCGCCGAATATATACGGGAGTGGAGATCGGCGTTCGCGGTGCTCGCATCACCGACGTCCGGGCGACGGTACTGAAGGCCGGCGACATACGCGCTCACAACACCTTCGAGGACCCCAAGGCCGTCGAGCCAGTCACGGTCCCTATCGCCAACACCGGGGCGCAACTGGTGTACGCATTTGCTCCGGCCTCCGTGACGCGCCTGGAGTTCACGGTCGCGTAAACGTCACGCGCACTTCTTCGCCCGAGTACGCCGCTGCGCGGGCCGTTGGAGATTCCTGGACCCCGCCTCCGTGCCGCTCTTCGACGAGCACGATCCGGAAGGTACGATTCTTTAGCATGCCTTCATAGACGCCGGCGCGCTTCCCGATCGTGAGCGTTTTCGAACCGTCGCTCCAATGGAAGGGGATGTTCGTGTAGGCGCTGCGCTCGTAGTCGTAAGAATCGCCGGCGTCTTCGTACAGGACGAACGACCCGTCGGCGCCGGGATAAATGCGCACTTCCAACGGATCCGCCGCTTTCTGGCCCACGTACTCCACGTCCGGCCCGAGCGGAAGGATTGTGCCGGCGGGCACGTAGAGCGGCAGGATTCCGGCCGGCGCGGCAGCATCGACGCGGCGGCCTGCCGTCTCTCGCCTGCCGGTCCAGAAGTCGTACCAGGCGGCCTTGCCCGGAAGATACACGCTGCGCGACGAGACTCCGGGCTCTGTTACGGGATTGACCATCAGCGCCGGACCGAACAGATACTGGTCGGCGACGTTCAGTGCTTCGCGGTCACTGGCGAAATCCATCACCAGCGGGCGCAGCATCGAACTGCCGTCGTGGGTGACCTGCCAGGAGACCGAGTAGATGTAGGGCAGCAGCCGGTAGCGCAGGCGCTCGAACGTCTCCAGGGTCTTTTGGGTGGGTTGGTCGAATTGCCAGAACTCCTTGCCCGCGCCGGTGCCGTGGACCCGGAACATGGGCGTGAACGCGCCGAACTGGAACCAGCGCACAAACAGCTCTTGATATTTCGGGTCCTTCGGATCTCCGCCGAAGAAGCCGCCGATATCGGTGTTCCAGTACGGAACGCCGCTCATGGAGAAGTTCACGCCCGCGGGGATCTGCTTGCGGAACACGGCCCAGGTGCCCTTGATGTCGCCGGACCACGAGATGGCTGAGTTGCGCTGCTGCCCAGCGTATGCGGAGCGGGTGAGGATGACGACTCGCTTCCTGTCCGTCTGGGCGCGCTGGCCCTGGTAGATCCCGGTCGTAGTCATCAGCGGGTACGCGTTGAACACCGCGGCGCCGGAGCCCTCCGCCGTGGGAAGGGTGCGATACTCGCCCCATTTCCCGCCGATTTCGGGCTCGGTGGCGTCAAGCCACCAGCCATCCATACCCAACGTGCCGAGGCGGTCGGAGATCTGCCTCCAGTAGATGCGGCGGCCTTCGGCATTGAACGCGTCATACCACTTGCCTTCTCCCTTTGGATAGACATTCGGAACCACAGGCGGATAGATCGCGCCGGCGGCTTCGAGTTCCTTCCCGTTGGCCGTACCAAGATCGAAGCGCGCCCACACCGAGATCAGGATGTGCGCATGCATCTTGTGGATGGCGTCGACCATTCCCTTCGGGTCCGGATAGCGCTCAGGATCGAACTCATGCGAGCCCCAAGCGCCGGGCTTCCAATACTGCCAATCCTGCACGATCCCATCGAGGGGCATGTGGCGCTCGCGGAATCGCGAAACGATGCCGAGCATTTCGGCCTGTGTGGAGTAGCGCTCTTTGCACTGCCAGAAGCCCCAGAGCCACTTGGGCATCAGCGGCACCGGGCCGGTGAGCAGGCGATAGGCGGCGATCACGGCATCCGCTTTGGGCCCGTAGATGAAGTAGTAGTCGATTGCTTTGCCAGTTTCAGAAACCCAGCGCAGAATGCCTTCCTTGCCTTTGACGCCGACCTCGACATCCGTGATCGCGGGATTGTCCCAGAGCAGCCCGTAACCGCGACTCGAAACCAGCATCGGAATGGCAATTTCCATGTTCTTCTGCTGCAGGTGGACCGAAGTCCCGCGATAGCTCATGTACCCGTCCTGGTGCTGTCCCAGGCCGTAGATCTGCTCGCCCGGCTGAAGGGCGAAGCTGTTGCCGAGCGTGGATTCACGGGAGCCCGCCTCTTCCACGATCGCGTTTCCGCTGAGATCGGCGAAGGAAACCAGGCCCGTGCTCTTGTCCACGCGCGCCCGTAGCAATGCCGTAGAGAGGTCGACGGCCGCGGCTGTTTCCTTGATCTCGAAGGGCACTGGGGCCGGAGCGGCGATCACACTCAGACTGCGAATGGAAGGAAGTTCCGCGCCGGGAGCGTAAGTGACGCGCACAATCCGGTCGGACCAGACTTCGAGCCGCAGCACGCCGGTATCGAAGCGCACCAGGGCACCGCGATCCTGTTTCTCCACGGTGGGGGCAGCCGTAGCCGTAACCGAAGCACCGAGCGCAGCAACGGCAAGACTGAGAACTGACAAATGCGTGTGCATATCGAGTCTCCTAGTACGGCCTGTGGCTCTCCGTGATACCTGGCCAGCGGTCAGTCCTAAACGGCGCCGCCGGAAGGCCGGCTCCGTTGAACAGCGTCGCGGCCGGGTTGGACTGCCACGCGTAGCGGACCTCTTTGGGATCCGGCACGGCGCTGGACGAGACCATGACGGTGTCTCCCTCAATCCGAGCGTCCGCCCAGGCCCATTTGCGGTCTTCGCCGGCCACCGCGAACTGCTCGAGTTTGCCGCCCTTGGCGACCAGACCACCGTCGGTGTGGGTGAAGTGCAGTCGCAGCGCTCCGGGCAGACGGTCTACCGAGCTGAGTGTCGGACCGGCATAGGGGATGTTCTCGCCGTAGTGATTGGCCAGTGCGCAGCGTGCCAGCCGATCGCCCACTTCCAGTTTGTCTATTGGATGGATATTGTTGGCATCGCCGGTGTCGATTGCGACTGCCAGACAGGAATTGGGAACGGCGGCCGCGGTCATCGCCTGCGCCTCGCGTAGCTCAGCCCATTCGTCGTCGACGGGTGTTTCGCTACGAGGCATGAAACCGGGAAGACCGGCGATGTAGAACGGAAAGTCGCCCTGGCCGAAAAGCTCCCGCCAGTCTGCAATCATGACGGGAAGCAGCTTCCTGTACTGGAACGCTCGCTCCGCATTCGCTTCGCCCTGATACCAGAGCGCGCCGGTGATCGCGAGCGGCGCGAGCGGCCTCAGCATTCCTTCGTAGAGCACGGAAGGCATCATCGGCCAGTTCTCGAATCGCAGCGGAAGGGGATGTGGTGGCCGCGCGTCCACGCTCAGGCGTCCCTTCCACGGGCCCGCGAGTGGAAAGGCCGTACCGTCCCCCAGCACCAGCCGCAACTGATCGGGCTTGGCCAGAAACCCGCCGTCCGGCTTCAGCTTAAACACCCGGATGGCCACAACATTTCGGCCCGGCTTCAGGATCCCGTCCTTTATTCCGTACACTCGAGGATTTTCGACCCACGCGCTGGCGCCCACAAACTGCCCGTTGATGTATGCCGTGTCCATTTTCTCGATGGAACCGAGGTACAGCCTCGCGCGTCCGGAGGGCAGAGGATCGGGCAGGACGACTTCCCTACGGAACCAAGCCAGGGCCGGCACATCCGCCACGCCGAGTTCGCCGCAGCCGCCAGGGATCTCGACAGGCTTCCAGGCTGAATCGTCCAGTTGGGGATCGGCCCACGAGCCTTTCTGTCCGATGTCGTATTGGTCGTACCAGTGCATGATGTAGTTGCCATACTCGGGGCCACCGGCGCTGCTGAGGCGGCGAATCTCAGCCAGGGGTACGTCGAAATCCTTTAGCTTCCCGAGTGCCGCCGCGCTGGTCCACGCCTCGGCCGGAGTTCCACCGAGGCTATCCTGAATCAGGCCGATCGGCACCGGCACCGTTTCCTGAATCCTTCTTGCGAAGAAGTAGGCCACCGCCGAGGGCCCGTCCTCCGCAGCCTCCTGTGGTGTGACGATCTTCCATGAGCCTTCGGCAACGTCCGCATGCCCGTAGGAGGAGTGCGGCGCCACCACGAAGAACCGGATCTCGGGATGATTGGCGGAGGCGACCTCCGCGCTGCCGTTCCGGGCGGCTTTCAGCGGAAACTGCATGTTGGACTGTCCGCCGCAGAGCCACACATCGCCCACGAGCACCTCGTGCAAAACGACGCTCTCGCGCCCACTGACTCTGATGGTGTAAGGCCCGCCCGTTGGCGGAGGATCCATTGTCACCTGCCAACGCCCATCCGGCCCCGCAACCGCCGCCGCAGTGCGGCCCTGGATCTCCAAGCGGACCTTGTCTCCCGGTTCGGACCAGCCCCAGATCGGGTTCGGTTTCCCGCGCTGCAGAACCATGTTGTCCCCGAAAATCGGGCTGACAAACGGCAGCGAGGCATGAGCCGCGCGGTCCGGCATCTGAGCCGACAGAATTCCCGCCGCCACGGCGATCAGGCATAGACTTTTGGATTTCATTGTCAAACCCTTTTCTCGGCCGTCTCCCTATGCCCGGCGAACCTGGCAATAGACCGCTCAGCCCTGATCGGGAACCCGCGGCAGACCGCTAGCCTCAACCTTGGGGGTCCCGGCGCGTGGATTCTCGCGCGACCAGACTTGGCTCCAGGATGATGCTCTTAGGCTGGGGCGGTACTTTGGCTCCAATGATCGATAGAAGCAACTTCCCGGCCCGTTCGCCGATGGCCGCGCTCTGCTGATCTATGCTCGAAAGAGGCACACGCAGAGACTTGTCGAAATGGAGATTGCCGCATCCGATGATGGCGATGTCCTGCGGAACCCGCAGACCGGCCTCGACGATTGCGTCGATCGCCCCGATGGCAAAGGGATCGTTGTAACAGAAAACTCCGTCGGGTCGCGGATCCAACTCGAGCAGCGTCTTCATTGCTTCGTGGCCGCTGCTCCAACTGTCCGCGTCGGCCGAGCGACCCGTGACGACATAGCCCTGGAGCGGAATCATACCGTGCTTGGAGAGAACCTGATTGTAGCCTTCCAGCCGTCCGATCGCGGTGCTGGTCGCCGGTCCCCGTATGTGTGCGATCCTTTCGCAGCCCACCTCGACCAGGTGCCCGGTCGCCATGCGGCCGACTTTGACGTCGTCAACGCCAACGAAATTCGCCGGGATGCCGACGAAGGCGCGGTCGATCAGGATGTACGGAACCTTCTGTTCTTCGATGCGGCGAAAAGACTCCACCGTCCACTGCGTCGATGCAATCACAAGTGCATCGAGCCGGCAACCCAGGAGCCTCTTGATCTCGTGGCGCTCGAGCTCAGGATCCTCCTGAGAAGAGGAAATCAGGAGGCTGTAGCTCCTGTGGCGGAGAGTGTTGGCCAGACCGGCGGCTACCTCCGCGAAGAAAGGATGGACCAGATCGGGCACGATCAGGCCCGCGGTGTAAGTCTTGCCGGTTACCAGAGCGCGCGCCGCGGGATTGGGTTGGTAGTTCAACTCCTTGACCCGCCTGAGCACGCGCTGCCTGGTTTCGTCACCGATGTCGCTGTGCCCACGCAACACCTTGGACACCGTGACCACCGAAACGCCCAGTTCGCGGGCAATGTCCTTCATCGTTACAGCCATTTGTCTCCTCGTCGATTATACATGGCTGGACAGGACCTGAATCTGACGCTACAAGGTTAAAGTAACCGCCGGGCGAGCGGTCAGGGGATCTCGGCTGGATCGAGGCCGGTGCTGACATCGGCACGCCGCCTGACGGTCTACCGGCACCAACAATCACTTCTCAGAGCAGTTTCCCGGCTCCGTCAACTCGGGTTTCCAGATCTCGAGCCGGCGAGAATGGAACGCCCCTTGATCGGCCAGGAACGCAATCTCCGCGGCGCTGTACCGGTCGGCTCCTCGGAACGCCTGGAGTTCCTCCGCGGCGGCTGCTTCCGGCGTGTACATCCACAGCCAGCGGCGGTAAGTGCCGGCCAACGACTCGGCCGGGAAGACACGGGCGGTCCAGAGGCTGCGCTCGGCCCCATAGCGCGCGTCCGGCCATATTTCATCGTCCGTCAGACCCAGAGTCCTGATCCAATCTGCAATCGGCCGCCCGCAGAAGCGGGATCCCTGCTTGAAAGTGTCCTCGATGCCATAGCAGCGCACGAACCAGACATCCGCTCCGCCGCGGCTCCGACCGCGGAGCACCTCCAGGCAAGCCCCGTACGGCAGCGACAGAGGCGCGTCCACGTCCACGCCTGCCAGGACGTTCTGCCCGGCCAATTGCAGATCTGCCCGGACGCGGCAGCCTTCCACCCACGAGTCGCGAGCGTCAACACGGGCAGTAGGGATCACGCAGTTGTTCACTGACAGAACCCTTCCCGCCCCCTCGCCTGCCACCAGCGCCTGCCCGCTCTCGATCAGCTGGCGCGTCGATCCGAAGTGCAGGAACCGGCAGGACGGCACGAGTTCCACATGAAGCGGAATCCGATTCAGGAGCGGGTAGACGCGGGCCAGTTCCTCTTCCTTCCAGGCGGAGCCGCTCGCCCGCACGCTGCCCAGATAGTGCTCCAGAGACGCTGCGGATCCCATGGCGCAACAGATCTCGCGGTAGAGATCGATCGTGCGGGACAACAGTGCCGCCGGCATTTCCGCAACTCCAAAGGCATCGAGCAGGGACTCCGCGGCCTCGCCGTCCAGGCTCATCACTCCGACGTCGAGCGCGGCGAGGCCCGCGGCCCCGATCGCGCCCTTATCCCGCTGTTCCGCGAAGGACGGCTTCTGCAGATAGACCGACACGGTCCCATCCTCGCCGATCGAAAACACTCCGTGCCGGGCGGCTTCTTCCGGTGAGGCGTAGCAACCCAGAGCCGTGAGGCCCGGTTTGGAGAAACTGACTCGCGCGGCGTCGAACAGGACCAGCGCGTCGCCGGCCGCCACCACTACCTGCCCTCGTCCCGGGACGCCAGGTGGAAGGGCCAGGAAGTCCGGCACCAGCCGGTCGAACAAGGTCACCGGAAGCGGCGAGTCGGATGTGGCTGGGAGAGGCACGAAGATCTTGCCGCACGGGCCGTAAGCGGGCAGCCGGCGGGAATCGCCACCCGCGTGCACGATCAGGATGCGAAGCTTCCGCAGGATCTCCGCAACGCTTTGCCGTCCTCCATGGCGAAGGCGTTCGCGCTCGACGATCCGCAGCAGACACAGCAGCGTGCTGCCTCCGCTGCCGATGCGGCGGTCTTCGAGATCGGCGACCACAAGAGCCTCCCGCGCCTGCGGCAACAGCCCGTATTCTCGCCGCAGACTCAGCTGGGACTCGTAGGCCCGGCCCTGCAAGGCGTTCGACGCCGTGAGAACCAGGTAGTCCCATCCAACCGGGGGAGCGCTCATCCGCCTCTACGCCGACTCGAGAATCATGTTCGCGTACTGGATTGTGTCGCCTGTCCGGATCAGGCCGATCGCGGTGGGAACTCGCTTCTTGAACTCGACGTGCGGCTCGTACACCACCGGGATACCGGCCAGGGCCTCTTCGAAGCGTACGCGGGTCCGGGCGTCGTTCTGCGAGCGGAATTCCTCGGCCATGAATGCGCTCCCCAGCACGAAGTTGGCGCGGATGGCCGCCAGCACGTCGAGGACCCGAGGAATATCGTCGATCAGCGAGATGTCCACGGTCTCGATTTGCGGCCAGCACGGGAAGCCGCGATCGGCGATCACCAGCGTGTTGGTGTGACGCACCCGGCTGAGCAGCGAGTTGATGGAGGGGTTGAGAATACCGGCCTTAAGCATGCTGGGCTCCTGCCTTATTAGACTCTCACGTGCACGCGGAGCGCACCCGGGACGTCCTCATCAGACGCCGCGATCAGGTAGCCGCCTCCGCAGCCCGAGTACATGGCGCCGGGATAGCGCGCCTGAAAGTTGCCCAGAAGGGCTTTGAGATCGATCGAAATCGTCGGGTGCCGCACGGTATGCGGGAGGATGGCTTCCCAGCACTCCATGCACGAGTTCATGGAAGCGCCGAGGCCCGCCAGGTCGCGGCGAACGATAGCGTCGTAGCACTCCCTGCCGCCCTCGCCCAGGCGCCGGATCCATTCCGGATCCAGATTCTTGACACCCAGCGGATTGTAGCCCGGGGGACGCTGATCCACGGGTATCAACTGGAGCACCCCCTCGAGCCAGTCCGCGGTGACCGGGTCACAACTCGACTCGATGTGAGCCGGAAAGAATCCGCCCTCGTGCCGCGCGTCGTAATCGAGCCGGCTCACGCCAGGGTAGATGAGGCCAATCATGTCCTGAGATCCCGAGGGTTCCGGACGGCCATCGTTCTCCGCCTTGTAGAGCTCGCGGACCAGCTCTTCCGGAGGCCGCTTTGGCAGCACGCCGTCCCACAGCTCCAGCGCCACCCGGCGAGTCCCGCCAGCCATGCCTGCGCGTTCCATGAACCAACAGTCCGGCTCGAGGCTCACCACCACCATCGAACCTGGGGGCGACGGATTGTGGATCGACACGAACGGCTGGTCGATCCAGCCGCCGGCCAGCGCCAGGCGGTGCGGGATTCTCCCGATCAGGCTCTCGATGCCGCGGCGCGTCGCGCCGATGCTGGAAGCGGTTGAGGACGGCATGGCGCGTCTCCTAGTCCCTTACCACTCGCTTGCCGGCTTTTCGATCCGCGAATTGCTCCGCGATCCAGGCGTACGTCTTCTCCATGCCCGTCCGCAGGGGAGTTCGCGGTTCCCAATGCAGGACCCGCTGGATGTTGGTGTTGTCACTGTTGCGGCCTGCCACGCCCTTGGGAGCCTCCAGGTCGTAGGTGCGCTCCAACCGGACGCCGGCGATGTCTTCTACCATGCTGACCAGGTCGTTGATGGAGATGAGTTCGCTCGAACCGAGATTGATCGGGGTGGCGATCAGCTCTTCGGAATGCGTGATGCGGTCAATACCCTCGACGCAGTCATCGATGTAGCAGAAGCTCCGCGTTTGCGTTCCGTCGCCCCAGATGTCTATCGAGTGCCGCCCCGAGTCGATCGCTTCGATCACTTTGCGGCTGATGGCGGCGGGCGCCTTCTCGCGGCCGCCAAACCAGGTGCCGTTCGGACCGTAGATATTGTGGAACCGGGCGATATGCGTCTCGAGGCCGCGCTCGGCCCAATACTCCTGGCAGAACATCTCCGAGATCAGCTTTTCCCAGCCGTAGCCGCGCTCGGCCATGGCGGGATAGGCGTCTGATTCCTTCAGTGCCCTGACGTTCGGATCTCTCTGCAGGTCGGTGTTGTACGCGCACGCGGACGACGAGAAGAAATACCGCCGCGCGCCGGCGCGCCAGGCAGCCTCGATCAGGTGGGTATTGATCAGGATGCTTCGCAAGCACTCGACGCGGAAGCGCTCGATGAAGCCCATCCCGCCCATGTCAGCGGCAAGGTTGCAGATCTCGACAGATCCTTCGACGGCCCGGATGGCGTTCTGCTTCTCGCCGAGGTCCATCGAAAGACATTCCACCCCCGGGACGCGCTGGTACCACTCGGGGAGCGGCTTGCGGTCAACCGCGCGGATCCGCGTGTAGCCCAGGTTGTGGAAACGGCGGGTCAGGGCGCCGCCAATGAAACCTCCGGCGCCTGTGATCACAATCAGGTCGTCGAGAGCGGGAGCCCGCTCGCTCGGAGTGTTATCATGGGATGTCATAGTTATCGATAAAGTAAACGAATTCATCATAACCCTCATGCGGAGGGCCTGTCAACCGTGTGATGGCGCTTGCTCGCGGATTCCGGGGCAAGGTGAACGCCATTCCGGCGTGAACGTGAAAACGATTCCCGGCTGAAGGTGAAAAGGATTCCGGGCGGAAGGTGAACGGCGTTCCGGCGGGAAGGCGAACATTTTTCGCACCGCCCCGGAATGGCTTTCACCATCGCCAGGAATGTTTTCCACAGGCGTAGCGGCGCTGGACATCACACCGGCACAATGCCCCCCCAAGGGAGGATCAGAAGTGCCGGCCACGAGGTCCTACGCCTCCGCTATGAACTCAAGCTGGGCTACCAGCAGATAGGAAGAAGCACGGTCCACAAGTACCTGAAGGGAGCCGAGGCCGTTGGCCTCACCTGGCCGCTGCCGGAAGGTTGGGATGAGGCGCGCGTCGAAGCCGCGCTGTCCCCGCGGACCGGAAAGCCCGTCGCCAAGACCAGGTTGTTCATTTCCGATGTGGGCCGGTCCCTCGTGGCCTGCATCGGCCCATGACATAAGGTCCAAATGAAGTGGCGGGCAACGGCCTGCCGAAAGGAATCTTTGACGCTCAGGACACGACTTGTCGTCGCCAGAGCCGTCAGGAGGGGCAACCAGCAGGCGGAGCCCGTCGCCGTCCACTTCGCCACGAAGGCGAAGAGCTAGCGCGCGTTCGACTCTGCACCGGCAGCGGCGCCGATCGAGCTACCGCAGAAGAAGGGGTTGCCACATGGCAACCTCATGCCACGCGAAAGGCCTCTTGTTCTTTCTCGCTCTCCGGAGCCGCCCCCTTCATGACAGTTGACACCGAATCGAGTACTTCTGGTTTATGAGAAGTCACGATGGCGAGGGGTTCCCATGTTGATATTCTATTTGGCAAAATTGCCAACTAGTGCTAAGATGGGCGTGCGATGGACGCCAAGACGCAGGCTAGGCTTACGATCCGTGCTAATGTTTTCAAGGCCTTAGCTCATCCTTCAAGGCTCCTCATCGTCGAACAGCTCGCCAAAGGGGAAGCTTGTGTCTGCAAGTTGACCGAGATGATCGGCGCGGACATGTCCACCGTGTCCAAGCACCTCTCGGTGCTCAAAGGCGCCGGAATCATTCAGGACGAAAAGCGCGGCCTTCAGGTCTATTACCGTCTCAAGATGCCGTGCGTGCTGCGGTTCTTCGACTGCGTCGGCGAGGTCATCGAAACCAATGCAAAGGAGCAGTGGGAACTCGTGAACCTGCGCTAGAGTGCAAGGCCCGAGAACGCCCGAACACGATGAAAACGAGACTGAAGTGCACATGTGGAGCAGCGCCCGACCTGATGTTCTCCTGTTCCGGGGCCGCGGACACCGCGGAGATCGGCGATCGCGCCGTGCGGCAACTGCATCGGGAGGGCGTGGCAAAAATGTACTGCCTGGCCGGGATCGGCGGGCGTGTCGAACTGATTCTGCTCAACGCGCAGGCCGGTAAGACGCTGGTCGCCGTCGATGGCTGTGACACCGATTGCGCCAAGCGCACCTTGGAACGCGCGGGTTTCAAGGATTTCGTGCACGTACGCGTCACCGACCTCGGGATGGAAAAGGGCAAGACCGAAGTCACCCCCGAGCGCATCGCTGCGGTTGCAGAAAAGGTGCGATGCGCGTTCGGCAAAGTGGCGAAGGAGGAGGATCAATGACGGCCAAACGAACAATACTCGCACTGATGACTCTGGTGGTGGCGGGCGCGATATCCGTCAACGCCGGCGACGGCAGGCAGAAGCCGGCACAAGCGCCCATTCAAAACGCGGCAAGCGCGCCCAAGATCGTTGCCTACTACTTTCACATGACGTTCCGATGCACGACCTGCCGGACGATCGAAGCATATTCCCGCGACGCGATCCTCAATCGCTTCAAGGGCGATATGGACCGCGGCCGGCTTGAATGGCATGTCGTGAACGTCGAGTTGCGGGAGAACGAGCATTTCGTGAAGGACTACCAGCTCTTCACGAAAGCGGTGGTTTTGGTCCACGTCGCCAACGGCAAGCAGCAGTCCTTCAAGATCCTCAACGACGTGTGGGAACTCGTCGACGATAAGGCCGCCTTCCAGGCGTACATCGACAAGGAGGTGCGGGGCTACCTGGCCCGGTTGTGATGAACGACCTGGGCATGGTTCTCGGTTCCGCGCTGTGGCTGGGTATCCTGACGTCGATCAGCCCTTGTCCGCTGGCCACCAACATCGCGGCAATGTCGTTCATCTCCCGCGGTGTCGGAAGCCCTCGGAAGGTTCTGCTCACCGGTCTGGTTTACACGGCCGGCAGGACTGTCGCGTATCTGGTCCTGGGGACTCTGATGGTGGCCAGCCTGCTCACGGCTCCGGGCGTGTCGCTGATCCTCGAGCGGCGGATGAATCAGATTCTCGGACCTGCGCTGATTGTGGCCGGCATCTTCCTCCTCGAGTTGATACGTCTGCCATCGCGTGCCGGCGGGTTGAGCAGCGGCCTCGAGAGCAGAGCGGAGCGATGGGGGATCTGGGGCGGCGGACTGCTCGGCCTCGTGTTCGCGCTGTCGTTCTGTCCGACTTCCGCGGCACTGTTCTTCGGAAGCCTGATTCCTCTGGCGTTGAAGTCCGGGTCGAGCGTGATTTTGCCATCGGTGTACGGGATCGGAACTGCGCTTCCAGTGTTTGCGTTTGCGATCGCTCTCGCGATCGGGGTGAACGCGGTTGGGAGGATGTTCAGCGTGCTCACCCGGTTCGAGGTTTGGGCGCGGCGCCTCACAGGCGTGGTTTTCGTCGTGGTCGGCGGCTACTACTGTCTGGCCTACATCTTCCACGTGTTTGTCTAGGTAGATGAAAGGGAACTACTATGTCACTAATTCAGATTTTGGGAACCGGATGTTCCAGGTGCCGGGACCTGACGGCGAACGCTGAAAAAGCCGTTCAGGAGCTCGGCGTCGACGCGCAGATCGAGAAGGTCACCAGGATCGAGGACATCGTGAATTTCAAGATCCTGATGACGCCGGGCCTGGTCATCGACGGGCGGGTGAGGTCGGCTGGACGCATCCCCTCGGTCGAGGAGATCAAGCAGATGCTGACATCGGAAGGAGGCAACTAAGTGGCTGAGCGACTGCCCGGACTTCTCATGTGCGTCTGCACCGGCAAGTGCCCCGGGTTCTCCAAGATGGACATCTGGGACTTCATCAACCGCGCGCGTGTAGAGCTGCCGGTCGAGTTCGGCATCATCCACCCGCAACTCTGTGAGGTGGACGGCGACCGGTTCCTGGCCGATTTCCTCGAAGCGAAGCGGCCGCTGGTCATCGCGGCCTGCGCCCCAAACATGCAATACAAGATGTTCCGCGACGCCTTCGCCGCGAAGGGAATGGACGTGAAGCGCGACATGACGCCGCTCGATATCCGGGACATGACCACCGACGAAGCGATCCAGAAAGTTGCGTCGGCCCTCGATGAGATGGGGGTGGAAGCAGATGGCTGAGACGACTTTCATGGGCGTGCCGCGGGACAGGATTCCGTGGTTTCCCGCCATCGACTACGACAAGTGCACCTTCTGTATGGAGTGCGACACGTTCTGCCCCCACCACGTCTTCGAGCGGCGAGAGGGTGATCGGAAGCTCGTGGTGGCCAATCCCAATAGCTGCGTCGTGTTTTGCCGAGCTTGTTCGAAGACCTGCGGGCCGGATGCGCTCTCCTTCCCCGAGAAGCCCGAGACGATCGCCCTGATCAAGCAGATCCGAGACGGAGCGGCCGTCAAATGAAGCGGGCCATCCTTTCTTGCAACGGTCTCGACAAACCGGAAGGCTCTGTCGCGCGCGAGGCGGCGATCCGGGCGGCTGAGGCCACCGGAAGCGAGATCATCTGCCCGGTACTTCTGAATCGGGCTCCTGCCCGCTACAAGAAGGATCTCGGCGAGAGCTCGCTGATTGTCGTGGACGGCTGCTCGACTCGCTGCGCCACCAAGCTCGCCATGCGGTTGGAGGCGAAGGTGGACCGGAGGTTGCTGGTATCGGATGCCGTGAAAGCTTCCGGCCGGCCATTGGAGCTGGCGCTCAGACTGGGGCCAAACGGCCTGGCCCTCGCGCAAACGATCGTCGACGACCTGATTCGCGGCTTCAACACGCCCGCGGCGGTGGCCGAGCCGACCGCTGAGTTCGAAACGCCCACAGAATGCCTCGTTGTGACGCACGACAAATTCGAATTCCGGATTCCCATCGTGGATTACGTGTTCAACGAGAACGACGTCTGGGCACGTGTGTTGGACGGTGTTGCGCGCGTGGGCATCTCCGACTTCATGCAGCAGAAGCTGACCGACATCAGCTACTTTGATCCGCCCAAAGCGGATGCGGCCGTGGAACAGTTCGGGGAGTTGGGCAGTCTGGAGTCGACCAAAGCCGTCTTCGAGATCATCTCACCCGTTAGCGGCACGGTGACGCGCGTCAATCCGGCGATACTTGAGAATCCCGCACTTATCAATGAAGATCCCTACGGCGCCGGGTGGCTGGTGGAAGTGAAACTGACGGCTTGGCCGCAAGATCAGGAATTGCTGCTCGATCCGGCGGCGTATGCCGAAACGGTCAAGCGGAAAGCGGAGGAGGAATGAGAAATCCGGTGCTCGTCATCCCGTGCAGCGGGATTGGCAAGGTGCATGGCCTGATGAGTCGCGAGGCAACCTACCTGGTGACGGATGAGCTGGCTCCGCGCCAGACCGGCACGCTGTGCCTGGCCCTGTTGGTGAAAGGCGACCCCGAGGCGGTCGCAGCCGTGCAGACCGCCGCCTGCATCACCATCGACGGATGCGCGAAGGCCTGCGCGGAGAAGAACGTGCAGATGGCCGGCGGGCGCGTTGCCAAGGCGATTCAGGTGGCGGAGGCTTTCAAGAACCACCACGGCGCAAAGCCGGGCACTGCGACCCAGCTATCCGACGAGGGCTGGGCAATCACAAGGGAGATTGCCGATGCGGTGGCCTGCGACGCCGCGCGCCTGGGCTCGCGCGATGAGGTGACGCGATGAGCGCGGATGGCGTCAAAGTCGGCATCATTTGCTGCAGCGGCGAAGCGATCCCCGAAGGGACGATATCGCGACTGGCGACGCGCCGGGTGCTCGAACTGCTGCGGCCGAACGCGACGGTCACCCTCTGCTTGCCCCTGTTCCTGGCCGGGAACGAAGGGGAGCGGAACTTTGCCAAAACCCATCCCACGATCACGATTGACGGATGCGAGAAGCTTTGCGCCAAATGGGGCACAGAAAAGCACAGCGGCCCGGTGAGTTCCGCATTGGTGGTTACCGACATCCTGGGAATGCGCGCGGTGAGCTGCCATCGTTCGTCGCGAGACTCGTCCCAGCCTGACAAGGAAGCCGTGTGGGCGGTTGCCGAGCGGATCGCCACCGAGGTCGATGCGGTGCTGGCCAACGAACGGCTGAGCGCGAAGGTCCCGGCCGGGGCGGCGGCCGGTCAATGTTCGTGCTCCGGTCCCGCGCCGCGCGGCAAGCTGACGGTTGCAGGCGCCGAGGTCGCTATCCCCGGTTTGCCGCTCATCTTCGAGCAGTGCGTCGAACGCAGCATCCCCGCGGACATCACCGGCAGCGTGCCCCTGCTTGAGGCGGTGAAGATCTACCACTCCATCCGGTCGGAGGAAGAAGACGCATACCGGAGCGCCTTGCTTGCGGCGTACGTGGAGTTCAGGAACGGCGACCGGCCGGCGAAGTAATGGAAGTGATCTGGCAGTCGGCTCCGACCGTGGCCGAGAATCTCGCCATGGACGACGCGGCTGCCCGCTCCGCGTGGGCGGCAGGACTGCGGCGGTTGCGTTTCTGGTGGGGAGGGCCGCCGGCCGTCGTGATGGGTTCGAGCGAGCGGCCTGAAAAAGTGATCGACGCTGAGGCGTGCGCCAGGCTGGGTGTGGACGTACTCAAGCGATCCACCGGTGGAGGCACCGTGCTTCAGACCGCCGGCGTGCTGAATTACTCGCTGGTAACGCCGGCTCCCGCAAGCCTGGACCCGAAACCAGTTTTTCGGCCGGGCCTGGAGCTCATCTGTGCGATTCTCGCCGCCTTTGGAGTGGTTGGGAGACCGGAGGGCACCTCGGACGTGGCGGTGGGAGACCGGAAGATCTCGGGCAACGCGCAGGCCCGGCGGTGGCGAGCGGTCCTGGTCCACGGCACGCTGCTGGTCGATTTCGATCTCGACCTCGCCGATGCAGTTCTAAAACACCCGCCGCGTGAGCCTGCCTACCGGCGAGGCCGGAGCCATCGCGATTTCCTGGTGACGCTGCGTCGCCTGGGCGTCAATGCGGACCGCGCCGCCATCGAAAGCACGGCGATCGAGGCCGCGCGCAGAACATTCGACAAGCTGTGAGGTGCACTGCGCTTCAAGACTTCTTTGGGCGGTGACGCAGCTTTCGGTATAGCGTGGTGGTCCCGATGCCCAGTAGTTTCGCGGCCCGGGTTTGGTTTACATCGACGCCTTCTGCAGCATCTCCCGCCCGACCTGATTCATGTCACGCCCCTCCGGTGTAGCCGCCCCTACTCTCTGCAACGTGAGGTCGATGTCAACTGTTGATTCGGCGGAGCAGCTAGTCGGCCAAGGTGCCGTTCGGCGCCGCGCCGGTGGGCTCGGAGACAGGCAGGAAGTCCACCGAGACGTGCGGAGTGGACTTCGCCGGCTGCTGTTGGACAGGCGCGACTACCTCGACGCGCACCGCTTCTTTCGCCGGCCGTGCTGTCGCCGCAACCGGGGGTTTGGTGCGCAATGGCAAGCTTTGACATAAGGCCGTGGCGTGATCCCACCATTGTTTCCATTTTCGCGCTGGCGCGGATTTCGATGCTTCAAGAAAATCGTGAAAACTCTTGAGCGCTTCCTCATTCCGGCCCAGTTCGAGGTGCGCCAACCCTAGGTTGTAGTGAGCGGAGATTGCTTCCGGATATCGGCGCAATCGGTTCAAATAGGATATCGCTTGCTCCGGCTGCTTGGCGGCAGCTCAGGAAATTCTACGGCGTAATCCGTATCGGTCGGCTGCCCAAGACTCTCCGGCATGCCTTTGCACGCGCGGTGAGTCTCGCCGCCAACCGGTGAATAAGAGGGTGAGTGAGTCCTTCTTCCTGCATGCTGCGCTCAACGTCGGTGATGTGATCCGCCAACTGGTTTGCCAGGTCGTTTACACGATGAACCAGCTCGTCAGGATCAATGCCTAACTCTTCGGCCTGTCTGCGCCAGTGACGGAGTCGAATATCGCGGAAGCGATATTCGCCACCGAGCTTCATCGAAAGCTTGACTCGCTGAATGTCGATCTCGGAGTAGGGCAAGACACTAGCCAAGTCGTAGAGAGGCGCGAGACGGAGACGGGCTTTGGCGCCGATGAGCAAGGCGTAGTTCTTGGCATGTGCGTCGGTGCCCACGATCAGCCAGTTGTAGGCAACGGCGTCGAGGAAGGTACGAACGTCCTCGGCCACATTCGTAGAATAGGTCCTTAAGAGTTGGACGATGTCGCGAATGCCGGGTCCGCCTTCGTTCTGGTATTTGCTGGTCGGCAGAATCCCGAGGGCCTGGCAGATATCTTCCTGATGCACGCGACGGAGGCCTGCCTGGGTGCGGATGCGGTCGTAGCGTTCGACGACAATCGCGACTTCATCCTGAAAATGCATGATCCGGGAATCGACGACGGGAAGCCCCAAGGCGCGCGCCAACTGCAGGCAGAAATGCTCGTTCTCGGCATGGCCGGCGAACTCACCGGAGGGAGGCTTGAGAATATGAGTTGTGGGTACCCGGCCTGACGGAACTCCCCACCTGCCGTCCTCCAACAGAAAGGCGGTCTTCGGCTGGGCCCCGGCAAGGCTGAACTGGCCCGTGTCGCGAGGAATGCGCCAGGCCGAGTGGTCCTCGCGCAGGGCCCTCAGGCGTTGTGCTACGTCGGCTTCGTTGAGCCATTGGACTTCCGTGGGTGCTCCAACGAGGACAGCGTCAAGCCGTTCAGGGCGCACAAACTGAACCGCGCCGGCACAGTCCTCCCCAACCGCGGAAAGAAGGCTGAAAGCGTTCCTCGCCGAGACGTGGAATCTCCGCGCCCACTGGTCCAGTACCATCTGGTTGTCAGGAAGCAGGCCCCACAGGAACGGATCAATCCGGCCGTGCCCGTGCTGTGCCAGGGCCAGCGGCATGGAAATCGACAGAGGATAAGCGTTCTCCGCGTTGCGCCATTCCTCGTCATACGTGAAGGACAGCCTTGCCCTTTTGTCACGCGTGACGCGACCCACCTCCATTCCGTCGAGGACGGCAGTAAGTTCCGTGATCATCTTCTTTTGGCGCGCGCAGCAGCGACGATCGAGTCGATGTCGACGGGAGGCGGCCCCTTCTGACTGATCGCTTTTCCGGGCTCGTCCGCCGCCAGGTTGATGCCCAGGGCCTCGATGGTGCGCATGACAAGGCCAATTTCAGCTCTGGGTTTGCCTTTCTCGACTTCAACGATCCACTGCCGGCTTACCCCGACCTTGGCCGCGAGCGACTTCTGGTTAAGCCGGAGCTTCGTTCGACGGTCTCGGATAACGGCGCCCAAATCGATCGGTGTGCGGATACGCATGCCTTATCTCAAATGTCAGCGTACGATTACATTGTAGCAGAGTCGCCGAACGGCGACAAGGCTAGAAGTCAGCGTACGCCGACATTCCAAGATGCCGCCGTTCGGAGACATGGTCCCTGAGGATTTCGGCTGTGTGTCGAACCGCTAAGAAGCCGGCCAAAACATCATCCTCGGCAACAGCACGAGCGCCATCAACAACACCAGCGCCGAAGGCGGCTCCGTCGGCAACGCCTACGACCACGCAGGCAGAGTCGCCTCTGGAGGCGCCGTTGGCCGGTGAGGCCTGGGCGGGCGTCGCTGCCCTTGAAGTGCTGATCTTGCGGGCGGGCGCTGGAGGCAACGCGGAATTCGACGGAAGTCTCTGTTGAACAAGCGGGTGACAAAGTCCGTGGCCCGATGAGCGGCTGATCAATTACCCAACTCTGAGCGCTGGTAAGTTGCAGAAAGGAATGGAGCCACCCTCCGGAATTGAACCGGAGACCTGCTGATTACGAAGAGTATGGACCGGCTCCAGGACCTTCACTCACTCCATGCCGATGTGCCTGATATCAACAAGTTGGGGAAGCTGCTTTCGCTCAGGCTGCAACTTCCTGCACTTCAACGGATGGGGTTTTGACACAGTTCCGGCACAGCCCTTAACCGCGCCGGCGCCGCTTGATCGAGGCCAAAACTTCTTCGACCGTCAGGTTTTTTTGCCACAGCATACGGTCCTTGGTGTAGTCGTCAGGTCCGGATCGATGCAAGCGCAGAAAGCGCGCCAACCCGTCGGCGCCGAGTTCGCGGCCGAGGAGTGTGAGTGCGTGACGCTCAAACTGTTCATCAGTCATGGCCTCGGTTCTGCTCATGGCAGGCTCCCTTGACTCCAGGATAGCGGATTCCGCACGGCTATACGCGGCCTACCGTCTCCTCGTGAGGCCTTTCGAAGAAAGCTGTCGTCTGTGGTTAGTAGCACGTCAACGCGCGCCGCCTCCGCACAAGCCAAGTGCGAGGCATAGAAGACGCCGTAACCCACGCTGTGGAGCGCCTCGGCACGGAGGGCAACTTGGTCGGTTTCCACAACGACCTCGGCTGCGAAAGCCAACAGCGCCACGTTCCCCATTCTTCTTTCGGAGTCCGGATTTCTATCGAGTTCGTCGATCAGGGCATCGCTGGAAATCCACAAGACTGTCCCTTCGCGGACGCGCTTGAGGACTCGCTCCACCGCCAACGCCTCCGCGCGAATTCGAGGCTGGCTTTGGTCGTCGGTAAGCCGATTCAAGCAACAGGCGTCAAGATAGACTCTCATGGCTGCGGGGGCGCCGACTTTGCGGTGTCACATTTACACCGCGGTTGACAGATCCGGCAGAAGAATCGGGAACAGGAAGCGCATTGCGTCCAACAGTTCTTGCAGAGGAGATGGATACGTTCGCACAGGTATAGCGGTTGGGCGCTCATGGAGCAGTGTTCGCAGATCGGAAGTTCCAATACGCCGAGCACGGGATTCCAGTCCAGAGCGTGGGCCCTTTCCTCTTTCTTGCGGATGAGTCGAAGGGAGATGCGGCGCACAGGCATGCGAACAGAAAGCAACAGCGCCAGATCGATTCGAATGCGCAGGGCATACTTGCGGCGCAGGTCCTCCAGTTTGGCGGCGCGGTCGATTCTGGTCGCTTCGGCCCGGCTGCGCTCTCTTTCAGCAGCGGCGGGATCGTTGGTACGCTTGACGATCCGTCTTTCCATTTGCGCCAGCAGTTCCGCGTAGTAGGATTCTACGCGCTCGGCATCGCGAGCCAGACGGCGGTTGGCTGTCTCCTCGGCCTGCGCAACGTGTTTGCGGATCGCCGTCTGGGCGGCGCGGACCGCGGACGGATACCACCGTGAGATGACGGTTGGCCCCGCAACGCCGCCGGTTTCGAGGAGTCCGTCGCGGATGCCCAAGAGTAGATTCTCAGGCATGCTCACAAGGGATCCAGCATCGGCGTTGAGACAGACCGTGGCAATTCCCGCGCTCCGATCATCAGATTCGATCGTGTACTGGAACGTGAAAAACAGGTAGGTAGCCGCAGCGATCGAATCCTCGACCAGGCGCGAGATACCGTTTTGAATCGCCAACTCGGAAGCGAGCACCGCAGAGACCTCGATAGGAGGGACGTGCCGATGGCTCCGGTACTGAGCCTCGACCGCAAGGGGCGGCGCCGGAAGGAGCCGTTCCATCCGGTCCATCCATTCGCCATCGTCATCACCGGCGTCCAGTGAGAACCATTGTTCCACGCCCAACGTGGAAGCCACTTCAGAGGGCAGCATGGCGCCGACATGGCCGCCCTGGCCAGGCTCCACCAGGGCGCCGCGGCTGACCAGCAAATCGCAAATCCAATCCTGAAGCCCGATCATGCCCTACACCTCGAAATCCCTGTGGAACAACGCCGCATCCAGGCCCTTGGCCTCGCTGTATTGCTTCTTCGCAGTCATTAGCTGGTCAGCCAGTTCGTCAAAACGCTGTTCGACCCGCCCGGAATCGCGGCCGGAAAGCCACAGGTCCAGCACCAGCGCCGCGAAGTCACCCTGGTCGAGATTCCCCAGAATGGCGTCCATCTCGCCGATCACCAGTTCGAACATGTTGATCTTGTCGTGGAGGACACGCAGCAACTGCTCTTCCACCGTCTCGGCTTGGCAGAAGTTGAAGACGAAGACTTCCTGCGTCTGGCCGATGCGGTGCACCCGTCCGACTCGTTGTTCCAGACGCATCGGATTCCATGGCAGGTCGAAGTTGACCACCGTGTTGGCAAACTGAAGGTTGCGCCCTTCCCCTCCGGAACCCGTCGAGAGCAGCACGTTCGCGTTGTCGCGGAACCGCGCAATGGCGGCGTCTTTTTCGGCCTTGGACATGTCGCCTCTGAAGACGGCGTACCGCAGGGAGTGCTGGTCGCAGACCTCGGCCAGATGCTCCAACGTTGCGGTGAATTCCGTAAACACGACGGCCTTAGCCTCAGGGCGCCCTTCAGTCCCGGCCAGCATACGGCCCAATTGCAGGCCCTTGCCCGACCAGGAAATCTGGCTGGCCGCCTCCTGCATCGCTTCGAGCTCGTGCCGGTCCGACGCGTCCAGCCCCTCGCCACGCTCCAACATCCGTCCAATAGCGCGCGTCAGGGCCGGCGTGCTGCTGCCGGCCTGCCGTTGCAGCATGTGCAGCGCAAGATCGCGAGCACTGTTAGTCTTCCCGTACCGCGCTGCCACATAATCGGAAACCGTTTCGTAGAGCTGAGCCTCCGCTGGCGACGGGAGCACCCTCACGCTGGCGGCCACACGGTGCGGCAGCCGCACCTCCACCGCCGAACGGGTATTCCGCACCATAACCTCTCCCAGCAACTCGCGAAGTTGCTCGGGATTGCGGGGCGATTTTGCTTTGCCCGGGGACAAGAAGCGCTTGCGAAATTCAGCTTCGGTGGCCAGCAAACCCGGCTTGAGCACAGTAATCAAGTTGTACAGTTCTATAAGGCTGTTTTCCACCGGCGTAGCGGTGAGCATGAGGATGAACTTCTTGGTGAGCGAATTCACCAGCTTCCAGTTGGCGCTGGCGCGGTTCTTCAGACAATGCGCCTCGTCTACGATGACCATGTCCCAGGCAACGCTGGCTACGGTAGAGGCGTGCGGTTCCAGCCGCGCCATGGCTATGGAGGCGACCACCAAAGCCTTCTCTCGCCAGAAGCGCTCCGGATCGGAACGGAATCCCGGATCGTCCGGAGCGACGGGCGACAGACCGAATTTCTCCGATAGTTCTCCCTTCCACTGTGTCACTAGCGAGGGCGGAACCAGCACCAGCACCTTATGCACCATCCCGCGCACCCAATACTCCTTCAGGACGAGACACGCCTCGATTGTTTTTCCTAGTCCCACCTCGTCGGCGAGCAGAGCGCGTCCTTTGAAATGCCGGAGCACGCGCCGGACGGTCTCCTGCTGATACATGTATGTGTCCACGCCATTCAGCGAGGGCAGACAAATGAGGTCTTCGAAACTCTGCGCAAGCCGCAAGTCCAACAGCCGCCGGCGGAGCAGGTAGTCGGCCAAGGTGCCGTTCGGTGCCGCGCCGGTGGGCTCGGAGACAGGCAGGAAGTCCACCGAGACGTGCGGACTGGACTTCGCCGGCTGCTGTTGGACAGGCGCGACTACCTCGACGCGCACCGCTTCTTTCGCCGGCCGTGCTGTCGCCGCAACCGGGGGTTTGGTGCGCAATGGCAAGCTTTGACATAAGGCCGTGGCGTGATCCCGCCATTGTTTCCATTTTCGCGCTGGCGCGGATTTCGATGCTTCAAGAAAATCGTGAAAGCTCTTGAGCGCTTCCTTATTCCGGCCCAGTTCGAGGTGCGCCAAACCTAGGTTGTAGTGAGCGGAGATTGCTTCCGGATATCGGCGCAATCGGTTCAAATAGGATATCGCTTGCTCCGGCTGCTTGGCGGCAAGGTGGATCTGGGCCAAAAGGTCCAGCGCGGGGTACAGGTCCGGATCGAGATTCAGAGCCTTCTTCGCGATTCTGGCCGCTCCCGGGTCGTCGCCGGACTCGCGCAAGTCGACCGCGACCCGGTACAGGTATAGGGCTTCTCCCCGCCCCATCTCGCGGGCCTCCGCAGCGCGGCGTTCCTTCAATATGCGCCGCCGCCGCTCCAGCTTCTTGGGATCGTTCATAGGAAGAGACGTGATTATAGCGCGGTGCAGCACGCATGCTAAGCGAGGTAACCTCCTGCGCCACGAAGTTCCGACCTCGGGTTCAACTGTGCGTTCCGGGCGTGTCGAACCGCTGCCATTCAGTCAGCAGGTCCAGGGTTCTGCGCTCAACCATCGAAGAGGTAACTTCGACTTTGCGTTCAACGCGCTACGTGCTGGTTGACTACAGGCCGCCGCCTGTGACGGCGTCAGCCTGACGAACCGAGCGAATGATCGGCCGGTAGTTCCCATGTCATTCTTTCTTAGGTCATTGGCGGCAAGTCTGGGTTTTGGCACAGGGAGCCCAGAATCGGCGGCTGTGCCAGAACTGTGCCACGATTCTGCGCAGGAAGGTTGACGTAACTATTTGAAAAAAATGGAGCCACCCTCCGGAATTGAACCGGAGACCTGCTGATTACGAAGAACGTGTCATTCTTCGCAACCTGCTCCTCTTTACTTTCAAGCACTTAGACTGAAGCTCGATCAAAGCAACTGGCGTAGTCAGCGGCTCTGATACTCACCAGTATGAGATACAGAACCGACATAAGCAACACAGAGGTAGCTGCCGAAGACTCGCTGAGAGGGCGCACCGACGAACTCGCTCGACCGGCCACAGGGACTCGCACAGGTTTTTTCGCCGTTCCTGAGCTTCGCTGTCGCCGCCCGAATCGTCGCCGCAGAAGGTCGCTCAGGATCGCTCCGCACTTTTCCATTGGTCCGGGTTGCTCACGGAACGCTCTGAGAAGCCGCTCCGTGGGCTGCGTGGTTGTGGTCGAAGCGTCTCAAGCCGCCTTCGCAGATTCAATCGGCTCCGTAGAAACCGGCTGATCTATCACGCTGGTCAGTTGTCGAAGTTCTCGCAGGCTCAACTTCCTGATCTCTTTTTGGATTGTCTGGAGGTAGAAACCAGCCAGGGCAGGGAGCGGCCAGATTCGATGTTCTGATCCACTCTGCAAGAGAATCAACTCTGTCATTGTGATCTTGTCCTCGGGCCGTGCGGTTTCAAACGAGGTCAGGATTCTGGTGCGCTCGACTTGTCGGAGCCACAAGTCCTCGGTCAGTTCATTCCAGAAAAACACGCAAACACATTTTCCCCGGATGGTTTGAGAAGAAATGTGGAAGACCTCACCGTTCGAGAGGATCACTTGGTCCAAACAAGGCCAGTTGTGGCGGATTTCGGTGACGAAACTGAAAGTTGAAGTTCTGGCATCATCAGAATCGCCGACGATCACCTTTCTGCTTTTTCGTCCAGTTCCCAAATCTCTGAAGTTCTGAACCGACTTGTACAGACTGTCCGTGTCGAGGTCTTTGTAGATCATGTGTTTTTCTCCCTGTCTTGTTTTTGTCTGAGTGGAGTCGGCAAAAGCTCTGTGTTGTTTTGCGTTTTATATACTTTCAAGATTCTATATATTATTGATTCTATGGGAGTTGCAGGCCAGCCGACGCCACAAGCACAGAGTAACCGCAGTGCTTCCGGCTGTCAAGCTTTTTGTTTGGAAATCTCGGTGCCCGTTCGGTGGGCCGTTAGCATCCCGGCGACGGGCAGCGGCTTCGGTGGCGTTTCTGCGTCTCGCCCTTACCTCTTCCGGGAATGCCCGTCAGGTGCCGTTGGACACGCTACGAACTTCAGCCGGGGAGCCGAACGGTCGATGCCCTTTAGCCATTCCAATAGTGCTTCCAATTGCGTGACGTGAGTCGGCGCTTCATGGACAGTCTGTTCCTCTTCGGCCACCATCTCCCGAAGTTCCCGTCTGTTCTTGGGCGACTCGTTCGGCCAAAACTCCTTGCGCCGCCAGCGTTCAATGCGTCCCCGGCTGTCTTCGAGCGACTGCTTCGCCCACTTCAGGCGTGAATGGGTGTCGCTGAGGAGCTTGTCGAAGCTCCCGGTTTCGACGTGCTCAAGGAAACGACGCAAGCCTTCCATTCGAGCGATGCCGATCTCCGACAGGTCGCCGTATTGTTTCAGGTTGTAGAGCTTCCCGTCGAACGGAACTTGATACGAGAAGTCGCCGTTCTGACGCACGATTTTGAAAACGTCACCGTTCTTCGCTTTGCATTCTGCGATCACGACGGGACGTTGGTCGCCACAGATCCTCGCCTCTTTCGGAAGAGCCAGCCATTCCCCTTCCTGCCACTCAAGGTGGAAGATCGTCGGAAAATGATTCTTGATGCGTGGAAAGTACGAAGTCTTGACGCTGTAGACGAAAGTGCCGCCTTCGAGTGGAAGCTGGACATTTGCCGATTCCGTGATGTCAGTCCGCTCCCGGCGACGATCCTGCAAGACTTGGCTGGCTTCGCCGATGAGATGGCGAAGTTGGGCGTCAGTCAGGCTCCTGTCCACCGTGATCGGCTCGAACGCACCGCAACCCTGGTGCTCGAACGTGAGCAACCCGGCTCGGGATGACTCGGGGTTGCTACAGACGCCCCAATCGTCGCCGACTTCGCCAGCCAGCTTCACAAAATGGCGACAGCCGCAGGAGCAGTCCGAGCCTTCCCGTTCCGCCCTACCATATGGCTCGTAGTCGCTGTCGAGCCTTCGGACAACTTGTAGGAGTCTGTTGTGCATTGGTGCCTCAGTCTCATCAGATCGTACCGAACCGCCTGATTGTGGGCCGATCCGGTGGCGGGACTACTGATGATCCCGATGGCTGCGAAAGAAGGCGTGGAGTCGCCGATGGCAAATCATGTGGCTGCGGGGCTAGACGCCACAACTCCCGGTCATCGAGTGTCGGGCAACGATCAACTCCGCAACACTGCCTCGACATTCATTGCCTTGCTCAACATTACGTCCGTCATGTCGGCCACGAAGAGATCGAGGAACATCAACGTCGCCGGGTTCTGATCGTCCAACAACCCGAAGAGAATCTTGCTGAACTCCCAATACAACGTGTCCTTTAGCGGCGCATCCTTGTCGGGTATCAGGGCCTTGTATCGGGCGTACTGCGTCTGGCGCTGGTTGTAGGTGTCCCTCAACGTCCTACCGAACTCGTCAGCCGAGACTTCTCTGCTAAGTTCCCGCAACAGTTCTTTCACGACGGCCACGATGAACCGATCTCCGAAAACTTCTCGTTTCTCTACTCCCAAGTGGACGAACGCCAGTCGGTCAATCAAGTGCATGTAAAAGACGATCACTTCGACCAGGAATTGCGGGGCAACATTGCCGTCCCGGAACCCGACCCCGAATCGCTTGCCTAGTTCTTCCATGATGATGGTGGCGGTTTCGGTGGCACCGCCAACCAAGCATTCGCCCAACAAATCCGCCTTCTCGATTTCTGTTTTGCGGGCGAACATAGGCAAAGTCACGGTCTACACATCATGCCGGGAGCGGCCTCACCGACTGAGCAATGCGACTCTTCACCGAGCCAAGCATTGACGAATCATACAGCAGTGTCCCAAGTGGCACAAGTGCCGACAGGTGTCGGCTTCCAGCCAATCGTCCCATTCTACGGCGACGATGGCCCCGTGGTTTCAATTCGCCCGTCTGATACTGAGCGCCGTCACCTGCCGAAGCCACCTTGCTGCCTTCTTCTCACCCCGAACCAGCAATCGAAACGGGCCGGTACCGTCAGACAAGGGTTCGCCATCTTGTTTGTTGATGACATACACCCTCCGATCTGAAAACGTCGAATCCAGTTCCGCCCACGCAAACACGGCCCGGTTGCCATGCAAGGCTTCTGCTATCACGTAGTACGACGCCGAAGTGCTCAGAAACTCGTCGCCAATCGGACTCAGCACCCTCGCAAGCACGTCGGACAATAGAGCGCCTTGGAGCGTGACAAGTTTGTCGTGCTCAAGAACCCTCACTGAACGCTGTGGCAACTTTGAGAAGTCGGCATCGAGCAGGTTGGCCTCAGTGCCGCCAAGCCCGTGTACCTTGAGGAGTCCCTGACTCTGACGCCCTGCATCAGAAGCTTCAGCATTCCCGTGCATTTTCTTCAGATGGCGGCTATACTTGCGTGGCCTCACCATCGCCGAGCAAAAGTCGCATCGTCGTCGGCCTTGCTCGTCCAGAACAGCACGGCCTTCAGGTTGAGTTCCAATGTCCGCTCGAACCGTCTTCGGGGGATCGGATGAGTGAGGCATCGTCACCGAAGTACTCTTGTTGAGGATTGGTAGCTGTTGCTTGCTGGCAACGACTGGAGATTGGGTGGAAGTCTCTTCCTTCTTATGCACTTTCTCTGCGTGCTCCTCGTAGCGACGAACGACCGCCTTGATCTCTTCCGGGCTTGCCAGTGTGTCCTTGGCGGCCGTTCGTCTTTCTGGCTCCCAGTTGGAGCACTTGTGTCTGGGCCAGGGTGGTCCGAGTGCATCCATCCACACGTTTCCGCCGTTGTGTCGAACGAAGTACGCCATCTGGTTGCAGTGTGGACACCGTGCTGGGACTGCCGTCCCGATGGCCTCATCCGAATATTGTGACCGGCCATCACAGTAGCCGTGCAGGTGAATTGGCCTTCGCTCTCCGTCTATAGTGCGGAACTCGATCTCTTGCCCGCACGTCCAGCAGGTAGGCATCTGTCAACTTCCCCCGGAATCAACGCCAGTTCCCGGAATCGCCGGTCAGCTTCGTTCACTGCTGTACGGCAACTGGTCTGGTGTTCTTCTCGATCTGAAGCAGTGCCGGAATAATCAGGAAGATGAAGAACAGAAGAGCACTCACACCCAAGACGGCGAGTAACCCGAGCCGTGTTTGTAGTGCCTCCGCTTTCGACGTTGCCTCCGATTGCACAGCCTCCGAGAATATGCTGTGATACTGCCCAACGAGTTCAGAAGCATCGGGCTGTTTGCCGTTCTTCTTGGCGAAAGCCACGCCGTCAACCAAAAACGTCTCCATCCCTGACACGAACGCCTCTCGGCGGTCCTTCGGCACTTCAATGGTCCAACCGAGCAAGATGTCATAGCCGTTGGCTGCGAGGCTATAGCTCTCTAGAATCTTCCTCAGCCTGTCACCATAGTGCCGTTCGACTTCCTGCCGGTCCTTGATACCCGAAGTATCGGTCCTGACACCGCCCGTCTCACTGGGCTCATTCGGGCGGGTATCAGAGAACTGAGGCGTCTTAAATGTTGACCATGCCGTGAGCGCCAGCGTCACTCCAGCCGCCAGGAAGACGAGAAAGAACACGAGGGTCATGACGACGGCGATAGACTTGCCGAGACCGAACCCGACGAGCAGGACACGATCCAGCTTCCCAACGTGCCGCTTACCTGAACCATTTGTACCCGCTTGGCCTTGCCTTCCCGCCAGAGCGCCTGAAGGGGCATCGGGGACGGCACTCGGGACTGCGTTGCCACAGTAGAGGCAGTACGTAGAACTGCTGGTGACCGTGCGTTTACAACTCGGGCAGATGGTCTCGGTTATCATCGTTCGTTCTCCGGGTTGGATTATACAGGTAGTCTCGCCGGATAAAGCTCCAAATCTCACATCCATCGGTACTGAACCGTACTACGCCCAAGCACCCCCAAGTTTCCAAAGGTCTCGTTCGCAGCGTTTACGGAGTCTCGGGTCCGCTGCTAGAATGGCCGCACAAGCTCCACAGCGGCTCTCAGAGGGCTTCGTCGGCTCAAGGTGGGGCTCAGGGCCGTATGCGCCGTCTTGGGTGCGCCCACGCAAGATAGGACCAGCATGAACCGGGCTTAACAATTTCGTTAACAGATCCCCAACTCTGAAACGGTATACTGATGCCGTCCCAGTTGGCCTGGAGGTCTGCGATGCGCCCCGCCGCTCAGAAGAACACGGTGTTGGTAGTGGACGACGAGGCCGACGTTCGCAGTTTCGTCCGAGAGGTTCTTCTCCGCAATGGCTATGAGGTTCTTGAGGCCGAAGACGGCGTTCAGGCATACGAGCTTTTGCAACGGCTCTCGGGTGGGATTCAGTTGCTCGTAACCGATGTTCAGATGCCAAAAATGAACGGCATCACCTTGGGTGAGAAGGTCAGCACCGACTACCCGGCTATCGAAGTGTTGTACATTTCAGGCTTTGTCTTGAAACCGCCCAGGCACGTTCCTAGCAGCCATTTTCTCTTGAAACCCTTTCTGGCCGACGCTCTCGTTCGCCACGTCCGAAGCCTGTGCGCTTGAAGTTCTGGACCTAGACATTTGCCTAGTTCCCCGGTCACGCACAAGCGGCGTAGCATGGAGACAACTGGGCTTCAGGAGCTTCGCCATCAAAGCCTCGCAGCAAGTGTACAATCCGAACCCGCATGTGATCCTGATTGTCGATGACGAGCCAGAGATCCTGGACCTGCTCCAGAGAGTGCTTGAGGCAGAAGGCCACGATGTCCTGTTGGCGGGTGACGGGGAAGAAGCTCTTGAAATCTCTCGTGAGTACCCTGTAGCTATTGATGTTGTGCTGACCGATCTCAGTATGCCCAAGCTTGACGGGCTCGAATTGAAGAGCCGGATCTCAGCCGAGCGCCCCGGAATCAAGGTGCTTGTGATGTCGGGATACGTGTTCTCGCTGCCCGATGGCACTCGCCTCCTGAGCAAGCCGCTTGATCTTGTAGCTCTGAAGCAGCAGATACAAGACCTCCTGGGTGTAGCAACCCTGAAACGACACGCCGCTCGTTGATGGTCATCCCAAACGCCACCGCCGTAAAGGGTCACGGGGCAATTGAGAAGACGTTCGTGGTCAGGATCAGTCGGGCGCACTCTCAAGGTTATCGCTGGCAGAGCGGCTTCTAACACTCTTCGCAGCCGCCCCATGAGGCGATCAAGACTGCGAGGCAAGTGCCGTGACCGCTCGGGTGCAGCAGTTCTCGTCCCCTACCTGGATCGTGAGTGTTTCGCCGCCGCCACAGATTCACACGTTTCACACCGGGCCTTGTGATCCCCTAGAGCGAGACGTGCCTTGACGCATTTGGCCCGTGCTGCACTTGACGCTGCGAGAGCCGTGTAGAACTCTGCACCAGCCTTCAACTGGAGCGTTTGGGTTGCTGTAAAGACCGCCGAAGTCGCAACTCTGTATGCGTCCAGCAACCGCATCCTTTCCCCACAGACCATTCTGCATTCATCATAGACGAAAGAGGCCCAACTGCTCTGATCCGGGTGCGATTCAAGGAAGTGCGAGATCAGATCCATAATGCGTTTCATGGACCCGAACCAAACCAAGATCATCGAACTCCTGCGTGAAGTGCATCTGATCGCCATCAAAGAAATCGAACGGCTCAACATGAGGATCGCTGAACTGGAGAACGAGAAGCGCCAGCCAGTTCAAGCGCCGGTCGTCAAGAACACGCCGATGGTCAGCCCGACACCAGCCAGCCCGTCAAGAGTCGCCCCGTCCACACCCAATCCTCTTCCCAGACAACCCGAGATGTTGACCGATCATCAGGTCGCAGAGCACATCAAGATGAGCGTTGCCACGGTGCGTCGGTGGCGACGGTTGCGCCAGGGGCCGAAGTTTCTGAAGGTCGGTTCTGCGGTGCGGTACAGGCGGGCCGATGTCGAGGCGTGGCTGAGTTCGTGTCCGGGGTTGCGGTGACCGGCAGAGAAGCGGCGGAAGGTCTGCGGAAGCCGACTTTCGCACCTCTCGCCCGGAAGGACCGCAGCAAGCCCACGGAATTTCACAGCGCCGTCGAGGTCCCGTTGGTGTACACTCGGAGCCGTCTGCAAATTCATGATGCCGCCTGGAGGGGTGTACCAACCATGAAGCCAACCAAGAAAAAAACCATGAAGCTCATTCTCAGCCGCAAAGGATTCGACTCTAGCTTTGGCGGGTGTCCAAGCCCGATCTTCTCGGACGGCACGATGCTTTCACTTCCGATTCCAGGCAAGACGGGGGCAACCACCTACAACGACATCGCCGGAAATGCTCATGCGACGGTCGCAGAGCTAGTTCAGGACTTGGCAGGACTTTCGCCAACGCAGCTTGCCCATTTGGACCCTGATCTTTCGGCCCATTCACTTCCGAGATGCGAAGGGTGGAGACCGCTGTTCGGGCAAGATAGTAAAGCCGAGCGGCACCTTGAAAACCAGTGTGTCGGTGCGGGCGATGAAGACCAGGGTGTTGGTGCGGTCGATGTAAACCAGTGTGTCGGTGCGGGCGATGTGTTTCTGTTCTTCGGATTGTTTCGTGAGGTCGAAAACCCCGCAGGCAAGTGGCGCTACGTTCGTGGCTCTCACCCCAAGCACGTAATCTTTGGCTGGCTCCAAATTTGCAGGCGAGTCGCAGTCTCGGATTGGCCCGAAAGCGAAGGTTGGGCGCTTTACCATCCGCATTTCCAACAAAAGCCGGACCCGACGAACGTTCTCTACGTCGCTAAGGAACGCCTCGCCTTGCCCGGATGGAATACGCCTTCGATTGCGGGCGCTGGACTGTTCCCCGGCTTCACGCCGAGGTTGCAGCTTACGGAGCCAGCGTGTAGCCAAACGAGCCTCTGGCTGCTGCCTGAGTGGTTCCACCCAGACGGGCGTGCTTCGGTTCTCAGCTATCATGGCAGTGCTGCTTGGGGGGAAAGATCCAAGGCGGGAGTGAAGCTTCCTTCTGCGTATCCAGGTCAGGAGTTCGTTCTCGATTGTGACCACTATAAAGAGGCGATCAACTGGCTGCATGAACTTCTGGCACCGACGAAGCAGTGACGGAGTTCTGTTCAACGCTGACGCAGCAGGACATGGCGAAGGTCATGGAGTTTCTGAGGTTTCGGCCCGTGCAGTTCTGCATTTTACTGAAGGCGCTGATCGGCCTGAAGAGAGGGAGCGGGTGATGGTCCAAGCGATTGCAGCGGCGAACAGACCTACGAAACCGGCGAGGAGTGGCACACGCTCTTGCTTGCTAGGATCTGATGGTACAGAGCAAGCGTCTCGTTTGGCGCTTCCTCAAGGCGGGCACGCTCAACCACGATTCCAACCGTTAGCGTCGTACCTTTCCGTACATTGGAGTAGGTTATCTCAACCTCAAACAGTTGCCCCTTGGAGAGTTTAGCCGAATGCGCTTGGTCAATCTTCTTGAGCACCTTCCGACTGTTCTTTCCCGTTTCTACGAGTAACTTACCGGCCACTCTATCCATAGCGTCATAGCTCATTGTGATCGGTCCATCGCTATCGTCGCCCGCAAGCGTTTGGAAGAGTCCGATCTGGAGCATTCTACTGAAGCGATCCTTCGGATCGCTATAAGCGTTACCAAATCCGATGACAAGACCAGTCGGCAATACCTCTGCCGTTGCTTCCAGCGGCACCATGCTAGGAATGGGATGAGGAGAGACAGTCTCCACCGAACATTGAACATTGTACTTCGTTTGGGCCGACGCAGCTTTACGATCCTGCTGCCCGTGCCTAAACAGATTACGTAGGAAGTCCATTTCTCTCTCCTTGCCTTCGGGTTGCACCCGACCTTCTACAGCCCGGTTCAGTATACACCTGATCCTGCGACGTGCCGACCCTGGCAAACTACTGAGCGGTCTCTTCAGCGACAGCAACCGGAGCCGTCTTCGCAGCTTTCTTCACAGCCTTCTTCACGGTCTTCTTCGCTGCTTTTGCCGGTGCTGCCTTCTTCACTGCGATCTTCTTCGGTGTGGCCTTCGCTGCCTCTGCTCGAACCCTGGCCCACCGCTTCTTCACGGCTTCCTGAATCGCTCTTCGTCCAGCCGCAGACATTTTCCGTTTGGGCCTCGCAGCTACCTTCGCTGGCGCTGGCTCAGACTCACCCCGGATTTGCGCCCAACGTTTTTGCTGGCTCTTCCTCATCTTGCGCCTAGTTGCAGCAGAGAACTTTCGGCGCTTGCGTGGTGTGGATTCTGGCGTCGCAGCGATGTTTGCGAGTTTGCCGGGAAGCATCGAGCGAACCTGGGCGATCTGGGCGTCGATGCGTTCGGTCTGGGCCTTGAGTCCGACCAACGCAGCTTCTAAGATGGTGCGGTTGAGTGGTGGCATAGCTAACGAACGAGTTTACACCGGCAACGGATCGTGCGGGTATTGCGGCGTCCGGTCAGATCGGATTCTTGGGAAGCCACTCCGTCAGATCGTGGACCGTCTTGCAGTACGTCGGAAACAGAAGCAGGAGCGCATGGGTCTCGGCTCGTTCCATCCGCTTGCCCGTTGGATGTCCCGCATCGTTTCGAGTACGCCGCATGAGACCGTAGGTGCCGTCGACGTGCTGCGTCAGCACCGACCCTTGCGCTCTCAATGCTTCGTCCGGCCTTCTAGGAGCGTGCGAAGTTCGACAGTCCTTTGCTCGATTTGCTTCTTATGCGCCTCGCACCCTTGGATGGCAGCAGTGATGAGTTCGGGATTGAGCGTCAGCCTTGGTTTGTCAGCCTCTGGCACCATGCACGGTAGTTGGTCCTCGTGGTGAAACACAGCGGCCACATATCCGGCCCGAATCAGTTCGACCTCTCCGAATATTCCGTCCGAGAATCCTATCGGCCTTCTCTTCCGAGTGTTGCGGCCATCGCTCGGGTGGGCAAGGGGAACGACAACGGCTTGGTGCGTAAGGCCGTCACGCAGACGAAACCGTGCGTCCAGAACCATAGGCTTTGCGTCGATCTCCTGTAGATGAAGCTCTGGATCGCAATGCACGCCTCTGCAAACACCCTTCCATGCGCCGAGGCAGTCAGGAGAAGCACGTTCGAGCAGTGGGGGTACATGCAATCCAAGAGTCATGATGAGTCGAGGTTTCTGTATCTCGATCTGCTCTTTCAAGAATCCCAGGCACGAACGCCGAAACCCTCGCCTGTCTCTTCCCCGGTAGTCGCCGCTTTTAGCTCCCTTGCAGAGACCCATAAATGCGTTGGTGAAGAAACACTGCTTCATGGGCACTCCAGCTTCGGATAGCATGTCTTTGAGTGCGCCCCAAGTGCCCTTATTCGACTCCTCAAGCCCACGTTTGACCGACTTCTTGAAGTTCGTTTCTGAGTCGAAATTGTGTCCGAGGACCATCACGCCGCCGAAAGGGAAGTCAGCAGTCAAAGGATTTCGGTCTTCCAGGTACAGACCTTTCCCGCCGGGAAAGAACGCCGTTCCCGCTATTCGGTCCTCGGGTGGCCCTGACGGAATTCGGGGAACGTCGCTCGGGTATCGGCGAACGCACTCGTCCATCTTCTTGAGCAGTTCGGCCTCGACATCAACGGCCTTGCGTCGGTTCTTCCCGTCGTCTCCAGGGCTAACAGTGGTCTTCATGGACACTCCTTCTCGGCTTCTTGATCGGAACTATCATGGTTGCGGAACTTCAGACCGAGAACTGGTCCGGTCCCGCTGCGCCCACGAGCTACGTGCATCTTTAAGGAACTGAAGGAAGCCGTCTGAATGAGGGTCGAAGTCCTTCTTCATTCGCAGCAGCACCTTGTCTCTGGAAGCTGTCTCCCTGCGGACAGAAACGGAGCTACCAGAGGCCAGCTTGTCAGCGTGAGACTCGTCGCCGTCCAACTCACGAACCACCAGCCGCCTCGCCAGTTCCGCCTGATCGAACTTCCCTGCATCCACTCGGCACAATAGCCGCAACGAGGACGGATACGTTCGCACATACAGCCAGACGCTCTTGCCGACGTTGTACGAGACGTAAACCTTACGGTTCCACTCGACATCAATCTCGGGGAACAACGTGGCGATCACATCAGTGAGCATCTGGAGTAAGCGGCTGGTCTCCGGGCCACAACGTTCTTTCAGGTGCCGCCACCTCTCAGCACCCACGGAAACCGAAGACGCTGGTCGTGGGGTGATGCCTATGGAGGCGATCTCCGAAACCGGTCTAAGCAAATCTCCAGACGGACTCTCCGCTCCAGAACATGACCGACTCGCAATATCTGCAATCCGTATGTACTCGTTCGGTTCGACCTCACGGTGATGTGGTCTGTTCTCACCAAGGCATTCGTACTTCGCTCGTTCGTTTTCCCTCATGCCGATTCCGTTTCTCCTGGTCTGCTCTGACACAATCCCGAAGTAGGCGTTATAGGTCTCCCGGTCGAATTCGATAGCGACGAACGCAGGCAGAGCGTCGATCCTCATGATCTGCCGGATCTCTTCAAGCGCCTCGGCAATCTTATCAGTCTTCAGCTTGTAGCAGTTCTTCACAGCCCCGTCGTTCGTGTATTTGTGGCGGCTCCTGACCGAGACCGCATACCACATGCCCTTCCGTTCTGCCAGGAGGTCCGCAAACTTGAAATTTCTCCTGATGGTCTTGTTGAGATCCACCACACGGAACCCGGCGAGTTCGAGTACAGAGGTCGCCAGTTCCTCGCCAACATTGCCCGTGTTCTTCGAGTTGTCTTCTCCGAGTCTCAGTCTTCGATTCTGCTTCATTGATAAATGTCACCCCACGACCCTGCTCACGATCACCGCCGTCCAATACACCACAGCCACCAGCGCACCTGCAACGAGGCCGATGGATTGCAGCGGCTTCTTTTCGATGTCGAACTTCCGGTTGAACCACTCGAAGCCGATGTCGAATCGACGGGCAGCTTTCAGAAGGAACCCAGACCCGGCGTAGAGCCAGAGCCAGACTGACGTGACAAATGCTGGCAGCACATAGAATGGAAAGCGACAGCCGAACTGAAGATTCGCTTTGATGAAGTGCAGCGGCCCACCATCTTGAAAGGTTAGTCGTCGCAGGAGCATGTCAGAGACAAACGTCTTGTTTGCCTCGGCATCTGTGAATATGAGCACTGATAGCAGTGCGGCAGATGCTCCCGCCACAGAGATGTAGAGGGTTCCAACAAAGTCGCACAACAGCAGCGACCCCAACAAGAATGGGCTGGTGCTCCGCTTCATCGCCCGTAAGACGATGCGTGTGACCCATAGTGCAGAGTAATCAGGCAAGACGTTCGCAATAACAATGGCCCAGGTCGTCGGCCAAAGGTAATACTCCCATCTATCAGAAAACGGTGCGAAGACGAGGAACAACGCTGATGCGAGTACGAACGATGCAAGGCTGCTCCGTCCAAAACACTTCCACGACAGATGCTTCGCCGCAAAGACCCGATCAAACACCTTTGAGAACGTCTCAGGCCACTGCTCAACCTCCGGGCTGAACTTCTTTCGTCCCAACAGCCAAACCGCAATCTCCAGCTTCGTGTCTTCGTTCAGAACATTCTCAACCCGCTCGAAGAACTTCCAGACGATCCCGGCCAAGGCAGCGCCAGCGACCAACTGACCGGGTGGCGATTGGATCAGCTTCGAGATGATGGTGAGAGCGTCGGGCATCTACAACCGCTGTTTGCGTATGACTTCGGGTGGACAGCACGCTTCGACGAATTCACGTCCGAGGCTCGTCATGTCATATTTGTCGAATAGGTAATCGTCCTCAGACGGAGAACCGCTAGGCTTTGTCCGTACAACGTGTGGAAGGCGACGGATCAGTAGTGCGGATTCGAGCGCATCGAGGCACACCCACAGCTTCGTCTCGTGTAAAGGGTTCGGGAAGCCCAGATCAGGTGCAGCTTTTAGAAGATCCCGAAGGGCTAACTGCTGTTGTCCCATCGAAGTCCTCTTCATTTCCGTGGTGGATATCCAGTTGAAGAGGATGGCTTCGTCTGCTGCCATCTGTTTCAGGATTGCTATGAACCCCGGTCTGATCTTTCTGCCGTTCTTTGGTGACGACGCATTCGCCAGCAACGCCGCCCACATCGTATGGAGTTCTTCGTTCTCTTCAAACGATGCGCCCTCCAGAAGCGGGAACAATAGCTTGATTGGCACCGCCTGGGGCGCAAACCCGGCGTCGGTCGCCATCTGCTCTGCTTTCTTCAGGCAGGCCAGTTGTCTGCCGAAGCGATACAGGCGAACCTCGTCCCGGAACCGCTCCGCTATCTCAGCCGTGGCAGGGCCGAGCATCGCCTTGACGACATGGGTGAACTTGAGCGCACCTGCAAGAGCAGCACCACTCTTAAGCAGTTCGGGAGCGTGCTTCACAATCTCATTGGCGTCCATTGCAGCAAGCCTCCATTTTCCGAAATCTGCCTACTCTTCCTGCCTGCTGCACTCACTTGGCGTGCATCATCGCCTGCACAACAGCGTCAGAGATCTGTGCCTTGCGTAGCGCCACGAGATCATCGAACTCCAGATTGAATGCAGCCGGGGACGCATTGATCCTGTCGATAATGAGATCGTCGCCGAAACCAGCTTCATGCAGCTTGATTACGTCGGCGTTCGTCATGGCTGCGGGTCTGGCGGCGATCTTGTCCAGGTTGATCTGGAAAGAGTTGGAGACGATGATGAAGTAGTTGTAGTGGTTCTGGTAGTTCATGCTGTGCCACTGATACTCTTGCGTGATGTTCATCTCCTTCGCAATGTAGCCGTCCTTCGATACCCGGATGATAACCGGCGTGCCCAAATGCTTCGAGAAGATCGTGGACTTCCGCACGTTGAAAGCGTACTCGCCGACCTTCCACGAGAGCGGCGTCGTGCCGATGACCTTGCGATTCAGTTCGACTTGAGCGCCGGGAGGAATCGAGTTGATCGTCAGCGTGTCGTCGGCTTTGGTTCCGGCGAAGCAGGCAAAGCAACAAATCAAAAACGCAGTGATCGTCTGTTTCATTGTTCTATCTCCTCCATACTTCCCACACCGCTATTCCTCCGTCGCCTCATCCGGGTCCGGTACGTAGACTCGCTTCAGTGGCAGGATGCCCTTGTAACGGGACTCGAACTGCTCGTAGTGGTCGAGAATGAGGTCCACGAGTTCGTCCCCGTCGATCAGGCGAAGGTTGGCCTTGCCCCTGGCGAACTGCTTTGCTTGGTTCGAGTACGTGCCAAGAGTGACGAATAGGCCGAACTCCTTGGGGTCTACCTTGCCGTACAACGCTGCCACCACGGGGTCTCCAACAGAGGAAGACTCGGAGCTTTTGACCTGGACTTTGATGATCGGCGGTTCGAACCCCAATTCGTCTTTGTGGGCGATGATATCAACGCCGCCATCCGTTCCTTCTGGCGAAACCCTGGTTCGGTAACCCATCGTATTCAGGACATGAGCCACGAAGTCAGCGAGTGGATGCCCCTTCAACTCCTGCGCCAGCGCCTTGATGATGAAGTCTCTCGTGGTCTCTTCGATGTCGCTCTGGACTCTCGGAACCGTTGGATCTTCTTTGACCGGAACCACAGCTTCCTTGCCTTCGAGAGCGGCACGAAACTCGTCAGCGTAGTTCTTGATCTGAAACAGACTCAGCGCAGAGCCGGTCTCGTACAGCGCACCTTGGGAGAATTGCAGGCGTGGCACCGTCTTCAGCCATTTGACCGGCCTTAGATGTGGATAGCCCTCGCTCTTCGGGTCGTAGAAGTAGTCGCCCGTGATCTGACCGATGTTGATCGTGCGATCAATTTTGGCAGGGTAGACGACCAGATCGCCCTGCTTCATCTCGCAAACAAAGCGGAAAGGTTGTCCTGCGTTGTTCGGGATGGCTGCGGGCTTCTCGTTGGGATACGCTTTGGTGTACGCCGCTCTGAACGCTTCACGGTTGGGCGGGATCGGTGAGAGATTGCCCATCGCCTTCCAGCCAATTGCGATCACGCCACGTTGCAGAAACAGGGTATGAGCATCACCAGTTCTACCTGCGTGGATGCCCCAAATCGTTGCCTTGCTCATAAAGCCTTCCTTATCCTCGATTCGCCAAGTCTACTCTGGTCGGCTGAAAAGTGACGACCGCCTATTCTATTTCATTTCAGACAGGATGGTGCGGCAATCTGCTGGTGACGGTGGATCGACCTTCGGTCGGATTTGCCCACAGCGACGGGCGCACCAACCTCTCTCGGCCTCGCCATTCAACTCGGCAGGCAGTAGACTGTTGATCTGAGTCAATGCAACTGTACGTCGCTGTGACCGACAACGACTGGTTTGCGCTCCATGCCTCGAAGACCGGCGTGGACGAGGTAAACTTCTGGCGTCCATCACCGGAAGCCAAATTCAAGGCGCTGGAACCCGGCGAACTGCTTCTCTTCAAGCTGAAGTGTCCCAACGACGCCATTGCGGGCGGGGGATTCTTCACTCGCTTTCTTCAAATGCCGATCAACATGGCCTGGGAGACGTTCGCAGAAGAGAACGGTGTGAGGTCCTTGCCTGAGTTTCGATCTCGGATCGCACGCATTCGGCATGTCCCAATGCAAGCAGGTGACAACCCAACCGTGGGCTGCATCATGCTTGCAGAGCCATTCTTTTGGTCGAAATCGGACTGGATTCCACGGCCAGCAGAGTTTAGATTGAGCACGCAAGAAGGCAAGACTTTCAATTCGGAAGAAACGGTGGGAAGACGACTCTGGGATGCCGTCAGCGAACGCCTGAAGCGAACGCCTGCCTCACTGTTGGAGCAGGACACCGCCACGGTCGCCGCCATCGAGTCGAACGGCTTTGGGAAACCGCAGATCGTCCACCCTCGCCTCGGTCAAGGGCTGTTCAGAGTTTTGGTGACGGAAGCCTACTCTCGAAGGTGTGCGATCACAGGAGAGCGAACCCTGCCAGTACTCGAAGCCGCCCACATCAAGCCCTACTCGGTCGTCATGCGGCACGAGGTCTCGAATGGTCTTCTTTTGCGGAGCGATCTACACAGGCTCTTTGACGAGGGCTACCTGACCGTGGACCCGAAAGATCGGCGCATCGTCGTGAGCAAGCGGATCAAAGAAGAATTCGAGAACGGGAAGGACTACTACAAGCTCGAAAACCAACTGCTTCGAGAGCCTTTGGAGCAATGGGCGAGGCCACTCACTGAGAATCTGGAATACCACGCCTACAACAGATTTCGATGACCACAAGACGAAGCAACTGATCCGCCAAGACGAAGCGAATGCCGCTCAGGAGGTGTTGGAGGGCGACTGCATTCGCCGTACTCAACCCTTCGTTCGTGCCGCTAGGCGAAACACACCCGCTGCGATGAATGCCCAACACACAACGCACACGAAGAACGCTGCCTTCCCCGGCATGAATGCCGAATACAGCAAGGCAGGAAGGAGAACCAGATAGTTGAATCCGGGAACAGCAAATGCTACTAAGGGACCACCTATGTCGCCTGCTCCGATGATTGCGTTGATGACCGATGCTGTCAATGCGCTGAGAAGGGGAAGAAACACGACGATGCCCCCGCCAACCCAAATCAGGATACGCTCATGAAGTGCGGCCCTTGCCCGTTGTTCTGCAACCCGCTCTCTGTCTGGCTTCGCCCGTTCCCATTCTTCTAGGCGGCGGTCCTCTTCCTGTTGTCGACGTTTCGCCGCCTGCTCTTCTGCCAAGACAACTCCGTCCCAATACCCACGGTCAATCGTACCGTGACAGTCCCGGCACCTCGAAGCATTTCGGATGAGTGTCTTATACAGACAATGGGGGCATACGTACTCGCCTGGGTTGAAGCGCCTGTACTCTGCTTCGGCCAGAGCCTCAGCCTGGGCTTCGGCCTGAGACTTCAAAGCATCAATGACCTCCTCGTGTCGCTTCTGGGCGACGCACTTGGGACAGTCCAACTGTCTGTGGTCGATTCCGTGCTCGTAGCAGTGATACACAACGCCTCCAATGAACTAACGCTCTTGGTCGGCAAGAAGACTATCGTTCAGTTCCAACATCTTTCTGTGGTCTTGTCTCATACGTCGCCAGCAGAAACGACGCCATGCTTCGTCCGACATTTGTCACTGCGGCAGGGGCAGATAGTTCTGCCCAACTCCCCATACCCACTGAAATGCTGATCCGGCCAACTGGAGCAAGCCCTTCGCCTTCTGCGGATCGAGGGCAAGGTTGATGGCCTGACCAACCAGCACTCCCATTAGAACTCTCAACCAATCTTTCCGCCCTATGCGTGTGGACGATTCTTTGAGATCGGCAAACTCCCGCTCAACGTACTCGGCTTGTGCGGCGCTGAACTGCTGGCCTGCTAGAAGGTAGCCTTTGATCTCGTCCAACTTCGTAGCGATGAGACCTTGTTCGGAGGCGGTGAATGGGCGGTTGTCGGTGGTTGAAGATGAAGCCGCCGTTGACAGAGCCTTCTCTTGTCCGATGGAAGCCCACAGATCAGGAGCGTCAACCTCCTTCTGTAGCTCATTCAACCAGCCACGAGCGGCCTCCACCGTGTCAGGCCACGAGTTCCTGTGCTCTGTCTGCTCTCTTACTTCGTGTCCCGGCGAAAAGTGGACCCGAAATCCACCGAATCGGCAGAAGTACCCAGTCGGGCGGTGCGTCAGGACCGAGACCATGAAATGCACGGTTTCATCATCAACGTATTCGTCCTGTTTCTCATCTGTCCACTCGAATTCGAGTGGATCTAGGCCAAGGAAACGAATGATGTGCAGGATCTCGTTCCTTTGGGTTGTTCTGAGTCTGACATCGTGCATTCGATTACTACTCCTCCGTGGCTTCAGCCGAGCGTTCTTACACCGTCCTCTGCGTTCTCACCGCCGAGTCCAGACGCCGATGGATCAGCGATGCGATGGTCAACAGGTCAAGGGCATCTTGCTCGGTGACGTTCCAAAAGATCTTCGGTGCGTGCGCCGTCACGTTCCGAAAAGCACCGAACATCCCCTTGATGAGATTCATCAGTCCCTTCTGTTCGTCCCGCTCCGTGTCGGTTTGCAGCGTATTGAGAGCGAGGAAGGGGATTCCCGACTGTCCGAGGCCGAAAGCCTGATCCACCAATCCAGCACCGTCTCCAGTTAGCCCGGTCATCTTCCGAATCTTGTCTGCCACGCTCTTGGTCGCCTCGAAGACGGCGTGGAAGTAGTTCTTCTGGATCAGTTCAGCCTTGCAGAACATGAGCACGTCAGAATGGACGCCTCGCCGCTGAAGCTCGGCTTTCAGTCGGTTCGCACGCTCCTGGGCCTCGTCCAAGGTGGCGGCGGCTTGCTGTCTTTTGAGTTTCCCGTTCTTCTCAAGGCTGTAGCCCGAGAAGATGAGAACCTGATTGAGTTCGCTGCGGCGATCTTCAAACAGATCGGGGCTGCCGGTGTATCGTACCGGGTCCATCGCCGCATAGAGGAACCGGACGACATTGTTCCCGCATCGGTCCTGGCGCTGCCGGTTGCACAGTGCGAAAAGGAGCCGCTTCCATTTTGTTGCGGTGGGGTCTCCGTCTTCGATGCCAACCTGCTGGAGAATCCGGCCAATCTCCGAACCCGTCAGGCCGCAACTGGTGTCGGCGAGAATCCTACAAATGCCTTCGAGATGTGACTCATCGAATGAAAGAACAACATCTGCCATATCAGACCTCAGAACCGGAAGCCAGCGTCCCGGACATCGACAGGTTGTTACGGCTGGCCCTTTCCTTCAGCTTCGTGCGACTCATACAGAAACAGCGCCAAGGTAGTCGCCGCCCCAACAGCCAGCCTCGCATGGCGCTTCTCAAGACCGACGTGATGCGTCAGCTTGCCGTGCCCGGTGCCGTAGAGATTCCTGAGTTCGGCAAGTTGTTGGCCGATTGAACCCAGATTGTTTAGCAACACTGTAATGGTCTTCCCCGTACCGACCGAGTTTACGAGATTGTCGGGAATGACTTTCACAGCCCTGATTGTCATTCTCACAAGGGCCGGAAGGTTTTCATCCTTGGCAAACGAGGCTCCACGTTCACTCAGGATTGTCTTGCAGAGCGTTTCGATGAACTCCTTGGCGGTTCCGATTGCGAGTTCGGGGTCCTTGTCAACGGCATCCTCCAGGCGTCGAATCTGCTGACTGACGTACTGCCCGCTCAGGCGCTCGGCAACCGCCTTTGCCTGTTCCAAATGCCGACGTGCGCCATCTGCGATCAGCCGCCAACCGAAGACGGGCTTCTCAGAGATCTCTCTGACGACGTATAGCTCCCACCCGTCGATAGCCAGATGTGAGTTGTACTCGTTAACCATCTCCGAAGCCTCCTCGGTCTTGGGCCGGATGACAGGATGAACCGTTTCTGCCAGGAACTTCAGGAATGGTTCGTCGGGGCCGAAAAGGAGATCGAAACGGCTATCGGTGAACACCCAATCAGCCGACCAATCCGAGTTCACTACTCGGTGTTTCCAAATGTCCAGAGAGGCGTTGTTGTACTCGCTCCGATGGTCAGTCGATGGCATCTGACTCAGCGGGTAGATCCGGCCAAGGAACTCATGTTCTTCGAGAGCGCCAGACCACCATCGGCTCACGGACAAGTAGTCGATGATCGCTCGTCGTGTGACCTCGCTAATCGTCTGATTTGGCTTCTTCATCGTCGCCCCTGAAGCATCCCATCCGAAGGAAACTCAAAACGGCACATCCTCGTCCGTGAGTGGTGACTCAATTGTCGGTCGTTGACCTGCCTTCTTCTTCGTCAAGTACGTCGCAATCGTAGCGGCAATTCCGACGATCAGTTCGGCCTCGTCTCGTTCAGGTAGTCGCCCTTCACGAACGTGCCTTCCCATCTCGGAGGCATAGCCCCATGCTTTTTCAACGCCCTGATCCAAAGGACGTGGCAGCATGTTCGGATAGCGTTCGATGAGCTTGCCGAACGTGGGCTGTGGTTCGCCACAAAACTCCCTGGCAACGCACTCCAGAGCAGCCATCGCATGTTGAATCGCTCCCGTCAGATCTGGCTCTGGCCGACGAGAGAGGTCCGCTATGGCCTGATGAAGCTCTTGCGTAGCCGTGCGGTATCCGGCCTCAGCTAAGACTCCTGCGGCGTTCGCTGTTTGGTCCTCAAACTCCTCATCTCCACGACTCAGGATCAACCCGTTCTCCAGCTTCCACCCGATTCCCGCCTCTCTGAAGTACTTGTTCACCGTCTCCGCAAACTCGGCAGTCGCCTTGTGGTTAATCCCTCTCTTGATGCCCTCAGCAAAGGCTTCGATGATGTCGTAGACCCGGTACCACGGACAGCCGCCAACTAAAGTATCGACTTCCGCCGAGACGTTGCCAGGGGACCAGTTGTCGAAATTCGGGACGGTGCGGAGGATTTCGCAGACGGCCCCCCTCATGGCGTCAGCAGACAGGCCAGCCTTCGCCGCCCACCCGCTGATCCAATAGCGCAGGAACGCAGGAGCATCTTCCCTGATTGTGATTTCTGCGTCCGCTCCGGTGTACCCGAGGCGCTTTGAAAATGGGGGTTGGTCCATTCCGTTCTCAATTCACCACGTAGACGCTCTTGCCGTGGCCGCTGTACGCCTCGTAGAAGTGCTGGTACACCACGTCGCACTTCTTGTCGTAGAGTTCCGGCGTGTAAGCCCTCGGAAGCTGATCGAGGATGTCCTTGATCGTCGTGAACACCATCGCCCTGGTCGTCTGCTGTTTTCGCCAGTCGAGTACCAGCTTCTCTTTCTTCAGCTTCTCCAGGAGCGCCCTCGCCACCTTCTTCACCTCCGACGCTTCCTGGTCTGTGAGGGCGATCTGAGGTTTGGTGAGCAAGTCGAAGATCACGAGTTCTTCCTCGGTCAGTTGCTCGGAGAGGCCACGCTTGTCTTCCGCATTCAGCTTCTTCGTGAAGGCCATCAGCTTGGCGAAGAATGCCTCGACGTTGGACGACCCGGCGTTGTACTCCTCAATCATCTTCTGGAACTCTTCGAGGAAGTCGATTCGGGTCCGGTTGAGTTTGACCATCTGGGCCAACTTCCCGGCGATCTTAGCCCGGAGCTTCTGGACCTCGATGGCTTTGCGTCCTTTGTCGAACTGTTCTTTCAGCGCCTCGAAGTCAATCTGGCTGAGGTCAATGTAGCGAGTCGGATCGTTCGAGACTGGCGGCATCACATAGCCGTCTGCTGCAATGGACCTATTCAGCAACTCTTCCACTTCACCCATCACTGCCGAAATGTCCACGACCGGAAGCTCTGACCGGATCTTCTCGGCGATCACTTTGAAGACGTTGCAGATCGGGCCGAATTCGTAAGCGGCGGCATCCGGCAAGAGCGACTTGAAGAGCGCACCGACCGCCGTTGCCAGATTCAGGTATTGGCGTCTCGTCTCGTCGTTCACCACCAGGGCGGCTACGGCATCTTCTTTCAGCTTCTCCCGTTCGTAACCTCGGGCGTCACGAATCGCTGCCGGGTCGATGTGGCGCTCCTGGCAGAAAACAGTGGTGTTGGCGATGGCCTCTCTGAGTTGACGGACCAGTTCGCTTTTGTCGTGGATCGGGGTGTCGCCGGTGCCATCCTGTGCTGCACCGTAGATCGCCAGCGCCTTTTGAAGATTGCGGAACACGCCCACGTAGTCCACGATCAGACCATTCAGTTTGTCCTTCCAAACCCGGTTAGCTCGTGCGATGGTCTGCATGAGCGTGTGGTTCTTCATTGGCTTGTCGAGGTAAATGGTGGCGCACGAAGGCACGTCGAACCCGGTGATCCACATGGCGCAGACAAAGACGATACGGAGCGGATCGTCGGCTTCCTTGAACTTCTTTTCGAGATCTTCCTTCACCATTCGCTTCCGGTGAATGGCAATGTCCAGACCCTTCTTCTTGAACTCCTCAATTTCGTTTTGCGACTGAGACACGACGACCGCCATGTCAGTTCCCTCAAAGAAGTTCAGACGCTCTGTGAGTTCCGGCATGTCCATCGGATCGGCAGCGGCCACTTCCTTTCTCAAGTTGGCGATGGCCGTTTTCCAATGCTTCTGGACAATATCGAAGGTCCGAACTGCTGTCGCTTTGTCAATCGAGATGACCATCGCTTTCGCCAGGACGCCACGACCCATGTAGTGAGCAACGATGTCTTCTCCGACCCGCTCCAGACGATCCTCTCGGGTGATGAGATGGTATTCCCGTGCGAACTCCCGCTCCAGCTTTCGTTCCTGATCGTCGTCCAGGTCGGCTCGTTCGCAGATGTCGGCAATCTCTTCGGTCAGGTTGTCGTTCGTGAGTTGGAGTTCAGGGATACGGTTCTCGTAGTACAGAGGAACCGTGTTCACATCGTCCACGGATTCCTTGAAGTTGTAGATTGAGACGTACTCCCCAAAGACTTCCTTGGTCAGTTCTTCCCCGGCCATCAACGGTGTTCCAGTGAAGCCGATGAACGCAGCATTGGGCAGGGCGCTCCGCATGTTGGCGGCGAAGATGTCGTACTGGCTGCGGTGCGCTTCGTCGGTGATGACGATGATGTCCGAGCGAGTCGAAAGGACCGGATAGCGTTCCCCGTGCTCCGTATGGAACTTCTGAATCAGGGTGAACACGTAGCGATGGTCTTCCTGGTTCAACATCCGCTTCAGGCTCTCGCCACTGTCAGCCCGGACCCGCTTGTCGTCTTCGAGGACGGCTCCGGTGTTGGCGAAGTTCCGGTAGATTTGCGTGTCTAGGTCGTCCCGGTCGGTCACGATCACGAAGGTCCAATTGCCAGGGATGGTCCGCAGCACCTTCTGACTAGAAGAAGACCATCGAATAACTTTTGCCGCTGCCTTGGGTGTGCCAGAAGACGCCGAGCTTGCCGCAGTTTTCTGTGATGCGCTGAACGGCTGCGATGGCATTGTTGACGCCGAGAAACTGGTGATTCTTGGCAACCAGCTTTTTGGGTTCGCCATCTCGTCCGTCGAATAGAATGAAGTTCTCGATAAGGTCCAAGAGCCTTCGCTTCTCGCAGACACCTCGAATCATCGTTTCCAAACTGATGATGCCGGGTTCGCTTTCATCGTCGGTCTTCTTCCACTCTGCAAAATGCTCGAACCCGGCTGTCATGCTGCCGATCCGAGCCTTCGAGCCGTTGGACAGGATGACAAGAGCGTTGTACCAGTAGACCTGTGGGATCGTGTCCTTGTAGTCTGAGAGGTTCTTCTGGTAGGCCAGTTCGAGTTTCTTGTGCGATGCCTTCAGTTCGATGAAGACGAGCGGGATGCCGTTCACGAACCCTATCAGGTCGGCACGCTTCTTCCCGTATTCACCAGCGATCCAGAACTGTGACGCCAGCAGGAAATCGTTGTTGCCGGGTTCGGTCCAGTCGATGAGCGTGATGGTCTCGACGGTCTCTTCTTCTTCGTCGGTCCGCTTGTACGTAACGTTGACGCCGTTCTTGAGAAGCCGGTAGACCTCTTGATTCGCTCGGGCTGGACTCATCGTACTGCGGTCTTTGGTCAACTCCTGGACAGCGATCTCGACTGCATTTGGTGAGACGCCGGGATTCAGCGTCTCGATGGCGGCACGAAGACGGTATGGCAAGACGACCTCGGCCATCGTTTCCCGTCCGAGCGTCGAGGGTGGCCCACCGTAAGGAGCGAAGACCTCGTGATAGCAGTTCAGCGTTTCCCATCCCAACTCAGCGAAGAGAGCTATCGTCGGTTGTTCGATGGCAGCGTCTTCGGAGTCGAGATTGGCGTAGCTCATGCGGTCTGTTCCACGAGTTCGGCGGCTTCGTTAGCGGCCTCGACAGGGATTTCGCCAGAGATCAGCTTCGGCAGGAGTAGGTCTCGGGTCGTTCGGAGGTTGATGTTCGCCTTTTCCAAAACATATTGCCGTTGAACCGCTGGCCCTACTACATCTCCGAAGGCTTCGCAGACATCCGAACTTGGCAACAACAGCCTCTTGCTCATGAACTCAGGCCAGTGACCTTTGTAGTCGTTGAACGCAATCAAGTCTTTCGTTGCCCAATGCAGCCAATAGATGTTTCGTGGGTGAAACCGACTAGGCAAGAACGGCAAGACGTTTTGAATCGCCGAGAATGGACACAGTACGAGCCGTTGATAGCATGTGTGGTTTGCGAAGACAATGATCGGGTTATCAGGGGATGCGATGACCCCCGGCTCGTCGTCGTGGTATCCAATTACACCGGATTTGCCTTGATCGAAGACTGGAATGTTACCTCTAGAAGAAATGGTTTTCTGATCGTACTTCTTGCCTGACGGAACCCGCTGTACAACCTCTTCGACCTTTACCTCCTCCCACTCCTCTGGGATCAGGCCCAAATCCGATTCGACCATCCGCACCTTATCGTGGCCGGGGAACCGGAAGTTGACGAACCATTCCCGGTAGAGCATTTGCGCCATGTCTTCGAGAATCTTGATGCGCCGGGTGTTGTTCTCGGTCAAGTCGTCGTAGGCGGAAAGGATGGATGCGATGCGGCGTTGTGCGGGGAGTTCCGGTAGGTCGATCTCGAAGCTCCTCAAGATTTCGAGATTGATGTGAGGAACGCCAGACGAGAAGGCTTGATTATGGATTCGTTGGACCGTCTCCGGTGCCTTGAAAACGTAGTAGATGAAGAACGGATCAGCTTTCTGGCGGTCCACGGTCAGCTTCATCTGACTCTGCGAGATCACGTACCTCGGGAACGAAGACGCTTCGGGGATGATGCCGACCTGCCCCAAGGTGCCTCGTTGAGTGAAGACAAGATCACCAGGATGTGCGTTGTTCGGCAGAAGGTCGTCTGCCTTCTCTTCGGACACGAAAACGAACTCCTTCAGGTCGAACCTGCTATCGCTGGAGAGATTGCCTCCACGGATGACTGGAACACCTGACTCCACGTAGTCCTTCTGCACCAACTTGGAGCCGAAAGGACCGCAGTTGAGCGCCCATCGCTTAGGAGCCTGGAGTTCTCGGAGCGCCATTCGAGCGAGGCTCACAATGATTTCTCCAACAGCGCAGTCACGTTCTCCGCAATCCGCTCTTCCAACTCCCGAGCCTCAGCGTTCAGCGTCTCCAGTCCTTCGTTCAGTTCCTCCAGGCGCACCGAAAACTCAAAGTCGTCTGGCGCTCGTTCTGCCACGCCGACATAGCGGCCCGGATTCAGGCTCCATCCCTGCGCTTCGATGTCGGTTAGCGTGGCAACCTTGCAGAGCCCAAGAACATCGGCGTACTTGCCCTTCGGGAACTTCTCCTTCATCAACCCCTGGCTTCCGGCTTCGGTCTCAGCTTCTTCACCCCGGTACAGCCTGACGATGTTGGAGATGAACTCGATCTGATCCGGCGTCCAGTCACGATGCGCTCGGTCGATCTGGTGGAAGATGTGGCGTGCGTCGATGAACAGCACCTTGTCCTTGCGCCCCGTCTTCTTCTTGCCACGATCCAGGAACCATAAAGTACATGGCAGGGTGACCGTGTAGAAGAAGTTGGGTCCGACCGAGACCATCACGTCCACGGCCCAGTCTTCGAGCATCTTCTTGCGGATCTCAAGCTCGGAACCTCGTGCGTCACCGGCAGAGTTCGCCATCACGAATCCGGCTCGTCCGGTCTGGTTGAGCGCCGAATAGAACACTTGAATCCAGAGGTAGTTGGCGTTGTCGTTCTTCGGCATCCCAAACGGGTAGCGTGGATCGTCTTTCAATCGCTCCTTGTCCACCTTGTCTACGTTGAACGGAGGATTCGCCATAACGAAGTCGAACTTGCCAACGCTCTTGAACGGGTCTTCGTAGTAGGTCACGGCTTGCTTGATGTCGCCAGCAAGACCGTGGACTGCGAGGTTCATTTTGCAAAGTCGGATGGTCTCAGCAACCTTCTCCTGGCCGTAGATCGAAATGTCGGTGACGGCCTTCTTGTGGTGCTCGACAAAGGCAGCGGACTGGACGAACATGCCGCCCGATCCAGAGGCAGGGTCCAACAAGCGTCCGTGGTACGGTTCGATGATTTCCACGATCAACTTGACGATGCTGGTGGGTGTGAAGAACTCGCCACCCTTCTGACCTTCGGACATTGCGAACTTGCCGAGGAAGTATTCGTAGATCTTGCCGAAGGCGTCACCCTCGATGTCCATTGGCACAGCGGCGAAGTTCTTCAGAAGCGAGACGAGGAGTTCTTTGTCCAGGCGGTTGTACGTCCGGGGCAGAACGTCCTTCAGGTCCTCGTTGTCGGCTTCGATGGCCTTCATTGCATCGTTGATGGCCTTGCCAATGTCGGCACCTTCCGGCAGATTGAGCAACGTCGAGAACCGGGCGCTGTTGGGCAGGAAGAGAACACCTTGAGCCTGATAGTCAGTCTTGCCGGTCTTCCGGCGTCCGGTGCTTTGCTTAGAAAGCTTCTTCTCGGCCTGGGCGAACTTGTGATCGGCGTATCGAAGGAAGATCAGGCCCAAGACCGGCACTGAGTATTCGGACGACTTCAGTTTGGAATTGGCCCGGAGTTCGTCGGCGGCGCTCCAGAGTCGTTTTTCGAGGTCGGTATGATTGGCTGGCATTTGTGCAACCCGTCCATTCTATTTCAATTTGAGACCAGTGGTGAGCCTTTCGTGGTAGCCTCACCGTTGGGGGACTGGCGATGGATTCCGAGTACCTGGACACGCTTGCAGAAGCCCTCAAGTCTCGGCCCGAAGTTCAGCGTCTCGATCCTGGCCTGAACGACGCTGAGATTCAGTCCGTGCAGAATCGGTTTGGCTTCGAGTTCCCACCTGACCTGCGTTGCGTACTTGAGCGATTCCTGCCTGTCGGAGAGCACTTCTTGGATTGGCGCAACGGGTCTGCCGAAGAACTGCTGGCGAGGCTTGTGTGGCCGCTGGAAGGGATCTTGCTCGATGTGGCGCAGGGCTGGTGGCGTACAGAATGGGGCGATAAACCCATTACGGCAACGATCTCGCTTCGTATTTCCATCATGAGTTCGGCGTGCCATTGCCAGATTGGTCGGCAAGGGACCCACGACCGATAAGGTTTTGGGATCGAGCGATGCGCTGGCGAGAGGACGAGGAGAATTACGGAAGGAAGTGAACGGTGCTGTTCCAAAGGCACGAGCCAGGAGTATGATGGGAAGCTCTCAAAGGCCAACTGCATGGAGACGCCTAACCGACTCAGGGAGTTCATCGGACAAGAACGGCTGAAGGCGGCACTCGCAACCCGTATCGAGAAGGCTCGTCTAGGATCATCGCCGCTGCCCCGGTGAGCACCTGAAGGAAAGGAGATCGGATGGCGACGACGAGAGAGTACGTTTGCGGCAAGTGCAAACACCGCAGCTTCACGCCGGATTTGTTCGACACACTACTTAAGTTCTCGGAGCGTCCTAGCTGCTGCGAAGAAGCTATGGACCTGCATCTTGGATTCCGGTTCGGACTCGGTGCTGGACACCCGACGTGCAAGGTGCTGGACGTGTTCATCCCGCCCGATGAGGATCTTGACAGGTGGAAAGACGACAGCGGAAACCCGGTGACGTTCTATCCGTTCCTGGTGGTGCTCGGAGACCCAGAAGGAGCGAAGGGCACGTCGTTTTGGCTTCCGTACTGGCACGTTGTCGATGGGCCAAGAAGATCGAAGAAGTACGGCCAATGGGCACCCAACATGGGAGGTTATCTGTTCAAGAGTTTGGTGGGCCAAGCTCACGCCAAAGGGTATCTCTGAGACGTATCGAAGGCGATCTCGTTGGGCCGTAGCGACTGATGGAACCGGGTCGGCTTGAAGAGTATCGTCGCCAAACGTCGCTTCCTCACGTCTCGATTGTGCGGCACGCTCCCAATGATGGAACGTCCACCAAATGAAGGGATCATCGGGCGTCAACGTGAACTGCATGGCGGAATCGGTCGCCGGATGGAGAGAGTCAATCTCGCAAACACGTCCTCCCTGGCGGTGTAGAATCGGTCCATGACGCAGGCTTCACAGTATGCGGTCGGAGATTTGGTCAGGCTGGTTGCGCTGCCCGCCGTGTGCCATCAGGAATGGAAGAACGAGGAAATGAACCGGCACGTCGCTATGATTCGGGATTGTCTCGGCGGCACGTATCGGGTGGTTTGCGTTGGAGAAGATGGGCGACCAGAGTTGGATATCGCCACGAACGCCATCGCTCACGATCCACATCTGACCGGGTGCTCGGTGTCCGTCGAACCGGAGTGTGTGGTTCTGGTTGCAGCAGCGCCGAGACCCTAAGACTTGAAGTCGCCTCGCTGCCGCCTTACGGAATGAGGCCAAGCCACCTGAGCACACCACGGCCTTCGAGTTCGCTGGCGACTATGGGATCAGCTTCGTTCTGTCCTTCCTCTCGACTCGCTGTTTTCGGGTTGCCCATGAACGCATACAGCCAGATCGGATCGTTCTTCCAAGTTTGGCGCACCCGCTCTCTGATGTGGTTGTAGGTGGCACGCTCAACGACATCTGTGGACTTGGAATCGCACTGCACGTAGAAGTATTCGCTGCGCTCGAACTCTGCCCTGGTGGTGCTCAAAAACCCGTCAAGATCGTCCCTGTATCGCTTGAAGACATCGAGAGGAACTGCGCCCGAGATCATCTTGCCCGACTCGTCCCACATTGATTGAGCACCACGGAGCAACTGAGCCAGATGGTCGAACATTCGGGATGGTATTCTGCCGTCTTCACCGACGTAGATCACGAGACCATGCAGGGCTCGATCAGGTGCAGAGGTCGTCCTGTAGCGTCTGACCCAAACGTACACACCCGGCTGATTGACGAAAGGTTCAGGGAGGTCGTAGGCAACACGAACCGGCCCGACCCACTTGTCCTTCAGAGCGTCCAATTCAGGGGGTAATGGATTCATGACAACCTCCAGTCTACTCTTTCGCCTCGCCTCTTCTGGTCCGATCACCCTTCTTCAGCGGCCTAACGGGATTACGAAGCCTACATCTTCTATGGCGTGCTTGAGCCGAAACACCTGCTATACTGCCTTCGCCGCAGTCTTAGGAGTTTGCCTCTCCGTCGAAGATTGAGGCCGGAAAGGTTCGCCTCGTGCTCACCAACAGGTTCGCCCTTTCAAGTGTCGCCGCACTAGCCGCACTGGTCCCGTTCGCCTCTGGACAAGTGCCTCTGACGACCGCTCAGATCGTCAAGCGAGTAGGGCCAGCCGTGGTCGTCATTCAGGGCAAGACAGACTCGGGCGATGTTCTGGGTAGCGGGTTCATCGTCTCGAAGGACGGCAAGATCGTAACGAACCTTCACGTCATCAGGGACATGACAAGCGCACGGGTCCAACTGGCGAACGGTGAGGTCTTCGATTCGCTGTCGGTACTGGCAACAGACGAGCGCAGAGACCTAGCGATTGTGAAGGTCGCCGGATTCGACCTCGCCGTTTTGAATCTGGGCAATACCGACACGCTGATGGTTGGCGAGTCGGTGGTGATCGTTGGGAGCCCACGAGGTCTCGAAGGAACAGTCACCGCAGGCATCCTGAGTTCGATTCGTGACAGCGGTGAAGGGTTCAAGGTTCTCCAGACCGATGCCGCCGTCAATCCGGGCAACAGTGGTGGGCCGCTCGTCAATCGCAAGGGGCAAGTGATCGGCGTGGTCTCCTTCAAGCTGCGCTCCGCAGAGGGGCTGAACTTCGCACTGCCGATCAACTACGTGCGTGGGCTTTTGGACAACCTCCAACAGCCGATGTCATTGGAACAACTGCGGCAGCGCCTAAGTGCCGGGGCAGCGCACAGGCCGCAACAGGGGGCACCTGAAATACTGAATGGCCTTCGGCTCGGTGACACAACCGCAGATGTGCGAACCGCCTTGGGCCTGGAGGCATGTTCCAGCGTCTCGAACCAAGAACTGTCCTGTTCGACCAGCCTGACAGTAGGCGATCAGTCCCTCACCGCACAGTTGACGTTCATCAACGACCATCTTGTCCGTGTCGTGTGCTTGTTTCCGCCAGCCAGCTTCGACAGCCTGTTGACGCTTTTCAAGCAGCAGCATGGTAATCCAACATGGACGGATCTTAGCACTCTGCTGCGGGAATGGACGATCAGAGAAGGTGATCTTATGGTTGGTCCTGGTATTTTGGTCGCCATCCTGAAGACATACAGAGCAGATCAAACAGCAAGACACGCTGGCACCCAAGGCTCAGATAATGCATCCCTCACAGCGACTCTTGAGTGGTTGACGCAGGCCCTTCCCCTATCCACATATCATTACATGCAACAAATAGGCGATCAGGGCCAAGCGGAAACATCGGTGGAGACGGTGCCAGTTAAGTTTGACTCCTGCACCATTGTTGTCGAGACGATTCAGCGGGCATCCATGCCCGAGAAAGACGGATACGAGTCTCAAATCACTGAGCGGTTCACAGTTCCGCTCGGATCACTCACATTGGGCGGTGCGATGAAGCTGAATAAGAACACTTATGGAGTGGATAAATGGGCTGTGGCACTAGGGGCTAACTCCAAGGTCATTCTAGATGTGACTCAGTTCACTTCGTCTATGATGTGGACGCCATTCAAAGACTTGCCAAGCAGCAGGATCAAGGGCGACGAGAAAACGAAAAGCGATAGCGTGGATCAAGTGTACATAGTCTTCAACGATGACGCATTCGCACAGAGAGTATCGGATGCGTTCTCCCACGCTGCCGAGCTTTGCCGAGGCAAAGAGGCGTTTTGAGCGAACACCTCGTCTGCAAGCGGCCTCGGGGGGTAGCGGAGCCAGTTCTGCGTGGCTTCTACCGTGCGAGATCCCGCTGTGAACTTCTTGAGTACGTGCAAACACCGGGTGGCGGCTTCTGTTGGAGTGCCGCAGCAGTTGAGTAGGATGCACCGCTCGGCACATCGGCGGTACGATGTCCTTCACGGCGGAGGTTAATCTCACAAATGTCCAATCCGGCTGGCAATGCTCCGTGGGCGTCTGGACCGGGCGAGATTCTTCTACATGGCCTGGAGTTGCTGCGGGTTGATTCTGACCGGAATCGGCGTCTCGCTATCATCAGTGTCGATAACGCTGTTGAGTTGACCGCCAAGACGTACCTGGGGCTTCCTAAGCGTATCAACGGCCTGTCGATCTCCCGTAAGGACTACGAGGAGTGTGCGGAGAGTTTCCCCAGGCTCCTCGATGCTCTTGAAAAGCACGCCGCCGACAAGCTGGTTGGCATAGACCTCGGAAGCGTCGAGTGGTACCACCGGCTCAGGAACCAGCTTTACCACCAGGGAAACGGGCTGACGGTCGAGCGTGACAAAGTGACCGTCTATGCGGAACTAGCCAAGGTGCTCTTCAAGAATCTCTTCGGGTTTGAGATAGCCGATCCTGCCGATCCTGTGTTGGGATCGTCGGTCGCTTCAAACCGCCTGGGTGCCTTCCTTGAAGTGTGGATCGCATTGGAAAAGGCCATGACTCTTCGGGCAGAAGCGGTGAAGCTATCCACAGAGGAGCGGCGCAGCACTCCCCTCGATCTTACACGGAGACTTTTCGAGAAGGGTGAGTTGGCGCTGGACGATCTACACAAGTTGAACAAGTACAGGAACCAGCGGAACGAGGTTGTGCATGGCCGCAGCGATCTCGTTGGGATCGGAGAAGACGCCATAACCGAATTGAGGGGCCTGCTATCGACCCTACAGCATCGGTGGGGTTTGGGGCCGAATCCGACACCAAGCCGTCGTAGTTGAGTTCGCTGGCATCTGGCTCTTCGCAAGGGTTCTGAGAAAGTTCATTTTCGCAAACCCGTCTTCCGTTGGGCGGTGTAGAATCGGTGCATGGTCAGCAGAAGGGCGTTGTTTGGCATCGGCCTCTGCGGTTGGCTTCGGCTGCGAGGCCACGCTCCACAGTATGCAGTGGGAGATTTGGTCAGATTGGTTGGGCTTCCCTCCGAGTGCCAGCAGGAATGGAAGAGCGAAAAAATGAAGCGGGCCGTTGCAGTGATGCGGGATTGCCTGGGCGGAACATATCGGGTGGTCTACGTTGGAGAAGATGGGCGACCAGAATTGGATGTCACCAGAATCGCCGTTGCTCACGATCCACGTCTCATCGGGTGCGAGATCAGCGTCGAACCGGAGTGCGTTGTGCTGGTGGCAAAGGGAACTGTAGAAGAAAGGCTCAAGCTGCTCAGCCAGATCTGACAACGCCCCTGCTTCCCCTTACTGTCCGGTCTGCTCTTTCACTTTCGCTTCGGCTGGCCCGATCACCTTCGCCGAAAGCGCAGCCAGCAAGTCGCCCTGGTCCACGTACAAGAACGGCTTCAGCACCCACGGATACATTCTGAAGAAGTCGAACATGCCCGGTTCGGTTTGGGAATTGAGCATGACCGGCTGAATGGGAACGGACGGGTTTGAGGGAACGACGGCCTGAAGCTCCTGGAGGACGCTCTTGGCGTCGGTGATGTCGGCCACCACAAACCGGGCAATGTGCGCCAGGGTCGAGACGGTTTCGAGCGTCGTCTTGTTGGAGGGCTTCTCAAAATCGAAAAGGACGGGCACATAGTCCCGCTTGCGGAGTTCCTGTCGGATGGAATCAAGGATGGGCTTGCGTGAGGGAGTGAAGCGGCCAAGGATCAGAACCATTTTGGAGGTTACGGTGTAGAGGACGTGCTGAACACGTTCGTTGTTTAGGAGCAGGTAGATGAATTGGGCAACCTCCAGGTTATCTACCGTGATCGTGGGAGCATTTGCAGGAGTGATGACTAGATCCGACTGCACTGCCCCTTCAAGTTGAACGTCCCAAGCTGACATTCCGTAGACCGAGCATCCGGTGAGATTGGCCGTCTTCAGATCGGCCCCCACCAAAGAGACCCCCTTGAGGACGGCCCCGCTTAGGTCCGCTCCGCTGAGGTCGGCACCTTTGAGATCAGCCCCGCTGAGGATGGCCTTTGTCAGATTTGCCCCGGTTAAGTTGCCCCCCCTCAGGTAAGACTCACTCAGATCGGCTTCCATGAGCTTGGTGCCGATGAGGTCGGCTAGTCCCAGGTTGGCGTCTCTGAGGATGGTCTTTCTCAGGTCACCACCGCTGAGATTTGCGCCCCTAAGGTTAGCCCACCTAAGATTGGCCCATCTGAGGCTGGCCTTGGTGAGGTTGGCCCGCATGAGATCCGCCCTCCTAAGGTTGGCACCTCGGAGGTTCGCCCGGATCAGTGTGGTTGTTCTGAGGTTGGCCCATCTCAGGTTAGCTTGGCCGAGGTACGCTCCCATGAGGTTTGCCCCGATGAGGTTGGCCCTTATCAGATCGGCTCCACCGAGGTTAGCCTTGACCAATTTGGCTTTGACGAGATCGGCTCCCCTAGTGTTGCGTTTCTGAGGTCAGCGCCACTGAGATCGGTGCCCCCCAGTCTGGCTCCACCGAGGTCGGGCTTTTCTGAGCTAGAACGCCGCCAATCGTTCCAATGGTCCACACCTTGCAGCAGAGTAGCGAGATGTTTTGGGTTAGCCAGCATAGTGTCTGCGTCAGTCGCCCAACTCCTTCTCAAGCTCTTTCCGATGTCGCTCGACCAAAGTCACGATCAGACCCGATACGCTTGGCCTTCCCCCTTGTTTCAACGAGCGACTGAAGGCTACCCGGTTCAGCAGTTGGTAAGTCTCGACCGGCAAGTTGATTCCGCTCGTGACGTGGGTCCGCTCCGTTGGTTCGGGCGCTGGCTTCGATGGTCGTGTTCGCTTCTTCATCAAGGATCAGTGTACGCTCTGTGAAATGGGAAGTGGCAGTGATCCGGTCTTCGTCAGACTCACTTCAGTTTCAGCCAATTCCGCAGCAGAGATTCCACCAGCCCGCTGAACTCGCCACCAGACTCCAGCAGGCGCATCTTCACCTTGGTTCGCACGTCGTTATGAACGTAGATCGACATCTGCGTGTAGTTGGGATCGCTGTGCTTTGCTCGTGGCCGTCCAACTTTCTTCTTCGGCTCGACGGCACGAACGGTCCCTGAAGCCTTCTTCCCGGTACGAGCCTTGCCTGCTGTTGTCGCCATCTCCACCAAGAGTACTACTCGTTTTGGCGTTTTGGGTACTCGGAAAGCGGCTCCCGGTGTGTACCCACGACCGAGCGTACACGTTTTGCTTGCCTTTGGGCGTTTCGGCTTCTATACTAGTGCGTACCCAGAATGGCAAAACGAACCAAGGCCGGGAATCTCGCTATCGGATACATCAGGGTCTCGACGGTCGAGCAAGCCAGGGCAGGGGTGTCACTCGAAGCTCAAGAAGAACGTCTGATCGCCTACTGTCGGATGGCCGGGTTGGAATTGGTGGACATTGTGCGTGAGGAAAGCGTCAGCGCCTCGATCCCTTTGCACAAGCGTCCTGCCGGTGCTGGTCTCATCGAACGGCTGTCTGGTGGGATCGCTCATGTGGTGGCGCTCAAGCTGGACCGTCTATTTCGTGATGCCGAAGATGCGCTGAGACGAACGAAGGAATGGGACCGGGCAGGCATCGCTCTTCATCTAGTAGACATGGGCGGGCAGTCGATGAATACGGGGTCTGCGATAGGCCGGATGGTTCTGACTGTCATGAGCGGTTTTGCCGAACTCGAACGCAACCTTATTGGTGAAAGAACTGCCTTTGCCCTGGCGCACAAGAAGCTTCATCGTCAGGTGTTCAATCACGTCCCGTTTGGGTTCGAGCGGGTCGAGGACAGTCTGGTCGAGCTTTCCGGCGAGATGGCGGTGGTCAAGCTGATGCAGGAGCGTCGAGCGGATGGCTGGAGTCTTGGTATGATCGCCAGTGCGTTGAATGAGGATCACGTCGCCACCAAGCACAACGGTCGATGGCACGCTCGGACCATCAAGAACATTCTGGACAGCAGCTTGTATGCGAACGCCAGAAAGGACGGTAGCCGTGATCTGCAAGGCGTGTAGAGAAGGTCGGCATGATCCCTCGCCAGCTTTTCCTTAATCTCCTTGGGGCATTCGCATTCGACGTGCTCACAACGCTTTGTTCAGAGTTCTGCCGGTGCCGAAAAGCAGCGTGACTGGCAGACGGGCAAGGTTCTCGATTCCCAACGGTCCCGGTATTTCGCTGGCACGGCGGGAAGCGCCCACACCAACGGGACTGTCGAGATGAATGGAGACTCCGGGACGTATCAGGGCAACACCAGCTACTCGCAGGCCGACGTATACCGGGTATACCAGACGTTCCTGATCGAAGGCGAGACGCACGCATACTTGGCCGAGGAGCGATTGCGCTGGCGATGGTCCAAGACAGCAAACCTGACGGTGAACGGCCCGGTCAGGTTCGCAGTCGAGAAGGCTGTTCGTGATTGTTTCTCGGCGGCAAAATGAGCAGCTTGTAAAACGTCGTGGATTGCTCGGATCTCGGGTGACCTCTGGGATTCTTTGTCCATGTCTACGCCTGCATTCATTTTCGGAGATGTCGTTCCAACGGTGCAAATGCCTTGAGAACTGTGAACCAAAAGCCCTTCCTTATATGTTACAGTCGGCCACGCTGATTGATCTGTTGATTTGTTACGTCTCAGAAAAGCGGGACACACTTCCAACGCAGTTAAACGTGCTGACAAAGTCGCTGTAACATTCACGAATAGGGTCGAAGCTAATCGCCGGGAGCAGGGAGGGGACGATCCCCGTTAGAGAATGTCCCCTCCACGAATCCACATTACGTGGAATAGGAGAGGCAGTCTTCCAAGGTCCGAAGAACCTTCACGACCGCACGAGCGAAACCGATCATCTGTTCGATCAGGTCGATGATCTCTGCAAGCATAGTACGCAGACGGTCAGCCATCTCATTTTCCTCCTTTCCCCACCTAACATTCCCGCTGGTTTAGCTGGATCTAGGTAGTGAGTCGGCAAAACGCTGATTTGATGTCACGCCCACAAACGGGCGCACTTGAAGCGCATCGCCCAAACGTGTCGTCAAGATCGCCGTCCATAAGCGAATGCCCAGAAGTGGAGAGGGGACGATCTTCACTAGAGGATGTCCCCTCTAAGAACCCACCACCACTTAACTGGAATAGGCGAGGCAGTCTTTCAAGGTTCGCAGAAGATCCACGACCCTACGGGCGAAAGCGATCATCTGTTCGATCACGTCGATCATGTGTCCAAGCAGAGAACGCAAATAGGCACCCAACCTGAAAGTAGGCAATTCCATATCTCCTTTCTCCACCTGACAGTCCCGCTGGTTTAGCGGGATCTAGGTAGGTGCGCCAAGTGGCGACGTTCGAGTTTGAAATTGGGACTGCCCACGCTCCCTACTTACCATGTTGCGACTCGGAAGTCAAGGGTGGGCAGCACAATCGCTGACGGGCAGGATTCGCCGCCCATGCACCCGGACGGCTCGTAGGGGTTCTAAGGTTCACTACGCCGTTGCTTCAGCCGGTGTCGGTTCTGCGACCTGGACTGCGGGAACCGGCTTGGAGACTGCGGGCTTCTTGTGAGCGGCCTTCCGAACCTTTGGAGCGGCTTTCTTGGCGGTCGGCTTCGGCGCAACCTTCTTGGCAACCTTCACCTGGGCGGGCTTCTTCGCAGCCACTTTGCGTTTCGGCTTGGCCGCTTCAGCCTTCGCAGCTTTAATGGCCTTCCAACGGGCTATTTGGGCCATCCTCATATTTTTCTTCGCCGCCGCACTGAAAAACCGTCTGCCGGTCTTCTTCGGTTCGGCGCTGACGGTCGCTGCGACGGTCGAGCGACGAGCATCGCCCTGGCCCAATTCTGCCCGGATCGCAGCCATGTTCGCTGCGATTCTGCTGGCCTCCATTTCGTAACCCACGAGCGCCATCTGGAGGACGAGGGTGTGGTCAAGCGTAGTGATGTTTCGCATGTGGTCCTTTGTTTGAATTGTGGTCTTAAGATTCTTCTGAACGACGGTGCGGGGAACAGTGAAAGATGACAACGGTTAGAGTCTACAGTCCAGGTATCATCAAGTCAAGAGCTACTGACGACTTTATAGTAAATGATGATTCTCTACGAGGTTCATTCTGGCGTGATCGGCTCTTTGTGTTCCGGCTGTCTCTTCTGAGCTTTGTCCTTCTTCGATGGAATCACGATCTTCGGCTTGGGCTGACCGACAATTGCACGAGCCATCTTTCTGCCGTGCGCCACTTTGTCGAACTTCTTCGGTTTCTTGATGCCCTTAGTTGACACCTCCGATCACGTTGGCGATCCGCCCAACTTAGTCTATTTGATCCGTCACAAGGATGGTTGATCCGACCGATTACACAACACTTGACGGTTCCTCAAAAGCGTGTTACCATTAACGTCCTTGATTTCCACTCCCACCCGTGTTAGCCTGACGCATGGCGCCTCCACGTTTGAGCGTGGTTGTCGTCTGAGTTGGCGTATTCCGATTGGGAAGTCACTGGTCGCCAAGGCTGCGGTCGCAGTCATTGTGGTCACCTTTCTCGGCCCGGATGACCGCAGTGTCGGCCCGACCACTAACTAGAGAAGGGGGCGGCATGGCACGAGGCATGACGGAGAGGCAGCAGAGTTACATTATAAGACTGGCGAAACAGCATGGTCTTTCCGGGCACGACCTGGACAAGCGAACCGAGGGGGTGGTACGTGGTCCAGCCATAGCATGGTTGGATTTGAACGTCCACGAGGCATCCGACTTTATAGAACATCTTCTCGTAGAGTATTGGCAGTATGACGCAGACGGGCGAGCGATAGCCCCGCCCTCCCTTCGTCCAGGAGAAGAAGTTGATTTCTTGATCGAATAAGGCCAAAGCTCAGGAGGACAACGATCAGACGAAGACGACGAGGACTTTCCGACATGAGCAAGAGACAACGGAAGCGTGAGATGTGGATGTGTGGGTATTATAGCGGCACCCACTGAAACCCGCAGCCCGCCATCCTCGTCTTTGAAGTCAGCATCAAGAACGTCCTTCGAGAAACGGGGACGGCCAACCAAGCGAGAGGTTTGCTATGGTGGTATGCCCGAAGAGGGCGATGTGGGCGGCACAGGTCGTCAAAACCAAGCCCCTTCCTTCTTGATGCGCCAAGGAGACAACGTGCCTCAAGGCGCTTCACTCTATCCCATTTCTCAATTGATCGACCGCATCATCAGAGACTCGGGCTATTCGTCAGCCGGTTTCATTTCGACTCTCGGCCATCCTGTCGCAGAACCAGGGCTCAACGATCTGGAGTCCTGGCTGAAGACCGGCGAGGGGAACGAAGAGATCATCGCTCAGATCGCCGCCGTCTATACCGATGACGCTGACGAGTTGACTAGGGCGGTTCGGGAAACAGCGGCGATGAAGGCAGCGGGAGTGGACACGGTTGCTTGGGAACGCCAGAAGGAGAAGGAAAAGTTCAGACCGTACATCCACGCCGATGGGCAGAGGACGGTGCCGAGCGGAATCACGATCTTCGGTGTCACTGGTGGGTACCGACGCTGGAACACGATTCAGATCCCGAAGGCGATACTGGAGTTGCCGCTCGAAGCGCAGTTGGAGAAGTTGCCAGAGTTGATGGCTGCGTATGAACAACAGTACAACGGAGCCTGCCCGTTCTTCGGTAGGCTGACGGGATTCAAGCTGGTGCGCCTGACCGACTACTTGCAATTTGATGCGGACGGGCGATTGTTGGAGCACGTCGAGAATCCGTTCTTGGGTGGTGACTGTTGGGTCGAGCTTCGATAGCATTCGGCGATCTGGTGCAAGAGGTTCCTCGGCAGGCAGCGAGTTCAGCACATTGAGGGGCCGCTTCGAGGTGGGCACTGCGAAGTTCGGTCTTCATAACGTGCGGCTTGCCCGAGAACAGCTTTACCCTTGGACGGTCTTCCGGGTGCGCTCAATCTCGTGCTCTTTCTCGTCTATTTGTGATTGAATCTCAGGCAACGTCTGTCTCAGTTTTCTCTTGCCCGCAGCCTCACTCTTGAACCACCAGACCAGCGCACCGATGCACATTACGACGACGCAGCCAAGGGCCACCGCAACCTCCCCATCTCCAGGAGTGGACCACTGCTCGTGGATTGTGGTGGGTCCCAAATGCGTGACGAATGCTATCACCAGGAGTAGCAGAACAAATGCCACCACCGAGCCTAGCAGGAGAACCCAAATGAAACAGCCGGTGCTCTTGTCACCATCCCTGAGCGTATTCTCGACTTGAGAGCGGTGAGCCTTCAGTTCCTCCAGTTCTTTGCCGAGACGCACAAGCGCCAATTCCGCCGCCGTCTTGTCAGTGCCGATCTGAACCTTCTTGATGGCCTCCGTGACAGCCTTGAGTGCAACAGTGCCGCCTCGCCGCTGAACGAGCATTTCGGTTCCGCAGTAGCCGCAGGCAAAGCGATCCATGTCGTCGTAGACTTCCAGCTTGGCCCCGCAGTTGGCGCAATTCAGATTGATGAAGTGGTCTGGCATGAGCCTATGGATTATACACGAAGACAGGCTCGGCTTATCTCACGATCATCAATCGGCACCAGCATCGCCTAAACTTGAAGCAGCGATGAAGAAGAAGCCATCCCGATTGCCCGACTCTACTCCAGGGCCGCACAGCATGATCCAGCACTGGAGCAACGTCCCGGATGACGAGTTGTGGGTCTATGCTCGATCCTTCCATATGGCGGCAAAGAAGCTGGTCGGGACCCTCGAAGGCGGTTCAGGCCCATTCAGCCAGTTTGAGGCTTGCCCGGTCGTGTTTATGTATCGTAAGGCCGTCGAACTGGAATTGAAGGCAATCGTTCTCGGTAGTGGCGGTAACTTTCTGGCGACCAAGCCCGATCCGATCTCAGTGGCGAAGAGCGTGTCTTTGTCGTGGTTGGGGCAGTTTGTTGCTCAGATCGTGAGGGGCTTGAAATGGGAAGCTTCGTTCAAATGTCAGGGCATCGAGACCCTTGCTGACTTCAAAGCGATCATCGAGGATGTGAACTCTGTCGATCCTGGCCCGCATTCGTTTCGTTATCCCGGCGAAGCGCAGTTCAGCATCCAAGAGTTCGCAGCGAAAATGGATGCGCTGTTGGAGCTTCTTGACTCGACCGCTGATGCCCTGGCTGCGACGTGGGATATGCAGGTGGATGGGTTGGTGCCAGAGGTCGGCCCTGATGATGGCAGCGACTTCGGGCCGACGATTCAGTAACCATGCAGTTCAACGGCTTCTAGTGTGCGACTGGAAGTGCAGACCGCCTGATGCCTGACGATAGCGACGAACAAGGAATACGAGCACGACCACAACGATGACGATGGCGACGAACAGACGTTTCAACTTCACACGTTTCCATTGTCGTCTATCGGTTCGTCTTCGGGCGGGACAGTTAGGGCATCCGGTCATCAGACGGCGCTCAGGAAGGCGGTTGGAAATGCAGGCGGGAGTGTTGGCGGGTCCTTTTCTGATGTCGATGTCGGATCGGCCCGTCCTGACGAATACGCATAGCCGCACCCCTGTTTTGGCCGATACCCTTTGACCTGCCCGTATAGTCGCCGAAGACGGATATCTCAGGCAGGAACGTTGGTGCAGGCGGTCTGAAAAGTATTTCCCCGTCGCTTGGGTGGAGGTTGCTGGCGGTCGTTTCTGGCGGATGCAAACACTTCAGTTTGGCTCAGGCTGGCTGCTTTGGCTATCCCAGATTCAGCGCCGGTCCAATGGGGCGGTAGTGCTGTGGCGGCAACTACGCCGCCACCGTTTCGGCCTCCTCGCACAGTGCGTCCTTTGGGGCCACCGTTTTGATGTTCTCGCCAATGCGATATTTCCAGACGCCCTCATGTTTGTCTTCCAAGGGGATGAGTTCGGTGTTGCCCCACCGTCTTGTCGAGACTCGCTTTAGCCATCGTCCGAGCCGTTTGGCGAACGAGCCGCTGGAGCCCATCAAGCCTTCCGGCACGAAATCCCGCAGGTTCAATTTCTCAAAAGATGGCTCCGGTGGATAGACCTTTGGAGGATACACTTTGTCAACGATTTGGGACACGCTGATCGCTTTGATGGCGCAAGTCGGGAACGCATTCATCAACTGCTTCAAGAAGACGATGGTCTCCTCCTTTTCGGAGTCCAGTGCCAGCGTGTCCTGTTGGTGGCCTTCGAGAAATCTTGCTTCTGGCGCAATCCAGTCCATGATGCCGCCGATGACGGATTCCCATTCGCCATATTTTGCCAACACCAGCTTCGTTCGTCTCGGTGCCCCATGATTCACCCACCCACAGATCAAGTCGAGGCACGCCTGCATGTACTTCGCCCGTTCTTTACGCAACAATACTTCGATGGAGCAGCCATACTTCGCCTGGATGTGAAACTTCTCTTGTTTTCGGCTGGATGGATCTTCGTGCTGAAGGTGGCAGATAATCATGCGTTGTGAGAGGTCGCTGTCCAGGGTCAGATCGTTGCCGTTCAAAACCCAAACGGTGTTGACGGGCACATCGACAACCTTCGACAATCCCTTGATCCTGACCGTCCGCTTCGCAGATGTCAGGACGCTGGCAAAGTCATCGCTGGCGAAAGAACCGACGATGTTGTCAATGACTGAAAATGGTGCGCCTCGGAGGAGAATGCTGTCGAGCTTGGAAGCCCACTCCTCCCGACTCTTCGGGGCGCTGTTGGTAGCGATGTCTTCCCCGTAGGCGATCAAAGACAACATGGTGGACAGCAGTCCCTTGCCAACGGATTGGCCGTTTCCGTCGATGGCAAGGCATGGCACGACGCCCGAGATGGCGCTTCGCAGAAACAGCGTCAGAAGAATGGCAAGGTAGCTGTATCTTTCACTCTCGTTTTTGAACGGAAAGTCTGTCAGAAGCTCGAACAGCAGGGCCAGCGAAGCCTCTGCTTTCATCTTTGAGGCGTTGGTTTCAAATGTGAAGGTCTCCAACGACGGATCTGGCGAGTAGTACAGACCAGATGCCAAATCGAAGCCCGGATTGGTGATGACGGAGAAGTCGTGTCTGAAGGTCGGCGTCGTCACCAGCCCATGTATCCGCTGAAGTGGCAAGTTCGGGTTGTGCAAGATGTCTTCAGCCACGGCCCTGACAGTACTTTCGGTCTCGTCCGGGTACACTCGCCGCACGTACCATTTGAGATCGGGCACCGCAATCGTTCTGAGCCCCCCGGTTCCAGATTCGGGGTCTTTGACAGGTTCGGCAATTGCGCTGCCATAGCTGTAGAAGTGATGTTCGTTGTCTTCGAGAATCGACTTCATGAAGTTGTCAGCAAGGTCTGGTATTGAGGCTCTAGGGTCGCTTCTTGCTTTCATGGACTCGCTGCCGCCCGATCTTGTACACTTCTTCTGCCGACATTGCCTTTTTGCGTGGCGTATAGACGTTGTTCGTCTTCTTGATGGCCTCATCGAGCGTTCTGTTCCTGTAACGCCCGTTCGTCCACTTCGGGGTGCGCCACTTCGTAGGCTCCTGAACCGTGCCCCGGATCAGGATTCTCGATAGGGCACTTTCCGAGAACATTGTTTCCATCATCTGCCGGTCCTTGCCGCTGTAGAAGGCGAACTTCATCAACAACGCAAAGTCAGCGTCGGAAGGGCTGTCGTAGTACTCCTGCCAATTCCCGGCGTAGATGTCGGCCCATCTCTTACCATCACGTTCGGCGAAGAGCTTCGAGAGGACTTCTTCAGCCGTCAGCACAGAAGATTGTATAGGCGACGGCGCTGAAGCGGGCGGCAACCATTCTCTCTCGAATCTCGATTTGTGAAGTCTCAAGAACTTCCGAGTTTGTGGCTCCACGTCATGAGGAGATTCCCAATCAGGCAGCACGACTCGGTTGCCGGTGATCGGAATGGACCGGGACCCCCAATAGAACTCAACGTCCCATTGGCGATCCTTGTGGCCGTCCCGGGGAACGTCGTCCAGCCAGCACAGCACATGGACGTTGCCGCTGACTGAATACTCCGCATAAGCGCCCATGTATCGCAAGAGGTTTTGCACGAGCGGCGATATGGTACCAGCACTGGTGATGCAGTGGTCACAGTCGATCAGACCGAGACGTTTTGTGCAGCAACATGGGTGGCGATAGTTCAACACCGTGTTGTCGGCGAGGCACTTTGTTGCTTCTGCGAACGAGACGTTCATGTCGTCAGAGTTCGCTGGTAGGCCGGTCCTGATGTCGATTGGGGTCTTTAGGAACTTCTGTTTTGCGTCCGACCAGTCCAGCGTCATAAGTGACCAATGGTCGTGGCAGATTAAAGAGTGGGGGTACGAACTGTTGAGGTTCGGCTTATAAATATTGTCAGCTTTCACGTTTCCTTCCTGCCGCCACGGATTCGTCTTCCGATGGCGGCGTTTTCCTTTACATCGTTGTCAAGAACGCTTCCACAGCTTCCCGGTGAATGCGTACTCGATTGCCAGCCCGTCGAGCGGCCAGCTTCTTCTTCTTTATCCAAACGTAGACAGTTCTTCGAGTGACTTGCAGGACTTCCGCAAGTTGGTCAGGTGTGTACATGGTTTCGGCAAGGCGAATGTGATTCATAGGTTGTCCTGATGGGTATTTAGACAACGCTGTGGGTTCACTTCGTCGTCTGTAAGAGCCCAGGTCACTTTCTATGTTCACACGAATGCTGAAACTGTCAAGTCGGCGGGTTGTGGTAAGGCGGTGAAAAGAAACCCGCTGCTGTAACCGATTGAGTTTGCTGGCTCTGCGGGGTTTGCGGGTTTGGCGGGTTTTGTTTCCGGCTGCTGCGACGTGGTGGATAGGGTAGGCAGTGGGTCCTGATGTGGTGAACACAAGAAAATATATTGCAAGTCTCCAAAGAAACCCGCCAAACCCGCCATGTCTTCTATCCGACTGAGATCACGAGAGTTCGACGGCGGGTTTCCATCAATCGAAAAGCCGCCGAAACCCGCCAAAGCCGCACGTCTCTTCTTGTGTTTACCCTTTCAGCGACCGAGCGGCCTTGAAGTCACTCTTCGTATAGATACCGTTGTGCCATCCCGGTATCATTCATGCCGTTTTCAAGATGGCCCGGAGCCAACATGACCAAGAAAGAACGATACCGCTACTGCATGACCCTGAGACTCGCCGACGAAATGGAAGACGACCTGGACACTCTCGCCCATGACCTGCAACGTTCAAAGGCAGACACGATTCGTCATATTCTCGGTCGGGCAATCTGCGAAGCCAACCAGAAGAATCTTTCAAGTCGCAACAACGACGGCCAGAAACCGTGCCTGCTGTAAACCAGGACAACATCAACATGCAAACTTCCAACACCACTACGACGGAACGAAGCGACATGGAAGTCTACGTTCTGCAACAGCTTACGCACGAGGTCCAGGAAACGATCCGCCTTCACCAACCGGCACAATGGACCGACCGACAATCCGAAGAGGTTGAGAAGCGAATCATGGATCATACGAAGACAGTCCTTTCAGCTTTGACCGTCCAGGAACTAGCCTCATCCAGTGCGCTCGACCGGCACATCGACGCCGCCATTGCAGAAACCAAGAATGTGCTTCATGGATGGCGATCATGACGACTCCGCTCTTGAATCAACTTGCCCGAACCACGCTGCTACCCGGCGACATGGCGGGAGCAATCAAGTCTGGCAATGCGCCGACGCTTGAACAGATTGTCGAAGAACTACTCATTGCAACAATGGACGTTGAAGCGGTCGTCAGCGGCGATCCGAAGAGTACCTGGAACGAGAAAAGAATCGCAAGAATGGGCTTGCTGCTGGCGTTCTTGACGACACTTGTGGCACCCACGATGTCCTCGCAACCAGCCGAAGCCTAGCTGGTTCTTGCTGCGCCGCAAAAGGCGACATATCTGAGTTGCACATCGCATCTCATCTACTTCTCATCAATCTCGACATGCGATCTATCTGGCTGATTCCACGGGTCTTACGACAACTTTTCTGTTGACAGGAATGCGGAATCGTGACAAACTGGAATGGTCTGAGTTGCCCTCGCTCAAACACCTTTCTCGGGTATCTGAGGGCTACCACCTGAATCACTGAAATTCGGTTTTCCAGGACGAGGCCATTAGTGTGTCTGCGGACGGAAAGGAACCACCATCGTGAGCGCACGAGCAAAGAAGCCATCGCACAATGACCCGAAGTTGCCACGAGTCCGACCGTGCGTAATCTGCGGAGAAGAACGCTTCATCGTCGCACGAGAAATGTGTGACAGGTGCAGGAAGAAGGAGGAGCGAAAGGAGGCTGGGTTACACTTTCCTCCTCCCGGTAGCTTTCAAGCCCAAAAACGAACTTTGCACTTGCTGGACAAGCTGACCGACGTACTCGGTCAACTGCAATTGTCAGAGGCGGTTCAGGTGCAAGTCGTAGAGTTGATCCTGCCCTCTTTGGAACTCGACCCAGAGCTTCAAGTGGCCTACCGCAGAGCTATGGCTGGCTCCGACCAGTTCGAGGCAATTGATCTTCTTACCAAAGTTCATCCAGGCTCGACCGCAGCGCAATTAGATTCACCAGTACGCAAACCCAAGAAGGAGTGAAGGTGGACGGACAGGCTCTCGTCCGTCCAATCCAAGCGACGACTTCGATCTCGGACACACCTTTGCGAACTCGGATGGACGGACACACTCTTGTCCATCCATCCAAGCCGTGACTCCAAGAACAACCCAAGAAAGTGAGCAGGGATGGACGGACACGCTCGTCTGTCCATCCAAGCAGCGTGGGCATCCGCTATGAAGCCGGTGTGAACTCGGATGGATGGACGCCCGTCTGTCCATCCAACCAGCGTGCTGTTCTGTCTGAAACGCCGCTGTGAACTCGGATGGATGGACATGCCGCTGTCCATACATCCAGGTGTGGTTCCCGCCAAGAAATGCGTATCTACTGTCCGGCCAGCACATACAGTTGGTTCTGCGACCTGCTGCGTCAACTAGTCCTAAGTGACACCAGCCTCCTTTATGCGTTCGTGGTCTCGGTCAGGTAGCAAGACTTGACAGATTTCACTTCCGTGGTGGAATAGGTTTGTAAGCCGCCCCGCAAGTACGGCAACAGACAACACCACCTGGGAGAGCCAAAGCGCCGGGAGTTAGTTTCTGAGCGCCAAGGGCGAACTGTTGCCTGAATCCGAATAGGGGCGCACTGGAGATATATCATGTCTGAGTTACAGACCGCCAAAGTAAACGAGTCGATGCCCGCCGCTACGGTGGCCGTCGAATCAAACGACACACTACCAACCACCGGCGTCAAAGCCTACACGGTGCCGATCCTCGCCGACATACAGGCAGAACTTACGGGATACGTGAGTGTTTACGCCTCCAGCGTCGAGGAGGCAATTGAAAAGGTCCAAGATCAGATCGACGCCGAGACGCTAGACGATAGCCTCAACATGGAAGATGAGTATTCCGGTTACCGCATGTCGTACCGGGAGATGTCCGACTGCTTCATGATTGTGCCAGAAATCAATGCAAGCAGCGTCGAAGCGGACGAGAACGAAGACGTTGACCCCTTCGATGTGCTCGAAGCCGACATCACACAGCTTGAAGCAACGATTAACTGGGATGTCGGGAAGCAGGCAAAGCTCAAAGCCTTCTTGACAACGCTGACGGAGGCGCACGTCGCAGCCGCCTGACGACCCCAACAGGAGAATCCCGAGCCGGATCAGCGCCGTGTGCCTGAAGAACATTTGCTCGGGTCTTGCAAGAGAATCAGTGCAACAGAACAGAATCGAAATGATGAAGAACGGCTACCGCTCCGACTACACTACCAGCGTTGGCATGGCTGAACATGGCTGGACGAAGAAGGCCATCGAAGAGTTTCTGGGAGAGCCAGACAAGCTGGCACCCAACCCTCATTACGCCTGTGCTCCAAAGATGCGGCTCTACAAGGTTGACCGGGTTCTGGCGATTCAGAACTCTTGGGCCTTCAGACAATGGCTACGTGGCAAGAACGCACGCAAGCACAAAGCGGCGACCGCCCAGGCCAGACGATTTGACGGATTCCGACGAAAGTACGGCTCATGGAGATCAGCCCTGGCCGATGCTTGCGAGTACCTGTTCGCTCTCAACCGCTACGCAAAGCACGACTCTTGTTCGGATGCAAACCAAGCCGACATTTACGAGCTTAAGAATCGGATGGTCAGGTTGCTGTACGAGCAAGGCTACTGTACAGAGTGCGTCGAGCATCGCCAGGAGTTGCCAGAACTGGAGTGCTTCGGATGCGACGGGTCTGGCTCGTTCGATTTGTACGATGGTGAGCCCTGCCGCCGTTGTAATGGCACTGGCGTGTTCAAAGAAGCAACGACTCTCACGTTTGTCTGTTTCCGTTTCAGCGTCGAAGGTAAGACCTACTGCTGGCATCAACCCGAAAAAGTCGTGTTGTTCAACTATGAAAGTACACAAGAGCCATCGACATGGGAACCGAACGACGCAGACGAGAAGCCCATCACATTGACAAGATCAAAGTTCGCCGCAGCCAAGGATCTGTTGCGATGGATTCTCGATGAAGCTGCCGAGGACGGGGCGGTGGTCAGAGCGGCGTAGTTCGTCCGTTCCGAATGCGGATCGCTGGCTGCTGGAGTCGTTCCAGAGTGTCAGCACCGTTGAGAGCCAACTGAAGCGTTGCCCTGTACCGGAAACGTGAACAAGACCGCCGATTCTCCATGAGCCTCGGCGGTGGCACTGAAGATCACTATGAAAGGAGATGCCGAGATGAGCCGGGACATTCCATTCGGTCGTTTTGGCGAGAGACTTGAATGACAGAAGACGGTTTTGCAAAGACTCTCGGGGAGCGCCCCGAAGGTACCATTAACTTCGACGTGGCCGAGCAAGCTGCACAGGGCAGAAACGTTCCGGCACGATTGACACAACGAAACAAGACAAAGAATGCGGTAATCCAGCATGACCTCTCGGAAGTGTTTCGGCGGTTCATTAAAGACCGGGCACAAGCCAGTGACCGAAAGCCTCTTAGGTCGAAAACTAGGCGATCTTATCACCAAGCGCATGACGCATTTCGTTCCGCCTTTCTCGGAGCCAGGAACGAGGCGCAGTTGAACAGGGCAGTTCACGCAATCATAGATGAGCGAGTTGGTTCCGGCAAGATGAGCAGGTCAGGAATGAATGTGTACATCCGGGGCGTGAACTCATTCTTCTCGTGGTGTTACAAGTTTAAATTCCTAAAGAACCACATCAAGATCGGCGTGCTCTGCACCGAACGGCGAAAGCCGTTTCGGAGGCTCGGCCAGAAGGACATTCCAGTCTGGAAGAACTTCAACGCCGTAACGCTCCCCGAACTCCGGGCCAAGCACATGGCCCTACTCGGCCTCGATGCGGGTGCCAGAGCCCATGAAAGCCTTACCCTTCGGCTGCGGGACATCGACTGGAAGGGTAGCCGCATCTGGATCAGTAGAGGGAAGGGTGGAGCGAATCGAGAGGTTCCACTTTCCGAAGAAGGAAAGAAATCTCTCAGACACTTCTTGGCGCTGACGAGCCACTGCCGCAGCGGACAGGACTCCCTGATCTTCTGTACGAAAGGCGGCTCTCCTGTGAGCTACCGTAACGCCTTGCGTGATCTCAAAAAGATTGCACGGCATCTTGGGTCGCCTTGGGTTAGCTGGCATTCGTTCAGAAGAACCTTCGCTACCCAGTACATCCGAAATGGAGGACTGCTCACAGACCTTCAGCAGATCCTCGGCCATACTGACATCCGCACCACAATTCTGTATCTGGGAAACAGCATTGACGATATCGTGGCTCTTCACGATGAATACACTCCGCTGTCCCCGGCCCGCAAGCGCAGACAAAAGTGGAATGGACCGTCCGCTGGCGGCGTCGGAGCTTTACGAATGGGCGGCTTTCGCAAGCGGTGAGAGCGTATTGTGCGCCATCACGAAGTCCGATGCTTGGGCGTGAACGTAAAGCATCGTTGTCGTGATGGCCGCATGTCCCATTATTCTTTGAAGATCGGCAACGTTGCCGCCGTTCCTGATGAAGAGCGATCCGAAGCAGTGGCGTAACAAGTGCCAATGCAGGTCGAGCTTCAGTTTTCGCCCCATGTGCTTCAAGTCCCTGTCGGCGTTTCGTTGTGTCAAGGCCGTGCCATTGACGGTCGTGAACACGAAACGCCGTGCGGGGTCTCCACCTTGATTGATGTATCGGTAAAGGACCTTCCGCCCAACGCCCGAGATGGGCACCCGCCTCTGCTTATCCCCCTTCCCCTTCAGTACGGTCACCAAGAAGTTCTCCAAATCCACGTCGGCAACCTCTAGCTGCAAGCATTCGTTCAGACGCAGCCCTGTGTCCAGCACGAGCATCGCCATCGCATGTACCCTACGTTCTTTACGCCATTTTGGTTTGAACCCGACGATGTGTTGAACCTGAGCCTCGTTCAACGTAGGGATCACCTTCGTCGGAGTCTTTAGCAGCGAGACACTTCTGATCGGCGGCTTGAAGTGCTCTTCGAGACTGCCCCACCGCATGAAGGCGTTCATCGCCCGAAGGTAGACGTTGATGCTCGACGGCTGGAGTCTTCCGGCGCTCATCATCTCAATCACGCCAGCCCTCACTGCTGGCCGGATAGCGTCAGGATCTTTCACTGGAGCCAACACAGACTCGAAGGCTTGCCACGCCTGCCCGTAGGAGCGCAGGGTCTTTGGTGAGCAGTTCTTTAGGAAGCGTCGTTCCTGGAGGAAGGTCTCGTAGAGAGGTTTCAACACGGCGATTTCCGCAATCAGCGGCTCTACGAGCTTCAGGGTAAATTTCTAAGTGGTTTATAATTAACAAGATGGAGCCACCCTCCGGAATTGAACCGGAGACCTGCTGATTACGAATCAGCCGCTCTACCAACTGAGCTAGGGTGGCCCGCCTCCACTCTTTATAACATGACCGGCGCGCTCGCCGCGCTCCCGCTGCGACGCCCGTCCCAGGGCCTCGTGGCCGCAGGCGTTCTGCCTGCCGCCTCGACCCCGTGCGGGGGCGGTTCCCGGCGTGCCGTGTGGCCCGACACGCGGACCGCAGCTCCCAGCCCATCCGCCTCAAACCCTGCCTGCGCGCCCCTCTGCGGTTGCGCGACAATGAAGCTGCGGCGGCGGGGGCGGTGTCGCGGTTGAATTCCGACGCCCCTCTCCTATATAGTAGAATGTTCGGCTTACCCACGAGTTTGTCCGTTTGGCTCCACTTCTAGACGAGCAGGCCTAATTCGCTGGGCGCCAGAATCCGATAGTCCGTTCAGGAGGCTCTACCATAATGCTGTCGAACACGGATGTAGCCCGGCCGCGGTGGTGCGCCGGTGTCTTCCGCATCTTTCTTGCCCTGATGAGTATGGCCGTTCTCGGCGCGCCCTTGCGGGCGGCAGAAGGCGGCGAGGCGAACCTGCAGTTGCCGGACCTCAACTCCGCCACGTTCCTCGGCGGCATTGGCGGCGCCACGCTCCTGATGTGGGGGCTGGTGGTCTGCGGGCTGGGGTTTGTTTTCGGACTGGTCATGTTCACGCGGCTGAAGAATATGCCCGTACACGCGGCCATGCGCGAGGTGTCCGAGCTGATTTACGAGACCTGCAAGACCTATCTCGCCACGCAGGGCAAGTTTCTGCTGCTCCTGGAGTGCTTCATCGCAGTGATCATCGTTTTCTACTTCGGGATCCTGCAGGGGTTCGAGGCCTTCAAGGTGGCGATCATCGTGCTCTTCAGCCTGGTCGGCATCTCCGGCAGCTTCCTGGTGGCGGCGTTCGGCATGCGCGTCAACACCTTCGCCAACTCGCGCACGGCCTTTGCCAGCCTTACCGGCAGGCCGTATCCCTGCTATAACATCCCGCTTCAGGCCGGCATGAGCATCGGCATGTTGCTGGTCTCTGTCGAGCTGCTCATCATGCTCTTCATCCTGCTGTTCGTGCCCGGCAACCTGGCCGGTCCGTGCTTCATCGGTTTCGCGATTGGCGAATCGCTGGGCGCGGCGGCGCTCCGCATCGCGGGCGGCATCTTCACCAAGATCGCCGACATCGGGTCGGACCTGATGAAGATCGTTTTCAAGATCAAGGAAGACGACGCGCGCAACCCGGGCGTCATCGCGGATTGCACTGGCGACAACGCCGGCGATTCGGTCGGCCCGTCGGCGGATGGATTCGAGACCTACGGCGTGACCGGCGTGGCCCTGATCACCTTCATCCTGCTGGCCGTGAAGAGCCCGACCGTGCAGGTCCAGTTGCTGGTGTGGATCTTCGCCATGCGCATCATGATGATGATCTCCTCCGGCGTCGGCTATTTCGCCAACGGCCTGTGGGCCAAGGCCCGCTTCGGCAATGTGCAGAAGATGAACTTCGAGACCCCGCTCACCTCACTGGTGTGGCTCACCTCGATCCTCTCGATCGGGCTGACGTTCGTCGCCAGCGCGCTGATGATTCCGGACCTGGCCGGCGATACCACTCTGTGGTGGAAGCTGTCGATCGTGATCAGTTGCGGCACTCTGGCAGGCGCCCTGATTCCGGAGTTCGTCAAGGTTTTCACCTCGACGCACTCGCGGCACGTGCAGGAGATCGTGACCAGCTCGCGCGAGGGCGGCGCTTCGCTCAACATCCTCTCCGGTCTGGTGGCCGGCAACTTCAGCGCTTACTGGCTGGGCTTCGCCATGCTGTCGCTGATGAGCGTCGCCTTTGCCGTCAGCACCCAGGGCATCGGCCTGCTGATGGTGGCGCCGGCCGTGTTCGCCTTCGGCCTGGTGGCCTTCGGTTTCCTGGGCATGGGCCCGGTGACCATCGCCGTCGATAGCTACGGCCCGGTGACCGACAACGCGCAATCGATCTACGAGCTTTCCATGATCGAGACCATCCCGAACATCGAGGCCGACATCAAGAAGGATTTCGGCTTTGTCCCGAATTTCGAGCTCGCCAAGGAGAACCTGGAAGAGAACGACGGCGCGGGCAATACCTTCAAGGCGACCTCCAAGCCGGTGCTGATCGGCACGGCCGTTGTCGGCGCAACTACCATGATCTTCGCCACCATCGTGGCGCTCACCCATGGCTTGACCGTGAACCTGGAGAAGCTTTCCATCCTGCACGCGCCCTTCCTGCTCGGCCTGATCGCCGGCGGCGCCATGATTTACTGGTTCACCGGCGCGGCCATTCAGGCCGTCTCGACCGGAGCCTACCGCGCGGTCGAGTACATCAAGAAGAACATCAAGCTGGAGGGAGCGGAGAAGGCCTCGGTGGCGGATTCCAAGGCCGTCGTGGCCATCTGCACCAGGTATGCGCAGAAGGGCATGCTGAACATCTTCCTTACCGTGTTCTTCGCCACCCTGGCGTTCGCTTTCGTCGAGCCGTACTTCTTCGTGGGCTACCTGATTTCGATCGCGCTGTTTGGCCTGTTCCAGGCCATCTTCATGGCCAACGCCGGCGGCGCGTGGGATAACGCGAAGAAGGTTGTCGAGACCGAATTGCGCGCCAAGGGCACCGAACTCCACGCGGCCTGCGTGGTCGGCGATACCGTCGGCGATCCGTTCAAGGACACCAGTTCGGTGGCCCTCAACCCGATCATCAAGTTCACCACGCTGTTCGGACTGCTGGCCGTATCCCTGGCCGTCTCCCTCACCGAGAGCCAGGGTCCGATGCTGACCAATGTGCTGTCGGGCGTCTTCCTGCTGATCTCGATGTTCTTCGTCTACCGCAGCTTCTACGGCATGCGGATCGAAGTCCTCGAGGAGAACGGCGGGAAGAGCAACGCCGCCAAGGCCTAGTATCACCGCCGAGTATTGCTTTCGGGCCCGCGGGATCGCCTCTCGCGGGCCTTTTCACTTCCCCCTACCCCGCGATCTCCACCACGTTCCCTTCGCTGTCCCCGATCGCGGCCTTTCGCTGAGAACCGTAACACCCTCTGCACGCATCCGCGCCATCAGCGCGTCAACGGCTTCGCGCGATCCCGCCGACACCGCAATGTGCGCCTCGGCGCTTCCTGCGGGGCCGCCATCAACTCCAGCCGCGCGCCCTCGCCAAAAATCAGGAAGTGCGATTGGAACGGCCTCCGCGCGCTCTCGTACCGCAACGTGCTCGATCACCGCGCGCCCCAGTTGTAGCTCGCCAGGAGGTTCCCGTCGTCTCCTACCAGCAGCAGCGCCGCGCGCCCCGGTCCCAGTCGGCCCGCGAACTCCTTCCCGCTCGCCCCGTCGCGGAAACTCACCGCCTCCTGGCTCGATTCCGAAGCCAGCACGTACAGCGTCGCGTGCGGAAACCGCGTGGGACAAATCAGGATGCCAGGATCCCGCAGGCCCGTCGAGTACGACGGCACCACGCCCGCGGTCTTCAACGCGTAACGGTATAGGTCGCCGACCGCCTGCAGGTTGTCGTTCAACTCCAGCGGCAGCGGCGAGAACAGGATCCGGCCCTTGCCCAGTGCCTGCTCATCCCATGAACTCCCGGCGGAGCGCTCCAGGAACGTCGTCTTATCCCCGCCGTAGACCAGCCGCGCCTCGCCCTCGGGCCACTTCAGCAGGTTCTCGCGGATCGTCAGCGGCACTGCACCCGACTCTTCGAACCGGCCCGACACGAGCAGCGTCGCGCCGCCCTCCACCTTTTTCTGAATCGCCTCCCACGCCGCCGCCGTCAGCGTCGAGGGCGACGGCAGGATGATCAGCTTCGGATCGCCCAGCAGGTCGATCTGGTATTCGCCCACCGCGTACGCCTCCGCGCGCGCGTAGTTATGAAGCGCCCGCACCGCCGTCTGCTGCGCCTCGACCGAGTATTTGCCGTTGATCGAAAGCTGGAGCGATTGCGGAAGAACCAGCGCCACCTGCGGCGCCACAATCCCCGTCGCCCACGGCGCCGCCTGCTCCGCGAACTTCCCCATGTCGCGCATCATGCCTTGCCAGACCTTCGCCGATCCGTCGGCCCGCTCCATGCCGAAATCGAGCGACCGCGACCAGTCCCACTGCAGGAAGCCGCTCGTGCCCGCCGCAAACCCGAGCGCCCATTTCCTCTCGAGCAGGCTGAACGCGCTGAACTCGTCGTAGCGCCACTCGCCGTCAGGCCCCCACACCGGCTGGTATCCCGTTTCTCCGATGATGTTGGGCACGCCCGGCCGCTTCGCCGCGAGCGATTCCCACAGCAATACATCGTCACGCCAGTAGGTGTGATCCGTGGTGAAGGCGACTCCGCCCGCCCCGTAGAACTGGTTCAACACGCGATCCACCACGCCGCCTTCGTCCTGGCCCACGTTCACCAGTTGCCTGCTTCCTGTGCCGCGGATCGCCGCGACCATCGATCGAACCCACTGTGTGAACATGTCCTGAGCGAAGAGATTGTAGTCCAACGCGCGTATCTCGCGCTGGTTGTCGATACGGCTGAAGGAAAGGTCCTGCTCGCTCGGAAGCGGTACGCCATCGAAGCCGCCCAAGTCCTCGACCGGAACGCGCCACGCGGCGGCCAGCGCGGCGACGGTGGTGTACTTCTCCCGCAGCCATCGATGCCAGGCCGCCGTCTCCACGGCGTCGCCGTTGGGGGTGTTCCCCTTCCACGGCCGCCTCGGGTTCGAGAAGCTGGGCTCGTTGATGAGGTCCCAGCTCAGCCAGGGAACGCCCTTGAAGCGATTCACGACCGAAAGCATATAGTCCTGCTCCGAGCGTACGGAGACCGGGTCCAGATAGGGGTTCGGTCCCGGAGGGGCCGGCGCGTCGGGAATGTAGGCGTGCGGAAAGAAGGCGAAGAACGTGAAGTTAACGATGATGTTGTGGCGGTGCGCGCACAGAAGGTACGCCTCCACGTTGCGCAGGAACCGCTCGCTGGCGGCCCCCGTCGCCTCCTCGACGAATTTCAGCTCGGGCATCCATACGCCCGTGCGCACGAAGGTCACGCCATGGCGCTCCATCTCGGCGAAGTCGGTCTCCCAAGTCCAGGCGTTGCGCGGCCAGGAGAAGTCCCAGCCGTCGTCGGCGGTTGTGAAGTAGTTCGTGCCCACCGGAAAATACGGCTTGCCGTCGCGCGTCAGGAAATCCCCCCGCACGCCCAGCACCGGGCCTGACTTGAGCGAGTTCCCATCCTCGACCCAGAAGGCGTTCTGATAGAACTCGCGCGCCTGGCCGCCTTCCTCGTACACGCCCCGCAGCGTGTAAAACCCGGGCGGCAGCGCTTTGTTGAACGCCACCTGCGCATCCACCTTCGGACCGGAACAGGCGACGCGGGCCCTCTCCACCACTGTGGTACCCGAGAGCAGTTCAATTCTGGCCTCGCCAAGCCGTTGCCTGCGAGCGCTCCGCAGATGCGCTCCGACTAGCGGCGTCTCTCCAGGCCGCAGCGTCGAGAACAGCGTGTCCACCCAGAACGCCGTCGCGCCCTGCCGCGCATACCCTGCCGCCGCGCGGACCAGCGCGATGCCGTCCGCCGACTCCCAGTAGCTCGGTTCCGGCTCGAAATCCAGCATGACGATGCGAGCTCCGAGCATTGGATCTTGCTGCCAGTCGCGGGTGTGATCCGAAACGATGACCGGGGCCGCAACCCGCACGCCGCCGGCATCAACCATGTAACCCAGTCCGTCCAGCCCGCCCTGGATCGCAAAGAACCGGCGGGCGCGGACTGCGGTCTCCGGAAGGAATGAGTAACCGGATTTCCAGGCGAACTTACTCGCACCCAGTGCGGGTAATTCGTAAGTGTGGCGCAGGTCCATCTCGCGCGAGTAAGTGTCCTGCGCAGGGGATTGGACGAACTTACCGCCAGCCGCCGTCACCGGCACACGGAAAGGCTGGCCTCCCAGGATCAGCAGGTTTCCACCGCCGCGCAGATAGCCGCGAATGGCATTCCAGTCCTCCGCCGGAAACGCGGAGCCGTAAGGCAGCACCAGGAGATCGGTGTCCGAGAGGGTCGCGGGATCGCGCAACGCCTCGATGCCCGCGAAAACCGGCGCATCGAGCGCCTGAGTGAGCACCTCGCGGCTGACTGGCTGGCTGGCGACCGTCGGGAAGCCGTCCTGCCAGAAGACCACGGCCTTGCCACACAACGAGGAAACACCGGACAGGGCCAGCACGAGAGCCGTCACTAAGCTGCGCATGAATCCTCCAGACCTCGCAGTGTACCAAGTCCGCCACAACCGACCCCGCCGCTGGACGGCGCGCCCCAACTAGCGCCGCCGCGGATGTCCTTCAGCCGTGCTGCAACGAACCCATGCCGCAAATGCCGCAACGAGCCCATTGTAATTTCGGCCCTATGGGTGTACAGTTGAGACAACTGAGGGGGGCCTGGGTATGCCCGCCAAACCGCTAGACAATTCCAGAATGGTCCTGGTCGTTGAAGACGACGACGATGTGCGTCAATTCGTTGTTGCTATTCTGGCCAGGCAAGGCTATCGAACCGTCGAGTCGTCGAGCGGGATCGATGCCGTGGTCTACATGCAGCCGGACCAACCGAAAATCGACGTTCTGGTAACGGACATTTCCCTGCTCGACACCGATGGACTCGCGTTGGCAGAGCATTTCGCCGCGCTATTTCCCGATGCCGGCGTCGTCATTATGTCCGGCCACGGCGGCGTCCCGCGTTCGCGTCTGGACGATCTGGCCGTCCCGTGGGCGTTTGTGCAGAAGCCGTTTCACCTGGAGAGAATGATCGATGCCGTTCGCGGCGTCCTGGACGAAGTCGAAAACGTCCGGGCGGCCTAGCTTCGTCTAGCCGCTTTTTCTCGCCAGGTAGAAGGTCCGGCAGCCTGGCTCGATCCTGGGGTCGCCGATGAAGAAGGGTGTGGCGTCCCACGCCCTGATCTTGTCGAAGCCGGCCGCCCGCAACCTCGCGAGCATCTCGGCCCGCGTCCAGGCAACCTGCTCCACGCGCTCGCGGTGGCGTCGCCACAGGCGCCCCTCGCGGCAAAACCAATCGACGGTGGTCCAGCCGCGCTCCCGCTCCCGGTCGTAGCCTCCGTGCATCACCATGGCTACGCCGGGCTGCTCGATGAACCCCGCGCCGGTCCAGGTTCTCTCGAAGGCGCGGCGGTTGTTGACGTCGAAATAGAAATGGCCGCCGGGCCGCAACGCACGCGCAACCGAGCGAGCCACACGCGCCAGATCCTCCCTGTTCGGGATATGGTTCAGCGCATCGAACTCGCAGGTCACCAGGTCGACGGGCTCGGGCAGCCGGAAATCCCGCATGTCCGCGCACAGGACCGCGAGCGGTACCCCGGCGCGCCGGGCTTTTTGCCGGGCAAGACGGACCATGCGCGGGGAGAGATCCACGGCGAACATCCGGATCCCCTGGCGTGCCAGAAGGACGGCGGTGGTGCCGGTCCCGCAGGCCAGATCGCAGGCCGATGCAACCCCCGGCAGGATCTTGCCGAGCACCCGCTGCCGCGCCGCCTCGAACCAGGGCAGATGAAACGTGAAGATCCGGTCGTAATACTGCGCCAGCCATCGATACGGCTTGTTGGCTGCCGGCCGGGGCATCGGCTTACACCCGCGCCATTTCCCCTTCCGTCATCAGCGGAGGCGGCATCAGCGGGTTGAACTTCACCGACACCAACTTCGAGACGCCCGGCTCCTGCATCGTGACACCGTAGAGCACCTGCGCTGTCTCCATGGTCCGCTTCGCATGCGTGATGATGATCACCTGCGTGTGCTTCGCCATGTCCCCCAGGAGCCGCGTCAGCCGCTGGATGTTGGGCTCGTCGAGCGGCGCGTCCACTTCGTCCAGAATGCAGAACGGACTCGGCGTGTACTTGAAGATCGCCACCAGCAGCGCCAGCGCGGTCAGCGCCTTTTCGCCGCCCGATAGCAGCAGCACGTTCTGCAGCTTCTTTCCGGGAGGCGACGCCACGATGTCGATGCCCGACTCGTTGATGTTGGCCTCGTCCGTCAGCCGCATCTCGCCCATTCCGCCGCCGAACAGCGTCGTGAACACCTCGCGGAAGCTCGCGTTGATCGCCGCGAACGCCTCGCTGAACCGCTTCTTCGATTCCGTGTCGATCTCGTGGATCGCCTTCTCCGTGTCGCGGATCGAATCCAGCAGGTCCTGCCGCTGCGTGTTGAGGAAGTCGTAGCGTTGCTGCGCCTCCTGGTATTCGGCCAGCGCGTCCGAGTTTACCGGACCGAGCGCCTCGATCTTGCGCCGCAGGTCGCTGTACTTCTCTTCGAGTTCGGCCATGGCCTCGGCGTCGAGAACCACATCCTCCTCGCTGCACAACTCCGCCACCGCGATGTTCAATTCCTTGCGGCTGGTCTCGTCCAGGTACTGCAGTTCCGTCTGCCGCCGAACCAGATCCACCTCGATCCGCGAGCGGCTCTCCTGCGCCTCCTGCATCCGCGCGCGCAGTTCTTTGAGTTTCTCTTCGAGCGTCAGGACCGCCGCGCGCAGGCCTGCTTCCTTCTCGGCAAGCCGCGCGACGCCGCCCTCGGCCACCCCACGCTCTTCGCCCAGGTCGATGACGCGCCGGTCGAGTTCGATGTTGCTCGCGAGCAGCCGGGCGCGTTCCACGCCCAGTCGCTCCAGCTCGGCGGCCATCTGCCGGCTCCGCGCCGCCAGCTCGTTGAGCTGCGCTTCCACGCGGGCCATGGCGGCCTGCTCCGCGCGCCTCCGCTCTTCAAGACCGGCCACGCCGGCCCGCAGCACCGAGTGCTCTTCGTTTGCACGCGCCGCCTGCGTCTTCAGGCCTTCCAGATCTCCGCGAGCCGCTTCGAGCGCGTGCTCCTGCTCGAGGCGCATGTGGTCCTTCTCTTCGAAGGCCTGCTGATCGGCCTTCCGCCGATCGAGCGAACGGGTCTTCTCCCGCCCGATCCGCTCCAGTTCGAGCCGCGCCACCGAAAGCCGCGAGCCGGCACGGGCCAGGTCGTCCGCCAGCTTCCGCATTTCGTGATCGAGCGCGACCGCTTCCTTCTCCTGCGACTGCTGCGTTCCTCGGATCCGCTCCAGTTCCTGTTCCGTGCGCTGTATGTCGCGCTCCAGCCCCTCGATGCGCCCGGCCGCCTGCTGAAGTTCCTTCTCGCGCGCCTGCACCTGCGCCTTCGTCTCGCGCAACTCGCGCTTCAGCGCCAGCGGACCGCTCGAACTCTTCTTGCCGCCGCTCACCGTGCGGCCGTGATAGCACACGCCGTCCGGAAGCAGGAAGTACAGCTCCGGAAATTCGGACGCCAGCCGCTGCGCCGCCGCGCGGTCCGCGGCCAGATACGACTGGCCCAACCGAGGCAGGCACTCGAGCGCCGAATTGCTGAAGCCGTTGGTCAGCCGCAGCACGTCGCTGAGATTGGCCACCACGCCGCTTCCGTTGCCCGTCTCCGGCCTGCGCGCGCCGGATTCCGTGCCCGCGCCCGGCTCCGGATGAACCAGGAACGTCGCCCGGCCCTCGACGCTGGTCCGCATCAGTTCGATGCCGCAGTCCGCCTGGTTCCAGTCCGCCACGACGATGAACTCCAACTCGTCGTGCAAGAACTCTTCGGCGGCCTTTTCGTAAGCGGGTTCCACCTCGACGAAATCGGCCAGCACACCCACCGGCTTCAGTCCGTTCGCCTGTCCGCGCTCGATGGTGCTGAACAACCGCTTGACCGATTCCGTGGTGTAGGCGCGGTGCGAGAGAATCTCCTCCAGCGAATCCAGGCGTGCCTTCAGACGCGAGAACCCGGTGCGCGCCTGTTCCAGGTCGCGCCGCGCCGCGGCCATCTCCGCTTTGCCCGCGGTCAGCTCCTGCTCCAGGCGCTGGCGCTGTTCGGTGAGCGACACCAGCTCCATCTGGCGCGCCGAGAGCTTCGTCGAAAGCTCGGCTTTGGCGGAACCCAGCCACTCCAGGTCCTCGTTGGCGCCCTGCTCTTCCTTCTGCGCCTTGGCGGCGTCGCGGTCGAGCGCGGCCAGGTAAGTGTCGGCCTGCGCGAGCTGGTTCTTCAGCGTCGCGCTCTCGCCCAGAAGCCGGAGGATTCCGTGGCGGGCCGATTCCATCTCCCGCTCGCGAGCGGCCACCGCGTTCTGCACTTGATCGCGGTCGTGCGCCTTGGCCTCGAGCTTCTGGCGCGCTTCCGAAGCTTGCCGCTCCAGGTCCGCCAGCGAAGCACGATGCGCGGCGAGCTCTTCTCCCACCGCACTCAAACGGCGCTCGGTCTCCTGCGAGTCGCTTTCGCCCTGCGCCAGCCGCTGCTCGATCGCCGCCACCTGCTTCGCCTGATACTCCAGCCGCCCACGTGCGCGCTCCAGCTCCAGATTCAGCTCGGCTAGCCTCTTGCGAGCTTCCGTCAATTCGGATTCGGTCTGGTAGCCTTCCTGCTGCGAACGGCTGTGATCTTTTTCCTGCTCGGCGGCGGCCGTCGAAAGCTCTTCGAAGCCCGCCGTCGCCATCTTGAGATCGAGCGCGATCCGCGCCGTCTCGCGTTCCAGCATGAGATACCGGCCCGCCAGCAACTGGCGCAGCCGGCCGTCCATCTCCTTCTTGAGCTCTTCCGCACGCCGCGCTTTCGCCGCCTGGCGCTTCAAGGAATTCGCCTGCCGCCCTACTTCTTCGAGGATGTCGAACACGCGTTCCAGGTTGTGCTTGGCGCCTTCCAGCCTTGCCTCTGCGAGCCTGCGCCGCGACTTGAACCTGGAAATGCCGGCGGCCTCCTCGAGCACCGCGCGCCGGTCTTGCGGGCGCGAGCTGAGCAATTGCCCGATGCGCCCCTGTTCGATGATGGCGTAGGATTCCGGCCCCAGGCCCGTGCCCATGAAGAGATCCTGGATGTCCCGCAGCCGCGCCGTCTTGCCGTCGATCAGGTATTCACTCTCGCCCGATCGGAACAGCCGCCGCGTCACCGTGATCTCGCGCTCCGCGTGCCCGTTGCCGTTCGCCTTGCCGTTCAGCCCCGCGCCGTTCGTCCCGTTGGCGTGGCCATTCGCATGGCCGTTGGTGTGACCGTTCGCGTGACCGTTGGTCCCGTTCGCCGCCTCGATCCGCGCCAGGTCCAGACCCGGATCCACCAGCGTCATCGTGACCGACGCCAGCCCCACCGGCTTCCGTTCCCGCGTGCCCGCGAAGATCACGTCTTCCATCCGGGCGCCGCGCAGAGTCTTGGCCGACTGCTCGCCCAGCACCCAGTTGATGGCATCCGCCAGGTTGGACTTCCCGCAGCCGTTGGGACCCACGATCCCGGCGATGCCCGAGCCGTTGAACCGCAGCTCGCTCCGGTCCGCGAAGGACTTGAACCCCTGTAGCTCGACGCGCTTAAGTTTCAGCAAAGCGGTGTTCTCCTGCTTCAATGAGCTTTTCCGGATGCCGCACAAACGGATCCGGTCTCGGGGGGGTTGAAACTATCCTAAACGGGTTTTCGGTAAAAGTAAAGCACATTCTGTACCGAATCCTGTGGTCCGTTCCTGACGACCCCTACATGTTGTGGTCTATGGCCGCAGGTGGCGTCCCCACCCCCGCCCGTCAGCTTCGATTCTATAGGAGACGCACGCCGGCCCCAAAAAAAGTCCAGAATCGTCCGCCAACGGAATCGCTTGTGTTATACGATGCGGTATAGCTATGGAAGCAGGCCATCCCGTCGTCCCCTACGTACCCTTCAAGACCTTCCTCACGGCCCTCGACGCGCTCGAAGCCGGCCTCCCCAACCAACTCGATCGCTCCGTCTGGCCCTCCTACTCCGGCGCCATCCAGGGCCAGTTGCTCGGCGCGTTCCGGTTCCTCGGCCTCATGGACGAAGGCAACTGCCCCACGCCCGCGCTTGCCGATCTGGTCTCGAAACGGGGCGCCCGCCGCGAGCTGTTGCGGGGGCTGATCGAGCGTCACTACCGGACCTTTGTCGCGCTCGATCTGACGCGCACCTCGCCGCGCCAGTTGGACGAAGCCTTGCGCCAGTACGGACTCTCCGGCGCCACGCACAAGAAGGCGTTCTCGTTCTTTCTCCAGGCGGCGCAGTTCGCCGGGATGCCGCTCTCCGTCCTGCTGAAAGCGAAGACCCGGACCGCGGCCTTCGGCCGCAAGCGCGCCGCCACTTCCACGGCCGTGTCCGAGACGCCCGGTGCGCCTCTCTCGAAAACGGTCCGCCTGAGGAGTGGCGGCACTCTGACCGTCGCCGCGTCGCTCGATCTTTTCTCGCTCGCCGGCGAGGACCGCAAACTCGTCTTCGACCTGATCGATCGCCTGCAGGAGTACGAGGGCCGCTGAAGATTTCTTGCCGCGGCATGGATTTGTCACTGCCCGCCCACGCCAGGCCGTTCGTTTCGAAGGCTCTCCCTCTGGCACGCGGCGTGCCCTGATGCGGGCATGAATATCAGCGCCGTCTCCAGTCTTCTTCAGGTTTGGGCCCAGTCGCCGGCCAACACGAATCGCATGCCCGTCAGTTCCAGCGGCACCGACTTAGCCGCGCAGCCCGCCGCCACCGCGCAGATCTCTCCGGCAGCCCAGTTCCTGAGCATGCTCCAGCAGATCCAGCAGCAGAACCCGGCCCAGTTCAAGCAGGTAGCCGCGAAGATCGCGGTCGGTCTCGAGAAGCAGGCGCAGCAGGCGAAGTCGGACGGCAACACCGCAGGCGCCGCCCAACTCACCCAGCTCGCCGCCGATTTCCAGAACTCGTCCAAGACCGGCCTGCTCCCCCCGATTCACGACCTGCAGGCTATGGGTATGGTAACGCCCGATCGTCATCATCCCATCGGGCAGCTTCTGAACGGCGTGCTGGGCACGGCTGGCGCCGCGCTAGGCTAGTCTGCAAAATGGGGACTGGACCGAATTTCGCCGCCTTTGCGAAATTCGTGCCTGTACCCGATTTTGCCCTTGCCGGATCGCCCGGCCTCGCTGTCCGAGCGCCGCCGTCCCCCGCGTGATGCAATGGTAGCCGGGAGCACCCATGAAGCTTGCCCTGGCTCTTCTAATTCCGTGCGCGCTCGTCGCGCAGCGCAAGACCGGCAGCCCGCTCGACCATCTGCCGCCCGAGTTCGAAGTCCTCACCCACTTCGGTGAGCGCGCAGACATCTCGCCCGACAACGCGCGCGTCGCCTTCATGGCCAAGAGCTTCGGCGACGCCTTCGTCATCGACCTCAAGACGCGTGAGATCCGCTGCCTCACCTGCAACGTCCCCGCGGCCGTTTTTCTGCGCGTGATGCACCTGGTGACCGGCGACTACATCCTGATCGGGCCCGACCATTTCGAGGATGTGCACACCAGCCGCTCGCGCGACAACGAGCTATGGTTCCTCGCGGCCACGCCGGGAGCCAAGCCCGTGCGCCTCGGAGAGAAGATGAGCGAGGGCGCGGCGATTTCCAAGCACAGCATGCGCATCGCCTATTCGCAAACCCGCGCGCAGCACCCCGAGTTCCCCGAGGGCTACTCGCGCCTGCTCACGGCCGAGGTGGATCTCACCGGCGCGCCTCATCTGGTCAACCAGAAGGTCGTCCACGAGAGCAAGGACAACGGCTGCGTCCTCGAGGCTCAGGACTTCTACGATCACGACCGCCGCATGACCTTCACCTGCTACGAGCCGCACGACACCGCTTCCGTCATGGGCATCGACCTCGAGGCCGGAACGGTGACGAACTTTTCGAAAGCGCCCGGCACCTACAACGAACCCGAGGGCATCTTCCCGGATGGCGAGCACACCTGCGTGGAAGCGGACCGCCAGATTCAGGAGCTCGGAGGCAAAGGCGGCTCGGGCCAGATCGATATCTGGAAGCTCGCCCTCGACGGCACCGGCAAAGACTTCGTCCGCCTGACTCACTTCAACGACTATGAGGGCTGGAAGGCATCGAATCCCGTGGTGTCAACCGACGGGCGCTTCATGGCCTTTCAAGTGGCCCACAGCGCGGACCAGGCCGGCGTCGGCTACGGCATTCTGCTGGAGCACTTCCGGTAGTGGGTCGGTGGCGCCTCGTCCAACCCGGCTGCCCGCAGGGCGGCGAACGCAGCCGCGGCATAGAACGCGGCACGCGGTCACGGGCGCTAGAATGTGATTTCGGTGCTCCCCTTCAAGCTGGTCTACCATCCGGGCTACGACCTCAACCTCGGCGAGCACGTGTTCCCCTCCCAGAAATACCGGCTCATTCGCGACCGGATCCTCGCCGATAGGCTCGCCGGGCCCGACGACTTCGTCCAGCCGGAGGCCGCCCCCGACCAGGACATGCTGGCGGTCCACGACGCCGATTGGGTCCACCGCCTGAGGACCGGCACGCTCACCTATTACGACATCCTCAAGCTCGAAATCCCCTACTCGCGAAAGATGGTCGAGGCCTTCTGGCTGGCCGCGGGCGGCACCACGCTGGCCGCGCGGCTGGCTCTCGCCGGCGGCATCGGGTTCAACCTCGGCGGCGGCTTCCACCACGCATTCCCGGATCACGGCGAAGGATTCTGCGCCATCCACGACGTCGCGGTGGCTATCCGCCGCCTTCAGAAGGACGGCCGCATCCGCCGTGCCATGGTCATCGACTGCGACGTCCACCAGGGCAACGGGACCGCGGCCATCTTCGCGGCCGATCCCTCCGTCTTCACGCTCTCGATCCACCAGCTCAACAACTACCCGTCAGAGAAGCCGCCATCGGACATCGACATCGACCTGGCGGACGAGACCGGCGACGACGAGTACCTGGAGCGACTGCGCGCCGCATGCGTCCCGGCCCTGGCGGAGTTCCGGCCCGACCTGCTGCTCTACGTCTCCGGCGCCGATCCCTACTACCAGGACCAGCTCGGCGGCCTCTCGCTCACCCTGGAGGGCCTGCAGGCTCGCGACCGGCTGGTCTTCTCCTGCGCGCTGATGCACCATGTCCCCGTCGCGGTCGCGCTGGCCGGCGGATACGCCGTCGAGCTGGACGACACCGTCACCATTCACGTGAACACCGCGCGCGTGGCCGGCGAGGTGCTCGATCGGGCAGGCTGGAAGCGCGCATGACCGATTCCTACGACGAGATCGCCTACCCCGGCTTCCCGTTCCCCGAGACGCATCCCGACCGCCTCTCGGTCATTGGCCGGCTGCTCGGCATGAAGCCCGCGCCGGCAACGCGGTGCCGTGTGCTCGAGCTGGGCTGTGGCGATGGGGGCAACCTGATCCCGATGGCGCTGGCGCTGCCCGGGAGCGAATTCGTCGGCATCGATCTGGCTGGCCAGCCTGTCGTACGCGGCCAGGCGCTGGCCGGCGAACTCGAACTCCCCAACATCCGCCTCCTTCAGATGGATCTGCGCGACTTCGACCCGGACCTTGGGGTCTTCGACTATGTCATTGCCTACGGCCTCTACTCGTGGGTGCCGGAAGACGCGCGGAGCAAGGTGCTGGAGATCGCCGGCGCGCGCCTCGGCTCCCACGGCATCGCCTATGTCAGCTACAACGCCTACCCGGGCTGCCACCCGCGTATGATGCTCCGCGAGATGATGCTGGGCCACGTGCGCGCCGCCGAAGGCCCGGACGAACGCCTGCGCTTCGCGCGCGAGTTCCTCGCTTCGCTCGAGGAGTCGCCCACGCTCGCCGGCGAATACGGCGCCCTGTTGAAGGCCGAGGCGCGCCGCCTCATTGGCCGCGGCGATGCGGCGCTCTACCACGATGAGCTGGGCGAGTTTTATCATCCGCTCTACTTCCGCGAGTTCATCGCCGAGGCGGCGGCGCACGGCTTGCAGTACCTGACGGAGGCGACCCTTTCCGACACCGCTACGGGAATCGTGGAGCGCGAGCAGCACCTGGATTTCCTCAAAGGCCGCGCCTTTCGCCAGACCCTGCTGTGCCGGAGCGAACTCGAGATCGATCACGGCCTGCGCAGCTCGGAGATCGCGGGTTTCTACGCTACCTGCCCGGCAACAGCCACCGCCGCCGGCGCCGAGACCGAGTTCCGAACGCCGCGCAGCGGTCTGCGCACAGCGCACCCGGCGGCCATCGCCGTACTGAACGCGCTGATCGAGTCCTGGCCGTCCGCTGTGCCGGTTCCGGAGTTGCCCGGCGATGCACGCGAGGTCGAGGCCATCCTGATGAGCGCCTTTAAGGCGGGGATGGTGAGACTGTACGCCGATCCGCCTGCGCTCGAGGCGACGTCCGGCGGGCGGCCCGTGGCCAGCCCGCTCGCGCGCATTCAGGCCGGCGCCGGCGAGACGGTCACGACGCTGCTGCACACGTCGATTGAGATTCGCGACCCGGTGGCGCGGCGCCTGCTGGTTCTGCTCGATGGCACGCGAGACCGCGCCGCGCTGATCGAAGAACTGCTGCCGCTGACGGGCGGCTCGCGCGAAACCCTGGCGCCCGCACTGGATGGGAACCTGATTGCCCTGGCCCGCCTCGGCCTCTTAAACAGAGCGCCATAGATGTTCGCGCATCCGCTCTGTAGGGGTTTCTGAGCCACGACCGTAAGGGAGTGGTCACGCCGGCTCAAGACGCGGTAGGCAGCCCGCTCTCCTGGTAGGCGCGCCAGCCGCCGTCGAGCGAGATCACTTCGGTGTAGCCCATCTTCTGCAGGTTGTCCGCGGCGAGCGCGGAGCGGAATCCACCGCCGCAGTAAAGCACCATCTTCGTGTCCTGGCCCGGGACGCGGGCCTCGATGTCGCGCTCGATGATCCCCTTGCTCAGGTGCAGCGCGCCCGAGGCGTGGCCGGCTGCCCACTCGCTTTCCTCGCGCACATCCACCAGCAGGAACGGCTCACTCGATTCGCGCAGGCGGCGGAACTCCTCGATATCGATCTGCCGGATGCGGCTCTTGGCGTCGTTGACGATCGCCAGAAAACCCGGGCTATGATGCTTGGCCATGCTTCCTCAGTGTACCCGCCGGATGTCGGCGCCGGCGCGGGCGAGCTTCTCTTCGATCTTCTCGTAGCCTCGGTCGATGTGGTAGACGCGGTCGATGACGGTCTCGCCCGCCGCCACCAGGGCTCCCAGCACCAGCGAGGCGCTGGCCCGCAGGTCCGAGGCCAGCACGGCGGCGCCGCCCAACGGGCTGGGCCCGGCGACGATGGCCTGCCGCCCCTCGAGCCGGATGTTGGCGCCCATGCGCATCAGCTCCGGAGCATGCATGAAGCGGTTTTCGAAGATGGTCTCGGTGATGAGCGAGATGCCATGCGCGCGCGTCATCAGCGCCATGAACTGCGCCTGAAGGTCGGTGGCGAAACCGGGGTATTCCTCGGTGATCACGTCCACCGATTTCAGCCCGTCCGAGCGCACCCGGAGCGCCCCCGGGCCGGCATCGGTCACCTCCGCGCCGGCTTCGCGCAGCTTTGAGATCAGCGCGGTCTGGTGCGCGGGCTCGCAGTGGGTCACCACCAGGTCGCCGCCGGTGATGGCGCCGGCGATCAGGAACGTGCCGGCCTCGATCCGATCCGGGATGATGGTGTGCTCGGCGCCGTGCAGCCGGTCCACTCCGCGGATGAGGATGCGCGAGGTGCCGGCGCCGTCGATGGAGGCCCCCATCTTCTTGAGCAGTTCCGCCAGGTCGCTCACTTCGGGCTCGCGCGCGGCGTTCTCGATGAGTGTCTCCCCCTTCGCCAGCACGGCGGCCATGATGAGGTCTTCGGTGCCGGTGACGCTGACGCGGTCGAAGGTGAACGCGGCGCCGCGGAGCCCTTCGGGCGCCCGGGCCTCCACGTAGCCGGCCTCCTGGTGGATCTGCGCGCCCAGCCGCTCGAGGCCCGCCAGGTGGTAGTTGATAGGGCGCGCGCCGATGGCGCAGCCGCCGGGCAGCGAGACGCGCGCGCGGCCGGTGCGGGCGACCAGCGGCCCCAACACCAGGCTCGACGCCCGCATGGTCTTGACCAGATCGTAGGGCGCTTCAGGCTTCGCGATGGTGCGGGCCTCGATGCGAAGCGGTCCGGCCTTCTTATCGATCCGCACTCCGATGGCGTTCAGCAACTGGACCATGGTGGCGATGTCGCGCACCTTGGGAATGCGGTGCAGCGTGACGGGCTCTTCGGTCAGCAGGCAGGCCGCAAGCGCCGGCAAGGCCGAGTTCTTCGCACCGTTAGTGGGGATCTCCCCCCCGAGCGGCGTGCCGCCGCGGATGACGAACTTATCCATGTTTGAGAGCTTCCGAGACGCGGCCGCGGGCCGCACGCAGGCGCTCTTCCGCAGCCTCGCGCGCGATATCCAGCCGCGCCATCACGATCGCAGTTTTCACTGTACCACCCGAGGCGTCGAGCAACTGCTCCGCGCGCTCGGGAGCGGCGCCGCCGGCTTCGACGATGATGCGTACGGCACGCTCGCGCAGCTTCGCGTTGACCGGCTGCACGTTCACCATCAGGTTGCCATAGACGTGGCCAAGCCGGATCATGACCGCGGTACTGATCATGTTCAACACCAGCTTGGTGGCGGTACCTGCCTTCATGCGCGTCGAGCCGGCGATGACCTCCGGGCCCGCGAGCGGCTCGATGGGGATCTCGACGGCCGCAGACAGTTCCGAGCCGGGCGTACAACTGATGCCGATCGTGAGGGCGCCCAGCTGGCGGGCGTGCGCTACGGCGCCGAGGACGTAGGGCGTGCGGCCACTCGCGGCGATGCCGACCACGGCGTCGGCCGGCGTGAACCCGCGGGCATCCAGATCGTGGGCGCCCAGCGCCGCGTCGTCCTCGCTCGCTTCGATGGCGCCCGCCAACGCCGGCTCGCCGCCCGCGATGATGCCTTCGACCAGCTCGGGCGGCACGTTGAAGGTGGGCGGGCACTCGGCGGCATCGAGAACTCCCAGGCGTCCGCTGGTTCCGGCACCAATGTAGAACAGGCGGCCGCCCTTTTCGAGGCGCGCGGCGATGGCGTCGACGGCCTGGGCGATGCGTGGGATTTCGCGGCCGACGGCATCGGCCACCTTGCGGTCCTCGGCGTTGACGATGGCGAGGATCTCCGCGGCAGGCAGCGCGTCGATCCCTTCGGAAACGGGATTGCGCCCTTCGGTCAGCAGGTCGTCGAGCATCGCCACCATCTTAGCGCCGGGGTCGACGGGCACGGCTGTGAGAGCAAATCGGCGGTCCGGTCGATGTCCGCCCCCTGGCGGTCGCGGTTCGGTGCTGATGTCGCGGACCCCGGTCCTGATGTCGCGGACAGCTACAATATCCTTTATGGCAATTGGCGCCCGCCGCCTCAAATGGTCGATCTCGGAACATCACTATCTGTTCGTGTTCCTCTTTATTCTGGCGGTTAAGATCGCGATCTGGGGTTATTCTTCGGGCGTCAGCCACTGGGTTCCGCTCACCAGGCTGCAGTACTTCTCCGGTGGCCATCACTACCAGATCGATCCGCGGATCACGGAAGGCCGGGTGGATTTCCTCAGCATCTGGATCTACTCGGATGCGGAGTGGTATCTCAGCATCGCCGCGCACGGCTACCCGAACACCGATCAGATGGAGAAGGCCGCCGCTGAACACAACGCCCTGAAGGGATACCCCTACCACTTCGTCCGAGGCGACCCGGCCGCGCCGTACCGCAAGTATACGGAATGGGACAAGGATGCCAAATATGCGTTCTTCCCTCTTTACCCGTTGTCGATTGCCGCGCTGAGCTCGATCCTGCCGCTTCACGTGGCGGCCTTTGTGGGAGCGAACGCGATCAGCGCCCTCGCCTTCCTGATGCTGTATGCGCTCACCCTGGAGTACTTTTCCGACAAGAGCCTGGCCTTCCGGTCACTGCTCTTACTAATGTTCTATCCTTTTTCCGTTTTCTACCAGGCGTATTTCACCGAGGGGCTATTTCTCCTGCTGGCGGTTCTGTCGTTCTACTTCCTGAAGAAGGGACGCGTGGGCCTCTCGGTTCTATGCGGCGCACTTCTGGCGCTGACCAGGCCGACGGGTGCGGTCATCGTGGTTCCCTTGCTAGTTCTGGCGATAAAGCAGGGGCTGCCCGCGCCGAACCGCGCGGCCAAGAGAGCCGAGAAGCTGCGGAGAAAGACCGGCGTCCAGCTAAGCGCGATCGACTGGAGCAGATCCCGCATCGCTTGTCTGGCGCCGCTGGGGCTCGTGCCTTACCTGATGTTCAATTACTTCCAGACCGGACACTGGAACTATTTCGCCTTGGCCCAAAAGAGGTGGGGCTTTCAGGGCTCGGCGTTTCTTGTCAACTTCCTCGATAACACTGTGGTCGCGGGGTCGAGCTTTTTCAGCCTGCCGTTCCTGAACGGCGGCCACGACTGTCAGGTCGATTACCTGGCGATGGCGCTCACGCTCGCCATTCTGATTTTGAGTTACAAGCGTCTGCCACTGGAGTTATGGACGTTCAGCGCGTTGCAGTGGTTCGTTCCACTCCTGCTCAAAGACCTGATGTCATTCTCGCGGTACATGTCGATCTCGTTTCCGCTATTCATCTACCTGGCTTGGACGATCAAGAGGAAGTGGGTGTTCGGAGTGGTGCTGGGGGCGTTCGTCGCGTGCTTCCTCGTGACCGACGGCCGGATGGTCACCTGGCACTGGGTCGGGTAGAATGGCTCGGTGACCTTCGCGGCTTCGTACGACCTGACTGTCAAGATCGTTTCCTTTCTGGTTTTCGTCGCGGCGCTCGGCGGGGTGGTGGCCTCGCACAGCGCGGTGGCCGCCTTCCTCCTGTTCCTGGTCATTTGCCTGTCGTATGCCTATTCGGCGCGTGGGTATGTGTGCGAGGGGCCGAGACTCATCGTAAAGAGGCTGGTGGGGGATGTGACCATTCCGCTGGACGGGTTGCGCGACGCGCGTCTCGCCACCGGAGACGACTTCCGCGGCTGCAGGCGCCTGTGGGGGAACGGCGGGTTGTTTGGATACTACGGGTTGTTCCGGACGACGAAGCTCGGCAAGTGCACCTGGTACGTGACCAACCGAAAAAATGCGGTGGTGCTGGTCACGGCGGCGAAGACCGTGGTGCTGAGCCCGGACGACGTGACCGGCTTCCTGGCGGCGGCCGGTCCGTACGCGACCGCGAAGCCCGCTTTTGCTCAGGCATCGCCGGTCTCCACAGCCGGCCTCGGCGCGGGCCGCTCGATCGGAACGGTCGTTGGCGTCCTCATCGGGACTGTGGCGCTGGCGGCCGTTCTGTTCGGCGTCCTCTACTCGCCGGGCGCGCCCCGCTATAGCCTGGACTCCGACAGCCTGGCGATTCGCGACCTTTTCTACCCCGTGACCGTGAAGGCGGCGGACGTGGATGTGGAGCGCGTCCGGGTGGTGGACTTTGCCGTGGACGCGGATTGGCGGCCGACGGCGCGCACCAACGGGTTTGCCAACAGCCACTACCGCTCCGGCTGGTTCCGGGTTGCCAATGGGGAGAAGGTGCGGATGTATCGCGCGGATGGAACGCGGTTGGTGCTGATTCCGGCGCGCGGCGCGGCGGTCCTGCTCGAAGTGCAAGACCCCGAGCGCTTCGTCGAGGAATTGCGGAGGCTGTGGGCCCGGCCATAAGTCCAAGAGCACTTGAGCTCACAGTTCTTGGAGTCGACCATCACTCGCCTTCATCCGGATTGCCGGGTGACGCTGGGGCGGCCCCAGAATTGGAAGTGCAGAACCCGCTCGCGGTGCCGCTCCTCTTCCAGATTGCGGGCGCGGGCCTTGAGCAGATCGCTTAACGAGACCAGGCCCAGGAGGCGCGATTCGCCGCCGGCCTCGACGACAGGCAGGCGCGTGCGGCCGGTTTCGGCCATGCGCTGAACCACGACGCGAAGAGGTTCATCCGGGTGTGCGACCACGGGATCCCTGCGCGCCACATCGGCCAGAAGAGCGTGCGACGCGGATCCATCGCGAGCCACCAGTTCCTGGATATCGTTGCGCGAGAGTGCCCCCAGCAGACGGCGTTGTTCATCGGCGACGGGATAGAGGAATTGCCCGCGCTGGCCGTGATCGAGGTGCACCGCGTGGGCCAACTCGCCCACGGACATCGCGGCGGGCAGCACCACGGTGTTGGTGCGCATGACCTCGCGGACAAAGAGCACTTCGAGCGGATCGACGGCATACTCCCGGCTGAGGTGATAGCCGCGGCGAGCGACCTTCTCGGTCAGGATGGAACGCCGCAGGGTCAGGACCGTGAAGCCGTGCGCGACAACCGAGGCCAGCAACAGGGGAAGCATCATGTTGACGTCGTGTGTCAGCTCGACCGCGAAGATGACGCCAGTGAACGGCGACCGCATGGTGCCGCCCAGAATGGCGCCCATGCTGACCAGTTGCCAGAAGCCGGCTCCGTGATTGGGCAGGAACCCGGCTTCGAGACCGCCCAGGGCGCCACCCATCATCAGGAGCGGCGCCAGCACGCCGCCCGAGGTGCCCGAGCCCAGCGACACCGCCCAGATGATCGACTTCACCAGCAGAATTCCGAGCATGATGTTGCGGCTGACGTCGCCCCGCAGCAAGCCTGCGATGACGTCGTAGCCGACGCCGAGCGCCTGAGGGAAAAAGAAACCGCCGATGCCGACGACGAGGCCACCCAGCGGCGGCCACCACATCCAGTGGATGGGCAGGAGGCGGAAGCCGTCTTCGGCGGCGTAAACTGCCATGGTCAGCAGTGCGGAGAGAGCCCCGGCCAGCAAGCCCGCCACCACGCACCCCAGCACGCTCGCCGGTCCGATGAACAGCGCGTGCGGCGGCACCGGGAAGAGCGGGCCCACTCCCAGGATGTAGCGCCGCACAACGGTTGCCGTCGCGCTTGCCAGCGCCACGGGCACCAGGCTGCGCGGCTTCCATTCGAACAGCAGCAGTTCCACCGCCAAAAGGACGGCTGCTACGGGGGCGGCGAACGTCGCCGACATGCCTCCGGCCGCGCCCGCCACGAGCAGGGTCTTCCTCTCGGCGCTGCTGAGGCGAAACATCTGCGCGACCAGGGAACCGAAGGCGCCACCGGTCATGATGATGGGGCCCTCGGCGCCGAACGGGCCGCCGGAACCGATGGAGATGGCCGAGGAGAGAGGCTTGAGAAACGCCAGGCGAGGCTCGACCTTGCTGCCGTTGATCAGGATGGATTCGATGGCCTCCGGAATGCCGTGGCCGCGGATGCGCTCCGAGCCATAGCGCGCCATCAGACCGATGAGGAACGCGCCTGCTACGGGGACCAGAATGACATAGAGCCCGAGGCGGTTCCCGGCGGGCGAAACCAGTGCCGTTCCCCACCTGCCGAAGAAGAAGAGGTTGGTGAACAGTCCGATCAACCACAGCAGGGCCACGGCGACCAGTGCGCTCAACGCTCCGATGCCGGTGGCGATGAGGGATATCGCGATCATGCGCGGCGTGGCGGTGAAATCTCCCAGTTTCGACAAAAGCCCCTCCCACTGTCCGCTCCCTGGCGGTCGCGGTTCGGTGCTGCCGCGCCACGCTAACGGCCGAGCAGCAGGCTCAGTGCATCGAGAAGCGCCGGCCCGGCGGTTTCCAGTTCCGCGCGGTGCTCGACCGAGAGCGCTTCGAGAATCCGCTCGCCTTCCGGCGTCAGATCGATCCAGACCTGGCGGCGATCCTGCTCCGAGCGGCGGCGTCCGACGAACTGGCGCGCCTCCAGGCGGTCGATCAGCTCGACAACGCTGTGGTGCCTGGTCTGCAGGCGCGTGGCCAATTCCCCTACCGTCGGCCTGCTCGTCGCCTCCATCCCCTTGATTGCGAGCAGGAGTTGGTGCTGCTGGGGCTCGAGACCCACTTTCCGGGCCGCTGCCTCGCTGAAGCGCAGGAACTGGCGTATCTGGAATCGGAACTCGGCCAGTGCCCGGTAGTTTACCGGTTTCGCGGTGTCGGAGCCGCTCACGTGTTCAATCTATATCGTAGCACGATACAAAGGACGCGTCAGCGGGATGCGGCCACGGCGATGCGCGCCGGGTTGGAGGCGCGCAAAGGGGCATCGGCCTGGCGAATCGGAAGCACCACGACGGGCGCTTTGATGGCGGGCCGTTTCTCCCATGGCACGGGATGCGAACGAAGGCATACGGCACACCGATAATGGCCATTGACGGGCCACATCGGATCGTTGTGCATCAGCCTGCACCAAAGACTTGCCACGCGGGACCCCAGCGCTGTCATAATGTCACCTACTCTTATCGACCACCCCTCTATGTGTTGGATTCGATTTCCGGCGGCTGGTTGCGAAAAAATGCGCGTGGCGCTTGGCAACGGGAGCTGCGAGCCCAAACCATTTGTGCGTTCCAATGTTTGCATGGACTTGCGGCGCCGCGTTTCGCGGCAGGCCACGGGCGCCGCTCCGCCGCTACAATTGAATCCATATGACAACCAGCGAGCTTGCCGCGGTGCTGGGGTGCGAGGTCGCCGGCGACGCCAACCTCGAAATCACCGGCGTCGCCCCGATGGAGCAGGCGGGACCGAACGAGCTGACGTTTCTTTCCAACCCCAAATACGCCCACAAGGTGAAGCACAGCCGGGCGGGGGCGATCCTGATCTCCGAGGCGGTGCGGGAATTGGCGATCACGAGCCTGGTCTCGAAAAACCCGTATCTGGATTTTGCGCGGACGCTGGAGCTGTTCTACCAGCCGCCGCGGCCGGCGCCGGGGATTCACCCGATGGCGTGGATCGCGCCGACGGCCTCGGTGGGTGAGAACGCAGCCATCGGAGCCTTCGCGGTGGTCGGCGACGGCGTCGTTATCGGGAGGAACGCGGTTCTGCACTCGCATGTGGTCATCTATGAAGGCGCCCGCATCGGCGACGACTTCTATGCGCACTCGCACGTCGCGGTGCGCGAGTTCTGCCAGATTGGAAACCGGGTCCGGCTGGGCAACGGAGTGGTGGTGGGAGGGGACGGCTACGGATTCGCGCACCGGGAGGATGGCTCGCACTACAAGATCCCGCAGTCGGGGCCGACGGTGATCGAGGACGACGTGGAGATCCAGTCCCTCTCCTCGATCGATCGCGCGACCATCGGCGAGACCAGGGTCAAGAGGGGCGCCAAAATCGACAGCCTGGTGCAGGTAGGCCACGCCTGCGTGGTGGGGGAAGACAACATTATCTGCGCGCAGGTGGGCCTGGCGGGGAGCACGGTGCTGGGTAAGAGCGTCGTGCTGACCGGACAGGTGGGCGTTTCGGGCCACCTCACAATCCACGACAACGCCGTCGTTTACGCGCAGAGCGGCATCGGCGGCGACGTGGCCGCCGGGGGCGTGGTCTCAGGCTCTCCGGCGTTCGACGCGCGCGAGTGGCGGCGCGCCGTGGCGGCGTTCCCCAAGCTGGGGGACCTGGTGAAGACGGTGCGACAGCTCGCAAAGAGAGTCGAGCACCTAGAGAAGTCGGTCGAACCCGGAGAGAAAATCGATGCGTGACCGGTCCCAGCCCAATTCGCAGGTACGCGTAGCGTACAAGAACGAGGAGTTTTTGGACAGCGCGGACGCGCGCGCGATCCGGATTCTGTCGGAATACCTCGAACCTCTGGCTCACTTCCAGCGCGAGCACATCCGCGACACGGTGGTGTTCTTCGGCTCGGCGCGCATACACCCGCCCCAGAGCCCGATTGCGCACTATTACGACGAGGCGCGAACGCTGGCCCGGCTGCTCGCCGAGTGGGGTGAAGAGATCAAGAACAGCAGCCGGCGGTTCGTGGTGTGCAGCGGCGGCGGGCCGGGCATCATGGAGGCGGCTAATCGCGGCGCCGCGGAGGCGGGGGGGAAGACCATCGGCCTGAACATCGGGCTGCCGTTCGAGCAGTTCCCGAATCCTTACATCTCGAAAGAACTCAATTTCGAGTTCCACTACTTTTTCATGCGCAAATTCTGGTTCGCCTACCTGGCCAAGGCGCTGGTGGTGTTTCCGGGCGGATTCGGCACGCTGGACGAGATGACGGAGATCCTCACGCTGTGCCAGACCGGCAAGCTGGCCAAGAAGATGGTCATCCTGCTTTACGGCCGCGACTACTGGAAAGAGGTCATCAACTTCGACGCGCTCGTGAAATACGGCACCATCGCCAAGGAGGATCTGGACCTCTTTCAGTATGCGGACGATCCGGAGAGCGCCATGGCGATTCTGAAGGAGGGCCTGACGAAGCTCTACCTGCAGCCCGAGGCGGCGCTGCCGGAGTCCGAAGAGCAGACCCCCGCCATCGCGAAGTCCGTCGTACGCGTGGCAGAGCACGAGCCGGAGTAGAGGGGCTGAATCGACGTTAGAGATCAAACCCGAGACGGACCGCCTCAATCCCCGACGTGGCGCAGATGGTGGCGATGGGCGCGGCGGCGCAGCGCGTCTTTGACCAGGACGGCCGCGTACAACACCACAAAGACCGCCACCGCTATGCCGATCAGTTGCCACGTGTGGGTCTTGAGATACTGGACCGGGGCGTGGCCCATGCGGGCGCCGAGCCACGCCAGGCTGAAGAAGCGGAGGACGCGGGCCACCAGCACGATGGCCACGAAATGCCGGCGGCGCATTCCGAGCGCCCCGGCCGAAGCCACGAAGACCTTGGTCGGCAGCGGAGCCGGAATCAAGACCGGAATGAACAGCGTGAGGCCGCCGTAGTGGTGGAACCAGTGGCGGAAGCGCTTGGGCCATCCCGTTTCGGTCCGCTGGTCCAGGTAGGCCTGGCCACCCTTGCGCGCGATGTAGTACAGCAACAGGCTGCCCATCAACGAGCCGGCCACCGCGAGCGCCGCGCTGAAGTAGCCCGCGTGGGGGCTCTTGGCGGCAATGAACAGCAGGAGAAGATCGGTGCCCTCGGGGACGGGAAGGCCGGCCGAATCGATGATCGACAGGACGAACGCACCCCACGGTCCCCACGAGAGCAGCGTACCGAAAATGGCGCCGAAGACGCCTGCGAAAAAATGCTTCAAGGCTTCACTACCTGATTCTCAATGGCGCCGACGCCGTCCACCACCACGCGGACGACCGAACCGGGCTCAATGGGGCCGATGCCGGAGGGAGTGCCGGTCGCAATCAGGTCTCCGGGTTCCAGCGTCATCACGGCCGTGATGTGTTCGATGATCTGGTCGATCGAGAAGATCATATCGCGTACCGAGCCGTCCTGGCGTTTCTGATCGTCAACGAAGGTGCGCACGCGGATTTCATCGAAGCGGACCTCCTCCTGAGGGACGATCCAGGGGCCGACCGGGCAGAACGTGTCGAAGCCCTTGGCGCGCGTCCATTGCTCGTCTTTGCGCTGCAGGTCGCGGGCCGTAACGTCGTTGACACAGGTGAACCCGTAGACGCAGGCGCGGGCATCCTGGCGCTTGACGTGGCGCGCCCGGTGGCCGATAACGATCCCCAACTCCCCCTCAAAATCGACGCGCTCGGAGAGCGCGGGGTACACGATGCGGTCCATGTGAGCGATGAGGGCCGACGGCGGCTTGAGGAAGATCAGGGGCTCGGTGGGCACCTGGTTGCCCAGCTCCGCGGCATGCTCGCGGTAGTTCCGCCCGACGCAGACGATCTTGGAGGGCCAGCAGGCCGGGAGCAGGCGGACTTCCGAGAGCGGCCGGGCCTCAGACGGATCGCGGGCCTCGCCTCGCTCGCGAGACCACGGGGAAGGGGTCTCGTGGACCATGTCATTCTCCAGGAGTCCGTACTTCACGTCCGGAGAGCCATCCGGCGCGGTGGCCGGAAGGTTGCGAATCAAACTGAAGCGAATACGCTTGGTCATTGGGATGCCTCTAAGGCGCCACCATTTCCACACTCGTCGAGGTTACGCTTTCCTGGCCGCGCACACTCACGGCCGACACCTGATACCGGTAATGCTTTCCGGTCTCGATGGCGCGATCGCTGTAGCCGGGCGTCGTGAGCAGGTCGCCGATCCTCGCAAACGGGCCTCCGTTGACCGAGCGGTAGAGGTAGTAGCCGCGAAGGTCGGCGTCGTTCTCGGGATTCCAGCTCAGCTCGATGCTCGAAACGCCGGCGATCGCCGCGAGCCCTGCCGGCACCGGGGGCGGGAAGCGGCCTTCGGGCGCTATGGAGATCGGATCGGAGGTTTCGCTCTGTGCCTCGGAGTTGCCGCTAACGACGGAGGCCTGGATCGAATACACGTAGGTTTTCCCGTACTGAATCTGGTTGTCGATGTACTCCGGGGTCTTGACGGTGGCCACGAGCGTGGGCTCGGTCTCGGGCGGTACCAGGCGGTAGACCCGGAAATCGGCGCCGGATGAGGCGAGCCAGCTCAGACGCACTGCGTGCGGAATCTCGTCGACCTTGAGCGCGGGTTTTGCCAGGGGCGGAATCACATGGAAGCGGACCGCGTCCGACCACTGGCCGAGCCGGCCGTGCTTACCCGCCGCCCTGACCCGCAGCTCGATGGATTGGTTCACCCAGGGGGCCGCCGGGACCTGGACGTGAACGGGGCCGGGCGCCGCCGCGGGCACCTCGATCCGGCGCGCCGTGGCTTCCCAATTCGGACCCTCCGGACCGGCCCGCAGATCGAATTGAGGCACGGTCTTCAGGACGGCGCCGTCGGTCGCGCCCGTGGGCGGGAGGAATTCGACCACCAGATCGCTTCCGCGCTCGACCGCGGAGAGCGCCATGATCTTCAGCGGGATGCCGAGCGTGGGCGGCTTGGGCGGCCTGACGTAGGCGCAACCGGTCAGCAACGCCGCGCACGCGCTGATCGCGACAACACCCGCGTTGATCGCGACAAACAAAGACCGGCGGCACCAGGGCATCTTATAGAATGTACCGCGTCAGATCCTGGTCCTTCACGATTTCGGAAAGCTGCTCGCGGACGTAAGCGCCGTCGATCTTGACGTTCTTCTTCTTGAGGTCGGGACCCTCGAAGGAAATCACGTCGAGGACCTTCTCCATGACCGTGTGCAGGCGCCGCGCCCCGATGTTCTCGTTGCTCTCGTTCACGCGAGCGGCCAGGCGCGCCACTTCCTCGAGCGCGTCGTCGCTGAAGGAGAGCTTGATGCCCTCGGTCTCAAGCAGGGCGGTGTACTGCTTGATGAGCGCGTTCTTGGGCTCTTTGAGGATGCGTATGAAATCGCTCTCGGTCAGCGATTTCAGCTCGACCCGGATGGGGAAGCGTCCCTGCAGCTCGGGAATCATGTCGGACGGCTTGGAGACGTGGAAGGCGCCGGCGGCGATGAACAGGATGTGGTCGGTGCGGACGAAACCGTAGCGGGTGTTGACGGTCGTGCCTTCGACGATGGGCAGGATGTCGCGCTGCACTCCCTCGCGGCTGACGTCCGGTCCATGGCCCGATTCGCGGCCGGCGATCTTGTCGATCTCGTCGAGGAAGATAATGCCGCTGCGCTCGACGCGTTCCAGGGCCACGCGCGTGACCTGGTCCATGTCGATCAGTTTCTGCTCTTCCTCCTGCACCAGGTAATCGAGCGCCTCGGTGACGCGCATCTTGCGCTTGCGGGTGCGGCCGGCGAAGAGGCCGGGCAGGACATCCTTGAGGTTGATATCCATCTCCTCGATGCCCTGGGCCGTGGAGATTTCGAAGGACGGCCCGCGCTCCTTGACGTCTAGCTCGACCACGCGATCGTCGAGCTTGCCCTGGTGGAGCTTCTCGCGCAGCTTTTCGCGCGTGCGCTCGGCGGTCTCGCTCGGCTCGGGCTGGGGCGGCATGAGGAGATCGAGCAGCCGCTCCTCGGCGTTCTTTTCGGCGCGTTCGGCCACCTCGTCCAGGCGCTCTTCGCGCACCATTTCGATGGCGATGTCGACCAGGTCGCGGATCATGGATTCGACGTCGCGGCCGACGTAGCCCACCTCGGTGAACTTGCTGGCCTCGACTTTGAGGAACGGCGAGTTGGCGAGCTTGGCCAGGCGGCGGGCGATTTCGGTCTTGCCGACGCCGGTCGGACCGATCATGAGGATGTTCTTGGGCATCACCTCGTCGGCGAGCTCGGGTTCGAGCTTCTGGCGGCGGATGCGGTTGCGCAGCGCCACGGCGACGGCGCGTTTGGCGTCGTCCTGCCCGACCACGTACTTGTCGAGTTCCCGGACGATTTCCCGCGGCGTGAGCTCATCCAAGATGGGCTCTTCTTCAACCGACTGGCTGGGAAGGTAAATTACCATTGCCTATCCGAGTTCCTCGAAAGTGACTTTGTCGTTGGTGTAGATGCAAATCTCGCCGGCGATCTCCATGGCCGTTTCGGCGATCTTGCGTGCTTCCATTTTGGTGTGGCGAACCAGGGCGCTGGCGGCGGCCTTGGCGAAGGGCCCGCCCGAACCGATGGCGGCGATGCCGTCATCCGGCTCGATCACGTCGCCGGAACCGCTGAGGATGTAGGTGTTGGTGGCGTCGGCGACCAGCAGGAGGGCTTCCAGGTGGCGCAGGGCCTTGTCGGTGCGCCAGTCCTTGGCCAGTTCCACGACGGAGCGCGGCAGGTTGCCGGTGTGCTGCTCGAGCTTGGTCTCGAAGCGGCTGAACAGGGCGAAGGCGTCGGCGGTGGAGCCGGCGAATCCGGCCAAAATCTTGTCGTTATAGAGGCGGCGAATCTTCTTGGCTGAGGCTTTGAGGACCTCTCCGCCGAGCGTGACCTGGCCGTCGCCGGCCATGACGACTTTGCCGTTTCTGCGCACACAGAGGACGGTCGTAGACCGTATCCGAGTTTTCATGGGTACAGATCCTATTGTAGAGGAGACAGGAGGGAGGAGACGGACGAGCGTTCCAGCGTTGGGATGGCCCCGCGGGGCTGCAGCGGCTTAATTTGCGGATTGCCGGGCCGAAATCCTGATATTCTGTTGACGTTCACGAGCGCCTTCGGAGGCGGAGAGAGACGGAGCCATATCAGATGGACGTTACGAAGATCATAACCGAACTGCGGAAAGAACGAGAGCAGATTGAAGAGGCCATCATCAGCCTGGAGAGGCTGGCACGCGGGGGCGGCGCGCGGCGCGGCCGGCCTCCTGCATGGTTGGCGGCAGCGAAGAAGGGCAGCCACCAGGCGCCAAAGAAGAAGGGCGCCGGGGGCAAGGGGGCGGCCGCTTCGACGTCATAGCCGGCCATGACTGCGCGGGGCTAGTCGGGAGCCCCCAGGCCAGTCTCACGTCCGAGACCGCGAAGCGGGAAGCAGACGCTTTGGTCTTGCAGTTCGCAAGGGCAGACACCGAGGGATGCCGAGGCGCGGGCAGCGTACCCGGCCTTGTCATCCGAAGCCGCCGTGTGACTTAGACCGCGAACAACAGCCCGACCATCGCCTTGCCGTCGGGCACGGGCCGCTCCCGTTGGAGCTTGAGACGGAAGCCGAGCCGATCGAACTCCTCGACAAGAGCGGACAACGGGATCAGGTTCGGCTCAACCTCGCTGCCGAATAGGCGCATGGTTCCGATCCGCTCCCGGTGCGGCAGCGCGCCCTCCGGGTTGCGCTGGATCACGACCAGAATGTGCTCGGGCCGCAGCCGGGCGAGAGAAGCCAGCGCCTTTCGCCATTCGACGTGCTCGAGCACCAGCACCACGATAATGACCGAGAAGCCCGGCTCCAGACGCGAATCCTCTATGTCGTCGACCACCGTCCGGCACTCGCACCTGGCGCGCAGCTTTTCGAGAAATGCCGCGTTGAGGTCCGAACAGATCAGCGCGTAGCCGCGGAACAGCTCGGGCGCGCAGTGCTCGAACATCTGGCCCGTCCCAGCGCCGGCGATCAGGATTCGCGAAGCGGGCGGCGGCTCCGCGGCGGCAACGAGCTCGGCGACCAGCGATGCGTTCGCCTGCGCCTGTCCGATCGCCGCCATGTGCGTCTCGTAGTCTTCCGCGGCGACGAAGCGGGTCCAGGCTTCGCGCAGAGTCATACCCACAGGTTACGCCGGGGGCCGGGAACGTTGTACCCTGCTAGACGTGGCCCGGTCCAATTACTACGCGATGATTATGGCGGGCGGCCGGGGCACGCGCTTCTGGCCCCGCAGCCGCCGCGCGAGCGCCAAGCAGGTGCTGAACGTCATCGGCTCGCGCACGCTGATCCAGCAGACCTTCGACCGCCTGCGCCCCTTTCTGCCTCCCGAGCGCATGTGGGTCATCACCAACGACCATCTGCGCGACCAGATCGTGCGGCAGCTTCCCGAGGTGCCGCGGCGGCAAATCGTCGCGGAGCCGGCGGGGCGCAACACGACGGCGTGCAACGCGCTGGCGGCGCATATTCTCGGCGGCCTCGATCCGAAGGCCGTCATCGGAGTGTTCCCGGCCGATCACGTGGTGTTGAAGCCGGCGCGCTTCCGGCGGCTGCTGGCGCCCGCATACCGCGCGGCCGAGCGCGGCAGCCTGCTGGCGCTGGGCATACAGCCGCGCTGGCCCGAGACCGGATACGGCTACCTGGAGTTTCCCGAGGGAACCAAGGCCGGGACGCTTGAGCCGCTGCCTGTAGTGCGCTTCCACGAGAAGCCCGACGAAGCAACGGCAAAACGATACCTGGCCGCGGGGAACTACTACTGGAACGCGGGGATGTTCTTCTGGCGCGCGGACGCGTTTCTCGCGGCGCTGCGCAAGCACCTGCCCAAGACCGCCACACTCCTGGCCGCGCTGCCGCCCTTCGGCAGCCGGCGCTTCGCCGCGCTGCTCCGCGACGCCTATCCGCGCTGCGAGAACATCTCGGTGGACTTCGCGGTGATGGAGAAGGCCGATAACGTGGCCGGCCTCGCCGCGGACGACATCGGATGGAACGACGTGGGAAGCTGGGACGCGGTCTACGAGCTCCTGCCCCAAGACGCCGCCGGCAACGTCACGCGCGCGGCGGAACTGCTGTCCGTGGGCAGCACGCGCAACTACGTGGACGCCGAGCGAAAGCTGGTGGCCCTGTTGGGCGTCGAAGACCTGATCGTGGTGGACACCAAGGACGCGCTTTTGGTGGCCGCCCGCTCGCGCGCCCAGGAGGTGTCCGGATTGGTGAAGGCGCTCGAGGCGAAGAAGCGCGACGAGCTGCTATGAAGACGGAGGACACATGGTAAGACTGGATGCTTTTCTGGATTCCTGGAGGACCGTGCGGCAGGACACGGCGCAGGCCGTCGAGGATATGCCCGAGGCGGAGCTCGACTTCAAGCCGGTTCCGGAGATCATGACGTTCCGCGAGATCGCGCGTCACATCCTCGCATCGAGCTACGCCCTCAGCGGTGTGCTGCTCGACGGCCTGGAGAAGATGGACCGGCAGGAGATCGTCAAGCGCTATCCGCCGCTTCCGCCGGATGCGGGAACGGCCGTGCTGGCCTCCGAGCTACGGGCGCGGTTCGACGAACGCCTCCCCGCGCTCGCCGCGCAGCCGCCGGAGTTCTACGCGCGCATGATCACGCGGTTCGACGGCCAGCAGGTGACCAGGCTCGAGCTGCTCCAGTTCGCCAAGGAGCACGAGCTGACGCACCGCGCGCAGTTGTTTCTCTACCTGCGCCTCAAGGGGATCGTGCCGGCGACCACGCGGCGCCGCCAGGCCGCAAAATAGTCGGGAATACCCTCTTTCTTTCGGGCCAGCGACTATGTATAAAGGAATCTGGGCCGTGGCTCTGCGGAGGAACGGCCGTGGTTCTGCGTAGGAACGGCTGTGGTCGGCGGAGGAACGGCTGTGGTCGGCGGAGGAACGGCTGTGGTCGGCGGAGGAACGGATGATACGCTGCAAAGGGTGCAACGCGGAAATCGACGCTGAAGAAGATGAACTTGACGAAGGGGACACCATCACCTGCGATGAGTGTGGCGCAGACCAGCGGGTGGTGAGCATCGATCCTTTCGATCTCGAACTTCTCGATGAGGAGGAGGACGAAGAGGAGGGCGATCTCGACGAGGATGAGGACGAGGAGTTCCCGAAATAGCCGAGCGCCCGGCCGCCGGTTCCTCCTGCTGGCTGCCCTCGCCGCGATCGCGCTAGCGGCTGGAGCGAAGGACAAGAGGAAGCAGGCGCCCTACGCCCTGATCTTCGTGACGGTGTTCCAGGAAGAGAGCGGGCTGAGCCTTCCCGGGGCCCGGATCGAGATCGTCCCGGCCGCGGAGTTGCAGGGCGCGCGCAAGTTCAAGAGACTGGAAGCAGTGAGCGATTCGCGCGGAGAGTTCGCATTCCGCGTCCCGGTGGAAGAGATGACGTACAAGCTGACCGCCAGCGCGGCGGGGTACATCCCGCAGGAAAAGACCACGCAGGCGGCGGGCGAGGTGAAAGTGGACGTATTCTTTCGCCTCGAGGCAGCGTCCAAGAAGACGTCGGAGGCAAAGTGAGAAGGCTGATTCCGTTGTTGGGACTACTGGCGGCGATGCTGTCGGTTCAGGCAGTCGGGCTGGCGCAGAAAGCCGCCAAGGGGGACCTCAACACCCGCACCGTCGAGGGCGTCGTCACGGATGCGGACGGCAGTTTTGTGGCGGGCGCCGTGGTGCACCTGGAGAACAGCAAGACCCTGCAGGTCCGCTCCTACATCACCAAGGAGAGCGGCGCCTACTCCTTTTACGGGCTGAGCCCGAACGTGGAATATCAATTGAAGGCCGAGTACCAGGGGGCCGCCAGCGACACCAAGAAGATCGACGTCTTCGTGTCCGACAAGAAGGTGGTGCGGAATCTGAAGTTGAACAAGAAGAAATAAGGGCGGGCCGGTGCCGCCCCGTTCTGAGGAGAAATTCGGAGGGGGACATGGGACGGTATTTGATGGCGGCCGTGCTTTCGGTGGCCGCTCTGCTGGGGCAAGAGTTCAAGCTGGGTTCCAAGGTGGATGACTTCGCCTTGCAGGACACCAGCGGCGGCGCGGTCCAGTTTCGCTCGCTGCGGGGACCCGTGACGGTGGTGATCTTCATCGCCACCAAGTGCCCGGTCTCAAACTCCTATAACGACCGGATGAACGCGATCTACAAGGATTACAGCCAGCGCGGCGTGAAGTTTGTGTTCGTCAATTCCAACCACAGCGAGCCGCTCCAGGAAGTGGCGCAGCACGCGCGGGATCATTTCTCGTTCCCGGTATACAAGGACGAGGACAACGTGGTGGCGGACCGATTTGGCGCCACGGTAACGCCGGAAGCGTTTGTCCTGGACGCGACGGGGACCATCCGGTACCACGGCTCGATCGACGACTCGCAGATCGTGCAGCGGGTTCAGGAAAACCGGCTGCGGAACGTGCTCGACGCCGTGCTCGAGGGCAAGCCCGTGACGGTGGGCGAAACCAAAGCGTTCGGGTGCAGCATCAAGCGCGTCAAGAAGGCATCGTGAGGGCAGCGATTCTGGCGGGCCTTGTGTTGGCGGCGGTTTGCGCGCGCGCCGCGCCGCCGCTCGCGGCCGTGGACGAAACCGGCTACCAACGGTTGATTGCCCAGGCGAAGGGCCGCGTGGTGCTGGTCGATTTCTGGGCCACCTGGTGCGATCCCTGCCGGGCCGAAATGCCGCAACTGGTCCGCTTGGCCGCCCGCTACCAGGCGCGCGGCCTCCAACTGGCGACGGTTTCCTGCGATGAGCCGGAGCAGGAAGCGGGGGCCGTGGCGTTTCTCGAAAAGAACGGAGCGCCGGCGCCGCACTACATCAAACGCGCCGCGAGCGACGACAAGTTCATCGACGCCATCGATCCCAAATGGAGCGGCGCCCTGCCCGCGCTGTTCCTCTACGACCGCCAGGGGCGGCTGGTACGCTCGTTCATCGGCGAGACCGAAATGGCGGCGCTCGAAGCGGCGGTAAAACGGTTATTGTGAGACTGCTAGAAAAACACCTGGCCCGGCTGAAGGGCCGGACCGCCTGGATTACGGGAGGCCGGCGCGTAGGGTGCACCGTGGCGCGCCTGCTGGCGGAGTGCGGCGCGAACCTGGTGGTGAGCTACCGCTGCTCGGCGAAAGAGGCGCAGCAGACGGCAGAAGAAGCGCGCCGGCTCGGCGTACGGTCGCTGGCGGTGGAGGCGGACGTGGCGTCGCGCGAGAGCGTGGCTGCGGCGGTCGGGCGGGTTCGCGCGGACTTTCCCGAGATCGACATTCTGATCAACATGGCGTCCGTGTACAAGCTGACGGCGGTGGGCGAGGTGACCGCGGCCGACTGGGACGCCAACATCGGGGCGCACATTCTGGGCACGTTCTGGCCGGTGCAGCTGATCGTGCCGCTGATGCCGCGGGGCAGCCACATCGTGAATGTGGCGGATGCGACTTCGATCGGCCGGCCGCAGCGTCGCAATCTGCCGTACGTGGTGACCAAGGCTGCGGTGGCGGCGATGACCCGGGAGATGGCGCTTGAGTACGGCAGCCGCGGAATATTCGTCAACGCGCTGGCGCCGGGGCCGATCCTGCCGCCGGAGGATTTCCCCGCGGACGTGTGGCGGCACATCCGCGAGCGCTCGCCGGTGAAGGTGGCGGTGACCGACGAAGAGGCGGTGGAGCAGTTCGCGCTGCTGACGCTCTACCTGTGCCTGACCACCATGTCGAGCGGCCACATATATCCGCTGGACCAGGGCCAGAACCTGTAAGCCCGACAGACTGAAGACTCCGCTGAAAAACGGTGACTGGCTCCGCTGTCCCAAGCGACATGTCCGCCCGGTCAACGGGATGGCTCTCGATCGCGCGTGGACAGCGGTGCCTGTCGCCGCTTTTCAGCCCTTTCACCTCTCGCAGCGGACGCGACGAACTGAATTTCGCAAGCCCGCTAGTGACCCGCTGCAGCCGTGGGCGCCTGCCCCACAAGTTTCGCGCGCCGCCGCCGAGCCGCCGACCAGCGCGGCGGGCTATCATTGTCCGCAGAATGATTCGCTCTCTTCCGCTTTTCCTCCTGCTCGCCGCGACGCCGGCGCTCTTTGCCTCCGATTGGGTGCCGCTGGCCGGCGAATGGCGGTTCGCACTCGATCCCAAGAACGAAGGCGTGGCCGGGAAATGGTTCCAGAGCTACCTCGACGACCGGATTCAACTTCCCGGCACTACCGACGAAGCGCGCAAAGGGACCCGCAACGAGGCCCGCGAGACGGGACGCCTAACGCGGGTCTTCCCGTATCTGGGCGCCGCCTGGTATCAGCGCGACGTCGAGGTTCCCGCCGCGTGGGGCTCGAAGCGCGTGGTGCTGGAACTGGAACGCACCAAGACCAGCCGCCTGTGGGTGGACGGGAATGCCGTGGGAGGCCAGGATTCGCTGGTGGCGCCGCACCGCTACCCGCTGGGCGCGCTCGCGCCCGGGCGGCATCAGCTGACTCTGCGGATCGATAACGCCGAGTACGCGCCCATCGGAGATCCACACCAGATCAGCGATCACACACAGACGAACTGGAACGGCATCATCGGGAAGATTGGTCTGACCCTCATGGACAAGGTGTGGATCGAGGACGTGCAGGTGTACCCTGATTTCGCGGCCCACAAGATTCGTGCGCGCGTCGAGGTGGGGAACGAGACTGGGCACGCGGCCTCAGGGACGCTATCGCTGGATGTGCCGTCCGGCGGCCTGCCATTGAAGGTGCCCCTCTCGGCCACAGGCGAGCGCGCGGCCGTCGAGGCGACGTATGCCATGGGCGAAGGCGCGAAGGGTTGGGACGAGTTCACGCCCGCGCTGTACACGCTCGCTGTGTCGCTCGAAGCGTCCGGCAACGCCGACCACCGCGACGTCCGTTTCGGTCTGCGCGACTTCTCGGCTCGGGGAGGCACGCAATTCCGCATCAACGGCAAGACCATCTTCCTGCGCGGGCGGCACGATGCCTGCGTGTTCCCTCTGACCGGCTATCCCCCAATGACTGTGGACGGCTGGCTACGCGTCTTCAAGATCTCGAAATCATACGGGCTCAACCACCATCGGTTCCACACCTGGACGCCGCCCGAAGCCGCCTTCGAGGCCGCGGACCAGCTAGGGGTCTACCTGCAGCCGGAGCTGCCGAACTGGTCGGCCTACGGCGAGACGGCGGCGCACGACGATTTTCTGCGAGCCGAGGGCGAGCGCCTGCTGCGGGCCTTCGGCAACCACCCCTCCTTCGTGATGCTCTCGCTAGGCAACGAACTGGGCGGCAACCAGGAGGCGCGCGCGGCGTTCGTGAAGCACTTCCGAGAACTGGACGGCCGCCATCTTTACGCCCAAGGAACGAACAACTGGGTTCCCTTCGTGCCGCCGGGCGACGACTACTTCGCGTCCTTCCAGGTGCGCGGGCAGAAGGTTCGTGGGTCGTTTGGCAGCGTCGATAAGCCGCTGGGACACGTGCAGACCGGTCCTCCATCCACCACGAAGGACTACCGCGCGGCCATCGCCGGCGTTTCCGTCCCGGTGGTCGGGCACGAGGTGGGTGAGTATCAGACCGCACCGGATTTTCGCGAGATCCCCAAGTACACCGGCGTGGTGCGGGCGCGCAACCTGGAGGCTTTCCGCGAGCGGCTGGAGAAGCACGGCATGCTGGACCAGGCGGACGATTTCTTCCGCGCCTCGGGCGCGCTGGCCGTGCGGTGCTATCGCGAGGACATCGAGGCCGCCCTGCGGACGCCCGGCTTTGGCGGTTTCCAATTGCTCGACTTGCAGGACTTCCCCGGCCAGGGCACCGCGCTGGTCGGCATGCTGGACGCCTTCCTCGATGCAAAAGGGCTGATCGAGCCCGCCGCGTGGCGCGAGTTCTGCTCCCAGACCGTGCCGCTAGTGCTCATGCCGAAGCGTACCTGGACGCGCGGCGAAACCTTCGCGGCCGCGGTCGAGGTGGCTCACTACGGGCCTGCCGACATCGCGGCGGCGGTCGGGGCTTGGACGCTTCGCGACGCCGCGAATGGCAGTGCGCTGGCTTCCGGCCGCCTCGCGGGCGCTCGGATTCCGCAGGGGTCCGTGACATCGCTGGGCGAGATCCGCATCCCACTGACCGCCGCGACGGCACCGGCGAAGCTGCGCCTCGAAGTAGCGCTCGAAGGCACTGGCTTCCGCAATGCCTACGACATCTGGGTGTACCCGGATGCGGTGGATACCGCTCCCGGCCAGGTAGTTATCTGCCGCTCGCTGGACGAGGCGCGGCAGGCGCTCGCCTCGGGAGCGCGCGTGCTGCTGTTGCCCGATCCTGCGAAACTTCCGCAGAGCATCGAAGGCATGTTCGCATCGGACTTCTGGAACTGGGGCATGTTCAAATCGCTGTCCGAGGAGCGGCACATGGCGGTGGCTCCGGGGACGCTGGGCATCCTTTGCGATCCCAAGCATCCCGCGCTGGCGGACTTCCCGACGGAGTTCCACAGCGACTGGCAGTGGTTCCACCTGCTCCAGAACTCACGCGCGCTCATCCTGGACGGGATGCCGGCGGGGACCCGGCCGCTGGTTCAGGCGATCGATAACTACGAGCGGGCCCACCGGCTCGGCGTGGTGTTCGAGGCGCGCGTCGGCCCCGGCAAGCTGCTGGTTTCCGCGATCGACCTGGTGGGGCAGCAAGACAAGCCGGAAGCGCGCCAGTTGATGCACAGCCTGCTGCGCTATATGAACTCGAACCCGTTCGCTCCGGCGGCGGAGATGGATTTGGGGATGCTCGCGACGATTCTGCGGTAGATGTGGGGCAGGACTCCAGTCCTGCAGCGGGTCTCCAGACCCGCCTCCGTGCAGTTCCTTGAAGCCGGACGTGGACGTTCGGCGCATCTCTGGAGAGCCGCCCCTGTCCACATCCGGGAAAACGATGCGGCATTGGCCTCCAGGCCCCGCTGGGGCAAGGATAGGCCTCACACCCCCATCGCGGGGCCTTCGACGAACTCGCAGTGCGTGACGAAGCCGAGGCGCTCGTAGACCCGGATAGCGGCGCTGTTCCGCTGGCTCACGTTCAGCCCCACCACGGGAATGCTCATGCGCAGAAGTTCCCGCGTGACCGCGCTGGTCAGGCAGCCCGCCAGGCCGCGCCCGCGCCGGTCGCGCCGCGTGTACACGTTGCCGACGGCGCCCACGCCTTCTTCGGGAACCGCCAGGTGCGTCCCGGCCACCGCGACCAACTCGCCCGCTTCCTCCAGTCCGAAGAAGACGCCGCGATCGAGCATCGAGGGAAAAAAGAAGTCGGGGCTTTCGCCGGTCTCGCGTCCGTCCGCGTACAGTTTCTCGACACGGGCGGCGTCCGCCGTTCCAAGACGGACGGCATAGTCCGCCGGCTCCGGGCGGAAGCACGCCGGATCGAGCGCCATCCGGAGCATCGGCCTTCGATCCACGAAGCGGTAGCGCGTCTCGAGCGCCAGGGCGGCCAGCGGTTGGACGTGCAAGTAGACGGCGGGCTCAGCGGCCTCGGCCGCGAGGCGCGCGACTGCCTGCGCCAGGCCAGCGGCGAAAAGCACGGGCGGCGTCACGGCGCGGTAGAGCAACAGCACGGCCGGCGCGCCATCGGCCGGGACGTACCACTCCGAAACCTCGAAGTAGCCGGGCGCCAGATCGCCGAGCGCGTAGAGGGACCATCGCGGGTCGGCGCTGAGAATGGCCCGAATGGCGTCGCGATCGTGAATACGGGGCATTTCGCCCCATGATACGCGATTGATCCGCGATGGGGCCGACCGGCGAGCGGCGCGCCAAAATCGGCGATTCGCCCGCCGCGCCCGGCCAACGGCGCCCGTCCCCGCGCCGGATAGGGCTATACTTCTGCTATGTGGTTCAGGAGTTAAAACAGCCATGAAAACACTTTCGTCGGGTTCGATCGTCATGTTCGCGCTGGCCGCCGTCGCTCCGTTCACGGCCGCCGCGCAGGATGCAGCCCTGCCATCCACGGACCAGCTGCTCGATAAATACGTCGCCGCTCTCGGTGGCAAGGATGCAATCCAGAGGGTCAACAGCCGCGTTGTGAAGGGCACGCTCGATGTCGTGACCTTCGGCGCCAGCGGCACTTTCGAAACGGACACCAAAGCGCCCAACAAGACGGTCATGACGGCCGAGTTCGCCGGCTACGGCACCGTGATCCAGTGCTACGACGGCAAGACCGGGTGGGCGTCCGATCCGCAGCAGGGTTTTCACGAGATGGCGGGACCGGAGCTGGCCACCTTCAAGCGGTCGGCCGACCTGCAGGCCGCGCTGCACACCAAGGACCACTACAAGAAGCTGACCGTCACCGGCAAGGGCAAAGTGGGCGACAAGGAAGCTTACATCGTCGAGGGCCAGCCGGCTGAAGGCGGTGCGGAGAAGATGTACTTCGACACGCAGAGCGGACTGCTGACCAAGCTGGAGATGCCGTCGCCGCAGGGCAGCGGCACCGTCTCGATGGTGTTCGACGATTTCAAGGAGGTCGACGGCGTGAAGATCGCCTCCACCGTCCACCAGGACACGCCCGAAATCTCGATCGTCATCAAGATGGAAGACATCAAGCAGAACGTGCCGGTCGACGACGCCAAGTTCAACAAGCCGGCCGACGCCACACCGACGCCCGCGCCTGCTCCGGCGCCCGCACCGGACGCTGGAAAGAAATAGCGCCTGGCGCAAACCGGGGACTGGACGGACTGGACCGAGTTTCGCCGCCTTTGCGAAATTCGTACCTGTCCCAAGGTTTGCCTTCTGGACAATCATGCCGCCCGCGATCTGCGCCGCACTACGCTACTCGCCGCCGAGGTAGTAGCGCACGGCCGGGGTCACCACCAAAGACAGCACCATCGACGCGAGGATTCCGCCGATGACCGCGATGGCCAGCGGCTGCAGCATTTGCGATCCCGCGCCCAACGCCAGCGAGAGCGGGAGCATGCCCGCGACCGTGGCCAGCGCGGTCATCAGGATGGGGCGCAGCCGGCGCTCTCCGGCGCGGATCATGGACTCGTCGGCCGGCACTCCTTCGGCCCGGAACTTCTGGTCGGCGTCGAGTAGCAGGATGCCGTTCTTGGCCACGATCCCCACCACCATGATCAGGCCCATGAACGAGGAAAGGTTGAACGTGGTCCCGGTCACGAGCAGCGCCACGAAGACGCCGGAAGTGGAAAGCAGCGCGGAGCACAGGATCGCCACCGGCGAGGCGAAGTTGCCGAACTCGAACAGCAGCACCATGAACACCAGCACGATCGCCAGGATCAGGACGAACACCAGGTCCTTGAACGATTTTTGCTGCTCTTCGTACTGACCGCCGTATTGCACGCGGATCGACGCCGGCAGATTCAGCCCGGCCACCGCCCGCTGCACCCCGGCCATGCCCCCACCCAGGCTCACGCCTTCCAGGCGCGCCGTCACCTGGACGTCTCGCTGCAGGTTCTCGCGGCGGATCTCGGTCTGCCCCGGGATCTCCTCCATCGTCGCTAGCGACCCTAGAGTGGCTGTCTTTCCGGTGCCGCTGACCAGGAGCGTGTTGCGGATCGAGTCCATGTTCGCGCGGGTCCACTCCGGGAAGCGCACGCGGATGGTGTAGGAGCGATCGTTGGCCACTACGGGCAGCGACGCGGGCTCGCCCTGCAGGATGCCGCTCGCGTCGAGTTCGACTTCCTGTGGCGTGAATCCGGCCCGTCCCGTCACCGCCGGGTCCACATGGAAGACCGTGGCCGGCCCGCTGATGGCGTTGTCAATGCCGTTCAGCACGTCTACCACGCCGGGGACCTTGTGGATCGCGTCCGCCACCTGCGGCGCCCACGTGTTCAGCAGTTGCGGGTCCTCCGAGAAGAGCTTGATGGCCACGGGTTCGGGCGCGCTGGTCAGGTCGCCGATCATGTCCTGAAGAAGCTGCATGAACTCGACGTCCAGCACCGGTTCGGCCTGCTTGACCTTCTCGCGCATCTCGGCGATGATCTCGTCGCCGCTGCGGCTGCGTTGGCTCTTGAACTTGATGGAAACGTCGCCGGTGTTCGCCTCCGTCACGGCGGCCAAGCCGAGTTGGAGACCGGTGCGCCGGGAAGTGCTCTCCACCTCCGGAATGGCGCGGACGATCTTCTCGACGTGTGTCAGCACGCGGTTGGTTTCGGCCAGCGAGGAGCCTGCCGGCATGATGTAGTCGAGGATGCAGCCGCCTTCGTCCATGGCCGGCAGCAGGTCCGAGCCCAGGTTCCGATAGCAGAGGTAAGAGCCCGCGACCAGCAGCACCGAGAAGACCGCCAGGGCCAGCCGGTGCCCGAGCGTGAATCGCAGCACGCGTTCGTAGGGCCGCATCACCCAGCCCGGAACGCCTTCCCGATTGCGCCCTCCGCCGCCCGGCCTCTCGCGGATGAGGAAATGGCTCAGCGTCGGCGTCCAGGTGAGGGCGAGCGCGAGCGAGGTCAGCAGGGCCATCCCGACGGTCACAGCCAGGGCGCGGAAGAACACGCCGGTTACGCCGGTGATGGAGATCAGCGGCAGGAACACCACGATCGGGGTGACGGTGGAGCCGATCAGTGGCGCGCGGATCTCGCGGATCGCGCTGCGGACCGCCTCGGCGCGCGACTGGCCCGAGTCGCGGTGCATGACGATATTCTCCACCACCACGATGGCGTCGTCGATCACCAGTCCCACGGCCGCCGCCAGGCCGCCCAGCGTCATCAGGTTGAATGTCTGGCCCATGGCTTTGAGGGCGATGAAGGTCACGGTGACGGTGGCTGGAATGACCAGGCCCGCAACCAGGGACGTGCCCCAGTCGCGCAGGAACAGCACCATGATCAGCGAGGCGAGAATGAGGCCGATCAGGATGGCGTCGCGCACGCTTTGGATCGACCCGTTGACCATTTCGGACTGGTCGTACCACGGCTGCAACCGGACTCCGCGGGGCAGCGTTTTGCGGATGGCTCCGATCTCCTGGTGGACGGCGTTCGCCACCGTTACTGTATTGCCGGTCGGCTGGCGGAAGACGTTCAGCAGCACCGCGGGCTGGCCGTTGGCGGTAGCCACCGTATAGACCGGCATCACCGACGGACCCACCTTCGCCACGTCGCCGATGCGCACCGGCGTTCCCGCGGGCGTGGTCTTGACGACGATAGCGGCGATCTCCTCCGGCGTGCGCGTCTGGCCGCTCACCAGGCTCAGCACCAACTGATGCCGGGTTTCGATGAGGCCCGGCGAATCCACCATGTTGCTGCGCGCGATGGCGTCCAGGATGTTCGGAATGGTCGTGCCCGTCTGGACCAGCTTGGCCGGGTCCGGCTCCACCTGGAATTCGGGAACCTGGCCGCCCTGCACCACCACCGAGGACACGCCGTTCATGCGGTTGAGGCGCGGTTTGATCTGGTAGTTGGCCATCTCCCAGAGCTGTGTCTGCGGGATGGTGTCCGAGGTGAGGCTGTAGCCCATGATGATGAACGCCGCGAAGGTCAGGCGGTTTGCGGTTACTCGGGCGGTGGGCGGCAGCGTGGGCTGGACGCGTGCGACCTCGGCGTTGACCAGCTGAAGGGTCTGGAACATGTCCACGTTCCAGTCAAAGAACAGGTCGATTTCGGCCGTGCCGCGGCTGGTGACGGACCACACGTGCTCCAGGCCCGGAACCGTATTCACGGCCTCCTCGAGCGGGCGCGTGACGGTCACCATCATCTGGTCGATGGGGGATACTCCGTTATCCACGCCGATGACGATGCGCGGGAAATTGGTTTCGGGGAAGACCGCCACGGGGATGCTGAGAGCCAGGTAGACGCCGACGGCGATCAGCGTGAGGATCACGAAGACGATGGGCTTGCCGTGCCGCGCCGTCCAGTGCGGGGCGGGGAGTATCGGGGAGTCGCTCATTGGGCCTCGGGCTCCGCCTGCACCTTGACCTTGGATTTGTCGTCAACCCCGAGCCCTCCCGAGATCACCACCCGCTCGCCCGGTTGCGCGCCGCTGACAATCTGCACCCGGTCGCCCTCACGCACTCCCAGCTCCACCGCGACCAGATGGGCAACGGAATCGGCGCCGACGGTGAGCAGCGAGTTGCCGCCCTCCTTTCCTGGCAGGATCGCGGCCGCGGGCGCGACCACGGCGTCCTTGATCAGCTCGGTGACGATTTCGGTGTGGACGCTGGTGCCGGGTTTCATCTTGTAACCCGGGTTGTCCGCCTGGATCCACACCTGAACGGTGGTGCTGGCGGCGTCGGTGGCAGGGCTCACCACCGTCACTCTGCCGTGCGATTCGATGCCGCTCTCGACGTGCACGATGGTGGCCGCGTCGCCCACCTTGATCGACGCCGCCACCGCCTGCGGCACATTGACGCGAGCCACCACCCGCGAGATGTCCATGACCGTCAATATCGGTGTCCCGGCGGCGGCCATTTCGCCCGTGTAGAGCGGCCGGTCAGCGATCACTCCGTCGATCGGGCTGCGGATCTCCGCGTAGGCGAGCTGGGCCTGGGCGGCCTGCAACTGCCCCTTGGCGGATTCCACCTGCGCGGCGGCGGTCTTGACCTGCTCCTCGCGGCCTACGCTGTCGAAGGCTCTGAGGTGCTCCTGGGCGGCCTCCAGTTGCGCCTTCGCCTGCGCGTAGACCACCCGCTGATCGTCCACCAGCCTGCGCGCGAGCGCTCCGTCCTGATAGAGCTTTTCCCGGCTCTCCAGGGCCTTCTGCGCCGCTTCGGCCTGTTGCCTGGCGGCCTGCTCGTCCGTGCGCGCCTTGGTGACGGCTTCCGGAACGGCCGCCGATGTGGTGGCGCGGTAGTTGGCTTCCGCCTGGTCCAGTTGTCCTTTCGCGGCGGCCGCGGCGGCAGTGAGGTCCGCGTGTTCAAGGACCGCGACCAGCTGGGCCGCCTTCACGCTGTCGCCGCGGTTCACCAGGAAGCGCTGCACCGACTTGCTGATGTTGGGGACCACGCTGGCCTGGTTTACGGCGAAGAGCACGCCGTCTCCGGCCACGATCCGGTGGATGTCCTGGCGGGCTACGGGAGCCACCTGCACCGGAGGCGCCTCGGCCTTGGGCTCCTCCTCTTTTTTCGAGCAGCCGAACGTGGCCAGCAGGCACGCGGCCATCAGCGCAGAGAGTGATTTCGACATGTGCTTAGAACGCCCCGGTTAGTGTTTGCAGGCCTGCCGCCGCCATGCGGTACCGCAGCAGGCCATCGTCGTAAGCGTTGCGGGCGAGAGCCAGCGTGCTTTGCGCGTCCACCACTTCGAGCGCGGTGGACTCGCCGGCCTGGTAGCGCTCCACCGTCAGCTTGAGGCTTTCCGAGGACAGATCCATCGAGCTCTTGAGCGACGCCACTTGCGTGGAGGCCGTGTTCGCCTCCGCGTAGAAAGAATGCAGGTCGGCGAGCAGAGTGCGTTGGGCCAGCGTGAGATCGCGCCGGGCCTGTTCGAGGCGCAGATCCGCCTGCTGCACCTTGCTGCGCGCGGCGCCCCAGGTCCAAATGGGAATGGTCAACTGCGCCTGGGCCACGCTGCCCAGGTTTCGTAAGTGCTCGCGGTCATAGAGGGCGTACTGGTTCGCGTTGATGCCGAAGAAATAGTCGAACGAGAGCGAGGGCAGCATGGCCCCGCGCGCGGCGGCCCTCTCGTATCGCTGCTGTTCGACCGTTGCCAGGGCGGCCCGGATGTCGGGGTTGTTCTTCGCGGCCAGCGTCTCGGTGTCGGCGAGCGGCGGAAGCGTGGGGGCCGTTTCGATGTCGTCCACCAGGGTGAACGGCTGGCCATAATCCTCGAAGAGCAGCACGCCGAATCCGATCGCGGCCTTGTCCAGCGCCAGTTGGGCGTCGCCAAAGTCGCGCTGCCGCTGCTCGAGCTGGATGCGGCTCTTGACCACGTCGGCGTGCGCGACTTCGCCGCCCTGCTCCTGCTTTTGCGTGATGTCCAGAAACCGCTGCGCCTCGTCCAGATTGCGCTGCGCATTGGCGAGTTTGCGCTGGGCCGAGACCATTCCGTAGTAATTCTGCGTCACCGTGACGATCAGGCCGCGCAGCGCGATATCCGCTTTGGCGCGCGCCACGGCCTCGGCGGCGATGGCGCGGCGGTAATTCGCGCGCAGGGCCGGGGCGAAGATATCGCCGTGCACGTTGGCCCAGTTATTGTACACGTGCGGGCCGTCATTCGAGACGAAGACCCCCGAAAGCGTGCCGTTCGGCTGGGTGTAGATGAACTGGTTGAACCAGGTCACACCGGGCAGGAGCGCGGCCCTGGCCTGCACTCTGTCCCCGTGCGCGAGCTGCGCGGCGATCTCGGCGGAGTAAGCCTGTGCGGCGTAGGTACGGGCGCGAGCCATGGCCTGCTCGAAAGTCAGAGTGATCGGCGCGGTGCCGGCCGGCGGGGCCTGGGCGAGGACCACCAGGCACAGAGCGGGCCCCAGAATGGCAGCGAGGGAGGTTCTTGTCAGGACCATACCCCAGTGTAACTTCGAGACTTTGAACGGGCGGGGGCGCGGCGCCTCGACGGGAATCACCCTCCTAAGATAATCGGTTTCGGATGTCCCGCGTGGCGTTTTCTTGTTCACGGGACTGTAACACGGGCGGGGGCGCGGCACGCGCCGGTCGTCCCGCGTTGCCCGTCCGGTCCTTTCCGCCGTTCGCCGGAATTGTGGGGCGCCGCCTCCTTTTGCGTGGCACTCTGCGAAAGGGAGGCAACATGCCGGTTCGTCTTGGTCTTTCCTTGCTGATCCTGGGTGCCGCGGCCGCCGCTCAGCAGCCCTCGGGGAACTTCGTCGTCCGCGGCGTGCGCGTCTTCGATGGCGTACGCGTGAGCGGGCCCGCCACGGTGGTCGTCCGGGATGGGAAGATCTCGTCGGTAGCGGACGGTTCGGATGCGCCGCACGGCCTGCCCGTGATCGATGGATCCGGCAAGACGCTCCTGCCGGGACTGATCGACAGCCACACGCACTCTTTCGGGAACGCCCTGAGACAGGCGCTCGAATCCGGCGTCACCACCGAGCTCGACATGTTCACGGACTGGCGCTACGCCCGCCAGATCAAGAGCGAGCAGGCGGAAGGCAAGGATACCGATCTGGCCGACCTGCGCTCGGCGGGAACGCTGGCGACCGCGCCGAAGGGACACGGCACGGAGTACGGCCTCAACATCCCGACCATTGCGGGACCCGCCGAGGCGCAGGCCTTCGTCGATGCACGCATCGCGGAGGGTTCGGACTACATCAAGATCATCTACACGATCCCGCTGGCGATACCCACGGTCAGCAAGGAGACGCTGGCGGCGCTCATTCAGGCGGCGCACAAGCGCGGGAAGATGGCCGTCGTTCACATCAATTCGCGCCAGGGGGCGATGGACGCGATCGATTGCGGCGCCGACGGACTGGCGCACCTCTTCACGGATCGGCCGCCGGGCGCGGACTTCGGCCGGTTCGTGGCCGCGCACCACGCGTTCGTGATTGCGACGCTCACGGTGCTGGAGCGCAGTAGCACGTATTCGAATGCCGAGGAGGCGCTCGGCCAGTTGAAAGCGGCGGGCGTGCCGATTCTGGCGGGGACCGATGTGCCGAACGTCGGTGCGCACGGCGTGGCGATGCACCACGAGCTGGAGCTTCTGGTGCGGGCCGGGCTGACGCCGGTCGAAGCGTTGCGAGCGGCCACCTCGACGCCCGCCGCGGTGTTTCATCTGGACGACCGCGGAGTCATCAGAGCCGGGGCTCGTGCCGACCTGCTTCTGGTGACGGGCGATCCCACTTCGGGCATCGCCGCGACACAGAAGATTGCGGGCGTCTGGAAGGCAGGCGTTGCGCTGGCCTCGACGGAGACGGCGCCGCCCCTGGGGGCCGGGGAACTCTCCGACTTTGAAGACGGCACGACGAAGGCGGCGTTCGGATTCGGCTGGCTCTCGACCGCGGATCAGGTTGCCGGCGGAAAATCCGAGGCGGAGATCAAGGTGGTGCCCGGGGGAGCGAGCGGGAGCAAGTACTCGCTGCTGGTGGAGGGCGAGGTGCGCCCGGGCTTCGTCTTCCCCTTCGCCGGGGCGGCGTTCTACCCGGCGGAGAAGCCGATGGAGCCGGCGAATCTGTCGGGAGCCAAATCGCTCCGCTTCCGGGCCAAGGGCGATGGCACCACCTATCGCGTAATGGTCTACACCCGGGCGGGCGGGTACATGCCCGGCATGCAGACCTTCGCGGCCGGGCCCGAATGGGCCGAGTACACGTTTCCGCTGAAGGCATTCAATGGCACGGACGGGCACGACGTCACCGCGATCAGCTTTGCGGCCGGACCCGAGCCGCGGAAGTTCCGTTTTCAAATCGACGATGTTGGGCTGCGGTAAGAGCGCGGCACTATTCTTCGCGGCCGCAGCGCGCCACGGAGTCGGCTGCGAAGGCGACGGGCGCCCCAGGTTGATTCTGTGAGAGACGCGGCGGGTCTGGAGACCCGCTGCAGGCGTGGACGCCTGCCCCACTACCCTTCGCGGCCGCAGCGCGCTACGGAGTCGGCTGCGAAGGCGACGGCGCGCATGGCTTCGACGTCGTGCACCCGCACCAGGTGAGCACCGTTCAGAATAGCCGCCGTGACAGCCGCGGCGGTGGCGAATTCGGTTTCGCGGTCGGTCTTCTGCTTGAGGAAATGCTTGCGCGAGGGACCGGCCAGGATGGGCAGATCGAGCGAGGACAACTCCGAGAGGCGCGCCAGCAACTCGAAGTTCTGCTCGCCGCGTTTGCCGAAGCCGAAGCCAGGGTCGACGACGAGGTGGGAGTTCTCCACGGCCGCGCGCCGGGCGCGGTGCACGGTGGCTTCCAGATCGTGCCGCACCAGGCCCATCACGTCGGGCACGGGCGGCAGCTTGCCCCACGTCTCCGGCGTTCCGCGCATGTGGTTGAGGATCAGGCCGGCGTTGTGGCTCGAAACCACGCGGGCGAGTCCCGCATCGAAGGTGAGGCTGGAGGGGTCGTTCACGATCTCGACGCCCAGTTCGAGGGCGGCCTCGGCCACTGCGGCCTTGTAAGTGTCCACCGAGATTGGAATGGCCAGCTTGCCGCGCAGGCGCTTGAGCACCGGAATGAGGCGCCGCTTCTCCTCCGCCTCGGGGATGCGCGCCGAGCCGGGGCTCGTGGATTCGGCGCCGATGTCGATAATGTCGGCGCCCTGCTCTTCCATCTCGAGAGCGCGCGCGTAGGCGCGGTCGGGATCGAAAGCGTGGCCGCCGTCGGAAAAGGAATCCGGCGTCACGTTGAGAATGCCCACGATCAGCGTGCGATCGCCCAGGGGCAACTCGCGTTCCCCCAGCTTCCAGAAAAACCGCTTGCGCACGGTGAAGGTCATAGAGTTACCCGGACCCACTTCTTGCCGGCCTGTATGATCCACTCACCGGCGGCGTAAGGCACTACCATGTCGGCACATTTCTGGCCGTTGATTTCGACTGCTCCCGCCTTGATCTTCCGTTGCGCATCGCTGACCGATTCGGCCAGGCCCGTTTTGGCGAGCACCTTGTCCAGACGCACGCCGGACTCGGTTCGCACGCCTTCGGGCAGTGGCACCGTGGGGACCTCGCTGGGCACCTCGCGGCGGCGCACCACGCGGTTGAACTCCTCGGCGGCGCGCTCGGCGTCCGTGCGGGAGTGGAAGTCGGCGACGATGGTGCGGGCCAGATCGATCTTGGCCTGCATGGGATGCAATTCTCCCGCCGCGATGCGCTGGCGCAGGCCGGCGATCTCGGGCAGGCTCATGTCGGTAAGCAGCTCGTAGTAGCGGAACATCAGGTCGTCGCTGATGGACATAAGCTTGGCGAACATCGTCTCGGGCGGCTCGGTGATGCCCACGTAGTTGCCCAGCGACTTCGACATTTTGTTGACGCCGTCCAGGCCTTCGAGCAGCGGCGTGGTGCCGACGATCTGCGGCGGCTGGCCGTAATCGCGCTGGATCTCGCGGCCCACCAGGAGATTGAACTTCTGGTCGGTGCCGCCCAGCTCGACGTCGGCGTGGAGAAAGACCGAGTCGTAGGCCTGTGCCAGGGGATAGAACAGCTCGTGTATCGAGATGGGCGTGCCCTCGCGATAGCGCTTGGAGAAATCGTCTCGCTCGAGCAGACGCGCCACGGTGTATTTGGCGGCCAAGCGGATCAGGTCCTCGAAGCGCAGCGGGGCGAGCCATTCGCTGTTGAAGCGGACCTCGGTCTTCTCGGGGTCCAGAATCTTGAAGACCTGCGCGCGATAGGTCTCGGCGTTGCGCTCGATCTCCTCGCGCGTCATGGCCGGGCGGGCGGCGTTGCGTCCCGTGGGATCGCCGATCATGCCCGTGCCGTCGCCGATGACGAAGATCACGGTGTGGCCCATGTCCTCGAAGTGCTTCATCTTCCGCAGCAGAACGGTGTGGCCGAGGTGCAGGTCGGGCGCGGTGGGGTCGAAGCCCACCTTGATGCGCAGCGGCCGGCCTTCCTTTTCGCACAGCACCAGGCGCTCGCGAAGGTCCTCTTCGCGGATCAATTCGGCGAAACCTTTCTTCAGGTAGGCGATCTGCTCGTCAATGGGCGGCCGGGGCATCTTTAACATTGTATGGGTTCGCGGGCGGAGTCTGGTGGTGGGTTCGTTTCGGCAGGGGTAAGCGGCGTGTCCTGTTGAGGTTCGGGGCTGATGGTGGGTTCGTTTGGTAATTCCTCGCGGAGGGCACGGAGGCGCTCGAATTCCTCGACGGCGCGGCGGTAGAGCCGCTCGGTCTGCGCCTGATAGCGGAGAAAGAGAGAGAAGCCGTTGGAGCGGCGGGCCTGGAGCTGGAGGCCCTCCGCGAGGGCGTAGGCACGGTTCTGGGCTTTGGTGACTTCGAGGTCGGCGGTGAGGTCGTCGGCCAGGGTGAAGGCCAGGCCGCCATCGTGCTGGAGGGTCTCGTTGAGGCAGCAGGTGAACAGGCCGGTTTCGAGAGCGCCGGAGCGAAGCAGGGCCTGCTGGGCGAGGGCGATGCGCTCGACGGCGAAGAGTTCCTGGGAATTGACGGGCTGGTAGACGGCGATGAGGTCGTCTCTGAGCCGGGCGATGGCGTCGAGCTCTTCCAGGCGGACGACGGCGAAGTTGGCGGAGGCGAAGCCGTGCTTGCGGGCGTTTTGGGCGGAGCGGATTTTGCCCTGGGGAGAGCGGGGTCCGGTGGAGAGGGCGGCGTTGGCTCGGTTGGCGGCGAGGCGTTGCGGGGAAATGTTTCGGGTTGGCATGGTAGTCGGGGATTGGTCCCCGGAATCAGCAATAGCATGAGGGTGGCGGGGATTCTGCCGGTGGGTGGGGATTGGGGTTGAAAGGAGGGGAGATAAAAGGGGCGGGGAGGTGTGATCCCACATTCCGGCCCTCTGGTCCGGCACGGCGAGGATGAAAACGGATTCCCGAGCCGAGCCTTGAGCGGGGAGTCGGGCTCCCGCTAGCACCGGGTCCCTCGATGGCTGATAACCGCCGTATTCCGGCCCCCGGCTGCTATCCTTAAAAGCTGGAGTCTATGCGGAGCACGCGCGGATTGCTGCTGCTGGTACTGGTGCTGATGCTGGGCGCGGTAGGGTTCACCTATTTTCGCCAGAAGCGCCGGCAGGCCAAGCACGAGCCGCGGCCGCCGGCGAGTCTTTCCTTCAACAAGGAGCTCGAGGCCACCAGCTGGGTGTGGCGTAAGGACGAAGCCACGCACGGGATGGTGGAGGTCCGCGCCAAGCGCTTCAGTCAACTGAAAGCTCCGTCGCTGGTGGAAATCGAAGACGTCGAGGTTCTGGTCTATAAGAACGAGGGCAAGGACCTGGACCGCGTCCGCACCACCAAGGCGCAATTCGACGACGAGAAGGGCACGCTGTACTCCGACGCCCCCGTGGAAATCGAGCTGGGACTGGCGGTGGAAGGCCCGCCGCACGGCCACCAGATCAAGATCCATAGCTCCGGAGTGACATACGAGGCCAAGACCGGCAAAGCGCACACGGCCCAGGCAGCGAACTTCGAGTTCGACGAAGGCGAGGGCCGCTCTGTCGGCGCGTCTTACGACCCCGCTCTCGGCAAGCTCGAGATGGACAGCCAGGTGGAACTGCACTGGCGCGGCAAGAATCCCCAGAGCGAGCCCATGAAGATCGAATCCGGGCAGGCGACCTATCTGGAGAAAGACGCCTACGTCCTGCTCGGCCCGTGGTCGCGGCTCACGCGGGGCTCGACCGTGGTGGAAGCGGGCGAGGCTGTGATCACGCTCAACGACGTGGGCACCATCGATACAGTGGAAGCCACGCTGGCTCACGGGACCGACAGTCAGCCCGGCCGCAAGCTGCAGTATTCCGCCGGCCGGTTGAACATGAAGCTCACGCCCAAAGGCGAGGTGGAGAAGGTCTCGGGCGAGCCCGATGCGCGACTGCTTTCGGTGACCGACGCGGCGCGGACCAACGTCTCCTGCTTCCGTGTCGATCTGGATTTCAATGTCAACGCCCCGGGGAGCCCGCTCAAGCAGGCGGTGACTAGCGGGAACACGGTTCTCGAAGCGGTTCCGCTCCCGCGTCCGGGGGTGCAGACGCCGGAGAGGAAGGTGCTGCGCACGGATCGCGCCACCCTGAAGATGCGGCCGGACGGCAAAGCGCTGGACACGGTGGAGAGCCTTTCGCAATCGCACCTGGAGTTCCTGCCAACCCGTGCCGGCCAGCGCCACCGCACGCTCGATGCCAGCAGCCTGTTCGTGGCCTACGGCGCCGACAACGTCATCCAGTGGTTCCGCGCCGAGAACGCGGCCACGCGCACGGACCCGGAGCCGGCCGCCCCGGCCAAGGCGGGTGAGAAGGCGAAGAAGCCCGGCGATCCGGTCCTCACACGTAGCAAGTACCTGAAGGCGGATTTCGACAAGAACGGCGAGTTGACCCGCATCGAGCAGTCGGGGGACTTCACTTATCAGGAGGGCGAGCGGCACGCCCGCGCCAGCCGGGCGATCCTCGAGCAGGGCCGCGACGTCATCACCCTCGACCAGAACGCCCGCATGTGGGACGGCTCGGGAGCGACTTCGGCCGACCGCATCCTGATGGACCAGAAAAGCGGAGATGTGCAGGCGGACGGCCACGTGGTCTCGACGCGCATTCCCGACCGGCAGGGCTCTTCTTCCGCCATGCTATCGAACGACGAGCCGATGCAGGCCACGGCCGCGCACATGCGGACCGCCGGGCGCAACCACCAGTTCCACTACGAGGGGCAGGCGGTGGCGTGGCAAGGCTCGAACCGCATCTGGGCGGACTCGATCGACATCGACCGCGCCGAGCGGCGGCTTTCGGCGAACGGCCACGTCCGGACGCGGTTCATGGAAAAACAGAAGAAGCAGGGCCCCGCCGCCACCGATGGCGCGGCCAGGACCGATGGCGCTCAGGGGCCGCCGCCCCAAGCCCCCACCTTCGTCACCGTGGAGGCTGCCGCCCTGGTCTACACCGAGGCCGATCGCGTCGCTCACTACACCGGTGGTGCGCACATGGTGCGGCCGGGCATGGATGTGAAGGGGGCGGAGATTCGCGCCTTTCTCAACGACTCCAAGGCGGACTCGTCGCTCGACCACGCCGTCGCCGATGGCCAGGTCGCGGTGGTGCGCAGCGAGCCGGACCGCACGCTGACGGGGACCGGAGAACACTGCGAGTATTACGCCAAGGACGAGCGGATCTTTATGAAGGGCGGCCATCCGGTGCTGGTCGATAGCGTACGCGGTACCACCCAGGGCGAAGAGTTGACCTACTACGTGGACGACGATAAGCTGATCGTGAACGGAGCACCGAAGGACTTGGTAACGACCAGAATCTTGCGTCGACACCACTAGGGAAACGCCTGGCCACGAATGAACACGAATAAACACGAATTGAAAACGCCCTGCTTATTCGTGTGCATCCGTGTTCATTCGTGGCCAAGGTTTTTTGTCTAAGATGAGAAAACTCCAGACTTTCGAGATAAGCAAGGCCTACCGGGGCCGGCGCGTGGTGGATGCGCTGTCGGTGTATGTGGAGCAGGGCGAAGTGGTCGGACTCCTGGGTCCGAACGGCGCGGGAAAGACGACCTCGTTCTACATGATGGTGGGCCTGATCAGCCCGGATTCGGGCCGCGTGGCGCTCGACGACAAGGAGATCACCCGGCTGCCGATGTACCAGCGCGCGCGACTGGGCATCAGCTACCTGCCCCAGGAACCGTCGGTCTTTCGCCGGCTGACGGTGGAAGAGAACCTGATGGCGATCCTGGAGACGCTGCCGCTGTCGAACGGCGAGCGGCGCGCCCGCCTGACGCAACTCATCGAACAGCTTGGCCTGGAGACCGTGCGGCGCAACAAGGGCTACGCGCTCTCGGGCGGCGAGCGCCGGCGCGTGGAGATTGCGCGCTCTCTGGTCATCCAGCCCAGCTTCCTGCTGCTCGACGAACCGTTTTCGGGGATCGACCCCAAGCAGGTCCTGGAGATTCAACATATCGTCTTCGAGCTGAAGCGCAACGGCATCGGCGTCCTGGTGACCGATCACAACGTCCGCGAGACGCTGGCCGTTACGGACCGCGCGTACATCATCAACAACGGCCGGATCTTCCGCGCAGGAAGCCCGGAAGCGCTGGGAAACGATCCCGAGGTAAAGCGCGTGTATCTGGGCGAGTCGTTCAACCTCGGCGCGGGCTAGGCCAGCGGGTCGGGCGGCTGAAGACTCCGCTGAAAAACGGTGACTGCCGGCTCCGCTGTCCCAAGCGACATGCCCGCTGGTCAACGGTGCCTGTCACCGCTTTTCAGCCCTTTCACCTCTCGCTGCGGACGCGACGTCCACGTCCGGCCTCTTTTCTTCAGTATTACGCGCGGGCCAGAGCGGCGCTGCGGCCGGCCAGGCTATCGGCAAGGTAGGCCAGGATGCGGACCCGCTCGGAAAGCGAATTGCGCGCGGGCCCCGTCAGGAACAAACGGCGGGTGAAAAGGCACCACCACAGCATCAGCCTGAAATCAGCCATCAGCATGCGCTGATCGACCGTGAACGCGCTTCCCGGGGCGGCGGTGTAGCGCAGCAGGCAGGTGAGGACGGTATAGTCGCGCCGCAGCGCGTCGTTCAGCATCTTCAGGTCGGCCGCGGTCCAGCCGCCGTCGAGGCGCACCTCCACCTGGAGGAAGCTGAGTTGGTTGGCCGACGCCACCTGCTCGACACGCTCCGGCGACGTCCCGGTCTTAAGGATGGAGCGGCAATTGTACCGGAACCAGTAGGCACTGAGCACCAGCACGATACCGGTAATAAGTAGTCCGGAAACCATGAGAGACCAAGGCCTGCCCCGGCTCGAAGAAGAGGATATCATCGGTCCAACAGGCCCGCAAGTCCCCATCTGGCTAGAACAGCAAGTCGCGCGAGCCGTCGCCGGCGGATTGGTGCAAGGCGGCATAGCTGGCGGTGATGTAGTCGGCTTCACGAAAGCCGAGTCGGCGGGCCGTCCGGTCGATCCAACGCGGCGGGCCTTCGAGTTCGAGGAAGACGCCCACTGGCGTCTCATCGAGCATTGCCACCCCGGAGTGGGCCACGCCGGCGCCAGTCGGAAGGACATACTCGGTGCGGTATTTCTCGTAGCGGAAGGCCGGACGGTAGCCCAGCGCCTCCAGAACCTGGACCAGGCCTGGACCGCCGCCCCGCGCTAGTTCGAATTCTATCTCCTGGCGAATCTTATGTTTGCCTGGCTCACTCGGGCCCTTAAAGGTCACCAGGCTGCGCGCGCCGGCAGTGCGGAGCCGCAGAACGACCCCGCGCCTGCGCAGCGCCTGTCCCGGCGTGTCAAACAGGACATTTCGCTCAAGAACCCGCCGTTTTTCCACTCTGAAACCTGCCTCCCGGAGCAGGCGCCGGCCCTCCGTAGCGCTCGCAAGTCTCAGCTTGATCTCGATTTCCATCTTCGGCCGGGAGATGCTTGCGCCTTTTGGCACGATAGGTGCATCATAGCAATTGGGCGGGAGGTTAACAAATGTTCACGCCATTTGCTGTGGAGGTCTACCGCCGGTACTTGAGCGGCGAGACCGTTGAAGAGCTCTCCACGGACCTGGGAATCCCGCGGGAGCGCATCGAAGACCGCATTCGCGCCGCGGAGGCATTCGTCGCGCGCCAGGCGAAGGCCGCGTAGTCCGGTCCAGGGGGGCGGTCCGCGGCTACAATAGGACCGTGCCCCATCCAGTCACTCTCATTCCCGGGGACGGCATCGGCCCCGAGGTAGCTCAAGCCACCGTTCGCGCAGTCGAAGCCACCGGCGTCAGCATCGCGTGGGAATCGGTCGAACTGACGGCCAAGGCGATCGAAGACGCCGATTTCCAGGTTCCGCAGGCCGTTCTCGATTCTCTCGAGCGCACCAGGACCGGCCTCAAAGGCCCTACCACCACGCCGGTCGGGGGCGGCCACGTCAGCCTCAACGTTCAACTTCGCCGGAAGCTCGATCTGTTCGCCAATTTCCGGCCGGTGAAGAGCTTTCCCGGCATCAAGTCGCGCTTCAACGACGTGTTCATCGACCTCGTGATCTTTCGCGAAAACACCGAGGATCTGTACTCCGGCCTGGAGCACGAAGTGGTCACGGACGTGGTGACCAGCCTGAAGGTGATTACCCGTTTCGCCTCCGAGCGAATCGCGCGCTACGCGTTCGGCTGGGCCCGCCGCAACGGCCGGCACACGGTCACCGCGGTTCACAAAGCGAACATCATGAAGCTCGGCGACGGCCTGTTTCTGCGCTGCTGCCGTGAGACCGCCAAGGATTTCCCGGACATCGCCTACAAAGAGCTGATTGTGGACAACACCGCGATGCAGTTGGTGATCCGGCCGGAGACGTTCGACGTTCTGGTGATGCCGAACCTCTACGGCGACATCATCTCGGACCTGGCGGCAGGCCTGGTGGGGGGCCTCGGGATCGTGCCGGGAGCGAACCTGGGCACGGACCACGCCGTGTTCGAGGCAGTGCACGGCAGCGCGCCGGATATCGCCGGGAAGGACCTGGCCAATCCCACGGCGCTGATGCAATCGGCCGCGCTCATGCTGGCGCACCTGGGCGAACCGGACGCCGCGAAACGCCTCCAGGCCGCCATCGAGTGGGTCTACGCCGAGGGCCGCAACACCACGCCGGACGTGGGCGGGACAGGGACCACCACGAAGTTCACCGACGCGGTCGTGCGGCGCCTCGAAGCGCGCTGAGCCTTGTGGGGCAGGTGTCCACACCTGCAGCGGGTCTCCAGACCCGTCGAGCATCCACCATCCCATCTGAGCGAAGATCGGATCATACGGAGGGGTACCGCATGAACCGTCTTAAGGACAAACGCGCCCTGATTACGGGAGCGACCAGCGGCATCGGGCTGGAAACGGCCAGGCATTTCCTGGACGAGGGCGCGCGGGTCGCCATCACCGGCAGGACCTCGGCGACTCTCGAAACAGCGCGCAAGGAATTGGGAGGCGACGTGGTCGCGATCGCCTCCGACGCGAGCAACGCGGCGGGACAGAAGGCGGTCGCGGAGAACGTGCGGCAGGCGTTCGGAGGGCTCGACGTTCTGTTCGTCAACGCCGGCGTCGCCGAGTTGGCGCCGGTCGAGAAGTGGGACGAGGCTGCATTCGACCGTTCCTTCGCGATCAACCTGAAGGGACCGTATTTCCTGATCCAGGCGCTGCTGCCAGTCTTCGCGAATCCGGCCTCGATCGTGCTCAACGCGTCGGTGAACGCGCACATCGGCATGCCGAACACGAGCGTCTACGGAGCGACGAAGGCCGCGCTTCTTTCGCTGGCGCGCACGCTCTCGGGCGAGCTCATCGCGCGCGGCATACGCGTGAATGCGGTCAGCCCCGGTCCCATATCGACGCCACTCTACGCGAAGCTCGGCATGGCGGACGCCGATCTCAAGGGGCTTGCCGCCAGCGTTCCGGCGAAGCGCTTCGGGACGTCGGGCGAGATTGCCGATGCGGTGGTCTTCCTCGCGTCGGACGAATCTGCGTTCGTGGTCGGCAGCGAGATCCAGATCGATGGCGGGATGGGGAATCTCTAGCGTAGTGCGCCGTGAATTCCGCAGAAGACCAGCGGTGGGGGCACGAATTTCGCAAGTGCGGCGGAATTCGAGCCAGTCCCGGGTCTGCCGCCAATTCCTAACTCTACCGTCTACGCTTTCGGCGTGGCCGCCGTCTTCCAGTTGATGACGTGATAGACCGCGGGAATGGTGCCGACATTCCTGAGTCCGTGCAGTTGGTTCGAGGCGTTGAAGAGCACGGAGCCCGGGCCCAGCCGCTTCCAGTCGCCGTTCACCAGGACTTCCACCGTGCCTTCCCGGATGATCACCATTTCCTCGTTCGGGTGGCGGTGGGGCGGGTGCGGCTCCTGTCCGGGATTCAGCGTCGTCACGTGCAGCTCCAACTCTTCGAGGGTTGCCGTGGGCGCCTTGAAGAACGACCTTACACTCCCGACCTTGGTTTCCTTCGCGGGAATGGCATTCCAATCGAACGCCGAGGACTGCATTACGGGCGTCTGCGCAGGCGCGCTCGCCGCGGCAAGGCCCAGCATCATGTTTCGACGCGTAATCATTTCTCTATCCTCATTTCTCTATCCTCCAGGGCCAGCGTTGCGGGCGGGACAACAGGCCGTTCGCCTCGTCGTCGTTGTGGAACCGCTCCCGGGCCGGGTCCCAGTACAGCTTCCGAGGCAGCTTCATCGCGGCGTGGTGCAGCAGGCAGGCGGAGCAGGACCGGTGCCCCACTTCGACCGGCGCTATCGGTTGCAGGCGCGACTTCACGCAGTCGAGCCAATTGCCGTGATGGTCGTTGCTCACGGTAAGGTGGATCTCGTCCGGCCCGATCACGGACGCGATGATCTTCGGATCGCTGGCGGCCAGGGCCTGTGCGTCTTTGATCTTCGATCCCGGGTCGCCGGGGGTGACTGCGGCCTCGTTCCCGCGCGAGACGAAGATCCAGCCCTCGGTTCCTTCGAAGCGTAGACCGTTGGGAAAGTCGCCGCTCACGATCATGCGAACGCCGTTGGCGTAGAGCGCCTCGGTCTTGAACTTGCCGTGGACGTCCCAGAGCCCCTTCTTGGGAAACTCGGCCCAGCCGGAGACTTCCACGGGGCCGGTGTACTCGGTCCCCATGGCCCAGTGCGCGCAGTCGATGTGGTGCGAGCCCCAGCCGGTGATCATTCCGGCTCCGAACTGCTCGCAGCGCAGCCAGCCGGGACGGTCGTAGCCCTCCTGCGGATGCACCCGCTTCTCGGTGTAGTAGACGTACGGAGTCGAGCCCAGCCACATCTCGTAGTTCAGGTTTTTGGGGATGGGCATCTCGGGCTCGTCGTCGCCTGAGGGGTCGCCGGGCAGGCCGATCTGGACCGTCTTCAACGCTCCGATGCGCCCGTTGAGCACCAGCTCGGCGGCGTAACGGAACTGCGCTGCCGATCGCTGCTGGCTGCCGAGTTGTAGAATCCGGCCGGTGCGCTGGACGGCGTTGCTGAGTGCCCGGCCCTCGGCGATTGTGAGCGAGGCGGGCTTCTGCAGGTATACGTCTTTGCCCGCCTCGACGGCGGCGATGCCGATCAGCGCGTGCCAGTGATCGGGCGTGCTTACCAGCACCGCGTCGATGTCTTTGTTGGCCAGCAGCTCGCGGTAGTCGACATATCCGGTGACGGCGTCGTGGGTCTTGTAGTGGCCGTTTACCAGGACCTTGGCGTCCTCCATCCTCTTCCGGTCGAGGTCGCAGACGGCGACGATGCGGGCCTGATCGAACTTCCAGACGCCCGGCATGTCGTGTCCGCGAGAGATGCGCCCGTTGCCGATCGCGCCGACGTTGACCCGGTTCGAGGGCGAAGTCTTGCCGACGACCGAGGCCGGCACGATAGCCGGAAAGCCCGCGACGAGGGCGCTCTGCAAAACGTTGCGGCGGGAAAGTTGCGACATTTCAATTCCTCCCCTGATCTTCTAACACTTAGCACCGAACCGCGACCGTCAGGGAGCGGGGCTTCCCTACAGTCTCCGCGCCTGCTGCTGCGCCTTCAGAACCAGCTCCATGGCATAGAGGCAATGCTTCTGCGGCATCGCGGTTTCGGTGCGGTCGAGAACGTCCGAGACCAACTGCTCGCCATAAGGAAGCGGCTGGGCGGAGCAGTCGATGTAGCGCGTTTCCTTTTGATCCACGAGGAAAAGGTGGCTCGCGCCCGGCCGGCCGGCGATGTCGATGTTCTTGCGAATTTCCATGAAGCCATCGGTGCCGAGGATGGTCAGCCGTCCGTCGCCCCAGGTGGCAAGGCCATCCGGCGTGAACCAGTCCACGCGTATGTAGCCGGTCCCGCCGTCGCCGCGCAGCATGACGTCGCCGAAGTCTTCGAACCCCGGATACTGCGGGTGGGCGACGTTGCCGGCCTCGGCGGCCACTACCTCGGCGGTGGTGGAGTTGGTGAAGAACAGGAACTGGTCGGCCTGGTGCGAAGCGATGTCGCACAGGATGCCGCCGTACTGCTTCTTGTCGAAGAACCAGGCAGGACGCTGGTTGAGACTGATGCGGTGCGGGCCCAAGCCTATCGTCTGGATCACGCGGCCGATGGCGCCGGCCTTCGCCAGTTCTCCGGCCCTGACGGTGGCGCGATTCTCGAGGCGCTCGCTGTACATGATGGAGTAGATCCGGCGCGTCTCGGCCTGAACCCGGCGGACTTCGGCCAGCTGATCGAGCGTCGTGATGCCGGGCTTGTCCGACATGTAGTCCTTGCCGTGCTGCATGACGCGGATGCCCAGCGGGGCGCGCTGGACCGGAATGATGGAGCTGAGCACCAGTTGAATCGAGGCGTCGTCGAGCACCTCGTTCTCGGTGCGGGCGACGCGCGCCTGAGGAAAGCGCTTCAGGAACTCGGCGGAGAGATCCGGCTCCTGGGCATACAACCAGACCAGCTCTCCGCCGCCGCGAATGACGGCTTCGACCTGGGCGTAAATGTGGGGATGGTTGATCCCGACGACCGCGAACTTGATGCGAGGCGAGCCAGTGGCGGGGAGCGCCGATGCCGCCGCCAACGAGCCGCCGAGTACGTTCATAAATACACGCCGATCTACTTGCATTGTGTCATTGCCTTTCATCTGTAAAGTAGCGCTTTACGGGATGCCGGGTCAGAGCGTAGAGGAAGGCGGAGGCGATCAGGATGCCCGAGGCGCTTTTCAGCCAATCTCCGGTGAGGGCGAGGCTTACCGCGTCCCCGGCGGCATTCATCGAGAACAGCACCACGGCCAGCCACCAGGCCCAGTTGCTGCGGTGGAGCAGGCCGAACGCCGCGGCGAGCACCGCCGCGCCCACCGCCAGCAGCAGGACGCCCGACATCCTGCCTAGAGCGCGAAAAGCTGCCGCGCCCGGTTTGTTGAGGTTCCATAGCCGGTCCAGGAGCGTGCCCGGGAAGAGCAGCGAGCATCCGACGACGGCCGCGACAGCGGCAGCGGCGAACAGGAAGCCCGCGACAATGGGGACCGCGATCGGCCTTTGACGCATGGCGCTCGGCTCATTCGCAGTATAGACGGGGTTCGACCAGCGCGGGGGCGGGCGGACTCGGGATTCGCTTGGCGGGGCGAACCGGCTGGGAACCACGAACCCTGCGTGGACTGCTGTCCCGGCCGTGTCATCCGTTTCGTCCCCTTGCTTACGCGCGCGGTTCCGTGCCAGCACCGAACCGCGACCGTCAGGGAGCGGACTTTCAGCGGTACACCACCACCATTACTTCGGGCTTGTGGAGCGCGGCCGTGGCGGGAGACTCCTTCGGTGGCGCCAGTCGCACTCCGGAGCTGTAACCGCCCCACCAGATGTCGGCCAGGGAATACTCGCTGCCTTCGTGGCGGAACACCAGGCTCGATTGAACCGCGGTGCCGCCGAGCGCCGCGCTGCTTCCCGCGAAGAACAGCGTGTGCCGGCTGTCGCTCCGCCGCATGGCCAGGAGGGCGCTGTTTTCGGCGCCGGAACGGCTGATCGAGTACTCGCCCGCGGGCATGAGAACGCCGTTGACCGTAAATGGGAAGGGAACCGTGACCTGTAGCGTCTCCGGAGACTGCGCCGCCACAGAGGCTGCGCCCAGTACCGCCAGAACAACGGGAGCGAATAACTTTCCGAATTGCATCTCTGCCCTCCTGTTACTAACTCAGACGTAAGAGGGCGGGGGGACGGTACCGGTAGTTTCGTGCGGCAGGACTCCAGTCCTGCCGCGGGTCTCCAGACCCACCTCCGTCCAACTTCCTAGTCCAACGCAGCTCTGGAGAGCCGCCGGCTGCCCGCATCGTCCGCTTGCTGACGCGCGCGGTTCCGTGCTGGCACCGAACCGCGACCGTGAGGGAGCGGACCTGGCGCCGCACCGCTCTAGCGCTTGATGACGGGCTTGGGGACGGGCGGCTTGGCGCCGAGGTCCGCCGCGGCGTAGTAGCCGGTGCGCGTCCGCGCGACGGGGTGATTGGGGCCGTTGACGGCGAGCCGGATCTGGCGATAACTGCCGTCGAGTTTGGGGTTGGAAGGCGTGTAGGCGACGATGTACTGGCTGCGGATGTCGCGGGCAAGATCCAGCGCGATACGGCCGACGGAGTCCACGTCGTGGGGATACCAGACGGCGCCTCCGGTCGAACGCGTGATCTCGCCCAGGGCCTCGCGGGCGCGCTTGGCCGCGGCGTGCTCCTCTTCCGACAGAAGGCCAATGGCGTAGACTACCACCTCGCGCTGCTGGGCCTCGCGGAGCACCTCGGGCAGCGAGGTCTCGCTCATGTTGTCGTCGCCATCGGTGATCACCACGAGCACCTTCTTGTCGTGCTTGCCTTTGGCCTTGGCGTAGCGTACGCCGGCGCGGATCGCGTCGCGCATGGCCGTGCCGCTCATGGAATCGATGCGCGCCAGCCCCTGCGCGAGCTTCTTGGGATCGGAGGTGAAATCGACGTCGCGGTAGACGTCGTCGTTGAAGTTGATCACGAAGACCTCGTCCTGAGGGTTGGAATTGGCCACCAGATCCTGGGCCGCGCGCTCGACCTTCTGGCGCTTGGTTTTCATGCTGGCGCTGTTGTCGATGATGATCCCCAGGGAGACCGGGACGTCCTCGTGTTTGAACACCTTGATCTGCTGCTCCGACCCGTCCTCGAAGGCGTGAAAGGCGGTCTGGGGAAGGTCGGTGACGGTCTTGCCGCTGCGGTCGATGACGGACGCGTTGAGAACCACCAGGCGGGCGTCGGCGTGGAACAGCGCGGGCTGTTCGTCCTGGGCCCCGGCGGAGATGGCGATCGCGAGCAGGGGCAGGGCGATGCGGCAGCGCCAGGACATTCAGTAGAGATTATAGCTTGCGCGACGCCGGACCCTGACCCTAAGGTCGCAAAAAAGCGCCCTTGCTACTTGCCCGCCAGTCCTTTTCGTTGGACACTTGAGTAACGGGAGGACCGTTGAGCCAGAAAGTGTCCGAAAGTACGCTGGTGCGCGAGCCCACCGATCGCTGGACCACGACCGACTCGAGCGAGCTCTATGACGTGGCCAGTTGGGGCAAGGGCTATTTCTCCGTTGGCCAGAACGGTCACCTGTACGTCCATCCTTCCAAGGATCCGGCGCGCTTGGTGGACCTCAAGGAACTGGTTGACACCCTGGTCCTGCGCGGCATCTCCCTGCCCATCCTGATCCGCTTCGCGGAAATCCTGCGCCACCGCCTGAGCGAAGTTCACGACGCCTTCCAGGCCGCCATCGCCGAGCATGGCTATAAAGGCAGCTACTGCTGCGTCTACCCCATCAAGGTCAACCAGCAGCGGCAGGTGGTGGAAGAGGTGTTCCGCTTCGGCCGGCCCTTCAAGTACGGCCTGGAAGCCGGATCGAAGCCCGAACTGCTGGCGGTCCTCGCCATAGCCGACAACGAAACGCCGATCATGTGCAACGGCTTCAAGGACGACGAGTACATCGAGATGGTGATGCTGGCCACCAAGATCGGCCGGCAAATCACCACCGTGATCGAGAAGTACACCGAGCTCGACCTGGTTGCCCGCCACGCGCAGCGCATCGGCGTCCGCCCGCGTATCGGCCTGCGTCTGAAGCTTGCGAGCCGTGGATCGGGCCGCTGGAAGTCCTCGGGCGGCTTCCGCTCGAAGTTCGGCCTGACCGTCAGCGAGGCCGTCCGCGCCCTTGATCAGCTCAAGCAGTTGGGCATGGCGGATTGCCTCGAACTGTTACATTTCCATCTCGGAAGCCAGATCACGAACATCCGCCACATCAAGCAGGCCGTGATCGAAGGCGTCCGCATTTATGCCGAACTGGCGCGCGCCGGCGCGGGACTGAAGTACCTGGACGTCGGCGGCGGCCTGGGCATCGATTACGACGGCTCGCAGACCGACTTCGAGTCGAGCGTCAACTACACCCTGCAGGAATACGCCAACGACGTGGTCTACCACGTCCAGAACGTGTGCGACGAGGCCGGCGTGGCGCACCCCACCATCGTTTCCGAGAGCGGCCGCGCGGTGGTCGCCTACCACAGCATGCTGGTGTTCGATGTCCTCGGAGTCAGCGGCGTCGGCGACCAGGATACGGCGCCCGAGATCTCCGACGAGATGGAGCAGCCGCTGATCGACCTGCGCGAAACCTTCAAAGGTCTCAGCACCAAGAACCTGCTCGAGAGCTTCCACGACGCGCAGCAGGCGCTCGACCAGTCGCTGAACCTGTTCAGCCTCGGCTACCTGCCCATCGAGCAGCGCTGCCTGGCGGAGAACCTGTACTGGGCCATTTGCCGGCGCATCAAGCGCCTCGCCGCCGATCTGGAGTTCTTCCCGGAAGAGCTGGAAGGCCTGGACGCCATGCTCTCCGACACCTATTTCTGCAACTTCTCCATCTTCCAGAGCATGCCGGACAGTTGGGCCATCAAGCAGTTGTTTCCCATCATGCCCATTCACCGGCTGGAGGAGAAGCCCGCGCGCGCCGCCGTGCTGGGGGACATCTCCTGCGATTCCGACGGCAAGATCGACCAGTTCATCGACCGCCGCGACGTCAAGCGCACCCTGCCGCTGCACCCGTTCAACGGCAGCGAGTATTACCTGGGCGCGTTCCTCATCGGCGCCTACCAGGAGATCCTGGGCGACCTGCACAACCTGTTCGGCGACACCAACGCCGTCCACGTCAGCCTCAACGGCAACGGTGAGATCATCCTCGATAACGTCATCAAGGGCGACACCGTTCGCGAGGTGCTCGACTACGTTCAGTTCCGCGCCGAATCGCTGCTCGGCCAGTTCCGCAAAGACGTCGAATCGGCCCTGCGCGAAGGCAAAATCGGCTACGAGGAATCCGGTCGCCTGCTGCGCTTCTACGAAGAGGGCCTGAACGGCTACACCTATCTAGAAGGTTGACCCAGTCAGACATCCTTGTCTTGTGGGGCAGGCGTCCACGCCTGCAGCGGGTCTCCAGACCCGCTTGACCGCGCGATACAATCGTGCATCATGCCCCGACAACTCTGTCTGGCCCTCCTTGTCGCAGCCGCCGCACAGGCGCAGCAGCCGCCGGTCGTATTGCAGCAGGGCAGCCGCACCATCGCCCTCGAGCCCTACGCCCCCAACATCATTCGAGTGACCATGAGCCTGCTCACGAAGCCGGCGCTGGCAGCCCCCGGCTACGGATTTGTCGCCTCCCCGGCCGCCCAGGGCTGGAGCCGCGATACCACCGACGCAGGCGAGCTCTACCGCTCCTCGCGCCTGGTCGTGACCGTCGCCGCCCACCACCCGCACAAGCCGATGGCCACCGAGTTGGACATCGCCAAGTTCTTCGGCGGCTCCGCCCCGCCCACCCACATCCTCATCGCCACGCCTGACGGCAAGACGCTGCTGGACATGCAGGAATGGTCGATGTCCCTGCCCAATCACAAAGACGGCAACGCGGGAATTCTGGCGGACCGCCGCCCCTCCGATCCCGAGTTCTACCAGGTCGGAGCGGTTTTCGCCTCGCCCGCCGATGAGCACTACTACGGCCTGGGCCAGAATCACGAGGGCTTTCTCGATCATCGCGGCCACACGGTGCGCTGCTGGCACGACTACAACGCCACCGGCGGCCCCAGCATGGGCATTCCCTTCCTGGTCACCAACCGCGGCTACGGCATGATCTGGGACAACCCGTCCAAGACCACCATCGAGCCCGGCTTCAACGAGCGGACCCGCTGGCAATCCGAAGTGGGCGATCGCGTGTCTTTCTTCGTGATCGCCGGCAACACCACCGACGAAATCTACGCCGGCTACCGCCTGCTGACCGGCGCCACGCCCATGCTGCCCAAGGCCGCCTACGGTTACATCCAATGCAAGCAGCGCTACCGTTCGCAGGATGAGGTTCTGGCCGTGGCCAAGGGCTACCGCGATCGCCATCTGCCCGCCGACGTGATGGTGGTGGACTGGTTCTACTACACCAAGATGGGCCAGTTCGACTTCGACCCCGCGATGTGGCCCGACCCGGCGGCAATGAACCGCCAGCTTCACGACATGGGTTTCGAAACCATGATCAGCGTCTGGCCGCGCTTCACTAAGGGCTCCCGCTACTACGACCTGCTGCTCCAGAAGGGCTGGTTCGAGCATCTGGCGGATGGCCGCCCTACCGACGGTCTGCCCTACGATCGCGCCGGGTCCGACATCGACACCACGAATCCCGACGCGGCGCGCTGGTATTGGGACACCATCCGCGACAACATCCTCAGCAAAGGCTTCGACGCCATCTGGGCGGATGAGACCGAGCCCGACCTGCCTCCGAACGGCAGCTATTTCCACATCGGCCCCGGCACCGAGTTCTATAACACCTACCCGCTGTTCCACACCGCCGCGCTCTACGACGGCTTCCGCCGCGACATCAAGCACCGCGCGTTGATTCTCTCCCGCGACGCGTATCTCGGCGCGCAACGCAACGGCGCCTTCTTCTGGTCCTCGGATATTTACCCCACCTGGGACACGCTGAAGCGCCAGATCCCCACCGGGCTCGATTTCACCGCCTCCGGTTTCGCCTATTGGAGCAACGACACCGGAGGATGGCAGTATCTGCCCGCCGAGCACCATCCCGCGCACCCGCCGCTGCTCGACCCCTCGGACGCGCGCGACAACGTCGGCGGCTTTGACGACTACCCCGAGCTCTACACCCGCTGGTTCGAGTACGCCGCCTTTCTTCCCATCTTCCGTACTCACGGCAGCCGCTTGACCAACGAAGTTTGGTCCTACGGCAAGGCCGCCGAGCCGATCCTGGAGAAGTATCTCAAGCTGCGCTACGAGCTGATGCCCTACATCTACGCGCTCGGCTACCGCACCCACGAAACCGGCGCGCCCTACATGCGCGCGCTCTTCATGGATTTCCCTGACGATCCCAACATTGCCGACATCGCCGACGAGTACATGTTCGGCCCCGCGTTCCTGGTCGCCCCCGTCACCGAGCAGGGCGCCACGAGCCGCATGGTCTACCTGCCGGCCGGCGCCAACTGGTACGACTATTGGAGCAACGAGTTCTTCACCGGCGGTCATACCGTTAAGGTCGATGCCCCTATCGACGTTCTGCCGCTGTTCGTGCGCGCCGGCTCGATCGTCCCGTTCGGCGAGCCTGTCGAGAGTACGCATCAGGTTCAGAAGGTGGCCAAGCTACGCGTCTACCGCGGCGCCGATGCCGACTTCACCCTCTACGACGACGACGGAGTAACCTACGACTACGAGAAAGGCGCCGCGAAGGTCACGCGCCTGCACTGGGACAATGAGGCCCGCAAGCTCACACCCGAGTCGCCGATCCTTGAGATCGTTGTTGCCCCCGTGCCCAAGGGGCCCCCTCCCGCGGCCCCCATGGTGAACCGCATCCGTGTCGGCTCTGGCCCGCAGTCTCCGGCGCGCCCACCCGATCCGCACTGATCTCTTGGTGGGGCAGGACTCCAGTCCTGCAGCGGGTCTCCAGACCCGCCCCAATTCCGTATCATCGAATCAGGGGGCCTTCGGGAGATGCGCATTCGCCGCGCCGCGCTTCTATCTCTTGCCGGACTCGCGCTGGCAGCGGAGACTCCCTCGCCCCACGCCGGTGAGCTGTCCCTCGAGCCCTTTCCCTTCCAAACCTTCGACGGCGCAATCCACCGCGCCGAATTCGGCCGCTTGTGGGTGCGGGAGAATCGCGACGGCCCTTCGGATCGCCTGATTCAGATTGCATTCGTGCGCCTGCCCAGCACAGCGGAGAAGCCGCGATCCCCGGTGGTGTTCCTGTCGGGCGGCCCCGGCGTGCCCGGCATCGTGATCGGCCGCGTGCCGCTCTACTACCGGCTGTTCGAGAAACTTCGGACCCTGTCGGACGTGATCCTCCTAGACCAGCGCGGGGTCGGGATGTCGTCGCCGAACACCGCATGTCCGGAGGGAGCGCCTCCGCCGCCCGCGGCGTTTGAGACAGAATCGGGCTTCCGGGAAGCGCTCACGGCGCTGGCCCGCACGTGCGCCGATCACTGGCGCGGGGAAGGGCTGGACGTGGCAGCCTTCACCACCGCCGCCAGCGCGGACGACCTGGAAGACCTGCGCGTCGCCCTCGAAGCGGACAAGCTCAGCCTTCTCGCGCATAGCTATGGCACCGCGGTCGCTCTCGCCGCGATCCGGCGGCACGGCGCGCATCTCGACCGCGTGGTGCTCGCCGGCACCGAGGGACCGGATCAAACCCTGCAACTGCCGCTGGTATGGGATTTCGCGCTGCGGAGGCTTTCCGGCATGGCCGCCGCCGCCCAGCGTTTGAGTGGTGCCTTTCCCGACACATATCGGGAGTTCCAGCGGGTCCTCAAGAACGTCGAAAAGGAGCCCCTATCCGTTCCCATCCAGACCGGGACAAAGCAACACGGCACGGTCCGCGTCGGGGCGTTTGTGTTGAAGCTCGCGGTGAAAAACATGCTCTTCACCGGGCGCCAGGCCGCCGGGATCCCGGCCCTGGTGTATTCGCTGTCGCAGGGCGATCCCACGCTCCTGATCCCGGCGGTGCAGTCGCTCTACAATGCCTTGGCCTCGGGTTTTTCCATGATGCAGTTTTCGGTGTCCTGCTCGGACGGCTGGTCGGCCGAGCGGCGCAGGCTGGCCGAAGCGCAGGCGTCCCTATCGGTATTCGGCGACGCGCCTTTTGTCCACCTCGATCCCGCTCTTTGCGGCGCCGTGGGAGGCGCGAGCCCGCAAAGCGACTCTCTTCTGCCGGTGTGGAGTTCGGTTCCCACTCTGCTCGTGAGCGGGACGCTCGACAGCAACACGCCGGCCTTCCAGTCGGACGAGATTCTCTGGGGGCTCACCAACGGCGAGTCCGTCCGGGTGGAGAACGGATTTCACGAGACGCTGCCCTCCACCCAGGTGCAGCCCATCGTAACGGAATTCCTGGGCGGCACGGACGTGGGGGACCGCTCCGTGGCGATCCCGCCACCCACCTTCCTGACCATAGAAAGGGCCATCGCTGAAGCCCGAACCACGCGTGGAGGTCCGTTCCCTCACACGGTCACGGTTCAAAAGGGAACGCCGCTGATACACTAGTCTCGAATGAGATTTTTGCCGCTTCTAGTCCTCCCACTCCTCGCGGTAGCGCAGGAGAAGAGCGCACCCGACACCGTCCTCGAGACCATGAAGAAAGAGATGGGCCGGTCGTTCGGCGCGCTCAAAAAGCAGCCCGTCCCGCCCTACTTCCTGTCGTACCAGCTCACCGACAACCACGCCATCAGCGTGCAATCGTCGTTCGGAGCGCTCGTACAGAGCAACGATCAGCGCACCCGCCTGCTCGACATCGATCTGCGCGTGGGCGACTACAAACTCGACAGCACGCATGGCGGACGGCCGGGTACCGCGGCTGCCGGCGCCATCCCTCTCGAGGACGATCCGGCCGCGCTCTCCACCAGCCTGTGGCTCGAAACCGACCGCCAGTTCAAGGAAGCCCTGCAGCTCTACGAAGCGGTGAAGACCAACCAGGACATCAAGCTCGCGCGGGAGGACAAGTCCCCCGATTTTTCGCCCGGACTTGCCGAAAAGCGCCTCGAGCCGATCGCGCCGTTCGAGTTCGACCGCGCGGCCTGGGAGCGGAAGGTTCGCCAGTACGGCCGCGCCTTCCGTGGCCATCCCGACATCCTGAGCGCCGACGTCACCGCCATGGGCGAGATTGAGACGCGCCGTTACGTCAGCACCGACAAGGCTGAGATCCGCATGTCGATGCCGTTCTACCGCCTCTTGATCTCGGCCACCATCCGCGCCGCCGACGGCGAAGTGATGGGCCTCAATCGGACGTTCATGTCCTTCCACCCCGGCGGCCTGCCCGCCGACGAAGAAGTGCTCCGCACCGTCTCCGGGATGGCGGACATGCTGCTCGCGCTCCAGAAGGCGCCCGTCGGCGAGCCCTACACCGGCCCGGCCATCCTCTCCGGCCGGTCGGCCGCGGTATTCTTCCACGAGATCTTCGGCCACCGCGTCGAAGGCGCGCGGCTGAAAGACGAGAACGACGCCCAGACGTTCAAGAAGAAGATCAATCAGCCGGTGCTCCCGGACTTCCTCTCGGTGTATTCCGATCCCACGCTCCAGGCTTTCGACGGCACCGATCTGGTCGGCTACTACCCCTTCGACGACGAAGGCGTGGCGGCGCGTCGCGTCACCGTGGTGGACAAGGGTGTCTTTAAAACCTTCCTCATGTCGCGCTCGCCCGTGGACGGCTTCGACCAGTCCAACGGCCACGGCCGCCGGCAGCAGGGCTTCGCCGTCGCTGCGCGCCAATCGAACCTGCTGGTGGAGTCTTCGAAAACGGTCTCGCGCGCGGAGCTGAAGAAGATGCTGATCGAGGCCGTCAAGGTCGCTGGCAAGCCCTACGGGTTGTTCTTCGACGATATCGAAGGCGGCTTCACATTCACTTCCCGCCAGTTGCCGAACTCCTTCAGCGTGATGCCGACCATGATCTACCGCATCTACCCGGATGGCCGCGAGGAACTGGTGCGCGGCCTGAATCTCATCGGCACGCCCCTGATCGCTTTCAGCAAAATCGTGGCCGCCGACGACGATCCCGAAGTCTTCAACGGCCTTTGCGGCGCCGAATCCGGTTGGGTCCCGGTGGCCGCGGTGGCCCCGGGCATGCTGCTGGCCCAGATCGAAGTGCAACGCAAAGAGAAATCGCAGGAGCGCCCGCCCATCCTGCCCGCGCCCGAAGCGGACGCCAGGAGCGCCCGATGAAACGCGCATTGTTACTCTCGCTCGGGCTCGCCGTTGCCGCTTTCGGCCAGGAGGACGTGGTGGTGAAGGCCATGCGCGACGAACTGGCGCGTTCGATGGCCGGTCTCCGCATGGAGAATCTCGACAAGCCCTACTTCATCTCCTATCGGGTTGACGACGTTGACGGCGTCATCGTGTCGGCCACGCTGGGCCAGCTCACCGCGTCCAACGCCGGACGCTCGCGGACGCTTGCCGTCCAGGTCCGCGTCGGCGGCTACCAGTTGGACAACACCAATTTCGTCTCCGGCCAGCCCGGTGCCGCCGCTCGCGTGCTGCCTCTGGACGACGACTACGACCAGATCCGGCGGGCGATCTGGCTCGCCACGGACGCCGAGTACAAGCAGGCGAGCGCGACCCTGGCGGCCAAGCTCTCCGTGCTTCGGGGCCGTAAGTCGATGTCCCTGGGCCTGGGTGACTTCTACAAACAGGCCCCGGTGACGATTCATGAACCGTCTCCTCTCCCGAAGATCGATGTGCCAGCCTTGGAGCAACTCGCGCGCGAGCTGTCGGCTGTTTTCCGCAATTCGAGTGAGATCCTCAACTCGGAGGCGCAGATCACGCTGACCAACCGGACGACTCGATTTCTCAACAGCGAGGGCGCGTTTTTCACCGCCACCAAACCCACCGTGACGGTGAGCGTGGCGGCGCGGACCCAGGCTCCGGACGGGGCTCCTCTGCTCGACTCTTTCCACGTGTGCGGACGCTCACTCGATGTCTTGCGTGGCGGCGAGTTGGTCGCGCGGACCCGTATATTGCTAGCCCGCCTGAAGGCCTTGCGCACAGCCACGGTGTTAGGCCCATACCATGGCCCGGTGCTTTTCGAGGACGAGGCGGCGGCCCAGGTGGTCGCCCAGGTCCTGGCACCCGCCTTGAGCGCCTTGCGCGTACCGGTCTCCGGGGATCCACAGTTCGAAAGCCAGATCCAGCAGGTCATAGATCAATTCGGCATTTCATTGGCCGAGCGGCTCGGCAGCCGCGTCCTGCCCGAGGGTTTTGACGTGACCGACAATCCGCTTCTAAAGTCGTTCGCGGGCGTGCCTCTGGTCGGCTCGCACGCCATCGACTGCGAGGCGGTCCCAGCGAGCCAGACCAAGCTGGTAGGGAATGGCTGGCTTACAGCCCTGTTAGCTACGCGCAACCCTACCGCCCAGACCACTGCTAGCACCGGCAGCGCCGACGGTCCGGGGATGGCGGCTCCGAGCAATCTGTTGGTAACCTCGCGCAATTCCAAAACCGCGGCGGAACTCCGCCGGCAACTGCTCGCCACCGTCAAACAGCGCGGCTACAAATTCGGTATAGTGGTTCGCTCCGTCGGAGACGTCAGCCTCAATGCGTTGATGCGCATGGCCATGGGCAGGATGTCCGCCGACAGCGGCTCCGCCATCGCCGCCTACAAGGTGTTCGCGGATGGCCACGAAGAACTGGTGCGGGCGCAGATCTCTCCGGTGCCCGTGTCCGCGTTCAAGGACATCGTGGCGGCCGGCGACAAGCCCGGCGTGTACAACATCGGTTCGCTGCTCTTCATGGGCTCGCTGACGGGTGGATCGCCCGGCATGGCATGGTCCTCCTTCGTCGTGCCGCCGCTCCTGTTTGAAGAGGTCTCTCTCAAGGCGCCCAGCGGCCCGTCTCCGACCGCGCCAGTGGTGCCGCCCCCGACCGAAACCGTGGGGCAGGACTCCAGTCCTGCAGCGGGTCTCCAGACCCGCCTCCGTCCAACTTCCTGAAACGAAGGAAGCCGGACGTGGACGTCCGCCGCAGATATGGAGAGCCGCGCGCGCCAGCAAGCGGTAAACCAAGTTCGGAGACGCAGCTAGGTGAACTTTACCCGCGAGTCAAGCTATTGATTCTAGAGCGTCTGGCTTTCGGCTGACGATCCTTTGTTATGATAAGGGCCAGATGAGCTTGCTGTCACCCAGATTGCAGTTACGGGTTGCGCAGAAACAGATCCTCACACCTGGGTTGGTTCAGATGGTCACGGTTTTGCAGCTGAACCGTCTGGAACTGCGCGAAATGCTCGCCCAGGAAGTCGCTCAGAACCCTGTCCTCGAAGAGGCCGGCGACGAAAGCGGCGAGGAGCTGAGCCCGGAGGAAGTCCAGCAACTGCTCGAAACCGAGCGCGCGTCGGACCCGGCCGACAAGTCGTTCCTGGAGGCCGCCGATGGCGACGGCTATGCGGCCACCGGACCGCCCGACGGGGACGCCGAAGCTCCCGAGCCGGTCTCGATCTCGGCCGAAGCCGCGCTCCTGCCTGCCACGGGGCCTGCCGACGGCGCCGAAGGCGCCGAAAGCGTGGATACCGCCGAGCCGAAGGCCGCCACGGATCCGTTCGAGGAGATCGATTTCGGTTCCTTCTTCGACGACTATCTCGACCCGGGACACCGCAGCCCCTCCTCCGAGCAGGTCGACAAGCCGTCCTTCGAGACCTTCCTCTCCGCGCCCATCACGCTGGGGGATTACTTGCGGTCGCAGTTGAGCATGGTGCCGCTGGCGGACGAGATCCGCGACGCTGCCGATTCGATTATCGGCAACCTGGACGAGGCGGGCTACCTGACGGCCTCGCTCGAGGAGATCGCCTCGAGCGGCGATCACAGGGTCGAGGACGTGGCCGCGGCGCTGCACGAAGTACAGAAACTGGATCCGGCCGGCGTGGGCGCGCGCGACGTACGCGAGTGCCTGCTGCTCCAGATCGAGAGCCGTAACGGCCGCGGCGGCGTGGCCTGGCAGATTGTCTCCGACCACCTGAAGCTGGTCGAGTTGAAGCAGTACCGCGAGCTGGCGCGTCTGCTGGGACGGCCGCTCGAGCACATACAGACCGCCGAGCAGATGATCCACCACCTGAACCCGCGGCCCGGCTTGAAGTACTCCGGGCAGGGAGCGCGCCAGGTCGAGCCCGACGTCCACATCTTCAAGGACGGCGACCAGTACATCATCCAGCTCAACGATGAGGACCTGCCGCAGTTGCGCCTCAACGCCAACTACCGGCGCATGCTCGACCGCAACCACGAGCCCAGCAAAGAGGTCCGCAATTACGTCAAGGAGCGCTACGCATCGGCCCTCCAGCTGATGAAGAATATCGAGCAGCGCAAGCAGACCATTCTGCGCGTCTGCCAGTCCATCGTACGGCGGCAAATGGACTTTCTCGACCGCGGGATTGACCAGCTCAAGCCGATGATGATCAAGGAAATCGCCGAAGAGATCGGCGTTCATCCCTCCACCGTCAGCCGGGCGGTGGCGAACAAGTACGCCCACACCCCGCAGGGCGTTTTCGAGCTGCGCTATTTCTTCTCGGAAGCCGTACAGGGGCCGGTGGGCGCCGCTACGCCGCTGCTCATCGTCAAGCGTATGGTGAAGAAGATGATCGAGGCTGAGAACACCGCCCATCCCCTGACCGACGAGCAGATCACCGCCCGCCTGCAGTCCGCGGGCATTCAGGTCACGCGGCGTACCGTGGCCAAGTACCGGGAAGATATGAAGATTCCGTCCACGCATCAGAGGCGCGTTCGCGCCTGAACGGAAATTGGAGGGACGCAATGAAGGTCACATACACTGGCAAGGAAGCGTTGACTCCAGCCGAAAGCGGAAAAATCGAAGCGAAATTCGCCAAACTCGCCAAGCTGCTCGATGTCCCGGGCGGGGAGCGCGAGGCCCACGTCATTCTGGCCGAGCAGCGCCACCTCAAGCGCTGCGAGATCACCATCCGGTATCACGACCACCGGTTGTTCGGCGAGGAGAGCGCGGCGGACTCCTTCACTGCCATCTCCACCGCGATCGAGAAGATGGAGAAGCAGATCCTCAAGCTCCGGGAGAAGTGGCGCGATACCAAGCGCGGCCCGAAGGAAGAGGTTGAGCTCGAGCCGGAGCCGGCCGTGGCGGCCAAGGGCGGCGCCAAGCCGGCGCCCGAACCGGAGACCGAGGCCGAACCCGGGCCGCACGTGTTCCGCCCCGATCACCACCAGCGCCGCAAGCCCATGACGCTCGAAGAAGCCATGATCGCGATCGACGGGCGCGACTACGTCGTTTACCGCGATGCCGAAACCGATCGCGTCAACGTGCTGATCCGCAGACGCGACGGCAATTTCGATTTGATCGAAGCGTGAAAACCAAGCCGAGTTCCCCTGGCGGGCCGAAGCCTCCCGAGCTGGTCGTAGTGACCGGCCTGAGCGGGTCGGGCAAGGCGACGGTCCTCAAATGCCTGGAGGACCTGGGCTACTACTCGGTCGACAATCTGCCGGTCGGCCTGCTCCCCAAGTTCGCGGAACTGGTGAAGAACTCGCCCCAGGTGCAGCGCGCCGCGCTCGTGTTCGATATCCGCGAAGGCTCGGGCGTGCAGCGTTTCCCCCAAATGTATGCCCGCATCCGCCGCCAGATCCCCGCGCGGCTGCTCTTTCTGGAAGCCGATGACGCCACGCTCGCGCGGCGTTTCAGCGAGACGCGCAGGCCGCACCCGCTGGGCACCGACCGCTCGGTGCTGCGCAGCATCAAGCAGGAGCGCCAGATGCTGGCGCCCATCCGCAAGCTCGCCGATCACATCGTCAACACCTCGAAGTTCAACGTGCACGAGCTGCGCGAGCTGATGGGCGAGACCTTCGGCGGAGGGCGCGACGAGTCCAAGATCCTGATCTACGTGACCAGCTTCGGCTACCGGCACGGCGTCCCGGCCGACAGCGACCTGGTCTTCGACGTGCGCTTCCTGCCCAATCCCAACTACATTCCCCAGTTCAAGAAGCTCAGCGGCCGCCATCCCTCCGTGGCGCGCTACATCCGCTCCTTCCCGCAGACCGTGGAGTTCATCGACCGCATCACGGACCTGCTGGTCTACCTCCTGCCGCACTATATCCGCGAAGGGAAGAGCTACCTGACCATCGCCTTCGGCTGCACCGGCGGCCAGCACCGCTCTGTGATGATCGCCGACGAGGTGCGTAAGCGCCTGCTGCGCTCCGGCTTCAAAGTTAAGGCGACCCACCGGGACATCGTAAAAGCCGGCTAGACACCGTGGCGCAGCCTCTCAGGCTGCCGTACCGCCGGCGCGCGGTTCTTCCGCAGCCAGGTGCGGCAGGTGTTGCGGACGATCGAAAGCAGCCATCCCCGGCCCTCTCCGCCACGAAAGCCGTCGAAGAACCGAAGCGCCCTCAGACGCCGCGTCCAGATGCGGCAGCACCGCCTCCTCAAAGCGTCCGGTCCTGACAGGATACCGCCGCCTCAGCACCGAACCGCGACCGTCAGGGAGCGGACTCCACAAAAAGGAAACGCCCGCACCCGGTCTCCCGGATACGGGCGTGGGCATTACCCCGGAAAGGAGAAGGAAACTAATCTCGTCGTTTCAGGGTCGGACGATCGTCTGAATCGTCCCCGCCTTTCTGGTCGGTGCTGGTGCTGTCGCCAGCGGCAGTACCGGAGCCGGGCTTTTTCCGCAATCGCGGCTTGTTCAAATCCTTATCGGTGACTTTGTGGCGGTTTTCCATCGCCATCAGCCGCGACTTCACGCTGTCGAACTCCGACGTGCTCACCACGTATTCCGGCTTGGCTTTCAATAGCTCCTGGATGTTGTTCTGCGCCGCCTTGATGCGGTCATCCGTCGGAGGATGCGTCGAGAAGACCTTGTTCATGGTCCCCGGCTTCCGCTTCTCCAGCGTCTCGATCTTCTCGAAGAAGTCCACGAACGCCGTAGGATCGTAGCCGGTCTTGTACATGTACTCGAGGCCCAGCATGTCGGCTTCCGACTCCATCCCGCGCGAGAACTTCAGGAAGCCCACCGGGATCAGCACGCTGGCTGCCTGATAGATTCCGTAGCTGGTCCAGCCCCCCATGAAGATCAACGGCATGGTGGCAAGATTCGCGATCATGCCCCGGGTAGCCTGCCGCGTGCCGTGCCGCGCCGCGACGTGCGCGATCTCGTGCGCCATCACGCCCGCCAGTTCCGCCTCCGAGTCCGCCTTCAGGATCAGGCCCGTGTTTACGAAGAAGAACCCGCCCGGCAGCGCGAACGCGTTCACGTCCTCGCTGTCGATCACCTTGATCGTGAACGGGACCTTGGCGTCGGAATTCCGCACCAGGTTCTGCCCCACGCGGTTCACGTATTCCGAGATCACCGGATCGTCCACCATCTTGGCCGAGCGCTCCACTTCCTGCGCCAGTCCTTTCCCCAGGGCGATCTCTTTCTCCAGGGAATACATGTTCAGCCCCTTGCCCACATCGCGATTGCCGATGTGGTCAGGGTCTTTTTCTTTGGCGTCTCCCGCCCAGCCGACTTGCGGAGCAAGCAGCGTCAGCGATAAGACAGCCGAGAGCGCAACGGGTGAGAACCGATCCATCCGAAAACCTCCTGCCCAGCGGGCTTTCTATCATCCAGTATACGCCCCTGGCCCGGATTCTCTCTGACATTGGTTTAACGTATAGTTGTGACCATGGGTTACGACAGAAATCTCGCCGCCGCGCCGGTCTGGGAAGCCTGGCGCGACGAGTTCCCGATCACCAAGGAACTCGTTTACTTGCACCACGCCGGAGTTGCGCCCCTGTGCCGTCCGGCCGCCGACGCCATGAACTACCTGGCCGACGACGCCCTGCGCTTCGGCTCCCTGCACTACGACCAGTGGCTGGCCGCCTATGAAGGGGTCCGCCAGGCCGCCGCCCGCCTCATCGGCGCGCACCGCGACGAGATCGCCACCATCAAGAACACCTCCGAGGGACTCGCCACCGTGGCCATGGGACTCGACTGGCGCCCCGGCGACCGCGTCATAGCATTCCAGGAGGAGTTCCCCGCCAATGTCTTCCCCTGGAAGCGACTGGAACGCCATAGCGTCAAGGTCGAGTGGCTCTCCGCCGCCGATCCGCTGGAGACCATCGACAAGGCCGCCCATGGCGCCCGCCTCCTCGCCATCAGCTACGTGCAATATCTCAGTGGCCGCCGCGCCGATCTCGAGGCCATCGGCGAGATCTGCCACCGTCACGGCTGTCTCTTCGTCGTCGACGCCATCCAGGGCCTCGGCGCCTTTCCGCTCGACGTGAAGAAGGCCCGCATCCACGCCCTGGCTGCCGATGGCCACAAGTGGCTCCTCGGTCCCGAAGGCTGCGGAATCCTGTACGTGCAAAAGGACCTCCAGGATTCGATCGAGCCCGTCGAACTCGGCTGGACCAACATGGCCCATTACAGCGACTACTCCAGCCGCGACATGACCCTCCGCCCCGACGCCGGCCGCTACGAGTGCGGGACACTGAACACCATCGGGTGTTATGGCCTCAGAGCCGCCATCGAATTCCTCCTCGATGTAGGTATCGGTCGAATTGCCCCCCAGGTCCAGGCGTTAGGAGACCAAATCGCCGCCGGCGTTCGCGCCAAGGGTTATGAGCTACTGGGAGATCGCACCCCCGCTACCGGAGCCGGCATCGTGAGCTTCCGCAAGGAAGGTCTCGATTCCCGCCACGTCGTCAGCCAACTCAAGGAGCAGGGATTCATCGCCGGCCCCCGCCAGGGTTGGGTCCGAGCCTCCCCGCATTTCTACATCAGCCCCGCCGACATCGACCGCCTGCTCGAAGCCCTGCCGTAGGAGCGCGCTCTCCTGGCTCCTGGCTCCTGTCTCCTGACTCCTGTCTTCAGCCCTTCTTCCCCTTGGCCTTCGGCTTCGCCGTTTCCTCCACCGCCTCGACCGCCGCCGCGGACGGATCCACCGTAGCCAGCACCTGCTTGAACAGCGCTTCCTTCTTCGTGTCCTTCTTCGGCGGCGCCTCGCCGTTGCGGAAGTCGTGCTCGTGGTAACACGTGCGGCATCGCATCTTCGCCGGTTGCGTGCCTATCAGCGAAACGATCGAGTGGTTCGTCAGCCGCCGGCACTTAACGCAAAAATCGTCGATGTCGTCGCCCAACCGGAACTCCGCCATGGTGGAACCTCCGCAGCAGGGAAGTATATCGAATTCCCGCCCACGTGTGGGATACCATGGAATCGCCATGCAGTTCCTCAAGAATAGTCTCCTCGATCTGATCGCCGAAACCTCCACGAATCTGCCGCCCGACGTTCGCGCGGCAATGGCGCTGGCTGCCCCAGCGGAAACGCCCGGGACGCAGGCCGCGCAGGCGCTGGCCATCATCGCCGGCAACATCGACATGGCCGCGGACGACCAGGCCCCCATCTGCCAGGACACCGGCATGCCCACGTTCTTCATCCACACGCCCGTCGGAGTCAGCCAGATCGAGATCCGCAACGCGGCCCGCGAGGCCATCGCCGAAGCCACCCGCCGCGGCAAGCTTCGCCCCAATTCGGTCGATTCCGTCACCGGCCGCAACAGCGGCGACAATCTCGGACCCGGCACGCCCGTCTTCCACTTCGAACAGTGGGAGCAGCCCGACATCGAGGTCCGCCTCATCCTGAAAGGCGGCGGCTGCGAGAACAAAAACATTCAGTACTCGCTCCCGTGCCCCATCGAAGGACTCGGCCGCGCGGACCGCAATCTCGAAGGCGTGCGCAAGTGCCTCCTGCACGCGGTGTGGCAGGCGCAGGGACAGGGCTGCTCGCCCGGAGCCCTCGGCGTGTGCATCGGCAGCGACCGCGCCCACGGCTACGAGCTGGCCAAGGAGCAACTGCTCCGCCCGCTCGACGACGTCAATCCTGACCCCACGCTCGCCGGTCTCGAAGCCCGCGTCCTCGCCGAAGCGAACAAGCTCGGCGTCGGCCCCATGGGATTCGGCGGCAGCGTCTCGCTCATCGGATGCAAGATCGGAGCGGCCAACCGCCTGCCGGCCAGCTTCTTCGTTTCGGTGGCCTACGACTGCTGGGCTTTCCGCCGCCTGGGCGTGCGGCTCGACGCCGCGAGCGGAGCCATCACCCAGTGGCTCTATCGCGACCCGGCGCGCCCCGTCGAGCGGCTCGCGAAGGACGAAGGGTTTCCCCTCACCGGCCGCGAGATCCACATTCAGGCCCCGCTCACCGAAGACCAGGTGCGCGCGCTCAAGGTGGGCGACGTGGTGCTGATCGATGGCGACATGTTCACCGGCCGCGACGCCGTGCACGCCCACCTCATGAAGAACGCCCCGCCCGTCGATCTTCACGGAGCGATTCTCTATCACTGCGGCCCCGTGATGCTGAAGCAGGGCGACGAGTGGGTCACCAAGGCCGCCGGCCCCACCACTAGTATTCGCGAGGAGCCTTACCAGGGCGAGGTGATTCGCCGCTACGGCCTGCGTGCGGTGGTCGGCAAGGGCGGCATGGGCGCCAAGACGCTGGCGGCGATGCAGGAATGCGGTGCCGTCTATCTCCACGCCATCGGCGGCGCGGCCCAGGTTTACGCGCGCGCCATCGAGCGCGTGGCCGGAGTCCACCTCCTCGACTTCGGCATCCCCGAAGCGATGTGGCATCTCGAGGTGCGCAACTTCCTGGCCATCGTCACCATGGACGCACACGGCCACAGCCTGCACGCCGAAGTGGAGAAAGCCACTGCGGAATCTCTGGCCGCGCTGCGCGAAGCCTGAGCGTCTGCTAGAATAAACGAGTTACGGCCAGGTAGCTCAGCTGGTAGAGCGCGGCCCTGAAAAGGCCGGCGTCGGCGGTTCGATTCCGTCCCTGGCCATTTTTCAAATCCAGTAAGACCTTCTACTTCAATCACTTGCGCGACGTAACGAGCTTGGGATCTTTCATTTATACGCAATAAAGTTGTAGTATTGTGTCATGGCCCAGTCTCACCGTGACGCTGCGCGGCGGCTCTTCGAGATCGCCGAGGAGCAGCAAGGCCTCTTCACAACCAAGCAGGCCAAGGCGGCTGGGTTCGCCGAAAACACGCATCCATACCATGTGCACGTCGGAAACTGGGTTCGTGAGCACCGAGGCATCTATCGGCTTTCTCTGTTCCCGGTTGCAGACCGACCTGATCTCGTCCTGTGGTCGCTGTGGTCTCGAAACCGGAATGAGGAGGTCGAGGGAGTCTACAGCCACGAAACGGCCCTCAGCCTCCACGAGCTGTCGGATCTAAATCCCGCCAAGCTTCACATGACCGTTCCGATGGACTTCCGGCGTAACAGCGAGGTTCCCAGCATCCTCGTCCTTCACTATGGCGACCTGTCCGAAGACGATGTGCAGGCGGCGCCAGGATTCAGGTTCACTCGCCCTCTGAGGACGATACTGGACCTGATCGAGGCCGGCACGGTCGAGCGAAGCTTCATCCGGCAAGCGCTCAAGCAGGCTGTCGACCGCGGGCTGATCACTCGCCACCACATTCGCAACACGGCAATGAGCGGACCTGCGCGCAAGATCGTTGAAGAAGCGCTGAGGCGGGCGGCATAGTGCCGACCGCGCGAACATATGCAACGGCAGCGGCGTTCCGACGGGCGCTGGAAGAACGCCTGAGGACAGCGTCCCTGGCGGACCAGATCGATCTCAACCGCCTGCGGCGGCAGGTGTCCTTCGACCGCCTGTTGGCGAGGCTGTTCCGCGAAGAATCGGTGCCGTGGGCTTTGAAAGGCGGGTACGCACTGGAACTGCGGTTCAGGGCTGCTCGTTCAACGATTGACATCGATCTCACGTTGCAAAGAGTACAAGGGTCTGAAACGGAGGATGCGAATCAGGTCGTCCGGGAGATGCTGCAGAATGCTGCTGGCGCTTCGCTCGGCGATTGGTTCGAATACACGATTGGGCCGCCTGTCCTGGATCTGACCGCTGCGCCTTATGGCGGCGCCCGTTTTCCAGTCGAAGCCCGAGTGGACGGGCGGATCTTTGCTCGGTTCCACCTCGATGCCGGCGTTGGTGATGTTGTTATGCAGCCGCTGGAGACGATCGTCTGCCGGGACTGGCTGGGGTTCGCTGGAATCGAAACGGTGCGCGCTCAGATGATTCCCCGCGAACAACAGTTCGCTGAGAAGGTCCATGCCTATACGCTTCCGCGCAACTCCGCGAACAGCCGGGTGAAGGACCTGGTGGACTTGGCTCTCCTGATTGGATCTGGTGAACTGAATCAGGAGAGGGTTCTGGTTGCCTTGCGGCTGACCTTCGACCGACGACGGACACACGAGTTGCAGGCCGAGCTGCCTCCGCCGCCGCCGGATTGGCAACGACCGTTTCAGGCCTTGGCTGGAGAATGCGGGCTGCCGAACGATATCGCCGAAGTGCTCCCTGCGGTGCAGCGATATCTCGGCGAGGTTCGGGCCAACCTCCGGGAACAGTGAATGCAATATGGAATACACGGCGGTTCCGGACTTTCGGCGATACCTGGACGACTGGTCGGGAGATATTGAGCTGCTCCGGCAGAACCGGTTGATGGGCGTGGCCATTTCCCTTTCAGATCCGATAAGCTTTTTGGCCCAACAGCCGCGAAGGACAGGGGTCACCTCGATCTTGATCTGGACGCCGCCTTGTTCCACGAAATGCTTGTTGATGATGTTCTCGCCTTTGAGTTTCGCTGAGCTTACCTCCGCGCCTCGAATGCCGGCGCGAATGCGGTCGGCAAGACGGAGCATGGCCGCGTTGATTTCGGAAAGAGACGTGGCCCTGTCCGCAATCGGCAGGTAGGTGAGATCAATGTCCACGGAGAGGCGCGGCATGTCGCGCACAAAGAGATTGATCGCCGTCCCTCCCTTGAGCGCGAAGCAGGTCTCTTCGGCCACGAGTGGAATGGTTCTCACAAGGAGCACGGCCTGGCGGCGGTACTGTTCAGAGACCGCCATCGAGGTTCTCCGGCACGGTGATGTTGTATCTGGTGTCGAGCTTTCCTCCGCGCACAAGTTTAGCCAGTGTCATTTTTGTAAACCTCTGGTTGACCTGGCGCATCCATGCTAGACCAATGCTAAACCGAGTGTCGCCGCCATACATCTCCGTGCGACTACCCGAGTTGACAGCCAGGCTCCTGGGGTGCCTGTAGGGCATACTGAACGCAGGGGGCTTCCCGCTGCAGGGGTGCTCTGACCGTCCGGAGTTTCTCTCAGGTGGAGCACAGGGTCCGCGTAATCCTGGCTGGCGCGATCGGCAACCTGCTCGAATGGTACGACTTCGGTCTGTATGGCTTGCTAGCGCCCGTGCTGGCGTCTCTCTTCTTCCCCAGTCACGACCGCATGGCCTCGCTCCTTGGGGCCTATGGCGGATTTGCAGTTGGATTCGCGGCACGGCCCCTGGGGGCGGTTGTCCTCGGACGTCTGGCCGATCGCGTGGGACGGCAATTTGTCCTCACGCTCTCGGTAACGCTGATGGGACTCGCCACGGTTGCGGTTGGGTTGTTGCCGACCTACGCTGCGATCGGCATCTGGGCACCGGTTCTGCTGATTGGCGTTCGGGTTTTCCAGGGATTCTCCGTGGGAGGAGAATTCGTCGATTCCGTAACCTACCTGGTGGAGACTGTTCCTCCACGCCGTCGCGGGATCGCGGGCAGCATCGCCAATGTAGGCTCCACTGGCGGAATGCTACTCGGCGCGGCTGTCTCGGCAGCCATGGCGAGTTGGGCGGGTCCGCAGCATCTGACTGCCTGGGGCTGGCGGATCCCTTTTCTTCTGGGCGGCGTGATCGCGTGCGCGGGCTACTACTTTCGGCGGCATCTGCCAGAGAGCAGGCCGCCATCCGATCCGACCGATAAGGGCGGCGAATCGCCGTTGCGGCTGGCATTTCGAGAGCAGCCGCGAATCATGGTAGCGTCTGTCTTATTCGCCTCCGGTTACGGGATTGCCAACTATCTGATCATGGTATTCCTGCCAACCTACGCGCAAGAGTTTTGCCATGTAGGTGAGCCGCAGGCACTAGCGATCAACACGACCGGACAAGGCTTGGCGCTGTTCATCGTTCCGCTCTCCGGGTGGCTGTCGGATCGCTTGATACGCCGGAGGACCTTGTTGGCCCTGGCATTTCTTGGCCAGGCAATCGTGTCGTGGGAAGCTTTCACGCTCGTCGGCGAGAACGGCGTCCACGGCCTCTGGATGGCGCAGTTGACCCTTGCGATGCTGCTGGCGCTCGTAATGGGCGCCGCTCCTGCCATGTTGTCAGAGCAGTTTCGCCCCGCCTATCGCGTCAGCGCCCACGCTGTCGTTTTCAATATTGGCATCGGCTTCGCCGGCGGGACCGCCCCAATGTTAGCCACCGCTCTAATCAAGGTTAGTTCAACCCCCATGGCAGCGGCGGCATACTTGATTTTCGGGTCCTTACTTTCGACGGCCAGTGTTCTCGTGTTGCAGGACCGCAGCCGCAAGCCGCTCACCTGAGCATCCAAGCCTCGCGCTTGATCCCATCGGCTCCGTTTATCGAGACGCCTAGGTCAGCTACCAAAGAGAAGTTGGCTGTTGAAGGATGCACCGTTTTCATTGATTGGTCAGTGCGAGCGTCACGAGCGCAGGAAGGCTCGAACTGTCAGCAAGAGCGCCGTGGAACGCCTGCACCTGAGCTTCGAGCGGTTCGCGGAAGACCTCACCGGCGGACTGGGCCTCGAAGCGCCTTCAGAGACCGGGCACTCTCTCCCGATCGAAGAAGTGAAGGTGGGCTGCACGCTGGCCATGTTGCAGTGTCTGGACCGGCCGCACCGGCTCCCCTACGTGCTTGGGGAGATCCTGGAGCTGCCGGGACCGGAGGCCGCCGAAGCGCTCGACATCTCGCCGAGCCTGTTCCGAAAGCGCCTTCAGCATGCGCGTGAGGCCATCCTGAGGTTCACCCGAGGCTACTGCGGCCTCGTCTCCGACACCGCGCCCTGCCGCTGCAACCGCCAGTTGCCCGCCGTCCTGCACTCCGGCAAGGTCCACTCCGGCGCCCGCTCCTTCGCCGCCGCCCCGTCCTCCTTCGCGGACGCGCGCTCTCTGGTCCGCCGGGTCGATGAAGCGCGCTGGGCGCTGGAAGTGCACCGCACCAGCCATCCGTCGAGGTATTCCCGAAGCGCCGCGCCGATAAGCCTCTGGTAGCCGGCCGCGCCACCCGATTCTTCCGCCATCCGAAAGAAGCGGTCGACAATATCCTGGCGGGCAGGCCCGGCCAGCGGGCGGGAGCTGTCGCCCAAGCGCCACCCGGGAGCGGAGGCGTTGTTTGTTCGCTCATTCCGATCGCCGTGACGTTCAGTCCTCTTTGACCAACAGCGGCAGGTCATGTAGCCAGTCCGCCTCATCGACGCCAAACGGGTAGATGACGTGGGCCAGGTTGTCCTTCGTGTAAGCCAGAATGAATGCCGCGTGCCCATCGCCGGATTTACCGGCGCAGGGAACACGCGCGGCGGACTCGGCACCGGCGATCTCGGCCTCGCTCCCCGTGAGACCTATAAAACCCTTATCGAAGTGACCCAGCCACGTTCGTAGAGTCTTCGGATCGTCCCGGGCCGGATCCGTCGTGATGAACACCAGCTTGATCTGGCCTCGAACGGCTGGGGGGAGCTTCTTCAGTGCCGACGCGAGATAGGCCATGTGCATCGGACACACGTCGGGGCAATGGGTATAGCCGAAGAACAATAGGGTGACATCACCTTGAGTCCGCGACACCAGATCAAAGCGGGCGCCATTCGTGCCGGTGAGTGTCAATCCCGGTTTGGCAAGTGGAGGAGTCACCAGACCCCCGCGATAGGGTTCGGCGCCCCGCAACAACGAGAGACTTATCATGCACAGGCAAATCAAGTGCGATCTCATTTTCACCCTCAGGGAAGTACCACCACCCTGCCAACCATCCCTAACTGATCGTGGAGAGCGCAGATATAGTTGAAGACGCCCGGTCTCGTGAAGGTCACCCGGAACTGGGTGATCCCGGGAGCCGCTTGTGCCAGACCGATCCGATCCTGCGGCGCGGCGACGATGAAGCCTGAATTGACGCTGTCGGTTGGAGAGCCGATGGTGGCGTGTTCGGCCGCATCCGGGTCTACGTGACATTGGACGAAGGCGGATTGGGATTGGCTGGCTCGGTCCCAAACGTGATCGTGTGCGGCGTGACCGGGTCACAGTTGTGCCACTCGACCGTCTCCCCCACGCGAACTACGATCACCGGCTGCAGAAAGCGCATGATGGACACCGTTTCGCTTCCACCCGGGGTGGCTGCGACCCCTCCCAGGCCCGCAGTCACCTCATTCGTGGAATCGCGAATCGCCGGCGCATTCTCGACCCGGGAACGACGCAGAGTAAGAATGGAGGAAGCCAGTTGCAGTAGGTCGCCTCGCCGGGATGCCGCCTCATCGTCGTAGAAACTCTGGTCATGAGGCAGCGTGGACTCGAGATCCAGGACATGGATCGTGCCGGTCATGTTCGCGTGGACCAGGCAAGCCAACTTGAAGTTGCCGGTGGTTGGGAAGTTTACGGTGTAGGTCTGGCCGCTGGTCAATGTGCCGCTGTTGACACATGCCGAGGCGTCGAAAGCGGACCCATCGGGGGTGCTGCCCGGACAGCCCGCCTGGAAGGTCGGGCGCTTTGCACCGGGCGTCAGGAAGGTCACGGTATGCATCTCGTCGCTGTCTATCAGCCAGGTGACCGAGTCCCCGACATGGATCCAGAGTTCGTTGGGAAGGAAAGCGAAAGCCTGTCTGTCTTTGGCTCCGCTCTGCGCTCCCGCGGTGCTCTGCCAGGACTCCGCTTGGGCCGCTCCGGGAGCGGCCAGAATGGCCAGCACGACCAGCCATCGGCCGGTGGGTGAGAAGGAAAGGGTTGTCATGCTGTCAAGAATCTGCGACTCCCTTGGATAGTTCAATGCAGCACGGGTGAAACATTGGTGATGCTGTAATCATCTAAAAAGCAAAGGCTTACCGGCTGAGGTTATACGGGTTTACTTGTCGACGCGCTGCTGAAGCGGATATACTCGGCAGCAAGGAGGGTTGTTCGGGGTGCCAGAGGCCCGCAGACCTGGGGGTGTTCTGCGTTTCGGAGTCTACCAGTTCGAGCCTGGTAGCGGGGAACTCCGCAAGCGCGGAGTTCGCGTCCGACTGGAGGGGCAGCCCATCGCCGTGCTCGAGATATTGTTGGAGCGTCCGGGCGAGTTGATCACGCGCGAAGAACTGGAGAAGAAACTCTGGCGGCCGATACTTTTGTAGATTTCGAACACAGCCTGAACGCGGCAGTCAGGCGCTTGCGCGTGGCGCTGAACGATTCCGCCGGCACGCCTCGTTATATCGAGACTCTCGCGCGCCGCGGGTATCGCTTCGTGGCCCCGGTTTCCGCGGACGCCGGCCGTGAAAGCGTCGCCTGCGCCGGGGAGTTGGCCGCCCGGTCGCCCCGGCGTTCGCTGGTTGCCTCGCTGCTGGCGGTTGGTCTCGCGATCGGGCTGACGGCATGGGGTTGGCGCGCAGTGGGGCGCAAAACCGTGGACCTTGCTGCTCCGGCTGCCGTTCGTTCGATTGCGGTGCTCCCGCTCGAGAACCTGACCGGCGACCCGTCTCAGGAGTATTTTGCCGATGGAATGACCGAGGCGCTGATCACGGATCTGGCGCAGATCGGCGCCCTGCGCGTGATCTCGCGGACTTCGGTGATGCGCTTCAAGCAATCGCGGCTGCCTCTGCCCGAGATCGCCCGCGAACTCGGCGTGGACGGCATCGTCGAAGGTTCGGTGGTGCGCTCGGGAAACCGCGTCCGTATCAGCGGCCAGTTGATTCTGGCTGCCACCGATCGCCACCTCTGGGCACACAGTTACGAAAAGGATCTGAGCGACATTGTGACTTTGCAGGGCGAAGTCGCGCAGGCGATTGCCACCCAGGTCCAGGCCGCCATTACCCGGCAGCAGCGTTTGCGCCTCGCGACAGCGCAGCCCGTAAACCGCGACGCTTACGACCTCTACCTCCGAGGACTTTATCACTGGAACCAATACAGTCCGGCGGGTACACGGGATGCAATTGCGTGCTTCCGGCAAGCTCTCCAAAAGGACCCAGGGCTTGCCGTGGCTTACGCGGGTCTGGCGATCGCCTATGACCTGGGCACCCTCAGCGCCGGCTCCCCTCCCCAGGAAGCATTTCCGTTGGCGAAGGCCGCGGCTACGAGGGCCCTTCAACTCGATCCGCTTCTTTCGGACGCGCACACCGCGCTGGCGATAGAAGAATCGGTTTACGAATTCGATCGCGCGGCAGCGGAAAAAGAGTTCCTTCGGGCAATTGAGCTGAACCCCAATTCCGCGCTCGCTCGCCGCTCCTATGCCAGTTCGTATCTCAAGTGCATGGGCCGCTATCAAGAGGCTTTGGCCGAAGCGAAAAGGGCGGTGCAACTCGATCCGTTCTCGCTGCCCATGAACGATTTCCTTGCTTTGATGTATATGTTCGCGGGCGACAACAACCGTTCCGTGGACCAGTTTCGCCGTGTCGTGGAACTCGATCCGAATCATGGAAGGACGCGTTTGCTTTTCGCGGTCCTTCTGGCCCGCATGGCGCGCTACGGCGAGGCCGTTGAAGAATATCAGAAAGGCGAAATCCTTTCCGGTACTCCTCCGGAGCAGGCGGCGCGGCATGCCGTAGCGTTGCGAAAGGCTGCCGCAACCGGCAGGACGAGCGACTTCTGGCGAGGCTACCTTAAGCTAGCCATGGAAGGCATCAAGCAGCCGGACCAGTCGTGGTTCGGCCCATATCATATTGCCGAGATCTACGCGCAACTCGATAACAAGAACAAGGCTTTCGAGTGGTTGGAGAAGGCATACGGGGAACGAGAGGGTATTCAGATGAGCGCTCTAAACTGCAACCCCGCCTTCGGGAGTCTTCATGGAGATCCCCGATTCGCCGATCTGTTGCGGCGTATGAATCTGCGGGAATGAACGGTCCAGATCAGCGCTTGGGAGGCGCGGGCGGACACTGCTCGCGTTGCGGTGGTGGCGAGCCCGTGGCTGGGCACGGCCAGGCGGCACAAGGCCCGTCTCGGATCAAGCTGAAGCCCTCCCTGCGGCAGCCGCACCCCGGTGTAATGCCTTTCGATTCCGTCCCTGGCCCACCTTTCCAAATAGAATAGGCCATGGTCAAGGTGCTCGACACAGGCGAACTCGGCAACAATCTGCCCAGCCAGCGCTGGGCGCATTCCGCGATCGCCAAATCGACACTCATCGTCTATTTCAAAGGAGACCGGGGCGACCACCTCTTGATGTTCAGGAGCCCGATAAAGTTCGCCAGGATCTTCAGAAGTTCATGGAACGCCAATGCCCCGTCTCCGAAGTTCGGTTCGTAACCGAGCCGCGAGCGGTGCAAAAGGATTTCAGAGAAGTATCATGAAGAGGCGCTGACGATTGCCAACACAATCCATGGATGTTCTCAAACAGCTCTTCGAGCGGCATTTTCGCCTTCCTGTGGAGCGAGTACAACCCTTGCAGGGCGGGCTCGGTGGGTCAGGTCGCAACATCCTTCGGCTCGCCCATCGGGATCTGAGCGCCGTCGGGATCCTGTATGACGTGCGCCGGGAGAACGTCGCTTTCCTCGACTTCTCGCGGCACTTCCGCGCTCGTGGCCTGCCTGTACCGGAGATCTACGGATCCGAACTCGATGCGGGCGCCTACCTCGAAGAAGACCTCGGCGACGTCACGCTGTTTCAGTTTCTCTCCGAAAACAGGGCCGGAGACCACGTCGCACCCGAGGTGGTGGACGCTTACCGTAACGTGGTGGCGCACCTCCCCCGCTTCCAGATCGAGGCCTCGCGGGACCTGAACTACAAAGTCTGTTATCCGCGCTCCAGCTTTGACGGCCAGTCGATTGCCTGGGACCTGAACTACTTCAAATACTACTTTCTCAAGCTGGCGGGAATTCCCTTCAGCGAGCAGGAGCTGGAGAATGATTTCCGCCGCCTGACCAGGTTTCTGCTCACCGCCAGCCGCGACCATTTTCTCTATCGCGACTTCCAGTCGCGCAACGTCATGCTGCGCAACGGCCAGCCATTTTTTTTGGACTATCAGGGCGGCCGCAAAGGCGCGCTGCACTACGATATTGCCTCCCTGCTCTACGACGCCAAGGCCGACCTGCCGCCCGCCTTGCGCCAGCAACTGCTCGATCACTACCTTGCATCTCTCGCCCCGTTCGTCTCGCTGACCGGGGAGGAGTTCATGCGCCATTACTACGCCTTTGTCTACGTGCGAATCATGCAGGCGATGGGGGCGTATGGGTTCCGCGGCTTCTACGAGCGAAAGCCGCATTTCCTGCAGAGCGTGCCCTTTGCGCTGAAGAACCTGCGCTGGCTGCTCGAGCACGTACGGTTGCCCATCGCCCTGCCCGCGCTCCTGGGCGCCTTTGAGTACATGATCGCGTCAGGCCGGCTGCGGCGCCTGATCGCGTCGCAAGAGTCCGCGGAATCCGTTCCGGAGCCTGCCTCGCGCCGCGCCACCCTGGCGTTGACGATCTTCAGCTTTTCGTTTCACCAAAGCGCCGCGCTGAAGGACGAGAGCGGGAACGGCGGCGGATTCGTTTTTGACGCCCGCGCGCTGCCGAATCCAGGCCGCGAAGAGCGCTTCAAATCTCTCACCGGCAAAGACCCGGCGGTAGTGGAATACCTGGGCGCGCAGGCAACCGTGCACGAGTTCCTGGCGAGTTCCACGTCGCTGGTCGAAGCGAGCGTGAAGAACTACCAGGAGCGCGGCTTCAACAGCTTGATGGTGGGGTTTGGCTGCACCGGCGGCCAGCACCGCTCCGTCTACCTCGCCGAGGCTCTGGCCCGGCATTTCCGCGGCCGGCCGGGATTGGACGTGTTGGTGCGGCACGTGGAAATGGAGAAGCTGGGTAAATGAAAGCGAAGCTGGGTAAATGAAGGCGATGATCCTGGCCGCCGGGCTGGGCACGCGGTTGCGCCCCCTGACCAACGACCGGCCCAAGGCGCTGGTCGAGGTGGCCGGACGCACGCTGCTCGAGATCGCCATCGCACGCCTCCGGGAATTCGGAGTAAGTGAAGTCATAGTCAACGTGCACCATTTTGCCGAAATGGTAACTGACTATTTGCGCCACAAGAATAACTTCGGGATGCGGATCGAGATATCCGAGGAGGCCAGCCTCCTCGATACCGGCGGCGGCTTGAAGAAGGCGGCGTGGTTCTTTCGCGAAGAGGGCCCGGGGGCGGCGCCGTTCATTCTGCACAATGTGGACGTGATCAGCACCATCGATCTGCGCCGAATGCTCGACTTCCACGCCGGGAACCAGGCGCTGGCCACGCTGGCGGTAGAGCAGCGCCAGACTTCCCGCTATCTGTTGTTCGACCAGCAAATGCGCCTTTGCGGGCGCCGCCTGGTCAAAGAGCGGACCACGGAACTGGTGAGACCGTCACCGCGGTTCGAGGAACGGGCGTTCTCCGGAATTCACGTCATCTCGCCGCGCCTCCTGGAACTGATGAGCGAAGAAGGGGCGTTCTCCATCGTCCAGTCGTATCTGCGGCTGGCCGGCGAAGGAGAGAGCATTGTGGCTTATCGCGCCGATGGCGCTTACTGGCGCGACGTGGGCACGACGGAAAGCCTCGCGCGCGCCACTGAGGATTGGAAGCGAGCCGGACAGAGCCCGTAATCGTCGGGCCCCAGAACCGCCGCGACCTCTCCGGTCGCCGGCCCCTCACTCCCCGGACGACTTCGAATGCGGCTGAATGCCGCGTGCGATCAAACCGAGCCCGCCTACCAGCAGCACCAGCATCACGAGCGTGTTGAAAAGACTTGTCGGCCGGAAATAGATGTGCAGGTTGGCCAGGACCCCTGCAAGAATAAACAGCGCGCCCGCGATTGTCAGTATCCACCCGAGAATGCTTCGGCCACGCCAAAACAGCAACCCAATCCCGAATAGCATTGGCAGAAGAGTGATGCCGAAAGCATTTTCTCCATAGAAATTCCAGTAGGAACCCACCACCGTCACCTGATTGATCAGCAGGTATCCCCCAATACACGCCATGATGCAGCCCAGCAGAAAATGGCCCAGACCTCCGGGCGTCCCGCCCGCGTCTTTGAAAGATCGGTTCTCCATGCGCCGAAGTATATCAGGTGCGGAAATCCCCGGGTGTACCGGCCTTGACACAAGCCCGCAAAGCGAGGGAATCCGAGCGTAGTGGTACTCCCGACCGAGCCGCGACCGCAAGGGAGCGGTGTTTGAGGTACCTTCGCCTGCTACGGCGCGCGCTTGCACGGCGACGAATTGGGATCGGTGGATCGGCATCACAATTCGGTTGGCAGCCGGCTGTTGGGGCCCGATGCTTCGCCGTGGAAGGGCCTTGCGACGACGCACGGTCCGCTCCCTTGCGGTCGCGGCTCGGTAACGAACGTTCAGTGGTTTCCCCGCCGGCGCTTACTCGAACTCTTTGACCGCGGCGGGCTGATCGGCGCCCAGCCGGCCGGCAGTGATCGGGGCGAGGAAGTAGTTTTCTCCCAGGACCGGCGCGCCGGCCAGCCGGCGCAACATCGAAATCTGTCCGACGTGCGTCAGGGCATCGGCGATTGGGCCCTGGAACAGTTTCTCGGGGGAGCATTCGAGTGGGAGGTCGGACTCCAGCAAGGCGCCAAAAGCCTCCAGGGCCGCGAAGAACCGCTGCGTTCCCTGGGTCCAGTCGATCGGCTCCGAATCGTGCCACTTGTGCTCGCCCTTGGCCAGACCGAGGGCCCAATCCAGAAGGTCGCCCATGTGGGCCAGGATCTCCCCAGGGGTACGGCTCCCGTCTGCGACACGAAAGCCGGCAAACCCCTCCGGCGCGCCGCGCACGGCTTTGGCACCGCGGTATGCGAGGGTGGCGAGGGTATGCCGCAGCATGGCCCGCGCAGGATCGACTTGGCCCATGAACCTCAGGTTAGCGCGACCGCGCGGAGGGTGCCGCGCGGCTCGGCGATCGCGTACCTACCGCGCGAGCGCCGACTGCGACTGCGCTCGAGCCATATCCTCGACATGGCTGATCTGCTGCTTGATCTTCTCGCTGTCGGGAGTGTTTGGCGCGCGCTGTATATACCCTCTCAGCAGAGTCAAGGAGCCGTCGTAGTCATGCCGGTCCGCGAGAATGAGCCCCAGCACGTATTCCGCCCGCGGAAGTTGGTGGCGGATGTCCACCTTGATGCATGTCCGCGCGCTCTTCTCCGCCAGGTCCAGCTTGCCCAGTCCCGCGTTGGCGATGGCATTGAAGAGAAATGCCAGCGGATAGTCCACCGGATCGAGCTTCGTCAGGGCCGAGGTCACCTCCACCGTCTCCAGCCAGTTCCTTTCTTCGAACGCCATCACCGAAAGGGGGAAATATGGCCCCAGGAACCGGCGATCGGCCTCCATGGACTTGCGGAACGCCTCGCGAGCCCGAACTCTGTCACCCTGGCGTTGGCGCGCGTTGCCCAACTCGTACCAGGCCGCCGCGTATTTCGGGAACAGGGCGATAGCCTTCTCGAAATCGGCCTGCGCGACGGGCCATTTCTTCTGCCTCTCCGCGTCCATTCCTTTGTCGTAGAGTTTCTTGGCCTCTCGCGGTGCGTCGAGGCTGGTGGCGCTGACGCTGGTACCCTCCACGTTGCCCAGCCGGTGCAGAACGATGCTGCCCACGTCCGGGTTGTCCATGTACCTCCGGTTACCCAACTCCACGGTGTCGGAGCGGTAGCCGGGCAAGGCCGCCTCGAGCTGGCAACCGGCGAGCTGGCGGTTGTTCATGGAGCCAAACAACCGGCCCTCCGTGCTGGAGCCTCCGATGGGCGTCATGAGGGCCACCCGTTGTTCTTCGCCGCTGTCTTCGCTGGCATCCGGTACCACTTCCGATTTCTGGCCCATCTGGAAGCTGAACCGGCCCTTGGAGTCCGTGACGCCCATGGGCTTGGTGGCGCCGGCGCAGACGCGCTGAATCGTGATGTTCGCCGGCGTGGCGCTGCCATCGTCCATCAGCACCTTCCCGCTCAGAAACCAGCCGCGCTCGACAACGTCTCCGCGGTCCCCGGGCTGCACCAGGGCGCCGGAACCGTCAGGCGAAGCGCCGCTTGTGGTGGCCGTAGTCATGGCGCGGAGCTGCGCCAAGGCCGCCTGCTGCGAAATCGAGCCGATTACAAGGCCCGTTACGGTGAGGAAATAACGTAGATGCTGCATCGCTCTCCCCCCTGCTGGCTTCATTATGCCACCTCGCGCCGGCGACGGACAGCTGGACGTCACCTGCTTTGGCTATTGGATGACGGGTCTTGACAGAATGGTCCTTAATTCTTCTTCAGGTGAGCCGAACATGGCGCGCACCCCCCCCACTTGGGGAGGTAGTAGACGGTCGCGCCGAACGGTGTGGCGGGAGAGAAGCGGACCCGCACCATGCGGCGACGGTACCACCAGACGGATTCCACCGCCTCCACTTGCGCGAAGGGAACACGCGTCTCACGCCAGTAGTTCGCCACGACAAGGTCAGTGCCGGCGTAGCCCACGCGTTGGATTCGCGCCGATATCCACAGTATGAAAACGGTGGCGCCGACAACCAGCACAGCGAACCAGCGAAAGCCGGGCGCAATCGAGATGTGGCCGTTGCGGATCAGAGCCGCCAGGATCAAGCCTGCCAGAAGGCTCAGCCACAGAGCCGGAAACAGAAGCTTATTGAGGAAGGTCACCACCGTTCCGGACACCCAGATCGGAGAATCCGCGTCCTTGTTTGGCACCTACACAGAGTACACCAGGAAACATACGGCTGGAAGGGCTCGTAGGGGAGAGTGTGGGTTCCCTCGGAAAAGCGCTGATCTGGACTGGCGCCGGTGTCGTGGCCGCCGTGGCCGCACTGGCCGGGATCGGTGGCGCGGTGTTGTGCGAGAACGCCCTACACCCAGTCAGGCGGGTGGTGGCGGCGCGGCCGGGCCTCGAGACCGTGACCATCCGCCAGCCGGGCGGCCCACGACTGGTCGCCTGGTTCCTCCGCCCGGCCGCCGGCAACGGCGGTTGCGTGATGATGCTGCACGGGATCGGCGACACGCGCGCCGCGGCTCTCGGCCTCGCCCCCATGTTTATCGAGAGGGGATATGCCGTGCTCCTGCCGGACAGCCGCGGCCACGGCTCGAGCGGCGGCCAAACCGTATCCTATGGCGCGACGGAGCGCTGGGACGTGATCGAGTGGACCCGCTGGCTGCGCGCGGCCGGCTGCCGGGAGATCTTCGGCCTGGGTGAATCGATGGGGGCCGCGATCCTGCTTCAGGCTGCCGCCGAACAGCCCGTTTTCCGCGCCATAGTGGCCGAGTGCCCCTTCGCGAGCTTGCGATGGGTTGCCGAAGACCGCGTCGTCCAGCGCCTCCCGGGGCCCCCGGCGTTCCGGCACACTGTGGCGCGTATTCTCGTGACCGCCGGGTTCTGGTACGCCCGCCTGCGCTACCACCTCGATCTCGATGCCGCCGCGCCGGTCAAAAGCGTCGAGCGGCTACGCACCCCGGTGCTTCTCATTGAGGGCTTGCGCGACAACAATGTCTCGCCCGCGCATGCCCGCGCCATCGCGGCGGCCGGCCGAAGCGTTACGCTGTGGCTGGTGCCCGGCGCTGGCCACACGGGTGCGGCGGCCGCCGACACCGAGGGCTTCAAGCGCAGGGTGCTGGGCTGGTTTCAGGCCGCTCGTTAGCGGACCTTCTCGTCCTTCTCGACTTTGCCGTCGCGGATGTGGATGATGCGCCAGGCGTGGCGGGCGATGTCGGCTTCGTGAGTGACCAGCACGATGGTGTTGCCCGCCTCGTGCAGCCGTTCGAACAGCGCCATGATCTCGTTGCCCGTGGCGGTGTCGAGGTTGCCGGTCGGCTCGTCGGCGAGCAGGATCGAGGGATCGTTCACCAGCGCGCGCGCCACCGCCACGCGCTGCCGCTGGCCGCCCGAAAGCTCATTCGGCTTGTGCAGCATGCGCGCTTCGAGATCCACCTGCCGCAGGGCCTGCTTGGCGCGCTCGATGCGCTGCGCGGAGGGCACCCCGGCGTAGATCAGCGGCAGCTCGACGTTGTGCAGCGCCGTCGCGCGCGGCAGCAGGTTGAAGGTCTGGAACACGAAGCCGATCTCCTTGTTCCGGATGCGCGCCAGCTCGTCGTCGTCCATGTCGCTGACCAGGCGGCCGTTGATGTAATACTGGCCCTTGCTGGGTGTGTCAAGGCAACCGATCAGGTTCATCAGGGTGGACTTGCCCGAACCCGACGGCCCCATGATGGCGACGTACTCGCCGCGGTGGATCTCCACATCCACGCCCGAGACCGCGTGGATCTCCTGGTCGCCCATGACGTAGGTCTTCCACAGATCGTAGGTCCGGATTACGATGCCCTGGCGCTTAAGCTGCTCGCCCAGATCGGCCTGTTCCAAGACTCCTGCCATCGCTCGTCCTCCTCCCCGACGTCCGCTTGCTGATGCGCGCGGTTCGGTGCTGCCCCGCGGTTCAGTCCGTCTTCGCGGCGACCTTGATCTCGTTGTTGACCTTGACCTTCGTCTCGTTACGAATGGTCCGGATCGCCTTGTAGCTGCCCGTGACGATCTCGTCTCCGTCCTTGAGGCCGCTGAGGACTTCGATATCGGTGGCTCCGGTAATTCCCGTATCCACCTTGCGGAAGACGGCCTTGCCGTTCGCGACCACAAAAACGCCTTGGATCTCCTCTTTCCGGGCCTTCTCCGCGGCCGGATCGGGCTTGCTTGCCGCCTGGACGCCGCCCTTTTTCTCCGGTTCCAGATCGCCCTTCTGGCGGACGGTCAGCGCCTGGATGGGAATCGTGAGCGCCGTCTTTCGTGTCGCGGTGGTGATCTTCGCCGTGGCGGACAGGCCGGGCCGGACTTCGTCGGGCGGATTGTCGAGCGCGAGCACGACCTTAAAGTCCTTCGCCTCCTGGCTCGAAATCGCGCTTTGGGAGGCCGCTTGGCCGGTCGAGCGCAGGATGGCCGTATTGCCGATCTCGGTCACGTGACCTTTGAAGGTCTTATTGGGGATGGCGTCGATGGTGATGTCGCCGGGCTGGCCCAACGCCACGTTGACGATGTCGGTCTCATCCACCTTTACCTCGGCGGTGATCAGCGACATGTCGGCGATGGTCATGATGGTGCTGGCCGAGGAGTTCTGAATCCCGGGCACCACCGTCTCGCCCACGCGCACGGGCAGGTTGGTGACAACGCCATCGAGCGGCGCGTAGGTGTTGTGCTTGCGCAGAATGTCGTCGAAGCGGGTCAGCATCGCCTTCCCTTGGGCGATGCGCTTCTCGGTGCCGACGAGTTGGGAGGCAGCCTGGGCCTGCTGCGCCTTCGCCTGGGCGACCCGGGCTTCGGCTTCGCGGACAGCGGCCTGCCGCGATTCGAAGGTGGTGCGGCGGCTGTCGAACTCCTGCTTCGCGATCAGCCTCTCTTCGAGCAGTTGCTGGCCACGGGCGAAATCGAGCTTGGATTGCTCCAGATCGGCCTTGCTGCGGTCCACGGTGGCCTGGGCGCTGATAAGGTTCTCGTCCGCGGCCTTCAGAGACGCCTCGGCGGAAGTGGTGTCCGCCTCGGCCGAATCCAGGCTGGCCTTCTGCGCGTTCACGTCGGCCTGGGGCTGTACGGACTCGAGCATCGCCAGGAGTTCGCCCTTGCGGACCCGGTCGCCTTCCTTGACCACGATCTGGGTGATGACGCCCTGGGCGTTCGCGCCGATGTTGATGTAATTCTTGGGCTTAATCTCGCCTGAGGCAGTGACGATAGAGGACAGGTCCTGGCGCATAGCGCGCCCGGTCTGAACCTCGACGATCCCTCGCTTGCTGTAATTCACTCCCGCGATGGTTCCGCCGGCGACCACGATCACGACAATCACACCGAGCCAAATCTTCCATTTCCGCTTCACGCAAGAGCTCCCTATCCGTAGACGATGATGGCACCCAATTTGTTCACAGAATACAATTGTAGCGCCGCAGAACCGTGGAGAGGACCTGCGGGTCCTTGATCCTGGCGCAGACTCTCGGTCTGCCGCGTCGAGACTCTCTCGACGCGAAAAACGGCCTCGACACGAATGTCGGGGCGGCAGGCGGGAGTGCCCGGCGGGAGTGCCTGCGCCACAAAACGCAGAAGGCCTAGCGTAGTGCTTCGCAAATCTCGAGCAGCGTGACTGGCAGAAGCCCAGTGGTGGGACAGGCACGAATTTCGCAAGGGCGGCGAAATTCGAGCCAGTCCCGGGCTTGCCGCCAATTCCGATGGGCGACAGAGTTTACGGCGCACTAACCTAGCCCCCGATGGCGGTCGGGCCGTGTCTCTTCGCGGCGTCCACCACCGAGTTAACGATCGCGCGGCCGCGCTCGAGCGCCTGTTCGTAAATCCGCCGCCGCTCCTCGCGCGTGAGACCATAGCCGATGCGGTAGAAGCGCTCGAGGCCGACCCCCACCGTGTAGGTCCCGGCGTAGGCGATCGCGGCTTTCGGAATCAGCCCGCCGCCGAAGGGGATCTTGCCAATCAGTTCGCGTGCCAGCGCGCGCCAACCGAACGCGCCCGCCACGATCCCCGCGATCTGCGCCCGTTGCTCCCGGTAGCCGACGTCCTGGTCGCTCGCCCCGGCGATCAGGAACGCCATGCGCACCTGGTTCATGGTCAGAACGGCGGTGTCGGAAGCGAACTCGCCGGCCGCCCAAGGCAACTCGATAAGGCTTGGGACCACGTCCGGCAGCGCCGTCAGCAGGCAGAAGAAGGCGTTTTCCCGGGAAATCCCTTTGACGATTTTCCCGATGACGGGCCTGCGAAACGCGCGGAAGTTGCGCGCCAGGGCGAGCCGCAGATCCTCGCGGCGCTCCACGATCTCGCGAACCGTGCGCTCCGGATCGGCCGGATCGAAGCGGAAGGCATCCCGCGGCGCCAGCAGTTCGCTCTCGCACAAGACCAGGTCGAAGCCGGCCGCCCCATCCTCGCCATCCACCAGGTGTTCGATCTCGGCCCTCGGAGTCTCCGGCGATGGAGGTGCGAGGAGTCCGTTGAGCGCCGCGAACCCCGCGCTAGTCGAAGCGACCAACCCGATCCGGAGCCGCCGGTCCGTCATCTCGCGCACCTGGGCGGGATTCAGGCTCCGGAATCCGGTCTTGATCTGGGCGTAAATCTCGCTGGCCATACTCCCCTGCGAGGGGCCGCTGGGCGCCCCGCGCCCGGAACATCACGCTCACCCTCTCCCGCCATTCTACCCCCAGCCCGATGCGCTCCACCTCAATCCCAGGCGCGAAGTACTTCAGCACGGTCTCAGTCTGGGGATGGAATTCGAGCGACGGCGCCACCAGCAGGAGGCGCGGCCACTCGCGGCTCAGCGGAATGCCCGGGAAGTACCCCTGGCGCGTAAACTCGCCCCGCTCGGCGTGCCAGCGCACCCGCATCCAGTAGTCGAGAGCCTGCAACGGCAGGTGTATATCCTCGGTCGCTTTCAGCTCGAGCACCGCCAGGCGGCCCCCCCGCTCCGCCGCCAGCAGATCCATGACGCCGCGGTCGCCGCCGGCCACCGCGGGCACCTGCCCGTAGACTGGCTCGGCGTACAGGGAGGCATCGATCTCCTCCAGGTTGGCCCGGACCTGGGACTCGAGCCAGGCCTCGGCATGCAGGCGCCAGATGGGATTCTCCCGCTGGGCGGAGCCAGGCGCTCGCAGATGGGCAATCTGGCGGGCCAACTCCTCAGCCTCGGCGATGTTCGCGTCCCGCGCCGCCGTCCTGTGTTCCAGCCCGAACAGCAGATCGCTGGCCGTGGCCCGCGCGAACTCGAGGCCGCGAACGCGCAGGCTGAGGGAGCCGTCCTGGCGTGGGATACGCTCGACAAAAGGCAGCGCCGAGAGGCGCTCCACCCACCCGGCGACCAGCTCTGGCCGTTGGGGCGCCAGGCTGGCGCAATTGTCGAGACTAGTCGCCAGGTTGCCATAGTCGGCGGGATCCAGTCGGTCCTCGTAGCCATCCGCCGTGTACACGAACGCCGCGAACTGCGCCGCACGCGGATTCAAGCAGGAAAGTTTGAGGCAAACCGGCCCGGCTTCGGCCTGAGGAAGGAAGAGCGCGAGCCCCTCAACGGTGACTCGCCTCTCCCTCTTTCGCAGGTAGTCCAGCCAGATTAAACCGAACGTCAGGACACTACCGGTACCGCCCGGGGGAGAGGCGATCGCAGCCCAACCCGAGCCGCCCTTGCGAACCAGGGCGCGGGGATAGGCCGGCGACAGGCTCTCCTCCAGGTTCGATTCGGTGCTCAGCTCCACCAGGCGCCACTCCGGAAACTGCCGCCGCAAGGCCCGCCGGAACTCCTCACGGAACACCAGGCGGGGCGCCCGGCGCACGGCGGCCGGTCCCGCACGAGCGACATCCTGGAGCGTGATGCGGCCCTCGATGCCTCCGAAACGCTCGATGACAAGCTCCAGCCTTCCGGTCCTTTCCTCCTGCACTCCGACGATCCGGCGCGCTAGGTTTCTCCTTTCATCCCATACTTGTATGAGCAGGCGGCTGCCATGCCACTCGAGCGCGTAGGTGCCTTCGGTCAGCAGAAAACGGTCCTCCCCGGGCTCGATCAGGGCAGGCTGGCGCGCCACCCCCAGGAAGCGCCGGATAGCAGCCTCGGCCGATGCTGCCCCGTCCAGGCGCAGGTCGGCTGCGTTTTTGGGCATTCAAGACGTTGGTGGCCGCGCCCGACGGCGCTTCTCTAGCGGAGTTGGCACCGGCAGGGAGGCTGCGCCTGGCGCCAGGCCTGCCGGACCTAGTTAACGTTATGGTACTTCCCCCCCGCAACTGTCCCCGCATTTTCCACGTTCGACCTAAGCGATGTGCGGGTATAATCAGCGGGAAGTTAAAACCTTAAGTCTGAGGTGGTGCATGGCGAATTCGAAGTCGAACCCGAAACGGTGGTACTTGGTAATGTACTTGTGCATTATCTTGTCGTTCTGGGTGTTTATCGCAGGTCCGAGACTCGGCTACAACGCGGAGGCCGCGCGTGGCATAGCGCTCCTCATTGGCGTCTGGGCTCCGGTGATGGCCATATTTGGCGTGCGGGCTGAACTGCTGGCCAAGAAGGACTAATCTTTTTCGAGAGCGGCTACCGGCACCCGTCCGTATGCGCCATGATATAGGGTCATGCTGCGTGATCGGATGGAGAGGGTGGAGGCGCGCATACGTGCGTCCGCCAGCCGTGCCGGGCGCCGCCGCGAGGAGATCACGCTCCTTGCCGTCACAAAGACCTTCCCAGCCGAAGTGATCGCTGAGTCCTACGCGCTCGGGCTGCGGGACTTCGGTGAGAACTACGTCCAGGAATTCGAGGCCAAAGCCCTGCCCTGCGCCATGCCGGGCGCACGTTTTCACCTCATCGGCCACTTGCAGGCCAACAAAAGCAACCGCGCCGCCGAGTTGTTCGATGTGATCCAGACGGTTGATTCCGCGCGCCTGGCCCGGCGTCTGAACGACGCCCCTCGCCGGCGCGCCCAGCCGCTCGAGGTCCTGATTGAGGTCAAGCTCTCCGTGGAATCCGCCAAGAGTGGCGTGGAACCGGAGCAGGTAGCCGCACTGGCCGATGCCCTGGCGGCCCTTCCGAATCTGCGCCTGACGGGTTTGATGACCATGCCGCCGTGGTCCGACGAACCGGAAACCTCGCGGCCCTTTTTCCGCCGCCTGCGCGAGCTGGCCACCAGCATCGGCCTGCCGCGGATCTCCATGGGCATGTCGCACGACTTCGAGGTGGCCATCGAAGAGGGCGCCACCATGGTGCGCGTGGGCACGGCGCTATTCGGGACTCGAGAGCCGTGACCGTCGGCTTCTTCTCGCCGCTGCCGCCGGCCCGCACCGGCGTGGCCGACTACTCGGCGGCACTGCTCGAGGTTCTGAGCGAGCGCTGCGACGTCAGGGTGGGCTACAGCAAGGCCGGCGTGTGCCTTTACCACGTCGGGAACAATCCTCTGCACGCCGAAATCTACCGGCAGGCGCTGGCCCGGCCGGGAGTCGTGGTCCTTCACGACGCCGTTCTGCACCACCTTCTTCTGGGGTGCCTCGACCGCCAGGCCTACATCGAGGAGTTCGTCTACAACTACGGAGAGTTTGAGCGCGGCCTCGCCGCCGAGCTTTGGGACGGGCGCGGCCGCTCGGCGCTCGACCCCCGATACTACGAACGCGCGCTGGTGCGCCGCATCGCCGAGGTATCGCGCGCGGTAGTGGTTCACAATCCGGCTGCCGCGCGGATCGTGCGCGAGCACGCTCCCGGGGCGCGCGTGGTCGAGATCCCGCACCTGTTTGCGCCCGCGTGTGGGGCGGACCCCCTGGTCCGCGGCCGACGCCCTCGTCGGCCCGGGCCGAGTGAAGAGCGGGTCCAGGGGGACCCGCGCGAACCAGGGGGTCCGCCCCACACGCAACACCCATTTCTGTTCGGGGTATTCGGACACCTGCGCGGATCGAAGAGGATCCCTTCCATCCTGCGTGCCTTCGAGCGCGTGCGCAGCTCGGGCGCCGCCGCCAGGCTGGTGGTGGCCGGCGATTTTGTCTCGAGAGACATCGAGTCCGCGCTTGCTCCCATGTTCGCCGCACCGGGCGTCACGCGCACGCCGTATCTCCCCGCAGCCGGGTTCCAGAGCCTCGCGGCGGACGTGGACGCCTGCATCAGCCTGCGCAACCCATCGGCCGGAGAAACATCGGGGATCGGCATCCGCCTCATGGGGATCGGCAAGCCGGTGCTGGTGAGCGCGGCCGAAGAAGTGTCCCGTTTCCCCGAGAACGCCGTCATACGAATTGACCGGGGACTTGCGCAAGAGCCGCAACTGGTTGAATATATGATGTGGCTCGTCGAGCACCCCGAGAGGGCCCGGCAGATCGGCGCCCGCGCGGCCGCCTACATCGCGGCGTACCATGCGCCCGATCTGGTCGCGCTCCGCTATTTCGAATTGCTCTCATCCTGCTGCCGCTGACGGCCGCGGCCGGTGCCCAGCCGCACGGGCCCGTCCCGGTCCGCATCGTCGAGCAGTTCGACGTGCTGGTCCCCATGCGCGACGGCATTGACCTGGTGGCCAACGTCTTCCGCCCGGAGGGGAACGCGCGCCTTCCCACGATCCTGATTCGCACGCCGTACGGCAAGGGCTCCGCGCTCAGGCCCAACTACCGGGCTTTCGTCGAGCACGGCTACGCTTTGGTGGTGGAGGACGTGCGCGGCCGCTACAAGTCCGAGGGCGTCTTCGACCCGCTGCGCCAGGAGGTGGCCGACGGCGAGGACACGCTGAGTTGGATCGCGCACCAGGACTGGTCGAACCGGCGCGTTGGCATGACCGGCGCGTCGTATCTCGGCATCACGCAGTGGAAGGCGGCGCTCTCCGACAGCCCTTACCTGAAAGCGATTTTCCCGATCGTGGCGGGCTGCGACGACTATGTCGACCGCTTCTACTCGCGCGGAGGCGCGCTCAAGCTCGGCCACCGGCTGGAGTGGATCGCGGAGAATTTCCGCACCCCGGGATTCAAACCCGACTTTAATCGATTCGTGCTGGAGATGCCGCTCCGCAATGCCGATCGGATGGCCTCCGGCCGCAGCGTCGGGTTCTTCCAACAGGCACTGGACCATCCCTCCTACGACACCTTCTGGAAGTCCGTCAGCACCCGCGAGGAACTCGACCGCGTGCGCGTCCCGGTCTTCGCCGCGGCAGGCTGGTACGACAACTTCGCCCAGAGCGACCTGGAGGCCTTCAGCATCCTACGGCGCAAAGGGCGCATCTGCCGCCTGATCGTAGGTCCGTGGCCGCACGACCTCTTTTATCATTTTTCGAACGCGGACTTCGGGCCGGAATCGAGAGCGCCGCTTCGCCAGATTCAGCTCGACTGGTTCGACCGATGGCTCCGGCCCACAGGCGCCGTGCGCGGGTCCTCAGATGACGCCGAAGCGCCGTTGAAGATCTTCGTCATGGGCGCCAATCGCTGGCGCGACGAGCGGGAGTGGCCGCTGGCGCGCGCCGTGACGACGCCCTTCTTTCTGGCCAGCCGCGGTAAAGGCAACACGCTCGCCGGCAACGGCCGTCTGGAATCGCGGCAGTCGCGGCGGGGAACGCCCGACCGCTTCGTCTACGATCCCGCGGATCCGGTGCCGACCGCCGGCGGCAACGTCTGCTGCAACCCCATGCGGATGCCCTGGGGTCCCCGGGATCAGCGGGATGGCGAGCAGCGCCGCGACGTTCTGGTCTACAGCACCGCGCCGCTCAAACAGCCGGTCGAAGTCACCGGGCCGGTGCGGGTGGTCTTGTATGTGTCCACGAGCGCGCCGGACACCGACTTCACCGCCAAGCTGGTGGACGTCTCGCCGGATGGCGGCGCGATCAACCTTTGCGACGGCATCCTGCGGCTGCGTTATCGCGATTCGCTCGAACGGCCGGCGCCGGCGCAACCGGGCCACGTTTATCCGATCACCATCGACGCCGGGGTCACCAGCAATGAATTCGGCCGGGGCCACCGCATCCGGCTGGAGGTTTCGAGCAGCAATTTCCCGCACTACGATCGCAACCCCAACACCGGCCGCACCGTGGCGGACGAGAAGGAAGTGCGCCGGGCGTTCCAAACGGTTTACCACGACCGCTTGCGCCCTTCGCAGTTGCTCCTGCCGGTGATTCCGGAGGGCGCGGCGCCGGCTATCGCCCATCTTGCGGCTCCCCCGCCGGGGGTCCCGCCGGTCCCGCACCGCGAAGTAACGCCAGTTGCGCTACGGCGCTGACGGCGGCCGTCTGTTTTGAGATAATGAAATCTGCTCACGCAGGCGCGGTAGCCAAGGTGGTAAGGCAGAGGTCTGCAAAACCTTTATGCGTGGGTTCGACTCCCACCCGCGCCTCCATTCTCATTCGATTGGAGTTGGTTGATTCTTCTGGCACTTAGGCCAGCTCCAACGGTGTTACCTGGGGCTACCTGTGCATCCCCCGAAATCCCTGTTTTCGACTGGGTGTGTTGGCCCGAAGTTGGCCCGTGAGTTTCGGAGGCTAGCCTCCCATCGGCGGGAGCGTCCAGTTTTTCCAACTCGCGATCCATTGAACCCTGGTCCGGGTGGACGTACTTCATGACGGAGCGCAGGTTCCCATGCCCCAGGATCTTCGCCAGCGTCGCCAACTGCATCCCTGAATCGGCCGCCCTCGTGGCGAAAGTGTGCCGCAGGTCGTACGGGACAAACTTCAGGCCGCAATCCGTCAGGACGGCCGCGTGGAGATTGTTCAGCTTCGTCAGGTGCGATCCGCGAAGGCGCGGTGAAGCGAATACCCACCGGCCCGCCGTCGATAGCCTCCGCCCGAGGATCTCCTTCGACTCCACGCGCAACCGCAGAATCCGCCGCGCCGCCTTACTTTTGCCCTGCTCGATGGTCAACGCCGCGTGCTCCAGGTTCACCGAGGCCTGTTGCAGGCTCAGAAGCTCTTCCGGCCGACAACCCTGCAGCAGCATCAGCCGCCCCATGTCGTACAGATCCTGGTATCCGTTGTACGCCTGGCGCCCACCCGGCCGCGGTCCCCGGCGGCCGGCGAGCTCCGCCATCTTTCTCTCACAGGTGGCGAAGTACAGCTTCTCCTCGCCTTCACTGAGAACGTGAATGCGAACCGCGTCCGCGTCGCCAGGAATCTCGACGTCGCGTACCGGGTTGTCGCGGACCCAGTTGTGCTTGCGTGCGTACTGGAACAGCAGGCTCAGCGCGTGTAGGTCATGCCGGATCGTCACGTCGCGGACCCGATCGACGGTGCGCCGATGCGCCTTGTAGTCCTCGATCGAGCCCGCCGTGACTGAAGCCATCATCTCGCGCTTGAAGAATTGCTTCAGGCTGGCGAAGCTGGTGCGGAGCCTTTTGGCTGAGTTCGGGTGTTCACGGTATTCCCCGTCCGCCCAGATCAGGAACTTGGCGGCGGCTTCACTGAACGGGATAGGTTGAAGCCTGAGTAGCTGTGCCTTGCCCTCGCTGACGAGCCTGTGAGCTTCTGCCTCCGCTCTCGTCGCGGCCGTCCTGTTGCGTTCGGTGGCGACCAAGCCGGTGTTTCCGCTGTACCATCTGCCGGCCACCATGAATCGGTAGTGCCACCGTCCGTTCCGGTTTCGGAGTCCCATCGCTTGTTAACCTCGTTTGCAATTCAACCCAGTCGGCCAGCATCTCGGAGCGATAGCGCACCAGGGAGCCGAGTTTCACGAAAGGCGGACCCGTCTTGCGGCTGCGCCAATTCGCCAGCGTTTGCTCGGGCACCTTGAGCAGCGCGGCCACCTGTTCGGCACTGAGAAGCTCAGTCATCGCGCGCCTGCCTCGGATGATATGAGTTGAAGCACCTGCGCCACCGTGATTAGCGTTGACCCGCCGGCCGCCGCCCCGCTCTCCCGCTGGCCGCCCTGCGCCAACTCCAGCAGGTCGAGCCGCTCGACGGCCTTCATCGCCGGCGCGAAGTCGTTCAGTTCGTCGCGAAGCTGCTCGTGCTCCCGCAGTTCAGCGGCCTTCGCCAGCCGCGCGTGGTGCGGCGACAGGAACCGTTGCGCCAGGTTCTGGGTCTCCCGCTCCGCCGCCAGTTCGCCGACGTAGGCTGTACACGCCAGCTTCGGGGCGACTTGAGGCCGCAACTCGCCGCCTATCAGGGCCTTCGCTACGTCGGCCCTCTTCCGCTCCTTGCCGATCCGCGTTCCGCGTCCCATCGGGGTTACTCGAGGGTATTGAACCCTGAACCTCCCTGCGCCCGAGAAGGCGAGGCGTGGGTATGCCTGCGATCGTAGACTCGAAGCTTCGGAAGCGCATTGCCTTCGGAAACTGCTCTGAGGGCGGCGCAGGACGTAGCGCTCTTCCAGCGGCGTGCCGATTTCGGACGGAAAGAGCAGCCCGTTCTCCTCCCACTTCTCGCACGCCAGTGAGCGGCTCCCGATCACGCGTCGGTGTTCCTCCTTAGCAACCGCGCTGGCCGATTCTAATCCGACCTAGCGCCGTCGGGCAGCTGGAGCGTTCGCTTGGTTCCGGCGATGGTCTCGCCTATCGCCGGTGATCGTCGGCTTGAGTTGAAACACCATTCGTCGGCTCATGAGAGGGACCTCCTCCATTGGTGACTGCCGTCCCACGCTCACGATCGAGCGCGGCGCCCAGCGACCTTGGTGCGCAACGTGACCGGTCCTGAAACCGACGGTCCGCCACTTGCAGTCGTTCCAGGGCTTCCAGTAGCTGAAGGCTGGCCTCGCGCATCGGTTCGGTACGAGCCGCAAACTGCTCCGTGTGCTTGATGGCGAATCTTATGCGATCCATGGCGACGCGGGCCTGATATGCCAGCTCGAATTCGATGGCGGAGGGCCACGCGTGCGCTTCGTCCACAAACATCGCACGGATCTGGTTGAAGGTCTCCGACTTCATTCTTGTCCTCGCCGCGAAGCCATCGGCTTCTTCATAGAGTTGGTCTCCGGAGAACATGGCCGTGCCGTTCGGGTCGACGGCGAACAGCGGTGGGTGTCCCTCACTGCAGCGCCAGCGGACCATCGGCACGTGTAGCCACCCCCGGTCCGAGTCATAGGAGTATCGCCGCAAGCGGTTGGCGGCAGGCCGGAGCTACGCTCACTCGAGGGCGAAACTGGAGGCCGGCGAAAGTGCCGCCACGAACTTTCCGCTGGCCGCCGAGACGAGCGTTCGCGCAGGGGTCTTGATAGACGTGGTTGCTAACGGGAATCGAATGCGACTGCCCCCGCGAGCCAGATGCGGCGGGACCGGACGCCTTGGGGTGCAGTACGATATTGCTGACGAGCATGGACAACCCCACAGGCCGGTGCGAACACTGCGGCGGCACGTTCCGCTACCGGCTGATTCACAATGGCTTCGGCGACTCAGCCTACGCCTACTGCGACACGTGCCCATATACCGTTTTGCTGGACGGGTGGAGCGAGGCAGCCAAACGAGTTCACTTCCGAGTGCAGCAGAGGATGACACCCGATGTGGAGCGCCTGCTGAAGCTCTGTCCGTGTGGTGGCGTGTTTCGCGCGTCTGCCGATCCCAAGTGCCCCCACTGTTCGCGGCCACTTTCAGCAGTTGTGGCGACCAGCTACATCGAGAAGAACGCGCCGGGTACGGCGAAAGGCTGGCGCTGGGACCAGTCATGGGCGGGAGTGTACTCCATCGCGATCAACGAGAAGATAGTCAAGGACTGGTGGGACGAGGAAGTGGTTGAGCGGCTGTTCCCTGCCAAGCGGTAGACGCACCGCAACAACATGCTGCGGCACGCTCCGCACCCCGCCCCTCGCCCAGCACGCCCCGCGCCCGGCGCGCCTGGGCGGCGGGTTCATGGCGTGGGCACTACGCCCGCATGAACCTTGACAGCGTCGGAGAATCCGCGATAGGCTCGAACACCGATGGCCCAACAACGGTATGTCTCGAACGAGCTAACCCACTTCGTGGGCGGCGGATTGAAACCTGACGAAGAACGCTTCAATCTGCTCGTCACGATTCTCAAGACCGGCGTCCTCCACACTCAGCCGAGCATGGTGGACGGCCGGGTCTGCTTCACCTGGGGTTTCCCGATCAGCGTGGATGCCGATGAGATGTTCAGCGCATACTGCGTCTGTTTCTGCGACATCCCCCTCGCCGATCTGGGCATTCACATCGGGAAGTACGGGCCGTTCGGCATCGCATTCACGAAGGGGTTCCTGGTCGGCAAGGGTGCATCGCCGGTGTTTTACATCGCGAAGGACGCCCTGACTCAAGGCAAATACCACGTAGGCCATCGATTCGAGCAACTCCTAACTTTGGCGGCAAGGATAACAGACAACGGTCGCGGGAAGGGGGAGCCGCGTGATCAGGACCAGCGTGACCTGTGGACGCTCATGGAATATCACCTGCTGACGTATCTAAAGCCGTTCGACAGTCAACTGGTCGAGGAGCACAAGAAGAACTACTACATGGAGAGGGAGTGGAGGGTGATCGGCGGGTTTCGGTTCCAGGTTGATGATGTCGCGCGGATCATCATCCCGCGCGAGTACGCTCGCAGGTTCAGGGAGGCGCTGCCCGAGTACATCGGGCAGATATCATTCCCCTCCGAGGACTGAACGGCGTTGTCTCGCCGCCTTCCAACGTTCGACCTCCGGCGCCCCACGCCGCGCCGGGCGAGAAGTATCTTGAGGCCCCTGGCCGAATTTGAGGCGTAGAATTGGACGATGCGATTGCGTCCGACGAAGGTTCTGTTTGCGGCTGCCTGCGTCGTTGGGGCAAGCACTGTTCGATTCCCTTTTGTGACCGGATACGGCACGATTCTGTTTCAGGTCGTGGCGTTTTCGGCCTGGGACGTTGTCGCCGCAGTAACATCGGCCCTCTACGCGGACACCCATCATCCGGTCGTCTATTTCGTCGCTCTGATCGTGAATTTGATCTTCTTTCTCGTTCCTGCGACCGGAGTGTGGCTCGCGGCTCGCAACCGTTGGCCACGCCGATGTTCGGCTACGATCTTCGCGTGGTGCGTGTTCTATGTGGCCTCACTCTTCTGGCTCTTCCCGGCAATGGACGGACCATAAACACCGTCGAATCTCCTGTTACTGCGCCCGCCCCCACTCCCACGGCGGCACCGGGTCCTTCTCGGTCCACAGGCCCCGCGCGGGGCGGCCCGCGCCCGCGCCTATTGGCGCTCCAGGTCGCGGTCTAGGGGCGCGTAATTAATGCTGGACATCCGCCCAAGCGCCCACGGCGAGGCGCGTGGGCAGCGGTGCCCCGCTTCAGGACGGGCGCAAGATGCGGACGAAGGGTACGAACCTTGCCGCAGGGGTTCAGATCTCTGGAGATCGCCACTAGGATGCCGAGCCTTACTACAATGTACCGATGAACGACTTTTGGGCAGGCTCCCTGCTCGGTTTCGGAGCGGGATTCGTCGCTAGCGTCCTGGCCAACAAATACACGGAGCTTGCGGCCCGGTATCGAGCCTACAGGCACGCGAGAAGGCTGGCTGGTACATGGGAGGCCTACAAGATCTCTGGCCGCACCGTGGACACTACACCCATGAAGGGTGCGGGACTCACGGTCGTGTCCTCAAAGCGTCATTGGTGGTCAGTTAACTCGGCTGTGCTCGATGTGTACTCTCAAGACCTCGGCGATCCGCCGAGGCAGCATGACGGTCACATCGTGATTGACCCGGTGTCCCCTTGGCTCGCAACTCGAATCGATCGATATCTCGATTCCCATGAGTTATCGCAGCAACGACTCGTAATTGGAGCGGACTTCAATATTGTCTACCTGTTCTACGTCGCAGACGTCGCCACCCTCGGCCCCGTGTACGCGAACCACGCCTGGCGGCGGAAATGCTAGAGGCGCAGCAGCCTCTGCCGTCCGAAGTTGGTGCAACCTGCGACCCCGTAGGGCGTTTTTTGCCTCTGCGGAATATAGCGGAAGCGAGGTAAAGGTTTCAACGCGGAGGTTCGAATGATGGCGCGGTTTAGCTTCTTCCCGGGTGATCCGGCTTGGTGGCAAGCCTTCGGCGGGATCGCGCAGGCGTTTCTGGCGCTCGCGGTCTTTTGGGTTACACGCAAGTACGTCTCGCTAACTGCTGATCTTGTCAAACTACAGGCTGACGTGGTGAAGCTCCAAAAGCAGGGCGAACAAAGGAACCTGTATGACCGGAGGGTTAGAGTGTACGATTGCCTCATGGGCTTTCTCGCTGCGTTTGCGCGGGATGCAAAGACTGATTTTGAGTCGATCATGCAGCTATACCGGGACACCCGGGAGGCCGAGTTCTTATTCGGTTCCGAGATCCCGGCGTTCATCGAGCAGGTCGCAAAGACGGCGAATGAGCATCGCTCGCTCCGACCCGACAGCGCCTATGCTGCGGGGGACCAGCACAGGATTGACCGGATCGGAGAGGTTGAAGGCTGGCTTGCAGTGCGAGCATTCGAGGAGGCAAAAGAGAAGTTCGGCCCGTATCTTAGGCTCACGGAACCGGAAGGCCCGACACACTAACCAACTACGACATCGGTCCGGCACCGGCACCGCTCCTCTGGGGCGGCCTCACTTCGATCAGCCAGAACACGATAGCGCCAATCGCGCCGGAAGCAGCGAAATCCAGCAATTGAACCAGGTGATAGCGGTTCGCAAGGGCCTTCAAGAACGGCTCTGGCTCCTCGAAGAAACCGTGCCAGACGCCGATTCCGAGCAGCAGGAGAAAGGTCAGTGCGGCAAGCACGGCTCCAGCGGATGCGAATGCCCAGACCGACGAGATGCCGCGACGCCGATACACGAGCCACACAGGCACCCCACCGAGCAAGACGACGGGGAGGCCGCACACGCTAAACAGAACCACGCCAAACACCAAGTGTCCGACGTTCCAGTCCCAACCCCAGAGAGCATCCTGGATAAGGATGAACGCGGCTGCGGCCGAAACTAAAGCGGCGCTGAATGCGGCGGTCGGCCTCATAATCTCCGCATTCAAGACTAGCCGCACCCGGTCGTCCATGGCAAGACCGCAAGCTGCCCGTGCTGTGTCGCCGCTGGCCCGCAGCGCGTGGTCTCCCGTGGTCTCCAAACGCCTGTAACTTGTTGAGGAATTGGTAGCGCTAACGGGAATCGAAGGCGTTTGGCGGCCCGGTCACCCCACAAATCACGACGAGCGACGCCTGCCTGGGGTTCACGCGCTCCAGCTCGCGGTCGCGGGCTCTGCAATACCGATGCGACCCGCCCCGTCGACCCCAGCGCGCCATTCAGACTGCGGTCGTGGGCAGGATCACTTCGCCGACCGTGCGCCCGCAGGAACCAACGAGGAGTGCCGGGGGCCGGGCCGGGGTGGCAGGGCTGGCCGTTCTTGGGTAGAATCGAGGCGCGATGTCGCGGGTGGTCTACGACTGGAAGAGGTTCTGGTGTCCGAGGGGAGGTCACATCGACCTGTTGGATCGAGGGTTTCTGGTCGACCCGGAGGGCGATCTGGCAAAGTACTATCCGAGCGATGTTGTCCCGTTCGAATCGATAGCGCACTTTCCCTGTTTGGGTCTTCTTGGAACACCCGGCATGGGCAAGTCGAAGACCCTGGATCACTTGGCGAGGGAGAATGCTCTAGGGGACTCGCGCGACGAAGTCATGCGTGTCGATCTCCGCGAGTTCCAGACGGATCAGAGACTTGTCCAGAAGGTCTTTGCATCGCCCAAGATGGAGCAGTGGCGCAAAGGGAGCCACACGCTCCATCTGTTCTTCGACAGCCTCGACGAAGCTCTGCTTCGCATTGACAACATCGCGGCGGTGCTCTCTTCGGAGTTGAGAGAGCTTCCCGCGGAGCGCTTACGTCTCCGGATCGCGTGCCGGGCCGCCGACTGGCCTAACGGCCTTGAGACGACGGTCCGTAGCATCTGGGGTGAGGATCAAGTCGGGGTCTTCGTTTTGGCGCCCCTGCGAAGGGCCGACGTTGTCGTGGCGGCGAAATCGAACGGGATCGACGATTCCGAGGGGTTCCTCCATGAGGTGGGACTTCTGGGTGTGGCTCCGTTCGCGAACAGGCCGGTGACATTGCAGTTCCTGATGAACTCATTCAAGAGGCGTGGGTGTCTCCCAGCCAGCCGAGCCGAACTCTACCGCGAAGGTTGCCGGTGTCTGTGTGAGCCGAGCGAAAGCCGCCGGGATGCCAAGGCCCTTGGCAAGCTTACAAGCCGGCAGTGTGTCGAGATCGCCAGTCGGCTGGCGGCAGTCACAGTATTCTCAGGCCGGTTTGCGATCTGGACCGGGCCCGACGACGGCGATGTCCCGGACGAGGACGTTCTCCTGATCAGAGTGGCGGGCGGGAAGGAGGGAAATGGCCCGACCGAGACGGCGGCGGACGCTGAGGCCATCAGGGAGACGCTCGATACCGGGCTTTTCTCCTCAAGGGGCATCAACCGGTCGGGTTGGGAGCACCAAACTTACGCCGAGTTTCTCGCGGCGCACTACCTTCACGCGCACCAAGTGCCGCTAGCCGCTTCACTCCGACTGCTGGTCCACCCGGACGGCTCCGGCAAGATAGTGCCCCAACTCCGCGAGACTGCGGCATGGCTGGCGGGCCTCGATCCATCTGTCTTTCGCGCATTCGCGCAGACCGACCCAGAGACTCTCTTAAGGGGTGACCTGGCGGGGGCGACCACTGAAGATCGCGCCGAACTCGTGCGACAACTGCTGGCCGCCTTCGACGCGGGTGATCTCCTCGAGGACCACAATTTGTGGCAGTATTACGAACTTCTGGCTTGCCCCACTCTGCCCGAGATCCTTCGGCCGTACCTTCGGGACGCTCCGAAAGCCCCTGCTGCACGGCTGGCAGCGATCGAGATCGCCCGAGCTTGCAGGGTAACAGCTCTGCAGTCCGATCTCGTCGGGACTGCGTTGGATACATCGGCTCCGCATCGCGTTCGGGTCCGAGCCGCCTCGGCGGCTGGTGAGATCGGGGATGCGTCGGCAAGAGGGGCGCTAAAGCGGATCTTGACAGAGACCGCCGACGACGATCCGGACGATGGACTTAAGGCCGCGGCTCTCAAAGCCTGTTGGCCGGATCAGATGACTGCGCAGGAACTACTCGCAGTTTTGACGCCTCCGAAGGACTCGCACCTTATTGGCGCGTATTTCGTGTTCCTGCGTTCCGACATTGCGGCGACGGTACGGGAGCAGGACCTCACCGTCGCTTTGCTATGGGCCACAGCCCATCTGCCGGGAGACGCTGACCTGAATCCACTGACCAAGCTGGCGTTAGGGATTGTCGAGAGGGCGATAGATCATCTGGACCAAGCGGGGATCCCAGACCTCGTCGCTCAAGCGCTGGCTGCTCAGTGGCCCTTCCTGCCTCGTTCTGGCTGGGTCGTCGAGCGACTCCGCAGCTCAGCGGAAGCGAGACGGCTGGTTGCGCCCTCCATGGTCCCCTTGGTTGCGAAAGGCCAACACGCCGCGTTGACACTGCTGGAGGCCTGCGCGCTCTCCTCCTGTGATGTGCCCTGGCTGCTCTCGGAGCTGACGGGCACCCGGCCCGAAAGCGAACTGCAGGTTCTCTGTTCCGTGATTGTCTGGATTCTGGACCCCAATGACGTGGACATCGTGGACGCCGTGCATCACGCCTGTGAGTCGAACCCGCTCCTCCGTGCCGCGATTCGCCCGCGAATCGAGGCCGTGCCACTGGGTTCGGCTCAAGCCGAAGAGATGAAGGAGTGGCATCGGCTTCAGGAGCCGCGTGCCCGAGCTCCGGAGGGGCCGGAAGACACGCCCGACGCGCGGTCCATCGAAGGGCATTTGAACAAGCACGGCGACAACGCGTTTCCTCATATTTGGGACGCGGATTGGCGGGCCAGACAGAGCCTACGAACCGCCGAGCTGTTGGTTGGATGGTCGACACTGGACCAGGGCCTTAGGGCGCGAGTCCTCGAAGCTGCGTATCGGTACCTCGCTGACTACCGAACGACTGACGAGACGGCATGGTGGCGGCAAGGCCAGTTCCCGTGGTATGCCCTAGCCGCCTACGATGCACTCTGTCTACTGTACGTTGAGGGGCCAGCTCTGTTTGCTGCGCTTCCTGAAGAAGCCTGGGCTGTTTGGGCGTGGGTCGCAGTATCCGGCCTGCCCAACGACTCCGCAGGTCAACAGGTCCACGAGAGAATTGTGGAATCGGCGTACCGGAAGGCGCCAGATACCGTAATTCGGGTGCTCGGCGAGGTTCTTGACGGCGAGAACGAACGGCACGGCACGATCTTCGTTTTTCAGCAATTCGGCGGATTGTGGGACGACCGCATTGCTGACGTTGTGAGAGGCAAGCTTAGCATTGGAGATCTCAAGCTCGGTTCCTTTCAGGCTCTCCTGTCGAAACTGCTCGAAATGGGTGACGTCGCCGCCCGCGCTAGGGCGGAACTGATTGTCACAGGCGAGATTCCGGCTTCCGGGCAGAAGCGCTACGAGGCCGTGGTCGCGGCCAAGGAATTGATACGCCACAACGCGGATGCCGCGTGGCACCTCGTGTGGCCACTCCTGCAGCGAGATCGAGAATTTGGCATGGCCGTCCTTGGGGGCGTCGCTTACGGCCTGTTGCCTGGTGAGCCGGGGCTGACCGGCAAGCTCAGTGAGGACCAGATCGCCGACATCCTGATCTGGCTTCCGTTCGACAAGACCGACCGCTGCGATGGGCGTGGTGAATTCGTAACCCCAGCGTCGGCGCTGCGAACGTGGAGCGAGCACTTGCCGGGCTATCTGGCGGATCGCGGCACGATCGATGCGTGCCGCGCAATTCAGCGGGTCATGGCCGCGCGGCCGGAACTAGACTGGCTGAAGTGGTATCTCAGGAATGCGCAGGAGCTGGCTCGGCGCAACACCTGGATTCCAATACCGCCAGAAGACCTGATGCAAATGGTGTCCAGTCCTTCCGCGCGCTGGATCCGCAACGGGAACGACTTGACTGAGGTTGTGGTCGAGTCCCTGAGCCGGCTTCAGGACTTGCTCCAGGGAGAAACGCCGGCCTCAATCGACCTTTGGAACGAGATTGGCAGAGAACGTGACGATGGCGCGAAAGAAAGACGGAGGGTCTTCAGGCCGAAAGACGAGCCTTGTCTCTCTGACTATATCAAACGACATCTTGACCGGGACCTGCGCGATCGCGGCGTGATCGTGAACCGGGAGGTGGAAATCCGGCGGTCGTTCGGTGCGTCGCCAGGCGAAGAGACTGACATTCACGTCAACGTAGCCGTGCGAGGTGCTGAGCCCAACACCTTGGATAAGGTCACGGTGATCATCGAGGTAAAGGGCAGTTGGAATAGGGACCTCGGGCATGCCATGCGAACGCAGCTCGTGGATCGGTACATGCGAGACAACGAGTGCCGCCACGGGGTGTACGTCGTGGGGTGGTTCGGATGCCAGCAGTGGGATCCGGAAGACGATCGCCGGAAAAGGGCGCCCAAGATCTCGATCGACGACGCCAGACGGCAGTTCGAGGCACAAGCCGCAGATCTGTCTACCAACGGAATTGTTGTTCGGGCAGTAGTCTTGAACACTGCATTGCGCTGATTCGCGGATGTGAGAGCCCATCTGCCCAACGACGCTGCTGCACCGAGTGAGTACCCTGAGAGGCTGCAGGGCAGCCAGCTGAAGAGACTGTAGAATGCGCGATGACTTCACGAGAGAAGCAAGGCGGGTTATCGCTGCGCGCGTCGGCTGGCGCTGTTCAAACCCTCGCTGTCGTGCTTTGACAGAGGGGCCAGGGGATGAGCCTTCCCGGTCCGTCAGCGTTGGCGTCGCCGCACACATCACGGCCGCCTCTCCAGCCGGACCTCGATATGATCCGGCGCTGACCCCGGAGGCCAGGAAGTCCGCGGACAACGGGCTCTGGCTCTGCGAGACGTGCGCCCGTAGGATCGATGGTGATGCACAGGGCTTTTCAGTCGGCGTCCTTCGCATGTGGAAGCGCGATTCTGAGGAACTCGTCCAGCGAGAAATTGGACTGCCCGCCGAGCCCTCGGCTGAGCTACAGCCGCTTCGCTATTCGGCGATCGGCCTCTGGAACCAGTGCCTCTGGTGGAGGGCCCACAGACTGCGCAGGGTAGTCCTGCCAGGTGGGCTTCGCCCAGACTTCGGCTTTCACGAAATCCCTCCGAGCGGGTGGCAGGCTGCAGGCAAGTCCCCCGACCGGAATGCGGTTGAACCTGTTCTTGATGTGACCGTGATCAACGACGGTGCCCACGTCGGCACGGCGACGGCGGTAGGGCTCGAGCTCGCGGCGTCGTGGACGGTCATGAAGGGGATGGCCGTCGCCGAGAAGATTCCGGTTTCAGATGTCTACGTCCTGCGGCTCGAGAAGATGGTTCCGCAACAGGCCCAGACGGTCGTTCTCGACGATCCAGTCGCAATTCCTCCACGAGGTGGGTTCTTTCGCTTTCAGTTGTGGCTAGAGAACTTTGCGCGGGCCGTCCAGAATGAATCGCTCGTGCGACTTGTGACGGAATTCGAAGGTCGGCTTCATCGGTCGGGCATCGTCTACCTCGGTCGGTACTAGAGTGGACGCGGCCCGCCTCCATGAGAGACGCTTCAGTCCCGTCGGCTGTCTGTTTGTATCGCCCGCCCCCCTGGCCGAGCAGCTCTTTACCGTCCGCGGCCTCGGGCGACGTCGAGCAATGCGCGCCCTTGAAGAAAGCGTAGGGACACTCGCTCGCCGATTTGAACATGGCGGCCAAGAGAACTAGACTCGACAACGAGGAAGCTATTCGTCGCCGTCGCAATCGCGATGTGTGTCTCATCTTTGGCAACCGCCCTGCCAGTCACCTGGCCCATCTGCGGCGGCGTGCGCTCGGAGATCGGCATTTCTCGAATCGTGGCGTCCCGAGCCACGCATGTACGCTTCGGCCATCTTCGCCGATTCCTTCGTGGCCTCGTGACGGCGGAGGTGCCGCCAGCTCAATGTCCGGATCGTCTTTATCGGGAACCGGGGCGGCGCCCTGTTGATCGCCTTTGTCGAGATCCAGCAGAGCGTTGAGTCTCAGCCTGGCGGGCGAGCAATTGCTTCAGCCGCTCCTCGTGCTCGAACGGGCGATCCGCCTGTGACTGATAGTCGGCCAGTTCTTTCTCGATGCGGGCCACGCGGCTCTGCTGCTCGGCGGCGAGCTTGTCCAGATTCCTCAGCGTGTGTTCGATGCTCTGGACGGTGCCAACCGGATTCGCGGCGTTCAGATTCGCCGAATAGGTGGCGCGTCCGCGAACGAACAGGTCCGGAATGCGCTCGTCCTCTTGGAGCAGTCCGAATCCGCCACTCTTCCCTCTGCTCAGGATCTCGAAGCCCCGGAAGCGCACCGCGCGGCTGCATCGTTTGATCGTCACGCCATGAAAGGATCGCGAACGTCAGAGCCTTGGCCGCTTCCTCCCGCGCGCCCTTGCCGGAGAAAACCCGATTGCCTACCGTCATACTGAACTCGCCGGAATCGTTCGCGTTTCTGGTTGCGATGTCGGCTTCGATCTGAGCCAGATGCTGCTTTGCTTCCGCGATCTGCCGCGGCAGGTCGCGAATCTCCCAGCGGATGTGACGCTGCTGGTTGGCGTGAACGGCGCGCAGCTGGTCGAGCTTGCGGATTTCCGTGTCGATCTTGATCTTTTCCACGACGGCCGGATTGCCGGAGGCGATCGCCTTGATCTCCGCGTAGGTGAGCGCGCCGCTTTCCAGGTCCTCCGCCGAGCGCACCGAGGTTTCTCCCCGCATCACCTGCTGGATGAAGCGGGCCTTGGTTTCGAGGGTCTGCCACATGTAGGCGTCGAACGAGCCTTCGGTGACGTAGCGGATAGATCTGCACCTCCTTGTTCGCGTTGCCCTGCCGCAGAATCCGGCCTTCCCGCTGCTCGATGTCGCGCGGCCGCCACGGCGCATCGAGGTGATGGAGCGCCACGAGCCGCCGCTGCACATTCGTGCCGGCGCCCATCTTCTCGGTCGATCCGAGCAGGATGCGCACCCTCCCGGCGTTCACGGCATCGAAGAGCAGCTTCTTGGCCGCATCGGTCTCGGCGTCGTGGATGAAGGCGATCTCGTCGGCGGGGACGCCCGCTTCGATGAGCTTCGAACGGACATCGTCGTAGACGTTGAATCGTTCCGGATCGGGCGTCGAAAGGTCGCAGAAGACCAGCTGGGTCGAGCGCTCGTCCCGAGTCGCCTCCCAGATCTTGACGATGCGGGAAACGGCGAGATCGATCTTGGTTTCGCGTCGCCGGCTCGGCGCCGGGATCGACCAGCCGCATGTCGAGCGCGGCTTTTCGCCCGTCGCCCGTGATCTTGAGCATGTTGTCCACGGCCGGGTCAACCCGCTCCTTCTTCAGCCGTTCCGCCCGTTCCGTCAGGGTCCGGATGAACGCTTTCAGTTCGGGGCTGGCGGGCGCCGCCGCGATTGCGGCTTGCCGTTCTCAAGATCGGGCCGCGGCAGGTTCAGCATGTCGGCCGTCTGCACGTCGGCGACGGTGCGGAACATGGACAGCAGCTCGGGCAGATTGATGAATTTGGCGAACCGGGTGTGCATCCGGTAGCCCGAGCCGTCCGGCGCGAGTTCCAGCGACGTCACCGCTTCGGCGAAGTTCGCCGCCCACGCATCGAAGTGCTCCACCCTGCGCTCGGCCAGCATGTCCGGCGCGAGATAGCGGAGCATCGTGTACATCTCGGCCATGGTGTTGGAGATCGGCGTGCCGGTCGCGAACACGACGCCGCGGCCGTCGCTGCGCTCCTGGAGATAGCGGATCTTCATGAACATGTCGAATGCGCGGTTGCTGTCGGAGTTCGGCAGGCCGGCGATGCGGTTCATCTTCGTGACGTAGCCGAGGTTCTTGTACAGGTCGGCCTCGTCCACGAAGAGCTGATCGACGCCCAGCTCCTCGAAGGTCAGCGTCCGGTCCTTCGAGCTCGCGGTCCGCGCGCTTCTTGAGCCTGACCATCAGGCGCTTCTTGGCTTTCTCCAGCTCCTTCACGATGCGGCGGTTGTCGTCCTTGGAGCCTTGGCCACGCCGATTTCGCCATCGAGTTCCGCGACCTGTTTCTCGACGAACCGGTTGAAGTACTCGTCGGAGACCGGCAAGAACTCGAAGGACCGGTGCGAGACGATCACGGCGTCGTAGTTTCCGGTGGCGATGCGCGCCATCGCCTGCTGGCGGTTGCCGGTCTCGAAGTGGTCCCTTCCCGGCGACGAAGAGCCGGGCCTGCGGGTACAGCTTCAGGAACTCCGCTCCCCATTGCTCGACCAGATGATTCGGCACGACGAACATCGGCTTCTTGGCGAGCTCCAGGCGGCGCAGTTCCATCGCGGCGGCGGTCATCGTCCAGGTCTTGCCCGCTCCGACGACATGCGCCAGCAGTGGGCTGCCGCCCTGGAGGATGCGCCAGACGGCATTCTTCTGATGCGGCGCGAGGTCTCCATCGCGAAGGGAAGTGCGGACCATTCCGGGCAAGGTCAGATGCGAACCGTCGAAATCGCGGAGCCGGAGGTTGTTGAAGCGGACGTTGTACTCTCGCGCCAGCCGCGCCGGCGCGCTCGCGATCTTCCCAAACCCATTCGCGAAAGCGATCCTTCAACTGCTGCTGCTTCTCGCGCGCGGCAATCGTTTCCTGCTGATTGACGATGCGGCTCCCATCCTGCGTGCTCGTCGTAGGCCGTCGGCGTGCGCCCATTCAGCGATTGCTCGATCAGCTCGGACGCGCGGAAGCGGGCGGTGCCGTGGGTCGTGGTGTTGTTCACGACGTGCTTCGCGCCGTAGTCGAGCTCGACTGTCCAGGTCGCGATGGTCTCGGCGTAGCCGATTTTCACACTCGCGCGGGGCACGTCCAGCAGTTCGGCAACGAAGTCGCGGACGTCCGAGGGCGGAATCCAGGACGAGCCGAGGCGCGCCTCGATTTCGCCCGGCTCCAGGTCCTTCGGCTGCACCGCCCGCAAAGCTTCGACATTCCGGTCGATAGGCCGGATCGATCTGCGCCGCGGCCTGCGCGACGGCAAGCTTTGCGCGCACGTTGCCGCTGAGATACCGGTCGGCGGTCTCCCAAGCTCCGCCCTCTGGATTGCGATAGACGAGAGCGCCAAGTTCGTCCTGCAGCTCGGAAGCGCTGCCTCCCGGTGAGCGACTCCATGCGCGGCCAATTGATCTCGCCGGTCTCGTTGAGCGACACCAGCAGCGCCTCGGAGGCGGTCTCGACTCGCTCGACCGGGCGATAGCGCTCCAGCGTGCGGCGCTCGAAGATCGCCGTCTTGGTCGCCCGCTTCGTCTCCGGGTCGAATTCTTCGAGCGACAGCAGGAGGGGCTGGTCCGGATCGCCGGCGAACGCCTTGACGTTCTCCCTCGCGTTGAGCGGCCCGAAGCGGGCAGACGAAGGAATCGTACGTTCGGTTCAGATGCCGGCGCGCCTCGACAATGGCTTCATCCGAGGCATCGGCAAGCTGGGTGCGGAAGACCTCGCGGACCGCGTCGCGCACCTGCAGCATGCCGCGAATCCTTGCGGAGACGGAGGCCGGAAGCGCCAGCGGCTCGAACGCATCGCCGCGGCGCACGACGATCTGGCCGTCGCGGTCGGCCAGCCCGCCTTCCTTCACCGCACCAGCGGCGGGCACCTGCTCGGAAGTGGCATGCAAGGCCGGCGCGTGGCTGTCGCGGCTCCCGTACACGGCGGCGGGAAGAAGCGAGACGCCCCTTGCGAGCGCGGCCGGCTCCAGGCTCCCGATCAGGGCGGGGGCTGCGCCATACTGCCTCGATTCCATTCCCATCCGCCCAAGCATCATCTCTGGATGGCGGGCAAAGTACTCATTGATCGCGACTGGTCCGTCTGGGGTCTCGATGGATCCCAACTCAGTCCAGCTCTCGCCGCGCGGCAGTCTCGGGCGACCGCTTCTGGAGGAACAGAATGTCGGTGGTCACTTCCGTCCCCGCATTCGCTTTGAACGCGGTGTTTGGCAGGCGCAGCGCGCCCAGCAAGATCGAGTCCTGTCCGCCAGATGGCGCCGGACCGTGGAGTCCTGCTTGTCCATGGTGTAGCGGCTGGTGATCAGCGCGATCACGCCGCCCGGCCGGACCACGTCAAGGGACTTGGCCAGAAAGTAGTCGTGGATGGAGCGCGTCAGGTGGGGAGTACGCCGATATGCCGGATCGTAGACCGGATAGTTGCCGAACGGGATGTTTCCGACGGCGGCATCAAAGAAGTCCTTCGGAAGCGGCGTATCCTCGAAGCCTTTCGCGTAAACGGTCGAATCCGGGTAGAGCTTGGCGGCGATGCGCGCCGTGACGGAATCAAGCTCCACGCCGGTCCGTCTGGTGCCGGGATACAGGCCCTCGGGCATCAGGCCCAAGAAGTGCCCGACGCCCATCGAGGGTTCGAGAATCTGGGCGCCAGGCTGCAGCCCGAACCGCTCCATCGCCTGCCAGATCGCCTGAACCACTTCGGGAGATGTGTAGTGCGCGTTCGGCGTTGAGGCCCGAGCCGACGCGTACTCCTCCGCGGTCAGCACATCTTTCAGCTCTTCCGCGACGCCCTGCCAGTCTCGCGGCGGGTGCGGTTCAAATGCATTCGGCATCGCGCCCCACCCGGTGTACTTCACGAGGACGCACAGCTCCTCTGGCGTCGCCTCGCGGTTTTCGGCTTCTATGGTCTTCAGGGTGCGAATCGCGGCGAGATTGGCGTGCGCTTTCTGCTTGAGGCTGCCTTCGCCGATGCCGTGGGCGCCGGTTATGCGGAGATCGCGGGCAAGGGTTGGTGCGGGTCGAGGGTCGCTGGATCGAACGACAACTGGGGCTGGTCCTTCTCGTCCGGGAGGAACGCCCATTCCCTCGTCGCGATCTCCCAGGCCGGCTGGTAGTCCATCTTCTGGACCACCGTCAACTCGTAAAGGAGGTTCCCCGTCAGCTCCTGCGCTGCGAAGATCGCCTGCTGAAGCTGATTGGCTTGTTCCAGTTTGGCCGACCATCGTCGGCCGATAGCGTCTCCAGTGCTCCAGGATCTGGTGTCCCAGCGGTGTGAGCGTGGTCTCCGTCATGTACGGACCCCTCTACAGAATTATCGCCCAGCTCGGCACCAGACTCGTCGGCAAACAGATTAAGTTGCCAAGCGCTCGTTGACCTGCTGGGCGTACGTGATTGTCTCAACATCGGGCCTGCCTGCAGCAACAAGGGCGAATGAGACAGCCGAACGAATGCCGTGAGCGGACATCCCCAAGCCGCAGCCACCCAAACTGAAGCCACTGAGGGCTTCGTACAGTTGGTCTCCAGGAACCACGACCGTGCCGGGGACCAGACCGGGTTGACTCAATGCTGTGTCACAGGGCTATTGGCCGGAGTAGCTGGCTGGTACGGCCCATCGAACAGAATGTCGCGATTCACGCGAACACTGAGGCGGTAGCCGACTGGGATCGTGATCATCGCCCAGTTGCGTCACCTCGGTGCCGACGGCACCGCCGACCGTCTCGCCGACGCTCGGGTATTCATGCTGCGACAGCGATGCCGTGCGGACGGACTTGAGGTCGTCGGTTGGATCGGCGCGGTGCCCGGCCAGGAAGTCCTCTTTCCCCGCCCGGATGTTCTGAGCGTCGTGACCCCCGGATGCGGATACTGAAGGGGTTCCGGCAGGGCCAGGCGCCCTCGACCCTGCCAATGCCTGCGCGAGCGCGGCGAGCGAGGCCGCGTCCGGGGTTTCGCCTGGCGCTGACATCGCGGGCTCGCTAAACCCAGTCTCACTTGCGCGTACGTTGGTAGGTGCGGCGATGGCCCGGAGTGCGCGCTCGCACAGCGCGGCCAGGCGACGTTCTTCAGCGGTTAGCTGCCGAGGCGGTGCGACTGACGTCGGCGAGCCGGGGCGGTCGCTGGCGCGGGGTCCCCGGCCGGAGCGCGGTTGGGAACGGCGGCCAGGTTTCGGCACGATGGACCTTATCGCCGGACAGAAGCGGCATTTCCACAGGAGACTTCCGGGATTTCAGGGCCTTTTCTACGAACGGGCTTGACAGCTGCGCAGATTAAGAGATATAAAAGCCTGAGAGCCCGCCACCGAACAGGGCGGGACGTGGTCTGAGCAATTCACACGTTCCTAAAAAGGCGTGAACCTTCAACCAACATTTTTGACTCGACAAGGAAGGACGTCTCATGATCGTAGACCTCGAAGATCTCGTGCGCGGCATTCCGGAAGCGCTGAAACCGATCGCCCCGGCACCGCCCACGAGTTGCGCGTGCAACTGCAACAACGACAAAGTGTTCGGCGTATGCGGTTGCACTAACTAAAACAAGACACGCACCTCCTGCAGCAGCGGGACACCGTCGCTTTGACCAACAGAGGCGTACTCTTTTTCGCCGTCTGCCAGCATCAGAAGCCGATTGGGGTCCCGTCTGCTGCAGCCGAAAGCGTGAGGAGACTCAGCCTTGCCACACGCCGCGTCAGCAGAACCGAAACCCTTCTATAAGAAGTATTCAACTCGAACATCTCGATATATTTATGACGTAAACACTGGCATCATCATCCGGGTGACTGACATCGCGTACGACCTCGTGGACTACATGCCGCTTCACAGGACGGTCAACAGAGACCGCGCCATATCGCATCTGACACAAAAGTACGGCATTCGCGCTCTCGAGGAAGGGATCGAGGCCCTCCGGGCCGTTTCGGATCGGTCCGGGGTGCTTCGCTCCGTTCGCTTGACAAGCCGCATGCGCTCTCCAGCCTGGGCCCGAGATCACGCCGCTGAATTCGTCGGCCGTCTTACACAGCTCGTGCTGAGCGTGACCGACCAGTGCAACATGCGCTGTTCCTACTGTGCGTATTCGGGCGGCTATGCTAATACGCGCGTCCACAGTAATGCGAGCATGCCATGGAGGACCGCCCAAGCTGCAATCGACTATTTCCTCAGCCACCGAGTTCGTGGCCAAGCTGAACTCAGCTTCTACGGTGGAGAGCCCCTGCTTGAGCCGGAACTGCTCCAACAATGCATGGCGTACACGTACGATCGCGCGCCTGAGGTCACATTCGGAGCCACTATCAACGGGACGCTGTTGACCGACGAGACGATAGACCTGCTGGCTCGGCGCAACGTACGGCTGCTTATAAGCCTTGACGGGCCCGAGGCTCTGCACGACCGCGAGCGGCGTTTGATAGGAGGCCAACCAACGTTCGCCCGGATTCTCGACAATGTTCGAAGGATGCGCTCCCTGCGTCCCGAGTATTATGCCAACAAAGTTCGCTATTGGTGCACTCTGCGCCCGGGCGACAACCATGAGCGTGTGGTCGACTTCTTCGTGAAGAACCCCGATTGGTTCGCTGACGGTCAGGTCGGCTTCGGCGCAGTCGTCGGCGGCCACCGCTCCTTCACGGGACGCGAGCTGCTGATAGACCCCCGGCTTGAACGTCGCTATCTCGACAAGCTGGTTTTGGGCGAAACTGCCGATCGTGAGTTCAGCTTCTTCCGCGAGATGTTCGACACGTATTACTTCTGGATATACCGGCGAGGAGTTCAGCCGCACGGGTTCGGCAGCGCACCCCACCAGTCAGGGGCGTGTTTTCCAGGATGTGGGCGGCTTTTTGTGAAGACTGATGGAACCTACTTGGTGTGCGAGAAGAGCAACAATTCACTCGCTATCGGTAATGTCTGGAACGGCCTCGATCCAGCCCGGTGTTGCGATGTTTATCGAGACTTTTACGAAGTATACAACGTTGACTGCTGTCGGTGCTGGGCGTATCGCTTCTGCAAGAGCTGTTACGTCAGTGCGACGCTGCGTGACGGCGAGTTTAGACCGCTTAGTCGCTCGTCGTGTGCGACAACAAGGCGGCTCTGGAAGGACCGACTGGTAAGATTCACTGAAACCATGGAGCGTAGACCCGATGCGTTCGCATACCTTGATAACACACGGTTCGCAAACGCTTCATCAAGCGCCTTTGATGCTGCACTCTCCGAAAAGGGAATCGGCCGTGAAGAGGGCTGTTAGGTACAGGCTCATGAGCCGCGAGAACGGCTGAGTCTCGACACCACTAAGGAATACAGGATACCAGTGAACGATCTCGACCCCAATCAAAGAGGGATACCTTCACGAGTTATGCGGCCCTCGTCATACTTATTCGTTGCTGAGGACGAGGACGACGGAAGTGGCATTGTCTGCAACCTCATGGAAGGTCATTTGGATCGCATTGGTGCTCGCACCGCCGGGTGCCTTCGGTCGACAATCACTTTCGACGTTTGCTTGCGCCAGGGTGGCATCTCGCCTGCCGAGCTTCGATTTCTTCGGGACCGTGGATATGTGACTGAGCGCACGCCAGATGAGGAGCGGGCGCTGTTTATTGAAAAGGCAACGAGGTTACACGAAGAGTCAGTCCGGAGGGCTTCCCCAGTATTTGTCATCATCCCTTCGTATCGCTGCAATCTTCAATGCGTCTATTGCTACCAGCCGGAGGTATTACATCACAGCATGGACGTGATGTCACGACGTCTGGCGGACGCTGCGGTAAAGGCGATTGTCGGATCGTTTCGACAACGGAACCGCCCAACCGAGAACGCTTACTTGAAGTTATGTGGCGGGGAGCCGCTTCTGCAGCAAAATCGACCTTGTGTTGAGCGACTTGTGCGAGTGTTGGGTTGCGAGCACGGCTTCTACATTAAGGCAGTCACGAACGGGACTGAGCTTGAGCAGTACGCAGACCTTCTGGGCCCGAGGCAAATTGCGCACGTTCAGGTTACCTTGGACGGACCAGCGGCAGTTCACGACCGTCGTCGCGTCGGCGTCGGATTTCCCCGGACGTTCGAACTGATAGCACGAAATATCACACTTGCATTGGAGAGAGATATACGGGTGGATGTACGCGTGAATGTAGATCGCTTGAATGTGTCGTCGGTTGGTCCGCTCGGAGAGGAGGTGGAACGGCGCGGATGGGCTTCGAATGGCCGCTTTACGCTGTACCTGACAGAAGTCACCCCGAGCGAACATAGACCGAAGGTGTCCGCCACGCTGCTGGGGGCGGACACTCTATTTGATCTGTCTGAGGCGTGCACCACGGCCGAGGCGGCGCCATTCAGTGCTGACTCTGTCGTCGACATTGCCGTGTCGGAGTACGCCCGAACGGGCAGACTCTCAACGATACGAACAAGCTATTGCGGTGCAAACACAGGCCAATACGTGCTGGACCCGTACGGTCGCATTTACGTGTGTGACAACGATGCGGGTAATCCGACGAAGAGCGTCGGAAGCTTTCGGAGCGGCCGCCTGGCAGTTGAAGAAGGCGCGAGACGTCTCTGGACTGGGAGGCATGTCGGCGCCATTGCTGACTGTTGCGATTGCTCACTAGCGCTACTGTGTGGCGGGGGATGCGCCTACTGTGCCGCGGTCACGAAAGGTTCTCATTACGAGGCTTATTGCAATGGGTTCAAAGAGCACGCCCTGAGGCGGCTGCCCGCGGCGTTCAAAAAGCACTTTGGTCAATACGACACTCACGGGAACGAGCGCCCCCCTCATGACGGCCTGCGAACAGGATCCGCTAGAGTCTCTTAATTACATGCCTGGCGATGCACATCGTGGTAGTTCATTATGGGGGCCCCCGCAGCGTAAAGTCACAACCGGGGATCGAGAAACTCGGCGCGAATCAGCAGGCCCGTATTCGACAATTGCTTCATCTCTGCGGCGTAGCCCTGCGCGCGCCGTAACGCTCCTCCCTATTGTGTTGATGTTCGCAGCCGTCGAAACGGTAGCGGACGCGGCGGCACCTCTGCTCTGCAAGCGTATCCTTGACTCCAATCCTGCACGGCCAGAACTGCCTGGCCTCTGGTTGGCACTCGTCTGTTCGGGCCTAGCGCTCTCCTTGATCGCATCGTACCAGCGAAGGCAGCTCGCAGCCCGCTGCAAGAGAATCTTCGTCTTCACCCTCCAGCGACTGATCGTCTGGACGGGGAGGCGACTCTCGTACCAAACGGCCGTTAGCATGCCACCCGGCACCCTCGATTCGCGGGCGCTCGACGACATGCGCGCCTTGGCGCCGGCGATAGATCTCGGTCTTGGCGTCTTTCGCGCGGGAGTCGTAGCAGCGGTGGTCCTAGTTCTGCTGAACGGGCAGCTCTCCCTGCTACTGCTTGCCGCTGTTTTGGGGTCCTACACATTAGTGCTTCCATTCGCTCTTAGGGTACGGCGCTACTACGAGCACGCTTGCGAGGCGCATGCCGGCCTCAGTCGACGATTGTGGGCCGATCTTCGCGAGAACGTCGCAACGGTAGGCCTTCAGCGACTCTTTGTTCGTTCCCGAGCGGAAGTGAACAATCTTTTTCATAAGCACCGTGGCAGAATAGAACACAAGAAGCGGATAACTTCGGTTGGGGCCACTTACCGAGGTATTATCGGGGCATGGAATGCGCTCATCTCAATCGCGGCATTCCTATATCTCGGCAGCCAATACGCTTCTGGCCTCCTCACCCTCGGCACTTTTGCAGCGGCAGTCATTCTGACAAACACATTATCTTCTGTGTGCGTTACGCTCTATCAGAGCATGGTGAACTCCTTGGAATCGACCGCTCGTCTCAGACTTCCGGTAAGTGTACTGGCTCTTAGACCGCAGCCAGAAAGCGCGTCTGTGCGACCGCCTCGGTTAAACGGCGACCTCGAGCTTTGTGCGGCTTCCTTTTGGTATCACGAGCACATCCCCGTCCTCCGAAGCGTATCTTTTGCTGTCAAGGCGGGCGACCGAGTGTTGTTGAAGGGCCCAAGCGGGAGCGGAAAGACAACAGTGCTAAGCCTGCTCAACGGGACACAGTCTCCGAACATAGGTAGAGTGTTAGTCGACGGACGTGATTGCACCATGTACTCCGGCACTTGGCTTCGGCAACGGATCCGCCTCGTGGATCATTGCGCGCCGGTCCTACGCTCTACCCTGAGGGAGAACATCACGCTTGGGGCGCCCGAGATCCCAGATGCTGAAGTGGCATTCGTTGCGGAAATGGTTGGTTTAGGCCCCTGGATGCAGACAATTGAGAACTCTTTGTCCACTCGACTGCAGCCTGGCAGTGTCTCCGGCGGACAGCGCCAGAGAATCGCGCTCGCTCGTGCGATCGCTACACGGCCTGACGTTCTCCTGTTGGATGAGGCGACTGACTGTCTCGATCTGCGATCCGAGGCTTGTTTGTTCGGCAGACTGCTTGAGTACCTATCGGGCTGCACTATCGTGCTCGTGACTCATCGCGATTCGCTAGACAGCTTTTGTCATCGCAGGATGAACCTGAGCGACGGTCTGTTGACGGAGACCGCTTTGTGAAGCAGGCTCATTCGACGCCAGGCGCATCTGATATCGTTGTTGGACTCCTTCACCGTTACAAGTCCAACTTCTTGCTTGCGACGGTTCTGCTCTCCAGCGCGGGGCTGGTTGATTATGCCTTGCCAGTGGCGGCAGGGTCCTTCATTGGCCAGGTGGGGGCAAATGCACGTGTCGTGCTAACAGGGCTCTGCACCGCATTGGTCTGCCTAGCAGTGGTTAGATGGTCTGCCTTCTTCTTCGCGACCACTTTGGTCGTCGGGGCCTCCGACAGGGCAATACTTCGCCTACAATTCAAACTTCTTCGTCATGTGCACAGACTGTCTGAGCGGACGGTAGATCTCGCTCAACCCGGCAGCCTGGAAGCCGCCGTCGTAGAGGGTGGCTGGTCCGTTGAGGCGCTCTTTACGGTGGTATTTCTTGCCGTTTTCACCTCAGCCTCCTCATGGATTGCCGGTACGGTTGTTGTCGGTCGGCTGAATTCGTGGGTGGCGCTGTCAAGTGCCCTGATCCCGGCTGTTCTGCTCATCTATGACCGGCGAACGGCACGGGGAACTCGCATTCGGACTCAACGTGTCGAGCGAATTAGAATCAGAGCATACGGAGCTCTGGAGGATGCCTGGACAACCTATCGTGAGGAATGGAACTATGGTCGCCAGAGGCGCCCTGTAAGATGTGTTGTCCACCATCTTCGGCAGCTCTGCTGCGCAGAACTGAGCGCTGATCGATTCAGGAACTCGCGCGACACTTGGTCAGATGCTCTGGCGTCAGTCGTGATGGTCGCCTGTTTGGCCGCTGGCGCGTCCCAGTTGAGTCACAACCGTATTTCTCGGGGACACTTCGTTCTACTGGGCGCCGCATTGTCCGTTCTACTCAGGGCGTCCCAAGCGGCCTCATATATCGTTAGGGATTTTGGCTCCGCTGCTGGCCGTGTGGACGAGGCGGCACGAACTCTCTCGCTTCCGGTAGAGACGGGCCGCAGGTCGTCAGGTTCCGCCCCTCCGGAACGGCTAGCCTCAGTCCGACTCAGGGATGTCACCTATGCGTATACTGAGGCGCAACCGGTCCTTCACCAGGCGAGCTTAACACTTCGACCGGGAGAGGTTGTTGCGGTTGTCGGAGCGAGCGGTTGTGGCAAGACGACACTGCTAAAGCTTTTGTGTGGCGTGCTGCGTCCGTCGGCAGGAAATATTCTGGTGAATGGAGTCAACCTCACAGAACTTGACGTCGACGCATTCCGGCGGAAGATCGGTATTGTGCCCCAGGACAACCAGCTTCTTTGCCGCACTATCGCCGACAATATCCGCTACGGCTGCCCGACCGCCTCTGCTGACGCGGTGCATGCAGCCGCTGCGGTCGCTCAGTGTGATCAGTTTGTCAAGGCCCTGCCGGACGGATATAGTTACAGCCTGTCCCGCGGAGGGCTTGAGCTTTCCGCTGGCCAGCGGCAGAGAATTGCTCTTGCACGGGCCCTCCTGGCATCCTCTTGGATGCTTCTCCTAGATGAGGCTATGTCGGGCGTCGATCAGGTGACCGAGGAGCGCATATGGCTGTCTCTCAGAGCATGCCTTGGGGCCAGGATCTGCGTCGTAGTCTCGCATCGTCGGAAAACAGCCCGGTTCGCGGACCGTGTCGTGAAGTTGGTGAGCGGCGTGCTCGTCGAAAGCGGCTGCGAAGAGACGATGTCTCGTGACACTTGTTTAAACCGAAGATGAGGGAGGACCTATGGTTGTTCACACGGTGCTGAGGCTTCCGTACGTGCCGGAGCAGATTGAATACTACGAGTCGTTCTTGTATGTGCTGCATCCACTCCACCGGGCGGTTGGTGTAGTTGACTGCCGGTCCATGTCTTATGTACGGAAGATTGACGTTGGTGAAAGGCCACGCTATGCAGCCATTGTTCCCAAAGCGCGGATGCTGGTGACTGCTGATTACGACTCTGGTCAGATATCCTTTGTGAATCTCGGAACTCATAAGGTGGTACACACCCTCCGCACCGGTAGCAAGCCCAGGCATATCGCGATTGTGCCGGATGAGAGCAGGCTTCTGATAACAAACGAGGGAGATGGAACGATTGCGATTGTCGACCTCACCGAGAGGCCCGTCGTCTCAGGTTTGATCCCAGTTGGCCAAGGCCCTCGCGAAACAATAGTGCTAAAAGATGGCAGGGCTGCTACGGTGAACGGTGGCGGCGACTCTGTGACTGTTTTCAGTTGGGAGAAAGTGACTGTGATCGGGCATGCTAAGGTCGGCCGAGGCCCCTTCTGCGGAGGCCCGAATGTGAACGCCGACTGTGCTTATGTCACGTGTCCAATGGACCGGCTCGTGGTTGAGGTGGACGCAAGTGCAGCGGTTCTTGGACACACTCAGGTCGGTCGCGGCGCGGTGACGATCGGACGTGTGCCGCAGTCGCGAATGATGTTTGTGCTGAACGCTGCGGACGACTCAGTCTCCCTTTTTGAAGAGGGATCAGGCGCGCCTTTACAGAATGTCACGGTCGGCAGTATGCCATTGACTGCGGTAGCCATCGGCGGCACGACGCTTTTGTTGGTAGCGAATTTCAACGGCGAAAGTGTCTCCGTTGTCGATTGGCAGAAGTGCTGCGTCGTGGCGACGCTGGCGGTAGGTGCAAAGCCTTTCTCCCTCGCCGTGGCGCCCGAACGAACGTGTTTCGTCGCTTGCGAAGGGAGTGAGACAATCGAAGCCATTAGGGTCGGTGAGGCTGGCACGAACTAGCGACACCGCCGGCTGACTTCGCACGTTTCGAGAATTAGGGCACGCGACTATTCGAAGCGCAGAGCATCAACCGCGTCCGAATGTGCAGCGCGACGCACCGGAAAATAGCATGCCAATAGAGCAGCAGCAACTAGGACCAAAGCAGAGCCCGCAAAGGTCCTGACATCGTAGGGCCCTACTCCGTAGAGCCAAGCCCCAATCGTACGTGTCAGCGCCAGCGCAACAGCAACGCCTAGGACACTGCCGACCAATACACACGAGCCAACTTCACGCATCACCATTACCGCGATGTCGGACGGCAGTGCTCCCAGTGTCAGACGGAGGCCAATCTCCGGAATGCGCTGAGTCAGCGAGTAAGTCACAACGCCGAATATGCCACCCACAGCCAGAAGGGTGGCGACGCTCGCCAAGACAGCAAGGATGATCGCATAGAGACGTGGAGGACCAGCCGCACGCGCCACCAGGGCAGTCATAGGTTCTACATCCGCAACTGGCTGCTCACGATCGATAGCCCAGATTTTCCTCTTAATGTCATGAATAACAGCAAGCCCCAGAGGGGACCTCACTTTCAAGATGACTTTCACCGCAAACGGAGGGAGAGCCCCAAGTGGCTGGTAGACTTCGCATCGAGGAGATGCACCCAGTTCTTCGTGGCGCACATCACCCACGACGCCGACGATGACTAACCACGGCGAGTCGGGGCCATCCGCCAGTCGTAAGCGATTCCCGACCGTGTCCAAGCGTCCAAAGAAGCGCCGCGAGAAAGCGCGGTTGACAATCACCGCATCACTTTTGTGGGACGCCTCGTCATCCGTGAAGTCGCGGCCCGCGAGAAGCGGCACCCCCATTGTCCGAAAATAGCGGTCACTCATGACATCGTAGCCGACGTCCCCCCCCGCGCGAGCGCCATCGGCGGAACCCTTCTCGACGGTTACAGGCACCTCCATGCTTGCTTGGAAAGGCAGGCTGCTCACCACTGCGGCAGAAATCAAGCCAGGAGTTGTACGAACCGCGCTCAACACCTCCCGAAAGCGAACACTGCGAAGGGGTGGTGACATGGCTCGAGGCAAATGGAGCGTCATCGTGAGGACATCCCGAGGCTCGAACCCGAGGCCCACGTTACCAAGCCGCCGCAGACTCTGGACCATCAGACCGGCGCCGATCAGTAGGGCCAGCGCAAGAGCGAATTCAGCAGTCGTAAGAATGGCGTAGAAGCGGCGCGTACCGCGGTCGAGAGTTCCCCGGGTCGTCGCTTTGAGGGCACCGTTGAGATCCAGGCTGAGAACGCGTATTGCGGGCGCGGTTCCAGCTAGACCTCCTGTTAGCAGTGCGGCCAGGAAGGTGAATACCATAAGGCGTCCGTCGATTACAATTCCGCCGCTCAAGAGCGCCTGTTTGGGAAACAACGCTGTGAGCCCCAGCCTGCCCCACCTTACCAAAACCAACCCGAGCAGACTCCCAGCCAGTGATAACAAAGTACTGTCAACCAGTAGCTGCCGTACTAGCCTGCCTAACCGTGCGCCCAGCGCCGCACGTATCGCGATCTCCTTCTGACGTCGCCTTGCCTCCGCCAGTAGCAGGTTTGAGGCGTTAGTGCACGCAATTAGAAATACGATCACCACCGCGCCGGCGATCATCAGCAGGATCCGTCCAGTGCTCCCCACAATCAGGTCGTGCATGGGAGTAATGCGGACACTCGATCCTAAGTTGGTTGCAGGGTATCTAGAGGAAAGCTCGCCCGCGATCTGAACTAGCTCTCTGCGTGCAGATTCAATTGTAGTCGACGGCTTGAGTCTTCCGATGGCTCGATAAACTCGATAATCGCGCTCAACTAGGATGCGCTCTGATTGCATGGTGAACGGTAGCCACATCTCAGCGTTTGATGGGTACCCAGTCCCGGGGGGCATGATTCCAATAATAACCACCATCTCGCCGCTGACTCTGACAGGGGTGCCAAGAGCATCGGGTCGGCCGCCAAAAGCACGTTTCCATAGCCTGGAGCTGATCAACGCCACGTGGTTCTGGCCTGGACGCATGTCAGCCGCCGTGAATATGCGCCCACGCGAGGGAAGAACTCCAAGCGTATCCCAGAACCGATCAAGGACATAGGCACCATCAATCTCTTCCGGCTCGTCCGTGCCTGCCACGGCGAATTTTGCGGGGCTAGCCGCTGTGAGGTCAGCAAAAGCCCTGGTCCTGTCTCTCCAATCACTAATATCCGCCACCGAAGCAGATCCTGCGTGCCCGTTTTCCTGTTGGAATGACTCCACGAACACCAGATGTTTCTGATCCCTGTATGGCAACGGCCGTAGTAGCACCGCGTCGAGCGCCCCGAAAATCAGCGAGGTCGCGCCGACACCGACCGCCAGAACAGCAATCGCCAGGGCGCTACTTGCCGGTCTTCTGGCAAGAGTGCGGCAGGAGTATCTGACTTCCGAGATCAATGAGAGCATACTCCGGGGACCTCCCTCTTCACTCCTCGCTAACACGCCATGGCAATAAGGTGATAAAGGGAGATTATGCAACATTTTGCCAGCCTGGGCAAGAGCGAGCCGACCAAGAGCGAGCCGACCAACGTGAAGCCGTTCACTTTGGCCTTCCCTGAGCCACGCGCCTGGCGAGCGCACCTGAACGGGCTACCTCGATGCCGTGTCCAATACGGGCCGCCGGGGTGGCCAAAAACGGGCCGATGGCCTCCGTCTGAAGTCACCTCACATTTAACTGAGAGCCTTCTCACTTCGGGCTTCGCCTTGCTCGGAGAATTGAATCGAACACTTGTCGAGGCCCTGGCAATGCTGCGAGAGCCTCCGCATCAAGGCTTCGGCCGAAGCCGACTCAGAATCGCTGCCAGGTTGTGCTCGTTGCCCAGGGGCAGCCCCCGCCTGCGCCATCCACGGCCGCAGAGTCTCATTGCTCGCCGCAACCGGTGCCGCTTCTCCAGGTACTCAGCCCCCAGCGTGGGGCCGAATCCGTGGTGGATCGGATCGGCCATGATCGCGATCGCTTGTCCTGCGGTTCGAAGGCCGGCACCGCAACTTCATGAAGGGCCGCCCGGTCCGTTTTGCGCCGCAGCCTGGTCAGCAATCGCCACACGTTCCGCTCCGTGACGCCGACCTCATCGGCCGCCCTGCTCTTGGGTGATCAGTCTCTTGTCGGCCCCTTTTCACGGCCATCAGCAAATCTCTCCCGGGTTAGCGATGGGACATTTCTAGGCCAAATAGACCATTATCACTTTGCTGCGATTTGCTACGACTCCAGCGCTACGCTACCAGCCACCCGGTGATATACTGTTTGGGCGAGGTGAGGCTATGGATACTTCCCCCTTTGTCGACCCTGAGGCATTGAGGATCGCCGCGCCCAAGGCCCAGGCTCTGTCGACAGACGAGCGACGGATTCAGGCGGAAATCCTGCGCAAGGTCGAAGAATCGTACGGGTTCTCTAACATATCCCATTGCCACAAGCAAGGTGTCTGAAAACCGGGTGTGCCACCGATGACTGATGGCCGCCAGCCGCTGGTCCTTTCGGAATTTCAATGAGCGAACCTCCACCTCTCAAGTCGCTTTTCATTCAGATCACGCATCGCTGCAATTTGGACTGCACCTTCTGTGCGGCGTCCGGGGCACCAAGCGACGTGGAGATTCCTGCCCTAGAAGTCCTCCGTGTCGTAAAGGCCGGCCAGAGTCTAGGATTAGATTATGTGTTTTTCACAGGGGGAGAACCGTTTGTTCGCTCGGATTTTGAGCGGATACTGAAGGACACTGTGCAGCTCGGTGTCCGGGTGGCCATTGCTACAAATGGTTCACTCCTGAGCCGATTCGACCTTGGATGGATGTCCCGAGTGCCGACCAACTCGATCTCGCTGGCCATGAGCCTAGATGGCGCGAAGGCCGAGACTCACGACGTCCTACGCGGATGCTCTGGTGCGTTTCAACGAACAATGGCGAGCATTCGTAGAGCTGTTGGGCTGGGAATACCTGTCGTTATTCAGACTCTGCTCCAACGAGGAAACGCCCAAGAGATCTTAGGGCTCGCTGCGATGGCATCGGACCTCAGCGCTGAGTTTCGGGTAATACCGGAAATTGTTCCAAAAGGGCGAGGCCAAGCAGCATGCTCGGCTACGCTGGCGATTGATGAGATTATGAAAGTCGCGGCTGATCTTTGGGCGGCTGCTCCGCATCTGAAGACGCGTGCACTGGTCAAGTTGCCACCAGCGCTGTTAGCTCCTGATCTGGCAGCGGAGATGTCTCGATCATGCTTCTGGGGTAGGCACGTCTGTGGGATCATGCCAAACGGCGATGTGACTATGTGCCATGGTTGCCTTGCTGCAAGGGGCTCGTCGGAGCCGCCCTTTCTCGCCGGGAACTTACGGCGATCAAACTTGCAGCAGATATGGAACGAGAGCGCCGTGTTTCGCGTGCTTCGCGAATTCGATCCGAACTCATTCCTCGGCGTCTGTGGCCGCTGTGTTCTCCGGGCGTACTGTCGCGGCTTCTGTCGGTTGAGAGCAATTCTCGAATACGGTGACTTCCGGGCCCCTGAGGTTCTCTGCCAGCGGGCGTACGAACGGGGCTTGTTTCCCCGCTACATGCTGGAACCAACATCCTAGGCTCCACGGGACGGTTCGAAGCTACGTTCAACTGCGCAAGCGAATGCCCCGCAGTACCCTTTTCCGACCGCGTTCGTTGCGGATTGCCGGTGGCTGTTGGACGCAGAGGCTCGACACGCCTAGCTCAGGAAACGCAGGTTGGACTGGATGCACACGTAACGGCAGGAGCCGGCACCGCAACGTGGCGGCAGATCGGGACCTTGAATCAGCGGGTTCCCGGTTCAATTCCGATGGCTGAGGGCCACGCTACGCTTCGTCCACGAACATTGCACAGACCTGGTTCAGGGTCTTCGACTTCATCAGCGTCCTCGCGATGGGACAGTGCGGCTTCATACCGTGGGTCTCCACGAGAGGTGGCCGTGACACCCGGAGACTCGGCACTGGAGGATCTGCCTCAGTGTCTCACCGACTGTCCATCGGCTGATACGGCCCATCGAACAGAATGTCGCGATTCACGCGGACGTTGAAGCGGTAGCCGGCTGGGATCCTGATTGTGGGCTGGACGCTCAGATTGCGCCGGGTGATCTCGCTACCGAGTTGCGTCACCTCGGTGCCGACGGCGCCGCCGACCGTCTCGCCGACGCTCGGGTATTGCAGAATCGAACCGCTGCGCGATTGGGAAAGGGCGAATCCCGCGGAAAACAGGCTGGTCAGGGCGGCGAACCCGAACACGCGCTTGTAGTGGTTGTCCACCGACTGGCGAAGGCCGGAATAGCCGTGGGCGTCCTGACCTGGCATCCCGGCGAGGTCGATCGATGATCCATCCGGGAAGATAATACGATCCCACACCACCTGCACCCCGTTCTGCCCGTACCCAACCCTGGAATCGTACGTCCCCACCAGCCGCGCCCCTTGCGGGATGAGCAGGTACTGCCCCGTCGCCGTGTCGTAGACGTTCTGCGCGATGAGCGCTTTCAGTTCGCCCGGTAGGTCCGAGTTTATGCCCTGCTCCATGATCGCGGGGATCTCCCAACCCGCCTTGACCTCATACCGGGACAGCGACGCCGTGCGGGTGGACTTGAGGTAATCGTCGGCTACTTCGGCGCGGTGCCTGGCCAGGAAGTTCTCCTTCCCCGCCTGCATGTTCTGCGCATCGTAACCGCCGGATGCTGATACCGAAGCGGCGCCGGCAGGGGCAGTGGGCCTCCCCCCTGCCAATGCCTGCGCGAGCGCGGCGAGCGTGGCCGCATCCGGCGCCCCGCCTGGCGCTGACATCGCGGGATCGTTGAACCCAGTCTCACTTGCCCGGACGCCTGTCGGTGCGGCGATGGCCTGCTGTTCGCGCTCGTACAGCGCCGCGAGGCGAAGCTCTGCAGCGGTTGGCTGCCGAGGCTGCGCGACTGGCGCCGACGAGCCGCTCTGGAGCGGCGGGGCCGCTGCTGGCGCCGGGTCCCCAGGCGGAGTGCGGTTGGGAACGGCGGCCAGGTTGGGCACGTCAGCAGCCGACGCTTCGACCGCACGCGCGGCAGCCGTGGCCGGACCGACGCGGTCCTGCTCATCCCGCCAGATCTGCCTTCCCTGGTTCGCCCGCCTGAAGTAGATGCCGTACACAAGCATCGCCAGGACAAGGCCGAGCGCAATTAGAAAGCACAGCCCTGCCCGCTTCCCCAGGCGGACCGTCTGAGGGGGCCTGGGATTGAGGTCGAGTCCGGTCGGCGCGTCCATGCTGAGCCTCCCTTACCCTTTGCTGCCGGCTTCGGCGCGCACGATCTCCACCTTCTTCGCCTTCTTGCCGGCGCCGATGATGAGCTGCGCATGATCGAACAAGCGATCCACGACGTACACGTCGCCCTTCACGCGATAGTTGACCATGTCCGGCTTTCCGTCCCCATCGACCACGACCAGGACCGGCGCCTCGCGGTGTTTCACCGCCGGGTTCATCTGTATGTACGTCTTCACGCCGTCATCAAGCACGCGAACCGGGCGCATGTTCACATCGCCACCGCTGATCCGGTAATCGAAGAACAGGGAATCGATGGCGCCGGGAGCCATGTCGACGATGCGGGTCGCCGCCTTTGTCTGTTCCCGCTGCTTCGCGACCTGCTCCTGCCACTTCCGCTCCGCCGCATCGTCCTCCGGGTAGGCGAAGGCGACCCGGGCCACATAAGCGTCGGGCTTGGAAACCAGGCGCAGATAATACGCGCGCCGGTCGGTCGTAACCAGAAGATCCGTGTCGAGTCCGGACGCCTGAGGCTTGATCACGATCAGGGAGGTCGCGGTGTCCCCCTTTCCGTACATTGACGGGGCCACATTCCAGCGCACAGAGTCTCCGATATGCGGCTCGCCGATCAGCTTCTCGCCTGGTTGCAGCTCGATGATGCAGATCCGCAAAGGGGCGCAAACGGCGGTCGGCAGTCCGGCCCCGTACGAGAACAAGACGCGCCCATCCGGGCCCGGTGCGGGCTCGTTCCGCTCGCCCCGCCATGCTTCGCTCATCTGCACAGCCTGTTTGGCCGTCGGGTCGAGCGGCACGTCCGTCTTCGGCTTGAAGCCCTTGGGCACGCCGGTGCCGACGGGCGCAACGCTCTGGCCAGAAGTGGCGGCCGGCGCATCCGTCGCCTGCATTGCCTGGACCGAATCCGCGAAGTGATACTCCTGAAGCGCATCCTGGGCGCCCGGGGCCAAGGGTTGGCTAGGCCTCGGCGTCCGCCTCGCGTGTACCGGTGGCGCCGGCTTCGCCGCGTCCTGCGCCAGCGCTCCGCCGATCCCGGCGACTACGAAGGCGATGATCAAGTAACGCATAGAAATCCTCCTTTGCCTACAGCACTCTCGACCAACTCGCGTTGGTCACGTAGATCCCGATCGGGTTGACCCGGGCGAGAGCCTCGTCGGTGGGCGGATTCACCGCAGTCGTGAATGCGCCCTTCCAGCGGACCGTTGCCTTTACTTGGCCCTGGAGATCGCGGGTAGTCTCCGTCCACTCGACCAGATAGGTCTTCTCGCTCGCGGGCAGCACCGTCTGGACATCAACACTCACCGTTCCGCTTTGCGCGCGTTCAAACGGCGAGTCGCTTCGATAGAAGTCGCTAATGAACGTCTGGGCTTGGCTTCCGCCAGCGATCCGTGCGTACGCCCTGTCGACTGCCTTTCGCTGAGCAACCGCGTCGGTAGTCACCAACCGGAGATCGCTGATCCACTCGAACAACGCGGCCCGCTTGAGCCTGTCGTCGGCAACCCCCGTCGGCTCGGCAACGCCCGAGGCCAGGACGCGCCCCAACGAATCCACAGCCACGACGTAGGGAACGACGTGCGATCGCAGCGCCAGGGCGATCAGGCCTACGCTCATCACGAGCGCAAGCGCGGCGCACAGCAGCGCCAGAAGTCGCCAGTTGCGGGCTCGACTGATGAGATCGCCGTAGCGCTCATCCCACTCCTTCCTCGCAGCCAGGTAGGGGTTGAACTGTTTCTCGGCATCATTCGCCGCGGTTGCAGTAGCCACAGCTATCCTCCTCGAATCGCTATTCGCCGTGATGGTCGATGTTCATCGTCGGAGGCGGCGCCTGCGGGGCGGCATCGGAAGGCACCCTCGCGCCGCCCAGCCTGCGACCGATGTCTCCGAGGGGCGCCCGTCTGCGGACGAACCCAGATGGAGGCAACGGCTGCGACTCCGATGGAGAAGATGGCGGCGCCGGCTGCGACTCAGATCCCGAATTGCCGCCAGCAGCCGGACCGCTCGCGCCGGAGTTGCCTCCACCACTGGGAGCGGGTGGTTGGCTCGGGGCCGGAGGTCCCTCAGCCGCGGCCGACCCGCCGCCGATTGCCCCACCACCCGCGCCACCGGCCCCGGCGCCCATCGCTGCCCCCTCTCCCGCAGCAGCCCCGCCGCCTGACGCCGCTGCCGCCAACGATGCGAGACTGGCACCAGCCGTGCTGGCCGCCAGGACCGCCCCGCCGACGATGGTCCCAGTCGTCGCGACCAAGTCGCCGCCGGTCAGCGCGGGGAATCCGCCCATAACGCTGGACACGAGCTTGGGGGCTTGCCAGCAGACCGCCGTGAAGATCAAGCCGGCCCCCATGATCTCGAAGGCCGACATGGCCGGTTGCGGTGCGGCCGGGACTGCGGCTGCACTCGCCAGCCACCCGTTCGAGAGCGACATCCCGAGGCCGATGAGGAGGTAAAGAACCATGATCTTGACGCCCACCGACACCGCCAGGCCGATGTAGCGCTCGACGTACGGGGCGGTAAAGCGGGAGCCGCCGAAGCCCAGGAATATGTACCCAGCCGCGACTACGAGATAGCTTTCGACCATCGCCACAACGAACTGGATCGTGATAGCGATGAACCCGAGCAGGGTCAGAACAGCCGCAATGACGAGCGCCAGGGAGGTGCCGATGTTGAGCAGGAGCCCGGATTTCCCGGCGCCCTCCAGGAGCGCGGCCGTTATCTCGAGTCCACGGGCCATGACGTCACCCGGAGCGATCCCCGTGACCGCCCCGGATGCGAAACGGCCTATGTCCACGAAGGAGCCGATGATCGCGTCGATCCAGGTCCGGCCGTTCAGCAAGAGGGCGTAGAACGCGCCGATCCACATGATCCGGCGGACGAGGCTCGCGGTCCAACCCTGAAGGTCGGTCTTCTCCAGGAGAAGGTACGCTCCGCTGACCGCGAACTCGATGAGCGCGAGTATGGCGAACAGCCGGTTGGCGTAGGTCGAGACGGTGTTGAACCACGCGTTCCGCGCCGCCCGGTACTGGTCGAGAATTGCGCTCGGCGCGGTGGCCTGAGCTGAGGCGTGCTGTGCCGACAACATCAACACAGACATGCCGATCAGGATGAGAAATGCGAGCCGCGAGTGTTTGTTTCGCACAGGCACACCTCTCCTCTCGTTGCCATAGGGAGTCAACCGGCCGGCCCGGATCAGCTAATACTTCTTGTCGTCCCGCGGTGGATGGTAGTCCGAAAACGCGGTGACGCTCCGAGCCGCCTCACATAGCCTTCCCTCTGTGCCATCAGCCCAGTTTGCTGTTGCCTTCTCCCGAATCGGCTGGCAGGACAGATTCACTTCTTTGGCCAGCTCGCCGTGCTTCGCCAGCCACTGTTGGATCGCCGCGGTGGACGCCTTGGAAAGGTCGCCCGCGCCAGCTTGCTCCACCTTCTGAACCAGGACGGTCTTCGGTTCCGCCTGATCCACCAACGAACACCCAGCCAGAACGATCGAGATCAGAGCCAGACATAGCCATTTCATGCCCACTCATCTCCACCCTCCTAAGTATGTCCGACCGTCGCGCGGCGCGGGGCCGGACGTGAAGAACTGCTCGGCCGCAGCCTCGCCGGCCGCCTGGCGCTGCATCTGAGCGGCCTGAAAAGCCTGCTTGCTCTGGAGGTCGACCAGCATCAGCGCGCGGAGCTTCATCAATTGCTGGACCTGCTGTTCCGCGATCTGATTGGCGACCTGCAGCGCCTGCATATGCCCATCGGCGGTCTGCGCCATGCCCCGCAGCGCCGAAAGCACGGCTTGCTCGTTCTGAAGCTGCTGGCCCTGTAATCCGGCCGCACGTAGCGTCCCGAGCGTCGTGTCCTGGCTGGTCTGGAACCAGTGCCGGTAGTCGACGTAATAGGTGCGGGAGTTGTAACCGTACCCGGGGAAGCGCGTGCGGAATTGGGCGTCGAGATTGGCGAGCGAGTACGCCAGCGCCATTCCGCCCTGGACAATGGAGGCCAGGGAATTGAGGTCAGCAGCGACCGGGCCGTAAGTCTGCGAGGGAAGCCGCTGCAAATTGCGCAGCTGCTGTTGCAGTTGCTGGCCTTGGCGGATGTACTGCATCACCAACTGCCCGTGATTCAGGATCTGGGTGAACTCCGTCGCGTACGCGCCGGCCAAGGCAGGGGTGGTCCCCTGGAAAAGCAGAACCCCAGACAACGCTAAGGTAGTCAGGCTCCTGCGCATAACAACCTCCCTTCTGTTGGTTCGAGTCCGCAGAGATAGTCGGCCCAGTCGGCCAGGCCACGGCTTCTCAGCCATTCGCTTTGCCACCGATCCGGTTCGAGTCTCATCAGAGCATGTGCCGCTTCGCGTTCCTCGCGGCCGTTGACGCCGACGAACGAAAGGGCCACTCCGCCTAGGCCGAGGTTGATGAGCCGCCGCCCGAGGGGAGAAATGACGTAGTACTGGCGCTTGGGCAGGCTCGTCTGGATGATCTCCAGTTCGCGCTCGTTGAGACCGATCCGGTCGTAGAAATCCCGCGATGCAGGGTTGTTGGCTTCCGCGTTCGGGAGCAGGATCTTGGTTGGACAGGACTCCAGCACAACATCGCGGATCGGGCTGTTGAAAATGTCGCTCAGGCTCTGGGTTGCCAGCAGCACGACACCGTTGAGCTTCCTCAGCGTCTTCAACCATTCGCGAAGACGCTCGCGGAAAAGGTCGTGCCGCAGGTACACCCAGGCCTCGTCGAGTGGCACCAGGGTGGGCGACCCGTCGAGCCGCTTTTCGATCCGGTGAAACAGGTAGAGAAGCACGGCAACGACCGCTTTGTCGCCGAGATTCATGAGCTGCTCGGTCTCAAGCGTCAGGAACCTGCCCGAGCCGAGCATGTCTTCTTGCGCGTCGAGCAGGTGCCCCATCGGGCCTGCCAGAGTGTAGTACTCGAGCGCCTCACGCACGCGCATGTCCTGAACGTTGGCGCTCAGGTCCGTAAGGGTCCTCGAGGGCGAGTTCCTGAGGAGCCGTACCGCCTCGGTAATTGCGTTCCGCTCTTTCGGCGTGATCGGGAGGCCCTGCATCACGCAGAGCGCCTCGATCCAGCCAACTGCCCAGGCGACGTCCGTCTCGGCGTCGATGTCTTCAAGCGGACAGAATGCAAGGTGCCCACGGTCGCCGCCGATATCGTAGAAGTCCCCGCCGGCGGCCCGGGTCAGGACCTCCAGGCTGTACCCCTTGTCGAACGCGAATACCTGCGCATTCGGATATCGGAACCACTGTGCGGCGATGAGCCCGAGCAGCGTCGACTTGCCCGCGCCGGAGGGGCCAACAACGAACGTGTGGCCCACATCGCTGACATGCAGATTGAACCGGAACGGAGTGGCACCCGTCGTGGCGGCATAAAGCACCGGTGGGCTGCTCGGAGGCATCAGCCGGGACGGATTCTCGCGCTGGCCGGCCCACACCGCTGTGATCGGAAGCAGGTCCGCCAGGTTCAGGGTATGCAGCAGCACGCGACGGACGTTCCGGTACCCGTCACCGGGCAGACTTCCGCGCCAGGCCTCCACCGCGTTGACGGTCTCCACACGGCAGCTAAAGCCCAGGTTCTGGATTGTCTTTCGAACCAGCGCCGCACTGCGGTCTGCCCGCTCCGGGTCTTCGTCGAGGCAGATGACGACCGTGGTGTACAACGCGTACTGAACATCGCCCGCGGCGGCTTCGCTCATTGCCTCCTCGGCGTCCTGGGCCATGGCCTGGGCGTGCAGGTTCACCGGTCCGCTTTGAACCCGGAAGACCTGATCCTTCCAGCCCCGGATCCTTGATCGCCATTTCCTCCGAGTCTTGTCGATCAGGCCGCGGGCGTCCTCGGGATCGAGTAGAATCGCGCGCGTGTGCCAGCGGTACTCGATGGGGAGCGCATCCAGGGCGCCCAGAATGCCTGGATGACTCGCCTGCGGGAATCCGTCAACTGCGACAACGCGGATATGCCGCCTGCCGATCTGCGGCTCAATGCCGCCGGAGAAGTCGGCGGCGGCGATCACGTCGTGTAGGAACACAGGAATCTCGGGCGGCACGAACAGGTGGTCATCGCCCGACACGCACCGGCGGACGAAGCGCAGCAGGGTGTCGTGTTCCTTCGGGAACGCGCGACCATCCTGGAACTCTACGCGACGAAGCCGTTCGGCGCGGAACAGCGAGGAGAACTGAGCCTCGAACGCCGACACTCGGGCCTTGAACCGCTCCAGCGCCGCGTGCGCGGTGACCTGTGTGCCGTTCCGCTGCCCCTCGAACATCCATCCCTTCAGCTTCTCTTCGGCGTGGACCGGCGGGAGGTGCGTGAGGGTGAGGAAATACTCGCTCTCAAAGTGGGCGCCCTCGGAGAGGAACTGCATCCGGCGTTCGTCGTCGATCACGCGTGTGACCGGGTCAGGGAAATCTCCCTTCGCCGGGTACTCCGGCGCGACGGAGCGGATGGCGTCGCACTGAACCATCCAGCCGCTTCCTAGGCGGAGTATCCGGTTCAGGCGCGCGGAGAGGACGCCCATTTCCGCGTGGGTCGCGGACGCCATATCCGGACCTCGAAAGGACCATCCGCAGAGAAGAGCTCCATCCTGCAGCAGAAGAACGCCGTCGTCCACGAGCGAATCGTAGAGCAGCAGGTCGGCAAGTCCAAGGGCTTTCGAACGGTGCTCCCTAACCATAGTCACCTCCAATCCTTTGGAGCCCGCGGCGTCTCCGCGGCCGGGCTCGACTTCGCCGGATAGAACGCACGGTAACGGAGGTGGCACAGGTAGACGTGGCGCAGCCATGCGGGACAGGACAGCCACGGCGATCAGCCAGAATACGACTCCCGCCAGAACGCTCCACCAAGTGGCCACGGTGAATACGAGGGCCACGGCAATCAGTGCCGAGAACAACACGAGCTCGCGATCGCCCCCAATCAGAAGGTGAGGGCGGATGAGCGATTGATGGACAACGACCTCCCGCGGTTTTTGCATGGCGCCCTCGTTACACGCAAGCTCCGCTGATGCCGAACAGCGCGGTCATGAATCCGGCGCCAGCGACGAGAAACGCGATCGCGACCACCGACAGGCACGCGCGCCGGGCGAACTCACTGAGCTCGCCGCCGAATACCAACGTTCCGCCGGCCACCATCAGCGCAATCAGAGAAATCGAGAGCGCGACTGGACCGGTGAGGCTCGTTGCAACCAGCCGAAGCGGGTTCTCCCAGGGAAGTGCCCCGCCAGCCACGCCGGCATATGCAAGTCGGGTCAGCGGCGGCGCGACCGCTGCCAGAAGCACGCAACGCTTCACAGGATTCATGCTCGACCTCCCAAGATCTGAGTCAAAGAGACTCCACTATGTATCGTCCGTCCTCGTATCCGAGCACCTGAACCACCTCCCGAACCTTCCGCCCGGCCGGGAGGTCCGGCTCCTCGTCAATGAAAACAACGAGATCCACGGCTTCGGCAATGAGCCTCTGCTGGGGTGCCGGCGTCGCTTCGGCCACCAGGCTTTCCAGGCGGCTCAGTCCGCTGAGCGCGTCGTTCGCATGGACCGTCGCGACGCCTCCGGGGTGGCCGGTATTCCACGCCTTGAGCAGGGTGTGCGCCTCGGCCCCTCGAACCTCACCCACAACGATTCGTGTCGGCTTGAGACGAAGACAGGCCCGCAGGCAATCGAGCATGGTGACGTCGCCGACCGCCCGGAGATCAACGTAGTTCGAGACGGGGCATTGGAGCTCCGTGGTGTCCTCGATGGAAATCACACGATCGTTTGGGGCTACGCTGGCGATGGTCGCCAGAACGGCATTCGCAAAGGTCGTCTTGCCGGAGCCTGTTGGCCCGACCACGACGAGGTTCTTCCGCTCCTGCACCGCCTTACGGATGATCTCCGCGTGACTCATGCCGCGCACTGTGTCCAGGAATGAATTTCTGCCTCTCAAGCGGTTCAATGGATCGCCCTTTTTCGTGAGAACGCCGGACAATTCGTACTCGGAAATCGGGAAGACTCGTTTCGGCCGCAGGCGGATTGCAAACACAGGGTTTCGCACCACCGGCGGGACGATGCCCTCGAAACGGCTGCCGTCCAGAGGGAGCTCCGTCTCGAGGACGGGCCTCTCATGACTGATGTTTGTCCCCCGCCACGCCGCGACGGTAGCCAACGCGCTATGCGCTTGAGCGGGCGGCATTTGGCCGACTCGCACGAATCCTTCGGCCATCCGCTTGACCCACAGTGAGAAGTCCGGGTTCAGGACCACGTCCTCGACGGCCTCGTCGGCCAGGCAGCGCAGGACGGTCGCGCCAAGTTCGCGCCGGAGCTTTGCGTCATATCTTATGCGCTGGTCCTGGTGCGAAATTGCGATAGTTGCCACTTTTCATTCCCGCCAAAGCGTGTTATATTTTCTTTACCTGGGTTCTGCTGTTCTTCTCTCATCGGCTTCACAGAGTTGGTCGCGAAACAACGAAGGCGTGCCAAGGACGTCACCCAGCGTTTGCGGCACGAGGGGGGTGTATGTCAGTTGTGACCATTCCTTTTAACTACCGTTCGGACCGGGACTCGATTGTCCCGATCTGTGTCAGCGATACGAACTCACGGGGAGAGCGGATCGCAGAAGGCTGGATTGTTGCCCTTGCCGACGTTGCCAACCCGATACGCGGGCTGGCTCGCCGCGTCCTTCAGGACGTGTGGCGGGCCTCCGAACTGGCCGACGAAACGTTGGACGACCTCTCCAGGTTGCATGGCGATGATCTCGGCAAGAACCCAGCCGCCCGGGTATACGTCCAGGCGAAATGGATGGCGCTCGACAAACGCGCTGGTGGCCGGAGGGCACGAAAGGGCCTCGAACTTGAGCTCTACCAAGTGCTCATGGACCACCTGCGCGAACCGCACGACTTCGCTGAGGAATATGAGCGGAAACAGTTCCTTACGGTGCTGGACGCGCGCCTGGCCGAGCTGGGATTCGCGGATGTGCGCAGGATGATGCGCCTGATGCTCCAAGGCTATGAGCCGCATGAGATCTATGAAGAGCTGGGTATCACGCGATACAGCTACACGCATCGCTTCTGGCGCGGCATTCGAAAAGCTCTGAACGGCCTGTAAAGTCGCCGCCCGGCAGTGCCATAATATTCGTGGACTCATGCCGGGCGGATCTCCAGGGGAGCGGATCAAGCGATTCCAGCGGGCGTTGCAGGATTCGATTCTGCGGGACTACCCCAACCCGGAGAGGACAGGCTGTCAGGGGTCCGAGATGCTGCGCCAACTGGCGTCGCGCGAGCGGTCCGAGGATGATCCCGCGTGGGAGCACGTTCTCCACTGCGGGCCGTGCTACGGCGAGTTTCTCGAGCTGCGCGCGGCGGTTCGAAGCGGGATTCGCCAGCACCGCCTCCGGTGGCTGATTCCGGCGGCGGCCTGCGTGCTCGTCGTTGCGGTGGCGGTCACCCTTCTTGTCTTACGGCAGCATCCGAATCAGACTGAGGCTGGGCTGCCGGCAACACCAGTGCCGACAGCCTCGGTGTTCGAGCCGGCGACGCTGGACATGAAGGACCTCTCGGCGACGCGCGGTAGTGACGCAGAGGTTCCGGCCAAGCCCCGCTTGCTGCCGAGGCATCCCGTGGACCTGACGGTGTTGCTGCCAGTCGGCAGCTTGGAAGGAACCTATGAGCTGCAACTCCTCGACAAGGCTGATCAGCCGCTGCTCCGAGTCGAGGGACGCGCCGACATTCGCGAAGGACTGACGGTCATGCGGCTGAGACTGGACTTGAGGCCATATCCGCCGGGTGATTATCGAATGCGAGAGCGGCGAGCTCCGGGCGGGTGGATATACGCTCCGGTCAGACTGGAGCGGTGAGCGCGTAGCCGGTTGCTGTTATCGCGGGGATTGACGTCGCTCGTGCCGGTGGCGCCTAGCTTAGCTTGAGCGATAGCTAAGCTAGCGCATGCTCCGGCGCCCACTTGGTGGCCGCTGCTTCCAACTCGTAATTCCCGCTATTCAAGAACACTCGGTACTATGCCTTCACGTTATGGCTCATCGATTCGATGGGGCAGCCGGTAGGGCCCAGTATGTATACCAGCGTTCCACCTCGCGCTTCCGAGTGTCCATTCTGGGGATATTCCGCTGTTGGTGACCCAATTCATGGGCGGAGCCACGAGCCTCGTAGTCGCTGGCCGGCCGTCAGGTGACGTGCAATGGCGCCTGGCTATTTGGGTTGCTCTTCTTCCGTACGGCCGTCTGGGTAGGGGCCCAGGGCCTGAAGGGCCTGGGGAGCGGTTGAACTAAGCTCGATAATCCATTACGCTATACGCACCGAGGCGCTTGCATCCGGCATTCTGAATTCTGCCCGGCCGACTACGCGCTGCCTGGACGGGAAGTCGTCGGTATTGCGAGCCAAGCGAGGTTTAGAATGTGGATCTTCTACGAATCGACGGGAGTTCTTGAGCACGACGGCAACAAGTTCACGGAAGGGTACTCCGGAGCCAGAGGCCTGGGTTTCAACCTGGCTGAGACGGTGCAGTACTTCGGACCGATCCCCCGTGGGTTGTACGCCATCGGCTGGTCGTTCTCGGCGAAGAGTCCGCAGTATGTCCTGAGTCTGACTCCGATCGGGCACGACGCGCATGGTCGGACTTCTTTCCTGATTCACGGGGACTACCGCGCCCATGAGCGACAAGGCAATGCTTCCGAGGGCTGTATCGTCTTGCCTCTGGAAGCACGTAGAGCCATTTGGGAGAGCACCGACCGTCTGCTCTCGGTGCAGTTCTAATTGACAGCGCAGTTGGGAACGGTTCAGGCCTGTTTCTCAGGATGCGGTTAATCTCCGACGTTTGACTCGGCTAGGAAAAGGGCTTGCTGCAGCAACGGATTGCCGGGGTCGAGGCGCAGGGCCGTGCGAATGACTGCAACTGCCTCGTCACGCTTTCCGAAGGCAACCAGCGCCAGGCCTTTGGCTCGGAGCGCCTCAACGTCATTGGAATTCAGCGCAAGGGATCCATCCAGGTATTCGATTGCCTCTGCCCCTCTGTTCAACTTTAACAGCATCCACCCCTTGCGCAGGAGCAATGCAGCATTGGCTTCGTTGTGCGCGAGCGCGTCGTCCACGTAGCCGAGAGCCTCGCTCAGCCGCCCCAGGCGGTCCAGAACTGTGGAGAGTCCGAGCAGAACCTCCGGGTCGAGGCGATCGACGAGCGCCGCATGTTGCAGCTCTTGGTACGCCTCGTCGACGCGCTGCATATCGAGAAGGATATTAGCCTTCATCACAAGCGCACGCACGAAGCGAGGATGGCTGGCGAGTGCCACCTGGCACGCCTCGAGAGCGTGGGTGGGATCGTTCAGCTTCCACAGAGCCTCAGCGCGGTTGCACAGCGCCACAGGGTTCGCGGAATCGAAGCCGAGGACTTCGTCGAAACAACGAAGTGCTTCTCCCGGCCTGCCGGCCGCAGCGAGCGCCTGTCCCTTGTTGTTCAGCAGACTGGAGGTCTTTCCGCGGATGCCAATCCCCTGGTCCGCCGCCTCGATTGCGCCGGCACAGTCCCCGCTCTTGGAGAGCGCGGCGCAGAGCCCCGCCCACAGAGCCGGATCGTCGGAGCGCTTCTGAATCGCCAGCCTGTAGGTCTCGATCGCGAGCGAATACTCGCCAAGCGAAATGAAAGCGGCGGCTCGGTCCTGATACTCTTCCGGGCTCGGCTGCGGCGCGGTTGGGGGTGGAGGCGCGCTGGCCTTGAGCAGATCGGCGCAGCATGATTCCAGCCCCCGCCTCAACTCATCCAGATTTGGAGGCCGGCGCTCACGATCCGCCTCCACCGAGTGCCGCACCAGTTCCCACAACGGCCCCGCCAGACGGCCGTGGGCTACCTCGTCCGCGATTCTGTCGCGACCGAGCAGTTCTCCTCTGAGCATCTCCCCAAGCGTGATTCCGAAAGCGTGGATGTCCGCGCGCTCGTCAAGAAGGATCGTCGGATCGACCTGCTCCGGCGCCTGATACCCCTCCGTGCCGCCGATGAAATCGCGGTAGAGACCGAGCTCGCCGAGGCCCCGAAGAACGGTCGAGATTCCGAAGTCGGCGAGTTTGAGCGTGCCATCCGCGGCGATCAGGCAGTTCGCCGGCTTGACATCGAGATGAATGACACCCCCCGCGTCGCGCGCGTAGCGCAGGCCGTCACACAGGTTCAATGCAAGCGACAAGGCGCGACGCGGCGGTAGCGGCCCTCGCTTGATCGCGTCTCTCAGGCTCCCCCCGGGCACGTATTCCATGACAATGCAGAGCGCGCCCTCCAGCCTTTCCAGCCAGAACGCCTGGACGATGTTGGGATGCCGGCCGAGCCTCATCCACGTTAGAGCTTCCCGTCGAAAGAGCCGGGTTACGGTTGCCTCCCAGGCTCGAGCGCCGTGGTAGGTCTTGAGCGCAAACGTATCTCGACTGTTGACTGCAAGGTTCCTCGCGCGAAAGACAACGCCCATCTGCCCCTGGCCGAGGCGCCCCTCGATTTTCCAGACGTTCCCAGTGAGCATTCCTCGAACGGGTTGTTGCGGCTCGGCGTCTAAGTCGTTGCGGCGCAGAGGCAGCAAGGGGCCGTGCGAGATTGGAACCGCCTCGGTCCCTCCGAGCCGCCGGCGAACGTCATCGAGGAGCTGCCGGGCTTCCGCGCGGCCGGGGAATAGCTGCGCGGCACGCTCGAAAGCCATCCGGGCGGTCTCGAAATGACCGCGCGACGCGCTCCGACGGCCTATGTGCACCAGGGCTTTGTAACGAACCGGCGCCGGCAGCACATTCAGAAATGCCGGCAACCGCCGAGGGGGCGGTTCCCTCCCCGCATCGTCGCGGCCCTTCTCCCCATCGCGCAGCGGCGTCATCGTGCTAGTTCAACGTCACCCCACACGCGGCTACAATCTCCCGAGCCTTGTTCCAATCCGAGCGCGTGACGGTGAATTTCTCGTTCATCTCGTCGAACGTCAAGCGGTCAGTGTAGATCCACACCGCGGCCTGGGTGGCTTCGATCGACAAGCTCCCTTTCAGACTTCTCCGGGCGATGCATGTGAACGTCGGATCGGGTGAGCGCAGGGTAAAACTCGTGCTTTCCGACGGATTCTCCTTGTGAAATTCGGAGCAAAAGGCGTTTAGTGCGTACGTGGCCTTGCCTGATGTGGGAATGACGATATTGTCGCGGGGCTCATAGGTGTTCGACCCGGTGACCAAACCGGAAACTCCGAGCACAATCATGCTTTGCGCTCCGGCCTCCGAACTCTCGAGTGGGGACCCTGGAGGAATGGTCACGGTCTTCGGTGCCTCCGCGGCCTTGGGACCTTTGGACACCTCGACCATGACGCTGTCGCCGCTGCTTCCGCCCGTTCCGTAGAACCGGGCATTGGCCTGACCTGCGGCAATGGCCTGCTGGAGGGTGGGAGTATTTGCCTGCGCGTATGCGGAATTCCAAAGCGTCAGGCTCAAAAGAACGGCGAGAAGCGGAACAAGAGATCGGCGAAGCATGGAGGCTTTCCTTCCTTCGGCCTGCCATTATAACGAAAACGCGCTGGACGCGTTGCCGGCGGTGGGTCAATTGCGGTGGGTCAATCGCCGGGCGTTTCGGCCCCCGCCCGGCAGGGATGGCTGGCAAAGCACTCCGCGCACAGCGCCCGCCGGCAAACCCGGCAGTATTCTGCGGCTGGGCGCGTCGAATGATAGCAGCAGGCGATAGGGACCTTCTTGGTGACACGTGAAACATCCGTGAGGCCGCCCTCCTCCGTCTCGAAAATGAAGGATCTGACGCCTCCAAAGCGAATGATATCGCCGTGCTTCAGCGGTTCCTCCTCCCTGGAATCCACCCGGTGGGCGTCTCCTTCGTTCTCGCGGTGCACGAAGGTCCCATTCGTGCTGCGCATATCGCGCAGATAGAAGCCACCGCTGCGGAACTCGATCGACGCGTGCGGCTGCGAGATCGTCGGTTCATCCAGTACGATATCGGAGGTGGCTTTTCGGCCGATCAACGTTCTTATGGTGGAGATCTCGATCGCCTGGCCGGTTCCGGTGCAGAGACGCAGAACTGCCCTTTGCCCCACTGGGATCGTCTCAGCGGCGCGTTGACGCCGAAGCAAGACACTGTAAGCGATGATGGCCGCCAGTCCGGCCACCACCACCGCAACCAGCGGCGCGAGCCAATTCCAGATCGCCCCGCCCGGTGGAGGCTCCACCGGCGGCCGTTGCGGCGAAGGCGACGGCAGCCCGCCGGAAGATCTCGCCGGCGGCATCGACATTTCCTCTCGAATCTCCGCCAGCGCCTCCTCCAGGTTGACCGCCCGGTCAACCCTCTTGTAGTCTCCCTGTGTCGCCGTCGCCAGCGATTGCAGTAACTGGAGGTCCGCCGTGTCCGTAAACGCAATACCGAAAACACGAACGGACTTTTCGGCAGCTTCGCTGCGCAGGCCCTGCTGCAACCATTCTTTACGGCCGGCGATCTGGGACCGGTCGCGGAGATCGACGAACCCGTCGGTGAACAAGACGATCACATGCTGTGCAGACTTGCGCCCGCGCTCGCGCAGCTCCAAGAGCGCCGCCGCAAAGCCTCCCGGAATGTCGGTATATTGCTCTCGATAATTCAGCTTCTGCAGGCTTCCATCGAGGGCCTCGCCGAAGTCGGGATCCGCACGTGCCTTCAGGGGCAACGCAAGTCGGCTTCCGTCGCCGAAAATCACGAGCGCGCATTGGTCCGTGGGGCGCAAGCCGGCCGCGAAGCCCGATACCGCGCCACGCAACAGGAACTCGTGGTCGCTGCTCGCCATACTTCCGGAATTGTCCAGCGCCAACACGACATCAAGCGGCGACTGGTCCGCGGGCACCTGAGCCTGCGCAAGAACCACGGGCAGGAATGCGATCAGCCCACCGAGAGTTTCGCCGAAAGTTAATCGACGCATGCGTCCTCTTCGGAGATAGAATACTCTAAAATGCCCAAGTCGGCCACTCCCGATACCGCTAACGAACGGCAGGACTGCGAATGGTAGTCACACTGACGATTCTCAACGGTCCGCAAAAGGACTTTACCGTCCCGTTGGCTTCGCCGGGCCGCTATGTCATTGGGGGTGGAGAAACCGCGGATTTCCGCATATCTCGCGACGACGATCCGTACGTGTCGGGGCAGCACGCCGTGATCGACGTGGATCCCTCGGATTGCACGATTCGTAGTCTCGCTGCACCGAATCCGCTGGTGGTCAACGCCGAGCACGTTCGAGAAAAGCGCCTTTCCGAAGGTGATGTCGTGCAGGTGGGATTCACGCGCATCGGCGTGCGCACTGCGATTCCTTACTGCTATCGATGTGGCAATACGGACGGCGAACTGATCCGATCGGCGGAGAGCGACGGCCGCTTTTGCGAGCTCCGGGAAGTGGCGGTTCACGCCCACCCTGGCTGCCTTAAGCCGGACGACCGCATCCCTCCCCGGCAGATCGCCGGCTTCGAGGTGCAGCGGTGTCTCGGCCAGGGGGGCTTCGGATCGGTTTGGCTCGCCTACGACCGGAAGACCAGCCGTCTCTGGGCGATCAAGCAGATGAACGAGTTCTCCGATCCGCAGCAAGCGCACCGCTTTCAGCGCGAGGGCAAGTTTCTCACCGAGTTCGTACACCCGCGCATCGCGCGCTGCGTGGCGATCGGTGAAGACCAGGGGAGCTACCTGGTCTGTGAGTTCGTTCCGGGCCAGGATCTGGCGAAATTCGTTCGGGAGAAAGGACCGCAGCCGGCGTGGTGGACCGTCGATGTCATGATGCAGATTCTGGCGGGCCTGCACTTTCTACATACGCTGCCGCAAGTAATCGTACACCGCGACGTCAAACCTCACAACATCCTGCTGAACCTCGTAAAGGACCCGGGCATGTCGGCGCCTCTCGCCAAGCTGGCCGATTTCGGAATCTCACGCGCCCTCGAGGGGCCCGGATCGACGCGGCTGACTCAAACCGGAGCCGTGCCGGGGACTCTCGAGTATCTCGCTCCCGAAGTTCTGAAAGGCCAAGCGTATGGCCCCCCGGCCGACGTCTATTCCGCTGGCGTCACGGCATACTTTGTGCTTACCGGCACCCATCCGTACGACTTCCCCCGCGAAGCAGGCGTTCAGGCAATGGTGTATCACTTGTGGACTAACGAGCCCGTGCCAATCCGACGGCGAGTGCCCGGAATCGCTGCCTCGATCGCTTTGGTCATCGATCAGGCGTGCTGCAAGGACCCTGGCCGCCGTTATCCGACTGCCAGAGAGTTGGCTCAGGCGCTCATGCAAGTCCGGAACGTCTGAACTGGAACCGTCGTAGGCTCGATAACCGGCGACGCCTCGCGTTCGTACGGGTCTTTGTGGGAGAGGAGTAGGCCGGAGAAGCCGGTCATGCAAGCTGCAAGCTGACTCGATATCACCACTCTGGATTTGCGCCGCCAGCCACGCGAGACTTGTGTTGAACAGGAACGAACTCGTTCGCGACCTGAACTGCGGCCTCGAGTTGGTTATCCCGTCCCTCCCGGTACGCATCCGGGGACCATGGCACGTTGACGTCCGGAACGATCCCGTGGCCCTCGAATGTGTTCCCGTGCCAGGTGATGTACGCCGCCTTCGGCATGATCACCAGGTAGCCCTGTCCCGCCTTGTAGGCGGAACCGGCCATCAACCGTCCTGCGGTCTCGGTGCCGACGATCCGGGCGAGGTTGTTCTCGCGCGCGAAGCCGCAGGCCATTTCCCCGGCACTCACCGTGTTCTCGTTAACGAGGATCACAATGCGCCCATGCCACGGCTGGGGGCCGAGTCCTTCGGAAACCAGCACAACTGAGGGGTCGCGGCCAATGTACTTCAACGCCATCGCCGGAATGCCAAACAGCTTGCTCGAAGGCAGTCGGTCCAGGCGCGGCAGGCGCTCCTTGTCGTAGCCCGTCTCGGCCTTGCGCCTGGTGACCGTGTAGCCGATGGGGATCTTGCCCGGCGTCAGATAGCTCATCAGCCGCAGCACGCCGAGCCCGCCACCCAAATGGCCGCGCAAATCCAGGATCAGCCGAGTGCAGTCGGAGAGGCTCTTCACGGCGGCATCGAGCTCTCTCGCAACGTCGATCCCGAGAAGACCCGGGAAGATCGTCACTTTCATGTAGCCGATCGAATCGGTCAGCGTCTGCGCTTTGACGCTCTGCGGCTCTGAGTACGGCTGCTTCCGGGAGCGTGGCGTCGGAATGACGATGCTGAGATCCTGCCTGGCGCCGGCGGCTTTCTCGACGGTCATCGCCACGGTTGTCCCCATGGGGAACATCGGCTGTTCCGGTGGGACGATCGGCTTTCCATTGATGGCCACCACGATATCGAGGGGCACCAGGCCTGCCGCGTGGGCCGGGCCGCCTTCGTGGACCTCCAGGACCATCCACCGCGGGCCAGAGGCGCCTTCAATGCGCCGAAAGCTCGCGCCGATCGCCAGCCGACCCGGCACACGCCGTACCGAGCGGTGGAAGAACCCCGTGTGGCTGCTCTTAAGGCTCCTAACCAGTTCGTGGATGGCCAATTCAAACTCTTCCGGATCGGACAGAGCGACGGTGCCTTCGCGCTTCTCGCGCGCAAGACTGGGCCAGTCCACGCCGTTGAACTTCGGGTCGAAGTAGTGCTTCGTGACTTGGGCGACCGTCTTATCGTAGATGGCCGTCCGCTGCTTTTCGGTTAGATGAAGCGGTCTGGATTGAGGTTCGTTTTGCGCCATTTCCTATCACCGTAAAGCCCGCCCAGTAGTAGGGCTGAGCGTTCTTTCCGAACTTTTTCAAAATGTCGAGCTGCGCCTCGCGGAGCGCTTGAGCGATCTCGTCTCCTTGGGCGAGGTGGGCGTAGAAGCGTTGCATCAGGTCAGCAGTGAAACGGTCGTCGGCTTCCCACAAGCTGGCCACCACGCTCCCGGCTCCTGTCATGAGGAACGTGCGGGCCAGACTTAGGATGCCCTCTTCCCCTTGCATCCGGCCCACGCCGGTATCGCAGGCCGAAAGAGTGATGAGGTCCGCACCGAAGCGACGCCGATGCCGGATCTCCCGGACCTGCCAGAGACCGTCTTCGTTCTGGCCGCCGGGTGCGAGAACCAGCGCAGCGCGGTCCGGCTCGGCATCGCTGCCGACCGCGTGTACGGCAAAATGGATGATTCTGAAGTCCTCAAGCGGCTCCGACTTGAGCTTTGTTTCTGTTGCGCCAGGGCCCACCAGAACGATGCCGCGTTGCCCGAAGGACCCAGCGGCCGAAAGCACTTCTTCCTTAGCAAACGGCAGAGGCCGCAACGGCCCGCCGGCAGGATCGAAAAGCCCGCGTTCCGCGCTGGCGGTGTCGCCATCGGTCCGCTCAGGGCTGAATGCAACGCCCAGGAAGGGTCTCGGTGCCGGTGGCCGGCGCCTTGCCCGCAAGATGTGCAGTACGGTTGACGACGGCGAATACGTGATCGCGACGGACTGGATCAGGTAGCGGCCCTGATCATCCATCAAAGCCGCGAACGGCAGCAAATGAAGGCGACCATCCGCCACTATGATGAGCGACTCCGGATTATCGGCGAGCGCCGGCTTGACCAATTGCTGGAACAGCACCTTTGCAGGATCCGCTGGATCGGTCTTCTCCTTCACGGCGGTGAGGAACCGGCGAACGGCACCTTCGATCTCCGCCCGTGGCGGAAGCGAATGCACCCTGACGGCGCTCCGGCCGACCTCGACGCAGTAGCTTCCTCGCGAGTCGAGCACGTATTCCAAGAGCCTCTCGTTTGGCAGGAGGTCACGCCTAAGCGCGGCCAGCGTCACTGGGGAGCTGCGCAGGGTCTGAACGTCCTTCCAACTGGACTGGTATTCGACCGATGCCACACCAGCCTCCTGCCGCTCCAGGTTGGCCAGCAGAACCGGCATTTCCTTGGCCGGAACGCCGCTACGAAGTCGCGTCTGGGTGCGGGCAATCTCCCGCCCGGGTTCACCCAGATCCGAAGACGGCTGCGCCGGCGAACGCATCGCATCAGACAAGGCGCGCCCGCGCGCGGTTTCGACTATCCGAAATGCCAGCGGAACGCTGTGCAACCTGGTCAAGGCCAGGCGGAAATGGCCTGTGTAAACATCGCTCATCGTCGCAATCATTGGGGTCTTCAGACGCGAACCACCCATGGACAGCAGCATGCCATCGACAACGCTTTCCGCCTCGGTGTAGACCCTGTCCGCGCTGCGAAAGGAACCGACGGCTGCCTGAATCTCGGCCTTTCTCGCCAGGTAGAGCGGCAGATCCGCCGGCTCCTCAACGCGCCGAAGCGCATCAATCGCGGAGTCGATTGCGGCCTCTGCCTCCCGCAGTTGTCCGCGCTGCTGGAGAATGTCGGCCAAGTGCAGTGAGCCTTCGGCCACCATGCGCGGCAGTTGGGCCGTCTTTGAAACGGAGACCGTCTCCTCGAAGTACGTCTGGGCATGGCCGAGGTCGTGCTCGTCAAGCGCCAGCAGGCCGGCTTGGTTCAGAAGTTCGCCCTGACCGCCGAGGATGCTGTTCGCCCGTGCGTAAGCGAGCGTCTCGGCGAGCAGCTTCTTGGCCTCCGTTCGACCGGCCGCCCTCCGCGCTTCCGGCAGCAGTCTCAACGCGCGGATCTTGGCGATGTACGTCTCCAACGGGAAGCCCGCGTCCGGAGTGCGGCGGACCAAGGCCAACGCGTCATCCAGAATCGGAATCGCACGGTCAGCAACCCCGTTCACCGCGAGGCCGTTGCCGAGCCAGTTCCGGAACGAGAGCTCGCCCGCGACGTCGCCTAGCTTGGACGACGTTTGGATCGCGCGCCACAACCCGACTCCGGCTTTCCGGAGGTCGCCGTCAACCCCGGCGATGATCGACAACTCTCCTTCGGCGCGGTTCTGCCAAACCCGGTCGCCCAGTTGGCCCGCGATCTGCACGATTTCCGTCCAATCCTGCCGGGCGGCGGCGGTGTCCAGGTTGAGATCGATGATTCCCTTTACGGCCAGCGCGCGCAGCTTTAAGCCAGGGTCCGCCGCGACCACCGGGTTCTTCAGATCGGCGGCGATCTCCTGCTGCACCACGGAGTAAGACCCGCTCTCGACGTCGCGGCTGAGACGGCCGAACCTGGCGCGGAGTTCGTTCCTCTCGTCACCGTGATCGTGGAAGAGCCTCTCGGCTTCGGCAAAGAGTGGACGGGCCTTGTCGAGATTCCTGACGCCGGCGTAGTGCTCAGCGGCGCGGAGGAGTTGCTCGGGGGCCTCGGCCGCAAGAGTGACGGGCACAGCAGCGCACACAAAAACGCTGGCAAGCTTCAACACCAATATTTCCCCTCTGACGTGTCGTGCGGACCCAGCTCGCGGAACCCAGTGTTTCATTTGATTTTACCCCTCTCTTTGGCACGCTCGCAGCGGCTCGACACCAACCGTGTGGGAACCGATGGCGAAGACATTGGAAGCGGTACGGTTGCAACTCGCCGCGATGGGCGCCGACGTATTCGAGATCGGCGTCTACAAGCCGGCCCAGGAACGCGACCAGCAGGACGCGCAGATGCTCCTGCGAACCTGGGACGCTGAGACGCTGATGCGGTCCTTGCCCTGGCTGAGATTTCAGAACCTCGAAGGGCGCAACATCTACATCCGGCCGAACGGCGAACACCGTCTGAGCCTGGTAGATGACCTCACCGTGGATGCAGTCTCCGCAATGAAAGACTCCGGATTCGAGCCGGCGGTCGTCGTCGAGACCTCGCCCGGCAACTACCAAGCCTGGCTCAATCATGGCCGGACCCTGCCAAGAGATGTCTCGACGGCCGCCGCCCGCGAGCTCGCAGATAGGTTCGAAGGTGATCGCGGAGCCGCCGATTGGCGCCATTTCGGCCGACTGGCCGGATTCACGAATCGTAAGGAGAAGTACCGCCAGCCGGATGGCCTGTTCCCGTTCGTCCGGCTGATCGAGCACTCGGGCACGGTCTATTCGGAATCGGACCGATTCGTCGCCAACGTTACGCGCCAGGTTGAGCGGGCGCGGCAAGCATCGGAGCGCCGCCGCGAATCGCCCGTCCGTTCGGCAACGGTGAAGCCGATAGACGATTTCAGGCAGAATCCCGCCTTCGGCGGCGACGGCCACCGCATCGACATCGCGTACGCGGTTTACGCTTTGGCGCATGGGGTCTCCGAGGCCGACGTGCGAGCAGCGATCGCCAAGCGCGACCTCACCAAGAAGGGCGGGCCGCGGCGACAGGCCGAGTACGTAGATCGGACGATCCAGAAGGCCCTGGCGACCGTCCAGGACAGAAGCCTCGGCCGTTAACGTGTGATGGCGTAGAGTGCCAGCCCGCAGAGCACCATGAACAGCAAGGCCATCCGCCTGGCAATGCCACCATGAGCCACCATGGCGGCCAAGAGCAACGTCGTTCGCATATCCGCACCTCCTCCGACTACCGGCTGAGTCTTCCAGCCGCAAACCCGAGCATTAACAGCAGAACGGCAGCAAACAGGCCCAATGTCGACCACCGCCAGGCTGCCGCCTTCTCGTGCGCGCAATGGACTCCAGCAACCAACTCGCGGGCCTTCACTGTTGCGCCATCGAGATCGCTTTGAATCTGCTTTCTGATCGCTACCGCCGATGCCTGCACCTCGCGAGCCAGGCTGGTGCCCGCTTGTCCCTGAACCTCGTCCGCGGCCCGTCCCAGTTCTTGGATGGCGCGGCGTATCTCTTTCAACAGGGCCTTGGCCGTTTGCTCCAACAGAAGCTGGTTAAGCGTGATGAAGGCCACGGCAGGATCGTCGGCACCGATTCGGATGCCGTGCCGGACGACGGTTTCCGCCAGCAGCTTCTGGAGTTCTTGTTCGCCAATAGGCACTCCGTTCCCCCTCACAGGCTCAGCGCGTCCAGCTGATCGAACAGGTCACGTTGAACCACTCTCAGGCGCTGGCGACTCATCAGAGAAAACTCCGGCATCCCCAGCGCCTCTTCGAACGTCAGCTTCCTCGAGACCATCTCCTCGACATCCCTGCCGAATGTGTCGGGGTTCCGCCGCATGACCGAGATCGAGCCGGCGACCTTGCCGCTGTTGTCGCGGTACGCCGCCATTTCATGGAACGGTTTCCCCTCGGCCTCGACTCGCCCGAAGTACTCGTTGACCCAGACGATGATGCTGCGGTCCTGGGCGGTCTTCGCCAGCGCGGCGAACCCGTTCAGCGTGTCTGTCAGCGCCTGGCCTCCAGTGACCACCGTGTGGACGTAGATCTGGCGGCCTTCGTCCCGCAATAGGCCCAGCGCGTTGTTCTCCAGCATGTAGTGCCAGAGCGGCAGAAATGTCGAAGCACCGTTGTCCACGACGAAGGTGACGCCGCTTTCGGTCAGGAAGCGCTCCATCAGGACGTCGAAGCCCCGCTGGTTGATGCGGTTCCCGTCCTCCACGAGTTGTATCCGCTCCACTTGCAGGGCGCGGTATTGCGACAGCGTGCGGTTGACTGGATCGGTGTCCATGCAGCGCACTGTCCGGCGCCTGTCGCTGAAGTATTGCGCCAGGATGGAGGCGAGCAGGCTCTTGCCGACGCCTCCCTTCCCCTGAAGTGAAAGGTGGATCGCCGTCTCGGATGAACTGCCGTTTGAGTTCGACATACCTCCGTCCCTAAATGAGCTTCCGGGGATCCGGTTCCGGATCGAACTGGAACCCCGGCCGATTTTCCTCGCGATCCTTCACATTCCGCAGAGGATCGAATGCCTCCGCCGTCTCCGCTTTCCTTTTTCGGCCTGCGGCTGCGGTTTTAGTCTGGGTTGCTGTCGGCAACCTGCCGCTGCTGTCCTCTCGCCGGAGCCGGCTGACGTAAGCCGTGAGTTCCCGGTAGCGGACGTCAATGCCGCAGTCTCGGAGTCGTTCGGCAATAGTCTTCAGGCTGTGGCCAGCGGCGAGTGCGGCTTTGATGTCCGCCCAAGCCCAGCGCACCTGGCCTGCCTTGGTCGCCGGTTTCTCGGACCGAAGGTCGCGGATCGGTGAGAGATCGATTCGGGAAAGCATCGCCTTCATACGGTTGGGCGTGGCGGAGGCAGCGCGTGCCACGATTGACAACAACCTTACCGGTCTTGGCAATAGAAGCCTCTTAGGAGGCAACGTTCGGCAACAAAGGGCGTCCGTTCACAACGACTCGCAACAAAGGACAACGAGGGGGCAGCGGTTCCCAGGCAACACAGCGGCGTAGTGGAACATAAAGGGATTGCATTGCCTGGGTTGCGGGCCGGGGGCGTATACCTTTCCAGGTCCATAACTTCCAGCGCATTGCAGGAATGGGGTCATGCAATGCGACTGCAATGCGCGGCTCTGGCTCGGCACGAATACCACCTGCCCGCGCCCAAACTGGTGAAGAGCATGAAAAACACCGTGGTTCGACTCAGCGAGAGCTTACGGAGTAGGGTGGAGAAAGCAGCCCGCAAGAGCGGCTATGCTTCGACCAGCGCGTTCATCCGGGCTGCTCTCGAAGAGAGGGTGTCCGACCGCGAGGCGGCGCTTACGGAGACCGAGCAGCGCATCGCCGCGAGCCTCGACCGGCTCGGAAAGCAGCTGCGCGGGCTTGGAAACGGCCAGCAGGCCCAGTTTGCATTGACCGACGCTCTGGCGCGGCTGTTCCTGATCTGTGTTCCCGAACCGCCGAAGGACGTTTTCGAACTCGCAAAGGCGAAGGCCAAAGGCCGCTACGAGAAACTGCTGCGCGGCGTCGCCGAGAACATGACAGGCGAAGCCCGGGCAACGTTAAGTGGGCTGGTGGGCCGCGATGAGTAGGCAAGACGAGTTCCGGCTCAGACCGCCCCGGCCCAAGCGGGCTCCGTCGTCTAGCAAGCCTCGGCTCTGGTCGAGCGCGTTCAAGCGGATCATCCACATCGTCAGGATGTCGCGCAGGCAGAAGCGGACGGGGTCGCGTCGTGGACCCACCAGGGCCACCAGACCATTCCGCCAACGCTGCGCGATCCGGGTGAGCTACTCGCCAAACAAGACTCGTGGCCAATGGCAAGCCCACGGCCGCTACATCGTGCGCGAGACCGCGAACCGAGAAGGATCGCAGGAAGCAACGGGCTTCGGTCCTGCTAGTGGCGTCTCGGATCTGCCGAGGACCCTCGCCCGATGGCAGGCGGCTGGCGACCCGCGGTTGTTCAAGATCATCATCTCGCCTGAATTCGGCGAGCGCATCGACATGGTGGCGCTCGCCCGATCGTTGATGGCTCGGATGGAGCGTGATCTCGAAACCCGGCTGGAGTGGGCGGCTGTGATTCACAGGAACACCGAACACCCGCACGCTCATGTCACCCTGCGAGGCGTTCGCGACGACGGCCAAGAGTTGCTTCTGCCCAGGGCCTACCTCAAAGAGCAGCTCCGAGCGCATGCGGAGGATCTGTGCACGTGCCAGCTCGGATACCGCACCGAACTCGACGCGGCGGACGCACTCGCGAGGGAGGTCACCCAGTACCGCTACACGTCTCTGGACCGCACCTTGACTCAGTCAAGCCGCGAGGCGGCGTTGGATTCCGACCGTGAGGGATACTTCGTCTACGGGCCGGCCAGCGCAGGCCGAGGATCTGCTGGCGGCGCCCGTGGTGCCTGTCTGATGAAGCGCCTGAGATTCCTTGCGACCCTCGGCCTCGCTGAGCCGGCCTCCAGTAACCGGTGGCGAATCCGCCCGGATTTCGCCAGTGTGCTCAAGGCGTTTCAAGAGTCCAGCGACCGCCAACGGACCCTCGCCGCGCACGGTGTCCTAATTTCCGATCCACGCCTCCCGTTCAAGATCACCGACCTCCGTGATGTCTGCGAGCTCTATGGCCGCGTCTTGGTCCATGGGGAGGAGGAGATGACCGGCCGGGCATACATGCTCGTGGAGGGAACCGACGCGAGCGTACACTACATCCTGCACGATGCCCAAGTGCAATCGGCCAGACGCCAGGGCCAGTTGCGGCCGGGCTCGTTTATCTGCTTGCGGCGCCGTGGTCGCTCCAGGTTGGCGATCCAAGATCTCGGAGATGCTGAGGCGCTCGTGTCCAGCACGCAGAAACTCGACGCCCTTGCCCGGTCGCCTCTGACCGCAAGCGGCGGGAGCGGATCCGGAAACTGGGGCGGTTGGCTTGGCCGCTTCCAAAGCGCCCTCGCCGGGGCGGAACGAAACACGGCCGAGGCACGTCAGAGCGAACGTCCAAACCGCGCCCGGAACGCCAACGAGCGGAAATGACGTCAGAGCGCCGGTTGCCGCCTGAAGCTGGCGAGTGCCTGCCCAGCGATCACGGCTGAGACATAATTCGACTGGAATGAGGGCGGTCTGGCCGGGCCTTTAGGCGTCGTCGCGGCAGACGTCAAAGTCAGGAGCGCTACCATGGCGCACAACAATCCTCCCCCTGTTTTCTGGGCGGCCGACGAGATACAGCACGCCTGCAAATACTGTGCTGCTTTGGGAATAGTGCATCGCCGCGTGGACAAGGTGCCGCAACTCCTGAACGCGGGTATCGACAATGGCACTCTCACCTTTATCGAGCACGGCGGACTACATTATGGAGTGACATGCTGGCACGTCATTCAGGCCATGCGCGATCGGAACCACAAGTGCGGAGCCGACACGTACTTCTGCGGGACACTGAAGGACGGCACGTACGGCATATCCGACGCGTTCCTGCGCCCGAGCGTCGAGCTCGGCAGCAACAAGCAACCAGACATCGCGATCACCCGCTTGCCGTCTGACTTCCCGGGGAAGTTCAGCAAGACCTTCTTCCGGCTCAATCCCGAGACAAGCAACAAGCCCGCTCCGCTGCTCTTTGCCACGGCGTTCGGCTATCCGACGGAGGAAAAGGAACATGTCTTCCAAGGCGAAGGCTACCGTGTAGCGATGCCGTGTGCCCAGGTAACCGCCGAGGCGATGGGCGGCGAGACCCAGTTCTTCTCGGCGCTTTCCGACGCACCAATGGTTGAAAACCTCAGCGGGATGAGCGGCGGACCGGTCTTTTGGTCTACAGCCGACGATTTCGGGTTGCTGGGCTTCATCTACGAAGGCAGCCGCACGGGACCAGCGGACGACTTCATACAGCACCCCCGTGTGCACTTCTTTATAGACCGCTGCGATTATGTGGAGTTCTCACGGTGGATATCGGAACTCGGACTTAGGACTGCACCCGAAGCAACAGTAACGGCCGTTTCAGTGTAGCGCGCATAAGTGGTCCAGTTGGCCAATCAACATGGTCCTCCTGTAACACCGTGACCAGATTGTTGCTGCCACATCGGTTATCCTTCCGTGCACGGGAGGGCGACAGAGTCCCCCCGACCGTAACGAAGCCCCGCACGAGAGCACTCCGAGCAATGGCTATCTCGGCGAGGAACAACCAGGCTGTGGCCGGCTTTCAGCAAATAGAAGTGGTCGTAGTAGAGCTCTGCGCGCTCAGGACGGAGGCCTAAGTAATCAAACAAGAAATCATTTACCGCGTGAGCCGCCGCGATCGCGTTGAGGGTAATCACGCTTGGGTTGGGCTCTTCCACACCATAGGCTTGTGCTTTGCGCTCGTCATCGGTCTTAGCCTCCTTCGCAAGCTGGTTCGCGTCGATGAGTTGGTTACACCACAGGCAGCCGTGTCCAGGCCGAACCGGTCGGTTGGCACTCATCGCTTCCAAAAGTGCTCCCGTCGAATGGTCCGATCGAATTTTCGACCCGAGTTGAACCCCCGGAATGAGGTATTGATGAACCAGAGCGTTGAACACCAACCGCGCCCTCATAGAGTCGGCCGCAAGGAAGAGATAATCACAGGAGGTCAACTCTCTGGCGGCGGACTCTTTGGCGACGTCCTTGGCGACGAGCGTGACCGCTGCTCGATCATTGCCTTGGAGAATGAGCCGCTCCGCGACCGTCACTTTGGCAACTCCGGCGAGCGCGTCTGACGCCGACGCCCCGACGATCCTCGACAGGTTTGACTGCTCGATGTGATCGTCGTCGACGAGAAGGAATTCCCCGACCCCCAGCCGGCCAAGATACTCAGCCGCAAGGCTTCCGATGCCTCCCAGACCAATAATTCCGACGCGACAGTTCGCCAGCAGCGCCTGACCAGCCTTGCCGAACATTCTGATCTGCCGGTCGTAGCTACCTGCCGCATCGGCCAGCCAACGTCTCGGTGAAGGCGTCAGCCTTTGAATTGTGTTCCCCACAACGACGGCCTCATCGAGTTCCAACCGCGTCCCGTCGGGGAGCCAAATATCCGCCTGAAGCGAGCGGCGGCCAAACACCAGGGCCCCAACCGGCACGCCCTGGACGATTTGCAGCAGCGCGGGATACCCGCGCTCATGCGAGTGGTAGTCGATGGAACTGAAGCCGACCTCTCGATCACTTGCGTGGTTGTGAACGGCCAGGTAGACAAGGCGCTGCTCGCGGGCACGCGTTATCAGGCGATGGATGAATTCCGGCGTGAGGGCGCGATGCCCAATCGCGCCCTGAACGTAATCGGTACCCTCCCGAGCGAGATGGACTTCGCGCACATACAGGGTGACCTGACCACCGGCATGGGATCCGCCGGCGAGAAGGACCGCGGCGTGCTCACCGCGGTCCCCTGGAAAGAGATGATTGGCGATGGTGTCGAAGTCGTGCCGCGCCATCCGAAGACGGCATGTGTTCGTCATGGTAACTTCTCCAGAAAGTCCAGCACCTTCAGAATCTTCGCCACCAGTTTTTGCAGACCGCTTTGCGCTGCGCTATTGCGACGCGACACCTGAATGGCCGGTCTCCCCTCAAAACGATGGCCCGGCGTCACTGGGACTGCGAGCGGCGTGCCGCTGGCCCGAACGACATTTCCGCCAATGAAGACCGGATATATGTCGGCATATGGATACTGGGCGGGGACTTGGAATCCAACCCATGTGGCCTCAGGCCGGAACTTCGGACCCAGCGTCACAGGCTCCATCACGACGTAAGCCCCGCCCTGTCCGTCTTCACGGACCGTGAGAGTCGACGCGCTGAACTGTCGCTTCAGCTCCTCAATGCCAGACGACACTTCGACCTTCATAAGCGCTCCGATTAGGAATTGTCGTCCGGCGCAATCGCCGTGAAGCGCAGGTGTTCGCGCAGATTCACCTCGTCGTTGTCGCCAACGATGCGGCTGGTGCCGTTGGGAAGTTCTTCCTGCAACACGAAGTTCTGTTGAATCCGAACGCCCTGCGCGATTGCCGCCGCTTCTATCTCTGCACCAGTCGCCCTATGCCCATCCAGCTTCACTGGTTGTTCGTTAACCGTGACGGTAACCGCATGCTTCTTGGCATGCGCCGTGAAACGGAGATCATTGTGCAGGGGGACGTGCTCGTCCTCGCCCACGGCACGCCGTGTGCCGTCCGGACGGTCCTCGTCCAGAACGAAGTCGAGATGGATCGGGACTCCCTGCTCTATGGCCGCTATCTTGATGTCCCGCCCGGTCAGTGAGTGACCGAGCAGGTTCACCGGGAGGCCATTGACGGACACTGTCACCAGGTGGTCCCTGTGCTCGTGCTGTTCGCGCTCGTCACCTTCTTCGGCCCGGGTTTCGCGGGCGTAGCTTTTGCTCAAATCCATGGCTTTTCTCCTTGCTAGTTAGGTGCAAAATTGCTAAAGTGAAACCATGGCTTCAATATACACGAAGTCTAACTAGGAAGTCAATTGCTATTTAGCAATTTTGAGGCGTAGGCAATGTCGCCTGAAAACAAAGGATTTAACGGGGATGCCTTCTACCGAGCACTGGAGAGCACCGTTAGCGCGCGGTCAAAGACCTGGAAGCAGGTTGCAGCCGAAACCGGCGTCAGCGCTTCGACGCTCACCCGAATGGCTCAAGGCAGGCGGCCTGATGCCGCGAGCCTAGCCGCTCTTTCCGCATGGGCGGGGCTTAACCCCTCGGACTTTGTGGTTGCCCCGTATAAACCCGTCCATCCCGAGCCAATGGCCCAGATTTCAACGCTCCTCCGGACCGATCCTAGTTTGGACGCCGAAGGCGCCGAGGCCGTAGAGGCGATTGTTCGCGCCGCATATGAACGCTTGCGCAAGATGGAACGCTAGTCACGGTCTAGCCCAACTTCGTCACGGGCTGGGCGGGATCCACGAGTTTTGATCCGTCTGGGAAAGCAAGCGTCTGTGTTTTCAGTGGAAGCTTTCCGAAAGCGCGATGTAGTGTAGACCAACCCTCTTGAAGACCCGGAACTCTGATGACATGATCGAGCCAGGATGTTTTTGCGCCCGAATCATCGGAGCAAGGACGGTAAAGACCATACCTATTGGTCGTTGGTCGAAACGGTGCGCACGCCGGATGGTCCACGTCAGCATACGCTGTGTTACCTCGGCGAGCTAAACAGTTCGGCGCAGGCGCGCTGGCTGAAGACGGTCGAAGTCTTCAACGCCCAAGGAGAGGTGGAGCAGTTGAAGCTATTTCCCTCCCAGGTGGAGCCGCCGACGGAATGATCCGCAGGTGGCCCGCGTGCTGCTGAACAAAGTCCGGCTGGAGGGTCGTGAACTCCGCCTTCGCCGCATCACCGAACCCACGCCCGAACAGAGGGAACTCCTTCGCCCGCTCGGCTTGGCCCTCCCCGAACACTTCGAACCGCACCGGCAATGTAGTGGAGACTCGGCAGTAGCCTGAACTGATTCTAAACGGCCTAGCCCGTCATTCGACAGCTTCGTGACGAACTTGGGCTAGGTGCGGGTTCCGCACGCGGGATCAGCACTTGAGCTGCCAGTGGCGGCTTTCAGCCGCGAGCATGCGGCGCTCCTCAACCACCTTGACAATTTCTGGAATGACCTCGTCATTCATTGCACGTTGGAAATCGGCGAGGGCTTTTGGGTCAACGGGCGTGAGGCCCTCGATTGCCTGGAAAACGTCGGCTTCTTTCTCGTCCCTGTCCATTCCTCGCTCCTGTACCTGATAACGATTCACTTCGCTTGAGTAGGTCGCAAGTTTTGGTCCATTCGCGTGAACCCCGCGAGGCCCCTGGCGGAGAGTTGCAGTCCCCGAATGCCAGCCTGCAGATCGAGGCTGACGGTTTGGCGATTGAAAACAACGGCTTGGGTACGGCCGTGCAGCAGCCAGAGCGGCATGACCTCTCGCAGGCTGGCGGTGGCGTCAATTACAGCTCTCGCGGCAACCTGGCCTACAGCCCACTGCGCTTCCGTTGCGAACTCCACGACCCAAACGAACTGAGCGTACGGAAGCGTCATGATTGTCGCCAGAAGCTTCGCGTCAAACTCGGACTCGTGCTCCCTGACAAAGTGCCGCAGCGCGGATCCTGTAGTGATGAAATAGCGGATGATCGTTTCATCGGACGGCGGAAAGCCGACGACGTTGCCGAGCTTGAAGAGCGTTGGCGCCAGCCTGTCGACCGCGTCTGCCGGATAGAACACCTTCTCTGGAAGAGCCACAATGAACGCGTCGATGTCTTCGCACGAATAGGGTGTTCCGCCTGTGACGGGCACTGAACGATAAGGGAGGTGGTTGTCGTCAATGACGGCAAGCGTATGGACCTCGTCCCAGGCATAGCGCAGGCCAGGAACCGCAGTGGTTAGCGGAGTCCGCCACTCATACCCTACGACCGCCACTGCGTGCCCGTGCTTGTGCATCGCGGCAAACAGCGGGAACCCGGATTCCACATACGCCATCAACTGCCGGTAAAAAGATGGATCGCTGCCTTTGTTCTTGTCACGTGTCACGTGTATTGGGAACGTGCCAGCCTCCTGAAAAACCCGTTCCGCGTGTGATACTTCCAGTCCTTTGGACGGAACCAGACCGCCCGGATCGAATTGATGCGCCATCAACGTGATGTCGTGCGTCAAGAACTCACGGTAGACGTTGTACCGTTCGCTATAGTGCCGAAGAATGGACCAGCACGCCGCATGCGCACAGACCGATATATCAATGTGCTGGTCCATTGATGGGAAACCCTGAATCGTTAACTTGTAGCCAAGGAGGTGGACCTTGTGGTTCGCGGTGATGATGTACCGGCTCGCGCCGCTCCGGACGTCCGGCGACAAGACACTGCGTCCGATGGTGGCGATGCCCGTGGGCCGTACCACCATGTATCCAAAGTAGTGGTCACTGAGACGGTCCGAGCCTTCCGGACAGGTCAATTGGAGAGCGTTCCCGTCGAAAGTCACGGTCTCATCGAAAAAATGAAGACGCACGCAGTCGGCGCGGTAGTGTTGTCCCTTCTTTGCGTAAAAGTGGTAATAGGTGCTCCGATAGTCCTTGTCGACGTAATTCCGCTCGATCAGTACCGCTTTCACTGCATTGGACATCCCACCGGCCAGTTTCTTCGCCACGCGGGCCGGCCCGTACTCCGGCGAAAGGCGCGTCTCCAGTTGGGCCAAGTCGGCGATCGAGTTCAGCGTCATCCAGGTGTACATCTACAGGTTTCCGTGTGCCTCTCGCCAAGGACGCAGGCTCCTCCTGGCATGAGGAGAACCCGCAACGGTAAGGGTACTACATTATCGGGGGGGTCGCTGGTCGCTACACGAAGGACTCGCCTGCGTTGCTCACCTTTCGACGCTCTACGGTGGGCCCATCGGTGCGTTTCTGCAGATGGGCGTGAGGTTCAGCGGTCCGCAGCAGCTCCGTCGGGAAACCAGGCAAAGTCCCCCCAGGTCTAGCCTCTCGCCTTCCCTTACTGGAATTGGCACGCAAACGTGCTGCAACGGCCCAACTTGTGGATACGGAGTCCAACGGCGACATCCGAATCCAGCGTCCATCAAGGAGGCCGACGATGGCTGCGGGCCAGACTGCCATTTCAAACCCAACCAAGCGAGATTTTCGGCGTGAGGTGACCGACTCGATCATCAAGCTACTGGAACAAGGTGTCGCACCGTGGCAGACGCCATGGGAACCCGGCGCGGGTATCGAAATGCCGCTCAACCCCACGACGAAACGGGCTTACCGGGGCGGCAATGCATTGCATCTGCTCGCTCTGGGTGCGCAAAGAGGGCACACCGATCCACGCTGGATGACCTACAGGCAGGCCCAAGAGCGAGGATGGCAGGTCCGCGGAGGCGAAAGGGGCACGCACGTTGAGTACTGGGAGTTCCCGCGCCAGAGTGCTTCGGAGCAGGAAAGCAAGGGCCCGGAGCGCGCGGCCGAAACCCGGACGCGCCTGGTCCACCGCGTCTACACCGTATTCAACGCGCGGCAAATCGACGGGATCGGTCCTCACGTCCCGAACAGGCGCACCGAGTTTGAGGCGGTCCAAGCCGGGGAGTCCATCCTCGATCACTCAGGCGCGCGGATCGCCCACGACCAGCATGATCGGGCCTTCTACAGCCGCGCCAGCGACAGCATTCACCTGCCCCAGCGGATGGCCTTCAAGAGCGCCGCCGACTATTACGGGACCGCCCTACACGAACTGGCGCACTGGAGCGGGCATCCGACTCGGCTCAACCGAGCGAGTCTGAATGAGAGCTATCGGTTCGGGGACTTGCTGTACGCCAAGGAGGAACTCCGCGCCGAGCTCGCCAGCCTATTTCTGGCCGCCGAGCGCGGCATCCCCCACGATCCGCAGAATCATGCGGCCTACGTTGGAACATGGCTGCAGACGCTCCGGGACGACAAGAACGAGATCTTCCGCGCCGCGGCCGATGCCCAAATCGCCGCGGACTTCCTCCTCGGCCTCGAACATCATAGGTCATTGGACAGGGCCTTGGAGGAGGCGAGGTCCCCGCAACTCCGGCGTGAGACCGCGGAGTACGTCGCCGAGTACGATGCGGCGTCTGGAACCATCGACATCGAGCAAAAACAGACTGCGAAGGAGCTGCGAACCCCTGCGGAGGCGGAGCCTCCGAATACGCCGGACGCCTTGGCCGTTCCGGAAGCGATCGCCGAGCGCATCCTCGACGACCAGGTTCAGGGCATTGAGCCAAATCCGACCGACCTGAGGAATTCGTTCGCCGAGGCACAAGAGCTGTGCAGGCGCGCCCTGGGGGAAAACGCCCGGACATTTGTGGCTCACACAGACAGTGGAGCCTACCGTGGCGAGGTGATAGGGCAAACCTGGTGCCACCTCGTGCAGAAGATCAGCCCGCAATCGGCGGTCGCCCATATGAGGCATCTTCTGTCCCGATTGCCCGAACCTGGACAGAACGTATTGATCGCGTATTCGAACGAGCGCGCCGCCGTTGACACGTTTCACCCCGGCGAACAGAGCAGGGGCCTGGAAAGATGAGGCAGCCCGCTCTCTACCGCACGCCACGGGACCCCGGCTACATCGGTGCCTATAACTGGAGGGCGATGCTTGCGGGCCTCGCCCTCCTCCTGTGCTGCAACATAGCCGCAACTCAATACATCGCGTCCCGGTTCTCTTACCAGCCCGCACTTGGCCGGCCCGTCGCGGGCGTAAGAGGCGTCTTCTTGTACGAACCGTTCGCTTGGGCAGACTGGGTATGGCATTACACCGGCGCCACCGACCGCCGAGTGCGCTTGCCGATTCTCGGCGGCGTCGCAATCGTCGTCCTGGGTTCGATTGCCACGATGGGCGCGTTCTTCGTTCTGAACCTCCGCCGCACAAAGAGGCTCTCCGAGAACGCCGAGGACCTCCACGGCTCCGCGCGATGGGCCGTCGAAAAAGACATTCGCACCACGGGTCTGCTGGATGCGCGGGAGGGCGTCTATATCGGCGGCTGGTACGACGAGCGCGCCGGCCGCCTGCATTATCTGCGACACAACGGTCCTGAGCACGTCCTCGCCTTCGCGCCTACTCGTTCCGGCAAGGGCGTCGGCCTGGTCATTCCCACCCTCCTTGCCTGGGCCGAGAGTGCGGTCATCTACGACATCAAAGGTGAGAACTGGGCGAAAACCGCAGGCTACCGGCGGCAGCAAGGCCATATCTGCTTCAAGTTCTCTCCTGTCGAAGAGGGCAGTTCCTCGCGATTCAATCCGCTGGCCGAGCTCCGTCTGGGGGCGCAGCGCGACGTCTCTGACGCCCAGAACATCGCGAACATGATCGTCCGCACTGGCGAGGATAGCCCTCAGGAGCGCTACTGGCAGGATGCGGCGGCCTCGATCACGACCGGCATGATTCTTCACGTGTGCTATGCCGCGGCGGCCGATGGACGAACTGCCTGTCTGGCCGACCTCGCCTGCGTATTCACGCGACCGGGCATGAGCTTCCGGGATACCCTGCACGAAATCCTGAACTACCCTCACGACGCCCAGCGGCGGTACAACTGGCGCACACAGACTGGTGACCGCACCGCCACCCACCCCGTGGTCCGGGAAAAAGTGCAGGAGATGCTCGACAAGGAGGAGCGCGATTTCGGCGGAGTTCTGTCCACGGCCAAGACCGCGCTGACACTTTACAGCGACCCGCTGGTCGCGAGGAACACGTCGGCGAGCGACCTCACGCTCAACGATCTGGTGAACAATGACAGCCCGGTGTCACTGTACCTGGTCGTTCCGCCTTCGGACAAGATCCGGCTTCGCCCGCTGATGCGCCTGATTTTCACTATGATCGTGAACCGCCTCAGCGAGCGGATGGATTTCGAGGGCGGGACGCAGAAGAAGAACAAGCACCGGCTGCTGTTCCTCATCGATGAGTTCCCGTCGCTCAACCGGATGGAGTTGTTCGGGGATGCGCTCTCCTACATGGCCGGCTATGGGCTCAAAGCATACTTGATCACGCAGGACATCCGGCAGATCGTCGATCAGTACGGCACGAATGAAAGCATCGTGTCGAACTGCCATGTCCGCATTGCATTCGCGCCGAACCAGCTCGAGACCGCAGAACTCCTTTCCAAAATGACGGGGACGAAGACGATCCAGAAGGCCTCGTTCAACTTCTCTGGGTCACGCCTCTCTCCGATCATGGGCCACGTCAACGCCAGCGTGGACCACATCGAGCGGCCGTTGATGACGCCGGACGAGGTCCTGCGTATCCAGGCGCCCGTCAAGAGGACCGACGGCGAATCCGAAAGGATCGTGGCGCCGGGGAACATGCTCATCTTCGTCTCCGGCCACTTTCCGATATTCGGCACCCAGATGCTCTACTTTACCGACCCAGCCTTGGCGCGGCGGGCGGCGATTCCACCGCCGACCGAGTTCCACTCGCTGGACGGGGGCAGCGCCATGCCGCAAAGGCCGATCGATCCCGCGTGGAACCGGATCAGCCGTCCGGCACAGGGTTCCGCGCTGGAGAGAAGCTTCGCCGAAGGCCTTTCGGACGGATTCCTCGACGACGTTGAGCTGGCGGATGACGGCTACGAGGAGGACCTGACCAATGCAGAAGAACCGGATTGAAATCGCGGGCTACCTGGCCGACAAGCCCGGGCCGGCTCGATACCTACCCTCAGGCACGAAGGTCGTAAACGCACGCGCGGCCGAATCGCATCGATATCGTGACCATAACAACGAGGTCCAGGAACAAACTAACTGGCACAACCTCGTTTTCTACGATCGTCTCGCCGACTTCGCCGAGGCTTGCGAGAAGGGCGACAACATTTATGTTGAGGGGCGGCTACAGTCGCGGAAGTTCACACCACAGGACGGCAGCGCGCGGACAGTGCACGAGATCATCGTGCGCAGTTGCCACATCGTCGGCCGTGTGCAGGCCGGCCAGCGCGACCAGGCGGAGCCGGCCGCGGCTCCGGCCGTCGCGGCGCCACAGGAGGATCAGGCAGATGGCTGGTCGGTGGCATAGGCCCAATCTCACCGCCGCTCGACGCATCGGGCTGTTGACCGGCGGAATCATCGGATGCGTTCTGCTATCGGGTATGGCTGGCGTGCGCCTGAACCCCAGCCCGTCGATTCCAGTTGGCTTCTATCTGATCACGTCGGCTGCGGACGCACCGCTTGTCGAATTCTGTCCCAGTGCCGGAGCCGGCCGGCTTTCCCGCAGCCGCGGCTACCGCGCCTGCGGCCCGTGCCCAGACGGGGCGGCTCCTCTCGTGAAACCGGTCGTGGGTCGAGAGGGCGATCTCATCGAGTTCTCGGCCCGTGGCATTGCAGTCAACGGCCGTTTGCTTCCCAATACTGCGGCTCGCCCGCGGGATACGGCGGGGCGAGCGCTCCCACATTGGCCCTTCGGTCGGTACCAAGTCGCGCACGGCACCGCCTGGATGGCTTCCCCTCACAATCCACTGAGCTTCGACAGCCGGTATTTCGGACCGGTGGGGCTTCAGACGGTCCAGCATCGCCTTCGGCCTCTATGGACGTTCGGAAACTGACCGGCGCTCGTCGGCTATTCGTGTTCTCCGTGGCCGCAGCGGCCGTCGGGGGTGTCGCCTGGAGCGGACACCTTGCCGCCCTGGCGGTCAGTGTCGTCTTCCCTCCGCTGTGTTTCGCTCAAGACCGGCGGCTGGGGGCTTATGCGGTGGCTGCGGCGTATTACGGCGCCGCCTCCTGGCCACTGATCGGCGTCGCGGCCCTATTTCTCGGACCAGGCGCCTCGACTGCGTCGGGCGTGCTGCTATGGCTCGCCGCGACGGCGTTGCTGGCAGCGCCGTGCCCGCTACTGTGGGGCGCAAGCCGGAAGTCCTGCCTCTGGCGAGCGCCAGCAGCCGTCCTGGCAAGTTGCGTTCCGCCGCTCTGCATCATTGGCTGGGCATCGCCACTCACCGCCGCGGGAGTCCTTTTCCCGGGTACCGGTTGGTTCGGTATCGTCGGCGTCCTGGCATTGGCCGGTTCGCTGAGGGCACATCCCCGGACGGCTATTCTTGCAGGCAGCATCTTGGCGGCAACAACGAACATTGTGTATCCCGGAGATCCCGCTCCCCCGCCTGGGTGGGAGGGCGTGGACACTTCGTTTGACGGGCTCGGATCTGACACTGAGGACCCGGCCGCCGCGTTCCAAGCGGCGGAATGGCTCCAGCAGCGAGCCCTTGAGTCTAAGGCCAAGGTCATCATCTTCCCGGAGACGGTCGTCCCGCGCTGGACCGAAGCCACAGATCTCTTCTGGGAACAAACGCTCGCCGCCCTCGCGGCGAGCGGAAAAACGGTCGTGATCGGCGCCGGGCTGCCGATCCTCAATTCGACCCTGCACGAGAACGCGGTTCTCATACGCGGGCGAGGCGGTCCAGACTCGTTTCTCCAGCGTATTCCGGTCCCTATTGGAATGTGGCGGCCCTTCTGCCGAGCTGGGGTGCCCCTTCATCTGTTCGGCGCAGGCGTGATCCGCATCAGCGGCCATCGCGCTGCCATCCTCATCTGCTACGAACAGTTGTTGACGCGGCCGGTGCTTGCTTCCGCTGTGAAGGCTCGACCTGATGTACTTGTGGCGGTGACGAATGACCACTACGTGACAAGTAGCGTGGTCGCCGCAGTGCAGGCCGTCGCGATCAAGAGCTGGGCGCGGTTGTTCGCGGTGCCGACGGTCCGCGCCGTCAACGCATGACCGGCCAGATCGCGCCGCATCGCGCCGTCTTTCAAACAAGGACAGACGACGTCCTGGATCTGGCCAGGCTTTGATTCTGGCGACGGCGCAGTTCGCCGGTGTGCATCAGCGTGAGCTGAATCTCGTTCAGGTCGAGGGAATGGAGGACCGCCCGATCGTTCTGTTGCTTCACGGCCCTTCCTGCCACCAGCGCCGCTCCGCCGCCCTGGCCGGCGAGATGAGCCCGCGCCAGTTTCGCTGATCGTGTACACCCAGGTCCAGCTCTGAGATGCCCCGGTCGTCCGAGCGACAAGGCCATGGCGCGCCGCCGCGTCTCCTGCGCTGGGAGCTGGAAGAACTGCCAGAGTTGGTCGTGCGTCACGTGCCGCGACCTCAGCACCTGCTGCAACAGGAGCGCGCCCTGTCGCGAACTGACGTCGATCGTGCCCTTAGCGTATCTCATGGCTTAGCCACCCTGCGACAGCACGAGCCGCGCCGTCCATAGCCTGGCACAATAGCAGGCCTGGCCACAGGCGAGTACTGCGCGGTCGATAGCCAGGTGGCTGGGCGGCTCAGGCGTCGTCGCAGTGGCGAGCTATCCCAGCCACGACGCCGATCACGTCGCGGGCAGGTTTAGGTCGTGCGGCCGTGTCATCTCTCGCCCGATTCTATGAGTAACCATGGCGACGCGTTGCATCGCTGCCACTGTGGTTTCGCCGCGCCGAAAAGGAGAAGCGGCCGAGGTCCTGCGCATGGCGCCCGAGGACTCCTGCGAACACGACATGTTGGTGCTGATCCGCCGGCAGGGCCGCAACCTGGCCGTGCCTCTATCGCAGCTGGCCGCCATCGATCCGGACGAGTCAACCGCCGAAGCGCTCGACGACTGGCATTACTGGGTCGCGCAAGGCTACTGCCTCTGACGCGTGCCTGCGCGCGCCGCCTCCGGAACGGTCGCACCTCGGTGCGTCGCATTCCGGTGGCCCATTCCAGGCAGGACAGGTCAGGCCGGTTGCCTACGCAGGCTTGCCGAAAGCTCACTGGAGAACTCGATGGCAACAAACACTTCACGTACACGGCGGCGCTGTCGTTAGTTAGTGCTCATCGACCTGACGCCCGTCTGGCAGCGCTGGGACCGCGCCCAGCGGCTGAAGGCGTTGGGACTTACGCTTCTTGCGGGCCGGTTTGAGAGCGCTGATAAGCTCACCGAGAACGGTGTCCACGCGGGACATCTTCTGTCCGAGGGCATCGAGCTGGTTCTGGATGCCACCGTTGACGACAGCGTCGAGGCGGGTGCGCGAGACACTGACGAGGGTGCCGCGGGCAAACTCGGAGACGTTCTGGATGCCGTCGAGGCGGCAAGCGGCGCAGATGTCGTCGAATTCCTGCTCGGTGACGCGGAAGTGAACCACGTGGCTCCGAGAGCGGGAGACCAGAAGTTTTGGCATAGGCTACTACCGGAGCGCCGACAAGCGAGGTTTGGCCCCTTTCACCAGGGGACAAGATCCCCGACAGTATGTGTTTTTGCACAACACTCCCGCTCTGCACGTCCCCACGCTGCGGACACGCGGGGGATACCACACGGAACCCCGCAGCCCCCAAAAACCAGGAGCTGCACCGCCCCAGGAACGGAAATGCCGGCGCGAAAAAAAAGCTTACACCAGACACACTCGTAAGACAAGAGGGAATCAGGCAGCAAATCTCTTAAACTCCGTTCATGCGACGATGGAGTTTGCTGACGGGTAATAACTGGCAGCCCAATGCACCATGCGCGAGGGCGGCCACTCCAGGTGCTCGCGGTGGATCGGCCCGAATACAGCGCGCCTGTTCCAGCGCATCATGGATGACAAGCCGCACCCCGAGATGGGTTACCGCGGATGTCTGGGCATCATCCGGCTGGCGGGGAAGTACTCCGCCGAGCGGATGGAGGCGGCGGCCGAGCGCGCCTTGCTCACCGGCGCCTGCCGCTACAAGAGCGTCGAATCGATTCTGAAGAACGCACTGGACCAGGTTCCGTTCGCGGCGCCCCCGCCGGCGATCACGCCTCCACACGACAACATCCGCGGATCGGAGTACTTCAAATAGGAGCCCCACATGCTGCAAGAACCAATGATGGAAAAACTGACGGCCATGCGGTTGCTCGGCATGGTGGACGCTTTGAAGGCGCAGGAGCAGGATCCCGCAGTGCGCGAACTGAGCTTCCTGGAACGGCTTGGCCTGCTGGTGGATCAGCAGTGGACCTGGCGAGAGAATCAGGCGCTGGCGCGGAGGCTGCAAGCGGCCAGGCTGAAAGGAGCCTGCGTCGAAGAGATCGATTATCGAGCTTCGCGCGGCTTGGACAAGAGCGCGATCCGCGCCTTGGCTCAGAACTCGGCTTGGGCCGCGCAACACGAGAACATCTTCGTGCTCGGCCCCACCGATCCTGCGACATTCTGAGTTACCTCACTACAGCCCTGAAAACATTGATTGTTGGTGCTCGCCAACTTGAGCCTGCGGACGCCGAACACCACTCTTGATGTCCCGGACAGCCTGCCGCACAGCATCGGTATCCAGAGCCTCCGCCGGAATCTGCCAGGGCGCACACGCTACGACTTGGGTTGCGGCCAGCTTCTTCTGCTCGATCATTCGCCGCACCGATTTGGGGCTGATTCCTAAACGCGCCGCCACTTCCTCAAGAGTTAGTATACGGCCGTCCTGTCGTTTTGCATCATAACTTGGAAGCTGATGGTAATGGCGCGCGGATCGAACGCGGCCCTCCGTCCAAGTGTGGTCGGTTCCCGTCCGCGGCCCAAGGCGGTTTAGAGTTGCCGCAATCTGCTGATCGGAGAACCTGCCGGCCATCCGCCGAATCACATCGATCGTTTCGACAGCCGTGCAACGTCGGTGTTTACCTGTGGCGTTCTTCTTGACGCGGAGTTCGGAATGGCGCCCGCCAGCCCAGTGCAGCAAGAGCACTACCTCGCTGGCCTTTTCGTCGACATCGGCCACGATCTCCTGGACAAGAATGCGGACAATGCGCTGCTTGAGCCTCATGTCGGTCGAAGGAGCGTCCCACACCTCCGGCAGATCTTGCGCGAGGCTCAGTAAGATCTCCTTGTCGGGTATGGCCACCGACTCGGCAGTGGTGTCGAACGTCTGGAGTTTCGTTTCGAGTTCATGGGCCCTCCGCAGGGCATCGTTCCATCGAAGCTCGAGTTCTGCCGCGACGAGCCGGTTGTCGGGGTCGACCGCTTCGTATCGCCGCGAGGCCAGGTGCGCCTCATATCGGGCCTGCTCGCCTTCCATCTGAAGCACTCGCCGCTGCTCTTGCCTCTGCCGTCGTATCTGCTCGGCCGCATCGAGCGCAGCCTCGACGGCGTTCCCGCTGATGGCGTGGAGAACTTCTCTGGCGACTGCTTCGTCGACACGAAGACCGCCAAACGAGATGCACCAGTGTTCGCCATGGTTTACGTGGGCGCCTTTACAGTGGTAGCGAAGCACCGCCGCCCCGATGCCCGTGTAAGAGACGTGAAGCATTCGCCCGCAACGTCGGCAACGCAACATGCCGGACAGCAGCGCGCGCCCGCCGCGGCCTGCCTTAGGTTCCATGCGTGACTTCATATGCGCGTTGCTGGCAATCAGCGCCTGGTTGCGTTCGTACTGCTCCCAGGAAATGTAACCGGGATGGTGGTCTTGAATTAAGACCATCCACTCAGGCCGGGGCTTGTGATGGCCGGCCGTCTTGCGCGCTCGCCCATCAACGATCCGGAGGCGGGCCTCAGTTTTGCCGAAGGCGTAGGCTCCCGCGTAGAGTGGGTTGTTCAGGATCTTGAGCACCGCGTTGTAAATCGGAATCTTCCACACCATCTTGGGCCCGCCGGGATCCCGCGGTAACGCCGGCAAAGCTACCTTCTCCTGCCGGAACCACAACAGCACCTGGCGTACGCTTCCCAACTCGATCATTTTCGTGAAGACCAGTTGGATCGCCTGCTGCACGCGGCGGTCAGCGTCTTTCTCGATCTTCCCGGCGGCGGTCCAGCAGAAGCCCACAGGCAGCAAGAAGCGTAGTTCTCCACGGCGAGCCTTCTGCCGGATTGCCTCCAGCGACCGTTGTCGCAGCAGGTTCAGCTCGAACTCGCTCATGGTCCCCTTCAGGCCGAGTAGCAGCCGGTCATTGATGAGGGCCGGATCATAGACGCCGTCCGGGTCCACGACCACCGCGCCTACCATTCCGCACAGCTCGATCAGGTGGTGCCAATCGCGACCGTTGCGCGCCAATCGGGACGCTTCGATACAGAAGACCGCGCCCACTTCGCCACCGCATACTTCAGCCACCAGCCGCTGAAATCCCGGACGCTCAACCAGGCCTGAACCGGAGCGGCCCAAGTCCTCGTCGATCACCATCACATCCCGAAAGCCCAACTCACGAGCCCGATCCGCAAGCCCATACTGCCGGCGCTGGCTCTCGTGATTGTGCATCACCTGGCCAACTGAGGATTGTCGAATATAGACTACTGCTCTCCGGCGGAGACGATCACTCGTCAGCTTCGGATTCATCTCCACCTCCCCGGGCCGGATCTCCGACGCTTTCGCTCGCCGCGCCGAGTAGCATCTCTACGAGTGCCAGGGCCAGTTCTTTCTGCTTGTCGCTCGGAAGAACTGCCGCGGGCTCCGTCAACAACGGCAGGTTGAATTGCGTGCCGGTTGGCTTCACTGATGGCTTCATCCACTGTCTCCTTCGGAAGTCGATTCAGCGAAGCCATACCGCAATCAGCAGGCGTCTGCAACGTGCCGATCAGGTCGCGGAGCGCGGCCAGCGCTTCCAGGGCAATCAGCGGCGTCCCCAGCGAATAGTCCACGCACTCGGGCCTGAACATCCAACCCGGCAGCGAGCAAACCGTTCCGTCGGGAAGCTCGCAGAAGATGTGTTCGCCGTGCCGGTCGCGCATGCGCTTATGAAGGCGCAGTGTCTGACGGAACAGCGGATGCCAGCGGTAGTAGATAGTTACGGTCTCAAGACCATGTGCATTATGTGACTGATTCGACCGGAGTAGGCAAGAGTTTCATTGCCTGCGCGCTGGCTCAGAAAGCCTGCCGTGACGGCTACTCGGCCCTCTACACGCGCGCAGTGGCGCTGTTCCGCGATCTCGGCTTGGCCCGAGCCGACGGCAGCCTGCGCAGCCTGCTGGCCCGGCTCAGCCGCATCGACGTGCTGGTGGTCGATGACTGGGCCATGGCTCCGTTGCTCGAAACCGAGCGGCGGGACTTCTGGGAGATCTGCGAAGACCGCTACCAAACCCGCTCGACGATCCTTACCTCACAACTGCCGGTGGCGCGCTGGCACGAACAGATCGGCGATCCCACCGCCGCCGACGGCATCCTGGACCGCCTGGTTCACAACGCGCATCGCATCGAGATGCGCGGGGACTCAATGCGCAAGAAGCGTGGCCCACAGCCGGCGAACTGACGCTCGCCGGGGCTTCTCAGTGCTGAGGGCGGGGACAAGGGCTGCCGCCCCTTTCCCCGCACCCTTTTCTCCGCTTGCGGCCTCCCGCCTTCGCTGCGCTCCGGATAACTTCCTCTTGACGAAGCCGAACACTTCCTGCACAATCGGAATGCCAGCGTCGCTGCGCTCCGAGAACTGTTCGCCTTCGGCCCGGAATGGCCGTTCGCGTTCCCTCCGGAATCAGCGTTCACCTTCGGTGGAATCCCCATTTGAGAGTACGCTGATCAGTGGCTGTCGACCCAACATCCACGCACCATCACCACCTTCATGGAGCCGGGATGACGAATTGTCCCGCCAGGCGGTTGAACGTGGTGTGATGGGAACGCGTTCGCTGCGGGGCGTGAGCTGGTCAGCTCCGGCCCACCATGCAGGCCTGAACACGGCGAACGGAGTCCTCTATGTCGTCGCGGATCTCGTCGACCCACAACCGCATGATTTCCAGCCCAGGTAGCTGATGCGCTGTGAACGGATCTGATCGCACCGGCACGCAGCTTCGCAGCTTCGCGCCGAGGAGAAGCCACCTAGAAGGCCGAAGGCTTGAGAGGGTCCCTCGCTCCCCCTGGCCGTGGACAGGTTTAGTTTGTTGAGGTTGGAAGCACCAACACGATGCGAATCAGCGATAAAGATGGGCTATTTTGCGGGGCATGTACACGTGGGAAGGGATCCGAGAGAGGGCCGGAGAAAGTGCTCGGGCTGCCAGCTTGAGCATACCAAACCGGTTTGCGGAGCCCGACGACTCGACGAAGTGCGGTTGGCGGCTTGGGAGTCGTGGCAGGTACCGCTGTCAGCTATGTCCCTGAGCCGCTGCTTTCGTGATTCGCCGCAGACGCAGAGCGACGAAGCCGATCGCGATCCCGATTGTTCCCATCAGCACCATTTCCGATGGTTCGGGGGTGGGATTTAAGGGGATTGTTGATCCGCCCGCGACCCCTGCAAACTCGAAGGAAGGCGTTCCGCTGGTGAAGGTGGCAGTGGTAAACGAATGGGTCGCATTGATAAGAACATAAGCGCTTCCACCCACACCCTGGTACCCGTCGGTAGTGAAGCCCAGCGCCGCCTCTTGGATTTGCTTCCCTGTTACCGTGAACCCGTCGTCGAGCGCCACCGAATTAAATGTGTCGATTGAACCCCATAGCAGAGCGAGTGAAGTCTGCGGCGTCTTGAAGGTGATCGTGATTGTGCCGGGACCACCGGTCGAGAAGTAGTTTCCCGATTGTGAAAGAGTGAGCGTTGGCTCGGATCCGTAATCACCCTTCAGATAGGTAGGCAGGCCACCGCTCACACCTGCGACTGGTACGGCGTACTGGCCTTCAGCCGCCCCGTGCACGATGCCCTGGCCTGAGGCAACGGAGAATGTGACTGTGTACCCCAACGTATCCAGCGTGCCTCGAGATGGAGCGGTAACCCCGTCCAGTTTGATCGGTACGACCGAACCTGTAGGGGGCATGGGCAGGTAAAGGCTGGCCGTGTAGCTGTCGCCTTTTGCGACGCAAACGCTTACGGCGATCAATAGCGCGGTTCTAACGAGAACATCGGAGCGAAATAGTTTGCAGATCACTTGGACTTGAACCTTCCTACCTTGCGTGTTGTCAGCCGGAACTCCATTTTGGGTCCGCAGCTTGGTTGATTCTGAGCAGTTGCCTCGATTGCACCTGGGCTCTCGGCGGTGCATCGCCGAAATGAGTACTACGGCGGCGGTAGGTGACGATTCCGAGAACCATGGCCACCGTGCCCATCAGCGCCCAGGCTACTGGCTCCGGAGTGTAGGCCCGATACCTGATGATCATGTCGTTGTAGTCGTAGTCGCTATTCCCGCCCGCTGAGTCCTCGACGCCAATCCAGAAAACGGTATCGCTCATCGTTGATGGGCCCTGGAACAACGCAAAGTGCTGCACGCCTCTGTCGGTCGCGTTTAGCGTCGAGTCGCTGTAGAAGATTGTGTTGCCGTTCTGTAGGTAGAAGCCATACGCGCTCGTTGGAGCTGTAAAGTTCACCTGCGTCCTCGTCGTGACGGGATTGTTATTCCCGGCGAAGATTTGGTGGAGCGTGTGGTTGGGATCGCTCTGGAGGTAGTAGCCGAACGCGTTCGAGTTGTAGTTGCCAGCGACTTCAAGATCCAGCGTGATGGTGTACTTGCCAGAGCTAAAGGGCTGCAGGTAGAAAGTCGGAACTGCCGCTCCTGCTGCTGTACCCCAGTATGGCAACGCCGCTCCAGGGCCGCTGGTGACATCACCATGCACACTCGAACTGCACAAGGCGTTCTTCATGAGGTAAAAGCCAACGTTGCAGTTGGACCCGTCGCTAGACGTGCGGCTGAAGAACGGGACACCTCCAGTGCCTGCAGTCGAATTGCTTTGGCTTGGTGTCCAGCCGGATCGCCAGCCGCCTGCACCGTTCACGATCACTGAGTCGCCGCAAAGCGGGCGGCCGAGTGCCAGACACACCAACGCGGAGCTGAAACAGATGACCCGCATCCGTGCGACCGCTCTTGGCACACATACCCCCAAGAAAGTCATACTACATCAGATACGCCGGAAGTAAAGTACCGAAACGAGCCTGGCCGTTGGCTGAGCTTCCTAGTACTCCCCGAACCTCGGCTGACGTTTGAGGCGTGAAAGGTGACTTACGCCCGTTGGGATCTGATCAGGGCTGCCCTAATACTCAGGCGCAGCCGACCTAACCTCATTTGGCTATAGCATGTTGGCGTCTTCCACAATGGGTGGCGCGACCATTGACTGCGGTCGAGCCGACGTAATCAGACCAGTGGGGCAAGCCGAAAGGCCAGACTGCTCCCAAGCAACTAATAGACAAACTAGTTACCTTGGTTTGACCGCCGCGCGTTGCGCCGGCACTCAAGCGGGCCAAGATACGCCAGGTGCGCTGCTGTGTTAGTACCACATCCGAGGTGTCCTCGAATGTCGCGTATAGCCGCTCTAAGCTTCTGAATGCTCGGCCGTTTGGGACTTCCGGAAGCGACTGCCCGCGTTTCTTGAGTTCTGAGTTACCACATTGTCAGACTACCCGCCTGAAACGACGACTATCTCAGCGCCACAATTGAACGGCATCCCCGCACTTGCGTAGCGCCACAAGCGACAGAATACCCTCCTAAATCGCGAACACTAACGATACGAATGCCCGAATCGCGCGTCGCCTTCAGGACCGTTCTCCGAGAATGCTCACTAGACCGTCGCGAGCCTCGACTTCGATTGCGAGAGAAAAGCGGATCGCCCAGAACTAATCGTTCAGCAGAACGAGCACAGAGAGGTGCTGCGGCGCAACGGATGGGGTGCCATTACCTGTTTCAAGCCGAGCCACTGCTGCGGCAGATGGCACAAAACTATCCACGGACTGTCGGGCTGAAACAACGGACGCGAAGTTGGCCGATATGCATGAGCGCGGATGGAGTGAGTCCGACGCGAGGCATGGAGGAAGAGATCGCGCCCCCTGCAGGGGGGATTCAACAAGTCTTTTTGATCTGGAAACTGACCTGGTGGTGCCTCCAGGAATGGAATTTCGGAGGCAGTTTGCTCAGCGCAGTCCGTGAATACCGAGGGCCAATCTCAACCGATATCTCCTGACAAACCAGGCCCCGTTGGCCGGAGTAAACTACTCTTGGCAGGCATTGACTCCCCACTTTTGCTGCCGCCCGAGGTCGTTGTTGCGTGGGGACCACTGTTGAAGGCGGTTCGGGAGCCGGACAGTTGTCGAGCGATCGCGCGTCCCGGCTTAATTAAGCTGAACGGCGGGGACGGGATAGCCGGTCAACACAAGTTAGCCCTCTCAAATAGTCTGTGCCTCGGGGACTGCACATCGCCGTCCGGTGGGCGTTGACGGTCTTGCCGACCCGCGAGCGCCTTCGGCACCACCTTCCGCCTGGCGTACCCCACCTCCGGTGGACGGCCCGCAGATCACTAACGGCGTTTACGAGGCGTTGCTGGGCGCCTTGGATCCCGCCATCGTTTCACGTTGCGGCAAACCGTCTCCACGAATCGACAACGCCGATTCGATCATGTTGGTGCAAGCCAATGTGCGGCGGAGCTGGTCCGGCAGGCCCGCAGCCTGCTTGGCGGAGAAATATCCTGAAGGCTACCATGCCTTCAGGTGTGAGAGTCGCTAATCCTCGAAGAAACTCGCCGCTCAGGTGAGCGCGTAAGCTGTTCCAGGGAGAGTTACTAGTACTTATCCTCAAACCCAGTGGAGCTCATAAACCAAAGAAACTTCATCGTGCCGGACCCGGGTGGAAGCGGAGGGCGGGATTCGGCATTGCAGGTGCCCATCTTTGGAGCGATCTTGGCTTCGTACTGCTGGCCGGCGGGTCTCGGCAGGCTAGCAGGGCGTGCCCCACAAATAGGGGGAGACTCTTCTCTCCAAGGTCATTGACAAATGTCAGCGTAGAGTGTCTACTCGTTGTTCGGGCCTCAAGGCCCCTGTTGTTCGAAGGGAGTCAACTGGTGTTGGTCGGTAGGGATGCAGTTTCCGTTGAAACGCCAGAGGCAATCGCCGTTGGAGCTACCCAACCCTGGTTCGCCATCCGGGTTCGGTCCAACTTCGAACAGATCGCGGCCGCTGCGCTGCGGGGGAAGGGTTATGAGGAGTTCCTGCCGGTGTACCGCACCCGGCGGCGCTGGTCCGATCGGGTGAAAGAGGTCGATTGCCCTCTGTTCCCTGGCTATGTCTTTTGCCGGTTCGATGTGGAGAACCGGCTGCCGATCCTCGTGACTCCTGGTGTGCTGTCCATCCTGGGAATGGGGAAGACAGCCGTTCCGGTCGAGGAGCGGGAGATCGAGGCCGTCAGGGTGATTGTTCGTTCCGGCCTAGTGTCAGGACCGTGGCCGTTCGTGCGGGTCGGGCAGGCGGTGTACATCGAAGAGGGACCGCTTGCGGGCGCGGAAGGCGTCGTGGTCAAGGTGAAGGGCCGCTACCGGCTGGTAGCGTCGGTGACGCTCCTGCAGCGCTCTGTGTACGTGGAGATCGACCGCGAGTGGGTGCGCCCGATCCCGGGCCGGTCCTGAAGACGTCCAGAAACAGCAAAGCCTCCGGGGAGGTCCCCAGAGGCTCGCAGAACCGTTGAGACTTGAACCGGACTACGCCTTGCGCCGCCGCCGCACGAACAGCGCCAGCGCTCCTGTCAGAGTCCCGAAGAGCACAACCGCGCCGGGCTCCGGCGTGGCGGTAAGGGAGATGTCGGCCACCACGGGACCATAATTGCCGTTGAGGACAAGAGACGAGAACTGGATCGCGTTCGCATTCTGGGAGGCGGTGAAAGTCCAGCTATGCTCCTGCCAAACCAGACTTGGAACCGGCGATTGGTTCAGTGAATCAAAAACCGGGCTGGTCCCACCAACATTAAAGCCACTTTCCGAAACCTGACCCACCTGTACTTGAAGTTGCTTGTCGATCGGCGAGCCGTCGGGATTGCCGGACATCCAAAATGTCACTGTATACTGCTGACCTGCAGTGAGAGCGACCGTCTGCCGGATAGTGGCCGGGCTCAAGGTGTTCCCATTCAGATCGACGCTCTGCGCCCCGCTCGGCAACCCGGCAACGGGAGGGAGGTTCCAGTAGGAGTGAATAACATCCACGCTACCGGCAGACACCACCCAGTCGTTCCCCAAATTCTGCACCGTAGGCAGTGCACCAACGCCATAGGTGTCGAAGCTACCGCTGGAGACGATATTGTCGAAATTGCCGTCTGTGATGAGCGATACCGCCGAGGCGGGGAAGGCTGCCATGAGAGCCGCGACGAAGACCACAAACACTACTTTCCAATTCATGTATCCAGTCCTCCAAAGATAAGGGTATTAAACTACCAATCTCAGGGTGTGTCAATACCCCCGCGCCATTTTCATCTCGCTGTAACGTACTGGTACCACGACAGATGGCCGCGATACTCGCGTTGACATTTGTCAACGCGAAGCTCCCCCGCCGACCGGCAGAAGCGCGAAGTGCACCTCGAGGCGGATTTCGGTGCCGCGGTAGGTCCAGGGGAGCGGTGGCAGCGGACTCGCTTTCTGAATGCCCTGGATCGCGAGGCCGACCGTAGAGGCCGAAAGCGATGATCGTACCACCGTGATACCCGACACCTGCCCTATACGGAGGATTGCGAACTGGATCGACACCTCGCCAGCCGGGCCTGCCTGCCTCGGATCCGGCGGGACGCGCGACCAATTGCGCCGGAGTTCGGAAATCACGTGGGCGAGATACGGTTCGAGGTTTGCTCCAGGCGCCTCGCTCACCAGTTCCAGGCTGCTTCCAATCATCGGCGGAGAGGCGGGCAGGCGCTGACCTTCGCGGTCACCGCCGCCGGGGATCGTGGCATCGCCCAGAATCAGCCGCACGGAGCGAACTGGCGCTTCCGCCTGCTTGCGCCGAGTATTGCTGGGCGGCACCAGGTCAAACGGCACACCCGAAGGGGCTTCGGTTTGGAATGCCGGGGCGCCCGAGGGTAGGCGCGAGCCGCCAGTCCCTTCGGGACGCAGTTGCACCATGGACGTCAAAGGCCGCCCCGGGGTGGGATCGGCAGGCGAAGGGGGCCCGAGGCCGGACGGCTCCGGTGAATGGTCTATCGTCTTAGGGATCGCGCGGGGTGCATAGAGCTGCCGGTACGGCCGAAGCATCTCCAGGTCGACGGTTCCCGGGTTGTCGCCGCGGTTGGGTGAGCGCTGCGCCAGCTCGAACATGGGAGAAACCAGTCGGACGTATCGAAACGGGTCCGGCCGGGTGACCTTAGCCGGCGCCAGTTTGACTGGGTGGACGACACCGATTGGGCGGAGGGCGAGGCCGAGCACGACGCCGACGTGGAGCAGGACGGACGCCAGAACCGCGATTCGTCTCCTCCGGGTGGTTTCTGACGCCTCCGGAGGTAGTTCCAGATCCGGGCCGAACGAGATGCGGCTGTGTAGCGTATGATTCCCGGATACCGAAAGCTACTGCATGCGCGCCATCAGGGCGCGGAGCTTGCGTTCCTGATCGGGTGTGGGCTTCTGCAAGAGGGCCACCTGGGCCTCGGCCCTGGCGTGGCTCCGGTCGCCCTTCTGGAGAAAAGTAGCAGCCATGTGATAGTGGAAGACGGGTTCGTCGGGGTACTTGCGGACCAGCGTGGAGAAGATCTGCATGGCCGCATCTGGCTGGTTTCTCTTCAACATGACCCAGCCAATGGTGTCGGAGATATAGCTTTGCTGAGGAATCCTCTGCAGGGCTCCCTGGGCCAGCCGCAACGCTTCGTCAAGGTCCCCGCCGGTTTCGGCCAGCAGGTAGGCGATGTTGTTCATGGCGATGGGGACGTCGGGGTTAATCGCGAGCACGTCACGGTAGGCGGCGATTGCATCCTTGTACTTGCCCGCCAGCTCGAGAACGAAGCCAAGACGCAGAGTGGCTTCTACGTTCTTCGGTGACAGATCCCGGGCCTTACGAAACGACAGAGCTGCGCGGCCGAGATCGTCGCTTGCCTGATAGCACCGGCCGATGAGGATGTAGAGGTAGTCCCAGTTCGGATCGACGGCAGCCAACTGCAGGAAGTGGTCGATTGCCGCCGGGTAGTTCTCGATGCGCATGGCCGTCTCGCCGGCCAGCAGGCGGATCCTCTGAGAACTGGGGTTCTTCTTCACCTCATCGGTGGCCAGTTTGTACGCACGGTCGTTCTGCTTCTGGGTGAGATAGACGTCGACGAGGCCGTTTAGCGCCCGCACGTCGTGGCTAGCCGCATACAGCTTCTGGAGCGCAGCTTCGGCGTCGCCGTATTTCTTCTCCGCCAGATCGACGAACGACAGTTGCAGCTTGGCGTCAGAGTACTGCGGGAACTCCTTCAGTAACTTGTTGAGCTCCCGCCGGGCGTCGGCATACTGGCCGAGTCCTGTCATGGAAGTGCAGCGAAAGAACTTGCCTTCGGGGCTGTTCGGATTGAGAGCCAGGATTTCGTCCGCCCACTGGTCGAGTTCCTTGAACTGGTTGGCTTCGACGGCCATCTGAGCGAGAGCGATCCGCGGCAGGAGGAACGCTTTTCGCCGGCGGCTGGCCTCGAGGAAACAAAGCCGCGCCTGCGGCAGGTCGCGTTTGGCCAGATAGGCCTGGCCGAGGTTGTAGCGCAGTTGCGGGTTGTTCGGGTTCTCTTTAACGAGAGCCTGGAGTTCCTTGACAGCCCCATCGACGTCTTTCTCGAGCAGCAGCGCCGCCTGGGTTTCGCGACTCTCCTCGTCTTTCGGCAGCTCCTTGATGATGGAGCCATAGGCCTGAGCGGCCTCGTCGCGTTTGCCATCGAGGACCAGCAGCGTAGCGAGCCTCTTCTGGTATTGAAGCCTGTCAGAACTGTTGAGCCGCAGGCCGGCCTGGTAACGTTCGCGCGCCTCGGGGAGCTTGCCGATGCTGCGGTAGAAGTCCCCCGCTTGGAGCAGGCCCTGAGGGAATCTTTTGGGGTCCGAAGTGAGGCGCGCCAGGGCCGCCTCCATCTGGGCGGACTTCTCATGGCGGAAGTAGTGCCGGGCCAGCAGCAGGACCGCTGCGGAATCGTTGGGCAGATTGGCGCTCCAGGTGTTAGCGATGGCCTCGGCGTCGGCGATCCGTCCGGCCTCCGCGTATTGCGTGTAAAGCGACTCATAAACCGGGAAGTAGGTCTTGTCCTTGGCCAGCAACTCCAGCAGGAGCTTTTGGGAGGCCTCGGGTTGCTTGCTGAAGGCCAGCTCCAGCGCCAGTGGGAACAGCACTTCGTTTTGTCCCGGCTTGATGGCGTCCGCCTTGTGGAACAGATCGATCGCTTCCTGGTGCCGCTGTTCGAGGGCGGCCACGTGACCGCTGAGGCGCAGGCCTTGATAGGACTTCGGATTTCGTTGGAGCAGCACCTGGGCCAGACCCCTGGCCTGGTCGATCGGGTACTTCTCCGTTCCGGAGGAGGCGATGTAGGACTGGAGGTAGATCTCGGCGAGCTTGATCTTGGGCTCTTCCTTGTAGGGCAGCAGAACCGTCGCGCGGCGCAGGGCGGTCACCGCCCGTGGGAGGTCGCCGTCGGGGTGCAACTCCGCCAGTCCCAGGCGGTAGTAGGCTTCGCCAAATTCGGGGTCCTTCTGGATGGCTTTGCGGAAGGCGAGCGATGCCTCTTTGTACTGCGCCTTTGCATAGCGGTCCATGCCTTCCTGGTAGTAGTGTTGCTTTTGAGCTTCCTTGGTGGCCCTGCAGGAGCCGAGGAAGAGCAAGGCACAAGGGAGAGCTAAGAGAACGGAGAGCTTTCGTGCGGACATTTACGCCTCAACGTGGTGGAAACGAATGTGGACGAGATGGGCGGCCTGGCGAGAACCCGGAGCCGCCCAAGAGATCGCGCGGCCTAGCGGGTCAGGAGTACCCCAACGGTGGTGCCGACTGCGGCGACGATCGAGCCGATGATGATCCATTTCTTCTTGACGCCCGAATGCTGCGGCGGCCGTGCCAAGAACTTATTCGGCGAGTTAGTCTGGGCGATCGTGCCCCGTCCCATCCGGTTGCCGAGCGTGGCCGTGACATTGATAGCAAACTTCCCGGCCTGGGTGTTGGGGACATATCCCGTGACGGTGGCCTGGCCCTGGTAGTTGGTCTTGACGGTTTGAGTTAGTTGCTCGTTCGCAAAAGAGCCGCTTGGGCCGGTTGCAGGCAGGCGAAAGATGACCTCGGCGCCTTCGACCGGATGATCGTTGGCGTCATTGACCTCCACGACCGGAGGAGTCGCCTGGCGGGTCTGGAGGTTGTTGGTTGCGCCGCTGCCTTCGAGGATCAGGATCTTGAACTCCTCAACGACTGGTTGTGCTGGGGAAGAAGGGGCCGGATTGGCGGCGCCGGTCTGAGCACTGCCCGCATGACAAAGCAGGGCGGTGATTACAGCGAGGGTGAATACGTTTTGAAAAGCCAAACTATTCTCCAATAACGAGATGGGCAGCCGCGAGGCTGCGGCGGATACTCTTACCGAGGAAGCGCCCGGGAGCGCTTGCGAAAGCCGAGAAGTGCGAATGCCAGCCCGATGCCGGTCAACACTATGGTCGCGGGCTCAGGGGTGCCGAGGGTCACATCGTCTAGACCTGTGATGTCGTGGCCGGCGGTGTCTCCTGGCTTGCCAAAATATCCGGTCACCCAGTCGGCGTCGATGTAGACCGCAGTGATATCGGAAAACACGGCTAGCATTTGCGCGGTCGTTGGTGCGGGTCCGCCTGCGATCGCGAATTCATTGAGGCTCCAGTCCGGCCCAGGCGTTAGTGGAACGCAATTGAATGTCCAGGTCACGTCCGCGCCCGGGGCTTCGCAGGAACTGGGCGTCGAGAAATCATTGTAGTAGTACAGAGTGAGACCTGCACCCATGATCCACACTACCGGATCCCCAAAGTATGCCTGATTTCGGTAGGTGTTGGGGTTTTGATTCCGCAAACTGAATGTCAGGAACTGATCGAGATAATTACCAGACCAAGAACTGGGCGCGACGAACAAGAGCTGTCCGTTCGCGGTATCTTCGGTCTGTAGGTAAGGACTGCTGCCGATGCCCCCCGAAGGGACATTCACAGGGCCGGTTCCCCCGGGCGCACCAATGAACGGCGAGTAGACGGTCCAGCCTTGTGTGGTGCCATCGTTGAAGTCGCTCGTCATCTGGCTTGCCGACCCGAATGCGGACAGCACGGCCAGCAGCACGATCAGTCGTCCAGTCATAGCGGCACCTCTCCTTTGGCAATAGTGCGCAAAGCTCAATTTACACCTTTTTTAGAGAATTGCAAGAAGCGAACCGGTTGCTTGGTACCATTGGTACTATTTGTTCTTACCCTTAGATAACAATAGAGGCGCTCCCTAGCTTAGGTTCCCCCAGCGCAATCTCTGACCGCCGACGGAGCCTCGCACGCTCACGTAGACAAACGCCCAATCGTACCCCCAACTCCGCGCTGTACAGTGCCGCGCCGTGCGCGTTCAGGTGATATCCGTCGCTAAAGCAGGAACTGTTGAGGCCGGCCACATCGCGGAGATCCAGAAACGAACCACCGTACGACTGTACCGAAGCCGGCAACGATGGATGCGATGCGTAGCCCCCCCGGGACGGGCATCGCCACGACGACCAGGGTGATCTTCGCGAGTCGACACGACGCGAGAAAGCGAAGGAGCCGGCTGTGCGTGTTACGCTCCCTCACCGCTGCCCTCTTCTCGGCGGCCTTCCTGATGGACGAACTGTATAGCCTAGCCGCGACTCGGTATCCCGGGATTGCGGCATCGAGCACTCGCAACCGGCCCGATCACGCTGGGCGTACAACTCGCTGAGACTCGATAGGACATAGTCGATTCTTGCCCCGAGGTCATGAACGTCGTATGCAAAGAGCTCCCGGACATTAGACAGCCCTCCGAACCCAGCAATTCGATCGGGGTGGATAGACGCCGAGTCGTCCAACTGGTTCCCCGCGTAGCTGACGATCAAGACGTCGGGTGTTGAACCGGTCCGGATGAAGTATTGTTTCAGCAGGTAGTACCTGTCGAGCAGCGTCGTATCATCCGGGTTCAGCTTGAAGCAACGGACAGCCGGTAGGCCGTCGGCGCTTAGTTCCTGCTCAACCGTCGAGACCTGGACGCCTTCACTCGTCAGCGAGTTGCCTAGGAACAACAGAGTTCCTGTCCGACCGCTCCGGATTGCTTCGGCCACGACCGGGACACCGCGCAGGTACCGAGGCAGACGAATTGGAACATGACGAATGCCCTGAGGAAAGCGCGACCGGTACTGAGGTCTGACCATGTCACACTTTGATTCTTGTGATCCAGCAGGCGGTAGCCGCAGAGCAGCAATCCGTGGAATACACCCCAGATGACGAACGTCCAGTTCGCCCCGTGCCAAAGGCCCCCCAGCGCCATCGTGATCATCAGATTCCGATATGTACGCCAAGCACGGCCCCGGTTGCCGCCCAGAGAGATATAGACATAGTCACGAAGCCATGTCGAAAGGCTGATATGCCAGCGCCGCCAGAAATCACTTAGCGAGACAGCGAAATATGGCATTCGGAAATTCGTCATCAGGTCGATGCCCATCCACTTCGCTAGGCCCTGAGCGATCGAGCTGTATCCGGAGAAGTCCGCATATATCTGGAAGGCAAAAGCGTACACGCCAGCAAGGTAATCGGGGCTGCTGAGACGGCCGCCTTGCGACTGGAAGATCGTGTTCGCCAGGGTAGCCATGTTGTCACCGATGACGATCTTCTTAAAGAGCCCACTCGCGATGTAGTACAAGCCCTGCGTAAAGTCGCCCTCGGTATGTGCGACGAGCGACGATCTGCTTGAGTAGTTTCGTTCCTGCTGCCTCGTCAGCGCGAAGGCCGGATCGCATAATCGGTCCAGCTATGAGATGGGGAAAGAAGGCAACGTAGAGAGCGAAATCCAGAAACTGTTTGGCGGGCACGCCCACGCCACGGTAGATGTCCAAGACATAGCTCATGCTCTGGAACGTATAGAACGAAATGCCGATAGGCAGAATGATATTAAGTACCGGCAGTGACGCCGGAATACCAACCGTCGATAGCAAGGCCGCAAGTTGACTGGAGAAGAAGCCATAGTATTTGAACACGCACAGGAGCGCCAGGTTTAGAACCGCGGAGGTCCAAATGCACACTTTCCTGAGCCGGTCAGTCTTGGCGTTGGCGACCAGGTTGCCGAGGCAATACTCCATTACGGTAGAGAACTTGAGGAGCGGCAGAAGCCGCCAGTCCCACCAGCCGTAGAAGATGTAGCTCGCCAGCAGCAGCATTCTGTTCTGGAGCTTGTGCGGCAGAAGCCAATACAGCGGCAGCACGATCGCGAAAAAGATCCAAAACGTCCAACTATTGAACAGCATGTAAACTAGAATCCACTGATTGGGGGAATGTGCGCCCGCAAAGCGGCCTGCGCCTGCCGGGCGAACGCAATCGCGGCACGCTCCGCCCCATCTTCGCTATCCGCCACCGGAACGGACACTCGAACAAGAGCGGTGTCGCTGCGCCGATACCGTAATGAGTCAAGCACCAGGAAGACCTTCGCGGTGTACTCGTCGGCGACGACACGGTTGGACGTCTGGTACCAATACAGCACGACGAACTTATCGTTGCCTTTGGCTACCAGATAGCGATTTACTGTGAAAGTCCCCGCCGTCGTCAGGTTCGCGATCTGGATCTTGCCCCAACGGTTCGGGACCCATCCGCCTCCTGGGAGACAGTTGCGCGGGGAATGGGGTGAGTGCCCCGTCCTTTGCGTCTTGAAATAGGCCACGAACCAGTCTGCTGTCCGCCGGGTCGAGGGGTCTTCGTACACGCGAAGGACATAGTCGTCGGGATTGAGGATCGTTGCGGTGTAATCACTGATCTCATCCTGCTGCACCAACCGCCACGGCCCCAAATCCTCCGGGAGGGTATTCAGCGGAGCCACGATGGGCGTCACCTCGCCCCGATTCGAATGATAGAACACCGCGGCCTGGAGCAAGAGGATCGAGCTCACCAACAGAACGGCAGGCGTCCTCAAGAACAGGATCAAGGTCTTCATGCGTGAGAGAAGCGAGACAGCAGTTTCTGGGTACCGATGATCAGCGCGATCGCGACTACGAAGATCACCCAGCCGGAAAAGCCGTGGAAGAAGCCTGCGGCCAGTTTGGGATCGTGTTCGCCCAGGATACCCGTGACGACAATTCGGAAGGCGTTTGCGGCGACGGCGATGGGAACCGCGGCCAGCAGGAGCGCCCACCGTATCCAGGTCCGTTTCGAAACCAGGAAGGCATACGTCAAGCTGAAGAACGACAGGGATAGCAGCGCCCGGATGCCGCTACAGGCCTCCACCACCGACAGGCTCTGGCCGGCGAGCTCGAGGATGTTGCCCTCCCGGACGACCATGTAGCCGAGCAACTCCAGCCCGGATTCCGCGATGCGGCTGGCGACCAACTGCAGGGGAAACGTGATCTGTTTGTACACAATCCCCGGGATGGGGAGCATGAATCCAAGCAGCAACAAGGGGAACGCGAGAATCCGGAAGGCGCGCGTTCCGGCGAAGTAAAGGATGATTCCGAAAATGGAGATGAGAAGCGCCGCCCTCTGGAGAAAGATCTCCGCGCCCAGTGCGCCGACGCACGCCTGCACGGCGCCCCAAAGGATCACAACCAGCCCCCAGCGGCTCCGCACCGGTTCCTGGCTCAGAAGCGACTGGCGCCGCTCCCAGATGATGTACCCAACAATCACGGGGACGAACACTCCGTGTGCCATGTCGTCGTCAGAGTGCCACTGGTGAGTGATGTTCCCGATCACCGGGAAATAGCAGAGGATCAGGAGCGCACCAAACCACAGGCAATAGAGCCTGGCCGTTCGCACGACTGACGGTCTTGAGCTAGGCATCGCGGGACGACTCGCCTCTTCGCTCCGGCGGGCGCACGTTGCCGTTGAACGCCACAAGGCTCTGGAGCCATTCCGCCAGCTCGGCAATTACCTTGCTCTGCTCAAAGCACGCCAAGAACTGTCCACGTGCATTCTTGCCCATCCGTTCCCGCAATTCGGGATTAGACAGTAGTGAACTCAACGCTCCAGCCAAGGCGCCTGGGTCGTCTGGGGGGACCAGGAGCCCGTCGACTCCGTCTCGAAACAACTCAGGAATTCCACCCGTTCTAGACGCCACGATCGGAATGCCGGCTGCAAGGCTTTCGATCACTACCAGGCAGAACGCGTCGCTGCGACTGGGGACAACCGAGACACACGCCCCAGTCAGACGCGCGTGGATCTCGCTGTGGGGGATGTTGGGGACGAATAGGATTTCGTCCTCCGCTCGCAACTCGCACGTCAGTTGCCGGTAGTCGGTCGACAGCGGCCCGGAGCCAACCAGCTCAACATGAAGGCTCGGGACCGACTCCTTGAGAAGCGCCACCGCGCGGATAAGAACGTCCTGGCCCTTGCAGCGATCGAGACGGCCGACGCAAATGACCCGAGCCGCTTGCCGAACTGGCTGCACGGAGTACGCCAATCCCGGATCTCGAAGCGAATTCAAACAAACCCGGCACCTCGTCGAGGGGACGCCATATGTGTTTTGGAGGTCTCGAGATGCCGCTTCCGACACTGGAACCAAGCAGGTCGCGAGTGAGTACGTACTCCTCTTCCTCAATTTCAGGAGCCACCACTTCCATCGCGGCAGTTTGCTATCGAGTTTGATTTGGGTGCTGAGCGTGTGATACCAAGCGATGCGGTGAGGCACTCGCAGGAGCCAACCCACCGACAACATAAGAGTCACCGCCCCGAAATTTGAGATCAAGCAATCCGGGTGGTGCTGGCGGATAAGCCGCCCAAGAAACAGCGCATCTCGAACGTGGACTGGCCGCTTGGACGGCCAGGTTCTTATGGTCGGATTGGCGTCACTGTTCTCCAGCTCTTTATGCTGCCCGTCGACTAGCAGGACCACCCGGTGCCCCCGCGTGGCTAGCGCTGTCGCCAGCGCAAAGAACTGCTGGGACACGGCGGCATCAGGCTGACTGGTTGCGATGAAGTAACACTGCGGAGACATAGACAAGGTTGACCTCGCTGCGCGCGGCGGTCCTGCGAGAGCGGGGACGGGGCTGGGTTGGCACAGGCGAGAACCCCGTCCAGAGCTGTCGGCATTCGAATTGAGCGCTAGAAAAAGCATGCCGGTTCGGGAACGCGCTACCAGTCTCTCTCGAAAGCATCGCGAAAAAGGTCCTTCAATCCTTCACCGAAGCGGAAGTAAGTGAGGGCCAGCAGTTCGCGAACGATGCTGGGAATGCGGGCCATCCGGTGGCAGGGGAACTCCGAGCGACGCTTCAGAAAGGCAATCCGCTGGTCCAGAAAAACCTGATTCGGGTTGGGAGGATGAACTTCTGCGGGCACGGTTGCGAGGCGCTGGCGAATATCCTCGTACACCCGCACAAGACGCAGGCAGGTATTCTTCCTTGGGGTGCGACGACGGCGGGCGATTGCGCCCCGGACCACTACGGCTGGACACGTCGGCGACAGGCTACCGGTGGCGTTGTGCGGGTGCCTACGATACAGAATTAGCTTGTGGGGAACAATCGAAACATCAGCGACACAGCAGGCCATCAGCGCAGTCCATTCGTCGTGCCCAGTCGCTTGGGAAAAGGGCAGGAGCCAGCGGCGCAGGCTGGAGTGGAAAGCGACCGTGTTGCCTGGAGTAATGGTCCACAATCGGCTGAGCAGCACGTGAGCACCGCGACCCTCCAACACATGGGCTTGAAGCTTCCTGGAGAAATGCCTCCGCTGCCAGTCAGATAATCCGAAGGGTTGCAGGGCGCTGTCGGTGATTTCGGAGTCGTGGAAAACCAGCCCCAGTGACGGCTGGCGGGCAAAAGCACCCTCCATCAGAGTCAGTTTCTCCGGCAGCCACCAGTCATCCTGGTCCGAAAAGAAGATCACGTCCCCGGAACAAAGCCCGGCCGCCTTCTCGAAGTTCCTCACGTACCCCAGGCGACGCTCATTCTGGAACAGTCGGACCTCAAATGGCGCGCTGGCTGCGAAGTCCGCCAGAATCTGAGGCGTCCTGTCAGAGGAGCCGTCGTCGCAAACGACCACCTCATCGGGCAGCCGCGTCTGCTGGAGGTAGCTTGCCAGTTGATCGGACAGGTAGGGCTCGCCGTTGTAGGTCGCCAAGGCGATCGAGAGTCTCATGGGGCCACCGTCTAATTGATGCTAATGAGGGAGTTCGGAAGGCGCGGCGCACGAGAAGGCAGGCGCGTATCCGGAACGAATATTCCCGGTCACCGAGTCGAGAGCTTCGCGGATTTCGTCACCGTTAGGACAAACACTCCAAACTCGGGGAAAGTGGACGGCTCGATCGGGTGGTCCATCCCGATGGGATTGGCGATGGTCCATTCTCTCATCGGCACTCGAATCGGTCCACCGGTGAACGTCCCGGCGATAGCCTCCGCGTAGTAGTTCTGAGCATTCCGCAACTCGTAGCGGTCGCCCGGCAGAAGGTTCATGACCGAAATATCTACATCCACGCTGTCCCAGTGCGGCCAATTGTAAACGACGATGTGGCCCCGCGTGGGCTCGTACTTGTTCCGGCGGACGAACACGGCGGGGCCCGCCGGCACATTGGCTGCAAGGAGACGCTCTTCGCCGTTCTTCTCCCATCCGAGTTTCTCGCGCAACTGAGCGAACGTAAACGACTGATTACCGCCTCCATCGACCGCCTGGATCAGAATCTTGGGCTGACTTCCCGGCCTAGTGAGATAGACATTCCGGTCGAAACAATGGTCGGTCGACGCGCCGCCGGGAACGAGCCGGAGCGACAGGTTGGCCCCGCCCGCCGCGTAGAACGTGTTCCCTTCCGCTCGAACATGGTCCCACCAATATGCGCGAACCGGGACCGCAAAGTAGTTGTTCAAGAGTGTCAAGTTGTGGTTGGCATGGCTCGTATAGTAAAACCCAGCTTCATTTCTGTATAGGTAGTTCTCGATCACCTCAATGTTCTCAGCTGGCGCACCCCCTCCGACTAGAAAACGATCATTGAAGTGAACGTTGCCACGGATCTCGTAGCCTTGCAGCTTGGCGTGAGGCGAACCGTACAGCTGAAGCCCATTCCCGAATTGGTTGAAGATAATGTTGTCTTCGATGACCTTAGTGCCTTGGTCGTTCTGCGTATAGATTGCATGGCCGTGCCCGCGGTCAGGGGCCAGCCAACCGCTATTGTAGATAAGACTGCCGTACACCTCCGCGTTCAAAGCTTGCTTCCACACCCCGTAAGCTCCGCCGCCATCGTGGACGATGAGGTTGATGAGCTTCACATTCGGACCGTATACGGAGATCGACATCCCCGGGCCCCCAGGTGGGCTAGAACCAGGAGTCGCTGCACTCCGATCAGTACGCGAATTCATCACCTCAAAACCCCAGTACCACGTCCACTCGCCTTGAACGGTGAGCGTCGAGCCGGGCCGGCCGATGTTACCGTCCAGCGTGGCACGCTCACCCGGGTATTGCTTGACGATGATGGGATGATCTGGGGCACCGCGGAGCGAACTGGTGAACGTGCCACGATACGCTCCGCCTCTTAGCCAAATCGTATCCATCGGTTTGACGACCGTGGGATTGGAGAGTGCGGTAGCGAGGTCCCAAGGAGAATCCAACGTGCCCCTGCCGGTTGGCTTCCCGTCTGGCGCAACAAAATACTCGGCTGCGAACAAACTGCCGACAAAGGACAGCGGCAGCCCAGCTAGCAAGAACCGCGAGATTCTCGACTTCACGTGTCCTCCAGCACCAGATCGTATAGTTCGCACACCCTGCCCAGCACAGCAGTGGCGCTATAGAATTGACGGACACGAGTGCAGAGCCGCTCGCCGAAGTCGACCTGCCGCTCCGGACTGTCGAGAACGGAGCAGAGCGCGTCTGCGAGTGCTTCCGGGGAGCCCGGAGGTACGAGCAAGCCGGCCGCGCCCCCGTCTAGTACTTCCGCACACTGCCCAACCGTAGTCGCCACTGCCGGCAACCCGGCGGCGCCGTACTCGATCAGGGCCAACGGGAGACCCTCGCTCGCCGAGGACAGTACGCCGACATCGCTGGCGTGCAAGATGGCGGCGACGTCCTCGCGCTCGCCGAGAAGCGAGACACAACCCTCGAGGTGCATGGCAGCAATTGCCTGACGCAGAGCCGCGGCGCAACCAGAGTTCGCTGTACTGCCAACCAAGAGCAGGTGCGCTTGTGGAACGCGGGATGCGACCAGTGACATGGCGCGCAGCATGGTTGCGTGGTCCTTCTCCGGGCGGAGATTCGCCACGTGGACGACCCGCCACCCTTTGAGGCCGGGCAAACTGGGCGCGGGCCCCTCAGGATCACCAGCGAGCGCGAAATTCGGGATGTACCAGATTCGATCCGCCGGGAGCCGTAGGTGCATACGGGACCACGCGGCGAGCGGCTCGCTGACCGCGATTGTCGCCGACAGGAATCGCGAAGCCGACCGATACGGCCCGGGATCGCGGAACTCGGTCGCAAGCCGTCCGTAGTGATCGTGCCAGATCACTTTGGGGCGGCCCGACAGGAGCGCCGCGGCGATGGCTATGAACACGGAGGTGGAGTGCGCGTGGAGAATCTGAATATGCCCGTCCCGGATGAAAGAGGCCAAGCGCCACACGGCCGCAAGGTCAAAGCGGCCATGCCGCCAGAGTTGGAGCCGGCCGACATGATCGGCGACCTGCCGCGCGAGAGGCCCGTCGCGCCGCGTGGCGCAGAGGTAAACACGATAGCGTTCCGGGGGCAACGAATTGGTGAGGCTGACTGCGACCTTTTCGGCGCCGCCGATCTCCAGCGTGTCCACGAGATGTAGGACGCCTATCTGGCTCATTCGTGCACCTGGGCTGTGGCGAGGGGGGACATCGGCCACCTCTCGGAAAGCAATTGGCCCAACGCATCCCGAAGCCCTTCGAGCGAGTACTTCCTGGCCCAATCCGCGCCGGCGCGAGAAAGCCGAAGGTACTCAGCAGGGTCGCTCACCACGTCAACGATAGCCGCGGCCAGGGCTTCAGCGCCGTCTGCGGAAACCACCCTGCCTCTGCCTTCGAGTAGGGCCGGAATGATCCCGTGCGCCATGGAGACACAGACGACTCCATAGCACATGGCTTCCGCGAGAACCTTGGGCCAACCCTCCGTTTGGGAAGGGAGCGCCAGAATGTGCGCCTTGCGATAGCACAGCATCACATCGTCAAAGGGCATCGAGCCCAGGAAGCTGACTCGTCCCGCCAGTGAGCAACGCGACCTTGATCCATGCGCCTGAGCACTGTGAACCGTTCTTAGCTTGGACCGCCGTAAGTTCCGATTCCACCCTCTGCAAGTCCGGAGGCAATTCGCTGGCCAGGGCGCCGAAAAAACCGTAGGAGTGCGTAGCAATCAGATGGTAGCCGGGCAACAGCGATCGCAAGCCGGATACCGAGATGCCACATCCATCGCCGATGTGTATATCGGTCACCGCCCAAATCTCTTTCGCGGTCATAGGAGTCCGAATGACACCTTGCGATAGCAGGGCCGTGTTGGTGAGTGTTATGTAGCTTTCCGGCTGGGTGCCCGCAAGTTCACGCTTTGCGCGCGCAATGATTCGAGACGGGGCCAGCCTTCCCACCCAACTGGGCAGCGCGGTCTTGGCGCGTTTTGAGGCCCCGGCTTTGCGTTCCTCAAGAGTCGGGTCCTTCGCGAAGTCGGCGTTCGGATCCTGCAGATGCATCAGGCAGTCTCCCTCTTCCTGTAACTCGGCGATTCGATCAAAGAACCGCTCCAGGTCTGGGATGTGATGGAGCACCGAGCAGATCAGCACCACGTGGAAGTGTTCTCCTACCGGAAGATCTTCGACGGTTCCTTCGTGTGTTATCGCCGTTACTCTCCAGTTTCGAGATCGTCGCTGCGCGCGTTCGAGCATGTCCCGTGAAGTATCCAGCAGGTGGACCTCGGTCACCCTATGGCCGAGCTCAGTTCTGGAGGAGAAGATCGGAGCTGAGGCCGGTTCCGCAGCCGATGTCGAGGAGTCTGAGCTCGGCATGTCCTAGAGTCGCGCGGATGACATCCTGTGAAGGCACTTCGAACTGGGCCGGCAGGCTCTTCCACATTGCGTCGTGGATCTGGTCGTAAACGCCTGATTCGAACCGGTGGAACGTCAAGTTCACGGCGCTCTGAAACTCGCCCAGGCTACAGGTCGAGCCATGAGCGCGCATGATGTCGAGAATGTCTCTGGAAGTCTCCATCCCCCCTTCTCCTCCTCCCCGTGGAAACGCTCGTTTGCATCTGCAGTTGCGCCGCTTTGCAGATATCTGGAATCCCCATGTTGTTAAGTTTCCTTTTCCGGGATGGCGGCCGGAATGCGAGCACGCCGGTCGTTTTGAAGGCGGGTCACTAGCTCGCGCAAAGCATCGCGAAGTCCCTCAATCGAGTGGCGGCTCGCCCAAGCGGCTCCGGCCCGGGAAACACTCAGGTATCCGTCAGCATCTGCGAGTGTGTGTTCCAGGCATGCCGCGAGCGCCTCGATGTTCCCAAGCGGATACAGGCGGCCTTTACCCTCGCCAAGCATGTCACGAGCGAACCCAAGATCGGTGCTGATGCATACCAGCCCGTGGCACATGGCTTCGGCCAAGACCTTAGGCCAGCCTTCGTGCGAGGATGGCAAAACTAGGAGGTGTGCTCGACCGTACCACTCCATCATTTCGTCATACGGCAACGCGCCGGTGAACTCGACTTCCTCACACAGGCGCTTGGCCTGCACGAGGCGCTCGAGCGCGACACGCTCCGGCCCGTCACCAATGATACTCAGCCGGAATGCGACTCTGCGCTCCTTGAGAATGCCGACGGCGCGAATCAGGTGGTCTACATGCTTCGCAGGGTCAAGCCGTCCGGCAAACAGCAGATGCGCCGGAGACTCGAGTCGCTTTCGGAATGCGATCACGGAGGCCGCCTGCACCTGCTTGTCGGTCATCATGGACGTAAAGAAAGGAACTACGTGACATGGCTGCCCTGGCGGGTTGCCATACACCGTGACAATTCCGTTGCGCCACCAACGGGACGCCAGTATCGTTCGCTGCCAGCGCACCGTCTGCGGCTCCCCGCGGTAGCCGGTCCATTCCCCGGCATACTTGGCGATATGCCGGCGCCTGAACAGCGGAACCAGTAAGGCGCCCAGCAGTCCCAGATTGCCCGGGCAGCGGACATGGACCACATCGGCCGCAAGAATGGCCTGGCTTAGGCTCAGAGCGAGCCAGGGAAGCGCCACAACCTGACGGAACTTGGCGGCGACGGAATGGCCGCCAGTCTCGAGTTGGGGCGCCATCGAGATGTTGGGGCGGTTAAGCGGCACGTTGTCGCCCGGGGGCGGCTCGCTGCGGCAGGGCGCGGCGATCACTATTTGGTCGAACAGGTCGGCCCAGATATCGATCTCGCGGGCGTAGGGTCCAAAGGCGTACAGTCGGCCCGCGTGGAAGTAATGGGTAACGTGCGAGATGACCAGTAGCCGGCCCCTCACGGTCTCGCCTCTCTGCCCGGCGGCCTGGGCGGACGGGCCAGAACCCCGATGACGCCGGCCAACCGGCCGAAGCCGTCGCTGATCCCGGCCAACAGATGGCCGGTCCTCCAATCCAAGAGACGGAAGCCGGTGTTCAATAAAGTGATGGCCCACCATCGGCAGCGGTCGGCGAGGCTCGGTTCGGGAAAACCCAGCCGCCAGACGTACCAGCCGTTCCGCACCACCATCCGACCGTACGTAAACTGGTTCGGACGGCCGTTGGGATCGTGCAGGTGCGCGAGCCGCGCACTAGTGCAAACCCAGAGCGGGCCGAGGCGGGATGCTCGCAGCGAGAAATCCAGATCTTCGTAGAGCCCATAGCCTTCGAAGAAAGGGGAGAACCTCACCTGGTCCAGCACGGCGCGTCGCCAGGCGGAAGCGCCGCCCATCACGCAATCCACTTGATGGTCCTGCCCGTCCGGCGGGAGTGAACTCCGTCCGTGTCCAAAAGGCGGGATGCGGCCGGGCGGCAGATCCGAAACCAGCCGCAGCAGCTTCCGTGCCCGCAAGCGTAGATCCTCGGCCCGCTCCCAATCCCCGAGCCGATAGACACTCCAGCCGGCAGATGCAGCCAGCGCGCGACGCCAACCACCGCCGACGATATAGCCGCTGACGCCGGCTGCCTCGGGATGCCGGTCAAAGCAAGCCAGAAGCTGCTCGAAATAGTCGGGTTCCGGAACGGTGTCATCATCCAGGAACGCAATGATGGGCGTGTCGGTGCGCGCGATTCCATAATTGCGCTGGCGGGTGAGGCCCCTCTCCTCTGGCGGAACGCGGTAATAGCGTAAAGAAGTCTGGACGGAGTGGAGCGACTTAACGACATCCTCGGTTTCTACGTCCTCGGATCCGTCGGCGATGAGGACTTCGTCCGGGGGCCGAGTTTGCCCGGAAATAGAGCGGAGGAGACGGGCAAGTGCGGCCGGACGGCGATAGGTGCAGATAATCAACGAAAGACGCACAGCGCACTCCTGGGAGAAGGGCCTTCGGAAAGCGGCTGACGCATCAGAGGAAGAACCGCTTCAGTGAGTTCCCTCGAGCTTCGGATCGATGGAGGAACGAGAGAATGGCATTTCCGAGATGGACATCTGCCAAGGGCACGGAGACCTGACACATCACCACGCGTGAGTAATGCATTCTTTGGCGGCCCAGACAGTCTCAACCCGGTAGCCCATGGTGGAAAGCAGTTTCTCGACCTCCGGATAGGTTTGAGTACCGTTGACGACGTGATAGGAAGCTACAGCGAAAACCGGCCTGAAACGCTGGATGGCTGTGGCCGCGCCGCGTATGGCGGTGAGTTCGGCCCCTTCGATGTCCATTTTGATGAAGTCCAGCCGCTTGAGCCCATACCGCGCAACAAGGGCGTCGATGGTGAGCGTCGCGACGGAGACTGTTCTGGCTTCCGGTGCCCTCCAGAACGCGGAAGACCCGACGCCACTCTCATGGAACTCGATCTCCGAGATCGTATCCCAGAAGGCGAATGGAAGGACATGGATGTTGCCCAAGTCGGGATTCAAGAGGAGGTTCTCGTTGAGCTGGCGGCGGTTCTGACGGTCAGGTTCCACCGCAAACACACAGCCGTCTGAGCCGACCAGAGCGGCGTAGTACAGGGAGAGGTGTCCGACAAAAGCCCCAGCGTCGATAATAGTGGCACCCCTTGGCGGGTAGTTGCGGTAGGAACGGATGGATTCAGGAAGGTAGTAAGGGCGGTCGCGGGTGCGGATCTCGGTCCCATCAACTGCGGTGCGGAACTTTCCAGAGCTGTAGGCAAACCCTACCTTCCGTGGGCTGACGAGGTTATGCCCTGCACAACGAAGATGCTCCTTCCAAGAAGACTCGGGAATGCACTTCCACACGGCCTCAGCAGGGGACATGATTATAGACTTATTCATGTTAATCTATATTTCTTCCCTCTAGGCAACGAGTTGCTCGGTTTCGGGTCCAGCGAGGCATCCACGATCAATGCTTCCGCGGGGGTGTAGGTCTGGTGCGCAAGCACCTGCAGCAGGCGGGCCACCGCCTTGGGTCGGCGATAGGTGCAGACGATGACGCCTAGGCGACGGTCTTTACTTGTGGCAGGCATGGATGACGGATTCATACCAAGCGAGGTTGGCCCGAGCGACGACTTCGGCGGAGAAGCGCTCCTTCACACGGCGGCGGCCAGCGACTCCAAATGCCGTTGCCCGGCCAGGAGATTCGAGCAGACTCACGATGGCGTCGGACAATTCCTGGATCGAGCCCGGATGCACCAGCAACCCCGTCTCGCCGTGGACGACCACCTCAGGTGCCCAGCCGATGTCGTAGGCCACGACCGGCTTGGCACAAGCCATGGCCTCGGCCCAGGCCAGACCCTGCGTCTCAGCGTAGGAAGGGAATACGCACACGGAGGCGTGCGCGACGTGAGATGCGAGCTGATCATACGGCAGAGGTCCCAGGTAGGTTACGCGCCTTCGGGCGCGTGCGGTAAAGCTGGCCTCGACCAGCTTCCAGCTCGATGCGCTGCCTGTGCGCGAGTCACGGGAATCACGGCCAATGATCAGCAACTGCGCGTCGGGCAAATGCTCGGCGACTGTATTAAAGGCCAGGGCCAGATCGAACACACCCTTCTTGCGCACGACGGTGCTGAAGTACAGTATCGTCGGTTCAGCTGCGGACGCTCCGTTGGGAACGAACTGCCGCACGTCGAGACCGTTCGGAATCACTTGAATGCTCCGCTGGAGTCCGAACAGCGCCTGAGTTCGATCAGCCGCGAAGCGACTCACTGCGACAACTGAATCCGCCTGCCGCAACGCCATGGTTTCGGCGAGGCGCACTGAGAAGCGAACCGGCTCGCCGAGCATGTCGCCGAAGAACACCGCGCTGCCATTGCAACGAATCACGACGGGACAACCCGGACGAATGCCAGCCGACAAGCCGCACCAGTCCGGCGCCTCGACCAGGTCGAGTTGTTCGCAGCGGACCATGCGTCGCAGCTCGCGCTGGAGCCAAAGGCGGTTCTGGAGCCAGCCCAGCTTTGGCAGATGAGCCCGCCGCACCATACGCACCGCGACCTCGCCGTCGTGGAATTCGGCCGGCCCGCCGAGACCCAGAACCGACACCCGGCAACCGGCTTCGACCAGAGCCCGGCCGAGATTGCGAATGCTAGTGCCGATACCGCCGCAGGGCAAGGGCGGGTATTCGGATGTCAGGAAGCAGATGTGCATACGTTGAACAGGTAGGCCGGGAGGTGGCGCACGAAGCTTGCCGGCTGGCGGTGGGCGTTCGCTCTGAGGAAACGCTGGCGGCGGGCGCGGGTGAATCGGCCGTCGGTCGAGGCGTCGTCCACGATGATGTATTCCCAATCTCCGAACGTCTGGCGCCGAGTGCTTTCGATGGTCTGGCCAACGAAATCCGCAGCGTTTCGTACGGCGATGATGACGGTGATGGCTGGAGCCATTGACTGACGGTCCTCGAAGTTCAATCCGCCGCGGCGCTCAGCGTGGCACCCTTCTGCGATGGGCCCATCAGGTTGACGGCCCCTTGCCTGCAATGGAGCACGCGGCGGAGCTCGGGGATCAGCGCCGCCGTGTATTTGCGAGCCCCGGCTTGGTTCAGATGAAAGCCGTCCTTGAAATCGTCCGGAGGGAAAGTGGAAGGTGAGACGACTGCTGCGACGTGGGCGGCTTCTGCTGCGCGCTCGACGGCTGCGACGCCCTCGGCGTTGGGCAGCGGTGGCACAATCAGGATGAACTCCGCATTGGCGGCACGGGCGAGTTCACGGAAGGCCCGTAAGCGCTGGAGCGCAACGTGATAGACTTGCCCGTCGCTCAGCGGCGGCGGCTGTTTTGGGTTGGCCACCAGCCGCCCGGTCAGCCGTTTCACGTCTGGCATGAAGTGGCCGAGCACTACCTTGCGAATCTCTCCGCGCAGGCCATAGAAGTCGCTGAGACTGGCAAAGAACATGTTGGCGGTGGAGGTTCGGTCCAGGGAGAGATCGCGCGCGGCGGCAGCGACATCGGACGGATTCAGCAACCGATAGGCGAAGTAGTCACTCCGCACGATCCTGGTCTCGGTCAACTGCCTGGCGGTGAGCGCGACTGCGAACACGTCCACACGGACGCCCCTGGACAGCAGGCGCCGCATGCCGTAGTGCCAGTCGTAGTAGACGGTAGCCTCGACGAAGTACCGGTGGGCGTCCCACTCCGGAGCGAGCGCTTTGCGGAGCGAGTCGAACTCCACGCCAGTGCCAAGCAGAGAATTGCAGAATACCAACAGCGTTTTTGGGCTCTGCCGCCGGCGCAGGGCGAGTGCGGCTTGGTATTCCTCCTCCGTTCTGCGCTCCGTCTGGGTGATGCGAGCGCGCATGGATCGGGTGCCCGCCTCAAGGGCGGCCAGGAACAGCACGCACAGCCCGAGCAGGACGGCGACGGCTCTCAACCCGTTCCTGTGGCCAGTCGCCGTCGGGCGCAACCGCTCTTCCCGCACAGCAGATTCGCTAGAACTGAAAATAGATGAAGGCATTGAGTTGGTTCGCGGCGAAGAAGGCGAGTACGACTAGCATCGACATCGCAAGAGCGATCCGCATAGGGGCGCGTTTCATCTCGAAGAGGTACTCCTCGCTCCGGTACTCGAGCAGCAGGTCGAGGACAAACAGCGGGATGCTGAATGCCGCCAAGAACTTGAAGGCAGTGAGGTATTCGGGACGCCAGGCCCAGCGGTGCAAACCTCCCAGAAGCCGGAAGGCCTCGGCCAGGGATGAAGCCCGAAAGAAAACCCAGCTCAGGCAGACCAGGTGAAAGACGACGATACGGGAGATCCAGGCCGAGGGGAGGAACAAGGGTGGCCGGCTCTCGCGGCGCACGCTTTCGGCTCGGTCCAGTCCCCGCAGCCGCCGCCAGAACCGCTCTGCCGCGAGCCCGATTCCGTGGATTCCGCCCCAGACTACGAAGGTCCAATTCGCGCCGTGCCAGAGGCCGCCCAGGAGCATGGTCACCATGAGGTTCACGTACGTCCGCCGCTCTCCCTTGCGGTTTCCGCCCAGAGCAATGTACAGGTAATCGCGCAGCCAGGTGCTCAAGCTGATGTGCCAGCGGCGCCAGAAATCCTGAAGGGTCACGGCGAGGTAAGGCTGCCGGAAGTTCACCATGAAGTGAAAGCCGAGCAATTGGGCAGAACCGCGCGCGATGTCGCTGTATCCGCTGAAATCGCCATAGATCTGCCATGCGAACGCGTAAGTTCCGATGGCCAGAACCGGCAGGCTGGGCTCGCCCAGACGCCCGGAGAACGCTGCATTGGCCAGCAGCGCGCAATTATCGGCGATCACGCACTTCCGGAACAGGCCGCTGAGGATCAGCATCAGGCCGTCAAAGAACCTGGCGGGATCGAATTCCCTCGGACGCTGCACTTGCGGCAGGAGATGCGAAGGGCGTTGGATCGGCCCGGCGATCAAGTGGGGGAAAAGCGAGATGAAAAGCGCGTAATCGACGATGGACTCGGCCGCGTCGAGCTTACCCGAATACACGTCCACGATATAGGCAAGTTCCTGGAAGGTGTAGAAAGAAATGCCGGGCGGCAGCAGAATCCGCAGGGTCATCACGTCGATGTGGATGCCGAGCGTACCTAGAACTGCAGCAAGGGAGTCGGCAAAGAAGTTGAAATACTTAAAGAACCCCAGGAAGACGAGATTCACCGCGATCGAGACGGCCAACAGGGTGCGGCGCCTGGCGGGCTGACTGGAGCGCTGGATGTAGCGTGCGCAGTTGAAGTCTACTGCTGTCGAGACGAGGATCAGGCTGAGAAAGCGCCAGTCCCACCAGCCGTAGAAGAAATAGCTGCACACGAGCAACAGCACATTTTGTTGCCGCCATTTCAGGCGCCAGTACGCGACCACCACCAGCGTGAGGAAGACGAAATATACCGGCGTATCAAAGAGCATCGGTCAAACGCACACAACTTGTTGCAGGTGAATCATACACATCCTTCTTGCGCACGACGGTGCTGAAGTACAGGACCGTCCGTTCAGCTCCGGGCGCTCCGTCGAGAAGGAACTGCCGCACGTCGAGGCCGTTCGGAATCACTTGAGTGCTTCGCCGCAGTCCGAACAGTGCCTGGGTTCGATCAGCCGCGAAGCGACTCACTGTGACAACTGAATCCGCCTGCCGCAACGCCACGGCTTCGGCGAGGCGAACCGAGAACCGAAACGGCTCGCCGAGCATGTCGCCGAAGAACACCGCGCTGCCGCTACAACGAATCACGATGGGACAACCCGGACGAATGCCAGCCGACAAGCCGCACCAGTCCGGCGCGTCTCGACCAGATCACCTCTCAGTGGAGGCAAAGGCCGGCACGTCTGCGATCTCCTGAAGCGCTGCGAAAGCAGCCTCGGCAGCGTGCGGCGGCTGCACACCCAGTTCAAGCTGCGCGAGGCTTTGGCGGTCCGGACGCATGATGCTTCGATCGGTCAGGCAGTCCCTAACAGCTGCCACCAGATCTTCGGGCGAGCGCGCAAGAATTGCCGCCCCGCATCGCCGGACGTTCGCGTAGAAGGGGGCATTCCAGAACGCCTCGACCGAGCCGTTAAGACAAGGTGGGCCGGGCAGGTCGAAGCCGATGTTTACCATCGGGAGATCGGCCAGGGCGCACTCGACCGCGACGGTGGACGGAACGCCAACGCACACGCTGGAGTGCCGCAGCAACGCGGTGTACAGGGTGAAGTCGGCCTTGCGTTGAAAGCACCAGTTGCGTTTCGCGTCCCAGCGCCAGTCGGGACGCAGGACCTTCACTCCGGGCCAACAGTTACGCAGCGACTGCTCTAGCCGCGCGGTCGCATCCATGGGATTGAGCCGCACTACAATCTGGAGGTCGGACGGAAGCACACCCTTGCGTGCCGCCGCCCAGAGGATCTCGATGTATCGCTCTTCTTCCGGGACGACCCATGGGGCGGAGGCGATGAACAGGAGCAAGCTGTCTTGTGAATTCAGTCCCAGATGCTCGCGCAGTTCTTTCTGGGAAGGGCCGGGGGCCTGGCCGATGCCGTCAAAGTGCCCGCACCCGATGAGCCGGACGCGTCCCTGCGGCAGACCAGCATTCTGCTCGATCACGGCCTGCCGCATGCGAGCGTTCCAAACCCCGACGATGTCAAAGTAGTGGGTCAAGCGGCCGATCGCGTCCGGATCTTTCCAGGTATGGAAGAGGACAACCGTCGGGATGTGGGCTTGTGCGGCGGCAACCAGGGCTGGCTCTACCGAACCGCCGCGCGGAACGTTCACCAAGAGGACCGAAGGCCTGTCCCCAACGAATCGCGCCTGCCAACCCGGGACACGCATGTTCCGCAGAAGCCGCCGCTCGATCATGCGGGACAATGCAAAAAGCGGCGGTGTGTACGAGAGCATCGCGGCTAGAGCGCCCTCGAGTTTGAAGTAGGCCGCCTGGCGCCAGTTCCCGGGCTTTAAGGGCACGTATGCCCATGTAGAAGCTCCCTGGCGCTGGCGGCAGAGGGCGTGCGCCCTATCGAGCAGCGATGATAACCTCGCTGGGCTGGCAGACAGGCGTCCGCACGGAAAGTCGACTAGTTCGACGCGGCTGTCCAACTGCTCGCGCAGGTCGTCATCGATGATCTTCGCGACGCACACCACACGCCAGCCGGCATCCAGCAAACGGGACAGCAGGCCAGAATGTCCGAACTGCCGCACCTCGGAGCCGAGCGGCATCAGAACCAGCAAGCTCGGCTTGGCCTCGCGGGGCAGGCTATTGTTGAGGGCAGTCATCAGCGCGCAAGACGTTTGCGAAGAACTCCCGGATCATTCGGGCCTCGTCGAGCTCGGGCCGATACTCCGTTCGCACAAGCGGCAACTTCGCGAGGTCGGAAGCAGCTCGGGCGAGCAGGGCGGCCGTGGTCTTGGCGTCCCGGGGATCGTCGAGACGCCACGCGTTCAGCCCTTCCTGAAGCAGTTCCCAGATGCCGCCACGGTCGGTGGCAATTACGGGCTTTCCCATCGCGAGCGCTTCCGTTACCACCTTCGGCAGGCCCTCGTAACCAATACTTGGCACAACCACGATGTCACAGGCGGAGTAGTACGCGGGCAGGTAGCTCTGACAGACGGCGCCGACCAGATGGACGCGACCTGCGGCGGCGGCCGCGATCTTCAGTCGTTCCAGGTAAGACTCGTCGCGACAATCAATCAAGTCGAATGAACCCGCAACGATGAAGTGGGCATCCGCCAGAGCTGCAAGCCTGAATGCTTCGATGACCTCCGCACTGCCCTTTCCGGGAGCAAGCCTGCCAACAAACAAGAACACCTTTGCTCCGTCGGGTATCCCGAGATGCAACCGCAGCTTGCGACCCTCAACATCCCATTTCGCAGGGCAATAATGCTCCAGGTCGACCCCGTTGTGGAGGACACGCCAGGGCACCGTCATGTGACCGTGGACTTCTTCGACCTCCTGTGCGGTGTGGCGCGCGACAAAAAGGACTTGGTCAACGGTCCGCATTGCGCGCCTCCAGTGCCAGTGCGGCAGACTCAGTGGGGCGCCGTGCTGGTGTAGGACTAATCGGCGACGGGCGCCGTCGTGCTTCCGCGCCGCCGGGCAGAAAATCGGGACATCCTCGATAACCAGGGTGCGTGGGCGAAGGAGTGAACAGGCGCGGACCGCAGCGCCGGCATATCGGAGCAGGTAAGGAGAGGGCGTGCCGCGGAGCCACTTGTTCATACGGTAGTGCATCGCCCGCTCAATAAAGGACGGTCGCAGTGGCTTGCGGTAGTAAAGGACGTGTCTGTCCGCGGGCTTCCAGCCCGTGGTGACTGTTTCAGGCCACCTCGCCAGGATCAGGGTTGGCACCGGCGCGTGAAGCGCGAGCCGTTCGACCATAGCGTAAATGGCATTGCCGAACGGAGACGGAATGGTGTCCAGCGGCGGGGCCAGGATAACGACCTCGGGAGAACGGAGCGAATCGTCTTCCCAAGCGCGCGGGCCGGCGGGAGCCCAGCCAATCCTTTCGAGCGTGGCTGCCAAGCCGCTGCCCGACGCCGTCAAAGGGCGGCCGATCGCGCTATTGCTTCGGACCATAGATGTCATGCAAACGGATCAGCCCGAGGCAGTTCGCCTGGGGCGCGACTACGGGCAACACAGAAATCTGCGAAGGGCGGTCCTCCATGAGGCGGAGCGCATCGGAGAGTCTCGCGTCGGGTGAAACCGTTGCAGGGCGGCGGTTCATGAAATCGCCAGCCGTCAGCGAACGGATGTCATCGCTATCCGTAAGTGCGCGCCGGAGGTCCCCGTCTGTGATCAGGCCGGACAGCGTGGAGCCGTTTTCGATGACGCATGCGGCGCCGAGCGGCCGCTCGGTCATAGCGATCACGACGTGCTTGAGGGAGTCTCCCGCGCACACCCACGCAACTTGCTCGCCGGTGTGCATCACGTCCCTCACAAGAAGGCTGGAGTTGCGACCGAGTTGGCCTCCCGGGTGCCGCCGCCCGAAGTCCTCCACCGTGAAGCCGCGCGCGACCATCAGGGCAACGGCGAGTGCGTCACCTAGCGCCATGAACACTGCCGCGCTCGCCGTGGGAACCAGATTGTGTGGATCCGCTTCAGTGCGGACAACGCCGTCCAGCAGCACGTCGACTTCTCGAGCCAGCGGCGAAACAAGATTGCCGACAATGCCGATGAGCGGACACTGCAGTTGGCGCAGCATGGGCACCAGCGCCAACATCTCTGCCGTCGTGCCGCTCTTCGAAAGCAGTACAACCGGATCACCCTGCTCGCAGACTCCGAGGTCGCCGTGGACCGCCTCCGCCGCGTGCAGAAAGACCGCTGGCGTGCCGGTGCTGGACAGCGTGGCGGCAATCTTCCGCGCCACGTGCCCCGATTTGCCGATTCCCGTGACGATGACCTTCCCGGAATGGCCAAGCACCAGTCGCACAGCTTTCGACAGCCTTCCGTCGAGCCGGGCGGCAGCGGCCGAGATCGATGCGGCCTCGACCTCCAGGACAGCGTGCCCGGCACGCTCCCAGTCGGTCGCGGTAGAGCAGATTGAGGACAAGCAAGGCATGGTTGGATTCAGAGTGCTGGACGCCGGTCCTGGGGATATTGCATTGGAGCGACTGGTCCTCGGGACGACCGCGGTTTCAGAACTTATGTACTCCCATCAACGGGCGCCAGTGTCCACGAACGTCGCGGTCGCGCGTCGACAGGGCAGTCGGAGGGTCAGACATCAGTCTGAAGAGCAGACCGCCATTCGACCTTCGGTGTCACGTAGCCCCAGAACGGGCCTGTAACATCGCGGGCCACGATATCCAGCATGACGGTGTCCGATAAGACGCGAAATACGTTCGGGCAAAGACCGCGCGGGAACACTTTGAAGAACAGGCTGTAGACGCCAGGTTTCAGCCACAGTCCCGGAAAGTGCGTCGAGATGCGAACGGCATCTGCCGGCAGATCCAGTTGCGTACTGTCGACACTCACTGCGATGATTTCTTCTCCGGTCTCGCTCTGCACCACGCAGGCTACCCGAAAGCCGGCCCAGCCGTGCGAAGGCCGGAGCGTACAGCTTGCCTGGAACGGCTCTCCGGAGCCAATCGCGTTCCCGTTTATTCCGTTCACGCACACGTCGGCAAAACGGCCTCGCTGCGAGGAGGTTGATGACTGTGGAGAGGCCAGGCCCGCGTGGTACCTCTGAATCGCGTCGTTGATCGCTCCACGATAAAGAACCCTACCGGATTCGAGAACCACACCGGTGCTGCACAGCGAGCGAACGGCTGCCATGTTATGGCTAACAAACAAAACGGTGCGTCCCTCGCCAGCCGCTTCGCTCATCTTCCCGATGCACTTCTTTTGGAAGGCCGCGTCGCCGACAGCCAGGACTTCGTCGACCAGCAAGATCTCCGGGTCTAAATGGGCCGCGACGGCAAACGCGAGACGTAAGTACATCCCACTAGAGTAGTGTTTCACCGCCGTATCGATGAATTGATCGACCTCGGCGAACGCCACTATCGCGTCGAACTTGCGGGTGATGTCGGCCCGCCTCATGCCCAGAATCGCCCCATTCAAATAGATGTTCTCGCGCCCGGTCAATTCTGGATGGAAACCGGTGCCGACTTCTAGCAAGGAGCCGACCCGCCCGCGGATCTCGGCGCTCCCCTCGGTCGGCTCTGTTACGCGGGAAAGGATCTTGAGGAGCGTGCTCTTGCCCGATCCGTTGCGGCCGATGATGCCCACCACCTCCCCCGGCCGGATCTCGAAACTGACATCCTTCAATGCCCACATCGTGCTGTGCCCGTTGGCGGACTGGCTGGCCCCGCGGAACAAGGACCTGACGTGGCGGAACGGAGCTGCCGCTATGTCCGTCGCGCTTTCGCGGAGGGTGCGGTACTTCGCCTGTGGCGCGCCGATGCGGTATAGCTTCGAGAGGCCTAGTGCCCGAATCGCGAGATCACTCATGAGTTGCTCCGATCAGCCCGAGGCTGATCCACTGCCAGCCACAGTAATTGAAGGTGGCTCCCTGAAGGTTGAGTTTGACACTCCGGGCTCGGCGGGAGGGCCCTCGGCAGCCAGCGCCGCTGAGCGCGCTTCGTGGCTTCGAGCGCCCTCCGCGTTAGCGAAGCAGGGCCGGGGGCAGCTCTCAGACCACATCGGCAAACGTCTTTTCCATTCTCCGGAAGTAGAACGCGCCGCCGACCAGGAGCAGCACGGCGGCGACGGCGGAGACCGCGATCATCGGTTCCGGGGACGTCTTGGTATTTAGCAACGCCCAGCGGAAGCCTTCGACTACACCAGCCATGGGGTTGATGCCGTAGATGGTGCGCCAGGGCTCGTGCAGCAGGCTGCTTGGATACGCGATCGGCGTCGCGAACATCCAGAACTGCACCAGGAATCCCACAGTGTATTTCACGTCGCGGTATTGCACGTTGAGGGCTGACAGCCAAAGGCCGACGCCCAGCGCCGTGATCAGCGCGAGCAGCAGGAACAGCGGAAGCCACAAAATGTGGGCGCTGGGCATCCGCCTGTAGTAGACCATCATCAGCAGCAACACGCTGAACGAAATGCAGAAATCAACCACGCCTGAAAGCACGGAGGCGATCGGAATCGCCAAACGGGGAAAGTACACCTTCTTGATCAGGTTCTGGCTGCCGACCAGGCTGTCCGAGGACTGCGAAAGCCCCTGGGAGAAGAAGTTCCAGGGGACCAGCGCGGCGAACGCGAAAATCGGGTATGGGATACCGTCAGAAGGCACCTTCGCGAGCCGTCCGAAAAACAGGCTGAAGACCACCATCGTGAAGAACGGCTGGATGACCGCCCAGGTCGCTCCGAGCGCCGTCTGCTTGTAGCGGACTTTGATGTCCCGCCACACCAGGAAGTAGGCCAGCTCGCGATATTCCCAGAGTTCCTTCAGCTTGAGAGAGACCCAGCCACGCGAAGGTTCAATGCGTAGCACGGGTAGATCTGCCCGGGGGGAAGGCGGCTGTTGTTCCGCGATTGGTTCGGTCGATGTCATTTGGGGAGCACTCATCCGCGGTCGTGGTGCGTGTTGTACGACTTGTAGTAGTGGTAATAGTGGCCCGACGAGGTGGGCGGGCTCCAGTCGTTCAGAACCGTCCCGAGGATGTTGGTTCCATCCTCGATGAGCCGCTTCCCGGCCACTCGCGCATCGTCCAGCGAGGTGACACCGGAGCGCAACACCAGAATGACGGCATCGGTAAGCTGCCCCAAAATGCGCGCGTCGGGCAGTACCATCATCGGCGGGGTGTCGATCAGAATGGTGTCGAACTCGCCACGCAGGCGCGTGATCAGGCTCTTCACCCGCTCGGAGTACAGCAGGCTGTTGATCACCGGAACCGCCGGGCCGCTCGGCAGCAGGAAGAGGTTGGGAATCTCAGTGGGCCGCGCCAGGGAGTCCAGGGGATACTGCTCGATGGGCGTGCTCTCCTGGAGGATGTCGGTCAGTCCCCACGTGTTGGTGAGGTCGAAGACATCGTGCAGCCTGGGCTTGCGCAGATCGGCATCGATCAGCAAAACCCGCCTGCGGAGTTCCGATAGAGCAATGGCCAGATTACTTACGACCGTGGACTTCCCTTCCTTCGGATTCGGGCTGGTCACACCCCATACGCAGTGTTTTTGATTCTCGATCGAGAACAGGATGGAAGTCAGGGTAGCCCGAAAGGACTCGGCAACCGGCGAGGGCTTCTGCTGGTGCGTGATCAACTCGACGCGATAGGGTTGGCCGTCCCAGAGTCCATGATGTCCGTTCCCATCGGGCACAACTCCCGCGTGTGCGATGGAGACTCCGTGCCTGCCGATTCGCACGCGCCTGCCCGGACCCTTTCGGGTCGAGATTTCCGACGGAATAACCCCCAGCTCCGGAAGGTTGAGGACGCTGCCCATCTGGCTTGGAGCACGCAGGCGGCGGTCCAACTGCTGAAGGATGACAGCCAGCACGCATCCGAACAACAGGCCCGTAGTCCAGCCCAGGCCCCCAGCGATATAGATGGCCTTGTAAGAAGGCTCAAAAGCCGGCGTGGCGAGGTCTATGGCGCGGATGTTGTTGGTCGGAAGCGCCGCCGCGATCCCCGCCTGGTTCGCTTGCTGCACCATGGTGTTGTAGAGGGAGCGATTACTATCCACGTCGCGACGGAGCATGCTGTATTGCATTCCCTTGTCCGCCTGCGACAGAATGGCGCCGGACTGGCCGGAGTAGGCGCCGGTCAGCAGCTTTTCCCGCCGAAGGGCGGACTCATATTCATTGCGAACCCGCTGCAGAATCTGCACCCGTTCCTTCTGCATGGCAGACTGCACCTCGGTGATCTGCGCCTCCATCCTTTTGACCTTATAGTGGGCTGGTGTAAGAGAAGAGAGCAATTCGGCCCGTTGGCGGCGAAGATCCTCCAGGGTAGCCTGCTGGGCAGGCAGCGACGAGCCTTGGAGGAGCTCGGGCAGCGCTTCGACCCCGCGCGATGAGGCCATCTCAAAACGGGACTGCTTGGCGATGCGGTCCGCCTGAATGGCCGAGAGTTCCGTCTGTAACTGCTGCAGCTTGGACTCCGCGAGCGTGTTTGTGTGCTGTTCCTGCGTAAGGCCCATCACACCGGCGCCGCCGACGAACTTCTGCAACGTTGTCTCGGCTTGTTCGAGCTTCGCTTTCTGCTCTTCGAGTTGAGTGGCTAGCCACTGGCCGGTCCTCTGAGACGCCTTGGCGCGGCTCTCGAGGCTCTGATCGACGAACTCGTTCACCAGTGTGTTGAGAAACTCCGCAGCCACCTCCGGATTCGTCGATTCACATCGGATCTCGATGACGCGGGTTTCCTGGACGTCCTTGGCCTGGGCGGTCGCGGAGGCTACCTGGAGGGCCTCCCGGAGCGCCTTGGTGGGCTCGGTGGGGTTCAGGCCCAGTAGGCTGCGTACTCGATTCACTACAGAGCCAAGGCCCGTGCCCTGGGGCGGCAAAGACGGGATGCTCTCACGCTCGAGTTTCTCGAGAACGCGACGGCGTACCGTGTCGCTATTGAGTATCCGAACCTGCGTCAGGATGTTGTAGGTGTTGGCGGCGTAGATCCCGGCGCTGGCCTGTGGATCCACCTCGTTCATCTTCATGAAGCTCTCGTTGAAGCCCTGCACCTCAACGCTGGTTGTTGACGCATACTTCAGCGGCTGCGAAACCATGATGGCGAGGCCTAGCAGGAGGCCGCCGAGGCTGGCGGCGAGGATCAGCCATTTTCGACGGAAAATAATGTGAAGGTAGTCCCGGATACTGGTCGAGTTGAGGTCGCCTTCTGAATCGTAGGGGATCTCTACATAGCCAGGATGCGCGGGCAGGCGAGGGCCCTGGCCCTCGTGCCTGGTCAAGGCCACTACTTCCGAATTCTGCGGTCTTGGGTCATCCATATCGTTGCTTCCTGTTTAGCGCAGCCCATAGTAAATTAGCGTGGTGATCACGGCGGGAATCGCGATCGTAAGGACGGTGCGGACGTACCCGAGCGTGCCGGCGCCTCTGGGGATCACCAGCACATCGTTGGGCAGCAATGGAACATCATCTTGCCTCCCGGCCATGATCGCCTTAACGTCCACAGGAATCGCCGCGCGCCTCGACGTGTTGAGGACCGGGCGCAATATCCAGGCTTTTGTCGGTTGGGCGTCCTTGCCGAACCCGCCGGATAGACTGATCGCTTGCGCCACCGACAGCGATTCGCGGTCCTCCAGTGGAAGAGCGCCGGGCTTGTTGATCTCACCCGTCATGTAAACCATCTCCAGTTTGGCGATGTTGAGCAAGTCGAAGGGCTTCAGTTCAATGTTCTCGTTCGGGTTCACTAGTTCCAGCGACCCGTTGAGAGCGATCTCCACGGTGGTCACCTTGCCGTCTTGATCCGGGGACGCGTTCGGGAGCGGAATCGGTCCGTGGTCGATGCGGCGGGTCAGCTTGATCCGGTGGCTGGCGCTCGGCTGCAGGCCACCCGCTCTGCTGAGCACGTCCAGGACGGTGTCACGGCCGATAAGCGGATAGATTCCGGGGCTTTTGAATCCACCCAGAGCCGTGACGGACGGCTGTAACTGGGCCGTCTTCGCCCTTTCGATGATATTGACGGCGACTTGCGGTTCCTTGATGATTTTCTTCAACGCATCGGTCAGCGTTGCTTCGAACTGCTCAACCGTGAGTCCCCCGGCGCGAATTCGACCCACCAAGGGCAAGTCCAGAAAGCCTTCCTGGTCGATCTTGAAGGACTTGTCGCTGAGTTCCTCGGCATTGAGGGCGCGGATGACGACTACGTCGTTCGGCTCCATCAGATAGACCGGCTGGGGCCCCTCGGCTGCGCCGCCTGGCACTTGTTGGGGCGGCCGCGGCGCCTGCGAAGCGGGTTGCTGTGCCAGCAGACATCCGGAAGAAAGAAGTGCGATGCTAAGGCGCAAGAAAGAGCGTAGGTTGCTTTTCACTTGGTGTGCTCCACTGGTACGACGTTGAATTCTCCGGCCGGCCTGGATTTCACAGCCCCCCGGTCGAGCAGGGAATCGCAGCCCTGCACTCTCTGGATCAGTTGGTCGATCATCTCGACTAAACGTTCCATGTTCACCTGGGCAGAGACAGCGGGATCAGACGAGGGCTGCTTCCGATGGTTCTGAATCATTTTCTGCACGGCCTGCCGGGCGACGTCGGAGATGCTGCGCGCGCTGGCAATCCGGCACAACTCGTTCAGCTCCTGGAATTCGTCTTCGGAAAGTCTGAAATACACCAACCGGTTCCTGGGGCGCATGACTGACATATGTTTATTGGGAAGGGGTAAGGGAACCGGGAGCGAGCCGGCCTATCCGCACGCAACCGCCGTGCTTTCGGCTTGAGATATCCGGGACGCCCAGGATTCACTGGTTTGATACTCGGGAATCAAGTCTTTTAGTAGCATCACGACCTGGACCTCGTCCTGTCGCGCGATCGCTTCGCGCAGCCGCTCGAGCCAGGCCTCGACATGTTCCCGGGAGGCGGGGGCGCCTTTGAAAATCTTGATCTTCTCGTGGTGCGTGGGAAGGATGTTCTCCCCTTCGGTGATAAGTTCTTCAAAGAGCTTCTCGCCGGGTCTGAGCCCGACGTAGCGAATCTCGATGTCCTCGTCGGGAACGAGCCCTGCCAGACGGATCATGTTGCGCGCGAGGTCGACAATTCGTACCAGTTCGCCCATGTCCAGCACGAAGATCTCCGAGCCTTGTCCCATGGTGGAGGCCTGAAGGACGAGTTGAGCCGCTTCGGGGATGGTCATGAAGTAACGGCGCACCTCGGGATGGGTAACCGTCACCGGGCCACCCGCCGAAATCTGCTTCTGGAACACTGGCACGACGCTGCCATTGCTGCCGAGCACATTGCCGAAACGAACGGCCACGAAGCGGGTGCTTCCGGCGTCAGCCGCGGGGAAGCTGGAGACGACCAATTCGGTCGCGCGCTTGGTTGCACCCATGACATTGGTGGGATTGACGGCCTTGTCGGAGGAGATCTGCACAAACGTCTTGACGCCGCACTTCATGGCTGCACGCGCCATGTTATACGTGCCGATCACGTTGTTCTCGACTGCGGCTACGGCGTGGGACTCCATGAGCGGCACGTGCTTGTAGGCGGCCGCGTGGAAGATCGTGTCCACTTCGTGGGCCAGAAGGACCTTCTCCACCTTGGCACCTTCACGAATGTTGCCGATTTGCGCCACGATGTCCAGCACCGGGAATCTCGCGCGCAACTCCAGGTCAATGCGGAACAGGTCGCTCTCGGCGTGATCGAAGAGGATCAGCCTGCGTGGCTGGAAGACGCCGATCTGGCGGCACAATTCCGACCCGATGGACCCGGCGGCGCCGGTCACCATGACACAGCGGTTCGCCAGGCTGGCCCAGATTTGCGCCTCGTCCAGCCGGACTGACTCCCGCCCGAGCAGATCTCCGACAGAGACTTGGCGGACTTGGCCCTGCAACGCGCGCCCCTTCAGCAAATCGCTGATGCCCGGCAGTGTACGACAAGTGAGGCCTGCAGCCCGGCAACAGACGATCGCCTCGCTCATCTGCCGACCAGTCGCTGAGGGCATGGCCATAAGAACTTCATCGATCGCCTCGCCCTTGTGACGGCATTGACTCGCGATCTGGACCACGTCGCGACCGGCGCCCAGAACCCGGACTCCCAGGATCCGCTCTCCATGTTTGCGCTGGTTATCATCCAGAAATCCCAGCGCCTGATAGCCGAGCTCCCTATTGACCTGCAGTTCCCGCAGCAAAGAGGCGCCGGCCCAACCCGCACCGTAGATCAGAACGTGCTTGGTGTTCGCCGCCTCGCTGCCGTGAGGCACTGCCTCCCGATATAGGCGAGCCACGAGACGGAGACCGGAAATGATGAGGAAGCAGAGGAGCAGGTCGATGATGTACACGCTGCGCGGGAAGGCAGCGCCGAACAAGTACAGCATCGCGAGCGAGAAGAGACCGGATGCGGCACTGACAGCCACGAACGTCTGGAAAAGTTCTTTGGCGCCGACGTAGGTCCACCAGCCGCGATGGAGCCGGGCGAAGTAGAAGACCGTCAGCTTGATTACCAGGGCAGCCATCACGCCTGCAAACAGCCGGGTGCGCTCTATCGCCGGAATCGTAAAATCGAACCGCAGCAGAAACGCGCCAAGCTGCGCGCACGTGATTGCCACACACAGCAGGGACAGGCTGAGGAGAGATCGTGCTTTCCGAGGGATCCTATACATGATGACTCGATGCTTGTCGTGCCCATCGCACGTAGACCAGAAACCCGGTTGAGGCCAACGCCAATGTGCACCAATGGAGCGGAATGCTGGCAGATCGAGCCGCCAGCACCGTCATACCGGCAACGACGGCTGACATGAGGCCGACCCTGATGGTGACAACATTGTGCGGGACACCAGCTATAACAAGTTGTTGGTATAGGTGGCTGCGGTGCGCCTCCCAGACGCGTTCATGCCGCAGAAGCCGTTTGATCAGGGTGAACGTTCCATCTACCAGAAAGAACCACAGGCACATCCCAACGAGGAACACCCCTTCGTGCTGCCGCGCGCCTTCGAGTTGGAAAGGGATGCTCGCCAGGAGGAACCCGATCGTGGTGGAGCCCAGGTCCCCCATGAAAATGCGCGCAGGATGCCAGTTGAAGATCAGGAATCCCAGACTCGCACCGGCAATCGCCAACCCCAGTGCTTCCGAGGCAGGGCTTAGTTGCATGCAGGCAATGGCCACGCCTGCAATCACCCCTTGCAGCCCGGCGAAGCCGTCGATCCCGTCAAGGAAGTTGTAGATGTTGACTGCGCCAACGATCCACAGGGCACAAAACGGCCGGGCCGCCAAGCCGAGCGGAAGGTCCATCGGCGCGGGCAGCGGCAGGCGTTGGATCGGGTCCGTTCCCAGTAGAAATACGATCGCGGCGATGGTCTGAACGAGCAGGCGAAGCCAGACCGGCGCCCGCTTCAAGTCGTCCCACAGACCGCACCCAGCGATCAGCAGCGTGCCCGCCAGTAGTCCGAGATTGGGAGCCGCAAGTTTGGCTTGCCACGCAATAAGCAGACCGGCCAGGAGCCCCAGCACAATGCCCAGGCCACCGCCGCGGGGGACAGGGGTGCTGTGAGAGGAGCGCTCGTTCGGGGTATCGAGCATCCGTTTGTGGCCGAGAAGCTTCACGAGAGTGTGTGTCGCCGCGAAGGCGACTGCAAAGGATCCGAGCGCAACTGTCAGGCTAGAAGCGCCGATCATGCCGACACGAGTTCACCCAGACAATCGAGCACGGGGCGGGGAGTCCAGCCCAGCGTGTCGCGGGCCCGGGTATCCGAGAATGTTAGCGTCGAAGTCATTTTTCGAAGCACCTGGGTGTCGAGCGGCAAGCGAGCCCCAAAGACACCTGCTATATCGCCGAGCCTAGCCGCCGAACACGCAACCCAACGCGGAATCTGCCGCGGTGCCCTCTTCCCAGCCAGTTCTGACATGCCGGCTTCTAGCTCTCGGAAGCTAGGATGGCAGCCGTCCGTGAGGTGATAGATTCCGCCTGCTTGCGCAGCTCTCGGTGCGATCCTGGCAACATCCGCAGCGTTGACCATGCTGCGCCGTGCTTCACCCTTAGAGATGCCGAAGTATCTCCCGCGCCGTATCGCGCCCAACATGGTGGCCAAGTTGCCCGGAGCGCCGTGGCCCACCACGAGGGGCAACCGGAGGATCGTCGTCCGCACTCCCTGCCGCTCCCCCCAGCGAAGCACGAGGTCCTCAGCTTCTCTTTTGCTCGCTCCGTAAGGATCTACAGCCATCCGTGGGGTACCTTCGTCGAGTAAAGACCCCCGCTCGACACCATAGACGGCCACCGTGCTGATAAACATGAATGCCTTCGTGTTCTTTAGCGCCCGCACCAACCGTTCAGTACCTTGTGTGTTTGTGCAAAAGAAGCGCGCGGCGTCGGCGGGCGTCCTCGGCCTTATGTGAGCCAAACCCGCCAAGTGGTATACCTCATCGTAGGTTTCCTCTAGGCGCAATTCCTCTTCTGCCGCCAGGTCAAACTGAATCCATCTATTGGTTCCGAAGGCGCTTCGGTCGAGCACTGTTACGAGTCTTCCCTGTTCTTGCAGTTCCCGGTAGAAGTAACTTCCCAGGAATCCGGCCGCGCCGGTCAGAAGACAACTGATGGCCATTGAACCAAAGACGCGCAGCTTTCAGCTCGAGAGCTTCACAGGAGCGACTTCGCCCTGTCCTCCCGGCACCACAGCGGCCGCGCTTCCAGGAGTCTTTGCGCTCCCGGACAGCACCGAATGCATTTTGCGGGTCAGCAGCTCGCGGTCAAACTTGGTCCGCGCCAAGTTTCGCGCGTTTGCTGCAAAGCACTGCATCAGCACAGGATCTGCAGTCAGGCGCAGAACGGCGGCGGCCAGAGCAGCTGGATCATCTGGGGGGACTGAAATTCCGCACCGCTCCTGATCGATCAGTGTTTTCATCCATCCTGCGGTGTTATGAATGACAGGCAGCCCGGCCGCCAGGGCGTCGAATAACTTGTTTGGGGAGCCACTCGCGGTCAGGGGCGCGTTGCGGAGAACGAGTAGCGAACAACAAGCGGCGCACAACCACGAGTTCACTTCCTCCTTGCTCATCTGGCCCAGGAAGCGTACGTGGTCGAGCCGCATTTCTTTGGCCCGGGCCTCAAGCGCCTGCCGTTCTCTGCCGTCTCCGATCAGGAGGATGCAGATAGTGCTCACACCAGCGCGATCCTTCAGGATGGACGCCATTTCCAGAATCTGCATGCATTGGTTGGCATAACCCAAGGTCCCGGCGTACACGACCAGCTGCTTCCCCACCGCCCACTCCGGCAATTGAAGTGGAGGAGCTGCGGCGACCGCGTCGTTGTCGGCAGCGTTGGGAACAACTTCTATTGTGTCTATGCGGCAGGACGTCCTGATGCGATTGGCGATGCCATCCGAAAGCGCGACGACGACGTTGGCGCGCGAATAGGCGAACCGTTCGAACGCTCTGGCCAGCCGGACCGCAACGCGGTTTCTGAGGAGTCCCATCTCTATCAGGGCATCGGGCCACAGGTCACGCACTTCCAGAACCAGCCGCTTACCTCGGAAACACCGCGCGATAAGACCCGGAATGGCTGCAGTGATCGGAGGGGAAGACGAAATAACTACATCGGCTTCGAGCGTCAGCGCATACCAGGTCGCGAGCGCAGCATAGCCACCAAAAGTGAACAGCCTGCGGCAGATTCCATGCTTGTTCGACTGCCTGATCCCGACGACGATCACCTCAATGCCGTCGATTACTTGCCTCGACAGAATCCCCTTCGTCTGCAAGTCTGACTTGTCGTAGACGGTTGTCACTACAGTAACGGAGTCTCCGGCCTGAACCCATCGCCTCGCAAATTCATAAGCGCGGGTTCCCCATCCGCCTTTCGGCGTCGAGAAGTATTGATAGAAGTAGAGGATCTTCATCGCGCGGTCAAAGGTCGAGGTGTTGCGCCAATGCGTCTACGATGCGGACTCCAGCATGGCCGTCCCAGAGTGGGGGAATCGATCCATTTGAGCACCCGTTCCGGAGAACTGCAACCGCGGCCTCGCAAATCCGGGCTGGATCGGTCCCCACCAGGCAATTCGACCCCATGCTGATGGTGATCGGACGTTCCGTGTTGTTCCGCAACGTCAGGCAGGGCACGCGTAACGCGGTAGATTCTTCCTGGATGCCGCCCGAGTCGGTCAGAATCAGCCTAGCTTTCGCCATTAGGCCGAGGAAGGTCAGATAGGGCAGCGGGTCGCAGCACACGACCGAATCGGGCAGCGTCAGTCCGAGCAAGGATAGCCTGGTTCGCGTGCGCGGATGGACCGGAAACAGCACTGGTAGGAGGCGCGAAATCTCGGACACTGCAACCAAGTGTCGGCCGAGCGCTTCCGGGTTATCGACATTCGACGGGCGGTGCAAGGTTACAAGAGCGTACTCCCGCTCGGCAAGATGGAAGGTTCGCCAGGGCGAGAGTTCCAGGGCCTGCGGAAGGTGCCGGACGAGCGTGTCCACCATACAGTTTCCGACGAAATGCACTCTTCTCTCGTCGATACCCTCGTGTTGCAGATTCTGGTTGGCGCTCTCTTCCGTCGTGAACAGGAAATCCGATAGGTGGTCCGTTACGACACGGTTGATTTCCTCGGGCATGTTGCGGTCAAATGAGCGTAAACCCGCCTCGATATGTGCGATCGGGATGGTCCGCTTGGCCGCGACAAGCGCGGCGGCAACCGTGGAGTTCACATCACCAAATACCAAAACCAGGGACGGGCGGCGCTGGTCACAGACCTCGTCGAAGGAGGTCATAATTGCTGCCGTCTGGCGCGCCTGGGTATCCGAACGGGCGCCCAAGTGAACTGTCGGTTCGGGGAGTCCAAGTTCCTCGAAGAACACCGCGGACATGGCGGCGTCGTAATGCTGCTCTGTGTGGACAACGATCTGGTGAAGACTGCGCCGCGCTAGTTCCCGCACAACAGGCGCCGCCTTCATGAAGTTGGGTCGAGCTCCGACGACGGTACAAATCAGCATCGTCTACCGCACAAAGGAATGAGCGCCGGCCGCGCGCCGGTCCGTTTCGCTCAATTCGCAAACAACGCTTCGAAACTTCCCATTCGGGCCTCGAGGAATGGCGTCGACCGCCTGGCAATCGATTTCTATATCGCCGAGGTATTCGTGCATGCGGGCTTTCAAAGAAGCCTCGGCCCGGTGGTCGTATCCGGAGCTGGGGACGAGTTTGACCAGCACCCGGTCAAGCGACTTCTGAATGATCTGAACCTCCCGGACGGGAAGGTCGCCCTTGAAAACGGGATCAAGCCGTCCGACCTGACGACCGTCATGCGTATAGAGGACGTCGTCTGAACGGCCAGCGACGGAGGACAGCAAGGGCAGTGTCCGCCCGCAGCCGCATTGCGATCCGGGCGGTGCCATCCGGATGCGATCGCCCACGCGATATCGCACAAACAGCATATCGTCGTTGATCAAACCGGTAGAGACCAGGTCGCCGGCTCCATCCGCGCTTTGAGCCTGACCATTGGCGATCACCTCGACGAACCCCGCTTCCGGCCACAGATGCAGCCCTCCGCGCTCGCATTCCGCTGCGCCCGCTATCATTTCCGTCATTCCATAGGTCTCACGCACCGGGCACCGGAACCGGGCGGCGATGATGTCTCTCTGGTACGGATGGACAGGCTCGGCATTCGTAAGCACCACCTTTATCTTCAGTCCCGCCCAGCCACCCTCAGGGAGAGCGTTGGCAAGCGAGCACAGCGCGGATGTGTATCCCCACAGGTACGTGATCCGATGCCTGTCCATTGCATCCAAGTAGTAACGGATAAGGTCCGGTGCGAGATGATAACTCGAAAGGTATAGTTGATTCAGGCCCCGGTTCCACACCCAGAAGGGCGGTTTCCGTCGCCGAACCGGGGCGATCAACTGGCCGCCCAGGATGGCCCAGCGGTCGTGGCGGTCCACCCCGTTCCAGTTTCTCCACCGCGCTTCGAACAACGCATACCACGCGTGCAGGGTCTTGCGGCTCTGCCAGACATGCAACGGCGTGCCGGTCGTGCCGCTTGTCTGGACATGAAAGAGCCTCCGCTGGTCGCGGTCGTCCGCGAGGAATGCCGCCGGTTGCTCGCGAACGGCCTGCTTGTCCAGGACCGGCCAATTCTCGACGCATTCCCAGGAAGAGCGGTCTCCCGCACGGCGTCGACCTTGCCACTGTTCCCGATAATACGGGACGCGAGTCGCCGCCCTGTGCAGCATTCGGGCCAGATGCTCCTGCTGGTACGATCGCCAGTGGTCCGGGCCCCAATGTTCGCGATCCAGTGCTTCCGCAACCAGACGGTCGGTCTCAGGGCCGTATCGCCAGGCACGCAACTGATATCCGCGCAGGCTGGCCAGAACGGAACGCGGGCCCCCGGGAAGCGAATGATAGAGCCTAAGGAGAAGGGGGTGCATGGATTCAAGACAGGGCAGCGGCCGACTCCAGCATCTGATCCCACTGGGGCAACACCGACTCCCAGTCGAAGCCTTCTACCGTTCGGCGCGCCTCTCGAGACAGCCCTGCTGCCACTCTCGGCTGCTCGAGTATACGGCAGACGAGCGCAGCCATTGCGTCGGCATCTCCGCATGAAGCAAGGAGTGCGTTCACATCGGGTTGGAGCAGGTATCGGAGGCCGCCAGCATCCGTGCTCACGACACATAGCCCACAGGCCATTGCCTCTAGGACGCTGACCGGGGAGTTATCCAGATTCGTCGTATTCAAGAAGATGTCCCCTCGGTTCAGCCATTCCGGAACCGAGGACTTGGGCACAGCTCCCGTGAACGTAACGCGGTCCGATACTCCAAGCCGAGCGGCTAACTCTCGCGTTCTTTCGAGACTCCCATCACCGCAGCCGGGTCCGATCATCGTCAAATGCGCGTCCGCGAATCTGGCCGCTAGGGTGCTCACTACTCGAACGGCCAGCGTTGGGTTGTACATTTCCTGGAATGACCGCAACCAGATCAGTTTCGGGCGTACCGAGTCCCGAACCCGGTAGGGATAGGCACCGAGATCCAGTGCGTTCGGCACGATACGGACGTCGGATCGGAAGCGCGCCGTTGCAAGTGCCAGGTAAGGCGATGGAGCAACGACGGCGGCTGCGGACCGCAAGAGCCGGCCCACTCGCCGCGGCCAATGCTGCGAGAACCGGGGAAGGTTGCCTCCATGCAGCGCGAGAATGTACGGTTTCCCCGCCCAGCGAAGCGCCGCGCACGCCGCTTCAGCCCAGACAAACGCGGGTCCGCTGTACACCTCCACGTGCGCTACTTCATACTCACTCCGGCGGCTCCATACTGTCCCAATCATGTCGGCCAGTCGTGCGAGGCGGTTTCTACGGCTCGAGGCGCAGACGACGGCATACCCTCGTCGGCGCAACTGCGCGGCCAAGTCCTCTCCGACGGTTCGTCGTCCGCGGAGTGACCCAGAGAGGAAGTTACCGATGAGCAAGACTGAGGGCTTCCGCATTAACTGGGACTTCCGCCCTTGGTGGGCGCACAGTGGCGCGCAGCGAGACGAATGCTAGACCGAACGCGAATGCCGGCGCGGCGGTTCGCATGCCGTTAACCGCGAGATAAAGCAAGGCCCACACCAGCATGGCAAAGAGAAAGGGCCGAATGGCGAGAGAATCACGTCGTAAAGTCATCGCACGCTTGAACGCCATCCAGAATAGTAGAAGTACAGCCGTCAACCCCAGCATGCCGTGCTCGGCGACGCTGCGGCTAAACTCGGTATGCGAGGCCATGAAACCGAGATGGCCAAACTTGGAGATCCCTACCCCCACACCGAAGAATGGGTTGTTCAGCCAGATCTGGAGATCCTGCAGCACAAGGGTGTCCCGATGAGACACATTCACCTTTTCGTAGCGTGCGGTCAGTTTCCCGCCGGTGTAATTATCGAGGATCGGATAGATGATCGCGACGCTCAACACGACCCCTACAAGGGCGCCGATAAACATCAGGCGGGCTCGGCGTGTCTGCATAAGAATGGGCGAGACAATGAGAACCGTGAGCGCGACCGAGATCAGACCACTGCGGGAAAAGGTCATCGTGCTCTGCACGAGGAGCATGAGCGCCGTCACGGCAACGAGCCCGCGCCGCAGCATTGAGGTCCGTCGGTGGATGAGATAAAGCACGGCTACGAGTGCGCCAAAGGCCAGACTGGAGCAAACCTGGTTCGGCCCGAACCCCCCGCTGGTTTCGAAGTTTGAGTTTGTGGTGAATCTCGTCTCCTCGCGAGTGTAGGTCGTGAAGATCGTGATTGCCGCCACGCCAACCAGCGGGCATGCCAGCGCCGGAAAGATACGCCAGATCTCGCCGGCTCGCAGTTTGACGTTCGCGCAGAAGCACACTGCAACCGCCAGCGCCAGCGGCCCCGAAAGATCGAACATGACTGATCTGCGGAAATAGTCCAAACTGAACAGGAAGTAGGGCACCACGATGCCCGGAATCAGGAGAGCGAAGTAGAGCACTGGCTGTCTCGGCACTTTAGCGCGCCTCATGCGTACCAGCGCGATGACAAACAGCACGCACAACGCGTACTTCGCCGTCTCGTGGAAGATGTACGCCCCGCACATGCGCCAGATCACTTCCGAACCGACGACATACGCTGCCGCTGCCAGCACGGTTGAGCTTCGTTTTGCGATCACGCTGATCGTCAGTGCCGCGAGCAGCGTCACCGCGGCATGCAGGGTCGCTACCGCCGGGCTCCTGTGCATCAACAACGCCGCGCCGCCGTGTATCGCAAATAACACCGCGAGGCCAAACCACTTCTCATCGATTTCACTTACAGCCGAAGCACCCGCACCGGCCGGTCTAGCAGCACCGACGGCGCGCGGAGACTCTAATAGCAGGCTGCTGTCGAAAGTACGGGACACGATAGAGGAGAGCCCACTTGAGGCGGTCACAGCACTGCGGATCAGGTGGGTTTAGCGAAGACGGGGTCGGCCAGGAACGCCGGGCGGCGGACTACCGGATTCAAACTACCAATACGGGTGGAAAGGGCCTTAGCACAAAGCCGGAACAAGCTACCGCCCTTTCTGTCACACAAACTCCTTAGGCTAGTCTCATATAATCCCTGAAGCGTAGACAATTGTCAATGCCTGCTGGCCCAGAATACTCCTAGTACTAACATGCCTAAATCTTACTAATTACTAATCTTGCCTCCGTGAGGTAAGCTGGTGGGACATTGCCCGGCACACGGTTCAGACTTCGGTTCGTAGCAGGTCGGAGAACAGCAGAGTGGCAGTGTCGCCGGACGTTCGCTTTCCTGTTCTCGTTCCTCCTGCATGTGTCCGCAATCGTCTGGCTGATGTTCGCCTCACAGAGTTCCTCGTTCCCGGCACGGAGAGCTCGCTCGGAGGCCGCTGCCGGCGAACACCGCTACCGGCTGATCTGGTACAACCTTCGCCAGCCAATGCCGAGCATCGCCCCAGCCAAGGCCAAGAACAAAAGAGCCGAACTGCGCGCCAAACAGAAGGCGGATGACACGATCGTCGCTCTCCCTCAAGCCAGCAAACGCCATCAACTGATTTGGCGGCCGGATCGACCCGAGCCTATCGATCACCCTGAGCGGTTGGCCAACCTCTTGGCATTTCAGCCGCCGAAAGAACGCGCTGTCAAGCCGACATCGACGATTCCGGAGCCTCCCACGCTCACGCCCCGCCAAGCGCTTCCCGCAACGTCGCCGGCCGACATGAAGGCGACACTTCCGCCGCAGCCAAAACCCAAGGCGTTTACAATGCCTGCCTCACCGCAAAAACCCCCGAGCACGCCCAAGCTGGTTGAACCGCCTGCACTGGTAAGCGGGGCGCCAGCGGTGACGCCGGCCGGAGGCGCGATCTCCCAAGCTCTCGGTACTGGCCAGACCTTGCCGGGTGCGCCGACAAAGCCGTTTGTTCCTCCGGATCCGAAACGCCTGGGCGGGCGATCGCCAGGAGCCGGACTCCCGGTCCTGGAGGCCGCTCCAGACATGAGTACCTCAGCCGATCCGGCCCGCCTGAGTGCTGTCGTCATTGGGTTGAAGCCTGGTCAGACCACAATCCTGCCCGAAGGAACTCAGTTAGCGAGAATCGCCGCCGCGCCTGAAGTGAGGAAAGGGACACCTTCGGGCGGAGGCGGGGGAGAGATCCAAGTGCAAGGACTCGACCTCACGGTCCGCTCCAATCGCGCGGCTTCTACAGGCTCCCAGGCTCTGGCTGTCGTACTGGTACCGATCACGATCTTTGCCAGCCGTGCGGTCGTCGATCAGCGCCGCGCGGTCCGCTCGCTTCCTCAGGCCGCAGCGAAAGTGCCGTCCTATGTGAAAGAGCTGTTCAAGGACCGCGACACTTATCTGACTGTTCTTGACTCGCCTAACCGAATGAACTACAGCGGGGACTGGTTCCTCTGGTTCGCCGAGCGGAATCCTCTTCCCGGCAGCGATCCCAGGGTGCAGCCGCCCATTGCGTTCAAGAGCGTCGACCCCGCCTCGGAGCAATCCACGATCCCGGCACCGGTCAAAGGGAGAATTCGGTTGGCCCTGATCATCCGCAAGACAGGGTTCGTCGATGAAGTGCGCCTCATCTCCGGCGTGGGCGACGTCGTCGACCGCGCCTTCGCGGAAGCTCTCCGACGCTGGACCTTTCAGCCTGCACTAAGGAGCGGAATCATGGTTGACCTGGACGCGCTTATCGAGATTCCTTTCGATGTGGGGCCGCACTCGAATGCTGGCCTGCATTGAAATCCATCGACAGGCTTCTGACGGCGAGGCGCAGCACCGCAGGAGAAGAGAACCCTAGGGCGGCGTCAAACGGCCTGCATACCCAGTACAGAGCGGAGGTCCGCGCCAAGTAGCGGAGGAGGCAAGCCCGCATCTCAGCCTCGAGGTCGAGCACGTCCTTCCGGTCTGCGGTCTCGACCGAACCGACCTCTGCCTGGCGAGCGCAGCCACACCAGAGGAGAACCGTCCAAGAGGTGAACGTTCGTGCGCCGCCGATGCCAGCCTCCAGCATCCGCAGCAGTTCCGCGAAGGCGGCGCTCTCGAAGGCAACTTTGCCGCCGGCCGCAAGGTCGAAAACGCGAGCACGCAGAGCGCGCAGCCGGTGTTCGAGGTAGTCAGCTTGGTAGCCGGGATAGACCTGGAACCACAGGACGCAGATCAGCCACAGGGAGAGCAAGGAAAAGCAGACAGCGGGTGGGTTCAAACCGTGCGCCATTGGATTACTGCTCGGGGGAAGCCGGCGGGACGTGCGTTGCTCGGCTCTCCCGAACTATCTTCTCCAACTCGGAGATCCGGCCTTCCTGGCGAGTCGCTTCTGCGTTGCGGAGAGAGCGCTGCTGCAGGCCATAGACCACCCCCGCCAGACCGAAGACAAAAGCAGAGGCGCGCGTCACTTTGGCGCTCCCCATGAGCCCGAGCCAAGCCGTTATGATCGACGAGGAATGCGTTAGATCACGAATCGTGTTCTGGACCAGTACCAGGGAAACTAGAATCAGGAGCCAGGGAGCGACACGATCAAGAAAGACTGCGAGGACGCCTATGAGGCGCATGCGCAGTTGATCACCAGCCGGGCCTCGGCTAGGATGGCTGTTGGCGACGACATTCATTTCAGACACAGACCTCGTCCACCCAGCAGTCAATGATAGCATCTGACACCGATCTTACCCACTCCGCCGCGGCCCGCATTCATGTGGGGCCCTCTCCTGCCACCCGGCTCTGGGTCTTGGGGTTTGCGATTTCTCTCTGGGCGATCGGTTGCAGCTCATCACGCTCACTCGACAACCGCGAGATCTCGCAACTTATCCAGGAGGCGACTGAGTTCAAGCAGCCCAGGACTGTCCACATGGAGGCTTTCCGGCCCGGGAACTGCGAATCGGCGCTATCGGCCAGCGACAATTGGCGCCAGTTCCGGCAATTGGGGCTGATAGAAGTGCGCCCGGGCTCTCGATGGGATGAGGGGCGGCAATACGCGGTCTGCGAAGTGGTCCTGACCGAGGAAACCAGGCGAGAAATCAACAGCCTGAGTTCTCAGCCGGAGGCTCCCAATTTGAGGGACAGCATCGACATCCCAGTCGGAGAACGCAATTTCGTGCGAGTACTGAACGTGGGCGGCGGAGATCGTGAGAGCGCCGAGGTCAACTTCGCGTGGCAGTGGCAACCGAACTTGCTGGGCCGAAAGCTCGGTGTGAGCACCAGGATTCGAACCGGAAACGCCACCCTCTGGCAATACGAGGACGGCTGGCGTCTGGTGAAGCTACAGACAGAAAAATGATCTTCCGCTAGAGCACTGTCTGAGGCGGGCGCTTTTTTCGAGATGCAAAAGCGACGGACCACGCACTACTTCCTTGATGATTCTCTACAACGTCGAGGGGCAGGCTCTTCGGATCGACTACTGGCAATGGCAGGCGGCCCTGGTTGAGGCGATGCGGTGGGCCTGGAAGCCCAGAGGCACGCTTCGCCCGCCTGTCTCGCTCGACCGAAGGCCGCAGTGGCCCTGGGACGGCAACTATACGGTGGCGGACGGCCAGGAAGTCGCCCGCGACGATGCTCGGGCTCTCGCTGAGGCACTCGTAAGGGCATGCCAAGCTTCAATTACCCCATCGCCCTGGCAGGATCTCGCCAGGTTCCTCAGTGGTGCGGGATTCCTGATCTGCCCGGAGGCGGCTAGCGCGACCGAATCCCCCGGCCGGGGGCTCTCCGCTGTCGAGAGGGTGGTGCCGCTCGAGCCTACTGCGTCTTCCGTGCACCGTGTGAGCGGCGGGGTGGTTTCCGTCCAGAGTCGCCGGCCTCTGGCCGAGTCCGTATAGGCAACGCACTCAAGGCGTGAAGGTGCGTGGTCGACGAGGCGACCGGCGCTGTGTCGGGACGCGGCCGCCATAGGCAACTTAGGTCGACACCGCCAAAGCTCGCACCAGTTGCTCGGCAAGATCAGCCACATGTCCTTTGGCCAGGATCGACATGTGGTCGCCGGCAATGGCCGCGAAATGGGGTCGCGGTTCGATCAAACGCAGCCACCCAAGGCGCCGGTCGAGCGGTGATCCCGTCCGGGCATTATCGCGGGATGTCAGAACAAGCCCGGCCACGTGAAGCGGTCTGGGATGGTACATGCGCATAGCGCGGACAGGGGAGCCCTGCCCGACGCTGGCCGCAAGCCGCTCGATCCGACCCTGCCAGCGCCTCCGTATGTGACGGGTCAGAGCGCTCGCTGCGGACTTCAGCCGGGCACCGGTCTCCTGATCGCGGACTGCCTGCACGAGGTGGAACAGGGCACCACTCACGAAAAGGTGGGGGTGGTAGAGCAATCGCGGGTAGCCAGGCGTCGGGCAGTCAACGAGCGCCAGAAGCCGCAAGGACCGTCCGCCACACTGCAGCTGGCGGGCGATCTCATAGGCGACGACGCCGCCGAAGCAGTGCCCGGCAACCACGTAGGGGCCTTCCGGCTGGATCTCCAGCATGCGTCGCACCAGCCGTCCGGCCAGGTCCTCAATCGAGTACGGCCTGCCACGGGGTTCTGGATTCACAAGGACGCAAAGCGGCCAGTCGTCTCCGAGCGCCCGCCCCAGTCCGACGAGGTACTGCCCCGTTGAGTGGGCCCCCGGCACCACGAAGACCGGGGGCCTGCGCGCGTCTGCGCGCCATTTTCCCATAGAAGCGACGTGAAGCGGGCTGATGTACGAGATCTCGGGCGCCAAGGGTGGAATCTGCTGGGTCTCCGCAGCCTGAAGGGCCGCTTCCAGAGAGCGCACCTGCGAAGCGATCGTCGGCGCATCGAAGAAGCCGGTGCGCTCGACCAGGCCGTTGCCGCACCCGAGTCGCTGCTGCACTTCCGTGAGCGTCGCGGTAGCCGCCAGAGAGTCGCCCCCCAAGGCGAAGAAATCATCGTTTACACCCACGCGGTCTAGCCTCAGGATCTTGGCCCATATGTCAGCCAGTTGCTGCTCCAGCGGTGTCGAGGGTCCGACGAACGGAGCGGTGGGGTGCACGTCTCTTTGGCTCGCGGTGAAACCGAACGCTTCGGCCATGCCGTGCCTCCGCGGCTTCCCGCCGGGCCCCTTTGGGATCTCCGAGACGAAGGCGATCCGGGACGGAACCTTGAATTGGGCGAGCCGGGCCGCCGCGAAGCGGCGCAGTTCGCCCTCGGAGGGGACCGATGCATTCACGACGACGGCAGCGCCCACATCCTCCGACAAGACTTCGTGAGGCAATGGGAACACGACGGCTTCGACGACGTCCGGATGGGCCAACAGCGCCTCTTCCACCTCGCGCGGCCACACCTTTTCCCCACCCCGGTTGATCATCTCGCGCCGCCGACCGCAAAAGTAGAGGTAGCCGTCTTCGTCGAGCCGGCCGAAGTCGCCCGTGCGGAACCAGCCCTCGAAAAAGGAATCGGCGTTTGCCAAAAGGTCGTCCTCATATCCACTCATCACATTGGCACCGCGGACCAGGATCTCGCCCTCCGATCCCTCAGGCACCGGACAACCGCTCGCGTCGGCGATTTGTATTTCGGGTCCGGCCGAGATTCCGACGGAGCCCGGCTTCCGACGCGCCGGCGGCAGGGGGTTCGAGGTGATCAGAGGCGCAGTTTCCGTCATGCCGTAGCCCTCGAGGACAGGCACGCCGAACGCCCTCTCAAGCCTCTCCAAGGCTTGTGGCGGGAGCGGTGCGGAGCCGGTGCGGATGAATCGCAGATCACTTCCACGGAGCAGCTCCCGGCGTGCCTCGGCTCTCGGCATCAACTCGATAAGCACGGGCGGAGCGGCCCAGAACCACGTGGGTCGGAATTCGTCAAACGAGTCGAAAAATGCAGCGGCGTGAAGACCCTGGGCGCACAACGTGGCCGAGCCGGCAGAGAGCGAGGCCATCACGAGCGAGATGCCGGTGATGTGATGGAATCGGGCCATGCATAGGAAGCGGTCAGCGGGGCCCAGTTGCATGCTCTGCCGGCTATAACGGGCCGAGGCTTCAAGGTTCGCGTGGGTCAGCGGCACGCGCTTCGGCTGGCCGGTTGTGCCTGATGTCTGCATGATGATCGCAACGTCGTCAGGCGACGGCGGAGGACCGGGGCAGCTTCGGGCACCGTCCCCGTCGCTGAAGTCGATCAGTCGAATCCCGGCCTGCCGCGCTGCCGCGCCCGCTTCGTGTGAAAGAGCCGGGCCGGCCAGAAGGTAGTCGGCTTTCAGAAATCGAATCGCATTCAGGAACTCGACTTCCCGGTGCTCGGCGCTAAGGGGGAAGGCAATCCCGCATCGCATGATGGACAGCAAGGCAACGACGCTGTCCGGCACGCCGGGCGTAACGACCGCGACGCGACTGGACCGGCCAACTCCCGCGGCACGCAACTGTCCCGCCCGCCTGTCCACAAGCTCCTGCAGGGCTGCGAACGTCAGTGACTGTGCGCCAAGCCCACACAGAGCGGGCCCCATCTCGTGCCCTTTGACGACGTCGTAGAAGGTCACCCGGCCTCCGTCGCAGTCTAGCACCCTGTGCGGTTCCGGCAAAGGTAGGCCGAAGCCTCCAGAAGCCTCCACTGGCTGACAGGCCACTGTGCCCCTCCGCTTCAAGCTGCGCTTCAGGCGTTCTCGGCCTGGACGAATGCTAGGCGGATATCTTGTCCGGGGACATCCTCGGGGCCGGCCCGGCAAAACGGCGCGGAACCTCGTCCATTCCTCCTCCGCAACCTCGTGCCCACTGAGTCACTGGTTCCTCAGCCGTGTCGGCCGCCCGGGCCCTTACCAGTTGTGGGGATTGACGAACCTGTGGGCTTCGAGACGGCGAGCCCAATCGGACTCGGCGCGGCGGGAGCCATCCGAGAAACGATCCCCTCCTGGGGCATCCACAGGATCGTGAGGAACAGTCCCAAGCGATGGATCGTCTCCGTGAATTCTGTGTAGTCGGTCGACTTGACGATGCACGCATTACAGCCTAACTCGTAACAGCGCCCTATCTCGCCTGGATCATTTGTGGTGGTCAAAACGATTACAGGGATCAGCACCGTTCGCGGGTCCGCCTTCAAGCGCAGGAGCAACTGATAGCCGCCCATCACGGGCATGCTGAGATCCAGCAGGAGCAGATGCCGCTGAGTCGCCTGCTCTTCGCGACGGAGATAATCTAACGCTTCCTGGCCATTGCTAAACCGGACGAATTTGTTGGCGATGACCGCGCGCAGGTTCATCTCGATCAGCCGTGCGTGGGCTGGATCGTCTTCGGCCAACACGATAACGACGTCCTCTGGTCTGTTCATGAGCCCCTCCCAAGCCTACCCTCGGTAACAGGAAGCTGAAAGTCGTGCCGACGCCAACCTGGAAGTAGCACTCGATTCTACCACCCAAGCGATGGAGCAACGTCTGGACGAATGCCGGGCCGATGCCTTCTCCGGGAACATCCTGGAGGCCGGTCCCAGGAACGGCGTGAAGGCCTTATCCATCTCCTCCTCCGTAACTCCGCGCCCCCCGAGTCGCTGGTTCCTCACCCCTTGCCGGCTGGCCGGGAGCTTCCCCCTGCGGGGGCTGACCAGCCTGTCGGCTTCGAAACGGAGAGCCCTATACGACACGGCGCCACGGGAATCGTCAACGAGATGTTTTCTTGCGGCATCCTGGAAATCGTCAGAAACAGTCCCAGGCGACGCATCGCAACCGTGAATTGTTCGTAGTCAGCCGACTTGACGACGTAGGCATTACAGCCCAGCTCGTAACAGCGCTGTATTTCCGCCGGATCATCGGTGGTAGTCAAAACGATAACAGGGACCAGCACGGTTCGGGGGTCTTCCTTCAAATGCCGCAGGACCTGATAACCGTCCATCACGGGCATGTTGAGATCGAGCAGGAGCAGATGCTGCTGATGCGCCTGCTCTTCGCTGCGGAGATAATCTAGCGCTTTCTGGCCATCGCTGAATCTGACGAGCTTGTTGGTGATAACCTGGCGGAGGTTCTTCTCGATTAGCCGTGCGTGGGCTGGATCGTCTTCAGCCAGCACGATAATAACGTCCTCTGCTCTGTTCCTTCGGCGCTCGCCAAAACTGACCCATTATGGAGTGCACTCCATAATGGGTCTTATGTTGAGTACCGGATTATGTTGAGTCAGGGACTTCGCGGCGCCGACGACGAAGCCCTGACGCCGTTCCGTCTCTGAGGGCTCCCCATAATCATAGAGCCGCCAGGAACGCCAAGAGGTTGTCAGAAGCCTTGAAGCGACCTGGAGCAGTGCCGGCCGGTGCCAGCTTACCCATCGCGTTTTCCATCATCGTAAGGTCCGCTTCGACGTATCCGTGGGTCGTCTCGACACTCTCATGACCGAGCCAGAGGGCGATCACCGACGGGTCGACGCCGGACTGCAGCAAGTGCATCGCTGTGGAGTGTCGAATCACGTGCGGTGAGATCCGCTTGTTGCCGAGGCTGGGGCACGTCGTCGCCGCGCGCTCAACGAGCCGACCCAACAGAAAGGAAACTCCGTGGCGGGAGAGACGGCGGGAACGCGCGCTGGGAAATGCAAACTCCCCAGATCGGTCTCCGAGCTCTTGAAACCAGGATCGCAGGACCTGGGCTGTTTTGGCCCAAAGGGGGACGGCGCGTTCTTTGCGCCCCTTACCATGCAGTTTCAGCGAGGGCGGCGCATCAAACACAATATCACCACGGCGGACCGCGGTGATCTCAGAAACGCGGGCGCCGCTGTTGTACAGAGTGAGCAGCAGGGCGTGGTCGCGACGACCATTCCAATTCGTTCGATCGGTGGCCGACAGGAGCGCATCGATTTCCGGACGTGTGAGGTAGCCGACCAGTTTGCGCTCCGTACGCTTGACCGGAATGGCGAGCACCCGTGAGGCAACGGCAAGGGCCGCAGGTTCCCGCATTTGGACGAATCGGAAGAAAGAACGTACGGCCGCCAGCCGTGCATTGCGTGAGCGGATACAGTTGGACCGCTGCTGTTCGATATGGTCGAGAAAGGCCAGGATGATCGGCGCATCGAGATTCTCGACACTGAGGGTTGCCGGCTCGACGCCATGGGTCTCATGAACAAATCGCAAGAGCAGGCGAAAGGCGTCTCTGTAGGTGGCAAGAGTTCTGGGGCTAGCATGTTTTTGGTTGAGCAGGAAGTCGACGAAAAAGGCCTGCACCAATCCCGCTGCGGGTACGGACGGTGTCATCATAACTCAGGCCTCTGATCCGCGTATGATTCAAAGCGGCTACCTGCCTTCCTCAGCAGATCCGGCGTGGCAGTCAGATACCAGTAGGTATTCTGGGGCTTTGCATGCCCCAGGTAGACGGACAGTTGCGGCAAGAGTTTATTGACATCCATTCCTTGGCTGTACCAGGCGAGCAGTCGCCGCACAGCGAAGGTGTGACGAAGGCACCGCAAGTTGGGGCCGTGGGAATGTGCCATTTCGTGAATGCCCAGACGACGGACAATGTTCAGGAAGGTAGCGCCCACCGTGCTGTAGGCAAGAGGAGCGCCGGACTCGGAGACGAGGAAAGCCTGAGAAAGATTGTCATAACCCAGGCGTTTACGCGTAGACGCATAGCTGCGCAAGGCGTCGGCGGTGCTGGACTCGACCGGGACTAACCGAGACTTGCGAAACTTTGTCTCCCGGATCACCAGTCGTGGAGGAGTTGCCTCCATTTCAACATCGGCATCGCGCAAGCGGACCGCCTCTCCTGGGCGGAGACCACAGCTCGCAAGTAAACCGATCAGTGTGGCGTAGGTGTGGGGCCGCAATGATCCGGTCGGTTTGAGCGCGCTGGCCTCTCTCATCAGGGCAGCGATCTGCGCTTCCGAGTAGATATGCGGCGTGGGGCGGACACCGCTTGGAATCATTGCGGGCGCGGGGACTTGGATACCGGGGAAATGAGCGCGCAGGTGTGCCAGAAAGCATCGTGCCATGCTTAAACGCCCCGCCTGATATTTTGACCCACCGCGTGAGGACGCCCACTCGACTGCCGCTTGAGCGAGGAGTGGTTCGGCCAGCGCGCGCCCTTGGAGAAAGGCCAGGAAGTCGTGAAGCAACCGCCCTTCGACCCGCATTTCAAAACCGAGCGCTCGCCGCAATTCGAGGTAGCGCTCCAGGTGATCTTCGAGATCGGCACCGGTCATGCCTGACCTCCTGGCCATGGAAGTGCCACGCGATGAAGCGAATCTTCGTCCAGTTTGGCGTAGATGTTGGTGGTCTCAAGGAGGCGATGGCCGAGCACGTCAGCGACCTGTTTGAAGCCGACTCCGTGCCTGACCATTCGTGTTGCCGCCGTGTGCCTAAAGGAATGCGCGCTCAGCCCGCGGATCGAGATTCCAGCGAGGTTGAGATGGCGCTTCGCGATGCAACTCACGGTACTGAGGCCGGTGATTGGGCTGAACGGTGCGCGAGTGCGCAGAAAGAGGAAAGGCTGGGCGCTCTTGGGCCGGCCGTTCTGCACGTATTCTGCAAGGGCCTGACCGACGTCACTTGGCAGGGGCAGCTTTCGTTCCCGCGCGGATTTCGGAGAATGGATTCGAACCTCTCCTTCTCTCCAATCGACATCTGACAGGCGAAGTCGGCCAACTTCCCCGGCCCGCAACGCGAGCCGAGCGAGTAGCAGCAAGATCGCGCGATCCCGTTTGCCAACCGGCGACTGATCGTCACAAGTTGCCAGCGTCCGGTCCACTTCTTCCACGGACAGGTGCTTGGGGAGTGACACCAGCTTCCACTGCCGGATCGTCGGGACCGCTCCTACCACTCCAGCCGGAAGTCCGTGGTACATGATCAGAAACCGCAGAAACACCCTCATCGAGGTCGCTGGCGCCGCGCACGACGACGGCTTGAGCTTGGCCGCTTGCCCACGCACGAAATCAGTGATCGCTTGCGGCGTCACCTTCGTGACATCGAACGGCGCCGTGCTGAACACGGCCTTCAGGAACAATGTTGCGTGACGCAAATACCGGAAACGTGTGCCAGGCATCAGCCCGGCAACATGCTGAAGATGGGAGTTGAAGGCGGCTACCAGGGTGTCCGCTTCGGTATCGGCAACACGGGCCGACTCGCCTACACCATGTTGCCTGCGAAGCAGCGCGAGAACCTTTGCCAACCCGCGTCCAGCAGCGCGAAGCTGACCCTTCTGCTTCCTGCCGGTGCGGGCTCGGTAACGAGCCAGGATGGTTTCGTCTGTCTCGGCGAGACTCAGTCCATGATTGCTCAGCCATCGGCCAAGCCCAGCGGCCACGCGCACGTACCGCCGAATAGTCTCTGCTGGATACTGCTCTTGGTGGAGGGCGTCGGCGATAGACGGCAAGTCCTGCGCCAGAGGCCCCGACTGTAATCGGGCAAGCGTAGCCCGCTGCTTGAATAAAGATTCGATCAATGCTCTTCTCCTTTCCGGCCTTCGAGGCCGGACCGAAGAGCATACAAAGATGAGATGCGATTATGTTGAGCAGTGCATCACAAGCCGCCCGCTCTGTGCGGGTTCGCCGCTTGAACTCAACATAATCCGGTACTCAACATAAGACCCATTATGGAGTGCACTCCATAATGGGTCAGTTCTGGTGAGCGCCGAAGGTTCATAAGCTCTTCCTGGCTCACCCCTCGGCAACGTAAAGCTGAAGTGAGTGAACGGGTCCCATCATGGTCCCTGTCAGATGGATGGCGAGGACGCCCGATGCGATGCTCTTTGGGTTCGCGATAAAGTCCTCACTCGCATCAATTAAACACCTAACTACTAGAAATACAAGTCAACATCACCCGCTTTCCTGGATGATCTAGCAAATTGGTCGTAATGGGCTATAATACCCCCAAAGGTGCTGACGAGCTCATCTGGCACCCAAGATTTGCATGAGCTCGTCGAACCATTTCTTCCAGAATGGCCCTAGGAGACTGCCGGCAAAGCAACTCGACGTCGATGCCAAGCACTCCAACGGATCACCTCACCGGCGCACTTCTTCAAGTTATCGCGGGCCGGCCACCGGGAGCTCCACGTGGAGAGGCATTGCTGCAGGAAATTGTGGGCAGACACCAGATCCAGAGTCGCAACATAGCCTTGAAGACCGGCCCGCTGCCGCGCATCACCAGCGACCCCGCCGCGATCGAACAGATCTTCGGCAACCTGCTCGACAACGCCATCAAGTACTTGGACCCCCAGCGGCCCGGGCCACATCGAGGTGTCGGCCGAGGAGACGGCCGACGCGACGCTTCTCCACGTGCGCGACAAGGGCCGCGGCATCGGGGAGGACGATATGGACAAGGTTTTTGCGCCTTTCCGCCGGGCCCGCCCCCAGGATGTTCCCGGAGAGGGCATGGGACTGGCGTTCGTCCGGACGTTGCTCCACCGGCTGGGCGGAAGAATCGACTGCCATTCCCAGTTTGGCGTCGGAACGACTTTCAGCTTGCGCTGCCAAAGTCGAAGGTTGAGAACAGTTGAGAACGGAGCACAAGTTCTCCATCGTCCCGAGGAACTCCAGATACTGCGCTTGTGAGCAGGACGGCGCCATTAGAGCCTGCCACCGCCTACGGTCGCTGCGGTCGTACCGTCGTGCCGGGACATTCCGTGCTGGCGAGCGCGGTGGTGGCGACGTCCTTCTCCTGCCCGTAGAGCGCTAGCCTAGGTTCAGCCTGGCCAGGTCTTCGCCTCCGGGAGCGGCAGCCGCCTGCCCAGCGTGCTATCGTCCCTCTCAGATGCACAGCCCAGGTGAGGAACACATTGGAGCTGCCACGCTGGAGGGCTACTCCATGCAGGAGCTCGGCCCCGAAGCGCTGGAAGCTGTGGAGTGCCACCTCCTGATCTGCGCCGCCTGCCGCGACCAGCTAGCGGGAATCGAGCCATTCAACACGGTTCACTTCACCGAGAACGGTCCCTTGTACTCGCGGATCACCCGATTGCGGGATGGCTCATTTGCCGCGCGCCTTTGGGGCTGCCGGGTCGACGGCGGAAGCCGCCACGACGATCTTGCAGCCGCGCGCAAATACCTGCTCGATTCGTTCGTTAAGATGTTCCCCGGGCACAAGTGCGGTGAAGTGTGCGGCGATGCGACACCGCGTGCGAACATCACAAGCCGGATCTCGTGACCTTTGCGGGATTCCGAGAACACCGAGCTCCAATGTGACCTTTAGCGCCTGCCATTGTGCCCAGTCCATGTGCATGGCGGCTCGTAGTCGAATCAAGTTTGCCAGCACGGAAGCAGCATGCCTGATCGAGGCAGGAGGCTAGTAACACGGGCGTACGGACCGTCGGGACCGGCGATCTGCTGCTGAGCGGGGCGGTGACGAACATGTCGGGATCGTGATCAGCGCCGAGAGTTCAACGCTCAACAACTAGTTGCCGAACAGAGGCGGCCACCGAAATGGGGACGACCGATCAGTTTCAGCTGCAGTTCCACGTGACCAGCCCCGGCTACAGATACTCGGGTACGTTGCTCACGGGTACCGTGACGTAGTTTGGGTACCGAGGTCTCAGTCTCAGGTGTTTTCCCCAATTCTTAGATGTCCCCACCGAGGCGAGAGCGGCTGAGAACACAGCGTCTCCGAGAAACATAATGACGCATGGGACTTGACATGGATGGATTCGTAATCAGCAGGTCGCCGGTTCGATCCAGGCGGATGCTCTATTCGTGTGTCGCGTCTTTCTGCGGTTTACGAGCGTGGGCTCGGCCAGGCCGACCGAGTCGCCGTCGGGTGTTCCAGATTCGAGAGCGGCAAGGGCCAGGTCGACGGGTTAGCGGCCCGCGCCGCGGGCCGATGAAGAGGTTGCCCGGAGGGACGCGAGGAACTCTCCACAACCTAGCCAGCCCGGGCGCCCGATCCCTGCTAAGCCGCGGCGCGCTCTGGTCGGTTTCGCGAACCCCACTTGGCCGGATTCTGGCCCATTTGCACGCTTCGCCGAATCAGATACTGCAATTAAACGTGTTATGCGGGATGAGAAAAGGTCTGCAAAACCTTTATGCGTGGGTTCGACTCCCACCCGCGCCTCCATTTAGAATCAATAACTTACGAACGTACGTGGGCTCCCAGCGTGCAATGGTGCTCGATTTTCGCCCCATTTTCGTCTTTCCGGATCGCCTGTTTTCATTAGCTTACATATGCGCGGGTGCAAACAGAACCCTCACTACATTGACTGCACGCGGCGGCCGCGGAGCCTCTTCGTAGTTGAAGACCAGGTGACGGTTTGGGCGTTCATCCAGGTCAACCTTACCTTTGCTACAGCCGCTCGCGGCTGACGGGGCACTGCGGGCGAGGCGGGCTAGCACGGGCTAGCACAGGGCTAGCACCAAGCTCGCGACAACTCCGGTCAAGCCAAAGCGGCGGGGCTGAAGCGCACAGGCGCTCCACGTAAGCGTACCCGGACTGGCGTTCCTGGCGGGCGGTCCCCGGTTCGCCGACGCTTGGCCTACGAAGTCCTGCTGGAGTCGGTGGCGGCCCGCGCTGGTCGCGTCGGAGGACAGCGGTACTCCCGAGATTGTGTCTGTTCGGCTTCCGCCCATCGTGGCCGTCATCCGCACAAACAGACAACCACGATGAGGTGGGCGTGGTTGGCTCCTCCACCGCCGCCGGGGACGCTCCGGGTCCAGTCGGCCGCACTGAGGAAAGAGATGGCGCCCTTGCCTGCCGGCAATCCGAAGTGCTCAACGCCAGGATTGCCGACAGTACGAGCAAAGGACGGCCTTAGGACGCCACCCAGGTTTAGTTGGACGCCCTGGGCGCGGAGCCGATGTCCATGCCAATGACGTCGCCGGAGATCACGAGTTCCACACGGCGATTCTGTTGCCGGCCCGCCGCAGTGTTGTTTGAGGCCACCGGCTGAGTTTTTCCGAAGCCTCGTGAAGTAACCGAGCCTGTCGCCATTCCCTGCCCGGTCAGGTAGTCGCGCACCGATGTGCCGCGGTCTTCAGAGAGCTGCTGATTATAGGCATCGCCGCCTATGCTGTCGGTATGGCCTTCTACGTCGAGTCGCAGACCCGGGTGCCCCGAGACGATCCCGGCCACCTTAGCCAGTTTCTCGCGTGCTGCCGGCCGCAGCGAGGACTTGCCGGTATCGAAAAGGACGTCCGACATGTTCACGATCAGGCCGCGGGCAGTATCGCGAGTCTGTAGAACCGCGCTGAATTGTTTCAGCAGCAGGGCCCTCAGTTCCGTCTTCTCTGTTTCCGCCTGCGCCTTCTCCATGGCCGCGCGATCGAGATCGGCCTTGGAGGCCGCCCTCTGCGCGTCGTTCTCGAGTTTCAGGCGATCGGCTTCGGCCTGCGCCGCAGTCGCCCGCGAGTCGTTTTCCGCCTTGAGGCGGTCCGCCTCGGCCTGGGTAGCCGCCCTCTGCGCGTCGTTCTCCAGCTTCAAGCGATCCGCTTCGCTCTGCACCGCGACCATCCGGGCAGCGTTGTCACGCTTGGCACGGTTCGCTTCCTCTTGGGCAGCGTCCATCCTGGCCAAGTTCTCCTGCTGCACGCGGTCTGCTTCGGATTGTGCGGCAACCCGCGCCGTATCGGCGTCGCGAGCTATGCGCACGGCGTCGGCTTGCGCCGCCGCACGGTCGCTTTCGGCGCGTGCTTCACGATCCGCGCCGGCCTGGCGCTCATTGGCCAGCCGCTCCTCGTCGATCTTCTTTACGGTAATGATGCGGGCATCCTCGGCCATCTGGACGGCCTCGCGCGAGACCGTAGCGATGGGCTTTCTCCCCTGATGACGGGTCAGATAGCTCTCGCCCTGTTCCAGACCCTGGACTGCCTTCTGGAAGGTCTCTCCCGCATATTGCCGGGCGCCGGTCCAACGCGCGATCTGCACGGCGTTGCGGGCTTCGTACAGTTCGAGCGGGATCTTCGGGTCCAATCGCACCGGCTTGATCTCGTCCGGGTTCACGTTGAACGTGTATTGGCCGCGCTTCAGCAGCTCGTACTTCGCATCCACCTCTTGAACAGCTCCACGGGTATCCGGCCGAATGACGTTTTCCATGATTACAACGTCACTAGGCTGTGTCACCGCGAAGTACGGTTCCGCGGTCACAATCAGACCGAAGGACTGCAACTCGGTGGTGACGTCCAACTTGCTGTTGGTTCCGTTTAGCAGCACCTCGCCCAGGTTGGTCGTGCGGCCCTCCGGGGTAATGGCCCACATCACGTAAGTCAGGTATTCCGGCCCGTAGGCGGTGGCCGGCTGAAGGTTGCGGAATTCGACCTCGATTTCGATGTAGCCCTGCTTGCTCTCCACTTTCGCCTCGCCGTGGGAGTCCGGAAGCAGGGGCGTGCCGGCAAAGTCGATCTTCGTCGCCCCGCCGCGGTTCTTGTAGTTGACCGCTTTGGTGGTCCGCTCGACCACGCTGATACGATAGATGGGCGTCGAGCCAGCGGCCATCCGGGCCGTATTCTCGGTTGACTGCTGCATCGGGCTCGGAGCTTGGGCCGACTGCGCCGCCACGAGTCCGCATACTGTCAGGAGCGCGCCGATGAGTTTCACTTTTTTTCCTCTGTGTACGAGTACTTGTCCAGGAGACTGATCAGGCGAACGCCCGATTTGGGTGTAGCTCTGCCGCTGGTCACGATGTCCCGGTTCTCGAGTTTGGAGCCGTAGAGTGTGTCGTTGTCATCCAGATCCTGCCGTAGGGTTGCTCCTTCCAGAGCGATACCGGCGAAGAGGCCCTGGGACCGCGACCACGAAAGAATCTCCGCGTGCATTTGGGCGTCGGTTTGAGCAGTCGCCGTCCGTCCGACTGGGCCTGCGGCAACCGAGCCTTCCGCGCCCAGAGTGAACTTACTCTGAAGCAGTTTCTCCGCTCCGCGCTCAGACATGACCAGCATGATCAGGTCCGTCTCAGATCCACCGATCTGAAAGCCAACGCTGCCGCCCTCGATGCGAACCGTGGCGGGCGCCGACCAGCCAGAGCCGCCCTTGTTGCGGCAGGACAGATACCCTTTTCCGTACTTGCCGCCGACGACGAACGCCGCCGTTTTGAGTCCCGGCACAATGACGATACAATGCGCCTTCTCAAGCAGTTCCTGCGGAATCCCCTTGTCGGGTGTTGCCATTACCTCCGAGAAGACCGCCGCAGACTCGGTCAACCGCTTGGCGGGCTCCCTATTGACCGCCAGCAATGACGTTGTGAGGGCCAAACCGGCCACGATTACAAGTTTCATTTTGTTACCTCTCTCTGCCGCAGCGATTCGTTGCGACTGCCATGCTAGTGCACGGTTGGCTCCATCCCGTGCGGCCTGGCGAGGGCAATGCGTCACGGTGCAGGCAAAGGACCCGGGCCTGGTTAGGGCAACGGCGGAGCATCTGGCGAGCTGCCTCGCATGCAGGTTTTGCTGCGGAGAGTGCAGGTTGTGCAGTTCGCCGGTATGGCAGAGAAGCCGGCTCAGACGCCGGAAACGCGCGTTTCAGAGGGTCATGGACGCCGCTACGCCGGCCCGTTGAGCGCGATTCGCGGTGTGCTGCATCAGGCGCATTTCCGCAAGCGAAAGGAGAAAGGCCAGCGTCGATTCGGCGCCCTGGTTGTCGTTGACGCGGTCTGGGTGCAACCCATCGCGAGAGCCGTCCGTCCGGCCGGCATGGAGTTCCAAACCGAGATCGTTCCGACCTAGAAAACAGTCGAAGGCGCGGTGCGCCTGTTCAACCCACCACGGGTCGGCTGTGGCGCGGTAGGCTGCCAGGCAAGCCGAGAGCGTGGTCTGCGCCTCGATGGGCTGCTGGTCGAAGGCTGCGCGCGCGCCGTTGCACTTATGCAATACGTTGCTGCCAACGGGCCACAGTTGACCGTGCGGTGAGGTCTGCACTCCCACAAGCCAGCGCAACGCCTTGATGCCTCGATCGTACACGCCACTCTGCCCAGTGGCGCGTCCGCTGACAATCAGGGCGTGAGCGAGTTTGGCGTTGTCATAGCTCAACCCCTTCTCAAACCAGGCCCAGTCGGGCTCGGCGACCGTATCGAAGATCGCAACCAGCCGCTTGGTCAGCTCTTCGCGAACATTCTTAGCCGGCCGGTCGCAGTCCACCCACCGCAGATATTCGTCAATTCCAATGAGGCTGAATGCCCACGCCCGCGGCGAAGTGAAGTCCGTTACGGCCGGCAGCGCCTGCGCAAATAGTTGTTGGGCCATGATCTGCGAACTCCAGTGTGGAGAGCGTCCTGCCGCGGTGCCTAACGCCCAGATCGCCCGGCCGTGAGAATCTTCGGAGCCCTGCTCGTCGAGCCAACGACCGTCGCTGCCGAGAAAACTGTGGAAGCGTGTCGTTTCTCGATTGAAGGCTTGCTCCAGGAACGCGGCATAAGTTGTGGCGAGCGCGCGCACACGCCTCGGAGTATCGTCCATCTGACCCAGCAACACCGCCAGAATGAGCGCGCGGGCGTTGTCATCCGTGCAGTAGCCTTCCGAGAGATTCGGCGCGGTGTAGCTCGCGTGCTGGAAAATGCCCGTCGAATCGGTCATATGGTAAAGATGATCCAGCTTCAACTCGGGCGATTCATACGGTCGAAGGCCGAGCACGCCCGCCGCGACACGCTTGCGAGGCGCCGCTGCCCCCTGCCGGCGCGCCAGTTCAAAGGAGCGCATGTACAACCCCGCGGTGTTGCTCCACACCATCGTGCGGCCCATCTTGTAGGCGTTATCGCTCATAGCCTGCCTGCGCCTTTCATCGCGCAGCAGCCCGCTCACCTCCCGCGCGATCGCCGCCGGGTCCGCGAACGGCACCAACACCCCGCGCTGGTCCCGCAGCAGTTCGGCGGCATGCCAATAGGGCGTCGAGATCACTGGCTTGCCCGCGCCGAACGCATAGGCCAACGTTCCCGACGTAATCTGGGCTTCGTCCAGATAAGGAGTAACGTAAAGATCTGCCGCCCCAATGAACTCGGTCAGCTCCTTGAGCTCGACAAAGCGGTTGTGGAAGATGACGTGGTTCTCGAGTTTGTTCTGCCTGGCGATGGTTTCGAGACTCAGGCGGTAAGATTCGCCTCGCGCGCGCAGCTCGTGGGGGTGCGTAGCGCCCAGGACGATATAGACGAGGTCGGGGAACTCGGCCACCACATCCGGCAGCGCGTTGAGCACGTGCTCAATTCCCTTGTTCGGCGACAGCAGACCGAACGTCAACAGAACCTTCTTGCCGCCCACGCCGAACTGGTGCTTGCAGTGATCCGGAGCAACGAACGGCACGTCGGGAATGCCGTGCGGGATGAGATCGATCTTGCGGGGCGGCGTTTGGTAGACTCCCTGGAGGATCGTCTGCGCTCGCTCCGTCATCACAACCAGCCGCGTTGAGCGCGCAACCAATTCCTGCATCACGCGATGCTGGTCGCCGTTCGGGTCGCGGAGAACGGTGTGGAGCGTAGTGACGACCGGCGGGACCAATTCGCGCAATAGCGCCAGTAAGTGGCTGCCGGCCGGTCCGCCGAAGATCCCGAACTCGTGTTGGACCGAGACAACGTCCACGTCGCTCGTATTCAGGAAGTCGGCGGCGCGCCGGTAAGAATCCAGATCCAGCTCCTCAATCTCGAAGCGAACGACGTCCGGATACTGGTAGCATCCCTCGATGTCGTTGACCGGCACCGCGAAGCACCGGCTTTGGGGATGCCGCGCCGCCACGGCGCCGAGGAGGTCGGATGTAAAGGTGGCAATGCCGCATTTGCGCGGCAGGTAGTCGCCGAGAAACGCTACAGTTCGAACGCGCGAGGCTATGTTCACGACGTAGACTCCCATTTACGCGGCACGAACGAGCGCCGTGCGGACGGATTCCGCTCTCTGCTGCCCCTCAGAATCGACAGCCTGCTGGCACTCGATGCAACGTAACGCCCACGGCACGGCCGCGAGGCGTTTGGGGTTGATCGCCCAGTCGCAGTCAATGCAGTTACCAAGGCTGCCGTCGTGGACCCGCCGCAATGCGGCTCTCACTTCGCGAAGGAGCGTGGAGTCGCGGTCTACGTTTCGAATCTCCAGGTCTCGTTCGGACGCGTGCTGAATCTCGTCCATCTGGTCCGGGCTCTTCTCGATGGTGATGCCGTCGCGATCTCGCAATACCCGAACCAACTCGGCCTCTTTTCGTTCGAGGGTCTCTTGGAACCAATTCACCTCGGCGTGTGCTGTCTTCATAGCAGTTTCCTCTGCCAGGTTGCCCCGTCTTTCCTAGCACGAGACGGTCCAGAATGGACCCCTCAGCGTTTGGAGGCGGAGGCCTGTGAACCGAGATGCAGAATCTGCACATGGAGTGCGGAATCTGCCGTGGCTCTCAAGCTCGCATGCCACGAGAGAGCCGCAGGCCACGGTGGTCACGAACGTGCCTCGTCCCCAAGGAAGCCATGACACACCACGCGGCAATACTCCATTTCGGAAGACTTCGGCGCTCAGCCACTTTTGGGCTGTTGCTCCTCTTCCCGGTCCCGGCCGCCAACGCATATTCCGTTCTCACCCACGAAGCCATCATCGATTCAACCTGGGACAGCGCGATCAAACCACTGCTGCGCCAGCGCTTTCCGGCTGCCACCCCGGACGAGCTGATGCAAGCGCACGCCTACGCCTACGGCGGGTGTATTATCCAGGATCTTGGATACTATCCCTTCGGCAGCAAGTTCTTCAGCGACTTGACGCACTATGTCCGGAGTGGCGACTTCATCCTCAACCTGATCCGCGAATCCCAAGACCTCAATGAGTACGCGTTCGCCCTGGGAGCCTTGTCGCACTATGCCGCCGACAATAACGGTCACCCGATCGCCGTCAACCTGGCCGTTCCGCTGTTCTACCCGCAGCTTGGGCTGAAGTTCGGAAAGCGGGTCACGTACGCCGACGATCCGTTTTCCCACGCCAAGACGGAGTTCGCGTTCGATGTCTTTCAGGCGGCCAAGGGCCGCTACGCCTCCGCCGCATACAAGGACTTCATCGGCTTTGAAGTCGCAAAACCCCTGCTCGATCGGGCGTTTCAGGACACCTATGGACTGACGCTGGGGAAGGTGTTCATGAGTGTCGACCTCGCCATCGGATCGTATCGCCACGCGGTCGGCTCGGTTCTTCCGGCGTTGACGCGAGTCGCCTGGCAAATCAGGAAACAGGAAATCCGGAAAGACGCTCCCAGCATGACGCGCAAGAAGTTCCTGTATAACCTGTCGCGTTCCAGTTACGAGAAGAACTGGGGTGCTACGTACAGAAGGCCGGGGATCCGGTCGAAGACCCTCGCATTCGTGATCCGCATTGTGCCCAAGGTGGGCGCGCTCCGGCCCCTGTCGTTCAAGAGGCTGACGCCCGAGACCGAGAAGATGTACATGGCAAGCTTCAACTCGACGATTGACCGATACCGCGCGCTGCTCTCGGAACAGGATGCTGGCCGCCTCACCCTGCCGAATGCCAATCTGGACGTGGGAACGTTGACGCCACCCGGGACATATAGACTGGCGGATGCCGCATACTCGCGCCTGCTGGACAAGTTGCAGGGCCACTACACGGAGATGCCGCAAGAACTCCGAAGCGATATCCTCGCTTTCTACCACGACCTGGGCCTTCCCATTTCGACCAAGACCGACGCCAACGAGTGGACCAGGGTGCTCAAGGAACTCGGCCAATTGCAGGCGGTGGATGTGGACTTGCGACATCCTGCCGCGCTCGCTGCGGCGGGGATGCCTGTTCCGAAATGAGTACTCAGTGCGAAGGTTGGCGCCGTCTGTTCATGACCACGCCGAGGACCGCGCCAAAGGCGGCTCCGAAGACGACCCAGACGGCGATATCGTGCAGCGCCACGCCAAGCGCAATGCCCATGGCGACACCGATTGCTACTCCCAGGCCCATGTAGCTTCTCATTGCGCCTCCCTTTCTCCCGCCTTCATCGCGCTGCCGGAGGCTCCTGGTCGGTAGGAATTCCGGCCAGAGAGCGATAGAACGCAACGGCTCGGTTGATCGAGGAGGACTCATGTCCCGTGGACAGCCGGCTCGCGTTCGGTCCGGTGCGCGCGATGCTGTAGTAGCGCCAGACGTCGTCCGATTCGCGATCCAGAAAGTAGATCGACTGCATCTCGCCCGGATGAAAGAGCGTCACAAACAGATAGCGCACAGTGCTGACATTCTCGACATCGAAGACGAGCCGGCCAGGAGTAGCCTCGTCGATGCGCATCCGGTAGACGGCTGTGCCGGATAGATTGTCAACTTGTTCCAGGTAGAGTACCTTGCCTGCCGTCATTTCAGCGGGCGTGAAGTCCTGGCGGCGGTGGCCCGGCTGCGAGCCGTTTGAAGCGTGAGCGCTCACGACTAGTGTCTGCCACTGCTGGTGAGTGGTCGACCAGTAGCGCATACCCGCGCGTTCTGAAATGGCCCCGACGTGGCGGAGCAAGCCCTCAGCACCTGAGGCACACCGAAATCGCGCGGCTGTGGTTACCAGCGTCGCAAAGCCCGCCGCAGTCCAACCGGTGCATGCGGGTGGTTTCCAGTCATGGCCGAAATCGGACTGGCTCCAGAACTTCACGCTGGGCGGACTATCCAGACCAGGATAGGGGGGAACGGGGTCGTTTCCGCATGGCGGCTGCGGTCTCAGTTGTGCATAGCCGTGCGCCTCGCAGAGCAGCATTGCCGTGACTACAAACCGGATGCCGCGTCCGGCCGGAGTCCGGGCAAACGTCTCATGGCGTGCAGTTGGGATCGTCATGGGTGCGTCCAAGGGTTGGGCCGAAGAGGCCACATGCCGGCAGCCCCGTCGACCGGCATGTGGAGTTTGCTTGCGAGACGAACCTGCCGCCTAGCGCCAGTGCCCTTCCACCAGAACCCAGCCGCCCCTTTGGTGGACATAACGATGCGCCACCCAGCGGGAATGCGGCCGTGGTGGCTGTTCCCACCTGCCTGGGGTCCAGGTGTACCTGTTGTTATCGTAGCGATGGTACCCGGAAATCCACACATGGTTACGGCTGGGCCGCTGCTCCCGCCTCTCGTATTGAGCATGGGGTGGCGCGATGCGAATCACAAAGTCGCCCCCCAAAGCGCTGAAGGCCAGCGCACCTGCAAAGACCAGTCCGATCAATCGTTTTACAGGCATAATACGCTCTCCTGTTCCTGATACCAAGCTTTGGCGATGCACGTGTGTGGCCGTAGACAGACGCGTGACACGTCAACGGGGCGGTGCGTGGGTACCGGCAGAACCTGCACTCAAGTGCAGTACACGTTGACCTTTAAAACCGCGATCGCTTCTTGCTCCGATGGCAACTGCATCTGTTCGCCCTGGCTACCGTCGCCAGGCGCGGGACGATCTGACCGTGGTGGCGTCGGCAACATGGCAGCCTTCGACCATTCCCTGCGTGGGTTATCACCTTATTGGAGAGGAACTTAGACTTCGGTTTAGTCCTTGGACGCCCCGGGGAGCAAGAACGAACCGCTATTCCTGCCTGTCCCGCCCGAAGTGCGGCTGGTCGCGCGTGCCGTCGATCCGGATCTGGAGTTGCGTCCCCGCGCCGTTCTTGGCGAAGAACGGGTCTGCCGGTTTCAGCGCCCACCGTTTCCAGCCGGTCATGGTTTGCGATACCTTGGCCTGCAATCGCAGCCTGCCACGGAAATCGACCGCTTCTTTGTCGAGCGTGTAGCTGCCAACCAGAGCCACATCCGCGCCCGGGATGGCAAAGTGCAGCCGAGAGAATTCGATGACGCCTCTCGTCAGGCGGAAACTCCCTTCGAGGGCGGCAAGCACATCGTCCACGGCCTTGTCGCCCGGTGTCCCTTGTGCCCGACTGCTCAGCCCGTCGATCTTGTCCCGCACCGTTGCACTGGTGAAGTGCGCCTCCCGCAGCGCGAAGGTGCCGGATAGCCGCAGTTTGTCGACGATGTCGCCCTTTCCCGGTGGCCATACAAGCTTCACCCTCAGATCTATGGGACCGCGCATCATTGGCTTGGGGCCTTTCATCGCCAGCCGCATGAGGTCCTCGATGTAGCCCTCGTGGAAAACAACATCCAGCGCGACCGTTTTAGCACTTTCGCCGGCGCCACGGACCACGCCTCCGCGCACGACGAAACTGGTCCGGCCCAACGTGGCCTCCACCGGTTGCAGCAGTGTGTTGCCATTTCCGCCGTCGATGATGGCGTGGTACCTGGTCTGAAGGGGCACCGGATTCCCGCTCATGGTGAGCCGGAAGTCCGGAGTTCGCGTCTCGCCGTCGGCCACGATATTGTCGAGCGTTCCTTCGAACTTGCCCGTGGAATCCAGGCGTCCGGCAATCCCCCGGAAAACGCTCAGGTCGGCGTTCGCGAAGACGTACTTACCGTCGAGCGGCGTGTCGCTCGGATCCTCCGGCACCCATGGCCCGAATCGGCCCTGGCAGCGGATGAGTCCGGGCGGCTTGGGGTTGGTGAGTTCGGCGGTGTAACGCATGGCGCTGCCGAGGCCGGCCGATTCCAGTTTGAGTCTCCGGATGTCGAACTCCAGCGGAGCCTTTTTCGGATCCCTTGGCAGAATGCAGAGCTCGGTTCCGTCTCCGATGATCGTATCGATAATCACGGATGACGTCGATTCCCCTCCATCCGGTGTCCGCGGCGCGTTCTGTTTCGCCCGCGGAGCGTGTGGGTCCTTGGGCGGCACGGCAACCCGCAGGCCCTCCAGCCGAACCATCGTCACTCGCACCGGACGATTCCAAAGCGAACGCAGCTCCACGTGAAACGTGACCTTGCGTATAGCCACCAGCGGTGGCCGGTCGTGATTATGTTTGTGCCACAGGGAAACACGCTCCGCGGTCACACGCGCCATAGCGCCGCGTCCGCCGCGCAGCAACACCCCGAGCGGCGATCCAATCGGCATGGAGACGTGGAGCGAGCCGATTTCGGCATCGCTGTCGAACCGCTGGCGCAGGTATTCTACCGTCTGTTCGCGGATGAAGGGTTCAATCCTCCGGGATAGCACGCGGGCGGCGACAGCCACTCCCATCAGGATCAGGAGCAGCGGGACGGAGGTCCACAGTAGCCATTTCTTCCTCTTCGCCATGACATCACATCCAGCAATTGCGATGCCGCCTGCTCGCAGCGCCTTCGCAACTCCGATTCCCACGGAGGGGCCGCCTCCAATCAGCGAGGCCAGAGCCGTTTTGACGTCCTGCAGTAGTCTGGCATGCGGACCTACAGGCCCCCAGAAACGGTCGTCGTGGAATGGACCGCCACCCGAGCCGCAGGGTGCCTCGGCGATACATCATGTAAGTCACTCAGCGGGAGGCAGCGTGAAGTAGAACGTCGATCCTGCCCCAGGCGTCGAGTCCATCCATATCCGGCCACCGTGCCACTCGATGGCCTTCTTGCAGAATGCGAGTCCCAGTCCGTTCCCAGGGTGTTCCTTTCCGTGCAGGCGCTTAAACACGCCGAAGATGCGGCCTTGTAACGCCAGGGCTATGCCAGCACCGTTGTCTCGCACGGAGAACACCCATTCGGGTCCCTCTCGTCTGGATGAGATGTGAACGCACGGAGAGGGCGCGGCGCAGTATTCGATGGCGTTCCGAATCAGATGGTGCAGGACCTTGGCCAGTGTCTCGAAGCCACCCGTTACTGCGGGTAAAGGGTCGTGGGTAACAATCGCCGCCCGTTCCGTCATCTGCTTGTCCGTCAAGAGAAGGGCCTGGTTCAGGACCGCTTCCATGTCCGTCCGGGAGGCCCGCCGGTCGCCCGTGCCCGTGGCCCAGTAGTCCACCACGTCGGCGAGCAGCGACTCCATGCGCGCCGCGCCCTCCCGGATGCGCTCCAGGTACTCGCCGGCGTCGCAGTCGAGGCGGCCGCCATAGGTCTCCGCCAGCAGTTGACTGTACGAGGCCACGTCGCGGAGAGACTCACGCAGGTCGTGAGCCGCCCTCGAGACAAACTCCTCGAAGTCTCGGTTCGCCCGGTCCAGCCGTTGGTCAGAGTCGCCCATTTGCAGCCCGCGCGCCCGGGTGTGTTGGAATTGTGAACTTGAACGTTGCACCCCGCCCTGGTTCCGATTCCACCCAGATCCGTCCGCCCTGGCGCTCGACAACCTTCTTACAGAGCGCCAGCCCCATGCCCGTCCCGGGAATCTCGCTCCCGTGCAAGCGTTTGAACATGCCAAACACCCGCTCGGAGTCCTCCGCACCGATGCCGACCCCGTTGTCCCGCACCGCGAACAGCCATCCTTCGGGGTCCCTTTCCGCCGAGACATGGATCTTCGGCGCCGCCTCGCCTCTGTACTTGATCGAATTGGAAATGAGGTTCTGGAAAAGCTGCATCAGCATAATCTCATCGGCGGCCACGTTCGGCAATCTATCGGAGGTTACGGTAGCGCCACTCTCCTCGATGGCCGCCTGCAGGTTCAGCAGCGCCTTGGCGAGCACAGCGCCGCAATCGATTGAGGCGAGGCGGCCCGGCTCTCGCTCGGTAACTTCCCAATAGGCAAGCAGGGCCTTCAGCAGCGCCTCTATCCTCAGGGCGCCCTCCACGGAATAGGAAATGAACTTGTCCGCGTCTTCGCCCAGCCTGCCCTTGTACTCCCGTCCCAGGAGTTCGGTAAAGCTCACCACCATCCGCAGAGGCTCCTGCAAGTCGTGGGTGAGCGCATAGGCAAAGTGCTGCAGTTCGGCATTGGTGGTCCGTAGCGCTTCTTCGGCCTGCCTGCGTTCGGTCGCGTCCTCAATCGCCAGAAGGATCGTCCGCGCTTGCGCATTCGGATTGAAAACCTCGCTGGCGTTGAGCACCATCACCTTGCGTCCGACATGTTCGAACTCGTGCGTCACCTCAAAGTCGCGGAACGTCGAGTGCGCGGGGAGAATGTTCTCCAGCAGCTCGCGCAGCTTCGGGATGTTCCATTGTCCGTTCCCGAGATCGTATATCAGCCGCCCCTCAGTATCCTCCCGCGCTGCGCGGAACGTGCCGTAGAACGCCCGGTTCGCTTTCATGACCTGCAGATTCTGGTCCAGGATCACCAGAGGCTCCCGCACCGTCTCCACGATCGCTTCCGCGAAATCCAGACCGCGCTTTGCGGCGTCGATGTCGATCAACATCAGCACGGCGCCGTCGGTCTTGCCATCCGGCCCCGCGGACGGCAGAATGCGGAGCGAGTACCAGTGGCCGTGCGCATCGCGGACGTCACGCGGCTTCCGGTCGCCGCTCTCCATCGCATCCCACAACAGCCGCCGCAGGTCGGGCAGTTCCATGCGAGGTTGAAGGTCCGTTATCGACCGGCCGACATCGGAAGCGATCAGGTTCAGCATGGGCTCCATGGCGCGCGTAAAGCGACGAATGCGCAAGTCTCGCCCAACCATCACCAAAGGTATGCTGAGGCTCTCGAGAAGATTGGTCAGGTCCCGGTTGACCTGGCCGTATTCCACGTTGCTGATCTTCAGCTCCTCGTTCAGCGTGTTCAGTTCTTCGTTGGCCGATTCCAGCTCTTCCTGCGCGGTTTCCAGCTCCTCGTTCCCCGCCTGCGCCTCTTCGTTCGCCGCCCTCAGCTCTTCCAGGGTGGCGGCATGGTCCTCGACCATCGATTGCAGATACTCTTTGGTCGCCACAAGCTCGCGCCGTAGCCGGACACTTCCCCCTTTGTCCTGTGTCGCTGGTTTGCGCATCGCCATCGGGCCCCGGCTTGGTTCGGCGTCTTCGAACAGGGCCAGGAAATACCGTCCCTTCGAGGCGGCCGAGCCGGTGAACGGGATAACCTTGATCCTGACGTCGATCAGTTGGCCACCGTCCTCGATCCGAAAGCCGTTTTCTCTGGCCGCGGCATTCGTCTGTCTGGCAACTCGGATGGCCTTGCCCAGTCCGGCAATCAGGCCTTCGCGCGCCAGTTTCAGAAGATTCTGGGTCGGCTCGCCCGGCGACAGTTCGAGGTACGGGGATGTGCGCCCGCGAACCTGAACGATGTTCATATCGTCGTCAATGACGGCTCCCGGGGGGCCGTGCTCGGCCAACACCAAACGGTCGGCTTCTCTCACCAGGTCCGGCTCCTGCCGGCCCTCGGCAGCCCTCGGCCGGAGATCCAGGCGGCCCTCCGTGCGGCGGCCTGTGGTCGGGTGCGGCGCCGGGGTATCCGCGGCCGGCCGTACGCAATAGATCCTGTGGCTTTTCTCGACCTGATGAAAGGACTCGGAAAGCGTGCCGATGCTTTCGGATGGCCCGAGCACCAGGAAGCCTGTGGGCTTGAGCGCGTAACGCAGGATCGACAGCACCTTGCGCTGTAATACTGGCCCAAGGTAGATCAGCACGTTACAGCAACTGATGAGGTCCAGCTTGGAGAAAGGCGGGTCCTCGGTCACGTTGTGCCGGGCAAGAACGCACACGTCACGGATGGACTTCGCGATCTGGTACCCACGTTCGGCTTTGGTAAAGAACCGTGCCAATCGCTGCGGCGAGACATTCGCCAAGGCGGCTCCCGTGTATGTGCCGGCGCGGGCTTTCTCGATCGCCGCCTCACTGATATCCGTGGCGAAGATCTCGAACGCAACGCTGACTTTCCGGTCATCCAGGACTTCCATCAAACAGATGGCGATCGAATAGGCTTCCTCGCCCGTGGCGCACCCAGGCACCCAGATCCGGATCGGATCGTCGGGCCCCCTGTTCTCAATCAGGGCGGGGAGCACCCTCTTTTTCAGCTCCGTGAAGACTGCTGGTTCCCGGAAGAACGCAGTGACGGTGATCAGACAGTCCTCGCACAACGCGCTTGCTTCCTCGCGGCTCTTCTCCAGATGCCGGCCGTAGCTTTCCAGCGTTGCAAATCCGCGCAGGCCCATGCGCCGCTTGATACGCCGCTGGAGGGTGCTGTGCTTGTAGTGAGTGAAGTCCACTCCCGTGGCGCTACGTACGAGCCGGAGTATCTTGGCCAGCTCCGGTTCCCAAGGCACACCGGCATCCCCAGGCTCGATCGAGAGCTGAGAACCCCGCGCGATCGCTACCAGTTGCCGCGCGATTCCGGCCAGCGGCATGACAAAACCCGCCACACCCGCAGCGATGGCGCTTCTCGGCATGGCGTCGAACTTCGCGGTTTGCGCCTCCTGAGCGAAGGTGACACCGCCGGCGGCCTTGATCGCCTGAAGCCCGAGCGTCCCATCGGATCCGGTTCCCGACAGAACCACGCCGATCGCTCTACTGCCCCGGTCTGCTGCCAGGGCGCGGAGAAAGGAGTCGATCGGCACGTTGCGGCCGCCGGCTGGCCGGGGCGGGGTCTGAAGGATTCCATCGGAAATGGCCAGATTGCGGCGCGGCGCGATCACATAGACATGATTGGCCTCGGCACGCATCTCGCCGTTCACCTCGGACACCGGCATTCTGCTGGCCTTCGAGAGCAGCTCCGTCAGGTGGCTCTCGTGACCAGGATCGAGGTGCTGGATCAGCACGAATGCCATCCCCGTGTCGTCCGGCAGATGGCTGAGCAGCTCCGAGAATGCCTCCAGCCCGCCGGCGGAGGCCCCGATGCCAACAACAACGGGGTTTTCCTCGACGGCTGGCTGCGCAATACTCACGGATGCGGTGGAGGTTTTTCCCTCCGCCGGGGCATGCCGCGAGTCCCTGACTCCGTCCGGCCGACGACTGCCGATCTTCTTTGCCACCCGCCACCTAACCTTTCCCGCCGGGAGGAGCCTAGCACGCGTCGTGCCAATCTCACACCAGTCGCGGTTAGCGGCCAGCCAACTGACCGATTGTAGCGCCGTCAGACGGTCCTGGCGCCCGTGAGCAGATCCTTGATGATCTTCCCGATCTCCATGAATTGATCGAGCCCGGAAGGCTTGGTGATGAATTGGCTCACTCCGAGGTCCTTGAGCAGCGCCTCGTCGCGCCGCGACTGGGAAGAGCTCCACACGCACACCGGAACGCCGCCCAGGTGCCCGGCGCTTCGGATCTCGCGCAAGATGTCTTCGCCGGTGTACTTGGAAAGGTTCAGGTCTACCAGGATCAGGTTGGGAGCTGCAGCATCCGAGTAAGTTCCCTGGCGACGGATGAAAGCGAGCGCTTCGGTGCCGCTTATCAGGTGGATCAGTTCAAATCGGAAATCCTGCTTCTTCAGCGCCCGGTCGAGGAGGAAGACGTCCGAGGCGTTGTCCTCGATGACAAGGATTCGGGCTGCGGGAACAACCGAAGCGTCTTTCAAGCTCACTCCCAGCGGCCGACCGCTCTTTATCATTTCACACTCGATCGTGCCAGCGTTTGCGGCGACACCTGACGGGCCCTTACGATGAACCGCTTGGGCGCGTCTCCGATATAGAAGAAGGGATAACAGGTCACCAGCGTCAGCACGTTGTCGTGCGATGGCGCGAGCACGCCAAGATCGCTGGGCTCCACCACCATTAGCGACTCGACCTGGTACCTGAAATCGCCCTTCAGCGTCGCCAACTGAATCTCGTCCTTGATCCTTAGATCCTTCAGCGGGCGAAAGAATGTGTCCCGGTGCCCGGAAAGGCCCACGTTGCCGGCCTCGCCCGGCAGCACCGTGCCGGGGATGTGCCCGACGCCGCGGCGTAGCGTCTTTCTGTCGACACCTTCAACAACCATCGCGGAAAGGCCCAGACGTGGTATCTCCAGGCGGCCGACCAGGCCGTCCATCGCGGCGGCAGGGACGCCCCCGGTCGCTGCACGCCGATCCCGCAGCAGGCGGTCGAGATCCATGCTCTCGCGCCGCTGAAACGCCCAGGTGTCCAACAGAACCAATCCGCTATAGCCCAGCAGCAGGACGGCGCATGCAAAGAACGCACGCTGGGCCCACTTCATTTGTCGCTCGTCTCGGCAAGCCGCGGCTCGACACCGCGGATGTAGCCGGTGCGCGTGCGCACGGACAGCTTGTCGTGGCCCTTGGCCCGGGCAACTATCCGAATAGCACGGTAAGCACCGTCATGAGCCTGGTTGAGTGGAACGTATCCGATTGTGTACTGGTGCCGAATGTCCCGGGCGATGCGCTCGCAGATGGCCACCACTTCGCTGACCTCGCCAGGAAGAAAGGCTTCGCCGCCCGTCGCCTGAGCCAGGTGCCTAAGCACACCCGGGTTCCGATCCGGATCGTCTGCATCGAATAAACCTACGGTGTAAATCACGGCGCTGGATTGCGCGGCCAGTCTCATGACCTCAGCCAGGCTGCGCGCGCTCTTGTTGTCACCGCCATCGCTGAGGACGATCAACACCTTCTTGTCCCGCGTGCCGCCCTGCAGTTCCTCTAGCGACTTGGCGATCGCATCGTAGAGAGCCGTCTGGCCTCCGGTGCCTGCGTTCCCGATCGCGTTTTGAAGCTCGGCGACGTTATTGGTGAATCGCATCGTAGCGGGCAGGCCCAGCGACACCTTCTCGTTGAAGTTGACGACAAACATCTCATCTTCGGGATTGCTGGACCGCACGAAGGTCCGGGCCGCGGCGGATACCTCCCCGAGTTTTGGCCGCATGGTTGTGCTGTGGTCGACAACCAGTCCCACGGTGACCGGGACATCTTCGCTTTTGAAGAGCCGGATGCGTTGCGGCGCACCGTCCTCATAGATCTCAAAGCCTTGCTCGTTCAGATCGGAGACGAAGCCGCCTTGCCGGTCGGTCACCGTGGCGTGCAACACCACCAGGTCAACGTCCACCGAGATCCGGAAAGCGGGCTGCTGCGCGGCGTAACCCACCAGGGCCATCAGGAGAATAAACAGGAGAGCGACCGCCTTTGCGACGCCGCGCTCTCCTGTCCGCGATGGCTTCTTTCTCATGGCTGTTCTCTACGTCTTTACTTTTCCGGCGACCATTGTGCCAAGTCCCCCCATAATCAACACCGCGCTCACAAAGGGGGACATCACCTGCGCGTGTTGGGTTTCAATACCGACCGATACGCCGCCCGCCCTGAAGCCTTCCCGCTCGCTGCGAGGCACTGGTACCACGAGCGAAGCGATGCCCAGAACCAGCACCGCCAGCCCAGTCCAAAACAGAGTTTTCATCTGCCCTCCTCCCCGGCCGCCGGCGCGCCACACAAATCGGCGCGCCGCGTGGCGAACCTGGCTCCTTACGAAAGGCGTTTCTGCACCAGTCGGAGCGTGAAGCCGCCGCACAAAGCGAGCAGTCCAAGCAGTTCGATCAGCGGCAACTCACTCCCCGTTTTCGGGAGCTGCGCCGCCGCAACCTGCACCGGTTCTACTGGTGGCGGCGTGACCACCTGGGCCAGTTCCACCTCTTCTCCCGTGGGCTTGATCGCCATGACGGGCGCCTGTTTCAGCTGCACGACCACCGGCTCGTCCGCCGTCTTGATCGGCTCCGCGACTTCCACCGGGATCTCGGCCGGCGTGAACAGAACGGGAGTGTTGGCGGCCTTGGCCAGCTCTATTGCCTTAGCCTTCGGATAAACGAATTCCTCGCCCCAGTTTCTGCCGGGATAGAACCACGCGCGGAGCGCTTCCGGCTCACCGGCCGGACGCTCGCGGAAGGTGACTACGGTCTTGCCCGTCGCCGTGAGGCGATAATTCGGGATGGCCAGGATGGTCGCGTAGATCTGCGTCTCGTCCTGGTTGAAGATCTGGACGATGTGGCGGTCGGTTTGCGAATCCAGGATCTTGAACACGTACGTCCCGGCCGGCAACACTCCCCACCCCTTCAGATGGACGCCCGGAATCTCGACCGGCGCGCTGAAGGTCATCACGGTCTTGTGGTTCCACTCGCTGGCGTTGGCGACTGGCGAGAATACTGCTCCCATCAGCACCAGGCCGAATGCGGTTGTTGTTACTGTTCTTAGAATACTCATCTGCTCCCTCTCTTTTGACTTAGAATCTGTGCGGCCGGCTTTTCGCTCTGTCCGGCACCGTGCCTGCAGATTCGGCTGGCCGGCCGCACGCGGTGAGAAGAAGCACTCCGAGGTCCATCGGCAGAAACAGAGCTTGCCCTCTCGTTCCGGCGCAAACGTGCAGGTTGGGCGACCGGCTCATGCAGGTATTGCCGTGCAGAATGCAGGAATTGCTGCGCCAGGCGTGAGGGGAAGGGGGAAAGACTCCTGGAGGGGAGGGTTACAGTGGGCAACTTCGGTTGGAACCAGAGCCCGGTTGAAAAGGTCCTCTGGTTCTCCAACGGCGGGGTCAATTCCCCAGATACTCGACGTGAGCGTACGTGCCGAACCGCGGGTTGTATGCGAGATACCAGCCATCATGGTCGGGGTCCTCGTAGATCACGATCTGATCGCCGGCCCAGTTCCAGCCCTCGACGGTGTTGTAGTCGTACGGTGCGATGTCCCAGTAGTAACTGCCGAACCAGAAGCGCTCCCGGCTGCCTCCGCCAAGCAGAAACACATGTTGCGGTCCGAAGCCGCCGGTGAAGCGCCCGTGTGCCCACGCCCGATCGACGCGGTAGCGCGGGTCGGCGGCCCCGCTGTCGTGCCCGACCCATTGATCGTTGTTGGCGTGAACGTGCGGAGCGAGCGGGTGGTTCCTTTCGTCCACGCCGATGCGGCTCTCGGCCGCGGGCCGCTGGTCTCGAGAGGGAGATGAGGGTTGCGCGGGCCTGGAAGCCTCCGCGCGAGCGGGACCGTGAGCGGGAATGTGTCCGCCGCCAACCGCCGCGCCGTAACTGCCTCCGCGTCGCGCTTCATCACGCCCCGTATTCGCCGCAAAAGCAGCTACGCCAACTAGAACTGACAGAACTACAATCTTCTTCATTGAATCCTCCCGGGCTATATCTCGCCGCGTTGCACCTGCTGGTCCACCACGCCGGATGGTGCGGGCTTCCCCCTATTGGTGCTCGGTATCCGCTCGCTGCGAAACCAATACAGGATTCCGCCCACGACTGCCACATTGCTGAGAAGCCCCACCATCGCACCTCCGCCACTATCGGGATTGACAATGCGCGGCAGATTCCCAAAAACGCCGGCCAGGCAGACGTAGCCTCCGAGGATGCCTAGTGTCCAGCGTGTCTCTCTGCCGAGCACGAGCAGAACCGCCCCAATGATCTGGAGGGGGCCGCTGATGGCCAGGGTGTGAACTCCGGGCCCCCAGCGGCCGTCAGGCGACAACTCGACAACCAGACCCGTGGCGCTCAGCGTCTCCGCGAGTCCCGACAGGCAGAAGCAGACCGCAATGAGAAGTCGAACCCACGTCCGCACGTTCATCATGATCTGGAATGCCACCGCTGGGCCCTCCTCTCGAGCGCCTTTGCACGCGAGGCGCCATCCTATGGCCGCCCCTGGTTTGGATGGCCTGCCCGCAGACCGTCTCTAGGGGCGTGCCCGGGCGACGCGCGGACGAGGAACCATCGACAGAACAAGGGTCAGCAGCACAAGAACGGCCAGCGCATTTGCTACGAACATTGGACCCTCGATTCGGCTGTCGTCACAAAGCCGCAATGGGCCCGCGTTTGACGCGGCAACAGCAGCGCGCGCGACGCAATGGGTGAAGCTTGTTCCCAGCACACCCGACGCCGCCGCCCGCACGTCCGGCACTGGTACTGGCCGTGCGAGGGCCACATCGGCTCGGTGTGCATCAATCTGCACCAGAGATCCGCAATCCGCGCTTGGGTCGGTTTCATCGGTCCGCTCTCTAAGGGCGAGAGGCGGCTGGGCTCTCGCGCCCGGAATCCGTCAGCACGCGCGACCATTCGTCGGCCTGCCTCTCGGCCTCCGCTTTCGCCACTCCGTACCGCTCCTGAATTCGCCCGACCAACTGGTCCTTCTTGCCGGCGATCGTTTCCCAGTCGTTATTGGTGAGTTTCCCCCAGCGCTCGCGGGCAGAGCCGGTGAACTGCTTCCACTTGCCTTCGATTTGATCCCAATTCATGTGTCCTCCTCCGAACGGTTCGTTCCAGGACGAACTGCATGGCCCGCCTACAGCTGGAGACGCCCCAACAACAACAGCGCGACTACCACCAGCAACACCACTCCCAGCGTTCCGCTCGGGTAGTAGCCCCAGTTCCTGCTGTACGGCCATCTAGGAGCGAGCGCGAAGAACAACACGACGAGCAAAAGTATCAGCAACATGATCATTCTCCTTCCGGTCTCCCGGTGTAGCTTATCTACGGCACGTTTGCTGCCGTTCGGAATTCAACAGGCTCTACGGGGCGAGGCGGCCGTGAGCCACACCGTTCAATGTCTTCGGTCAGCTGAATGTGCATTCCGAGAGGCAACTTCTGCACTTGCGCGTGGCATCTTGCCGGTATCGAGGCGTCGCTGTGGTCCCCGGCGCCGTGGCCAGCCCCGTGCACAGACACAAAGCAAGGAGAACCGCCAAATGGCAAGGAATACATCGGTCATTGGAATCTATCAGGATCGAACGACGGTTTCGGACGCCATCGACGTCCTGCACAAAGCGGGGTACCGTGCGACGGACATCTCGGTCCTGTCGTCTGACAACCAGGGTTCTAAGGACTTCGCGCACGAGAGGCAGAACAAGGCACTAACGGGAGCGGCGGTGGGAGCGGCAATGGGCGCGGTGGTTGGCGCCGCACTGGCCTGGCTCTTTTCCATTCAAACCGTGACCATCACGGGTTTGGGGGCGCTCGGCGCGGCCGGGCCGGTGGTAGCGGCTGTGGCGGGATTCGGCGCCGGCGGGGTGCTGGGTTGGATCGCGGGATTTCTGGCGGGCATGCGCGTGCCTCGGTACGTCGCCAAGCGGTACGCGGGCAGGGTCAGGCGCGGCGGCATTCTCCTGTCCGTTCACTGCGACAGTCAGGAGTGGTGTGACCGGGCGAAGAGAACACTGAGAGACACTGGCGCCCGCGACATCTCCTCCGCCTCGGAAGCCGCCGCCGACTTCGGGACGGCAGATAGGCCGACGGAGAGGGCGCCCAACCGCCCGGATAGGACGGCGCGCAAAACCAGGGCCGAGGTCGAGGCAGCAGAGGCGCTGGAACACCGTTAGGGCGAGCTGGCCTTCTGCGTGCACACCCAATTGAGGACTTAACGGAGGACAGCTACAATGCAATTCGCTCGAGCTACAAGTACCGCTGCCTTGTTTTTGCTTTTCGGGACGATGGTCCCAGCGTACGCCCAGCACGAACAGAAGGACGAGAAACAAGGCAAGTCTGAACAGAAGGAGCGCGGTGGGCAACAGCAAGGAGCACGGCCACCCGCACAACAACAGCACCCGCAGCAGCAGCGGGCCGAACAGCCCCAGCAACGGCCGCCACAGCAACAGGAGCGGGTCCAGCAGACCCAGCAACAGCGGCCAGCGCAACAGCAAAAGCAGGTCCAACAGACTCAGCAACAGCACCCGCAGCAGCCGGTCCAGCAGACCCGGCAACAGCACCCTCAGCAGCAGCAGGCCCAACAGACCCGGCAACAGCACCCGCAGCAGCAGCCGCCGGTCCAGCAGACCCAGCAACAGCACCCGCAGCAGCAACAGCAGCGCGCCCAACAGGCTCAGCAGCAAGCGCCACAGCAGCGCACCCAGCAGGCCCAGCAACACCAGCAACCGCAGCGTGAACGCCAGCAGGCGGTCGCATGGCAACAGCAGCGGGGATGGCAGCGGGGCGGCGGCTGGCAGGGGCGCAATACGTTCCAGGAGGATCGCGCTCGTAACTGGGCAAGCGACCATCGCACCTGGTCGCAGCGTGGAGGCTACGGCGGTTACTACATTTCCGGCTCCATCTTCAGTATCTCTTTCGGCAATCAACACTGGTTCCGGATGCACAGCCGCCCCACCATGTACATGGGCTATCCGCGCTTCTCTTACGGCGGCTATTCTTTCATGCTCGTGGATCCCTGGCCGGAATACTGGGCACAGGACTGGTACGACACCGATGACCTCTACATCGACTATGACGACGGGTACTATCTTTACAACCGCAGGTATCCCGGCATCGGACTTGCGATCACGGTCGCACTGTAGCTGATGTCCGTAAGCCAGATCGAACGGCACCGCACCGGACGCGTCGGCTGGCTGCGCGCCGCGGTGCTGGGCGCAAACGACGGGATCCTCTCGACAGCCAGCCTGGTGCTCGGTGTCGCGGCGGCGCATGCGACTCACAGCAACGTAGTGGTCGCGGCTGTCGCCGGCCTGGTCGCCGGAGCGATGGCGATGGCAGCAGGTGAGTACGTGTCTGTCCACTCACAGGCGGACACCGAAAAGGCCGATCTTAAGCGCGAACGCGCCGAACTGAAGACAGACAACCGGAGCGAACACGAGGAGCTGGCGGCGATTTATGTCGCCCGGGGGCTCAACCCCATGCTCGCCAGACAGGTTGCCGAGCAACTGATGGCTCATGACGCCTTAGGGGCGCATGCCCGCGACGAGCTCGGTATCAACGCGTCTTTCAGCGCGCGCCCCATTCAGGCTGCCTTGGCGTCTGCCGCCAGCTTCGTCGCCGGAGCGGTCATGCCCCTCCTGGTCGCAGCCATGGCTCCCACGGCGTTGCTCATCCCTCTGGTCTCTGGAACCTCATTGTTGTTCCTGGCACTTCTGGGAGGGTTGGCTGCGAGTGCGGGCGGCGCAGGCGTGGCAGTGGGCGCAATCCGCGTCACGTTCTGGGGCGCGCTGGCCATGGCGACCACCGCAGGCGTCGGAGCGCTGTTTGGAGCCTCCACAACCGGGGCCTGAGGCACTAAAGCAACGCGTGCCGGCGATAGAACCAGGTCTTGACGGCTTGCACCAAACCCAGGTACGTCAGCGCAAGCAGCGAAATCGCGCCCAGCAGCGGGAGTGGTAACGCTGTAAACCCAAGGGGAACGCCGAGGGGCGTGTACGGCAGCACGGCGCCGGCAACGGAGACGGAAGCCACCCCAATTACCAGCCGCCCGCTCGGACGGCTCTTGAATGGGTTGCCCGCCGTCCGGATCACAAACACCACCAGCGTTTGCGTGACGAGGGATTCCACGAACCATCCAGTCCGGAACAGCGGTGCGTTGGTCGAGGCGTGGAACAACCAGAGCAGGACCCCGAAGGTCAGGAAGTCGTAGACGGAGCTGATGGGCCCGATGATCGTCATGAACTGGCGGATGAACCCGATCTGCCACCGCTTGGGCCTGTGCAGCAGGGCAGGATCGACATTATCGCCGGGAACCGCGACCTGAGAGGTGTCGTACAGGAAGTTGTTCAGCAGGATTTGAGTCGGCAACATGGGCAGGAATGGCAGAAACAGCGACGCCGCGGCCATGCTGAACATATTGCCGAAGTTGGAGCTGGTGCTCATGACGATGTACTTCATGATGTTGGCGAAGCACCGCCGCCCCTCGATTACCCCCTCGTTCAACACCGCCAGGTCCTTCTCCAGCAGGATGATCTTCGCCGCATCCTTCGCCACATCCACGCCATTCATTACGGAAATGCCGACGTCCGCGGTGTGCAGTGAGGGAGCGTCGTTGATGCCGTCACCGATGTACCCGACGACGTGCCCGCGTGCCTTCAGCCCGAGAATGACCCGGTTCTTTTGCTCCGGAGACACACGGGCGAAGATGGCGCCGTGCTCCGCCTGGTAGGCCAGGGCGGCATCGTCCATCGCGTCGACCTGGTCGCCGGTGACAATACGGTCGGTAGCCAGCCCGACATCGTGCGCTACCTTCTGCGTCACGTACTGGTTGTCGCCGGTCATGATCACCACGGAAACGCCGTTCTTGTTCAGCGCGTCGAGAACGGCAGCGAATCCCCTCCTTGGGCGGATCCAGGAAAGCTGCGAACCCGGCCAGCGTCATCTCCTGCTCGGCCGCGAGCGCATACGCATCCTGCTGCTCTACCTTCCGGAATGCGACTCCAAGGACGCGGAATCCGTCGGCGCTCAGCTTCTTGAAGGTCTCCGCCGCCTGGGCCCGCCGGCTTTCGTCGAACGGTTGGGGAGCCCCGTCAATGATGACGGTCCCGCAGATGGCGAGGACGCTCTCCGCCTCGCCCTTGGTAATGAGGAGGTCCTCGCCGCCACGGCGCACCACCACGGAGAGGCGCTTGCGGCTGAAGTCGAAGGGAATCTCGTCCACCTTCGCATACTCCGCAATGGCCGGGTGCTCGTGCTTCAAGATGGCGTCGTCCAGCGGACTCTTGATGCCGGCTTGAAAGTAACTGTTCAGATAGACGAGCCGCAGGACGTCCTCGTTGTCCTGCCCGTGAACGTCCACGTGCCGGTCAAGCACGATCTCGCCTTCGGTCAGGGTTCCGGTCTTATCGCTGCAGAGAATCTCGATGCTACCGAAGTCTTCGATGGCCGTGAGTTGCTTGACCAGAACCTTCTTCCTGGCCATCCGGCGAGCGCCCTGCGCCAGTGTAATGGTGATGATCATCGGCATCATCTCCGGCGTCATCCCGACGGCAAGCGCGATCGAAAACAAGAACGATTCCAGCACCGGCCGATGCAGGAAAATGTTCACCATCAGGACGAAGAGCACCAGCAGCATAATCACGCGCGTGATCATCAGCCCGAAGTGGCGTATTCCACGGCCGAATTCGGTTTCCGGCGGCCGCATGGCCAGCCGCTGGGCGATCTCGCCGAAGGCGGTGTCTTTGCCCGTGCGCACGATGACCGCAGTGCCGATTCCGGTCTGAACGGCTGTCCCGAGGAAAACGCTGTTGCTGGCGTCCGCAAGGGTGTGCTGTCCCGCTGGAAGATCCCTCGCCGCCTTGTCGACGGGCAAGGACTCCCCCGTCAGCGCGGACTCGCGCACGTGCAGGTCCTTGGAGTCCAGCAGACGGGCATCGGCCGGCGCCAGGTCGCCGCAATTGAGCACGACGACGTCCCCGGGGACCAGTTCCGCGACCGGCAACTCCACTTCGTGCCCGTCACGCAAGACCGCGGCAGTCGTCGCAACCTGCTTCCGAATATCTTCCACCGCATGTCGAGCCTGAAACTCCACGTAGAAGTTCACGATTACGCTGAGCAGGACTATGGCGATGATGATCGAGCCGCCGACCGGATCACCCAGCGCGATCGAGATGGCGCTGGCCGCCAGAAGAATCAGGACCAGGGGATTGGCGAAGAAGCGCAGAAAGTTGATCAGCGCAGCGAAGCGAGACTCAGCTACCAGGCTGTTCGGACCATGGAGACGCAGCCGCTGTTTGGCCTCGGCGGAAGTCAGTCCGGCTGGCGTTGCTTCGAGCTGGACAAGCAGGTCTCGCAGAGGCACGTCCCAGAAGCGGTCCAGCGTCTTGTCTGGCTTGCTCATGCGCACTCTCTCATTGAATTTTACATGCTGAACCGCCCCTGGGACCTGCAGCAACTGCCGGGGCGTGTGCATATTCTGCACCTTGCAGCAGCGAGACTCCCCGTTCCGGTAGTGTGCCGGTTGGTGCGCTCCTTTGGCCCCGGGCTTGCACTCTGCGGCTTGAAGGAGAAATAGGATGCTTTGGACAATTTGTGTGGTTCTGCTTGTGTTGTGGGCGTTGGGGATGGTCACGTCCTTCACCGCCGGTGGGCTGCTTCATCTCTTGTTGGTGTTTGCGCTGGTAGTCATGGTCATCCGCCTGATTCAGGGACGCAGGGTTCTTGGCTAGCCCGCGACTGGCCAGCGGAGTGCAACTAGAGATTGCAGGAGAGTAAACAAAATGCCGTTGCTAAGTATCGTCCTTACGTTGGTTGTGATCGGCGTAGTATTGTACCTGATCAACAACTACATCCCGATGGCCTCGGGCATCAAGAGACTTCTGAACGTGGTCGTCGTTGTGATCGCGGCCATCTGGGTGCTGCAGGTGGTGGGAGTGTGGGGGCACATAACGAGCTATAGGCTGCATTGAGTCAGTGCGCCCCATGACAACCCTCAGCGTGATCTTGCTGTGCGCAGTGCCGGTGGCAGCCATGGCTCAGCCCGTCGGCCCGCTCGATATGAACGGCAAGCTGCGCTTTCATGCTGAGAGCGTTTCCAGCCCCTGGACGATGGTCGGATCCGCGGCGTACGCGGGACTCCTCCAGGAGGCCGGCGCGCCGGAAGAGTGGGGACAGGGAGCCGGCGCCTACGGGAAGCGCTTCGTGTCTACGGTCGGCGGCGTAGCGATCTATGGTGTTCTCGGTTTCGCTCTCGACTCGACTCTGCACGAGGATCCCCGGTACTACCGATCGCGCAGCACAGGGTTCTGGCGCAGAACGGGCCACGCGCTCCGAGGAACCATACTGACCCGCACCGACAGCGGCGGCGAGACTCTGTCCGTCTGGCGTCTGGGCGGCGCTTACGGCGCCGCCTTTCTCTCGAACCAGTGGTATCCGGACCGGCTGAACACCGTCCGCCTGGGAGTGCTCCAGGGATCTCTCGCGGTCGGGTTCGGTTTCGTCAGCAATCTCGGTTCCGAGTTCTGGCCTGATCTCAGACGGAAGGTCCTGCGCCGATAATTGCTAAAATTAGGGAGCCAATGCCTCGATTGTCGGCGGTTTCTGGCCGGATTCTCATCGTCGATGATGACGACCGCCAGCGTGCCGCCTTGTCTGCGATGCTTTCCGATTGCGACTTTGAAACGCAGGTCGCCTCCGATGGGCAAGAGGCGCTGGAACGTCTCACAGCTTTCAACGCGGACGTCATTGTCGCGGATCTGGTCATGCCGCGCATGGACGGCTTCGAACTGCTCCGGCTCCTGAAGGAACGCGGCGACCTCACTCCGGCGATCGTGCTCACCGGCTTCGGCAGCATGGAAAAGGCTCTGTCGGCCGTCCATGACCTCAAGGCATTCTGGTTCCTGGAAAAGCCGGTCGAGCCGCGCGCCTTCAAGACCCTTTTGGAACGCGCCATCGACTACAAACGCAGTCTCCAGAAAACCGACCAACTCAAGCGCGACCTGAGCCTTCGTGGGGTGCTTGGCGACTTAGTGGGAACTTCCCCGGCGATGCAGCAGATTTTCGCGCTCATCAGGCAGGTCGGACCCACTTCAGCGCCCGTGTTGATCTGCGGAGAGAGCGGCACCGGCAAAGAGTTGGTTGCACGGGAAATCCACAAGTGCAGCCCGCGCGCCGATGGGCCTTTCGTCGCGATCAATGCGGCCGCCTTACCCGAGACCCTGATCGAGAGCGAGTTATTCGGCCACGAGAAGGGCGCTTTTACGGGCGCCATGGAGCGCTCGGCCGGCTGCTTCGAGCAAGCCCACGGGGGCACGCTGCTACTCGACGAGATCGGCGAGATGCCGACACCCACACAACCGAAGTTGCTGCGCGTTCTCGAGGACTTGCGAGTGCGGCGACTTGGCGGTAAGCACGAAATCCCTGTGGACGTACGCGTCCTGGCCGCGACCAGTCAGGACCTCGGAACGCACTTGCGCGAGGAACTCTACTATCGGTTGAGTGTTTTCCAGATTTTGATTCCACCGCTGCGCGAGCACAAAGAAGATATTCCGCCGATAGCGGACGTGATGCTGCAGAATCTGAACAAGAAACACGGCACGCGAGTGACTGGGGTCGAGGCGGAAGTGCTGGAGCTCCTCCAACGGTATGATTGGCCGGGCAATGTGAGGGAGTTACGCAATGTGCTGGAGCGCGCCACCATCATGGCTGGCGAGGGTTTGATCCGCCTGGCAAACCTTCCTTCCCCAACCTTGGGCGTAAGCACCGGTCCATATACACGGCCATCACCCAGCTATGAGGGGCCTATCATGCTCCCGCCCGGCCAGCCACTCATGAAGCTCGAGGCGGCTTACATCCAACTCACCCTCGAACACGTCGCCGGGAATCGGAAGCGCGCCGCTGAGATGTTGGGAATCAGCCTGCGGACGCTGCAGAACCGGATCGCCGCGCTGCGGGAAGAGGCGAAGGCGACAACTCCCGGTTCCTGAGCGGCTCATGCGTCTGCTCAAGGCCTTGCCGCGGGTCCTCAGGCAGGCCTCAGTCGAATGGATCAACGACAATGGGCCGCGCCTCGGCGCCGCCCTCGCGTTTTATACCTTGCTGTCGCTGGCTCCCGTTATTGTGATCGCCGTCGCCGTGGCCGCCATTGGTTTTGGCCACGCGGCCGCCCAGGGCCGGCTTGCCTCGGAAATTCGAGGCGCGCTCGGGCCTGAAGTAGCACGGACCGTTCAGGGAATCATCAGGGGCGCCTACCAGCCCCGGGCAGGCCTGGTTGCGACGCTGCTTGGCCTGGCGACCCTGGCATTTGGCGCATCTTCCATCTTTGTGGAGTTGCACGACGCGATGAACACGATCTGGCATGTTTCGCTTCCCCCCGACCGAACCAACGCCGCCGCTGCCATCCGCCTGATCAGGGATCGTCTCAATTCGTTCGTGATGGTGCTGGGCATCGGGTTCCTGCTGCTAGCTTCTCTGGTGTTGAACGCTTGGATGGCGGCCATGAGGATCGCGGTGCCGCGCACCGCCACGTTCCTGATGTCTTGTCTCGTGATTGCGGTGTTGTTTGCAGCGCTCTACAGGATCGTTCCCGACGTCAGAGTGAAGTGGAGCGACGTCGCCCTCGGCGCCGCGATCACCTCATTGCTGTTCCTGGCTGCAAAAGAGCTCATGGGGCTCTACTTCGCGCATGCTGGCTTCGGATCGACGTACAGCGCCGCCGGCTCGCCGATTGTCGTCTTGCTGTGGGTATACTCCTCGGCAGGGCTGTTTTTTTGGGGCGCCGAGTTCAGCAAGGTGTACGCGCAGACCTTAGGATCCCACAGGGGCCGGCAGCCGTGACCACCATCAGACGTGCGTATTGCTGCTGATCCTGGCCTCGGCGACAGCGCTGCCGGGCCAGATCTAGCAGGATAGAGGCCAGGTAACCTGCTTCTACGCCGTCCCCCCGATGGGCGATTGCCATCGGAACAGAAAGAAGTGGTGGCCACAAAGAGAGCACCGGTAGGGTTGAAGGATCCAATGGAATGCTCCCTCAATGGTGTTCCGCACGCCCACGGTCCTCAACTCGATGGATTTGCAGTAGGGACAACGCGTGGAGAGTAGCATCAGGATCGCGCGCATCGCGTGTCTAAGCATCGGCCTTCGGGGTACTGTGGGCGGCAAGGCCGGCATGGTTTCGCGCCAGCGGCGTGCCGTAGTGAGTTTGGAGGTCGCAGCGCCGGCCCGCGGCCGGTCGGCTCGCATCGCGTGCTGCCTTTACTTGTTCCGGCGTTCTCAGGTCGGGCTCTGAAAGCCGGACCCGCGCCTTCGCGCGCTCAACCTGACGCTTGTGTCGCTTCAGTATTCTCTTGTCCATACGTATTGCCTAGTTATCCGACTGTTCCACAAGCTCGCAGACCATGGCCTCCGTAGTAAGCATGAGAGAGGCGATGGAAGCCGCATTCTGCAGCGCCGTGCGAGTCACCTTGGTGGGATCGATTACACCGGCCTTTACCAGGTCTTCGTACTGTTCGGTAGTGGCGTTGAAGCCGAAGTTAGGATCCGGCTGGCTCTTGATCTTCTCGGCAACCACCGCACCCTCTGGCCCGCAGTTAATCACGATCTGCCGAACCGGCTCTTCGCAGGCGCGCCGCACGATTGTGACGCCGAACTGCTCGTCGCCCGCGAGCGTGAGTTTCTCGAGCGCCATCGAGGCGCGTAGCAGCGCGACGCCTCCGCCCGGCACTATCCCTTCCTCAACCGCCGCGCGCGTGGCGTGTAAGGCGTCCTCGACACGGGCTTTCTTCTCTTTCATTTCGGTTTCGGTCGCGGCGCCTACCTTGATGATCGCCACGCCGCCCGCCAGCTTCGCCAGGCGCTCCTGCAGTTTCTCGCGATCGTAGTCGGAGGTTGTCTCTTCGATCTGGGTCCGAAGCTGCTTGATCCGGCCCTCGATGCTCTTCGGCAATCCGGCGCCGTCGATAATGGTCGTGGTGTCCTTATCGACCGTGACGCGCTTGGCGCGGCCCAAGTCCTCCAGGGTGACGCCCTCCAGCTTGATGCCCGTCTCTTCCACGATGGGCTTGCCGCCAGTCAGGATCGAGATATCCTCCAGCATCGCCTTGCGCCGGTCGCCATAACCAGGGGCCTTCACGGCGCAAGCAGTGAGTGTGCCGCGCAGCCTGTTCACTACGAGCGTGGCCAACGCCTCGCCTTCCACGTCTTCCGCGATCACGAGCAGCGGCTTACCTACGCGCGCGATCTGTTCGAGAATCGGCAGCAGGTCCTTCATGTTGCTGATCTTCTTTTCGTGAATGAGAATGTAGGGATCCTCGAGGACGCACTCCATACGCTCTGCATCGGTCACGAAATAGGGCGAAAGGTAGCCGCGGTCCAGTTGCATGCCGTCCACCATCTGCAGTTCGGTGGTCATGGTCTTGGATTCCTCTACCGTGATCACGCCGTCCTTGCCCACCTTGCCCATCGCCTCGGCAATGATGTTGCCGATAGTCGAATCGCTGTTGGCGGAAATGGTGCCGACCTGGGCGATCATGTCGCCGGCGACCGGCTTGGATAGCTTCTTAACTTCCTCGACGGCCATCTCCACGGCCTTGTCGATACCACGCTTGATGGCCATGGGGTTCGCGCCCGCCGTCACCGCCTTGATGCCCTCGCGGTAAATCGCCTGGGCCAGAATCGTGGCGGTGGTCGTACCGTCGCCAGCGACGTCGGAGGTCTTCGAAGCTACCTCGCGCACCATCTGGGCGCCCATGTTCTCGAGCTTATCCTTCAGCTCGATCTCTTTGGCCACCGTCACACCGTCCTTGGTGATCGTCGGCGCGCCGTATTTCTTTTGGAGAACGACATTGCGTCCGCGGGGCCCGAGAGTCACCTTCACCGCGTCGGCGAGCTGGTTGACACCGCGCAGGATCGCCTGACGGGAGTCGTCACTGTAAGTAATCTGTTTTGCCATGGTGGTTCCCTTGTGAGTCGAATGTGACCTAATTCAGAATGCCGAGAACGTCGTCCTCGCGCATGATGATGTACTCGACCCCATCCAGCTTCGTCTCGCTGCCGGAATACTTCCCGAAAAGGATGCGGTCGCCGACTTTGACGTCGAGGGCCACCAGTTCGCCGCTCTCGAGCCTCTTGCCGTGACCCACGGCCAGCACCTCGCCCTCTTGAGGTTTCTCTTTGGCGGAGTCGGGGATGATGATTCCCTTGCGCGTGGTTTCCTGTTCCTCGATCCGCTTCACCACGATGCGGTCGTATAACGGTCTTATGTTCATGTTGCTGTCGGATCCAGGTGCACGCGTCGCGCCAATGTCCTCTTCTGCTGAGGCGACTCGCCGGCGAGCGAGTTGTAGACTCCGTAGGGAGGGGATGGGACGTCTGGCGGTAACGGTATATGGTCAAGTGACCGCGGGCGGTCGGTAGTGTTCCGGTGCCGGCTACGGCGTCTTGACCAGGCTGGCGAGCCCGGACGCAGCCGCGAGCGTGAGCGCGATTGCCGCGAAGACGAGCGCAAAGCCTTTCAGCCACTCGCGGCGATCGAGGCCCTTCTGCGCTTTGTGTGCACGCTGCTGCGCGTCCCAGAGCAGATCAGCGGCCTGCGGGGGGCTTTCCATTGCTGTCCTCAACCCTTCGCCAGCGCACTTGTCTGGCCAGCGGACGATGGACGGTCAGAGGTCCTTGCGAGAGATGCCAAGCTTGCGCATGAGCGCGTTCAAGGTTGTCCGCGGCATTCCGAGGCGGGCGGCAGCCTTGCTGATCACACCACCCGTCTCCCGCAGCACTCGGATGACATGCTCCCTTTCCACCTGCTCCAGCGTGCTATTGCCGGCGGGCTCCGACGCATCTGGCCGTATTTCGGCTAAAGGAGCACGAAGGTTGGGGCCACGGGAGAGGATGACCGCCCGCTCAATGAAGTTCTCGAGCTCCCGGACATTACCCGGCCACGACCAACTCACCAGGGCACGCATGGTATCCGACGGGATCTTCTCAATCTGTTTGTTCATTTCCCGGGCGTACTTTTGCGTGAAGTGCCGGGCGAGTACGGGTATGTCCTCGGGATGATCGCGCAACGGAGGCGTCGTGATCGGGAAGACCTTCAGGCGGTAATACAGATCGGTCCGAAAGAGTTTGTCGCCCATCATCTGGGTCAGATTGCGATTCGTCGCGGCGACAAGCCGGACGTCAATGGGAATCGTCCGGGTGCCGCCCAACCGCTCGAACGACTTCTCCTGCAGCGCCCGGAGCAATTTCGGCTGCAAGTCCAACGGAATATCTCCCACCTCATCCAGGAACAAAGTCCCTCGGTGGGCCAGTTCGAACCGGCCGAGCTTCTGCGACAGGGCGCCGGTGAAGGCTCCCTTCTCGTAGCCGAACAGCTCGCTTTCGAGCAGGCCTGTCGGAATGGCGGCGCAGTTCAAGGTGACAAAAGGCAGGTTCTTGCGGGGGCTCAGCCGGTGGATGGCGCGCGCCACCAGTTCCTTGCCCGTTCCGGTTTCACCCAGAATCAGCACGTTGGCGTCTGTAGGAGCAACCACTTCCACCTGTCGCAGGATCCGCTTCAGAGCCGCGCTGTTTCCGACCATCTCCTCGAAGTTCTGTTTGCCCTCTACATCTTCGTCACCGACATTCTCGAAATGGTCGCGCTCGCGGAGGTCCTGAACGAATGTGATCCATCGGAAAGGCGAGAGCTTCAAAACCGCGGAGGCAACCAGAACCGGAACTCGCGTTCCGTCTTTGCCGAGCAGTTCTTTCTCGTATGGCGTACAAGCTCCGAACCTCAAGCCTTCTTCGTGCGCCAGATCGTCGAGCGCGGAGTATTCCGGGGGAGTAAGATCGGGCCAGTGCAGCCGGCCCGCCAGTAGGTCCTCACGGCTGTACCCCAACAGTTTGAGGAACGCATCATTGGCCTCGGGGATGCGGTCGAACTCGCCGGAAACGATGCCGGCAATCGTCGATCCCGCGGCGACCGGACGGACGCGCGCGCGACTGCGGCGCAATTTCTCGTCCATTTCGTGACGTTCGCTGAAGTCGCGCACCACCCTGGCAAAACCTCGCAGTTCTCCGTTCGCATCTCTCAGGGCCATAGTAATAACATTGGCCCAGAATCGCGATCCGTCTCTTCTTACGTGCCAGCCTTCGTTTCCGAAGTGGCCTTCGGCAGCCGACCGATTCAGTTCCTGCTCCGGCTCCGCGCTGGGACCCTCCGCGCTGGCACTCTCCTCGCTGGGGTACAAAAAAGAAACGTGCCTGCCGGTGGCCTCATCTGCGGTGTAGCCGTAAATGCGCGCCGCACCCGAATACCAGGCGGCCACGCGTCCCCCCACGTCCAGCAGGAACAGCGCGTAGTCTTGCGCCCATGACGGGATCTGGTCCGGGCCTGCCCCAGATGTCTTGTCGCGCAGGACCAGCAGGTGGCGCACCGGCAACACGTTCCCTTTGGCCGTGTACTCCACATCCCACTGGGTTCCATCCGGACCGGCCATCCGAAGAGTGCCCTCCTGCTCGCCCTGTCCCAGAAAGGCGCTCCAGATCTCGGGAATCCGGGGCTGGAAGCTTGGATCGGCGAGCTCGTCGATTTTGTGGCCGATAATCGCTTCCCGCGGGATTCCCAGCAGCTTGCCGGCGCCTTCGCTGGCCTCCCGGTAGTTGCGGTCGTCATCTGCGATGAGGATGGGTACGGAAGGATGGTAGACGATCGCCCGAAATAGCAGTTCGAGTTCCCGTGGACCGTTCTCCAAGAGCCAGGCTACTCCTTGCGCCGGTGGGACTTCAGAGGCCAACGATTCTCCTTCGGAAACACGTCGAACGGCTCGTTGGTTCATGCTACCACCGCGAGGACTTCGGGGCGGATCTTCCTGACCAAATGCGGTCGGCGAGGGGCTGCAGACGATGGCCGTAGGCCCGACCACATTCGGTCATGTGACCGCCTGGCGTCGGGGGGAGAGACCGTTGGCCCTGCTCAGCGGGCATCTGGAGATGGGCAGCGGATTGCTTCCCATGAGACGTGATGGCAGGTGCCCGCCGAGGCGGGGGCCAAGGAGAAAAGCAGCAGCATGCGACAGAGAGTCATTCCGCTACTGGCGCCCATGACGAAGCACCGTCAGAATGGCGACGGTTGCTACCAGACCAAGGCTCGCGGGCTGGCCGTGCTCAATTCTCCGCTGTTAAACAAGGGAACAGCCTTCACTTCGGAAGAACGAACAGCACTGGGCCTCACCGGTCTGCTGCCGCCGGACATCAGTACGCTCGTGTCGCAAGTCAAACGCGCCTACATCCAGTACGAGCGGCTGCCGGATGCGCTGAGTAAGAACGTCTACCTGACCGCCCTCCACGACCGCAACGAGGTGCTGTTCTACCGGCTGTTTTCCGAGCACCTGCGCGAAATGATCCCCATCGTCAACGACCTCACCGTCGGCATGGCCATGGAGCAGTACCACCATGAGTGCCGGCGTCCGCGTGGCGTCTACCTCTCGATCGACCACGCCGACGCGATCGAGGAGGCCTTCGCCAACCTCGGTGCCGGCGCCGGCGATATCGACCTGATCCTCGCCACCGATGCCGAGCAGATTCTGGGAATCGGCGACTGGGGAGTGGGCGGCATTGAAGTGTCGATCGGCAAGCTGGCGATCTACACCGCGGCGGGCGGCGTCGACCCGACCCGAGTGATTCCCGTGATGCTCGATGTCGGCACCAACCGGGCCAGTCTGCTGGACGATCCCACATACATCGGGAACCGGCACGCACGCATACGGGGAGAGCGCTACGACGCCTTCATCGACGCCTATGTCAAGGCCGTGACCACGCTGTTCCCAAACGCACTGCTGCAGTGGGAGGACTTCGCTCCCGGCAACGGACGGCGCATCATCGAGAAGTACCGCGACCGGATCTGCACTTTCAACGACGACATCCAGGGCACCGGTGCGATCACGCTGGCGGCGGCCATCTCCGCCGTCCGCGTCTGTGGAACGCCGCTGCGCAACCAACGCGTGGTCATCTTTGGCGCCGGCACGGCAGGTATTGGAGTCGCCGACCAGATTCGCGAAGCCATGGTGCGTGAGGGGCTCTGCAAAGAGGATGCATCCAGGCGCTTCTGGTGCGTGGACCGGCAGGGATTGCTCACGACCGACGCGGCCGATCGACTCCGCGACTATCAGGCGCCGTACGCCCGGCCGTCTGCCGAAAACAAGGCCTGGAGGCGCGACGCGAATGGAGACGGCCCAAGCCTGGCCGAGGTGGTGCGCCAGGTGAAGCCGACCATGCTGGTCGGTGCGTCTACGGTCTCCGGCAGCTTCACGGAAGAAATCGTCAGGGAAATGGCGGCGCACACCGAGCGCCCGATCATTTTCGCGCTTTCCAGCCCGCCGGCGCGGGCCGAGGCGAACCCTGCCGACCTGATCGCCTGGACGGACGGGCGGGCGCTGATCGCCACCGGCAGCCCGGTCGCCCCGATCACCTATAAGGGCGTGACATACGTCGTTGCGCAGGTGAACAACGCCATGCTGTACCCCGGCCTGGGCCTCGGCGCCATCGTTTCGCGAGCCAGCCGGATCAGTGATGGCATGTTCGCGGCGGCGGCGGGCGCCGTTTCCAGCCTGGTAGCGGTGCGACAGACCGGCGCTTCCTTGCTCCCGCATATCGATGACCTGCGCAGTGTAGCGGGAACGGTGGCGGCGGCCGTAGCCGAAACGGCGGAAGCGGAGGGACTGGCCGGAGTCCACTTCAGCGACATCGTTCAACAGGTGCAAGACGCCATGTGGCAGCCGGAATACCGCCGCATCCAAGCGTCCTGAAAGGCCCCATGAAAGAGACCTCCAGAGTCCGCAAGGTCGCTTTTGTCGGCGACCACCTGCCACGCAAGTGCGGCATCGCCACGTTTACGGCCAACCTCCTCGAAGCCGTCCAAGACGCGCATCCCCACAGCCAGTGCCTCGCCGTGTCGGTGAACGACATTCAGGGCGGCTACGAGTACCCGGACGTGGTCCGCTTCGAGATTGAGGAGCAGGACGTGTCGTCCTATCTGCGCGCCGCGGACTTCCTCAACATCAGCAATGTGGACATCGTCTGCCTGCAGCACGAGTTCGGCATCTATGGCGGGCCCGCCGGCGGCCACATCCTGGCTCTCCTGCGCGAACTGAGAATGCCCATCGTGACGACACTCCACACAGTGCTGCGTGACCCCAACGTGGAGCAGCGGCGGGTGATGGAAGGGTTAGCATCGCTCTCCACCCGGCTTGTGGTTATGGCCGAGCGCGGACGGCAGATGCTGCAGGACATTTACCAGGCGCCGCCGGCCAAGATCGATCTCATCCCTCACGGGATTCCTGACGTGGGCTTCGTCGACCCGACCTATTTCAAGGACCAGTTCGGGGTGGAAGGCAGAGTGGTGCTGCTCACCTTCGGTCTGCTGTCTCCGAACAAGGGCATCGAGCATGTGCTCAATGCTCTGCCGCCCATCCTGGCGGAGTTCCCCGACGTGGTCTACATCGTCCTGGGCGCCACGCATCCGAACGAACTGCGCGAGCACGGCGAAGCTTACCGGCTCAGTCTCGAGATCCTCGCTCAGAAGAACAAGGTGGACAAGAACGTCATCTTCTATAACCAGTTCGTGGAGCTCGAGAATCTCAAGGAGTTTATCGGCGCGGCGGATCTGTACATAACTCCCTACCTCAACGAGGCGCAGATCACATCGGGCACGCTGGCTTACACGTTCGGCGCTGGCAAAGCGGTGGTCTCCACACCCTACTGGCACGCCGCGGAGTTGCTGGCGGAGGACCGCGGTGTGCTGGTTCCGTTCGGCGACGCGCAGGCCATAGCTCGCGAGGTGATCGGCTTGCTTCGCGACGACGTCCGCCGCCACGCCATGCGCAAGAACGCCTACAGGATAGGCCGCGACATGATCTGGAGCAACGTGGCGCAGATGTATATGCGCTCCTTCGAGTGCTCGCGCCTCGAAAAGGCGGCCCTGTCGCGGAAATTCCTCGCCACCAAGACCCTCGACCGAAAGCCGCGAGAACTGCCCAAGATGAGGCTGAGCCATCTCGCGCGGATGACCGACTCGACCGGAGTCTTCCAGCACGCCATTTTCAGCGTCCCGAATTTCGCCGAAGGCTATTGCACCGACGACAACGCCCGCGCCTTCATCCTGGCGGTGCTCCTCGATGAGTTGGGTGACAACCCGGAGCGCGCGCGGACGCTCGCCACCACCTCCGCCGCTTTTCTCCAGCACGCTTTTGATCTGAAGACGAAGCGATTCCACAACCTTCTGGGCTTCGACCGGCATTGGCTGGACGAACAAGGATCTGAGGATTGCCAAGGGCGGGCGCTCTGGGCGTTGGGAATCGGCGTGGGACGCTCACCCTACCGGAGCTTCCAAATGATGGCGGGCCAGCTCTTCGCCCTGGCGCTGCCCGCATTGCCGGACTTCACTTCGCCGCGGGCGTGGGCGTTCGGACTGCTTGGCATCCATGAATACCTGCACAGGTTGAGCGGCGACAGCCTGGTCAACCAAACGCGGGAGACGCTGACCTGCCGGCTCATGGAGCTCTTCGACGCCAGTGCCCATCCCGACTGGCAGTGGTTCGAAGAGGAACTCTCCTACGACAATGCCAAGCTCGCGCACGCCTTGATCGTGAGCGGCCAGGCGACCGGACAACAACTGGTGCTCGGGCGGGGGCTCAAGGCCCTGCGCTGGCTCACGGAATTGCAGATGTCCGAAAAGGGCCACTTCCGGCCCATCGGCAGTAACGGATTCTACCACCGCGGCGGAACCCGAGCCCTCTTCGACCAGCAGCCCGTTGAGGCACAGGCAACGGTGTCGGCATGCCTGGAAGCCTATCGCGCCACGTCAGACTACTGGTGGTACGAGCACGCGCAGCGCGCCTTCGATTGGTTCGTGGGCTGGAACGATCTCGGACTGGAACTCTACTCCCCCGAGACCGGCGGGTGCCGCGACGGGTTGCATGTCGACCGCGTCAACGGGAACCAGGGAGCGGAATCGACCCTTGCCTTCCTGCTGGCGTTGGCCGAGATGCGCCTGGCGCAGAATACCCTGACGAGCTTTAAGGAGCCCATCGCTATACGCGAGTAACAGAATGTCCATCCATGTCAAACGCACGTCCACCGTCCTCCGTCCGGATCAGTCACGAGTTCTTCTCCGGCCCTTCAGTCCGGGGAGTTCCGAGCGGATCGCCTGGATCATCGCCAGGATCATGACGCTTCCGGAAGACAGTGTCGGACCGCTCGTGGACCAGGTTGCCGCGGAGTTCTCCGAGCGGCACCAGCATATCCGCAGTCTCTTCCTTGAGCGCTTCGAAGAAGTCCGCGAGCTGGTGCTGACCGACCGGGAAGTGTCCGAACCAAGGCGGCTCTTGATCGGTTCCTATTTCCTGGCCGAGTATTCCTTGGAATCCGCGGCTCTGTTTAATCCATCGATCGTCCCGCACCCGGACCAGACCGATCTGCCGGCCGGCGCGGTGCGTTTCATCCTCAGCCTGCGCGCCACTGGAGAAGGGCACATCTCCTCCGTAGTTTTCCGGGACGGCATCATCCACGCCGATCGGCGGATCGAAGTCCTGACCCCCACCGGATTTCTCACCGAGCCACACCAGGTCCCCAACCCCCTCTACGAAAAGGCCCTGTTCGGGCGGAAACTCTCGGAACTGAGATTGACCGGCGACTTTACACGCCGGGTCATGAGCGGACTCGGGGAGTCGTTCGCGCTCGAAGAGCTTCGCGCCGCCCTCAAAGCCGAGCAGTTCCGCCTGCCGGACGGAATGAGTCCGGAAGATCAGAACGCCTCGCAGGGGATTTGGATGTTGGCGCGTTCGAACTACGAAGTGCAGTTCGAACCCGAACAGCAGATGTCCGAACGCGTCATCTTTCCCGTCACGCCCTCCCAGCGGAACGGCATCGAAGACGCCCGCTTCGTCCGCTTTCAGAACGATGACGGCACCCACGTCTACTACGCGACCTTCACCGCGTACGACGGCAAGATCGTGGTGCCCGAGCTTGTGGAGACCCTCGACTTTCTACTGTTTCGGTTCAGGACCTTGAACGGTCCGGCCGCGGAGAACAAGGGCATGGCGCTGTTCCCGCGCAAGATTGGCGGCCTGTATGCCATGCTCTCCCGCCAGGACAACGAGAACATCTATCTGATGTTCTCCGACAACATCCACTTCTGGAACGAGCGCCAAGTGCTCCTCCGGCCGACGTTTCCCTGGGAACTGGTTCAGCTAGGCAACTGCGGCTCTCCCATCGAAACCGATGTCGGGTGGCTGGTCCTCAGCCACGGTGTCGGCCCCATGCGGAAGTATTCCATCGGCGCGTTCCTCCTCGATCGCGACGATCCCTCCAAAGTGATCGGCCGTCTGCGGGAGCCGTTGCTGACGCCGAACCACAACGAGCGCAAAGGCTACGTGCCCAATGTCGTCTATACCTGCGGCGCCCTGGTCCACAACGGCGAGCTGATCATCCCCTATGGCATGGCCGACCACAACACGGGTTTCGCCACCGTCCCACTCGCTGACGTTCTGGCGGCCATGACTTCATGACTCATCAGAAGCGAGTGGCCATCCTGTCGCCCGTAGCCTGGCGAACCCCTCCCAGGCAATACGGCGCCTGGGAAACGGTCGCGAGCAACATCGCCGAAGGGCTGGTCGCCAGAGGCTGGGATGTGACGCTGTTCGCCACTGGGGATTCCGTAACCCGCGCTCACCTGCATGCCGTAGTGGACCGCGGGTACGAAGAGGATCACGCCGTCGATCCGAAGGTGGCCGAGTACCTTCACATCTCCGAAGCTTTCGAGCACGCGGCCGAGTTCGACCTCCTCCACAGCAATTACGACTTCATGGCCCTCACCTATACCCGGCTGGTGAAGACGCCGCTGCTCACTACCATCCACGGATTCTCATCACCCAGAATCATGCCCGTCTACGAGAAGTACCGCGACGGCTACTTTGTCTCCATCAGCGACTCCGATCGCGCGCCGGGGCTGAATTACCTGGCCACGGTCTACAACGGAATCGACCTCTCGTTGTATCCGCTCCAGGAACTGGGTGGCGATCACCTGATTTTCCTGGGACGGATTCACCCGGACAAGGGCGTCCACCTGGCGATCGAAGTTGCCCGAGTCAGTGGGCTGCCGCTGCTCATCGCGGGCATCATCCAGGATCGGACGTACTTCCGGGAGCAGGTGGAGCCCCACCTTGACGACACGATCCGCTATATCGGGCCGGTCGACGTCGCGGGCAAGAATGAGCTGTTCGCAAGTGCCCGGGCGCTGCTCCACTTGAACACGATCCCCGAGCGGTTCGGACTTGTCCTTGCTGAAGCGAACGCCGCCGGCGTGCCCGTCATCGCCATGGACCTCGGCTCCTGTCGCGAGGTGATCGACGACGGGAAGACGGGTTTCCTGGTAAACGGCGTCGGGGAAGCTGCGAAGGCCGTGCTGCGTGTCCCGGAGATCGATCGCGCCGCCTGCCGCCGCCGGGTTGAGCGGTGCTTCTCCATCGAAGCAATGGTGAAGTCCTACGAGCAGGTTTACGCGGTGATATTCGATCTCGAAGCGAGGGGGCGATCATGAAGCAGGACATCGTCCGACGATATTCCGGCAACCCCATCCTCACCAAAGCCGCCATCCCGTACCCGGTAGAGACCGTTCACAACGCGGCCGTGGTGAAGCACGGGGACGAATACGTCATGCTCTTCCGCTCCCACCTGCGCACCGGGCGGTCCATCATCGGCCTGGCACGCAGTTCCGACGGGTTCCACTTCACGGCTGACCCTGAGCCATTTCTGACGCCTGCGAGCGACGGCCCTTTTGCGGCCTACGAAGAGTTCGGCGTCGAAGACCCGCGCGTGACCCCGCTCGAAGGGGAGTACGTCATCACGTACAGCGCCTACTCCCGAAACGGGGTCAGGATCGCGCTGGCTAAGACGAAAGACTTCCGTCAGGTCGAGAGGGTCTCGCTCATCACCGAGGCCGACTATCGGAATGTGGTGATCTTCCCTGAGAAGTTCGACGGCCTCTACGCCCGGCTTGACCGTCCTCATTCGGAAATCTCCCCGTGGTCAATCTGGATTTCCTACTCTCCCGATCTCCGCTTCTGGGGCGAATCGCAGCTCATCATGAAGCCGGTGCAGTATCACTGGGACGAAATGAAAATCGGTCCTGGCGCGCCGCCGATCAAGACAGACCAGGGATGGCTCTCGATCTATCACGGCGTCTTCCAGACCATGGACGGCTCAGTCTACCGGCTGGGGGTCGCTCTTCACGACCTCAAGAACCCGGCGAAGATCCTCGGCGTGGGCGACTCCTGGATCCTGCAGCCAGAGGATCCCTGGGAAATCACGGGCTATGTCCACAACGTAGTTTTCAGCTGCGGAGCCGTTGCGGAGCCCGATGGAACCGTGAAAATCTACTGGGGCGGCGCGGACACCGTGATGTGCGTTGGCGAAGCGGGTCTTTCCGATCTGGTCGCTTTGTGCCTCGATCGCGGCAGGCTGGCCAAATGAGATTCCAGGGGACGTGGGACGATTGCCCGGAGCTCAGCCTATCGCCCCGAGAGTGAGTCCTCCATCGCCCAACTTCAGCGTGCAATAGCGTGCAAGGCGCGACGGCAGAGCTGGCACTCATGGCACTCCCGGCAACCGGCAATGTGCAACTTGCAGATTCCAGGAACCCCTTTCGGGTTCGACTCCCACCCGCGCCTCCAACCTAATTCGATTGAAGTTAGTTGATTCTCCTGGCACTTAAGCCAGATCCAGCGGTGTTACCTGGGGCTACCTGGGAATCGCTCGAAATCCCGGTTTTCAACTGGATGTGTTGGCCAGAAGTTGGCCCGTGAGTTCGCGCTTGCGGGCCTGTCGTTTGGCTCGCCGCATGTCGGCCACGGGTCCAGGCGCGCCAACGACTTCACGATCACCGGTGCCAATGGCACGACCATCGCCCTACACCTCGGTCGCCGGCATTCTCGGTGTTGGGCCGATGTGTCTTCTACTTCTGTCGCGCCGGAGGTTCCGGTCCGTCTGAGCGTCTACGGGCTTTGCTCCGCCGAAGCGTCTCGCGGCATGGTTGTGGCGCGACATCATCCTGCGCTTCACTTCCGGAGATGTCCAATTACTGGAGCGCGCTCTGGCGGCCTCTTCGATGACTGTGCGCATCCGGGTTTTCCGTTCTTTTTCCTGCGGAGAACACCACTATCGGGCTGCATTGTCCTCGCCTCCCTCTCACTTCCGAAAGAATATCTTGACCGAGCGCCGTGCTTCGTTATATAGTGAGGATAGATGCGGCGATTTCTCAGTCGCGGTCTCCTATCCTACCGACTCTTAGTCGGACACTCTTGGTGTCTCTCACTTAGTCTGTAAGTTCCCTGTAAAACTATTAGCAGCAGTTATCCGGAAGGCTCGGGTAATTGGTATCCCACTGGCCCGCTAAGCCAGGGTCCCTCGGGACATAGGCGTTCGAGTCGCCTGCCTTCCGCCAGATCTTTGACAATTTATGTTTGGGCAGTTGGCTGAGAGGCTGAAAGCGCCGGGCCGTAGCCCCGGTAACCCTATGGGAAACATCCAAGGTTCAAATCCTTGACTGCCCACCAATGTTCGGGTGGCGCAATTTGGCAGACGCGTGCGGTTGAGAGCCGCATTGTTGCGAGTTCGAATCTCGCCCCGAACACCACAGGCTCGTAGCCCAACCAGGTAGAGGCAACGCGCTCAGACCGCGTCCAGTGTCGGTTCGAATCCGACCGAGCCTACCATGCGCCCGTAGTCCAACGGCAGAGGCAACCGCCTCAAAAGCGGTACAGTGCTGGTTCGAATCCAGCCGGGCGCACCACCTGCCCCGGTTGCCGATGGTGAGGCTCGCGGATTCCAACCCCGCTATTGGGTGTTCGAATCACCCCCGGGGTGCCATGCGCCGCAACAGCAAGCGACGAGCGGCCGGGCAGCAAACCCGGCGTGCGCGGTTCAACTCCGCGGCGGCGCTCCAGTTTCTACGCATGCGGAGGAGTGGACGAGTTGCTAAAGTCACCAGTCCCGAAAACTGGCGTGAGTCCGGTAGGGCCACCGAGGGTTGAATTCCCTCCTCCTCCGCCAAACAGAAACAAATCACATCAAGGCTCTTGAATTTCGTGCCGAGGTCGTTTAGACTGTAACTGCGTGACACACGTTTTCCAATTCGGAGCCGAACTCAAAGGTACGCAGAAGCGCGTCAATCATGATGCGCGCGCGGTGACCTGACCGTCTTGGAATAACATACCGATTTCAAGAAAGGGCGGCCACCGAAAATGGCCGCCCTTTTTTTGTGTCTAACTTGCTTGTCGTTGTAAGCGAGACGGGTGAAGTGTGTCTCAGCGTAGCTCTTTGACAATTGAATATGCATTGCGGAAGTGTGAACGAGCGGGCGTGGTATATAGGGTGTGCCCTGGGCCTCCAACCCAGAGAAGAGATTTCGATTATCTCCGTCCGCTCCAAAGTTCCGCGGGTGTGGCCCATTGGTTGGGCATCGGATCGCCAGTCCGGTCAACGGAGTTCGATTCTCCGCACTCGCTCCATGCCGGAGTAGCTCAAGTGGGAGAGCGCCGCGCTCGTAACGCGGAGGTTGGGGTTTCGATTGCCCCCTCTGGCTCCAGCCGATGTAGCTCAATGGGAGAGCAGTTGCACGGTAGGCAACCGATGAGCGTTCGATTCGCTCCACCGGCTCCAGAATCTCAAGCCCTGTAAGCATAGATGGCGATGCGCCGGACCAGTATTCCGGAAAGGTCAGCTCGCGTCTGACACAGGGCTCCAATTCGGTTACTGCGGGCAAGTGAACCGGTGACATGCTGGCCTCATAAGCCATGAGAGTGGCGTTCGACTCGCCAGCCCGCAACCAGCTTCGGGGGAGTCGTCCAACGGGAGGACCGCTGGCCCGCATCCAGCAAATGAGGGTTCAACTCCCTCCTCTTCCACCAATTCGCCAGGATGGCCATTGCGGTCAAGGCGCCGGTCTGAAAAGCCGGACACGCACGTTCGACTCGTGCTCCTGGCACCAACTGTGACCGTGGCCGAGTGGGTCAGGCGTGCGACTGTGGATCGCTCCACGAGAGTTCGATTCTCTCCGGTCACCCCATCTCTGGGAGGTCGTTCAGCGGCGAGGACGCAGGTCTTTGAAGCCTGCTACGGCAGTTCGAGTCTGGCCCTCCCAACCAGCAGCGGGTCGTTCAGCGGCAGGACGCAACTCTCTGAAGGTTGATGTCGATGGTTCGAGTCCATCCCCGGCTACCAGTCTTCACGCGGGCGTCGTTCAACGGATCAGGACACCCGGTTGCGAACCGGGAGACTTGGAGGTTCGAGTCCTCCCGCCCGTACCAACATTTGCGGAGCGTAGACCGACTGGCGAGGTACCCGGCTGTCTACCGGGCTTAGACGAGTTCGATTCTCGTACGCTCCGCCAAAACAGTTACGGCGATGTGGACAAGTTGGCTAAGTCGCCCGCCCTTCAAGCGGGTCATCGCGGGTTCGAATCCCGCCATCGCCACCATTGGCCTGAAGCTCATAAGGATGAGCCGGCGACTCTTAATCGCCAGGTAGCGAGTTCGATTCTCGCCAGGCCAACCAATTCTTGTAGGGTAGCTGAACTGGTCCAGCGCTCGACTGTTAATCGAGAGGATGCGGGTTCGAATCCCGCCCCTACGGCCATATCAAGCCGGGGAACTCCGCTGGTCGCGGAGACTGGTCCTACAAACCAGCACAGTTGAGTTCGATTCTCAGCCCCGGCACCAGTTCGGGAGCGTAGCTTAGACGGGAGAGCGCCGTCCTTTTAAGTCGGAAGACGACAGTTCAATTCTGTCCGCTCCCACCATGTCCCTCCAACCGGGGCGCGTCGTCCAAGGGATAGGGCCTCGGTCTTCTAAACCGAGAATGGCAGTTCGAGCCTGCCCGCGCCCACCACTACGAAAGCGAGGAAATCAAAGATGGCCAACAAGACGCTGTTCGCAAGCCTTCGGGATGCATTGATTCCGCAAACCAATACCGTGAACTCCGAGAAGGCACCGGCCTACGCGCTCGAGCCGAAGCAGGCCCTCGCGCAGTATGCCGCAACCGGCTGTTTCGGACGGACCTTTTACGCAACCGCCGATGAGCAACTGGCGCGGGTCCTCGAGCTGTGCGATGCCGTGGACCCCGGGTTCGTCGCGCGCGTGGCCATCTACAGCCGGTCGCAGTCGTTCATGAAGGACATGCCGGCGTTGCTGTGCGCGTGGCTTTCCGCACGCGAGTCGCGGCTGCACGAATCCGTGTTCGCGCGGGTGATTGACAACGCGCGCATGCTGCGGACGTACGTGCAGATCCTCCGGTCCGGAGTCGTTGGCCGGAAGTCGTTGGGAACCGCTCCCAAGCGACTGGTGCGCGAGTGGCTCGCCAGCCGCGACGAGGAAGTCCTCTTCGGCTCCTCGGCCGGGCAGAGCCCGTCGCTTTCCGACATCGTAAAGATGGTCCACCCGAAGCCGGCGGGACCGAAGCGGGAAGCGTTCTACGGCTACATGCTGGGCCGGCCTTACGACGCGAATGCCTTGCCGGCGCTGGTGATGCAGTTCGAGCAGTTCAAGGCCGGTGAAGCGGCGAATGTTCCGGATCTTCCGTTCATGCTGCTGTCGGCACTGCCGCTCGCCCAGAAGGATTGGGCAGCGATCGCGAAGAACGCTTCGTGGCAGACCACGCGCATGAACCTGAACACGTTCGCGCGGCACGGCGTGTTTGAGGAGCCCGGACTGACGAGCCTCATCGCGGCACGTTTGCGCGACGCGGCCGAGGTTCAGCGGGCGCGGGTGTTCCCGTACCAACTGCTGACGGCCTATCGGAACGTCGATGCGGCCGTTCCGCAGGAAGTTCGGAACGCTTTGCAGGACGCGCTGGAGCTGGCGGTCGCGAATGTGCCGTCGATCGATGGCCAGGTTGTTGTGTGCCCCGACGTTTCGGGTTCCATGTCGAGCCCTGTGACGGGTCATCGCGCAGGCTCGACGACGAGCGTGCGGTGCATCGATGTTGCGGCGTTGGTCGCTGCGTCGGCGCTGCGGAAGAATCAAGGCGCGACCGTGCTGCCGTTCGAGCAGAAGGTCGTTTCGGTGGATCTGAATTCGCGCGACAGCGTGATGACGAACGCCGGGCGGCTGGCGGCGATCGGTGGAGGCGGTACGAACTGCAGCGCTCCGGTTCGTCTTCTGAACCAGCGGAAGGCGAAGGCGGATCTGGTCATCTTCGTCTCGGATAACGAGTCGTGGGCGGATCAGGGACGCGGCCGCGGGACGGCGTTGCTCGCCGAGTGGTCGGAATTCCGGCAGCGGAATCCGAAGGCTCGCCTGGTTTGCCTGGACATCCAGCCGAACCAGACCACGCAGGCTGCCGAACGGGCCGACATCCTGAACATCGGGGGCTTCTCCGATCAGGTGTTCGAAGTGATCTCGGCGTTCGCCGCGGGGCAACTCGAGGCGGACCACTGGATCGCGCGCATCGAAGCAGTTGCTGTTTGAAGCGAAGGGGCCGAATGCCGGTGGGACTACATTCACAAATGTCTCCCGTCTCACCAACGCCTTGTCGGCCCCAGGGAATGGCCCACGGCCGGTTCGTGACGCCGTGGGCCGGGACGGAATCGAGGCCGAATGCCGGCGGGACTACATCTTGACACGCTGCGTCTCGTCAAGGACCTTGTCGGCCTTGCTAAGGGTCGTTTGGCTGGCGAATGCCGGCGGGAGTACATGGTCTGGCGGGTTTCGATACTCGCTCCCGGCCCGCTTCGAAAGAGCGGGTCGGGAAACTCTCGTCAATCTTGTCGCCAGTTTGAGAGGCCTGCGGCGAATGCAGGAGGAACTACATGGGCCTTCCGGTTCGAATCCGCTCTGCTCCAAAAGAGCAAGGCAAATGTTTCTCCACCGATTGTCGTCGCAGGTCAGCGTATTTGGATGTTGGCGGCGAATGCCGAAGGAACTACATCTGTCCCCGGTTCGAATCCGGGCTGCTCCAACGCAACGGGGCAGTAGCTCAGTGGGTAGAGCGATGTTTCTTCACCGTTTGTCGCCGCCGATTGCCAGAATGAGAGGAGATCAAGATGCCGGAAACCACTTACAACGTGATTGCGCCGGAGACTGGCGTGCCGGTCAAGGCCTGGACGAAAGGCGTCCCCCTGGAGGACGCGGCCCGCAAGCAGCTCCTGAATGCCGCGCAGCTCCCCTTCGTCTTCAAGTGGATCGCCGCCATGCCGGACGTGCATTGGGGAATCGGCGCCACCGTCGGAAGTGTGATCCCGACCAAAGGGGCCATCACTCCCGCCGCCGTGGGTGTGGACATCGGTTGCGGCATGATGGCCGTCGAGACCAGCCTGAACGCGCGCGATCTCCCCGACAATCTGAAGGGAATTCGCACGGCGATTGAAGCGGCCGTGCCGCACGGTCGGACGAACCACGGCGGAGCGGGCGACCGCGGAGCGTGGCATGACATTCCGGCGCGCAACCGGGAGGTCTGGATGGCAGACCTGGAGGCTCGCTACGATGCGATCCTGGTGAAGCATCCCAAGCTGGGCCGTGGCAATCACGCGAACCACCTCGGCACGCTCGGAACCGGCAATCACTTCATCGAGGTCTGCCTGGATGAGTCGGACGTTGTCTGGTTTATGCTGCACAGCGGGTCGCGCGGAGTCGGCGATCGCATGGGGAGCTACTTCATCGACCTGGCCCGGAAGGACATGAAGCGGTTCTTCGTCAATTTGCCGGACGTCGACTTGGCCTATTTTCCCGAGCGCACCGAGCACTTCGACGACTACGTCGAGGCCGTGGAATGGGCGCAGGACTACGCGCAGCGGAACCGCGATCTGATGATGGAACAGACCATCGGGGCAGTCCGCAACGCCGGCGAGGTGCCTCCCTTCAGCGCGGAGTTGAAGGCCATCAACTGCCACCACAACTATGTGGCCCGCGAATCGCATTACGGCGAAAATGTTCTGGTCACGCGCAAGGGCGCGGTGCGGGCACGCGAGGGCGATATGGGGATCATTCCCGGAAGCATGGGAGCGCGCTCCTACATTGTGCGCGGCAAAGGCAACCCGGAGAGCTTCTCGAGTTGCAGCCACGGCGCCGGGCGCGCCATGTCGCGCAACGAGGCAAGGCGTCGATTTACAGTAGAGGATCACGTGCGAATGACGGAAGGCGTAGAGTGCCGGAAGGACGAGGACGTGATCGATGAAACTCCGGCTGCCTACAAGTCGATCGATGCGGTAATGGCGGCGCAGGCGGATCTGGTGGAGATCGTCCACACGCTCCGCCAGGTGGTTTGCGTGAAAGGGTAAACCGTTCGGCTCAAGATCCTGTTTCCTGGGAGATTGAGCCCGGGAGACAGGGTCATGATTCGGATTGACGGATCGTTCGGGGAAGGCGGCGGACAAATCCTGCGCACCGCGGTGGGCCTCTCCCAGGCGACGGGGAAGGCCTTCCGCATTGAGAAGATTCGCGCAGGCCGTGAGCGGCCGGGGTTGCTGCGCCAGCATTTGACAGCCGTCCTGGCCGCTACCGAAGTCGGCGGCGCCGAGGTTGAAGGCGCGGTCCTCGGGTCAACCGCTCTGACCTTCGCTCCGGGTAAGGTCCGCGCGGGCGATTATCGGTTCAGCGTGGGAACGGCAGGCAGCGGCACGCTCGTTTTTCAGACGGTTCTTCCGGCCCTCATGCTGGCGCCCGAACCGAGCCGCATCGTGATCGAAGGAGGGACGCACAACACAGCGGCGCCCCCGTTCGATTTCCTGGCGCGGACGTTTCTGCCGCTGCTGGAGCGGATGGGGCCGAAGGTGCGACTCGAATTCGAGCGCTACGGGTTCTATCCGGCAGGTGGCGGCCGTTTTTGCGCGGCGATCGAGCCCTGCGCCGCGCTCAAGCCCCTGCACTTGGGAGAGCGCGGCGAAATCGTCTCGCGGGTCATTACCGCTGTAGTCGCCAATCTGCCTGGCCACCTCGCTCTGCGCGAGATCGAGACGGTAGCGGGCATGCTCAACTGGAGCAAGGACTGCGGCAAGATCGATCAAACCCGCAACTCGGCCGGTCCCGGCAACGTGGTGATGGTCGAGATCGGAAGCGCGGAAGTGACGGAGATCTTCTCCGCCTTCGGCCAGCTCGGTGTGAGCGCCGAGAAGGTGGCTTCGACGGCCGCGCGCGATGCGCGGGAATACCTGGTGTCTCGGGCCGCCGCCGGCGAACATCTGACCGATCAGTTGCTGCTCCCTCTCGGGCTGGCCGGAGCCGGGTCGTTCACGGCCGAGAAGATCAACATGCACGCGCGGACGAACATGGCCGTGATTTCGGAGTTCCTGCCGGTGCGGTTCGAGACCAGCCAGGAGGACCATTTCACGAGAGTCAGCGCCGCGCAGTAGGCGTGCGACTGTCGGAGTGCTACAAGCGCACCGGGCCGATCCGCACCCTGATCGAGTTCAGTTGAGTGCCTGGCACATTGGACGCGATCACCTCCCCCGCCGCTGCCAGCCGGTGCCTTGCACGTCATTTGTGCCGCACTGCAAAGAGACAACCGGCTTTCGATCGGCGCCCGGCTTAGCATCGTAGCTCACGTAACAAGCATGCGCAGGCCACGCGCGCTGACGTCCGCGACCGTGAGTTGCGTTTGCTGGGCCGCTACGGCAGGCTGGAGACGATTCGGTTGTCGAACGTCAGGGTTGTGGCGGCCGGCCGTAACCGCAGCGTCGCCACGTTCCGCGTGCGGTGGTACAGGAGCGCCGGAGGCAGGGACTATTCGGGCGGTGACTCGGAAAGGATGCAACTCGTTCACGACGGTAACGGCTGGCAAATCGTCTCCGGGCACTCCGGGCACGAGTGAGGGTTGCCGCTCCGCGACTAGCACCGAACCGCGACCGTAAGGGAGCGGACCCGCCTCAGAGCGTGCGCACCAGGGCGCTGGCGCCGTTCCAGAGGATCTGCAAGCCGATGCACACCAGCAGAAACGCCGAGAGGCGCATGATTACGGTCGTGCCGGTGGGCCCGAGGAGCGTCACGGTCCGGTCGGAGAAGGCGTAGCAAAGGAACACCGAGAGCGAGAGCACCAGTGCGGCAAGGATCGCCGCAAGCAGGCCAAACAGGAGCCGGACGCCGCCCGGATGCGGCGCGTTGGCGCCCAGAGTGACGGCCGCGGCGATCGAGCCGGGTCCCACCGTGAGGGGCAGCGTCAGGGGGTAAAAGGCCTTCCGCAGCAGGCCGGCGCCGGCGGTGCGCTTGATCTCCTTGCGGTCTTCCGGATCCTCGCTCTTAAGCAGCGCCCAGCCCGCGGAAATCACCACCAGACCTCCTCCCACCTGCACAATCGGCAGCGAGATTCCGAAGAAAGAGAGAACGTGGGAGCCAATCAGGATGGATCCGAGCAGCAGGAAGAAGCTGTTCCTGGCCACGCCCCAGGAGAGCGTCCTTCTCTGCGGCCGCGTGGCGTCGCGCGTCAGCGCGAGAAAAACCGGCGCGCCGCCGAGGGGGTTCACGATCGGGAACAGCGTGGTCACGATGACGATGATCGTTCCGAGAAACTCCGCCATGATGTGTCCTCCGCCTCAGGCCGGCTTCTCCGGTTTCGGTCCTGCTCCGTCAGGCATGATCTACTTGTCCAGGGCTGCAAAGTCGAACTGGCCGAGCAGAAACGGCCTGGAGATGGGCGGCCGCGAGTTGGCTGGATCGACTGGGTAGGGCGCCCGGGTCAGAGTTGGATAGCCCCAGATCTTGCCGGTTCGCAAGTCCACAACCACCTTGCCGAGTTGCTCCCGCGAACCATCGGGAGCGCGCAGCGAGTAGACGCCCGGTTCGACGTACAAGTCCGAAGCGGACACGTCGGCATGAGCGGGTGGAGGACTCAGAAAGGGACGCAGTGCGATCCCCCCGAGGAACAGGGCAATCAGGGACAAAGCAATCTTGGTGTACCGGTCTTGGGCCATGATTCCAGGAGTATACACGAACGGCCTGACCGGCATCCGCGCGCTCAAAACGACAATCCGAGGCCGCTCGAAACCTTGAGGTCCCGGATGCTGAATACGGTCGGACGGGAAACATCCGGCGGGTCCACGATGTCGGCGAGCGCAGCAGGTAGTAGCCCAGCAGCGGAATGAAGGTCATCGAGACCAGCCGCGAGGAGACCAGGGCCGCTGTCATCACGATCGGCAGGCTGCGGATGAAGTCGCCCGTGGAGCCGGGCAGCATGGCCAGGGGAAGGTACGCAATGATGTTGGTCGCGGTGGCATACAGGATGGCGCGGGCCAGCCGCGTGGGGCCGAGCCAGGCCGCGATCAAGGGCGGGTGGCCGGCGGCCAACTCGCGCTTGATGGCGTCGTTGGCCACCACCGGATCGTCTACCAGCAAGCCCAGGGCGATGATCAGCGAGGCGATGGAGACCTGTTGGAGGTCCACCCCGGCCATGTACGACATGCCGAACGTCATGGTCAGGGTGATGGGAATGGAGAGGGCCATCAGCAGCGCCGAACGCCACTCCCAGAAGCCCAGCAGCGCCACCAGCACCACCAGCGCGATGGCCTCGTAGAGCGCCTCCATGAAGAGGTCACGTTTTCTTTCACCTGCAGCGGCTGGTCCGAGGTGCGCACCATGATCAGGTCGGGCGGCAGCAGGGTCTTCAGGACGGCCAGGCGCTGGTCCACCGCCACGCCGAACTTCTGGATCTGCTCTCCGGCCCGCATGTACACCGCCAGCGTGATGGCGCGGTCGCGGTGCGAGCGCCCGTCCTTGTCCACCCAGATGTAGTAGTTCAGGAAATCGGCAGGCGCCCGGTAGGTGCGGCTGATGTCAACCAGATCGCGCAGATATACGGGAGCGCCCACCGCCGAGCGGCTCACCACCACGTCGCCGATGGATTGGGCGTCCTCGAAGTTGCCCGAGGGATCCAGGCGCACCTGCTCGGTCCCGGTTCGCAGGATGCCTCCCGGCAGCGTGATGTTGCGCGCGTTCAGGGCACGCGACAGATCGGACAGTTGCAAGCCGTAGGAGGCCAGGCGTTCCTGCGAGTAGTTCAGATAGATGGTCTGGGGCTGCACGCCCCGGCGTTCCAGCCGGGAGGTCTGGGCGACGCCCAGAAGGCTGCGGCCGATCAGATCCGTGTAGCGGTCCATTTCCGCGTACGAATACTTGGCCCCGGCCACCTGCTGGAGCTTCTGCTCGACCTCGCCGGCATCGCGGACAATGATGAGCGGCCAGATGTCCGGGTTGATCTCACCGGGCTGCAAGCGGCCGGCCAGATAGCGCTTGACGTATTCTGCGATCTTCTCGTCGTCGAGCGGGGAGCTTCCGTCCAGCCCTATGAACCCGCGGCCGCGCACGGGGGCGGAGCGCTTCAGCACGCCATCCTTTTCGGCACTGCTTTGAAAGGGCGCAACCGCTCTCCCAGCCGCATTCCGCGACGCTCCCAGGGGATAGCAGAACACCAGGCTGACCGCGTCCGGCCGCGACCGCCCTGGAGCGCCGCGGGTCTGGCGGATCGCCTGCTCGATGGCCTGCGCGGGCACCCGCACCTCGAGCGCGTCCGCGCTGGGACTGGCTAGAGTCAGCATCAGGGCCGCCTTCTCCTCGTAGCGCCGCAGCAATACACGCAGCTTCTCCCGTTCGGCCTCCTGCTCCGCCGTCTGGGCCTCCAGCAGCGCGCGCGCTTCGGCCAGCTTGCGGTACTCGGCGCCGATCTCGATCTGCACCTGCTGCCCGGCGTCCGTGCGGGCCAGGTCCGCCTGTTTGGCAGTGGTTCGCAACTGCTCGATCTTGTGACGCTTCTGCCCCCAGTCGAACCGTTGCCACTCACGTGCGATTCTGATCCCAACCTATTGAAACAAAAAGCGCGGTTGAGTGGGTGGCGCCAGAATTCCTGCTAGGTTCGGCGGGCCTTTGCCCTGGAGCGGAGTCCCTATCGTTTACCGCCTGCTGGCGCGCGCGGTTCGGAACGGAGCCGCGACCGCGAGGGAGCGGACCTGGGACTTCAGAGACATCACTCTGCCTGCTCCACGGCGCCCGTTTCGGGCATCATATTAGTTAGAATGGCTGGGGCCAACCGCGTCCGGATCGACCTGCTGGGCGGGTTCCGGATCACGCTCGACGGGCAGCCGGTTGCGGGTGTCCTCACCAGCCGTCTGCAATCGCTCATCGGCTATCTGGTGCTCCATCCCGAGGCGGTTTCGCGCCAGCAGCTCGCGTTTCTCTTCTGGGCAGATTCCGAGGAATCGCAGGCGCGGACCAACCTGCGCCAGTTGCTGCATCATCTCCGCTCCATGCTGCCGCCGGTAGCTCAGTACCTGAAGTCCGACCACCAGACGCTCTGCTGGCGGCCGGGCGCCGAGTGCACCGTCGATACGGTGGCGTTCGAGGACGCGGCCGCGCAAGGAGATCTGGAGAACGCGGCGCGGCTGTACCGCGGCGATCTGTTGCCCGCGCTCTACGACGAATGGCTGGAATCCGAGCGCGAACGTCTGAAACAGGTCTATGAGGGCGTGTTGGAACGGCTCGTGTCGGACGCCGAGTCGCGCCGCGATTTTGCCGGGGCGCTCCGCTTCGCCGAGATCCGGCTGGCGCGCGACACGCTACGCGAGGCCAGCTATCGGACCCTCATGCGACTCTATGCCCTGAACGGCGACCGGGCCGGGGCGCTGCGCATCTACCAGCGCTGCGACGAGGTCCTGCGGCGGGAGCTGGATGTCGAGCCGGGCCCGGAGACCCGGCGGGTGCGGGACAGCGTCATGCAAGTTCAACCCGCCCCGCGGGAGCCAGCCCCGGCCGTGACCCGGACCACGCAGGAGATTCCGCTGATCGGCCGCAAGGCTGAGTGGGCAAAACTGCGCGGAGCCTGGCAGCGGGCGGCGGCCGGCCATCCGTCGCTCGTCCTGCTGACCGGAGAGGCCGGGGTTGGCAAGACACGGCTGCTCGAAGAGTTGCTCGAGCGGGCCGCGATCGACGACCGCGCCTGCGCCGCCCGCTCCTCCTGCTATGCGGGCGACCGTCCGCTGGCATATACCGCCGCGGCCGATTGGCTCCGCAGCGCCGCGATCCGGCCCCGTGTGCACGAACTGCCGGCCCTTCAGAGATCGCAACTGGCGCGCGTGCTGCCCGAGATCCTGCTCGATCAGCCGGAGGTCGGGCCTCCGCCGCCGTTTACCGAAGCCTGGCAGAAGCGCCACTTCTTCGAAGCCCTGGCGCGCGCGGTTCTCAAGCCGGAAGCGCCCGTACTGCTTTCTATCCCCGTGCTGCTTTCGATCGACGACGTGCAGTGGTGCGACCCGGAAACCATCGAGTGGTTGAACTACCTGATCCGGTTCGACGCTTCGGCCCGTCTGATGATTGTGGCGACCGCGCGCACCGAGGGGGGCCGCGGCGGATGGCCCGCTCTTAATCCGGACGTGGAGATCGCACTGGGCCCGCTCGACCGGGAAGATACCTTGCGGCTGGCCGCCGAGACCGCCGGACGGGCCGTGGACGCCGCCGCCGCCGAGTCGCTCTACGAGCAGACGCGCGGAAACCCGCTCTTCGTGGTCGAGTCGGTGCGGGCGGGATGGTCCGCCAGCGTTGGCATTCCGTCGAAGGTCCACGCGGTGATCACAGGCCGGTTGAAACAACTCAGCCAGGGCGCGCAGGAACTGGCGGCGATTGCCGCTGTGATTGGCAGGCCATTCACGGTGGAACTCGCCGCCGCGGTGGCCGGACTGCCGGAAGACTCGATGGTGCCGGCGACCGACGAGCTGTGGAACCACCGCGTTCTGCTACCGGTTGAGCCGAGCGGCTACGATTTCTCCCACGGCCTCGTGCGGGATGTGGTCTACAACGGCATCGGACCTGCGCGCCGCCGTCAGTTGCACCGGCGGGTGGCGGAATCGATGGAGACTACGGAGCCATCCGAAGCGGATGCGGTGTGCAGCCAGTTGGCCAGCCATTGCGAACTCGCCGGGCTGCCGCATCGCGCCATCCACTGGTATCAGCGCGCCGCGAACGTGGCGCAGCGCCGCTTCGCCAATGCGGAGGCCATGGGGTACCTCTCGAAGGCGTTGCGCCTGCTGGAGTCGCTGCCCATTTCGGCCGATCGCGACCGCCTGGAGTTGGACCTGGTTCTGACGCTCGGGCTTTCGCTGAGCGTTACCCAGGGATACGCTTCCGAGGAGGCCGGCAAGGCGTATGGGCGGGCTCGCACGCTCAGCGAGACCACGGGCGGCGGCAGCCGATCCTTACGCGTGCTGGCGGGATCCTGGATGTTTCACATGGTGCGAGCCGAGTTGGCCGCGACTCGCCAGATTTCGGAGCGCTACCTCGCACTCGCGCGTCAGGAGGGCGATCCCATCCTCCTGGCTGCCGGCCACCTCTGCCTCGGCGCCAACACCTTCCACCTGGGTGCGATCGGTCAGGCTCGCGAACACCTGGAATCCGCCAGCCGCCACGGGGGAGATCCCGAGAGGCTGCGGCGATTCCTCGATTTCGGACCCCAGCTGGACGTCTTCTACGGCTCGTACCTGTCGCACCTGCTCTGGCTGACTGGCGACGTGGAGGGGGCGTTGGAGCAATCCCGCCAGACCGTGGCGCGTGCGGAGTCGATTTCGCATCCTTTCAGCCTGGCGCTGGCGCTGGCGTACTCCGCCATGCTCCACTATTTCCGGGACGTGCCCGAGGCGGCTCAGGAACGAGCCGAGGCAGCCGGCGCGGTGTGCCGCCGTTACGGCTTTCGCTACTACCTCGCCTGGACGCCGATTTTGTCGGGTTGGGCGCGTGTGCGTCTCGGCGACGGCCAGGCCGGGCTCGCCGAAATGCTGCAGGGCTTCAGTGAACTGCGGGCCACCGGGGCCGCCTTACGCGCACCGCTCTACCTGGGCCTGATCGCGCAAGCCTCCGGCGTGCTGGGCGACGTCGATGCCGGACTCCGCCATCTCGAGCAGGCCATGAGCGTCGGGGAAACCACGGCTGAAAAGTGGATTCAGCCCGAATTGCTACGGATTCAGGGCGATCTTCTGCGCCGGCAAGGGCAGCGGACGCAGGCGGCCGTCTGCTACCGGAACGCGATCGATCTGGCGAAGCAGATGGGGGCGCGTTCTTGGGAACGGCGTGCCGAAACCAGCCTGGCCGAACTGTCGGCGGTAAAAGTTCGTCGCCACAGAGGCTAAATTTTCGCTGTCGCCTCGCTCCAAACGGTTCAAGAACGCTTTCAGAACGCCGCATCGCTTATCCTGCTTTCACCAGGAGGGGAAAGCAATGCTGAACGCAGACAAGATTCCACCATTCAAAGCCGCGCTACGCGGGCAATTGATCGAGCCCACCGACGCGGAATACGACAACGCACGAAAAGTGCACAACGGCATGATCGACCGCAAGCCGCGGCTCATCGCCCGGTGCGCCGACGCGGCGGACGTCATGGCCGCGGTCCGGTTCGGGCAGGAGAACGAGATGCTGGTCTCCGTCCGCGGCGGCGGGCACAACGCGGCCGGACTGGGCGTTTGCGATGACGGGCTGGTGATCGATCTCTCGTTGATCCGCTACACCCATGTGGATCCAAAAACCGCTACGGTGCGCACGGGCGGCGGCTCCACCTGGGCCGACGTGGATCATGCCACCCACGCATTCGGCCTGGCGGTGCCGTCCGGGATCATCTCTTCGACCGGCGTCGGCGGATTGACGCTGGGCGGCGGGCTCGGCCATCTCACCCGGCGCTATGGCCTGACCATCGACAACCTGATCAGCGCGGACATGGTGCTGGCCGATGGCAGCTTCGTTACCGCCAATAAGGAGCAGCACGAAGACCTGTTCTGGGCCATCCGCGGCGGCGGCGGCAATTTCGGAGTCGTGACCTCATTCGAGTTCCAGGCGCACCCCGTACACACCAACTATGCCGGGCCAATGTTGTGGGAACTGGAGGACGCGCCCAAAATGATGCAGTGGTATCGGACCTTCCTGAAGCAGGCGCCGGACGAGATGAGCGGCTTCTTCGCGTTTCTGGTAGTGCCGCCAGGGCCGCCGTTCCCGGAGCATCTGCACTTCCGCAAAATGTGCGCCATCATTTGGTGTTACACCGGCGGTCTGGACAAGGCCGAAGCCGCGTTCCGGCCGATCCGGAGCATGTTCCCTCCGGCGCTCGATCTCTGCGGCCCCATCCCGCACCCCATGCTGCAAGGCATGTTCGATCCCATCTACCCGCCCGGCCTGCAGTGGTATTGGAAGGCCGACTTCGTGAACGAGCTCAGCGACGCCGCCATCGATCTGCACATGCAGCACGCACGCGAATTGCCCAACATGTTCTCGACCATGCACCTCTATCCGATTGACGGCGCCGGTGCGCGACCCGGCAATGGCGACACCGCGTGGGGCTATCGCGGGTCTACCTGGGCGCAGGTGATCGTAGGCGTGGATCCCGATCCAGCCAACCGCGACATCATCGTCAACTGGGCGCGAAGCTACTGGGACGACCTGCATCCCTACTCCGCCGGCGGTGCCTACGTGAACTTCATGATGGACGAGGGCGAGGACCGCGTGAAGGCGACCTACCGTGACAACTACAGCCGCCTGGCCGACATCAAGGCGCGGTACGATCCGACGAATTTCTTCCGCGTCAACCAGAACATCCGGCCGAGTCAGGCAACCCGGGAACGGGCGGCCGGCTAGTGTAGTGCGCCGTAAATTCCGTCGCTCGTCGGAATTGGCGGCGGACCCGGGACTGGCTCGAATTTCGCCGCACTTGCGAAATTCGAGCCTGTCCCACCGCTGGCCTTCTTTCCCTCATACTGCTCGAGATTTACGGCGCACTACACTAGCGGTTGCGCCGGACCACCGAACAGCGAGCGTGAGCGAGCGGACCTCAAAACCATTTCGAGAAGGTAGGAGCAGCATTATGCGCGTGGCGATAGATTCGTTTCCAAGTACGGCAACGGGGAGCATGACCGGCAAGACCGTGTCGCGCTACCGCATCCGCGAAAAACTGGGCGCCGGAGGGATGGGCGTCGTCTGGGCGGCCGAAGACACGCGCCTCGGCCGGCTGGTGGCGCTCAAACTCCTGCCGGAGCAGTTCTCGAGCAGCCCGCGGCAGGTGGCGCGCTTCGAGCGCGAAGCGCGGGCGGCGGCGGCGCTGAATCATCCCAACATCTGCACGATTTACGAAATCGGCGAGCACGAGGGCCAGCTGTTCATCGCCATGGAGCTGCTCGAAGGACAGACGCTGGCCCAGCGGATCGCAGGCAGGCCGTTGCGCATTGAAGAGCTGCTGGAACTCGCGATCCAGATCGCGGATGGGCTGGAGGCGGCGCACGGGAAGGGAATCGTCCACCGGGATGTCAAGCCGCCGAACATCCTGGTGACCAAGCGCGGGCAAGCGAAGGTTCTGGACTTCGGGCTGGCCACGCAGATGGCCGAGGCGGTGGTGACGGCAACCATAACGGCTGGAAGTCCGGCGCTCCTCACCGACCCAAGGATGGTGATGGGCACCGTGCCCTACATGTCCCCGGAGCAGGCGCTCGGAGAGGAACTCGACGCACGCTCCGACCTGTTTAGCTTCGGTGCGGTGCTGTACGAGATGGCGACGGGCCGGCGCGCTTTCCCGGGCGCCACGCCGGCTGCGGTTTTCGACGGTATATTGCGCCAGACGCCGCCTTCGCCGCGGTCGGTCAATCCGGCGCTGCCGGCGGAGTTGGAACGGATCATCGACATCGCGGTGCGGAAGAACCGCGAGCAACGCTACCAGGCCGCCTCTCACATGGGCACCGACCTAAGACGGCTGCGACGGGAGCTGGATGCGGGGCGCGGGTTGGCTTCCGGGGCGCGGCGGCAAAGGGCCTTCGCGGCGGCGGCCGCGTTGATCGCGCTCGGCGGACGCGCTTTTGTGACGCGATCGCCGATCCCGCCGCCGCGGGCGACGGGCACGATCCAGTTGACCAACAGCGCGACTATGAAGCTGCACCCCGCCATCGACCTCGAGCCGACGCTGCTGACCGACGGCGCCAGGGTGTACTTCCAGGAGGTCAACCCCGATTCGGCCAGGCTATCGCAGGTCTCGGCGCAAGGCGGCGAAACGATTTCGCTGCCCGTGCCTTTCCCCATCTTCCTTGCGCTCGATCTTTCTCCCAAGCGGCCAGAGATCCTGACGCTTGCACCGGCGTTGGCTGTCACCAGGGCCCCGCTCTGGCTGGTGCCGGCCATGGGCGGGCAGGCTCGGCGCGTGGGAGACATTCAAGCCCAGGCCGCCGCCTGGATGCCCGACGGCGATATAGTTTTTGCAGCGGGGCCGGATGTCTTCCACGCCAGCGCGGATGGAACGGGCGTCCGCAGGTTGGCGACGTTCGAGGCAGGCACGCCCATGTCCATGCGCTCATCGCCTGACGGCAAGGCGATACGCCTCACGCTCTATAACGCGCGGCTGAGGACCAGCGAGCTGTGGCAAATGGGATCTGACGGAAAGGACCCGCATCCACTGCTGAGCGGCTGGAAGGTCCCATCGGCAAGCCTGCCGATGACCTGCTGCGGCAACTGGACCGCGGACGGCAGGTACTACGTCTTCCAGTCCACACGAGAAGGATTGACCAGCATTTGGGCGCTGCGCGAGAAGACGTCGTTCTGGCAGAAAACGAGCGGGCAACCGGTTCGCCTGACGACGGGAGAGATGAACACGTTCTCGCCCCTGCCCAGCCGGGACGGGAAGAGGATTTACTTCATCGGCGGGCTGACGCGGGCCGAGGTGGTGCGGGTCGATCCCAACACAGGGCAATCCGCGCAATTCATCCAGGGGCTGTCGGCGGAGGGGTTGAGTTTCGCACCCGACGGGAAGTCGTTCGTCTACGCCGCGGTTCCGGAAGGCAGCTTGTGGCGTTCCAGGCAGGACGGCAGCGACCGGCGGCAATTGACCTTCGGCATGCAGGTGGCCGTGCCGCGCTGGTCCCCGGACGGCCAGAAGATCGCCTTCAGCGCGCGCACTCCGGGAAGGCCCTGGAAGGCGTATACAATTTCGGCGGAGGGCGGCAGCCCAGAGGTATTGATGCCGGGCGATACGGAAGAGATGGATCCCAACTGGTCGCCGGATGGCAGCGCCGTGGTGTTCGCGCTTGGCAACGATTTGGCGCGCGAGTCGAAGGACGACAGCATTCAGTTCTTCCACCTGGGCTCGCGCAAGTTGGAACGGCTGGCCAATTCGGCGGGCTTGTTCTCGCCGCGCTGGTCGCCGGACGGGCGCCGCCTGATCGCATTGACCGCGCCGGGCGAGAACCTGCGCCTGTACGACTTTGCGACGCGCAAGTGGGACGACCTGGGCGGGATCAGGGCGTCGTACCCCGAGTGGTCGAAAGACGGGCGGTACATCTACTACGGCGATGCCCGCGACAGGAGCCAGCCATTTTACCGGTTGAGGCTGAGCGACCACAAAGTGGAGCGTCTGGCGGATCTCTCGAAATTCGGCCGGCTGTCTCTGGGACGTTTCGGCTGGTGGACGGGCCTGGCCCCGGACGGGTCATTGCTGGCGGCGCGAGACATCAGCGTCCAGGAGGTCTACGCCCTGGACTGGGACGCGCCGTAGAAGTGCGCCAGCGCCAGCGGAATTGGCGGCAAACCCGGGACTGGCTCGAATTTCGCCGCCCTTGCGAAATTCGTGCTTGTCCCACCCTGGTCATCTGTTAGTCATGCGGACCTGGCGGTCAGTTGACGTGGGCGCCCAAAGGCTGAGGTTGTGGCGTTGTAGTCACGGGGGCTTGCACTGGGGTTTGTATGTTCGTCGCAAGCTCGGTTCCAACTGGATAGATGAGAATCTGCACGGTACCCCAACCGGCTAGAGAGGCCGTGTCAGTCTGCTTGCCCATGGCCAGGGTTCTAAGCTGACCGTCGTCGAACCCGAAGTTCTCGACCAGATACTGGCGTACAACCATGGCCCGGGCTCCCGTTAGCACCAGGTCCTTCTGCGTATCGCCCATCCCGACGGATGCCACAATCACAGCACACCCGAACGGATTCGTAGCGAGGAACTCGCCGGCGGCGTTTAGAGATTTCCGATTCTTCAGCTTGGCTGAATCCTGCTTATCGAAAAGTTGCTGCGCTTCGTACGTGAACTTCATCATCGGCACGCCTTCCGGCAGCCGTTCAACCGCATTCTTCAGCAGCTCGGCGGAATCCTCGTAACCCCGGCTCTTGAAATAGCCGCGCAACAGGAAGTTATGCTTCAGCGCTTCCATGTTCTCCTGGAAGTCCGTAACGCCCGCTTGCGCATGCAGCACTGTGTCATTCAGGGCGCTCGTGGTCTCGGCGAGGTTGCTGTAGAGCTGTCTGTCGTTGACCAGTGCTCCTACGGTTCCACGGCCGCCGTCGATCTTGGCGGTTATCGAGTCAAGATGCTCGGTTGCACGAGTAGCGTTCTCGATGGCTTGCTGGCTGGTATCCAGAATGCCGCTCGTTTTTTCGAGCAGGGCGGACATCTCGAGTGGCGGCTGGCTGGCGATGATAGCGCCATCGCGCACGTCGGCCGTCCCAGCGGATCCGAACGAGACCGCCAGATACTGGTTGCCCAACAACCCCTCGGTTTCGATCGAGGCCACGGAGTCTTGCTTGATGATCTCGTGCGTGGACTTATCGAGATCCATGACGATCGTGACCTTCTCGCCTGCCTTGTGGGGCAGCACGATGCTGCGCACGGTTCCGCTGTGAACCCCGCCGACCCGCACGTCGGCTCCACCGTCCAACCCGGCCACGTTGTCGAATTGCGCCCGCAACTGGTAAGTGGAGGTGAACAGATACTGCTTGCTCCCGATAATGAAGACACCGGCCACTAGAATTGTGAGCGTCACCAGGATGAACGCTCCTAACCGCGCAGCTCTCGACATGTGTTCTCCTACGAGTTCTTTAGAAAGTCTTTGACGCACTCGACGTCACTGTTCTGAAGGTCTTCGAACGTGCCTTCGATAGCTACATTTCCCCTGTGGAGCAGGGCCAGGCGATCCGCGATGGTCTTGGCGCTGTGCAGATCGTGAGTCACTACGATGGACGCCATCCGATACTTCTGCTGGAGCTCGAGCACGAGGTCGTCAATCTCCCCCGAACTGATGGGGTCGAGACCGGCAGTGGGCTCGTCGAGCAGCAGAATATCCGGCTCCAGGGCGAGCGCGCGTGCCAGTCCCACGCGTTTCTGCATTCCACCCGAAAGATCCGAAGGCATCTTCTCCAGGTTCCCTTCCATGCCAACCTGAGCCAGCAATTCCCGTACGCGGTCGTGCTGTTCGGACTTGGACATCTCCTTGCGGTGGTGTTCCAGCGGAAATGCAACGTTCTGCTCGACGGTCAGCGAATCGTAGAGCGCGGCGTGCTGAAACAGGAAGCCCATCTTCTTCCTGATGTCGCCGAGCCGGTCGAGAGAGAGGCCGGCGATGTCCCGCCCGTGGATGCGCACCGATCCCGAGTCCGGCCTCGCGAGGCCGACGATGAGTTTGAGCAGGACGCTCTTGCCGGTTCCACTACGCCCCAGCATCGCCAGTGTCTCGCCGCGGCTCACGGTCAGAGTGATCCCGTTGAGGACTTTTTGACTTCCGAAGGCCTTTCGCAGGCCCTCGACGGCCACAGCGGGCGCACTAACGTCGTCCTTGGGGTCCGCGCGCTTCATCGTAAGTTGGTCGGTTGTGGTCATAAGTGGTTAGGGGAAAAAGATGATAATGACCTTCACGAGCACGACATCCGCGAGAATTACGAACAGCGAGGACAACACCACCGAACTGGTGGCGGCGCGGCCTACGCCCTCGGCGCCTCCGCGTGTTCGCATCCCCTGAAAACAAGCGATCACCCCGATGATCAGGCCGAAGACGGCAGTCTTGAACGTTGGTGGCAAAAAGTCGTTGAAACCGGCGCCTTTAAAACCACTGCTGATGAACTGGTGGAACGACATCGGCTCAACCAGTGTCAGCGCGACCCATCCCATTACCAGGCCGCACAAGTCGGCGGCCAGCGTCAGGAGCGGCAGCATTAGCGTACAAGCCAGGATGCGGGTCGCCGCCAGTAGCTTGTACGGGTTGACCGCGGATGCTTCAATGCCGTCGATTTGCTCGGTCACTTTCATCGACGCTAACTCCGCGCCAATGCCCGCGCCCACCCGGCCACTTACTACCAGACCGGTGATGATCGGACCAATCTCGTGGATAACGGAGAACACGACCGCGGCGGGAAGCAGCGATTTGGCTCCAAAACGAGTCAGGCTATAGCGGGTTTCGAGCGAGAGTACGACTCCGATGGCCCCGCCGGCCAAAGCGACCAGGGGCAGGGACTTCGACCCGATCTCGTCGAGTTGCCGGAACAGTTCGCGGAGCTCGAGCGGCGGCGTCACCGAGGCCCATGCGACTCGCCATACAAATACACCCAGGTCGCCGAACCATTCGAAGAACTCGTTGGCGAGGTCCTTGGAAGAACCTATGGCGGAAAGCACGCGAACGAGCCACGGGAGTGGAGATGCCACGGCCGCGGCAGGCGCGGACGTTCGGGCGCTCATTGGATTGAGCCTGGGTCGGGCGCTGCGGGCGCGGGCAGGGAAGCGAGACTCGCCGTCACCACCAGCAAGAGCCTAAGCCGGCGCTCCTGGGTTGAGCGCCAGCTTCCCGCTGAGCTATCTCCCGTGTCGTTGTGTTCGGCGTTGTCGTGGGCGCCCAGCATGCCGGTTCCTCCCGAGGAGCGTAGTAACCTGCGGGTTCATGTGCACAAGAGGTGCCAATATCCTCTGGACACGAGGTGCACCCTTTTCCGTTCAAACCGGGCCATAACTCGTTTGATGCCGCTTTGGCAACGGGCTTCCCGGTGCAGTCTTTGCACTCGCCCTGAACAGATTCTGCACGCACGGGTGATACCGGCCTGAAGGCGGTCCCTAGCGTAGTGCGCCGTGGCGGCAAACCCGGGACTGGCTCGAATTCCGCCGCACTTGCGAAATTCGTGCCTGTCCCACCCCTGGTCTTCTGTCATTCATACTGCTCGAATTAGATGCTCCATCCGCCATCGATAACGTGGGCGTGGCCGGTGGTGAAGGACGACTCATCCGATGCCAGATAGACCGCCAACTCCGCGATCTCCGCGGGCGTTCCCAGCCGCCCCATCGGTTGACGTTGGATGAACGCTTCGCGCGCTTTCACGGCGTCTCCCTGAGCGATCATTCGCTCGGCCAGCGATGGAGTATCCGTCGTCCCGGGGCAGATCGCGTTGCACCGGATTCCTTTGCCCACGTAATCCGCGGCGATCGCTTTGGTCAACCCGATCACGGCGGCCTTGGTGGTTGCGTACGCGAATCGGTTTGGCGCTCCCTTGAGGCTCGACACAATCGAGGACATGTTGATGATGCTGCCTCTCCCTCTCGCTACCATTCCGGGTAAGAATGCCCGGCAGGTGCGATACATCGAGGTGACGTTGATGTCGAAGGAGAGCGCCCAGTCCTCCGGGGTGCAGGCCATGATGTCGCCTTGATGCACATAGCCGGCACAGTTGAACAGGATGTCCAGCGCTCCCACCTCTTCCGCCACAGCCTGGACCGCCGCGGAATCGCGAACGTCGAGCAGCCGCGGCTGAATGCCGGGATGCTCGGCCGCGAGTGCTTCGATCGCAGCTCGGTTGATATCGGTTGCCCACACCCGCGCCCCTTCGGCCGCGAACCGAAGCGCCGTCGCCCGCCCGATGCCCTGTCCGGCCGCCGTGATCAGGGCGGATTTCGCCGCCAGTCGTCCTGTCATTGCTAGATCCATCCCGGCTAGACCCACCCCGCGTCAATCACGTAGCTCTGATTGGTGATCGCCGAACTGTCGTCCGACGCCAGGAACAAGATCAGTCGCGCCACCTCCTCCGGGAGGATCATCCTTTTCAATGCCTGGTTAGCCAGCACCTCGGCCTTGTATGCTTCGGTGAGCCACAACCTCTGCTGCCGCTCGGTAAGGATGGACCCCGGCATAATGCAATTCACGCGAATGTTGTCGGCGCCGAGTTCGTGCGAAAGACTGCGGGTCAGCCCGACGACCGCGGCCTTCGAGGTGACGTAGACCACCTGCCTGGTGGAAGGGATCACCCATCCGATCGAACTCATGTTGATGATCGAGCCTCGCCGGGCCTTCTGCATCGACGGAATGACGGCTTGGGCCATGAAGAACTGGTGTCTCAGATTCACCGCGATGGACTGATCCCAATATGCAGGCGTGACCTCGGCAACCGTATGGCGGGTATCGTTGGCAGCGTTGTTTACGAGCGCATCCACCGTGCCGAAGCGCTGCACGATGGCTTCGACCGTTTGTTGCACCGCGGCGATATCGGTCAGGTCGCAGTGGTAGTAGACCGGCGCAGTCGCGCCCGCCGGGCTCAGCCTCGCGACGAGTGTTCCGGCCGCGTCGTCCTGGATATCCAGAAAGGCCACTTGGGCATTCTGCCCGGCGAAGGCTTCCACAATCGCCTCGCCGATGCCGCTTGCGCCGCCGGTAACGACGATGACGCGGCCACTAAGACTCGGATAGGTAGCAAAAGCTCCGGTTTGGTCCATGGGCGTGGTTTCCTTGTTCTAATGTAGAAGAAATGAAGCTACTACGGTTTGGAAGTCCCGGCGCCGAAAAGCCGGGCGCGCTCGACCCCCAAGGAGGACTCCGCGACCTCTCCGGCGTTGTGGCCGATATCGCAGGTTCGTCCCTGCTTCCCGAATCCCTTGCGAAGTTACGCCAGCTCAACCTCGCCACCCTGCCGCTGGTTTCAGGCTCGCCCAGGCTTGGCCCCCCTGTGGGTTCCGTGGGCAAGTTCGTCTGCATCGGCCTCAATTACTCCGATCATGCCGCCGAGTCGGGCATGGCGGTTCCAGCCGAGCCCGTCGTGTTCATGAAGGCTACCTCCTCGATCTGCGGCCCGAACGACGACGTCGTGATTCCGCGAGATGCCAGGAAGACCGATTGGGAGGTCGAGTTGGGCGTCGTCATCGGGAAAGAAGCGAAGTATGTTCGTGAAGAAGATGCCCTCTCGCACGTGGCGGGATATTGCGTTGTCAACGACCTCTCCGAGCGCGCGTTTCAACTCGAAGGCACCGGGCAGTGGGTCAAAGGAAAGAGCGCGGATACGTTCGGACCGATCGGCCCCTGGCTGGTTACCGCGGACGAAGTCCCCAATCCACAGAACCTGCACCTCTGGCTCGAGGTCGATGGGCACCGGCATCAAGATGGGTCCACCAGCACGATGGTCTTCGGGGTTGCCCACCTGGTCAGCTACCTGAGCCGCTTCATGAGCCTGCAGCCGGGCGACATCATCTCCACCGGAACGCCGCCGGGGGTGGGACTTGGGCATAAGCCGCCGGTCTATCTGCGTGAGGGCAACGTCATGACCCTCGGCGTGGAAGGGCTGGGGGAACAGCGTCAAAGAGTCGTTCCCTTTCTAGCCTCCTAGCCGAAGCAGGCGCGTCAGCACCGAACCGCGACCATCGGGGAGCGGACTCTATCCCGCCTTCCTGCTCGAACTGCCCCCGCATTCTCAGCAACATACGGGCAGCCGTCTCCTTACGAGACTTTTTCGCTCTCACTCGCACTACGATCTCAGCGCGTTCGTCTGACGCGCTCCCACCATGACCACCTTCAGGCTCCCAAAACTCACCACCCTCACGGCGCTTGCCTGCGCACTTGCCGCTTCAGCCTTGGCGCAGGAGTACGCAAACTCACCCTACGCGGGCGGCGCATGGCTCCACCTGCCGGCCTTGGGAGCGTCCGTCCCGGTCGGCTACCCGCGCGCCGTCGCGCCGGATGGCCACGGAGGTGTCTACTTCAGCAGTACCGGCCTGAACGGCGTGTTCAAAGTGGATGCCGCCGGCACCTTGACCGTGATGGCTGGCAATGGCATGCCATCCAGCTGGCCTCAGAACAGCATAGCCACCGGCGCCATCATGGGATCTCCCCAGGGCCTCGCCGTGGACATCGCCGGCAACCTCTACCTCGCCGACACCGATGCCAACCTGGTTCGCAAGATCGACACTCGCGGGGCCATGAGCACCGTCGCGGGCGGCGGCACCCTCAGCCCGGGAGACGGCCAGCCGGCGATTCAGGCCCAGCTGTCCTCCCCGCAAGACGTGGCCGTGGACGCCGCCGGCAACCTCTACATCGCGGACACGCTCGCGAGCGGCCGCATCCAAAAGGTGGACACACACGGGATCATCACCACCGTTGCAGGCACCGGCGCTCTCGCGGGAAGTGCCGTCAACGGCAAACCGTCCGCACAAGCGCACTTCTCCCGCCCCACCGGCCTCGCAGTCGATGGCGCTGGGAACCTCTATGTCGCGGACGCCGCCGTCAACTATGTCTATCGCATCGACTCGAAGGGCATTATCACCGTCGCGGCGGGCAACGGCACCATCACTTTCGCCCCCAATGGGACACCGGCCGCGAGCGCAGGGATTTGCCCTCAGGGCAGCCTGGGGACAGACACGGCAGGGAACCTGTACATCCCGGACACCCTCACCAACAGCATCCGCAAAGTGGACGCCCAGGGGATCCTCACCACGGTCGCCGGCAGCCCCGGCTCCTTCGGCTTCGGTGGGGATGGCGGCCTGGCCACAAGCGCCATCCTGTCCTCGCCCCAGGACGCCGCGCCGGACGCGGGCGGCGTGCTCTGGATCGCCGACAGTTCCAACTTCCGCGTCCGAAAGGTGGACGGAACCGGAGTCATAACCACCGTTGCCGGCGTCTCCGGCTGGAGCTACGCCGGCGATGGCGGGCCGGCCTCCAGCGCTATGTTGAGCGCGGTCTCCGGAGTCGCCCTGGATTCGACCGGAAATGTCTTCATCGCCGACACCAGCAACGCGCGCATCCGCAAGGTGTCCCCGGCCGGAATCATAACCACCGTGGCGGGCAACGGAATCATCGGGAATTCCGGCAACGGCGGCCCGGCCACCAGCGCCTCTTTGTTTGCGCCGTCGAGCGTGGCCGTGGACCCCAGCGGTAACGTCTACTTCGGCGATCTCGGCCAGGTGCGCAAGACCGAGGCGAGCGGCACCATAGGCCCCGGGCTGACCACGGCGGCCGGCCGAACTCCTGCTGTTGCCACCGACGGGGCCGGCAACCTCTACGTGTCCGACGGCGATCTCGTCCGCAAGATCGACGCTTATGGGACCGCCACTGTCGTGGCCGGCACCGCGGCCCAGTTGTCCAATCCCACCGGGATGGCGCTCGACTCCAACGGCAATCTTTACATAGCGGACCAGGGCAACGCGCGCATCCGCATGGTCGATCCCGCCGGCGCCATCACCACGGTCGCCGGTAACGGCACATACGGTTACACCGGCGACGGCGGCCTCGCCACCAGCGCGCAATTGTGGGACCCGGCCGGAGTCGCGGTCGATTTCAACGGGGATCTCGTGATTGCCGACGGCAACTACGTCCGCCTCGTCGACCAGACCGGAGTCATCACCACCATCGCGTCCGGTCTGAATGGCGCCGTGGGCATCGCTTCGTTCGGCGTCCGGCTGTATGTTGCCGAATCGAACAACGACGACGTTCGCGTCCTGGTGCCCCCGATTCCGGATTTGGTGGTGGCCGTGACGCACGCTGGCCGCTTCGGGCCCGGACAGAAAGGCGCCATCTACGCCATCACCGTTGGCAACGCCGGAGGGAGTCTCACCAGCGGCACGGTGACCCTGGCCGGCACGCTACCTGGCGCGTTGACCGCCACTGCGATGACCGGCCCGGGCTGGACCTGCACCCTGGACACGCTCACCTGCACCAGGGGCGACCCGCTGGCGCGCGATGCGAATTACCCGGCCGTCACGCTTACGGTGGATGTCGCCGCCGACACGCCGGCAAGCGTCACCGAAATCGCCACGGTTTCCGGTGGCGGGGAGACCTATACCGCCAACGACACCGCTCTCGATCCCACCTCGATCGGCCTGCCCGCGGATCTGACCGTCGGCGCGACGCACTCGGGCAATTTCACTCAGGGGCAAACCGGCGCGGTCTACACCCTCGCGGTGGCCAACTCCGGCACCGGCCCCACCAGCGCCGCCGTCACCCTGACCGATACGCTGCCCGCCAAGTTGACTGCCACCGCCATGGCCGGCACCGGCTGGACCTGCACCCTGGCCACCCTCACCTGCACGCGAACGGACGCGCTCGCGGCGGGCACGCATTACCCCGCCGTCATGCTCACCGTAAACGTAGCTGCCGACGCCCCGGCCGCCGTTACCAACACCGCCATCGTCTCCGGCGGCGAGGAAACGAACACCGCCAACGACACCGCTGTTGATCCGACCACCATCGGCCCGCCCGCGGACCTGACCGTCGCCGCGACACATTCCGGCGGCTTCACCCAGGGTCAGACCGGCGCCGTCTACACCATCACCGTGGGCAACGGCGGAGGGACCGCCACCCACGGCACCGTCACGCTGATCGACACACTGCCGCTCAAACTGACCGCCACGGCGATGAGCGGCACCGGTTGGACCTGCACGCTAGCCACGCTCACCTGCTCCAGAGCCGACGCGCTGGCGGCCGGAGCGAGCTACCCGGCCATCATTCTGACGGTGAACGTAGCTGCCGACACCCCGGCCAGCATTACCAATACCGCCATCGTCTCGGGCGGCGCAGAGGTCAACACCGCCAACGACACGGCCCTCGACGCCACCACGGTCGGCCTGCCCGCGGACCTGACCGTCGCCGCTACGCACTCGGGCAACTTCGTCCAGGGCCAGGCCGGCGCCGTCTACAGCATCTCGGTGGGCAACGCCGGAGGGGCCTCCACCAACGGCACCGTCACGGTGATCGACACGCTGCCTGCCAGGTTGACCGCCACGGCGATCGGCGGCGCCGGCTGGACCTGCGTCCTGGCCACGCTCACCTGCGCCAGAGCCGACGCGCTGGCAGTCGGCGCGAACTACCCGCCCATCACGCTCGCGGCGACCGTCGCGGCCGACGCCCCGGCCAGCGTCACCAACGTCGCCATCGTCTCGGGCGGCGGAGAGATCAACACCGCCAACGACACGGCTTCGGACCCGGCTTCCGTCACAGGCCCAGCGGACCTGGCGGTAGCCGGGATGCACTCCGGAAGTTTCGCGCAGAGCCAGACTGGCGCCGTCTACGCAATCACCGTGAGCAACGCCGGACCGGCGTCCACCACCGGCGTGGTCACCGTGATCGACACGCTGCCTGCCAAGCTGACTGCCACGGCGATGAACGGCACGGGCTGGATCTGCACGCTGGCCACGCTCACCTGTACCAGAACCGACGCGCTGGCGTCCGGCGCGAATTACCCGGCCATCGCCCTCACCGTGAACGTAGCCGCCGACGCCCCGGCCAGCGTCATCAACACGGCTGCCGTCAACGGTGGCGGAGAGGCCAACACCGCCAACGACACGGCCTCGGATGTGACGGCGATCGCGCCAGTCCTGGTCTGCACGTTTTCCGTCAGCCCGGTGCCCGGGACCTTCCCCGCCGCGGGCGGCTCCGGATCCGTCACCGTGACGGCCTCGGCCGGCTGCTCCTGGACCGCATCGAGTGCTCTCGATTGGGTGACTCTGACGGCCTCGGCCAGCATCGCCGTCGCTCCGAACACGGGCGCCGCGCGCTCAGGCGCCATCACCGTCGCGGGCTTTGAGGTCACCATCCAGCAGGCCGCGGCCGCGACCCCCAATGCGCGCTTCGTCCCCGTCGCCCCCTGCCGCATCGCGGATACGCGCGCCCCTGACGGGCCCTTCGGTGGTCCGGTGATGGCGGCCAACTCGACCCGCTCCTTCGCCGTCCCCCAGAGCGCCTGCGCCGTGCCGGCCACGGCCCTGGCATACTCGCTGAACGTGACCGTGATCCCGCGCGGGGCCCTGCCCTATCTGACCTTGTGGCCCACGGACCAGACCCGGCCGCTGGTCTCCACGTTGAACTCCTGGCAGGGCACGGTGGTGGCCAACGCCGCCATCGTCCCCGCGGGCACCGGCGGCGGCGTGAGCGTATTTGTCGCGGGCTCGACCGATGTCATCCTGGACATCGACGGCTACTTCGATGCCTCCGGCGGGCCGACCGCGTACTCGTTCTACCCCACCCAGCCCTGCCGCATCGCCGACACCCGCTCGGCAGCCGGACCGTTTGGCGCGCCGTCCCTCCCTGCCGGCCAGAGCCGCGACTTCCCGGTTCCCTCCAGTTCGTGCGGGATGCCGTCAACCGCCACCGCTTACTCCCTGAACGTCACCGTGGTCCCCGATCCGGTGGTCCGCTACCTCGGCTATCTGACCGCCTGGCCCGCCGGCGAGGCGAGGCCCAATTCCTCGACGCTGAATTCCTGGGCCGGCAAGGTGGTCGCCAATGCCGCGATCGTCCCGGCGGGCGCCGGCGGAGCCATCTCGGTCTTCGTCCCCAACCCCACCGACGTCGTCCTGGACGCCAACGGCTATTTCGCCCCGCCCGGCAGCCCCGGCGCGCTCTCGTTCTACCCGGTGACGCCCTGCCGCGTCGCCGACACGCGCAATGGCGCGGGCCCGACGATGGATGCCGGAACCTCGCGATCGTTCTCGATTCCGGCCGGCGGCTGCTTCATCCCGACGACGGCGGCGGCGTATTCCGTCAACGTCACCGCGGTGCCCCAGGAGCCCCTGTCCTACCTGACGGCCTGGCCTGCCGGATCGGCGCGGCCCCTGGTTTCCACCCTGAACTCGCCCGACGGGAGCGTGGTGGCGAACGCTGCCATCGTTCCGGCGGGCGCCAATGGAGCCGTCGAAGTCTTCGTAACCGGCCGAACCGACGTGATCCTGGACATCAACGGCTACTTCGCGCCCTAGGCGCTCACCGTCAGCACCGCGCGCGTAGCGTTCGCGGCTCGGTGCTGCCTTGCCCCGTTAAAGGCCGGTCCCTTTGCGGCCGATAGGGTAGGCGACGCCCTATGTCAGGACAGCGCACTCATCCGCGGAGGAGTTTCCTCGCCATCCTCCTCGCAGGGATGTGGCCGGTGAGCGCCGCACTGGGTCTCGAGCCGCACAAGAACATCGGTCAATACGCCCACAACGCGTGGACCGCCGAAGACGGTCTTCCCGGAGAAGCGGTGTACCAGATTCTGCAGAGTCCGGATGGGTATCTGTGGCTGAGGACTTCGGCGGGGCTGGTGCGGTTCGACGGGGTACGTTTTGTCCTGGTGGATCCAGTGGTGGGGAAGGAGCCCCTCAACGAGCCGGTGAAAGCGATCTGTCGCGGCGCGGACGGCGACCTGATTATTCGCACGACGTCGAGAACGGTGATACGGAGGAATGGCGTTTTCTTCGACTACCTGCCGCCATCGCCCCTTCCCGACGGGGAGATCAAGACGCTGTTCGAAAGCCGCGGGCACGAGCTCTTCATAGGTTCCGACGACTTCATTTACCTGCTTGGGCGCGGAGGGCCGCGCGCGCTCCGGGCGGGAACCGGATGGATCTATTCGTTTTTCGAAGACCGGGCCGGCGTGATCTGGATCGGCGGCTCGAGCAACCTGTTCCGGTACAGCGGCGGCCAGCTCTCTCCCTTCCCTGGGAGCCTGCTCCAGTTCGGGGCCGATGCCCTGGCCGAAGACCTCGACCAGACCCTGTGGGTCGGCACGCGAGATGGCCCTTATCGGGTTGACAGGGGGCGGTCGCGGTTCGAAGCGGCTGCGCGGGGCACCATCCGGAACGAAGTGCACACGATTCTGGAGGACCGCGCGGGCAATCTGTGGAGCGGGACGGAGTCCCAGGGCCTTTTCCGAATCGCGGACAGCCGGGTGTCTTCGTTCGGCCAGGCGGACGGCCTGACCGACAACCGGGTGCTGTCTCTGTTCGAGGACCGCGAAGGGAGCCTGTGGGTGGGGACTTCGAGCGGGTTGGACCGCTTCCGCGACACTAAGCTCACGACCTTTACGGTTCGGGAGGGTCTTCCTTCGAACGATACCCGGTCCGTTACCGAGACCGCGGACGGCAGCCTTTGGGTGTTCTGCGCGGGCGGGGGACTGGCCCGATTCGACGACGGCGCGATCAGCGCTATCACGAAGAAAGACGGCCTCCCCGACCCCTATGGCCACGCGATGTTCGAGAGCCGGGACGGAAGCCTGTGGATAGCGACCACCGGGGGGCTGGCGCGCTATAGGAACGGGAGGATGACGAGGTATGGCGGGGGAGCGCATCTCCCCTATTTCATGGCCGCTATCAGCGAGGACGACGAGAGCCTGATCGTGGCCGGCACCCTGGCGGTGCGCTTCGAGCACGGGTGCCTCCGACCCTTGACGTTCAACGGGAAAACCACGCCGCTGTCTACGCCTGGGCACTACACCTTCACGATCCGCCGCGACTCTCAGGGGGCGCTGTGGTTCGGCACGGCACAGGGGCTGTTCAAGTTCGCCAAAGGACTCTCTCCGGACCAGGCCAGGCAGAAACAGATCGGCTTTGCCGTCACTTCGATCGCCGATGACGGGCGTGGAAGCCTGTGGCTGGGCGGCCGCACACCCGGCCTCACCCGGTTGCGCGTCCGCGACGGCCGCATCACTCACTACGGAAAGCGGGAAGGACTTTTCGACGCCTACCCTTCGGGCATTGTCACGGATGGCGAGGGGAGTCTGTGGGTCAGCACCCCGCATGGCATCTATGTGGCCAACGAAAGGGACCTGGACGATGTGGCGGAAGGCCTCGCTTCGACGGTCCGAACCGTTCGATACGGGATCGACGATGGCATGCAGACCAGCGAGGCGTCCGATCCGGCGGCGGGGCCGGCCGCATGGCGGACGCGGGATGGCCGGCTGTGGTTCACAACGCGGAAAGGGATCGTGGCGGTGGACCCCAAGCGCCTGGCTCATAACGCTCTGGTTCCGCCGGTGGTGGTGGAGGGGCTGGTGGAGGACGGCAAGGCGGTGCCCCTCGAAGCGGGACTACGGATCGCACCGGGCGGGGACAGGATTGAGTTCCAGTACACGAGCCTGAGCATGCTGGTTCCGGCCAGAGTGCATTTCAAGTACCGCCTGGAAGGCTACGACCGCGATTGGGTGGACGCCGGTTCGCGCCGCGTCGCCAGCTATACTCGTCTTCCCCCGGGCCAATACCGGTTCCGGGTGATCGCCTCGAACGACGACGGGGTTTGGAACCTCCAGGGCGCCTCGGTCACGTTCGTCCTCGAGCCGCGGTTCTACCAGACCGACTTGTTCCGCGGGGCCTGCGCGCTCCTGGCGCTTCTTGCGGCCCTGGTCCTGCAGAGACTGTACACACGGCAATTGCGCGGCAGGGCGGAGGAACTGGCGCGAGTCGTCGATGAGCGCACCAAGGACCTCCGGACGCAGCGGGCGTTCCTGCGGCAGGTGATCGACATTCTGCCCAGTTTCGTCTTCGTCAAAGACCGCCAGGGGCGCTACACGCTGGCAAACCAGGCCCAGGCGGAGGGCTACGGCACACCCCTGGAGAACATGATCGGCAAGACCGATCTGGAGATCTGCCCGCAAACCGCGGACGCGCAGGCCTTCTCGCAAGACGACCTCGAAGTCCTGGACACGGTTCGGGAGAAACTCATACCCGAGGAGCGTTTCACCGACGCCGCCGGCGAGGTGCACTGGCTTCAGACGGTCAAGCGGCCGCTCGTCAACGAAGATGGGGAGGTGCAGGTTCTCGGCGTGGCCATGGATATCACGCAGCGCAAGAAGATCGAGGAGGAACTGCGGGCGGCCAAAACGGCGGCGGAAGCGGCCAGCCACGCCAAGAGCGAGTTCGTGGCCAACATGAGCCACGAGATTCGCACCCCGATGAACGGCATCATCGGCATGACCGAACTGGTCCTCTCCACCAACCTCACGACGGAGCAGCGGGAGTTCCTTTCCCTGGTGCGGTCGTCGGCCGAGAGCCTGCTGGTCATCCTCAACGACATCCTCGACTACTCGAAGATCGAAGCCGGCAAGATGGTGCTGAGCGCGGTCCGTTTCGGGTTGGCGGATCTGGTCGCCGAGGCGATGAAGAGTATGGCGGTCACCGCGCACAGGAAAGGGCTCGAACTGGCCTTCGACATCGACCCGGAGGTGCCGGCGGCGCTGGTCGGCGATCCGGTGCGCTTCCGCCAGGTGCTTTTGAACCTGACCGGCAACGCCATCAAATTCACCGAGCGCGGCGAGGTGACGGTCCAAGTGCGCGTTGCCGAGCGAGACCAGAACGGGCTGATGCTCGAGGTATCGGTGCGCGATACGGGCATCGGGATTCCGCCGGAGAAGCAGGGCCGGCTGTTTCAGGCCTTCGAGCAGGCCGACTCCTCGACCACGCGCCAGTACGGCGGCACGGGACTGGGCCTGGTCATCTCCGCGCGAATCGTGCGCCTGATGGGCGGGGAGATCTGGATGGAAAGCGTGCCTGGGGCGGGCTCGATCTTCCACTTCACGTCCCGCATGGAGCCGGGGCCGGCCCTGGAGAACGAGCCGGGCACGTTGCCGGTCGAGGACCTGAGCGGCGTCCGCGTGCTCATCGTCGATGACAATGCCACCAACCTCCGCATTCTGGAGAGAGCCACACGGCAATGGAGCATGCTGCCGGGAATGGCCGGGTCGGGTCTCGACGGTCTGGCCCTCCTGGAACAGTCGGTGGCGGCGGGAGAGCCGTTCCGTCTGATCCTGCTGGACGAGCAGATGCCGGGCATGGACGGCTTCGAGATGATCGAACGCATTCGCGCCCACTCCTCCTGGCGCGCCGCGACGATCCTGATGCTGACGTCCACGGGTCAAAGCGCGAGTGCGGAACGGTGCCGCGAACTGGGCGTGGAAGCTTACCTGGTCAAGCCCATCGCGGCCGCGGAACTGCAGCTATCGATCCGCAAGGCGCTGGGCGGACCACCGAAGAGAGAGGCGCCGGTGGCCGCGCCAGAGGCCGCCCCGCCCCAGCGCTCCCTGCGCATCCTGGTGGCCGAGGACAACCCGGTGAACCAGAAACTGGCCGTCGCCGTGCTGCGGAAGATGGGACACCGGGTCACGCTGGCCGGTAACGGAGCTGAAGCTTGCGTCACTTTCGACAGAGACCCCTTCGACCTGGTTCTCATGGACGTCCAAATGCCCGACGTGGATGGCTTCGAGGCGACGCGGCGGATCCGGCAGCGGGAGCGGGAGACGGGAATTCACGTGCCGATCGTCGCCATGACGGCGCACGCCATGAGCGGCGACCGAGAACGCTGCCTCGACGCAGGGATGGACGACCACATCACCAAACCTATCAACCGCAAGGTGCTGGAGGAGACGCTCATGCGATACTCCGACGCCGCGGTCGGTGTTCCAATCGGGTAACACACGGCGCGACCGGGCCAGCCGAAGCGGCGGGGTCGCGCCCCTATGCTACAATTCGGTTCAGTCCTCCGTACGATGGGCCCGTAGCTCAGTTGGTTAGAGCGCTACCTTGACACGGTAGAGGTCACAGATTCGAGTTCTGTCGGGCCCACCATCCACTACATCGGCTCCAGCCGGATCATCGCGATTTCCGCGCGGGCGGAAGTACGCATCCGCGGCCCCCACGTCCCCGTGCCCGATGAAGTGTAGATCGCGAAGTCGCCTTCCACGTTCAAACCATGGTCGTACTTGCCATAGACCTGCCGTGTGATGAACTGGAATGGGAACAGCTGGCCCCGGTGAGTATGGCCGGATAGCTGCAGGCGGATGCCCGTGGCTTTGATCTCGGGTATCCCCACGGGGCTGTGGTACAGCAGGACCGATGCCCTGGCGGGATCGAATCCACGAACGTTCCGGATGGCCGCCGCGACGTCCTTGTGTTCGCCTCTATCGGGGTAGGCGATGCCTACGATCTCGAGGCCGCCGGGCGTCGCCATCTCGTCGTTCAGCACATGCACCCTGGTCCCGCGCAGGGCTTCCTCCGTGCGCGCCACTCCCACATAGGTCTCGTGGTTGCCGGTGATGAAGTAGATCCCCATCGGAGCATCGAGTCTGTTGAGCGGCTCTGCAAGATGGCTCAGGCCGGCGTCGTCGCCGTCGAACAGGTCGCCCGTGATCACCACCGCGGCCGGCCGTTCCCGGTTCACCATCTCGACAACACGCTCGGCGAAAGAACGGCCCACGCTGAACCCGAGGTGCAGATCCGAGATCTGCGCGATCGTCTTCCCTCGCCATTCCGCGGGAAGGTCCCGCATGTGCACCGTGACCCGCGCCACTCGCGGATGGGTCGCGTTCCAAACGCCAAAGGCCGAGAACAGGAACGCCAGCACAATCGCGCTCCAGCCGAAAGGTGCGCTATCGGATCGCGGGTTCCAGATTCGGGCGATGCCCCACAAGGCCCAGGCGAGAAGGAACGCCATCGCGAGCGCCAGCCCGACGCCCAGGGAGAGTTGAAACGCTCCGGCTACCGCTCGCGCCAACTCCGTGTCCACGCGCCTTTGCAGGAACACGGACGTGACGGCTCCCGCCATCGGAAACAGAAGCGCCGCCGCCAGGATTCTTCGGCCAGCCTTGCCGTTGATTTCCAGCAGGCGCGTGGTGGAGAAGTAGATGAAATACTGAAAGCCGAGCAGGATCGCGAGCGCGATCGCCAGAAAAACCAGGAAGCCCCTAGGCATCGAAGTGCCATTGTAACGTAGATGCCCGCCTTTGGCCCTCCGTGCGGATCGATACTCCCAGGCTGCGAGGAGCACGCGTGCTCCATAATGAGCCTAATGGGTGGCGTACGATTGTGGCTGATCGCGGTCGCGGCGGTGCTGGCGGCCGTGGTGGTGATCGAAAGCGTAGGGCTGATGGCCGGCGTTGGTCTGGGCGCGACCTGCCTGGCAGGGATCTTCGGCTATCGGTTCTATCGCGCCAGAAATCGGGCAAGGGGGCTCACGGTGTACTGCCTGCGGTGCGGCGAGGCGCTGCCCGCCACGGCCCGGGGATGCAAGCACTGCGGCAGTGCGAGCTGGACCATGCGCCAGTAGCGCCGCTCCAGACTTTCCGCAGCAGCGCCAGGGCGCTGGCGGCAATAGCTTCGCCATCCGTGAGCTTATACTGGCGAGTGACACCGTCTCTTCATGATTGAGTATCTCTTTCGCTCCTTCCTCCCGCTCTACAATCCCATCGGATTCGGCGCGAGCGATTTCGTCGAGCTCGCCGTGGCCGCGGTGCTGGTCGCGCTGCTGCTGACCAGGAGTTGGATTGAACCGCCCTTGCGCAAGCTGGCGGCGAGGCCGGGATGGGCGATGCTGGTGCTGGCAGTTCTCCCCGTCGCGCTGCGCCTCGCGCTGCTGCCTCTGCATCCGGTTCCCACACCCAGCGGCGCCGACGATTTCAGCTACATTCTCCTGGGCGACACTCTGGCGCATTTCCGCCTGGCCAATCCGCCGCACGCCCTGCACCAGTTCTTCGAAGGTGTCTTCACGCTGCAAGAGCCCACGTACAGTTCCATGTATCCGCTGGGGCAAGGCATTGTGCTGGCGATCGGGCAGTTGATGTTCGGCCTGCCGTGGGCCGGCGTGCTTCTATCGGTGGCCGCGCTGTGCGCGCTGTGCTACTGGATGCTGCGGGCGTGGGCCTCGCCGCTGTGGGCATTCGTCGGGGGGCTGCTCGCGGTGATCCAGTTCGGACCGCTCAGCCAGTGGATGAACTGCTACTGGGGCGGCGCGGTCGCCGCCTGTTCGGGATGCCTGGTGTTCGGCGCTCTGCCGCGGCTGCGCGAGGGCTGGCGGACCAGGGACGCCGTGCTGCTCGGCGCGGGGATCGCTCTGCAAGGGATCACCCGCCCGTTTGAATCGATCTTCCTGGTTCTGGGAGTGCTGCTGTTCTTCCTGCCGGTGCTACGCAAGCCGGACCAGTGGCGCCGTCTGCTTCGCACCGTCGTGGTTGCCGCGCTTGCGGCGTCGCCGGTCGTCCCCCTGATTCTGTTCCACAACAAAGCCGTCACCGGCAGTTGGACTACATTTCCCTACCAGCTCAGCCGGTATCAGTACGGCATCCCGCAGACGTTCACGTTCCAACCGAATCCGGTGCCGCACCGGCCGCTGACCATGGAACAGGAACAGAGCTATCGCGCCGAGGTCACCATTCACGGAGACGAGCCCTTGACCCTCGGTGGCTATCTGGGGCTCCTCGGCAACAGCGTTCGCTACTATCGCTTCTTCTTCCTTCCCGCGCTCTACCTGGCGCTGCCGGTCTTTCTCGCGTGCGTGCGCCAATACCGTTTCCTGTGGGTGCTGCTGTGCCTGCTGGGGTATGCTCTCGGGACCAATTTCGATCCGTACTTCCACCCTCACTACGTCGCGGCGATCACGTGCCTGTGCGTACTGATGAGCGTGAAAGGACTGGAGCGGATGAGCGCGTGGAGACCCGCGGGACGCCAGGCCGCCGGTGTGGTCCTGCTCCTGTGCGCCGCTCATTTCGGCATCTGGTACGGACTCCACGCCACAGCGAGCCAGCGCTGCCTGATGGGCCTGGGCCAGTACGAGACCTGGGACTACATCAATTGGGGCGATCCGCAAGGGCGCATCCAAATCAACCAGCGCCTGGCTGAGGCTCCGGGGAGGCAGTTGGTTTTCGTCCGCTACTGGCCGCGGCACCGGTTCCGCACCTGGATCCAGAACGCCGCGGACATCGACCGCGCACGCGTGGTTTGGGCGCTCGACCTGGGCTCGGTCGAGAACGAGAAACTTCTGCGGTACTACCCCGACCGGACCGCGTGGCTCATCGAGCCGGACGCCTGGCCGCCGCGCCTGACGCCCTACCAAGCGGACACGAGCGGCAATCCATTCGAGTCCGTGCGCTAGTGTCGTATCGGAATTGGCCGCAGACCCGGGACTGGCTCGAATTTCGCCGTCTTTGCGAAAGTCGTGCCTGTCCCACCATTGGTCCTCTGTCAGCTAGACTGCTCGATTTGCGCTAGTTCACGGCCTTCGCCGCGCCCGGCTTCCAGCGCTCCAGAAAGCCCGTCACATCGCTCATGCCGATCTTCGCGGCGGACTCAAACTCGCCGTTCTTCAGGCTCGTGACCACTCGGCCGTCGCCATCGAGCACGGCCAAACCGGGGATCCCCTTCTTGAGCGGCACCTGAAATCGCTCCGCCAGATCCGTGTTCTTGTCCTCGTCGCCGATGTTGATGTGCAGGACGTGGTAGTTCGCCGCCACCAGCGGAGCCACCTGGGGAGATTTGAGCGTCGTGTCCAGAACGTGACAGTCGTAACACCAGTTGGCGCCGAAGATCACCAGCACGCGCTTGTGATCCGCCTTGGCGGCCGCCAGCGCCGCTTTCAACTCGGCTGGTGCCTCTTCTGGGTCGGGATAGATTCTGGTGTTCGGCTTTGAGGGCTGCGGAAGTTGAATCTTGGGAAGCGGCCGCACCTCGCTGCGCGCCGCCACCATGATGCGCCACTGGCCGCCGCGCAGTGCCCAGACCAGGTGCGCGGAAACCAAGCCTTTCTCGATCGGGCTGCCGGGCCGGAATGCCAGCTCGATGCGCAGCACCTGCCGCATCGTGTCCGCGGTCGCTTGCTCCTGTAGAGTTTTGGGGTCGATCCCGATCAGGCCCTGCGCCTTCAGCCCGGACCAGAATACCGGCTCCTCGGTTGCCGGGTCGTCGCTCCTGCCTTCCGGCGTCTGCGCGAACGCGCCGCCGCCCGAGATGTAGAGGGCACGAAGCGCGGCCTGGTCGCCCGCCAGCACCGCCGCCTTCCATTTCTCGAGCGGCTCAAATCCGCCGTGATCGGCAGCCGCGCAAACTCCCAACCCGATGAGAACTACGGCCAGCGCACGCATGTCCCTATCGTACCGTGAGGCGGAAGACTCCGCTGAGAAACGGCGACTGCTGGCTCCGCTGTCCCAAGCGACATGCCCGCCTAGGTCTCTGACAGATCCGTTTCGTCCGCTTGCTGACGCGCGCTGTTCCGTGTTGGCACCGAGCCGCGACCGTTAGCGAGCGGACCTGGCGGTCTGAGCACTGATCAACGGGGTAGGCCTCAAGCGCGCGTGGCGAGCGGTGCCTGTCGCCGCTCTTCCGCCCTTTCACCCCGCCCCGCTACGCCGCCGGCCGGCTGTTCGCCAAGGTCGCCAGCGTTACGTCGATCTTGGGCAGGTGCCCGCCCTCGAACGCCCGGCCGACCCGCTCGTCATTGTTGATCGACTCCAGCCGCTTGCGCAAGGCCTCGCGACGGATGCGCGCCTCGAACTCGGCGAGCTGGCGCTCGATGTCGGTCTTCTTGTGCTTCGCGTCCGCCAGGTCTTCGCGATAGCGGCTGAGGAAGTAGGCGATGGTTTCGACGCGGATCTTGATGGACCCCGAGGGCTTGTTCTCGTCGATGTCTTTGAAGCAGAAGTAGGGCGTGCCGGAGTGCTCGACGATCTCCTCCACCACCGTGTAAATCGGCGCGTCGTGCCCGCACTTGAAGTTCGAAAGCTCGAGCGCCACCAGGTTCGGATGGCGCGCGACATACTTGGCCGCCCATACCTTGCGCGACGTGTTTTCGCTGTAGGAGTTCTTCCACACGTCGGTGACCGCCATCGCGTCCGGGATATCGCCGGCGCGGACCTCTTCGCCGAAGAGCCGCTCGAGTATGTCGTCGTCGATGGGCAGCGAATCCTGCGTGAAGACCGGATAGCCGATCTTCTGGAATTCTTCGAGGATTTCGTGGTTGATGCCCGGATCGTTGTGATACGGCCGTCCCAGCATTACCACGCCGATGCGTTCCTCGCGCTCGAGCTGATCGAGCACTTCGCGCGCCTGCTTTCGCAGGTTGCGGCTGAAGTCCGCCAGCGTCTTGTAGCCTTGCTCGACCGCGCGCGCGTTCTCCTCGGCCGAGAGCCCGAAGATGTCCTTGAACTCCTCGTACATCTGCCGTTCGAGCAGCGCCGGGTTCGCCAGGTTGACGAACGTATCCAGGTAAATGACGCCCTTCTCCTTGAACACGTCGCCTTCCTTGGTGAACGCCGCTTTTACCGCTTCCGGAGTCGAGGCCACGGTGGGGCAGGAACGGTGCGCCGCCGCGCACTTCAGGTCGCTGGTGAGATCGTCGATCACCGGGAAGAAGATGTAGTCGAGCGGCTTCTTGGCGTGGTGCGTCATCAGCAGGTTGTGTATGTGAGGAATGCCCAGCTTGGACGGAAAACAGGGGTCGATCGCGCCGCGCTTCGCGCCTTCCTTGTAGAGATCCTCGGTGGTGAAATCCGAGAACACCATGTTCTGCGGCTGCACGCCAAGCGATGCGAAATAGCCCGTGAACAGCGGCGCCGAAGAGTACATGTTGAGCACGCGCGGCATGCCGATGCGAATCTTCGCACGCTTCTTCACCAGTTCGGCCCGCTTCTTCTGTGCCGGCGTCAGCAGGAACCGCGGCGGCGGGTCGGAAACGTTCGGAGCGTTCGGAATACGGAAAGCCGCGCGCGCGGCGATCTCCGCAAAGTTCGGGTTGGCCTCTTTGATGCGGTCGATCTCGCCCTTGATGGAGCGCATGTGATCGACGTCTTCCACCGTTCCCTTTTCGCAGGTGGCGATGATCAGCCGCTGCGAGCCCGATTCGAGCGGCACCTTCGAGTTCACCGGTTGTATGGCCGTGAGCTTCGGCGTCTTCACGTCGATGAACGTGCGCAGGCAATTGTTCTTGCAGAAATAGCAGCGCGTCTCTTCGCTGCGCGTGGTCTTGTACTTGATGTCCTTCACGGCTTCCATGCCGATGAAGCTCGTCTGGCGGCCACGGTCGAAGAGCCGGCCAGCTTCGAGAGCAGCGCCTATGGCGCCTGCTTCGCCGCAGTACTTGTGCACGATCACGTCGGGCCGCGTATCCTTGCCCTTGAACCGCGACTCGATGAAATCCACCTGCGTCTTCACCGCCGCCAGGTTGTACTGAGTGCCGCCCTGCAGGAGGAATCGCGTGCCGATGGCCGACAGGTTGGGAATCTGCGAAACGTAGAGCCATATGTTCTTCGGCAGCACGTTGCACAGGCCCGCCATGATCTCTTCGGCCTTCCAGCCCTGGCGCTGGAAATCGACAATATCCGATTGCATGAACACCGCGCAGCCATAGCCGAACGAGGGGAAGCTCTGCGCGCCGAAGGCGACGTCGGCGAACTGCTCCACCGCGTATCCGAAGCCCTGCGCGGTCGATTGAAGGAAGTAGCCGTTGCCCGCCGAGCACTGCGTGTTCAGTTTGAAGTCCTTCACGCGGCCGTTCTTCAGGATGATGATCTTGATGTCCTGCCCGCCCACATCGCAGATAACATCGACGTCTTTGTAGAAGTGCAGGCCGGCTTCGGTGTGCGAGACGGTCTCAACGATGGCCGCGTCCGCGCCAACCACGTCCTTCAGAATGTCCTTGGCGTAGCCGGTGGTGCCCACGCCGAGCACCTTCAGCGTGGCGCCCTGCTCGGCTACCTGGCTCTCGAGCTTGCTCAGGATCTCGATGGTGTCCTCGATGGGATTACCCTTCGAGAGGCCATAAGACTTCAGCAGGACACCGCGGCTCTTATCCTTCGAGACCAGCACGGCCTTGGTCGAAGTGGAGCCGCCGTCGAGACCGATGAAGCCCTCCACCACCTGGCCCGGCTCGAACTGCGCGTTCGCGTGCTTGTGGTAACGGTAGCGCGTCCGGAAATCCTCCAGCTCTTCGGTGCTGGCGGCGAGTCCGCCGCCCGCGCCCTTCGCGGCCTTCTCTTCGCCGCGCCCATGCTCGATGTACCACTCCAGGCGCTCCCAGCCCTTGTAACAGCCGACGCAATCGTCTTCGCTCTTGCCGAACTCGATGGCTCCGATGGCCGCGAAATACTGCGCGTTGTCGGGCGTGCGGATCAGGTCCTCTGGCGGAACGCCCTCGGGCAGCGGGAAGTTGCGCTCCTTCCAGATCTTCGGGATGTTGCGCTTCCAGCACTCCTTCATTCCCACGATGTAGCAGTTCGGGCCGCCCAACAGCAGCACCACCGGCCGCAGCGTGTTGCCGCGCGTGAGCACCGACAGGTTCTGCATCACGATGGCTTCGAACAGCGACGCCATCAGCTCATCGGGCGGCACGCCCGCCTTTTGCAGGCCGTTGACGTCGGTCTCCGCAAATACACCGCACTTACCCGCCACCGGATGCAGGCGCATGCCGTTGTAGCCCATCTTGCAAAGCTGCTCAGCCGGGATGCGGAGCTTGGCGTTGATCTTATCGATCACGGCGCCGGTGCCGCCCGCGCACTTGTCGTTCATCGAGGGGAGCTTCTTCTTGCGCCCTGTCTCCGGGTCCTCTTTGAAGATGATGATCTTGGCGTCCTGCCCGCCCAGTTCGATCACCGAGCCGCACTCCGGATTGAGCTTCTCGACGGCGAGCGAGACCGCGTTGACCTCCTGAACGAACTTCGCGCCCAGGTATCCGCCCAGGCCGTTGCCCCCGGAGCCGGTGACGAAGATGCGGCACTCCTTAGCCTGGAAGCCGTCGATCTCCGTCTCGAATCGCTTCAGGAACTCGAGCACCTTCTCGGGCTGCTTGGTGTCGTGGCGCTGATAGTCGCTCCAGACAATCTTATCGGTGACGACGTCCGTGACCACGGCTTTCACCGTGGTCGAACCCACGTCCAGCCCAATCATGTAGTTTCGCGGCAGCATTTATAGGGGCTCCTCGTGTCAGGCGGCAGCGGCGACCGCGCGGCCTTCGGTCTTCATGCGGGCGGCGATGTGCAGCACGAAATTCGCCGCGGTGCCGATGACGCCCTTGGTCTGGGGCACGCGGTACATGGGCCGCTTGAGCTCGGGATGCGCATCCACATAGGCGCGGCAGTCTGCCAGCGTCAGACCGGCCTTGTCCAGTGCTTCCTGAAACTCGCGCTTGGCCTTGGCCTTGGCCTCGCCGAGCGCCATCTGGACGCGGCTATGCGCGTTGATCTCGCCCTCGCCCGAGGTTTCGACCGGCAGGAAGATCATGTCGCGGAAGTGCGATACCACGGCCGCCTGTGCACCGTCGGACTGCGTCGAAGGCATGCAGCCGAACGGCTTGAGCGACAGCACCATGTGGCACAGGTCCTTGTTCGAGTAGTAAATGTTCTTGGCTACTTCGAGGTGACCTTCTCCACCGCCGCTCCGTGAGTTGTAATACGGATGGCCTAGCCGCTGGAGCTCATACTGGTCCACTAAGTGGTGCGCCAGGCCTCCCAGCGCCTCCACCAGCCGATGATACTCACGCTTGAAAATCCTCTCCGCGAGTTTGAGCTTCGCTAGCTTAGAGCGGTAGCCGAGTTCGATCTTCGCCCTGCTCCCCAGCTTCCACCAGGCTGGCAGTACCGCGCCTTTATCGAGACCCTTGGTATCCGCGTACTTCTGCACCACCTGGTGAATCATGTACGTGATCCACGTGCCGACCGGCTCCACCAGCACCTGCGCGCCTTCGCGCTCCAGGAAACGGAACATGTTGAAGTTGCCGTCGCCCTCCGTGGTCTGCGCCCAGAACTCGCCGGTGATCTTGACGATCGGCTTCACGCGGAGCCGGTCGACTTCGATTTCGTTGTAGCGGTTCCGTACGCGCTCCAGGGCGTTCGTGTACTCATCGCTCCGCAGTTGGTTGACGAACTTTCCGAGATACTCGGCCGTGCCGCCGTAGCCGCCCAGGAGCCGCGCCGTGCGGGAGTCGAGCCGCCACGGCTCGCGCGTGCGGAACGCGTCGCGCAGCTGGTTCAGCGCCCCATCGAGCGCTCCACTCGTCTCCCCGGCGTTGACTTCATATGGCCGGATCGCGTACGTCACCTCGTTCAGCACGTCGCCGCAGTTCATCGCGTTGAGAATGCCCAGGAAGAAGTCCGGGTTCATGTCGAGCCCGGCTTCGGCGTCCGATTGGCTCAGCCCGCCCGATTGCTGAAACAGCATCACGCGGAAGCCATCGAAGCCCGAGTTGCGCAGCGCCAACCGGTACTCCGACTCGTACATGCCGAACCGGCAGGGCCCGCAGGCGCCAGCCGTGAAGAAGACGTACTTATCGAGGATGTCCTGACGGCTGATGCCCTTCTCCTCCAGGCTTTGAAGGAACTGCACCAGGTTACCGACGGTAAAGTAAGTGGGATTACATTGTCCGTTATTGCCGAACTCTTTTCCGGTCTGGAACGCCGCAACGTTCGGCGTCGGCAGCGGTTCGGCTATGTACCCCAGCCCTTCGAGCGCTCCCTGGATCAGGCGCTCGTGCTTCCACGTCAGGCCTCCGAACAGCAGGGTCGTGTGCGGCCGCTGGTCCTTGGTGAACTCCCGCTCGACAGGCTTCTTGAAATGATTCGTTCCGAGCGACACCAAGCCGCTTTCGCGCTCTAAACGCTTGCGTTCCTCGGCTACACGCTGTTGAACCAGTTCTTCGACACCGATAAGTGCCATGGGTACGCCCCTCCTCTGTGCTACCAGCAGTTTGCGTCTGAAAAGCACCCGCAATCAAAAGCAAGTCATTAAACGGAGCAAATTGGGTGCCCGCCTGTGCCCCTTTCGGTCTCAGTAGGTCCGCCGGACATTCGATGGAGTGGCTCTTTGTGGCCTGTGATCTTGTCTGGCAGAAGCGGTTCGCGTGGGGCAGGACTCCAGTCCTGCAGCGGGTCTCCAGACCCGCCTACCCTATAACTTAGTCCTGCGCGGTTTCGATCTGCACCAGTGAGGGAGCAGTTACCAACGGCGCAGGTCGGCGTTGCGGGGCGCGCCAGGAGTCAAGATAGGATACCTGATGAACGCAAGATACCGTGCAGGAAGTGGCGCAGGGCTTTTCGGTGAGAAATTCCCGGCGGATGTCCTCGATCGTGTAGTGGGCTAGTGGCTTGCCGGGGTAGCCCCGCTGCTGGGAGCAGTAGTGCACCAGGCCGTCCTCGCATATGTAGAGATAGCGCGCGCCGGCGCGGCAGCGCCACTCGTTCTGGACTCCCGCCACCATGTTGTTCTGGAACCGATTGAATCGCGAGTAGCTGCGCTTGCCCAGCGCCTTGATCTCGACGAACACCTCGCGCTGCTCCGCGTCCAGCGGCTTCATCTGGCCCCACTGGTCGTGCAGGATTCCCACCGTAGACGTAAAACCCAACTCGGTGGCCCGCCGCGCCACCACCAGCGCGTCGGAAGGCCGGCCCAGCGACGACCCGAGGACGGTGTTGATGTTGACGTGAAACTCGGCGTGCTCCGCCAGCAACTGCAGTTTGCGGTCCAGCACCTTCAGGCTCTTCTTTGACACCTGCCCCGGAATGACGTTGTCTATGCTGATCTGCAGGTGATCGAGGCCGGCGTCGTTGAGCGCGCGGATTCGCGCGGCGGTCAACAGATAGCCGTTGGTGATCAGCCCTGCAAGCAGGCCCCGGCGTCGTATCTGGCGGATCACCTCGTCCAGTTCCGGCTGCATTAGCGGTTCCCCGCCACTAATGGTGACGATGCTCGTTCCCAGCGCGGCCAAGCGATCGACTCGCTTGATCAACGCTTCGAGCGGCACAGGGGGCGACACGTGATCGTACTCGCTGCAATATTCGCAAGCCAGGTTGCAGCGGCGAGTCACCACCAGGTGCGCCAGAACCGGATGATCCGTCGAGGTCAGGCCTCGCGCGATCATCGCCAGTTCGCGCGCCCGTCGCCAGACGGCTTTGGCATTGCTGCGGAACTCCGTGCCCCTCGATCGCATCCTTCTTTTGATTTCACCACATCTTCCCCTTTTCCTCACCCGGCACTTGCCCTGTTGAGCATTTTTGAGGCTAAGTGGGGAAAAACAAGGGTTTAGGAGATTACGCCCCTCGGACCGGCGCCGCCCGCCCCACTAACTCCGTTTGCATTCCCATCCTTGCCATCTAGCGGACAAAACCAGCGTTTCGGCGGATTTGGCTACCCGCTGGGCTTAGGGGCGGTTACGCTGGAGGTAGTCTCTTGGAGGAGCGGATGCACAAGCCTATCAAGTACTTCGAGAAGGGCCTCACCTATGTAGCCCGGGCCGCATGGGCGGTATTTGAACGGGTCAACCGGATTCACCGGAACCCGTCATTCAAGCCTAAGTGGGCGGACAAACCGCTCCTTAAATCTCATGAGAAGGCTAAGCCGCCGCTAGGTTGGCCGCGCGAGACCGACTCACTTTGCCCTAAGTGCGTCCCGGCGACTCGCAAAGAGATACTCGACGGCAAGAAGGACTACCATGATCTGCTCCACGAGAAGGTCGGGGAGATCAAGGCCCAGATCGTCGAGCGCGACGGCCAGATCCTGATGGTCAAGGACTGCCCCATTCACGGCCACTTCGAGGACGTCATGTCCATCGACTCCGCGTTCTACCGGCACATCGAATCCATGTTCCCAGGCCGTGACATGCGGGCCCACAACGATGCCAAGTTGCACAACCACGGCACCAGCACCATCACACACGGCCGCGGCGCGGTGCTGACCATCGACCTCACCAACCGCTGCAACATGATGTGCGACCCGTGTTTCATGGACGCAAACCAGGTGGGCTTCGTCCACGAACTGACTTGGGAAGAAATCAAGCAACTGCTCGACAACGCCATCTCGATCAAGCCCAAGCGCCAGATGTCGGTGCAGTTCTCCGGCGGCGAGCCGACCATTTCGCCTTTCTTCCTCGACGCTGTGCGCTACGCGCGCGAGGTCGGCTACAACAGCGTGCAGGCCGCCACCAACGGCATCGAGTTCGCCAAGAGCTTTGAGTTTTGCCAGAAGGCCGCGGAAGCCGGACTGCGCTACGCCTACCTGCAGTTCGACGGCATCGGGAACGCCGCCAACTCGCACCGCCGCGTCGGCAACCTGTTCGACGTGAAACTGCAGGCCATGGAGAACCTGCACAAGGCGGGCGTCGAGATCGTGCCCGTCACCACCATCATCAACGGCATTAACAACGAGCAGGTCGGGCGCATCATCAAGTTCGCCCTCGACAATCCCAAGCGGATTCCGTTCTGCTCCTTCCAGCCCGTATCCTTCACCGGCCGTGACGAGGCCATCACGGACGACCGTCGCCATGCGCAGCGCTACACGCTGTCGCACTTGGCGCACGACGTGAAGGCACAGACCGGCCTGGGCGAGCCGACCCGCGATTGGTTCCCGCTTTCCTTCGTCAGCACGTTTGCCGATTGGGCCGACTTGGTTCACGGGCCACAAGCCGAGTGGGGCCAGTTGAGCTGCGGCTGCCATCCGAATTGCGGCGTCGGCATGGCCATCATGGTCGACAAGGAGACCAAGGAAGCCGTGCCATTCACCGCATTCGTCAATGCCGACAAGCTCTCGAAGGACATCGCCAGCGTCAACGACGCCGCGCGCGGCAAGTTCCTTTCGGTCCTGGGCATGGCGCTGGGGCTGGCGCGCAACTACGATCCGTTCATGGCGCCGAAACACTTCTCGCTGTGGGCGCTTTACAAGAAGTTCGACAAGAGTTTCGGCGTCAGCGGCAAGGACTACGGCAAGGTCTCCGGCGACCGCACCATCGAGGACATCGAACGGCGCCGCAAGGACCGCTGGAATGTACTCTTTATCGCCGGCATGTGGTTCCAGGATCTCTACAACTACGATTTCCGGCGCACCGAGCAGTGCATCATTCCCTACGCGACGCAGGAAGGCGAGATCTCGTTTTGCGCGTACAACACCGGCATCGGCTGGCGTCAGATCGTCGAGAAGATCCACATGAGCGCGACGCTCACCAAGTGGTACGAGGAGCACGGCAAGCACGAGATCTTCGCCGGCGGCAAGAGCGTGCAGTTCGGCACCGTCGATCATTCGCTGGTGCTCAAGGACGAGCTGGTGACGAACCAGGAGCAGCACGACCTGGACGCGCTGGGTATCGCCAAGAATGCCCGCGAGGAAAGAGCGCGCCAGCGCGACGAGAACGCGCGCATGGCCAAGCTCTATCGCAAGCACGTACTCAAGGAGCCGGACGCTCCGGAGCTGGTCCGGATTCAAGCGCCCGCGCCAGCCCCTCAGCCAAAGCCCGCGGCCGAGGAGCGGGAAGAAGTCGGCTCGTTCGGCGACTAGTTGGCGAGCGGTCCACTCACTCACGTTCGCAGTTCGGTGCTAGTCGCCGGTTTCAAGCCGCAGGGCTAGGATCTCCGGCAGGCCGGCGGCTCGGATCTTGCGTTGCGCTTCGCCGACGTCGTACTCCGCGCGGCGGTACTCCACCACCCGCGCGACGGGATCGTAAAGCACGTAGGCCGCGCGCGGATCCCCGTCCCGCGGCTGCCCAACCGAGCCCGGATTCACCAGGTACCACGTGTCCGGATCGAGATCGAGCACCGTGTCGCCGTTCGGCAGCGCGCCTCCGATGCGCCGCACGCCGTTCCAGTCGCAGAGAAACCCGCCCTGCAGATGCGTGTGCCCAAAGAACGAAATCCGCTTGTCGAGATGGCTCTGAATCTGGGCCACTTCGAAGGTCGACATGAGGTAATCGTCCTCGTCCAGCGGCGAGCCATGCAGGATCTGGAAGGACTCCACCTCCGCCGGTCCTTGCGGCAGGTCGCGCAGGTATTTCAGGTTCGACGGCGTGAGCGCGCGCGAGGTCCATTCCGCCGCCGCACGCGCCACCGGGTTGAACCACTCCAGGTCGTCGAGTCCGGTGCAGACCTTGTCGTGGTTGCCGCGCACCACCACGGCCACGTTCGCGCGCACCCAGTCGATGACCGGGTTCGGATCGGCGCCGTAGCCCACCAGGTCGCCGCAGCAGACGGCGGTGTCGTAAGCTCCGCGCGCCTGGGCCGCCACCGCGTCCAGCGCCTCCCAATTCCCGTGAATGTCGCTGAGGACTAGATAGCGCACAGTTTTATAAGGGCGACTTCCGGCGGCGCTCCGATGCGCGCGGGCACGCCCACCGTCCCGATGCCACGCGTAACCCAGATGGAGGAACGGCCCTGGCGGTAAAGACCGTAGACGTACGGCGTGAAGAACCGCGACGCGCTCAACTGCTGATCGAGGATCTCGACGCTGATCTGGCCGCCGTGAGTGTGGCCCGCGATCGTCAGGTCCCAACCCTGCCGCGCGGCCACGTCGAACACGTCCGGGTTGTGCGAGAGCAGAATGTTAGTCTCCGCCGGCACGATCCAGCGCTCGGCCCCAGGCAAGTAGTTATCGTTCTGCTTCTGGTAATCGACGCCCGTGAAGTTGAGCGCGGCGTTTCCGAACCGCAGCCGCTGCGACTGCTGGCGAAGGATTCGGATGCCAAGCTGGGCCGCCTTGCGCGTCGCCTCCTCTTCGACCTTCGCGTAGACTTCGTGGTTGCCCAGGCAGCCGAGCGTTCCCGCGTCCGTCCGCAGACGGGCCAACTGCTTGAGGCACACATCGAGCGGGTCGCCGTGCGCCGTGATCAGGTCCCCGGTCACCAGCGCCAGATGCGCGCGCGTGCCGTTCGCCATGTCCACGGCCCGCGCCAGTTCCTCTTCGGTGAGAAAGGGGCTCAAGTGGATGTCGCTGAGCTGCACGATTCTGAGGCCGTTGAGGTCTTTGGGAAGGTTGGGAATGGGCACATCCACTTCCCGCATGTGGATGCTCTTCCGCTCCACCAGGATTCCGAACGTCATCGCCGCGAGCGGCGCACCCACAAAGGCCGCACCGGCCGCGCGTAAGAGGCCCCGCCGCTCCTGGTTGAACTTCGGGATCCGCCGCCATAGCGACAGGGCCAGGAAAGCGAAGGCCGAGGCCAGCGACCACGCCAGGGCGATCCCGCGGATCCAGATGAGTGTCGCGGAAGATCGCACTCCGGTCAGATACATCGCATAGGAGCCCAAGATCCCCAGCACGATCCACAGTGCCAGTACGGTTGCCAGGGCCCACATCGACATGCGCCAGCCGCGTGAACGTCGCAGCGCGCCGTATCGGCACAGCAACAGGCAGAGTCGAAATTGAACCCAGATGACGGCCCCGGCAATCAAGAATTCCGGGAGGTGCCGAAACAGGCGGGACAGAAAATGCATGCTCGCTTCTATTGTAACGGCAAACAGAACTGAATCCCCACCGTTGCCGCGTACATCAACACCACTGGAGAGGATTCGATGGCTGTGCGCCGCGCTCTTTTGCTGGCGATGACTCAGATGCTGGCGATGACTCTGGCTTGCCTGGCACAAGCGCAGAGCTGGACCACTTTGGCGACCCCGCCGCCGGAGGGTCTGACGCTTTGCCTGCTTCTCACGGACGGCGGCGTGATGTGCCAGGGCACGTCCTATTCTGCCTGGTATAAACTTACTCCCGATCCTGCTTCGGGCTATCTGGGTGGTCGCTGGTCTTCGCTCGCCGCATTGCCTTCCGGTTACGCGCCCGATGCCTTCGCTTCGGCGGTGTTAGCCGATGGGCGCGTAGCGATTGTCGGCGGTGAATACAACGCTGGTCAGTTCACGCTGACCAACCTGGGCGCCATTTATGACCCCGCGGCCAACGCCTGGACGCCTCTCACTCCGCCATCCGCCGGTTCGCCCGATCACTTCCAATGCATCGGTGACGCGCCCGCCACCGTTCTGGCCGATGGGCGCCTGATCATCGGCAGCAAGCTGTATCAGGATCTGGCTGTGCTCGATCCGACCACTCTCGCGTGGTCCATTGTCTCCGCTACCGGCAAAATAGACGGTTTCAATTCGGAAGAGGGCTGGACGCTGCTCCCGGACGGGAGCTTCTTCACTCTCGATGTAAAGAACGCTCCGTCATCGGAACGCTTCCAGCTCACTGGCTCGACGGCCGGCGTTTGGACTAGCGCCGGCAGCACCCCGCAAGACCTGCACACGCCCACGACGTCAACGCCGATCACGGCGCCTGGCTGCCCGACTTACAACCCGCCCGGGGAGATCGGGCCTACACTGCTCCGTCCCGATGGCACGGTGTTTGCGATCGGGGCGAATGGATTCACCGGCATCTACACGCCGCCGCCTCCTCTGTCCACCGCAACGGGTAGCTGGGCAGCCGGTCCCCAAATGCCCACCGGGCTGAATGTTCAGGATGGCCCCGGCGTGGTCTTGCCGAGCGGCCACGTGCTGTTCGGCGGCAGCCCGGGCGAAAGCGGAGTCGGCTTGCAGTATTTCGAATTCGACGGCGCCAGGCTCAACAGTGTTCCGGCGCCACCCGATGCCGCGGGTGACGCGACCTATTTCACGAGCTTACTCCTGCTGCCTACCGGACAAGTTATGCTGGTCGACTTTTCTACCAGGGTTCAGATTTACACTCCAGCGGCGTCGCCCACTTACAATGCCGCGTGGGCGCCCACAATCAGCGCCGTCCCGTCGACCATTTCGAGTGGCGCAACATACCGGATTACCGGAGCGCAATTCAATGGTCTAAGTCAGGGATCGGCGTTTGGCGACGAGGCGCAGAATGCCACTAACTATCCCTTGGTCAGGATTACGGATGGTGCTTCCGGTCATGTCTTTTACGCCAAGACACATGGCCACAGCACGATGGGTGTGGCGACCGGAGCCGCATCGGTTTTCACTAACTTCGACGTGCCGGCTAACATCGAGGCCGGCCCCAGCACGATACAGGTTGTCGCCAACGGCATTCCGTCCGCGGGCGTGGCGGTCACCGTCACTCAAGCCGCGCCGGCGGCACAGACTATCTCCTTCGGCGCGCTCCCGAACGTGGCGCTCGGCAGCGCGCCATTCACGGTCAGCGCGACTGCATCGTCGGGGCTTGCGGTCACCTTCGCCTCGATCACCGCGCCCGTCTGCGCGGTGTCGGGCGCGATCGTAACGCTGACCGCAGTCGGCACCTGCACCGTCGAGGCGACACAGGCGGGCGACGCTGACTACGCCGCGGCCACGGCGGTAGACCAGAGCTTCCAGGTGACGCTGGCTTCCCCCGCGGCCCCCGTCCTGGCCTCTCCCGCCAACGGATCCACGGGCGCTCCCCTGACGGCCGCCTTGACCTGGAACGCCGCCAGCGGCGCCACATCCTACGAGGTCTATTTCGGAACCCTCTCCACGCCGCCGCTGGTGACCACCACCACGGCAACCAGCTACGTTGCCACAGGGCTCGCAGCCAATACCACGTACCACTGGCAGATCGTGGCCCAGAACAGCTTCGGTTCCTCCGGCTCCCCGATCTGGTCCTTCACCACCGGCACCGCGGCCGCCGCCTTGCGCTTCGTCCCCGTGACGCCTTGCCGCGTGGTGGATACGCGGAGCACCGGCGGCCCGTTGGCCGCGCGCTCCAGCCGGTCCTTCGCGATTCCCGCCAGCGGATGCGGCATCCCCGCCACCGCGCAGGCCTATTCGCTCAACGTCACGGTGGTGCCGCCCGGCCCGCTGAGCTACCTGACTCTGTGGCCTGCCGGGCAGCCGCAGCCCGTGGTTTCGACTCTGAATTCGTTCGGCGGCACCGTAGTGGCCAACGCCGCCATCGTTCCGGCGGGGACCAACGGGGCTGTGAGCGTTTACGTCAGCGACCAGAGCGACGTGATCCTCGATATCGACGGCTATTTCGACGCCACCAACGTGGCGAATTCTTCTTCCTTCTACGCAGCCACCCCGTGCCGCGTGGCCGATACCCGCGGCACGACCGGCCAGTTCGGCGGGCCAGCCCTGATTGCGCACCAGGACCGGGATTTCCCCATTCCTTCCGCCACCTGCGGAATTCCGGCCACCGCGAAAGCCTATTCGTTGAATGTCACGGTGATTCCGTTGACGGACTACCTTGGCTATCTCACCACCTGGCCGACGGGATCGGCGCAACCCGGGGTCTCCACCCTGAACTCGTGGATGGGGAAGGTGGTGGCCAATGCGGCGCTGGTTCCGGCCGGCAGCAACGGATCGGTTTCGGTCTTCGTGACCGACCCGTCCAACGTGATCCTGGATATCAACGGCTATTTCGGCGAGCCGGGAGGCGCGGGCGAGCTGGCATTCCACCCGCTGACGCCGTGCCGCGTGGTGGACACGCGGGGGGGCCAGGGGCTGTTCGGAGGTCCGGAGATGGAGGCGCAGACGACGCGCTCGTTTGCGCTGCCGGCCGGCGGCTGCTCGGTGCCATCGACGGCGGCGGCGTACTCGTTGAACGTGACGGTGGTGCCGGACGGGCCGTTGCCATTCCTGACGGCGTGGCCGGCGGGCGCGGCGCAGCCGTTGGTCTCGACGTTGAACTCGTTTGACGGAAGCGTGGCGGCGAATGCGGCGATCGTCCCAGCGGGCACCAATGGCGCGATCAATATTTACGTGACCAACCGCACGCACGTGATTCTGGATATCAACGGGTATTTCGCGCCATAGTATTTCACGCCACGCAAACCCAACGCGGTGCACAGGCCTTCCGGCCAGGGTGCGGCGGGCCTGAATTCGCAGTCGGTGCCGACTGTGGCCGTAACCTCCAGCGGGGCCGGTGCCGTCTTTGAGAGTACAATGCTATCGGAATCGAAGACGGCATTATCTTAGAGAGCTCGCGCAATGCTGCTCGTGTCGGTCGGCCGGCGTTGCCGCCCGGGCCGAAAGCGACCGAGCGGTCAGCGTGTACGCCGCTTCCGGGAGGAGCGAATGCATCGATCTCGCTGTACGCGACCGTCCGCGATTCGAGTGCGCCGGGCCGTCCTGGCTGGCCTGCTTGCGGTGATGACGACGCTCTACGCCGAGCCCCCTTCCAGAATCCATGCTGACATTCAGGGACGCCAGGCTTTCCGCCTCAGAGGCAACGTCCATCCTCTGCTCGCTTCCGCCGAGGATGAAGGCCAGGTCTCGGACACGCTCGCCTTGCCGCGCATCACGATCCATTTCGCCCTATCTCCCGCTCAGCAGACGGACCTCGACCGGTTGGTCGGGGCGCAGCAGGATGCCTCCAGCCCAACATGGTCCTTCACCACCGCTTCGTCGTCCCGTGGAAACCCCGGTGGTTTAGCGTTCGTTCCTGTGACGCCCTGCCGGCTCGTGGACACTCGCGCCAACGGTGCTCCTCTGGCTGCCGGTTCCACCCGCTCGTTCACGATCCTTCAAAGCGGATGCTCGATCCCCGGCACCGCACAGGCCTACTCCCTGAACGTCACGGTAGTGCCCCAAGGGCCGCTGCCCTATCTCACGCTGTGGCCCGCCGGCCAGACCCAGCCCGTGGTCTCCACTCTGAATGCGCTTACGGGTAACGTTACAGCCAACGCCGCCATCGTGCCCGCGGGGGCCGATGGGGCCGTCAGCGTGTTTGCCGCCGGGGCGACCGACGTCATCCTGGATATCGACGGCTACTTCGATGACTCCAGCGGCGCAACCTCGTATAAGCTTTATCCGACCACGCCGTGCCGTGTGGCCGATACGCGCAGCATCGCGAGCCAGTTCGGCGGACCCTCGATGGACAACTCGCAGCCTCGCGATTTCCCCATTCCGTTGAGCAACTGCGGTATTCCTGCGTGGGCGCGCGCCTATTCGCTGAATGTCACGGCGATTCCGTTGACGGACTACCTTGGCTATCTCACCACCTGGCCGACGGGATCGGCACAACCCGGGGTCTCCACGTTAAACTCGTGGACCGGGAAGGTGGTGGCCAATGCGGCGCTGGTTCCGGCCGGCAGCAACGGATCGGTTTCGGTATTCGTGACCGACCCGTCCAACGTGATCCTGGACATCAACGGGTATTTCGGGCAGCCGGGGGGCACGGGCGAGCTGGCATTCTACCCGCTGGTGCCGTGCCGCGTGGTGGACACGCGCGGGGCCGAGGGTCAGTTAGGAGGTCCGGAGATGGAGGCGCAGACGACGCGCTCGTTTGCGCTGCCGGAGGGCGGCTGCTCGGTGCCATCGACGGCGGCGGCGTACTCGTTGAACGTGACAGTGGTGCCGGACGGGCCGCTGCCGTTCCTGACTGCGTGGCCGGCGGGCGCGGCGAAGCCTCTGGTCTCGACGTTGAACTCGTTTGACGGAAGCGTGGTGGCGAATGCGGCGATCGTCCCAGCGGGCACCAATGGCGCGATGAGTATTTATGTCACCAACCGCACGCACGTGATTCTGGATATCAACGGGTGTTTCGCCCCGTAAGGACCGCTTCCGGACGGTACGGCTTCCGGACCATATAGCTTCCGAACCGAGCCGCGACCGCGAGGGAGCGGTCCGGAAGCCATAGCGCGCACCCCGGCCCCAGCAAGCTAGAATCGAAGGATGTCGCTGGTTGTGGTCGGTTCCGTCGCGTATGATGGCGTCGAGACGCCTCACGGTAAGGTCGAGCGGATGCTCGGCGGCGCTTGCACCTATGTCGCGCTAGCCGCCAGCTTCTTCACCGAGGCCGCCGTGGTGGCCGTTGTCGGCGACGATTTCGCTCAGGAAGACACCGATCTGCTGGCGAGCCGCGGCATCGATCTGGCGGGGCTCGAGCGCGTGCCCGGAAAGACCTTCTTCTGGTCGGGCGTCTATTCCCCCGACATGAACGACCGCACCACCCTGCGCACAGACCTCAACGTCTTCGCCGGCTTCAACCCCCAGCTGCCCGAGCGCTATCGCGCCGAGCCCTATCTCCTCCTCGGCAATATACAGCCCAGCCTCCAACGCAGCGTCCGCGCGCAGATGACCGCTCCCCGGCTCGTGGGCGGCGACACCATGAATTACTGGATCCGCGAAACCCGCGACGAACTGGTGGCGGCGCTGAAGGACTGGGATTTCCTGCTGGTCAACGACGCCGAAGCCCGCCAGCTTTCCGGACAGCACAATCTCCGCCGCGCCGCCCAGGCCATTTTCGAGATGGGGCCGCACACCGTGGTCATCAAGCGCGGCGAGTACGGAGCGGTCCTGTTCCGCCCCGAGGGTCACTTCATCGTGCCCGGCTACCTGCTGGACGACGTCTTCGATCCCACCGGCGCGGGCGATTCCTTTGCCGGCGGGTTCTTCGGATACGTGGCCAGCCGCGGCCTGGACATCAAGGACGCCAACGCCCTAAGGGAGATCCGCCGCGCCGTCATCTACGGATCGGTGATGGGCAGCTTCTGCTGCGAACAGTTCGGCGTGGACCGGTTTCGAACCCTGACCCGCGCGGAGATCGATGCCCGCTTCAACGAGTTCAAAGAATTCACCTGCTTCTAAGCGGAAGAGCGCGCCGGCCGCCCGTTCCGTCGCCGGTCCGATTCTGGCTGCCGTTGTGCTGGCCGCTCTCAGCGTCGGCGCCATCGCGTTCTTCTACTCCAAGGGCTGCCTGCTCTATTACGGCGACGCCACCGCCCACATCAACGTCGCGCGTCGCATCCTCGATTCGCGCACGCCCGGCTGGGAGCAGGTGGGGACGGTCTGGCTCCCGCTCCCGCACCTGTTGATGGTTCCCTTCGTCGGCTTCGACAACCTGTGGATCACCGGCCTGGCGGGCTCCATCCCTTGCGGATTCTGTTTCGTGCTGGCCGGCGTGCTGATCTTCCTCTCCGCGCGGCGCGTCTTCGCGGACGGGACCGCTGCCGCCGCCGCATGCCTGCTCCTGGCGCTCAATCCGAACCTGCTCTACCTGCAGGCCATTCCGATGACCGAGGCCGTGTTTCTGGCGTGCGTGGCGGCGCTGCTCTATTTCACGGCTCGCTTCCGCGAGACGCAATCCTGGGGCACCTTGGTCGGGGCGGGATTGGCTGCGCTGGCCGCCAGCATGACGCGGTACGAAGGCTGGTTTCTGATCCCCTTCGTCACGCTGTATTTTATGGCGGCCGCGAAAGAACGCCGCCTGAAGCACGCGCTGGTTTTCGGCCTCATTGCCTCGGTCGGCCCGCTCTACTGGTTCGCGCACAACTACTTCTTTTTCGACGACGCCCTCGCTTTCTACTCCGGCCCCTCGAGCGCCATGGGGATCTACCAGCGCGCCCTCGACGCCAACATGGGTCGCTATCCGGGCGATCACGACTGGCGCATGGCGTGGTTCTACGTGCGAGAGGCCGTGCAGCTATGCGCCGGGCAACCGCTATTCTTCCTGAGCCTGGCCGGCGGCCTCGTGGCGCTGGTTCGCCGCGCCTGGTGGCCCCTGGCTCTGCTGGCATTGGCGCCGCTGTTCTATGTCTGGAGCCTGCACTCCGGCGGCACGCCTATCTTCATGCCGCAGCTCTGGCCGCACAGCTACTACAACACGCGTTACGGCATAGTGGCCCTCCCGCTGCTGGCATTCGCGGCCGCGGCGCTGGTAACCCTGGTGCCGCCGCGCTTCCGCAAGTTCGCGGCGGTGGTGGTGGTGCTCGCCGCCATCTCCCCGTGGCTGGCCTATCCCCGCATGGAGAACTGGATCTGCTGGAAGGAATCGCAGGTCAACTCCGAAGCGCGGCGGGCCTGGACGCGCGAGGGCGCCGACTACCTGCGCGCGAATTACCGCCGCGGAGAAGGCATCGTCACGTCCTTCGGCGACCAGACCGCCATCTACCAGCAGGCCGGAATCCCGCTGCGGGAAACCTACAGCGAATGCAATGGCCGCGCCTGGAAGAAGGTCATGAACGCTCCGCAGCCGCCCCTGCGCGAGAAATGGGCCGTGTCCATTTCGGGCGATATCGTCGGCCACGCCATCGAGCGCCTTCAAAGGACCGGGCCACGATATGATCTATTGAAGACCATCACCGTGAAAGGCGGGCCGGTCATCGACATCTACCGGCGGCAGCAATGAGGATTCCGTTCACCAAAGCGCACGGCGCGGGCAACGATTTTGCCCTGACTTGGGCTTCCGATGCGCCGCCCGACGGCTTGGCCGAAACCGCGCGCGCCGTCTGCGATCGCCATACCGGCGTGGGCGCCGATGGCTGGCTGCTGGTGCGCGCCACGCCGGGTGAGAGAGCCGACGCCGAGATCCGCCTCTTCAACGCCGATGGCAGCGAGCCGGAACTCTCCGGCAATGGCACGCGCTGCGCCGCCGCGTTCCTGCTCGATATGGGCGTGGTCAACGGCAAGGAGATGCGCATCTCGACCGGCGCCGGCGTAAAACATCTGCGCCTGATCGACCGCGATGGCCGGCGTTTCACCTTCGAAATGAACATGGGGCGGCCCGCGTACACCCAAGCCGACCTGCACCTGGAGCTGCCGCTCGACAGCGGCATGCAGGAAGTGGTGGCGCTGGCGGTAGGCAATCCCCAATGCGTCGTGTTCGTCGATAGCTTCGACTTCGACTGGCGCCGCACGGGCGTGGAAATCGAGCGCTACCCACATTTCCCGAATCGCACGAATGTTTCGTTCGTGCGGCGGATCGACGCGCACACTCTCGAGGTCCGCTTTTTCGAGCGCGGCGTCGGAGAGACCGTCAGCTCCGGCACCGGTTCGACCGGTGCGATGGCCGCCGCCATCCTGCGCGGCGTTGCCGAGAGTCCGGTGCGGATCGTTACGCCCGCCGGACCGATCGATCTGCGATGGGATGGCGACATTTATCTTACGGGGCCGGCTGAGATCGTCGCCGCGGGAGAGTTTTATGCCGGCCGAATATCAGGAGAAGCCCTTGACCGAACCGAGTAACTGGCACCAGCAGTTGGAGGACAGGATCCGCACCCACACGGCCCGCGTCGGCGTGGTGGGACTGGGTTACGTAGGCCTGCCCCTGGGAGTGGAGTTCGCCCAAGCCGGGTTCCGCGTCACCGGAATCGATATCACCGCGTCCAAGGTGGACCGGGTGAACGCCGGGGATTCCTACGTTCTCGACGTCCCCAGCGCGACGCTGGCGCCGCTGGTCTCGGGCGGGAAACTGGAGGCGACCACCGACTTTTCCGCGATCGCCCGGCTGGACACCATCAACATCTGCGTTCCCACACCGCTGCGCAAGACCAAGGACCCGGACATGAGTTACATCGACGCGGCCTGCCGCGAGATTGCGCAGTACATTCACCCGGGAATGCTGATCATCCTGGAATCCACCACCTATCCGGGCACCACGGACGAGTTTGTGCTGCCGATGCTCGAGAAGTCGGGCCTCAAGGTGGGCGAGGATTTCTTCCTGTGCTTCTCGCCGGAGCGCGTCGATCCCGGCAATCCCAAGTATCAAACCGTCAACATCCCCAAAGTGGTCGGCGGCATCACTGCGGCGTGCACCGAACTGGGCTCGCTGTTCTACACCCAGGCTCTCCAGACCGTGGTGCCGGTGAGCTCCACCAAAGTCGCCGAGATGGTGAAGCTGCTCGAGAACACTTTCCGCATGATCAATATCGGCCTGGTGAACGAACTGGCGCTGATGTGCGACCGCATGGACATCAACGTGTGGGAAGTCATCGACGCGGCGGCCACCAAGCCGTTCGGGTTCATGCCCTTCTATCCGGGCCCCGGCCTCGGCGGCCACTGCATTCCCATCGACCCCTTCTATCTCTCCTGGAAGACCCGGCAGGCGGGCTTCGAGGCGCGTTTCATCGAGCTGGCCGGCTACGTCAACAGCCAGATGCCGCACTTCGTGGTGGACAAGATCCAGAATGCGCTCAACGCCGACGCCAAGCCGCTGCTGGGCTCGCACATTCACATCCTGGGAGTCGCTTACAAGACGCGATATCGACGACCTGCGCGAGTCGCCGGCGCTCGATGTCATCCACCTGCTCAAGCGCCACGGCGCCGTGGTGACGTACAGCGACCCGCACGTCGCGAGTCTCACCGTGGACGGCGCCCGTCTCTCGGCCGAGCCGGTGGAAAAGGCGGCGGCGGAGGCGGATTGCGTCGTGATCGTCACCGATCATTCGACCTTCGACTATCCGGCGCTGGTAGCGAGCGCGCGCCTGATCGTGGACACGCGAAACGCCCTGCGCGGCATCTCGTCGCCGAACATCGTCAGGCTGTAAGAGGACGGTCGGCGGTCGCCGACTACTGCAGTGGGCGGACGCGCTTGGCGCTGGGACATTTGAAGCCGCCGGCAAGCGGAGTGACCCAGTCGCGATCGACTTCGACCGCAACGGACCGCTGCAGGAGAGTCACCGAGATCACCAGGCGGAAGTTGCGTTTGGCCTCCACACCTGCAGTGATACTGAAACAACTGATTCGGCCTACAACTGCGCCGCCCTGCCGCAGGAATTGCTCGAAAGCGAGCTGTTCGGCTACGAGCGCGGAGCCTTCACCGGTGCCGTGAAAATCACTCCGGGGAAGTTCGAAGCGACCGATGGCGGCATGATCCTGTTGGACGAAATCGGAGACATGGGCATAAGGCTGCAGGCCAAGCTCTTGCACGTCCTGCAGGACGGCGAGTTCCAACGGCTTGGCGGCCGCGAGACCGTTCGCGTCAATGTGCGCGTACTGGCAGCCACGCACGACCTGGAGAAGGCCATCCGGGAAAACAGGTTTGGGAGGACCTGTATTACCGGCTCAACGTCGTGAGCATCCACGTGCCTCCTCTGCGCGAGAGGAAGGACGAGATCCTGGCCTTCGCCAGGTTGTTCCTCGACAAGCACGCGATGCCAGGCACGCACGTTCCCGAGATCACCCCAGCCCTGGTGAGCGCTCTCCTGGCATACCACTGGCCCGGCAACATACGCGAACTGGAGAATGTGATTCGAAGGCTGCTGGTCTTCGGAGACGCGGACCTCATTGCTCAGGACCTGCTCAAGAGGGTCAGCCGGCCGGTCCTCGACCGGTGCTTGGCGGTCGATGCCGACGGTAGCCAACAAGGCCAGCGTGCCGTTTCGACTCTTGGCCAGGTCAGCCAGGCTCGCGACCAGGAGGAGGCCCAGGTTATCCTGAACGCGCTGATGGCGAGGCGATGGAACCGCAAGAGCGCCGCCAGGCTCCTGAACATCGACTACAAAGCCTGCTGGCCCTTCGGCAGGTTCTCGATGCGCTCGTCCTCGGCGCGGTACTCCCGCTCCTCGCGCTCCGATCCGCTCGTGCCCCTCTCAAACCGCTCCCAGCCGAACAACTGCTGGCGCACAAGTGACACCGTCCGCTTCATCACTCGCTGTTCGGCCGACGCCCGAATGAAGAACTTCGACGTCTCCTCGTCCTGCGTGCGCAGCGCGATCTTGGTGTTCGGCGCCGACGTCACGTCCTCCTTGAAGCCCCTGCCGACCTGCAACAACTGGGGCAGGCTCTGCATCGAGAACAGGAACGCTGTGTTCGTTCCGCGCGCCGTCTGGAGGATCTGCGCGAAGTTCTTGTACCCGAACGGCAGCGAACTCGTCCAGGACGACACTCAGAATCGGCCGGTTCGCCGCCTTCGCTCCTCCTCGCTTTCGTACCGCTTGCCGACCACCAACTGAAGATTCTGGAGCAGCATCTTGCCCAGCGCGCGCACCGGCTCGGTGTTCTTGTTGATGTTGAGCGTCACGAACAGGATCAGCTCCTGGTCGATCACGTCGTCGATCGACAACAGGTCCTCGTACGGTCCGGTGATCACCGACAGTTCGTCGTCCAGGAACGTCATGCACTCGTTCAGGAGGCCCTGGATCTTGGGCACCCGTTCGCGGTCATTGAACGACTCGACCAGGTTGCGGACGGACATCTCGAAGTTCAAGCTGCGCTGCAACGAGACGCCGGAGTCGGCCTGAATGTGCCGCCGGGCCTTCTCAACCTGCTCGCGCAGGACCTCTCCGTCCAGCGCCATGACGATCACGTCGTAGAAGTTGAAGGGCAGACCGGTGTAGTGCAGCACGCGAACGATGTCGGCCAGGTAGTTCAACTGGTGCTTGGCGAAGAACTCATCGTGCAGGTTGAAGCTGCCGAAGACCATGTTCACCTGCGCCATGTAGTTCTCGTCGGTCGTGTGGAAGGGGTTGTACAGGCACGAGAGGTCCGGCCTGGCCGGATTGATCAGGCGCAGATCGTCGAGTCGGCCGGCCCGGTTGATGTGGGGCAGAAGCTCGTAGAAGAAGTCCAGATCGCCTTTCCCGTCGAAGATCACCATCGGAATCTTGTGCCGGTCCTCTTTGGGGCCGATGCGACGCTGAAGATCCTGGGTGATGATGTTCCTCAGAAGCGTCGTTTTACCGCTGCCGGTCATGCCGAGAACGATTCCTTGCATGACCCGAACCTTGTCAGGCCACAACCAAGGGGTGCCGTGGACGTCGTAGCCCAGCACCACGGCATTCTGGTCCCAAGCCTTCGCGACGTGCTGCGCGTCGGCAACCGGACTCATCACCAACGGCGGATAGCGCTGCCGATTCTCCTTCCAGTTTTTCCGTTTCGCGAGAACCCAGATGGTGACGACCGGGACGCCGACCGCCAGCGCGAGGTAGGTCAGGAGTTCGGCAAGCTGCAAACCGGTGAGGTGCCACGCTTGCGTGCCGAGTAGCCAAACGACGAAGAGGGCTGCTGCGGCCAGGGCGGCGCAGACGAAGACGGGGGACGCCGAGAGTGGGGGACGTTGATGGTGCGCAAGGCGTGGCATTACGCCGCCAGGTTGAAGACCAGGAGCGCAGCCATGACGAGGGCGGACAGTGTTCCGAAGACGGCCGTTTCCATCTTCGGTTTGCGCCGAC
>CAWJDO010000004.1:0-22662 GCA_963841635.1 Bryobacterales bacterium
GGGGCTGCCGCTGCGGGGCAATGAGGCGGTCAGGCGATGCAGGGCATCGTGTTGGTAGCAAGTCTTGTTGTTGCGGGCGTCGGTCCGCTTGACCATATCGCCGTTGTAGGTGCCGCTGCACTCGGAGTCGCTGTCGTAGCTGTAGCTGAACGTGCCGCTTTCAGGGTTCGTCTCCGAGGTCATCCTGCCGAGCCAATCATAGACGTAGCCGCGGGTCTGCCGAGGGCTTGCCACTTGCGCGTTCTGAGTTACCCCGGTGAGATTGTCGAGCGGGTTGTACGTGTATTGGGTCCAATACCCGGATTGAGAGACGTTCTGGCCGCATGTGCCATAACCCGATCCGGATGCCGTTGTGAGTTCGCAAACCGAGGTCAGACGGCCGAGCGCATCGTACTCGAGTTGCCTCTCCTTCGTGTTCTCGGTTTGCGGCGAAGTCACCTGCGGGCCGACCTCGATCAGGACGTCGTTCTGGTTGTACTTGTATTTCGTCCAGCCGCCGCCGCCGTCAGTAATCTGCGTCGGCCGGCCAAGGGCGTCATAGGCGGTCGTGGTGGCGTTGCCGCCCGGCTGGGTCCCGTTCTTCGCTGCGGAGTAAGGGACCGTCACGCGCGAAGCGCGGCCCAGAGAATCGAAGTCGGTCTGGACTGAATCGTAGTTCGTGGCGGTCTGGCTCTGCTTCCGCTGGCTGATGTGTGCGCGCCCCAGGCCGTCGAGTGAGGTAAAGTTGTCCACCGTGGAGGTGGTGGCGAAGTTGAGGGTGCTCTCGACCGAGGCGGGAGTCGATCCGGAATAGGGCATGTAGGTGAAAGCGGTGGTGGCGCCTGTCGGATCCGACACCGAGGTCCGCCGCCAGAAGATGTTGCTGTTCTCGTTGTAACGGGCGGTCGTGGTCTGGCTGTTAGGGTCCGTGGCGGTGAGTTGCACGCCGCCATAGCAGTTGGTGTCCCAAGCTGCCGAAGTCGTGAGCGGGTTCGCCAGGCCGCTCCCGGTCACGCTCGTGCCGGTGAGCAACGAGGAGTTGCAGCCGTTATACGTGTACGTCGTGATGGCGCCGGTGACGTCGGTCGCGGTCTGCGCGTTGCCCGTGTCAAAGTAGGTGAAGGTCTGCGACAGATATGTTGACCCGCTGAGCCAGCGTTTCACAGTGGTGGCATTCCCCCGCGATCCGGTGACCGAAACGTGCTGCGGCGCCGATGTAGTTGTTGGGGTTCCCTCGTCGTAGACGAATGTCGATTGCGCTCTGACAGTCTGTCCGTCTGAATCGTAGACCGTTACCGAGGAAGGCATGTCCGCAATCCCGTTCCCAAGGCTGGCATATTGTGTAACCGTCTTTCGCACCAGCCCGCCGGGCTGGGGGCTCGTCGAGGAGGTTCCGTAGTTGTACTCGTCGACTTCCGTGGGCACGCCGACGCTGTTGTAGAGACTCACGGTCTGCGATTCCACGGTGCTGGAGGTCGTGGACGGCAACTTTCGGGTGATGGATGCCTGGCTGAACGGCGCCGTGACGACGGAGGCAGTGCATGGCAGGGGCGCGTAGTTGTAGCAGGTGTAGACGGTGAGGGTTCCGCTCGCACCCATGTTCACCGTGCGCTGTATCTCGTACATTGCATTCGTTACGGCAGTCCCGGTCCAGGTTCCTTGGAACTGCAGCGATGCCACATTGCTCTGCGGATCGGTGATCGTGGTCGCCCAGGGGTTCGGATATGCCGGAATGGTGTGCGCGTAGGTCCAAGTCCCGTCGGGCGTCTGGCGGGTGAGCGTAGCCGTGCTGCCGTCCGAGCAAGTGATGCCGTGGCTCCCGCCTGAGTAGGAGTAGTTGATCGTCCCGCCAGTGGGCAGAGTGATCGAGGCGATGCGGCCGGTGACGTTGCTTGGATAGCCGGGCGTGGCCTCGTAGGTGATCGTGTACTTGTCGGAGGGGTTCTGGGCCTGGTCCGGCAGGTCGATCTCGGTCACCAGGTTCACCGGCGTCGGACCATACTCCGAGATCCCCGAGCATCCGAAAGCCGTCTGAACGGTTTTGGCGGTGTATTTCACCGTATAGGCCGACGAGTTGTTCTGCGGATTCGTGTAGGCGAGGCTGATTGGGCTGCTCGGCGTGGCCGAACCCGATGCGGTGAGAGCGGTTGTGTTCAGCGTGTCGGTGAATGTGGTCACGCCGTTGCTGTAAGTTCCGGTGATCTGGTTGCCGTTCCGGTCTGTTTGCACCGTTGGTCCCGAAAGACCCACAGGAAGACTCACCGCAGTTCCGTCGCGCGTGACTGCCTTCGAGGCGTAGGCGCCGTTGTAGTACGACTGCACTGTTGTGGTGTAACCCGAGCCGTCATTCAAGCTCACCGTTGCCGAAGTCGGGACGTTCATCGGCCCGGAGCAGTTGACGACGTAGTAAATCATGGTACCCGGGAGCGCATGGGCCGTGCCCGAAGGGTCATAGTAAACGAAGTTGTCGTACTGGTACATCCAGTAGCTCGGATTCGGGCCACATTGGGGCTGAGTAGTCCTGTAGGTCACGTAGCCAATCAGATCTTGGGAGGCTTGCGTGAGGTTGCCCCAGCCCCAGTTCGTGCTCGTGACCGGCGTCCACGCGCTTGCACCACTGCTCGACGTAGTGGACCATACCGAACTGTCATAGGTCACCGCATAGTCGAACGCAATACCGCGCCCGGCTTTGTTGATAATCGGAATCCCAAAATGGACGTTGAGATTGGCGTTATTGACCACGTCTAACGGGCCGCCACTGAAGCTGCCGAATGGCGGGAGGCCAATCGTGGGTTGTGCGAAGGCGGCGCTGGAAGCAAGAAAGATCAGGACCGTGAGAGAGATCAATGTGCGCTTGTGCATGGCATTTCTCCTTCGGGTGGCGCTTACGGCAACTGGAAGTCTCCAGCGCCAAGTCCGTTGTTGGCGCTGGTTGCGTTTACGGAGAGATCCAGGAGCAGTGAGCCCTGGAGAAATTGCTGAATGCGCGCGGGGGCAGCGAGACCGCTGAAAGTCTGGTAGTTGGCGAATGTGACCTGGACAGGAAGATCGATTCCGAGATCGTCGTCCGGGTGGGTATTGAAACCCAAGGCCACTGGGAGCAGGGTTTGCGGATCGAGGTACAGGTCCATTGCGCTCAGGGACGCGATCCGCGGGTCGGCCGTCACGGTTCGCCAGGCGCGGACGTGATGGACCTGAGCGCCGTCACGGCGCTCCTGTCCAGCGTAGGCAAGGCAGAAGGACGGATCTTGAACCCAGGATTGAATCACAAGCGCGGGCGCGAACCAGGCCGCCGCGGTCCAGGTGTTGTGCATGGGGACGGGGTGGCTCTTGGCATCCACTCCACTCCAGACGCCCGCGTTTCCGTTGCGGATATCGCTGTCCGGGCCAGACGTGAAGCCGAGATTGGTGTTGCTCTTATCGTAGCCGGATGCTTCGAGCGTGGCCGCGCCAGTGTCGGTCGTCGAGCCCGCGGTGCGCGTGACCTGGGCCTGCAGTCTGACGTCCTGGATGGGCAGGCCCTTCACCATCGCCGCCAGCGACTGGCCGAGCAGGGACAGGGCCTGCGGGTCCCGTGTAACCGATGGTTGAGGAGAAGTTGCAGTTGTCTGGGCGGCCGCCTGCACCGCCAGCACGATTCCAAGTGCGATCACAATCAACGCTTTCATTACCCTGCCCTCCTACGTCCGGAGGCCGGACGAACTGCCCTCCGCGCGACCAAGATTGCCCCACTCTCAGTCCCGCGTAATTTCGCGCATCGGAAAACCGGATGCGCAACACCTTGGATTATAACGGCTCGATTAAGGCAAGTAAATGCCCATTTTTAGGGGTATTGAGTGCAATTGTGTTCATGTCGGGCGCGAATCCATGCACAGCAGTGCGGGAGTGTTTTCCCGGAACGGCACCACGAACGCGAGACTGTCCAGTCGGCTGTTGGCATTTCCGAGTCTGCACCGTCATGTTCGCCGAGACTTTTGCACTCCATGAAGCGCTGCTCTATTCTGCCATCAGGAACCGAAAGAGCCGAGCGCCTGCGCGAGAGGGGCGCGGACGACGACAATAGCCGTGGATATCAGCGAACCAAAACCAACGAGCCAGAAACAGGAGCGCGCCCGCCGCCGACGGATCGAGCGTTCTGACGACGGCACCCGCTACTTCTTGGTGAAGAGCTCCGGCGCGGGCCAGGTGGAGCTCGGTGAGGAGTCCCCCACCGAAAACGACGCAATGGTCACCGCCTTTCGCTCCGGCGGTACCTACGCCGTCGTCACTGAATGGAAAACCACCGTGGATCTGACCAACGGCCAGCCAGTCATCAAGAAGGAGGCGGTCCAACGAGAAAAGAGTCCAAGAACAAATATCGGGTCTCATGACGTAGGTCGAGGCGATCCGCAGCTTCATGCGGAAAAGTTGCTGGCCGGGAACACCCGCACCAGCGTTCTCCCGCCTGTTCCGACAACGGACAGCAAGGGAGTGGGTCGTTAACAGCGCAACCCGGTGACGGCTCTCCGAGCCTGGCACCCGGGAACTTGATCCAAGTTCACGGCAACAGGCACGGGAGGGCACCGGAGACGGGGCTCCTGTCTGTCTGTTGCTCGTTCCAACAAACAGAACAAGGAGATGCCCCCAATGAAAACCATGGTTACGTCCCAACTGCCAGTGATGGCGTTGGAGATCGACGAGGAAGGAACGGTCGCTCAGAAGTCGATGCAACTGACCCGGCAAGGACAGCTCGCCAACACGCTGCTGGACGCTCTATATCCAGGCATTCGTGTGGCCACCGTTGAAATCCCGGGCAACGAGCTCGATGACTACGGGCGCGCCAAGGTGGAACAGGCGCTGGCTCGGTTCACCGTCGGCGGGGTGGAGTATCGCCTCATCGGCGCCTCAGGTTCCGCGAAGAGCGGCAGGTATTACGCCGTCAGCAAGGAATACGAAAAGCCGATCGCCGAGCGGTTCCAGCAATGGCCGGAAGCGGCGGTCACCTATTTCGGCATCCTGGTCTCACCCTGCAAGGTGCGGATCGAGGAGCCGGACGCGAAGGTGCTCGTCGTGGAAGACCATTCCCTGGGCACGAATGACTGTCGCGGCTGGATCCGGCGCTCGCTGTTTGAGCGGCTGCATCTGGCCGACCGTCACTTCTACCAGTTCCGCCTCGCATTCAACCGGACCCAGGCGAAAGGCAGCTTCAAGGTCATGGAGGACGACGTCGCCGGCCATCTCGGCGCCGACATTGTCCTGCCGAAGAGCTGCATGAAGCCTGCGCTGCCGGAGAAGTCGACGCTGGTGAGGCTCTGGTGCGGCGATGTGCAGTTGCTACGGGGTCCGATCGTGCTGGGCATTCGGGAAGTCTCGCGTCCGCTCGAGTACGAATCCAGCTACACGCTTCTGACGCACGCTCCCGAGTCATCTATCGACCTTGAGGTGCTGCCGCTGGCGCTCGAACAGGTTCGGAAGCTCAAGGGCTCGGTGGACGAGAACAACTTCGAGGAATTGTTCCGGCTCCTGGGAACCGACGAGGTCTCTGGAGACGGCGAATCCGCGACCACCGAACGCACAGTGGTGGAAGCGGCGCTGAAGGCTGACGGCAGTGGGCAGCTCGTGAAGTTTCCCTTCATCAACAACCAGCTCCAGCGGATCCTGTGCCGGTGGGCGTACAAGCTGTGCACGGCGGGCGGCTTTCGGCTGCCGGCCTTCGCACTGGCTGACGACGGCTACTTGGTTCTGCACAACGGCCGGGTCTTCAGCGGTTCGGATTGGATGCCGGAGAACACCGCGCTCACGAGCCTCGGCTCGGCGCGGATGTTGGAGGTACGCTATCCGATCCGGGCCAAGGACGACCTGCTGCCTTTGCGAAAACTGCACTTGCCGGAGGCGGTGATGCGCCTGATAGACGAGCTCGGTCGGCAGGGCGGTTCGATGTCGGAACAGGAAGTCGTCGAGCAAATCGTCAACAGGCACCTCCGGCTGGAGCATACCATCACCCTCCACTCGAGGACGGCCGCGAAGAACGGCGGCGACTACGATTTCGACGTTGTCTGCGTGGTGGAGGAGAGCGGGTTTCCACGGTGGGTCGAAGATCGCTTCAGCCATCGCGAGACCTTCTCGAACGAGAAGGACAAGCGGAAGAAGAGGCGGTCGGCCTGGTGGAACCTGCCGCAGGTGGCGGTTTCGGCGAAGGGGAACGAAATCGGGATCATCACGGACCTGATGACGTCCTGCCACGCCGAAGGGCGCCCGGAACTGGCGGAACGGCTGGCGAGAGAACTACAGGCGGCGCTCGATGCCCTGAAGCACGGGACGCTGACCAATCAGGGGGTGATAGCAGGGGTTCGCAAACAGGTTGCGACCGCGCCGTGGTTGAGGCTGAAGGACGCCAAGCGGGTTAGCGATCTGCCACTCCACTTGAATGTGAGCCCCACGGACAGAATCGGCAGGCTGTACAACATGCTCCGCAAGGAGCTCGACGATTTCTTCAGCGATATACGGCCCCTGGAGGACTTCCGCGGTCTGATCGTCAACGGGCGGTTCGATCGTGAGATGTACGCCGAGGCCGGACAGATCGCTCGCATATACGGCGTCAACATCGCGCTGACTCTCGGAAAGCGCGAGAAGTATCGCCAAGCTGTGACCGAGGCAGATGCCGCGGTGAACGCCTGCGCCTCCGACGATGTGGTCGCCAGGCGTAAGGCGTTCAAGGCGCGGAACAAGGCCAAGGCCGCGCTGCGCTGGTATGAGGAACGCTCCCGGCAGGAGATCCGCAACATGATTCACCTGGTCCGGAAGTGGGCCGAACGAAAATCCGCCAACGCGTTCGACTGGCTGGCCGCGCTCTACGCGATCACCTGCAAGGGGAGCAAGAGCACCGGCAGCATCGTCTTCTACGCGTTTCCGCAGGAACTCGTCAACATGATCGCGGACCGCACCGGTGGCCGCCGGGTCACCGTCGCGATTCCGGATTTGGTGAGTGGCGAGGTGTCGATCGACCAGGACGGCAATGTCTATCTGCTGGATCAGGTCGATGACGAACAGGGCCAGATCGTCGAGAGGGAGACGTTCCTGATGCAGGTGACCAGGGACGGCGGCCTGATCTTCGATCACGGCCGTCCTCAACGGATACATCCGGTTGAGTTCGAACCCGGTCGGGCGGAAGTGCGAGACGGCAAGCTGGAGCTTCCTGGCTCCAGGCAGATGCCGAAGGTCGCGAAGCCCAGATCGGCCGTTGCGTAATTCCAGGGGGAGACTCGGCTGGGGCCGGGTCTCCCCCGGAGTACTCGGAGGGAGCAAATCGAACCCACGACCTCTTCCATGCCATGGTCCAGAAATGCATCACGTGCGGGCCACGGCACTGAAAACACGCAAGTTACAGGACGGCGATTCGGACCGGCCTTGGACTAGGTGACCTCTTCCACGTGACTCTGGACCTGGGTAGGTCCAAGTCGGCGCGTGGAGACCGGACGTTCACGTCGGTCTGGACCTGGTGGTTTGGCACGAGCCTTGCCTCGCGCGCGGAATTGACGCGATCTTGGGATGTCTCCGTAGCTGTGACAACATGCACGTTGGATTCGGACGGGCCCGTGCGGTCGTCGCCGCCTCGATGAGCGACGAGACGACCACCTCTGCCTCCGACCCCGCGACACGTCTGAAGGTCATCACGCGGCCCCCGATCTGCTCCCGCCGAATCGGTCGCGCTCACCTCCCGCACGAAGACCTTGCCCCGCCCGCCGCGCCGAGGCGCGCGTGGAGCGGCGGGCAGGGGCCGGCAGGCAGCGGCTAGAGGGACACGGGGGTAGCGGGCGAAAAGGAGAACCGGGGCGCGGGGCTTCCCAGGTCGTCGTACCTGGATGGTGAACGGGAGAGGGTCCCCGCTTCGGTCCACGAGGTATCATAAGCGAGAATGCAGCGCGATATGGAACTGATCCGGGCGATTCTGCTCCAACTCGCCGAGCACGACCACGGGTACGCACCTCCAGACCTCGAATTGGCCGGGTATTCGGAAGAGCAGATTGGGTTTCACGTTCACCTCATGGGACAGGCCGGTTTGCTCCAAACGGTCGATGCGACCACCCACTCGGACGGTAGCCCGCGCGCCATGCCTCTGGCCATCACTTGGCAAGGGTATGAGTTCTTGGACGCCGCACGTAGCGATTCCCTCTGGAAGAAGGCTGGTTCCCAGATTGCGAAAGCTGGAGTGAGCGTCAGCTTCGAGATTTTGAAGCAGGTACTCATGGGCCTTGCGAAGGAGCAACTCAAACTCCACGGCTGATCAGCACCGCCCACAGCCTGCTCAGCACCGGATCGCCCCAGCGCTCGGACGATAGCTGCCGAATGTGCTCCCCGGCCCAAATGAAGGCCACGCGCAGGTCATCGTGGGAGCGCGCGGACTCCACGAGAACTGCACGAAAGAAGCCGAACCGCAGCGGGGCGCGGTGGCGTCTCAGAACGCTATCGCACTGCCATGTTGAATAGACCCAGTGCTTTCTTTAGGGGAGGTGCGTACGCCTCCGGGTGTGCCCCGACCTCAGATGCCAAGACGTCCAAGCTAATCCAGCGAGACTCCTCATATTCGTCGCTGCTCAGGGGAAGAGGGCCTGCCGAGCAACCCTTGAAGCAATGATGAATTACCTTGCCCCTCTCGTCGGTGGTCTCGAAAGTGCCCGCGTCCTCTAACGCGGCGCTCAGGCGAAGTTCCTCCCAGACTTCGCGGCGCGCAGCGCCGAGGTATGACTCCCCAACCTCGACGTGTCCGCCGGCAGAGCACGTCCACAGTCCCGGATAGGCAGGTGCGGCCGCAGGCCGCTTGCACACGAGAATCTGCCCCGCCTGATCGAAGACTAGGACAGCGACCATCCTGCGCCACATCTGCTGCGCCCGAATCTCCTCCTTGGTGGCAAGACCAAGTACCTTGTCTTGCTGGTCCACCATTTCGTAGACTTGCTGCCCGGAAAGCAGTTGAATCACCTTTAGGCAGAGAGTGTCGTTGGCAGCTAGTACGTACCTGAGCTTACCGCCGTCGGAGGCTGGCTTCAGAAGGCTCGCCTCAAGGTCGCCATCAGAAATGTCCTGGCCGTTGAGGGTCCTCAGGGAGGCACCGGCACGTTTGGCAATGAATGCACCTGCGACCACGTCGTGCGGTCTCTGACCCTTTAGGTCTAGCACAACATCGATGCAGTGCGCTTCGTCAGCCTGATGATCAATCAACCTCATCATCATGGGAATCCCCGCGAGAGTGTAAAGCCGCGTGGGAAGTTCGTTCTTGGATTCTTCCTGTTGTTCCCTTGTGCGCGCCCGACGCTCCTGCAGCACGAGCAGATTCGTTGGCAAAGAGCTCCTCACCACTGACAGCAGGTTCGCTATCTTCTGGCCATAAAAACAGATCGATGCGTCTTCAACGTTCACGTTAGCCGACGGGTGCTTCACCTCGACAGGCTCCTGGCTCCTACGCTTCACGTAGGCGATTGGGCTGTCTGCGCTTGCATAGTAGACCTCCCCTGAGGGCAGGCCGACGAACGAGGCGAGAATGCGCTGGCCGGCAGGGCGGCTAGGAGCGAAGAAAACCGACGCGGTACACCAATTGAACAAGCCGCGCTCGACCAAGTCGGTTCCATCCACCGCATCCACGAGCACGGTGATACCCTTTGACCCGCTGAGATCTAGAGAGGGGTCACGGAGACGCTCCTCTCCGTAGAAGGCAACATTGGCGAACTGCCCGTTATGGTATGTACGCAGTTCGCGCTCAAATGTGTCTTCTGCGTTGGAATCGAGTCGAAGAGCTCTCTTACGGCGTTTGCCGATCAGGTTTGAAGCTAAGTAGGTTTCCGGGTCTCTGGCAATATCTGCCAGGACTTGGGTGACCACTATACGCGTCACATAGATGCCGACCCGTTGCAGGTCGGCTGCCGTTATTTCGTGAGCCACAAAATTGGGGCGGATTCGGAGAACCGGGTGTCAAAGCTGACACGCACTACGCAGTCTGAAGCTCCAGTCTGGCCTCCCGAACGCTTGCAACTGTCCGGTCAGCAGCGGCACGAGCCTTGTCTTCGGCAACACCGAGCTTGGTCTTGTTGAATTTGTACTTCGCTTGCCATAGTTCATCAAGTGGGTCGTGGCCGTTGCCTGCTGCGTGATCTCGAGCTTTCTGATGCTTTGAAGTCTTTCGTGGCATAAGTTTGTCTGTTCTCCCAATCATCTGCCGTCCCACGCGGAACGTATTCCTGGTGCATTTTGGGGCACATCACCAGAACCGGAGTTTCCCTCCCCCGTAGGATGGAGCACGCCAATGGCCATTACGTCTACCTGTATTTGATGAAGGCTAGAGAAGGCGGGATTCACTCCCGGTCCGGGAGAGCCCGGGCATCCAAGGAGACAGCGACTCAAACTCTTTGTTTTCAATATCCCTGCCCCGGTGGATCTACGGCTGCGCTCATAGAAAAACTCGAAGACACAATACTTGTATCACCTCTCGTTCGAATCGTCAAGCGTAGATCCGCCGTAGATGGAGGCAGTTAGTACCCGTTACGATCAGCCGATTGAGTGGGGAAGTCTGGCGGTGGCCCACCGCTGCGCTGGAATCGTAGTCGCCGGATCGCAACTCTCGCAGGCGACGTCTGGACACTCTGGACACAGTCTGGATCACGGTCACTTCCTGGCCATGGCGCCGATCTTGCCGAATGGCGCCCCGGATGCGGCACCAGGCTCCGGACAGTTCTCGGAAGAAAAGGTCTTGCTCGTTTCCGACTCCGCAGCGTCATCCTCAAGACCGTGGACTGCCCGAGTGCGCGGCAGCCAACCGTGCCCGGTACGCCGCGGGATGGAACAAGCGTGGGGCCAGGCCCACGGGAGCGGTAGTCTTCAAACTCCCCTTTATATAAGGGCTTCGCGATGTTGTCGCGATGCCGCGGTCCAAGTGCCGCGGCGGCCTAGATCGCCTGCCGAAAGGACACATCTGACTTCTCGAGCGCAGGCTGCGTTCTCGGTCGGATGTACCGGGCCGTCCGATAGCTCCGAGAATGCTTTTCCGGTCAATCAGGGGATGCCAAAAGGCATGATGGGAGCGGGTGCAGAGGCGGTTCACGACGGCCGCCGAGAATATGGAGCCTCAGAGTCTTCGCTTAGAATCAGGCCAGAGAGGAGGCCCAGGTCCTGTCGGTCGGAGGGCTGGGCCTCCCTGTTTCTGTCTAGGAGGGGAACTAATGAGGGGCATCCTACTTACTTCGTTGATTGCGTCGTTGTGTGCATTCGGCCAGAAGATCGAGACGCAGAAGGCGGACCGGCAGAGGATCACTCGGGTTGCCACGACCCAGAATCACCTGACCGTACTGGAGTTCACCGAGCCAGTAAAGGAAGTCGCAGTGGGAAGCTCGAACTTCAAGGTGGAATGGCGCGAGAACAAGGTGTTCGTGCAGCCGCTGGAGCCGGACGGCGCCACGAATCTATTCGTCTGGACCGCGTCGGGTCGCCAGAGCTATGAGCTCGTGCCGGCTGACACCATCGGCGAGACGCAATTCGCGATCGATGAAGAGCCTGTCCCGCCGGCAAAGGCAGACCCGACGCCACCGCCGAAGCCGGCCGCCGTTGAACAGCCCAAGGTGCCATCCGCCATGCTGATCGAAAGCACTCCTATTAAGTCCGTGGCAGCGTCGAAGGCTGAAGGACGCGTGCAGATCATGCTGCGGGACGTGTACGAGGCGGATGGCCGCATCTTCCTCCGGTACGCCATCGTAAACGGCAGCGAGAAGCCCTACCTGCCGGCGCCGCCAGATGTGTTTAGACTGAAGTCGCCGCGCTCGTCGCAGACCTTGATCCCACTCACCGCGACCCAGCTTGGGACCGACTTTCCTCTCAAGTGGAAGGACGTGGATTACGTGCGCGTGCGGTACTCGGAGGAGCGGACCTCAGTCGTCGAGCCGGGGGAAGCTGCTCACGGCTTGATCGCGTTCGACCTCCCGGCGCGCGCGCGGCCGGGCGAGCGTACCGTGCTGAGGTTGACCTTCCCGGACGATTCGGTGGGCCACATCAACGTGCATCTGGTGTTGTAGCGATGCTCACGGACGAAGCACTCGCGAGCATCGAGCGGCCGATAACGGCCGCGGAGGTCCTCACCCGCTTCGAAGCCAGCATGCGACGCCGGGCGGATCTGGGGGTGCGGAACCGCCTCGCGAACCTCGTGCTTGAGCCTCGGAATCCCTTTGAACCCGACCGTCGGCGCAAACCGAAGATGGAAACGGCCGTCTTCGGAACACTGTCCGCCCTCGTCATGGCTGCGCTCCTGGTCTTCAACCTGGCGGCGTAATGGCCACGCCTTCTGCGCACCATGAACGTCCCCCACTCTCGGCGTCCCCCGTCTTCGTCTGCGCCGCCTTGGCCGCAGCAGCCCTCTTCGTCGTTTGGTTACTCGGCACGCAAGCGTGGCACCTCACCGGTTTGCAGCTTGCCGAACTCCTGACCTACCTCGTGCTGGCGGTCGGCGTCCCGGTCGTCACCATTTGGGTTCTCGCGAAACGGAAAAACTGGAAGGAGAATCGGCAGCGCTATCCGCCGTTGGTGATGAGCCCGGTTGCTGACGTGCAGCACGTCGCGAAGGCTTGGGAACAGAATGCCGTGGTGCTGGGCTACGACGTCCACGGCACCCCTTGGTTGTGGCCTGACAAGGTTCGGGTCATGCAAGGAATCGTTCTCGGCATGACCGGCAGCGGTAAAACGACGCTTCTGAGGAACATCATCACCCAGGATCTTCAGCGTCGCATCGGCCCCAAAGAGGACCGGCACAAGATCCCGATGGTGATCTTCGACGGGAAAGGCGATCTCGACTTCTTCTACGAGCTGCTGCCACACATCAACCGGGCCGGTCGACTCGACGATCTGCGCCTCATCAATCCGGCCAGGCCGGACCTCTCGTGCCTCTACAACCCCTTCCACACGACCGACGAGAACTACATGGCGCAGGTGAACATGGTCTTCGGCAGCTTCAACCTGCACGATGAGTTCTTCGCCAAGCACCAGTTGAACTACTTGGCCGACATCGTTCGCGTGCTGCACTACACCGGGCTGCCCTTCAACTTCTACGACGTGATCGTCATGGCGCTGGACGGAGAAGTCCTCCGCGAGCAGGTTGAGAAGGCCCGGCGGCACATTCAGGCCGACTCCGGCGTCTCGTTGCAGCGCAGCTTGAACTTCGAGATGTCCGTCCGCAACCTGGTCGAGTCGTTCAATGATCGCGAACGGGTGCCCAAGATCCAGGGCCTCCTGAACGAGTGCATGACGTTCCTGGACGACGAACTGTCGGTGATCACCGGACCGTACGAGGACCTGTTGTCGATCGACGACGTGATCGACCAGGAGCTGATCCTGTTCGTGACGCTCAACATCAACAAGAACACCGAGCCGGTGCGCGCGCTGGGCAAGATGCTGCTCCAGAATCTTCAGTTGGTGGTCGGCAAGCGGTACGAAAGCGAGGAGGAGCGAAGGCGGCGCAACCGGCCGATTCTGAGTGTCGTCCTGGACGAGTTCGCTCCGTTCGGGTACAAGAACTTCGCGCAGATCCTCCAGACGGCGCGCGGAACGAACACAGCGTTCCTGTTCTCGATGCAGAGCCTGCCCCAGTTGTTGCAGGTCGGCAGGGGCTTCAAGGAGGACGTGACGTCGGCGCCGAACACCAAGATCGCGCTGCGCACGCAGGACGAGGAGACGTCGAAGTTCTTCATTCGGGCGTCGGCCGAACAGCGAGTGATGAAGCGGACGGTGTCACTTGTGCGCCAGCAGTTGTTCGGCTGGGAGCGGTTTGAGAGGGGCACGAGCGGATCGGAGCGCGAGGAGCGGGAGTACCGCGCCGAGGACGAGCGCATCAAGAACCTGCCGAAGGGCCAGCAGGCTTTGTAGTCGATGTTCAGGAGCCTGGCGGCGCTCTTGCGGTTCCATCGCCTCGCCATCAGCGCGTTCAGGATAACCTGGGCCTCCTCCTGGTCGCGAGCCTGGCTGACCTGGCCAAGAGTCGAAACGGCACGCTGGCCTTGTTGGCTACCGTCGGCATCGACCGCCAAGCACCGGTCGAGGACCGGCCGGCTGACCCTCTTGAGCAGGTCCTGAGCAATGAGGTCCGCGTCTCCGAAGACCAGCAGCCTTCGAATCACATTCTCCAGTTCGCGTATGTTGCCGGGCCAGTGGTATGCCAGGAGAGCGCTCACCAGGGCTGGGGTGATCTCGGGAACGTGCGTGCCTGGCATCGCGTGCTTGTCGAGGAACAACCTGGCGAAGGCCAGGATCTCGTCCTTCCTCTCGCGCAGAGGAGGCACGTGGATGCTCACGACGTTGAGCCGGTAATACAGGTCCTCCCAAACCTGTTTTCCCGGATGGCCTTCTCCAGGTCGTGCGTGGCTGCCAGTACGCGCACATTGACGCGAACGGTCTCGCGGCCGCCAAGCCGTTGGAACTCGCCGTCCTGCAGGACGTGCAAGAGCTTGGCCTGCAGCCTTATGCCCATGTCTCCGATTTCGTCCAACAGGATCATGCCGCCATCGGTCGCTTCGAACTTCCCCGGAGTGATTTTCACGGCACCGGTGAAGGCTCCGCGCTCGTAGCCGAACAGCTCGCTTTCGAGCAATTCCTGCGGCAGGGCGGCGCAGTTGTAGGCCGAATCAGTTGTTTCAGTATCACTGCAGGTGTGGAGGCCAAACGCAACTTCCGCCTGGTGATCTCGGTGACTCTCCTGCAGCGGTCCGTTGCGGTCGAAGTCGATCGCGACTGGGTCACTCCGCTTGCCGGCGGCTTCAAATGTCCCAGCGCCAAGCGCGTCCGCCCACTGCAGTAGTCGGCGACCGCCGACCGTCCTCTTACAGCCTGACGATGTTCGGCGACGAGATGCCGCGCAGGGCGTTTCGCGTGTCCACGATCAGGCGCGCGCTCGCTACCAGCGCCGGATAGTCGAAGGTCGAATGATCGGTGACGATCACGACGCAATCCGCCTCCGCCGCCGCCTTTTCCACCGGCTCGGCCGAGAGACGGGCGCCGTCCACGGTGAGACTCGCGACGTGCGGGTCGCTGTACGTCACCACGGCGCCGTGGCGCTTGAGCAGGTGGATGACATCGAGCGCCGGCGACTCGCGCAGGTCGTCGATATCGCGTTTGTAAGCGACTCCCAGGATGTGAATGTGCGAGCCCAGCAGCGGCTTGGCGTCGGCGTTGAGCGCATTTTGGATCTTGTCCACCACGAAGTGCGGCATCTGGCTGTTGACGTAGCCGGCCAGCTCGATGAAACGCGCCTCGAACCCCGCCTGCCGGGTCTTCCAGGAGAGATAGAAGGGGTCGATGGGAATGCAGTGGCCTCCGAGGCCGGGGCCCGGATAGAAGGGCATGAACCCGAACGGCTTGGTGGCCGCCGCGTCGATGATTTCCCACACGTTGATGTCCATGCGGTCGCACATCTGCGCCAGTTCGTTCACCAGGCCGATATTGATCATGCGGAAAGTGTTCTCGAGCAGCTTCACCATCTCGGCGACTTTGGTGGAGCTCACCGGAACCACGGTCTGGAGAGCCTGGGTGTAGAACAGCGAGCCCAGTTCGGTGCACGCCGCAGTGATGCCTCCGACCACTTTGGGGATGTTGACGGTTTGATACTTGGGGTTGCCGGGATCGACGCGCTCCGGCGAGAAGCACAGAAAGAAATCCTCGCCCACCTTGAGGCCCGACTTCTGGAGCAGCGGAAGCACAAACTCGTCCGTGGTGCCCGGATAGGTGGTGGATTCCAGGATGATCAGCATTCCCGGGTGAATGTACTGCGCAATCTCGCGGCAGGCCGCGTCGATGTAACTCATGTCCGGGTCCTTGGACTTGCGGAGCGGTGTGGGAACGCAGATGTCGATGGTGTCCAGCCGGGCGATCGCGGAAAAGTCGGTGGTCGCCTCCAGTTTCCCGCCCGAGACCAGCGGCGCCAGCGTCGCGCTGGGGACGTCGAGAACGTAGGAATCCCCGGCGTTCACCCGGTCCACCTTGGACGCGGTGATATCGATTCCGGTGACGCGGAACCCGGCTTGGGCGAACTCCACTCCCAGGGGCAGGCCTACGTAACCCAGTCCCACCACGCCGACGCGGGCCGTGTGGGTGCGGATCCTGTCCTCCAACTGCTGGTGCCAGTTACTCGGTTCGGTCAAGGGCTTCTCCTGATATTCGGCCGGCATAAAACTCTCCCGCGGCGACGATCTCAGCCGGCCCCGTAAGATAAATGTCGCCATCCCATCGCAGATCGATCGGTCCGGCGGGCGTAACGATCCGCACCGGACTCTCGGCAACGCCGCGCAGGATGGCGGCGGCCATCGCACCGGTCGAACCGGTGCCGGAGCTGACGGTCTCTCCGACGCCGCGCTCGAAAAAGCGGACCTCGAGAGTGTGCGCGTCGATCCGCCGCACGAACGAAACATTCGTGCGATTCGGGAAATGTGGGTAGCGCTCGATTTCCACGCCCGTGCGGCGCCAGTCGAAGTCGAAGCTATCGACGAACACGACGCATTGGGGATTGCCTACCGCCAGCGCCACCACTTCCTGCATGCCGCTGTCGAGCGGCAGCTCCAGGTGCAGGTCGGCTTGGGTGTACGCGGGCCGCCCCATGTTCATTTCGAAGGTGAAACGCCGGCCATCGCGGTCGATCAGGCGCAGATGTTTTACGCCGGCGCCGGTCGAGATGCGCATCTCCTTGCCGTTGACCACGCCCATATCGAGCAGGAACGCGGCGGCGCAGCGCGTGCCATTGCCGGAGAGTTCCGGCTCGCTGCCATCGGCGTTGAAGAGGCGGATCTCGGCGTCGGCTCTCTCACCCGGCGTGGCGCGCACCAGCAGCCAGCCATCGGCGCCCACGCCGGTATGGCGATCGCAGACGGCGCGCGCGGTTTCGGCCAAGCCGTCGGGCGGCGCATCGGAAGCCCAAGTCAGGGCAAAATCGTTGCCCGCGCCGTGCGCTTTGGTGAACGGAATCCTCATTGCTGCCGCCGGTAGATGTCGATGACCGGCCCGCCTTTCACGGTGATGGTCTTCAATAGATCATATCGTGGCCCGGTCCTTTGAAGGCGCTCGATGGCGTGGCCGACGATATCGCCCGAAATGGACACGGCCCATTTCTCGCGCAGGGGCGGCTGCGGAGCGTTCATGACCTTCTTCCAGGCGCGGCCATTGCATTCGCTGTAGGTTTCCCGCAGCGGGATTCCGGCCTGCTGGTAGATGGCGGTCTGGTCGCCGAAGGACGTGACGATGCCTTCTCCGCGGCGGTAATTCGCGCGCAGGTAGTCGGCGCCCTCGCGCGTCCAGGCCCGCCGCGCTTCGGAGTTGACCTGCGATTCCTTCCAGCAGATCCAGTTCTCCATGCGGGGATAGGCCAGCCACGGGGAGATGGCGGCGAGCACCACCACCACCGCCGCGAACTTGCGGAAGCGCGGCGGCACCAGGGTTACCAGCGCCGCGGCCGCGAATGCCAGCAGCGGGAGGGCCACTATGCCGTAACGCGTGTTGTAGTAGCTGTGCGGCCAGAGCTGCGGCATGAAGATAGGCGTGCCGCCGGAGTGCAGGCTCCAGACATAGAACAGCGGCGCCAATGCCAGCAGAGCCAGGGGCCACCAGGCGCGGCGAACCAGCGCCACGAGGCCGCCGGCCAGGCTCAGGAAGAATAGCGGTTGCCCGGCGCATAGCTGCACGGCCTCTCGCACGTAGAACCACGCCATGCGCCAGTCGTGATCGCCCGGATAGCGACCCATGTTGGCGTCGAGGGCGCGCTGGTAGATCCCCATGGCGCTCGAGGGGCCGGAGTAGAAAGCGAGGGCGTCGTCGAAAAAGAAGTAGTTGTGCGCGAACCAGTAGAGCGGGCCGACCGAGGCAATGAGGCCGAAAACCAGCGCGTGCTTCAGGCGGCGTTCTTTCGCGGCCGCCATAAAATACAGCGTGACGAAGGGGATCAGAAACCAGCCTTCGTACCGCGTCATGCTGGCGGCCAGCGCAGCCAATCCCGCCCCGACCAAGGTGCCCCAGGATTGCGTCTCGCGGAAGCGAGCCGTGAAATAGAGCAGCGCCGCCACGCACGCCAGAAACACGGCCTCGGTCATCGGAATGGCCTGCAGGTAGAGCAGGTTCGGATTGAGCGCCAGGAGCAGGCATGCGGCGGCGGCAGCGGTCCCGTCCGCGAAGACGCGCCGCGCGGAGAGGAAGATCAGCACGCCGGCCAGCACGAAACAGAATCCGCAAGGGATGGAGCCCGCCAGGCCGGTGATCCACAGGTTGTCGAAGCCGACGAAGGGAACCATCAACAGGTGCGGGAGCGGGAGCCAGACCGTCCCCACCTGCTCCCAGCCGGGCGTGCGCGAATCGAGGATGCGACGCGCGACGTTGATGTGGGCGGTGGCGTCGCCGTAATAGAGCAGGCAGCCCTTGGAGTAGAAGAACGCGATGGCGCCGACGCTGAGAGCGGCCAGCACAACGGCAGCCAGAATCGGACCGGCGACGGAACGGGCGGCCGGCGCGCTCTTCCGCTTAGAAGCAGGTGAATTCTTTGAACTCGTTGAAGCGGGCATCGATCTCCGCGCGGGTCAGGGTTCGAAACCGGTCCACGCCGAACTGTTCGCAGCAGAAGCTGCCCATCACCGATCCGTAGATGACGGCGCGGCGGATCTCCCTTAGGGCGTTGGCGTCCTTGATGTCCAGGCCGCGGCTGGCCACGTATCCGAAGAACCCGCCGGCAAAGGAATCGCCCGCGCCGGTGGGATCGAAGACGTCGTCCAGCAGGTAGCCGGGCACGATGAAGTGACCCTCGGGGCGGAACAGGACCGCTCCGTACTCGCCGCGCTTGATGACCACGGTGTGCGGCCCCATCTCGAAAATGGCCTGGGCGGCGCGGCGGAGATTGTGCTGTCCGGAAAGCTGGCGGGCTTCGGCGTCGTTGACCAGCAGGAAATCCCAGTCCTTCAGCGCCGCCACCAGTTCGTCGCGGGTTTCGCGGATCCAGTAATTCATGGTGTCGCCGCCCACGAGCCGGGGAGCGGTCATCTGCGCGCGGACGCTGCGTTGGAGGCTGGGCTGTATATTGCCGAGGAGGAGATAGGGCTCGGCGCGATAGCGCTCGGGCAGCTGGGGGTTGAAGCCGGCGAAGACGTTGAGGTCTGTGCGCAGGGTGGTGCGGTCGTTCATGTCGGGGGAATAGACGCCCGACCAGAAGAAGGTCTTTCCGGGCACGCGCTCGAGCCCCGCCAGATCGATGCCGCGGCTCGCCAGCAGATCGGTGTCTTCCTGAGCGAAATCGTCGCCGACAACGGCCACCACGGCGGCCTCGGTGAAGAAGCTGGCGGCTAGCGCGACATAGGTGCAAGCGCCGCCGAGCATCCGCTCGACCTTACCGTGAGGCGTCTCGACGCCATCATACGCGACGGAACCGACCACAACCAGCGACATCCTTCGATTCTAGCTTGCTGGGGCCGGGGTGCGCGCTATGGCTTCCGGACCGCTCCCTCGCGGTCGCGGCTCGGTTCGGAAGCTATATGGTCCGGAAGCCGTACCGTCCGGAAGCGGTCCTTACGGGGCGAAACACCCGTTGATATCCAGAATCACGTGCGTGCGGTTGGTGACATAAATACTCATCGCGCCATTGGTGCCCGCTGGGACGATCGCCGCATTCGCCACCACGCTTCCGTCAAACGAGTTCAACGTCGAGACCAGAGGCTTCGCCGCGCCCGCCGGCCACGCAGTCAGGAACGGCAGCGGCCCGTCCGGCACCACTGTCACGTTCAACGAGTACGCCGCCGCCGTCGATGGCACCGAGCAGCCGCCCTCCGGCAGCGCAAACGAGCGCGTCGTCTGCGCCTCCATCTCCGGACCTCCTAACTGACCCTCGGCCCCGCGCGTGTCCACCACGCGGCACGGCACCAGCGGGTAGAATGCCAGCTCGCCCGTGCCCCCCGGCTGCCCGAAATACCCGTTGATGTCCAGGATCACGTTGGACGGGTCGGTCACGAATACCGAAACCGATCCGTTGCTGCCGGCCGGAACCAGCGCCGCATTGGCCACCACCTTCCCGGTCCACGAGTTTAACGTGGAGACCCCGGGTTGTGCCGATCCCGTCGGCCAGGTGGTGAGATAGCCAAGGTAGTCCGTCAACGGAATCGCCGTGACATTCAGCGAATAGGCGCGCGCCCACGCAGGAATACCGCAGTTGCTCAACGGAATGGGGAAATCGCGAGGCTGCGAGTTGTCCATCGAGGGTCCGCCGAACTGGCTCGCGATGCTGCGCGTATCGGCCACACGGCACGGCGTGGTCGGATAAAGCTTATACGAGGTTGCGCCGCTGGAGTCATCGAAGTAGCCGTCGATATCCAGGATGACGTCGGTCGCCCCGGCGGCAAACACGCTGACGGCCCCATCGGCCCCCGCGGGCACGATGGCGGCGTTGGCTGTAACGTTACCCGTAAGCGCATTCAGAGTGGAGACCACGGGCTGGGTCTGGCCGGCGGGCCACAGCGTGAGATAGGGCAGCGGCCCTTGGGGCACTACCGTGACGTTCAGGGAGTAGGCCTGTGCGGTGCCGGGGATCGAGCATCCGCTTTGAAGGATCGTGAACGAGCGGGTGGAACCGGCAGCCAGAGGAGCACCGTTGGCGCGAGTGTCCACGAGCCGGCAGGGCGTCACAGGAACGAACGCTAAACCACCGGGGTTTCCACGGGACGACGAAGCGGTGGTGAAGGACCATGTTGGGCTGGAGGCATCCTGCTGCGCCCCGACCAACCGGTCGAGGTCCGTCTGCTGAGCGGGAGATAGGGCGAAATGGATCGTGATGCGCGGCAAGGCGAGCGTGTCCGAGACCTGGCCTTCATCCTCGGCGGAAGCGAGCAGAGGATGGACGTTGCCTCTGAGGCGGAAAGCCTGGCGTCCCTGAATGTCAGCATGGATTCTGGAAGGGGGCTCGGCGTAGAGCGTCGTCATCACCGCAAGCAGGCCAGCCAGGACGGCCCGGCGCACTCGAATCGCGGACGGTCGCGTACAGCGAGATCGATGCATTCGCTCCTCCCGGAAGCGGCGTACACGCTGACCGCTCGGTCGCTTTCGGCCCGGGCGGCAACGCCGGCCGACCGACACGAGCAGCATTGCGCGAGCTCTCTAAGATAATGCCGTCTTCGATTCCGATAGCATTGTACTCTCAAAGACGGCACCGGCCCCGCTGGAGGTTACGGCCACAGTCGGCACCGACTGCGGATTCGGGCCCGCCGCACCCTCGGCCGGAAGGCCTGTGCACCGCGTTGGTTTGCGTGGCGTGAATACTACGGCGCGAAATACCCGTTGATATCCAGAATCACGTGCGTGCGGTTTGTGACATAAATACTGATGGCCCCGCTGGTGCCCGCTGGGACGATCGCCGCATTCGCCACCACGCTTCCTTCGAACGAGTTCAATGTCGAAACCAGCGGCCTCGCCGCACCCGTCGGCCACGCCGTCAGAAATGGCAACGGCCCGTCCGGCACCACCGTTACGTTCAACGAGTACGCCGCCGCCGTCGAGGGCACCGAGCAGCCGCCGGCCGGCAGCGCAAACGAGCGCGTCGTCTGCGCCTCCATCTCCGGACCTCCGAACAGCCCCTGGCCCCCCCGCGTGTCCACCACGCGGCACGGCGTCAGCGGGTAGAACGTCAGCTCGCCGGCGCCCCCCGGCTGTCCGAAGTAGCCGTTGATGTCCAGGATCACGTTGGACGGGTCGGTCACGAATACCGAAACCGATCCGTTGCTGCCGGCCGGAACCAGCGCCGCATTGGCCACCACCTTCCCGGTCCACGAATTCAGCGTCGAGACCCCGGGTTGCGCCGATCCCGTCGGCCAAGTGGTGAGATAGCCAAGGTAGTCCGTCAACGGAATCACCGTGACATTCAACGAATAGGCTTTCGCGGTGGCCGGAATTCCGCAGGTGGCGGAAGGAATGGGGAAATCCCGGTCCTGGTGCGCAATCAGGGCTGGCCCGCCGAACTGGCCCGTCGGGTTCCGTGTATCCGCCAAGCGGCACGGGGTGGCTGCATAGAAGGAAGAAGAATTCGCCACGACGGTGGCGTCGAAATAGCCGTCGATATCGAGGATCACGTCGCTCTGGTCGCTGACGTAAACGCTCACCGCCCCGTTGGCCCCCGCCGGGACGATGGCCGCGTTGGCTACTACGGTGCCGCCGAACGAATTCAGAGTCGAAACCACCGGCTGCGGCTGCCCTGCAGGCCACAGAGTCAGGTAGCTCAACGGGCCCGGCGGCACCACCGTGACGTTGAGCGAATAGGCCTGCGCGGTGGCCGGGATGCCGCATCCGCTGGCGGGAATCGCGAAGGACCGACTGGAGCGCGCGGCCAACGGGCCGCCGGTGCTCCGCGTATCCACCACGCGGCAAGGCGTCACGGGGACGAAGCGCAAGGCGGCGGCCGCGGTGCCGGTGGTGAAGGACCAGATCGGGGAGCCGGAGGAACCGAAGCTGTTCTGGGCCACGATCTGCCAGTGGTACGTGGTATTGGCTGCGAGCCCTGTGGCAACGTAGCTGGTTGCCGTGGTGGTGGTCACCAGCGGCGGCGTGGAGAGGGTTCCGAAATAGACCTCGTAGGATGTGGCGCCGCTGGCGGCGTTCCAGGTCAAGGCGGCCGTCAGGGGAGCGCCCGTGGAGTCGTTGGCGGGAGAGGCCAGGACGGGGGCCGCGGGGGAA